>NZ_CP182487.1:3282500-5134277 GCF_048282555.1 Flavobacterium adiutor
CGGGGCTATCACCCTCTTTGGCGCTACTTTCCAGTAACTTCTGGTTCCGTGTACATAAAATATCGTGGTCCTACAACCCCAACATTGCCATAACAACATTGGTTTGGGCTAATCCGCGTTCGCTCGCCACTACTTACGGAATCACTTTTGTTTTCTTCTCCTCCGCCTACTTAGATGTTTCAGTTCAGCGGGTTTGCCCACCTATCGGTGTACTATGTCTTCAACATAGTGGGTTGCCCCATTCGGGTATCTGCGGATCAAATGGTGTGTGCCCATACCCGCAGCTTTTCGCAGCTTATCACGCCCTTCATCGCCTCTGAGAGCCTAGGCATCCCCCATACGCCCTTATTTTGCTTATTGTACCAATCTTGTTACTTAAAACAAGACCGTTTTTTTTGTTTTCTTTTATTTGTATTACTACTAATAATAAAAAACGCTTTCTACTTTTTAATTTTTTCTTATCTCAATATGTCAATGAACTTTAACAATTAATAATTATCAATTGATAATTTTCAATTATTTCGTGGAGAATAACGGAGTCGAACCGTTGACCTCCTGCGTGCAAGGCAGGCGCTCTAGCCAGCTGAGCTAATCCCCCCATTTTTTAGTTGTCAGTTAACAGTTTTTAGTTAACAGTACTTAAAACGGTTACTCAACCTCTAAAATTTCCTTTTTTTTAAGTTAAATAGTAGTCCCGGGCAGACTCGAACTGCCGACCCCTACATTATCAGTGTAGTACTCTAACCAGCTGAGCTACGAGACTCTGTTTTTACTTAATTTTCATTATTTTTTTAAATTAACAGCAAGAGTAATCAAATCTTTCAATTCAGAACTTTATAAATAATCATCTTTTATCCCCAACGTGTGTATCCACTAACATATGAGGCTCTAGAAAGGAGGTGTTCCAGCCGCACCTTCCGGTACGGCTACCTTGTTACGACTTAGCCCTAGTTACCAGTTTTACCCTAGGCAGCTCCTTGCGGTCACCGACTTCAGGCACCCCCAGCTTCCATGGCTTGACGGGCGGTGTGTACAAGGCCCGGGAACGTATTCACCGGATCATGGCTGATATCCGATTACTAGCGATTCCAGCTTCACGGAGTCGAGTTGCAGACTCCGATCCGAACTGTGACCGGCTTTATAGATTCGCTCCTGCTCACACAGTGGCTGCTCTCTGTACCGGCCATTGTAGCACGTGTGTAGCCCAAGGCGTAAGGGCCGTGATGATTTGACGTCATCCCCACCTTCCTCACAGTTTGCACTGGCAGTCTTGTTAGAGTTCCCGACTTGACTCGATGGCAACTAACAACAGGGGTTGCGCTCGTTATAGGACTTAACCTGACACCTCACGGCACGAGCTGACGACAACCATGCAGCACCTTGTAAATTGTCTTGCGAAAGTTCTGTTTCCAAAACGGTCAATCTACATTTAAGCCTTGGTAAGGTTCCTCGCGTATCATCGAATTAAACCACATGCTCCACCGCTTGTGCGGGCCCCCGTCAATTCCTTTGAGTTTCAAACTTGCGTTCGTACTCCCCAGGTGGGATACTTATCACTTTCGCTTAGCCACTGAACTTGCGCCCAACAGCTAGTATCCATCGTTTACGGCGTGGACTACCAGGGTATCTAATCCTGTTCGCTACCCACGCTTTCGTCCATCAGCGTCAATCCATTAGTAGTAACCTGCCTTCGCAATTGGTATTCCATGTAATCTCTAAGCATTTCACCGCTACACTACATATTCTAGTTACTTCCTAATAATTCAAGTTCAGCAGTATCAATGGCCGTTCCACCGTTGAGCGATGGGCTTTCACCACTGACTTACTAAACCGCCTACGGACCCTTTAAACCCAATGATTCCGGATAACGCTTGGATCCTCCGTATTACCGCGGCTGCTGGCACGGAGTTAGCCGATCCTTATTCTTACGATACCGTCAAATTCCTTCACGAAGGAGTGTTTCTTCTCGTACAAAAGCAGTTTACAATCCATAGGACCGTCATCCTGCACGCGGCATGGCTGGATCAGGCTTGCGCCCATTGTCCAATATTCCTCACTGCTGCCTCCCGTAGGAGTCTGGTCCGTGTCTCAGTACCAGTGTGGGGGATCTCCCTCTCAGGACCCCTACCCATCGTAGCCATGGTAAGCCGTTACCTTACCATCTAGCTAATGGGACGCATGCTCATCTTTTACCGTTGTGACTTTAATAGTAGGTTGATGCCAACTCACTATACTATGGGGTATTAATCCAAATTTCTCTGGGCTATCCCCCTGTAAAAGGTAGATTGCATACGCGTTACGCACCCGTGCGCCGGTCTCAAAGCCCGAAGACTTCTACCCCTCGACTTGCATGTGTTAAGCCTGCCGCTAGCGTTCATCCTGAGCCAGGATCAAACTCTTCATCGTATATTTTAATATTATATTGCGATGAATATCTATCGGTTCTTCCCTAATCTATCGATTCCATTACTCTTATTCTTTTGTCCTAACATCTCTGTTAAAACGGCTGTCAATTCAATATGTCTACGAACGTAATTTTCTTTATTTTTTTCGCTTATCGTTTGTTTCTCAAAGCGGGTGCAAAAGTAAAAATTCTTTTTGTTTCCTGCAAGAAAAATTTAAAAAAATTGAAACTTTTTTTTCGTTTCTTTTTTCTCCTTTTTCTTTCAATCTCTCAACGAACTTTCCGTGTTTTACGGGGTGCAAATGTAAAAGCATTTTTCAAATCTCACAAGCTTTTTCTAATCTTTTTTTTTTGAAAATCTTTTTTCTCTCAATCAGAGTGCTTGCCAGTATTTCAGTGAACGCCTTTCGTTATTGCGGGTGCAAAAGTAACACCTTTATTTACATTTACAACTCTTTTTTTTATATTTTTTCAATCTTTTTAAACCTTTTTTATTAACTAACTCATAACAAATTCCTTACAGATTAGACTTTTTTGAAAAATTGTAAGTTTTTTCTACTACAAACTGATTTTCCCTTATTTCAGCATGCTTTTTGAATTCCGTTTTTGAGGAGTTTTTAATCTTTAATACTGTTTGCTGAACAAAAGTTATGTTTTGAAAAAACTTCTTTTCACCCTGAAAAGCTTTGATTATATCTTTTCTACAGCTATTTCTCTTTAAAAAGCACTTCATAGCCCCGATAGAAGTGAAAATACTTTTGCTTTTTTCTTTAAAAAGCAAAAGATTGGAACCAATAGCGGGAAAAAGCTCCTTATTAAAAGTAAATACCCTTTTTTTTAAACTTCAATCAGACTGCATAAACTCTCCTGCTATACTATTATATATATGTATAAAAAACAATCCCGATAGTATTAAGTAACTATCGGGATTGGTTTTTAGTAAATATTCAAGATCTTATTTCTTAGCAGGGAACTTCCAATCAAATTCATCTTTATTATTAATGATGGCACCAATTTCAAATTTCACCACTTCATCAAATTCAGTCTGCAAAATAAACCAGTTATCTTCATTAAAGTAATTTTCGAAGGTATCAAAAGTTTCCTGAGTATATTTTGTAATTCCTTTAGTTGCCAGATCTTTTTTTACATCAGCAATTTTTCTCCCAATTAACTTAAATCCGAAAACCTCCAAATCATTACTGGAAGCAACTGCATATCCTAATTTCAAATCTTCTTCCTGGTAAAATGTTAATCTGATTTTATGTGCATTGTAAACAAAAATGACATTATCGTCTTCATCCTTGTAATTCTTATCAGGTTTTCCTAAAGCAGCTGTCACATCCTTTTGCTTCATACCAAAAAGCAATTTATCAATTCCTGATTTTAGATTTATTTTCATATTTCGCTATTAATTTTTTAAATGTAAATTTCGTGAACTCTTTATAAAGTTTTCAATTTTTGTTTTAGTTTTTCTTTGACTTCTTCAAACCATTCATTCCTAAGAATACTTAAAACAATAGAATCGCGGCGAATCCCTTTTTCTGATGTCGGCATATGACTTCTTAAAACACCTTCGACTTTACAGCCGATACTTTTCATGGCTGCAATACTTCGCTCGTTATTATTATCAGCGCGGAATTCTACACGTTCTAATCCGAGAGTTTCAAATGCAAATTGAAGCAATAAAAATTTACAATGTTTATTAAGTCCCGTACCCCTGAATGCAGAACCGTACCAGGTATATCCTAACTGAAGGGTCTTAAAATGTAAATTTATATCATAAAAACGGGTTGAACCTGCGTATTTTTGGGATTTTTTATCGAAAACTATGAAAGGGAATTCTTTTTCAGCTTCTCTTGCTTTTACAGCAGACTGAATATAATGGATGAGATTTTGTTTTCCGTCAGCGCCTACTAAAGAATATTTCCATGTTTCAGGTTCGTTGATTGAGATTTCTAATAAATTGTCGACATCAGATTCCTTTAAGGGGCGCAATAAAACAAAATCATTTTCTAAAACAATATTATCTGCGAAATTAAAATCTGATGTCATGAAGGAATTTTTAAATTTATAAAAGGGAAAAGTTACTCGCACATTTCGTCATATCGTTCCGGAACTTGTGGATCATATAAAGGACATTTGAACTCTTCCAGTAAATCTACCAGTTTGTTCATCGTTTTGCCTTCGGTTCCGTAACAGTCTATTTTGATGCTTTGTGGTGTAGTAATAATTTGAAAAGCTCCTTTTCCGGTATTATTTTTCCAGCTGTTTTCATCCACTTTTTCCCATTGTGAGAAAACTGAGCTGATTCTATTGAGGATTACCTGTATGGGAAGAATTTCAAGACCTTCAACTTCCTTCTTTTCAAGTAAAGTTTCATAAACTTCCTGATTGTTCAGGTAAATTTCGTCTAGATATCTCCAAAAAAGCAGTTCATACATAACGAGGTCGTGTTTTAGCCCCGATAGCAGCGGCATCCTTTTGTGGCGGGGTTCGCCACAAAAGATACAGCGAATAACGGGATTAGCTCCTGATAAAGCTAATAGTTATATATTTTAATATTCGAAAGTTCCGTATTCACTTTTGATGGTCAGTTTTTTAACATCAGCAGCTTCTACCCTTCCTACGATTTGTGCATCAACATTGAATGATTTTGAAATCGCAATAATATCCTGAGCAATATTTTCAGGCACATAAAGTTCCATACGATGACCGCAGTTGAAAACCTGATACATTTCTTTCCAGTCTGTCTTTGATTGTTCCTGAATCAGTTTGAACAATGGCGGGACCGGAAATAAATTGTCTTTTACAATATGTAAATTTTGAACGAAATGTAAAATTTTAGTCTGTGCTCCTCCACTACAATGCACCATTCCATGGATATCGTCTGGGGTATAGGTATCTAAAATTTTCTTAATGATTGGCGCATACGTTCTGGTTGGTGAAAGCACTAATTGACCTGCATTTATTGGAGAGTTTTCAACTTCATCAGTCAAATTAACCTGACCTGAATAAATCAACTCTTCTGGAACGGCTGCGTCAAAACTTTCAGGATATTTTTTAGCTAAATATTTCCCAAAAACATCGTGACGAGCAGATGTTAATCCGTTGCTTCCCATTCCGCCGTTATAGCTTTTTTCGTAAGTTGCCTGACCAAAAGAAGCCAAACCTACAATTACGTCTCCAGCCTGAATATTGGCATTATCAACAACATCCGAGCGTTTCATACGGGCTGTAACAGTTGAATCTACAATAATAGTACGAACTACATCCCCAACATCGGCAGTTTCTCCTCCTGTTGAGTGAATCGTTACACCGAAAGATTTCAATTCGTTGATTAATTCTTCTGTTCCGTTGATGATTGCAGAGATTACTTCGGCAGGAATTAAGTTTTTATTTCTTCCGATAGTAGAAGAAAGCAGAATATTATCGGTTGCTCCAACACATAATAAATCATCAATATTCATAATCAAAGCATCCTGAGCGATTCCTTTCCAGACTGAAATATCTCCGGTTTCTTTCCAGTACATATAAGCCAGAGACGATTTTGTACCAGCTCCATCGGCATGCATAATCAGGCAATGTTCTTCGTCGTTAGTTAAATAATCAGGAACGATTTTACAGAAAGCCTGCGGAAATAAACCTTTATCAATATTTTTTATGGCGTTGTGGACGTCTTCTTTTGATGCCGAAACACCTCTTTGTGCGTACCTCTTGCTAGAATCTGAACTCATGAAACTTAGTTTGTGTTGAATGTGGTGCAAAGATAATCCCTTTTTTTAATTCTTTGATGATTCGTAAGTTTGATTGACAAAAAAATCCAATCTAGCTTAAAATGTTACCATTCAATTTCTTTTAGTCCCTTTGCTTTCAGGAAAGTATTTGTCTGGCTAAAATGTTTGTTTCCAAACCAAAATCCTCTGTTAGCACTTAAAGGCGAAGGATGTCCAGATTTTAAAATATGATGCTTTGAATCATCAATCAAAGTTGCTTTTTTTTGTGCAAAACCTCCCCAAAGCAGGAAAACGACATTTTCTTTTTTAGCAGAAATTTGTTTAATAACAGCATCCGTAAATTTCTCCCAGCCTTTTCCCTGATGGCTTCCGGCTTCGGATTGTCTGACTGTCAAGGTAGCATTTAAAAGAAAAACACCCTGATCTGCCCAACGCTCTAAATTACCCGTTTTAGGAAGGGGTTTACCTAAATCTGTTTCAATTTCCCTGAAAATATTATATAAAGAAGGCGGGAACGGGATTCCGTCATTTACAGAAAAACACAATCCATTTGCCTGATTGGGTCCGTGATAAGGATCTTGTCCGATAATCACCACCTTTACCTGATCGAAATGGCAATGATCGAAAGCGGAAAAAATCTGGTTGCCTTTTGGATAACAAACTTTTGTAGTGTATTCAGATTTTACGAAAGAAATCAATTCGGTGAAATATGGTTTTTCAAATTCTTCATTCAAAACCGGCTTCCAGGAATCATGCACTTTTACGTCCATACTTTTTTTATGCGAATTTCAGGATTTTTTTATTGAAATCATATTGTGAGCAAATAAAATAACTCATATGAACTTTACCGTATTCAATGCTACTATTTTTTGTATTTTTGCCATCACTTTCTTAAAGAAATTAAATGATTAGTATTACCGAAAAAACATTACAAGACTTACAATTTCCAACCGTTCTCGAAACCATTTCAGATGGCTGTAATACCGATATTGGAAAAGAAAAAGCTTTACAAATAAAACCATTTAGAGACAAAGAAACTTTGATGCAGGCCTTAATGCAGACCTCAGAATATGTTTCGTCTTTTGAAAATAACAACGCCATTCCGAATCACGGATTTGACGCCATCTCGCATGAAATTAAGTTTTTGGCCATTGAAGACAGTTTTCTGGAAGTGGGAAGTTTCAGAAAAATTGCCAATCTTTCTGCAACGACAAATGTCTTATTGAATTTCTTACGAAAGTTCGATGACTATTATCCAAACTTAAATGCAAGAGCGTCACGTGTAGAACTGACTAAAGATATCATCACTTCGATTGATGCCATTGTAGACAAATATGGAGAAATTAAAGACAATGCTTCTCCAACTCTTTCCGGAATTCGTCAGAACATGAATTTGGTTCGTGGAAAAGTAAACCAAAGTTTTGGTGTTGCACTTACTCAATATAATGGTTTAGGATATCTGGATGACATTAAAGAAAGCTTTGTACAAAACCGTCGTGTTTTAGCGGTTTTAGCCATGTATCGTCGTAAAGTGAAAGGTTCTATTTTAGGAAGTTCTAAAACCGGAAGTATAGCCTATATCGAACCTGAAGCTACTTTGAAATATTCAAGAGAATTAGCGAATTTAGAATACGAAGAAAAAGAAGAAATTACGAGAATTTTAAAAAACTTATCCAATGTGATCCGACCATATCTCCCTTTATTGATTGAATATCAGGATTTTTTAAGTGACATTGATGTTGTTGCCGGAAAAGCAAAATACGCTAACAGAATCAACGGAATTTTACCAACGATTACAGAAGAAAGAAGATTGTTCTTTAGAGAAGCGTATCATCCTATTTTGTATCTAAACAATAAACAAAAACAAGAGGTGACGCATCCGCAGACTATTGAATTAAAACAGGAAAACAGAATTATTGTCATTTCGGGTCCAAATGCAGGAGGAAAAACCATTTCCTTAAAAACGGTTGGACTATTACAATTAATGCTGCAATCCGGAATTTTAATTCCGGTTCATGAAAGAAGTGAAACATTTTTATTTGACAGAATCTTAACCGATATTGGAGATAATCAGTCTATCGAAAATCATTTAAGTACGTATAGTTACCGATTAAAAAACATGAATTACTTTTTGAAGAAATGTAATCATAAGACTATGTTTTTAATTGATGAGTTTGGTACAGGTTCTGATCCTGAACTTGGAGGTGCTCTGGCAGAAATTTTCCTTGAAGAATTTTATCACAGAGAAGCTTTCGGAATTATCACAACGCATTATTCTAATTTAAAAATTTTGGCTAACGAACTGCCCTACGCAACGAATGCGAATATGATGTTCGATGAAAAATCATTGGAACCAATGTATAAATTAGCTTTAGGTCAGGCCGGAAGTTCGTTTACTTTTGAAGTTGCCCAGAAAAATGGTATTCCTTTTGGACTGATTAATCGTGCGAAAAAGAAAATTGAAGTGGGGAAAGTCCGTTTTGATAAAACTATCGCAACACTTCAGAAAGAAAGATCGAAACTGGAAAAAACTTCTTTGATTTTAAAAGAAGAAGAAACCAGAGCTCGTGAAGAAAGTAAAAAGATGGAAAACATCAATACCCGAATCCAGCAAAAACTGGAAAGTTACCAGGAATTGTATGATAGTAATCAAAAAATAATTTACATCGGCCAAAAAATCGATGATATTGCTGAGAAATATTTCAACAATAAAAACAAAAAAGAACTTATTGGAGAATTCCTGAAAATTGTTGAAATAGAAAACTCCAAACGTAAAAAAGCAACTCCAAAAGAAACCAAGGCTAAAGTTGAAAAACAAAAAGAAATTATTGCTGAAGTACATGTAAAAGTTGAAGAAATACGAAAAGAGAAAAAAGAGAAGAAACTTAAACCGGTTGTAGAAAAACCAAAACCAATTTTAAAAGTCGGTGATCGTGTGCGAATGCTTGAAGGAAGATCTGTCGGAAGTATTGATGCTATTGAAAAAAATAAAGCAACAGTAAATTACGGGATTTTTACATCGAAAGTAAGTCTGGATGAACTGGAATTGGTAGAAGCGGTTAAAAAATAACACCCGTAAAGTTCATTGAGAGGAACGAAGCAACCACACTAAAATGAGTAAGTCTAGAATACAGAGAAGTGAGATTGCTTTGTTTATTTCATTAAAGTAGAAAATAGTATAAATAATCAATAGGAATGAGATTGCTTCGTTCCTCGCAAAGACAAAAAAGTGAAACCAGGATTTGTTTACATCATAACCAATAAATACCAAACAGTTGTTTACACTGGTGTAACTTCAAATCTTCCTCAAAGAATTTTAGAACATAAAAACAAAAATATCCAAATTCATTTTCAGCTCGTTATAATGTAAATATTTTAGTTTATTATGAGCAATTTCAATGGATTGAAGATGCGATTACAAGAGAAAAACAAATCAAAGCAGGTTCAAGAGAAGCAAAAAATGATTTAATTCGTTCGATGAATCCAAGCTGGAAAGATTTGTTTGAAGAAATAGAAAATATAATGATTGAATAATACAAATTAAAATGGAAGTACATAGTGAGATTGCTTCGTTCCTCGCAATGACTGTCGGGAACAAAAAAATAATCCTCTTTGATGGCGTTTGCAACTTATGTAACTCTGCTGTACAATTCATTATCAAACACGATAAAAAAGATGTTTTTAGGTTTGTTGCTTTGCAATCTGATTTGGGAAAAGAAATTTGCAGTTATATTGGAGTCGATCAAACTAAAATTGACAGTATCATTTTGTACAATCCCGGAGTCGCTTATTATTACAAATCATCTGCAGCTATTGAAATTGCAGAAGAATTAGGCGGGATTTACAGTTTAATTTCTGTTTTTAAAATTCTACCAGAAAAACTTCGAAATTACATTTACGATTATATTGCCAAGAACAGGTATAAATGGTATGGTAAAAAAGAGAGCTGTATGATTCCGACTCCTGAATTGAAAGCTAAGTTTTTATAAAATTCCAAATCAAAAATTCCAAATTCCAATTAAATTATCGAAAAGTTTGTCATTTACACGCAAAAATCCGTAATCTAAATTATCAATCTTTGTGGATTCAATAGTGTAATTTGCTTCGCCTATTCGCTATCGCTCGAGTCTCCCTTCGGTCGAAATGACAAAAAACAAAAAATCCCAAATTTCAAATCTTTTACAATTTGGAATTTGGGATTTTAAAAATTGGAATTTATCTTAGAAAACTATCTAATCAATTTTCTGTATTTCAAACGTTTTGGAGTTAAGTCACCGCCAAGGCGTTTCTTTTTGTTTTCTTCATAATCAGAGAAACTTCCTTCGAAGAAATAAACTTCAGAATCACCTTCAAAAGCTAAAATATGCGTACAAATTCTATCTAAGAACCATCTGTCGTGCGAAATAATTACAGCACAACCGGCAAAATTCTCCAGACCTTCTTCAAGAGCTCTAAGCGTATTTACGTCAAGGTCGTTCGTAGGCTCATCCAGTAACAATACGTTTCCTTCTTCTTTTAACGTCATTGCTAAGTGAAGACGGTTGCGTTCTCCTCCAGAAAGCATCGATACTTTTTTATTCTGCTCACCGCCACCAAAGTTAAAACGTGATAAATAAGCTCTTGAATTTACCTGTTTTCCACCCATCATGATCAACTCCTGACCATCTGCGAAATTTTCCCAAATCGATTTATTTGGATCAATGTTAGCGTGTGACTGGTCTACATAAGCGATTTTTACTGTTTCACCAACAGTAAATTCTCCACTATCAGTAGTTTCTTCACCCATTATCATTTTAAAAATAGTCGATTTACCAGCACCGTTAGGTCCGATAATTCCAACAATACCAGCTTGTGGCAAAGTAAAATTCAAATTATCGTATAATAATTTATCACCAAAAGCTTTTGCAACATTTTTAGCTTCAATAACATTAGTTCCTAAACGAGGACCATTCGGTATATAAATTTCTAATTTTTCGTCTAATTGTTTTTGATCTTCATTTAATAATTTGTCGTAGCTCTGCAAACGTGCTTTTTGTTTCGTCTGACGTCCTTTAGCCCCCTGACGAACCCACTCCAGCTCACGCTCCAACGTTTTTCTGCGTTTAGAAGCTACTTTTTCTTCCTGAGCCAAACGATTTGATTTTTGATCTAACCAGGAAGAATAGTTTCCTTTCCATGGAATACCTTCTCCTCTATCCAACTCAAGAATCCAACCCGCAACATTATCAAGGAAGTAACGATCGTGCGTTACAGCAATTACAGTTCCTGAATATTGGGCTAAATGCTGCTCTAACCAAAGTACAGATTCTGCATCAAGGTGGTTGGTAGGCTCATCCAGAAGCAATACATCCGGCTGTTGTAATAACAAACGGCATAAAGCTACTCGACGACGCTCACCTCCTGAAAGGTTTTTGATTTGTGTATCTCCTTCCGGTGTACGTAAAGCATCCATTGCGATTTCTAATTTGGTATCAATTTCCCACGCACCAAGAGCATCAATTTTGTCTTGCAAAGCCGCCTGACGATCCATCAGTTTATCCATTTTGTCCGGATCTGAATAGTTTTCTTCAAGACCAAATAAATCATTAATTTGATTGTACTCTTCTAAAACTGCCATAGTTTCTGCCGCTCCTTCACGAACAATTTCAATAACGGTTTTAGAATCATCAAGAATTGGTTCCTGCTCTAAATATCCAACAGTATATCCAGGCTGAAAAACTACATCTCCCTGATAGTTTTTATCAACACCTGCAATAATTTTTAGAAGAGAAGATTTTCCGGAACCGTTAAGTCCCAGAATACCAATTTTGGCTCCGTAAAAGAAACTTAAGTAAATATTTTTAAGAACCGGTTTGTCTGCTCCCTGATAGGTTTTACTCAATTTCTGCATTGAGAAAATTACTTTCTTATCGTCTGACATATTATGTATATTGTTTTTAGTTTATTATTATTGTTAAATTACTTAAATTTAAGCCCCTTGATTTCACAATTTCTTAAATAATTCATCATTGCTCCTATTTTATTTTTTTTAATTTCAGTCATTTCATTTAATTTCAAATGTTGTTCTTCTGAAATCATTTTTTTATCAAAAGCTCTGTAAGATTGTGACTTTACTTCTCCAGCTGAACCTTTTGCTACACTTAAAAATTGTATAAATTCTCTATTCCCATTTCTTTCAAAACCTTCTGCAATATTATCCATTACAGATCCTGAACTCCTATCTATTTGATCTTTTAGTGAATAATTTGTTTTTAAAGTTGTTGTTTGGATAATAACTCAACATATTCACATAATTCTCTTGCTTTCTGCCAAATTTCTAAATCTTCAAATTTATCTATTCTCGCCATAACAACAAACTATAAACAACAAACCTAAACCCTGCCTTTTAAAGCATTAAAAACCCAGGCATTAGCAAAAAAACCAACACCAACAGCACCAAAGCCCCAGCCAGACACATCACTGTATCTAAAAATCCCAAGACCTATTAGCAACAATCCCATAAGTACCATTATAAAAGTAGCCCATCCTAAAACGGTATTCTTATTCATTCCCATAATTGTGTAATTAATTTAAAGAGGTATTTTTTGTGAAATGCAAATATCGTGAATTTTCACGGCTTAATTAAAAATTTTATACAGCATTTCTTTTAGCAGATCAGATTGGGGTAAAGCATTGGCTCCAACACCTTTACTTTTTATGTCTATATCCCGCAAAGCCCCAACAATCTGACTTACTTTTCGCATGGGGTAATTCTTTATGGCCAAATCATATTCCTTTAAAAAATAAGGATTTACTCCTATTGCAGCAGCTACATTTTTTGGATTTTTATCTTTTAGTCCATGGTATTTTAAAAGCTGTACGAAAAATCCAAAAACCAATCCCGTTGTCATGACAAGTGGATATTCTTTTGGATTATGAGCGAAATTTTCGGCAATTTTATACGCTTTCAACTGATTGCGTTCCCCAATTGCTTTTCTCAGTTCAAAAACATTATAATCTTTACTGAAACCAATATTTTCCTCAATATGGTGGGGCGTAATCATAGTACCCTGAGGTAAAATTATCTGTAGTTTTTCAAGTTCATTATTGATTTTACTCAAGTCTGTCCCTAAAAACTCTACTAACATGGCATTTGCTTTAGGGTCAATAGTATATTTTTTTCCGGCCAGAACACGCTTAATCCAGTCTCCTACCTGATTTTCGTATAATTTTTTACTTTCATATACGATTCCGTTTTGTGCTAATAATTTAGTCACTTTTTTACGTTTGTCAAGTGTTTTGTACTTATAACAAAAAACCAAAACTGTTGTTTCCATTGGATTATTGACATAAGATTCTATTTTATCAATCGTCCTTGACAATTCCTGGGCCTCTTTTACAATAACAACCTGGCGGTCTGCCATCATAGGATAGCGCTTTGCTGTTGAAACAATATCTTCTACAGAAACATCCCTTCCGTATAAAACCGTCTGATTAAATCCTTTCTCTTCTTCTGAAAGAACATTTTGTTCAATATATTCCGATAATTTATCAATATAATAAGGTTCTTCACCCATTAAAAAATAAATTGGCTTTATATTTCCTGCTTTTATATCATTAACAATTTTTACAACTTCGTCCATCCAAATTTTGTTTCAAGTTTAAAGTTTCAAGTTTTAAACCTGAAACCTGAAACTATTTTAATATTTTTGCTTTATGCAGCGATTAAATTTTCCAATCTATAATTTTCGATTCAAAAATAACGAAAATAAAGTGTCCATTTTTGATGAAATCAGAAAAAAATTTATAATTCTTACCCCCGAAGAATGGGTTCGTCAGCATGTTGTTCATTATTTAATGAATGAAAAAAAATACCCCAGATCACTCATAAACGTAGAGAAAGTTTTAACGGTCAATGGGTTACGAAAACGGTATGATGTTGTCGTTTTTAATCCGGATGGCTCTATTCATATATTAGTAGAATGCAAAGCACCCGAAGTAAAAATATCGCAAGCAACTTTTGATCAGATTGCCCGTTATAACATGACAATGCAGGCACGGTTTTTGGAAGTCACAAATGGTCTGCATCATTATTATTGTCAGATGGATTTTGAAAATGAAAAATATGAGTTTTTAAAATCCCTACCGGATTACAAAGAAATTTATTAAATTATAAAAATATTACTTTTGGATAAAATTGCTGTTGTCATTTTAAATTGGAATGGAATAAAATTATTAGAACAATTTTTGCCATCAGTAATTCGGTTTTCTCCCGATGCTGCAATATATGTAGCAGATAATGCCTCTACAGATGATTCTCTGAAGTTTGTTCAACACCATTTTCCAACCGTAAAAATCATTAAAAATACTGGCAATCATGGCTTTGCTAAAGGATACAATGATGCATTGAAAGAAGTTAATGCTGAAATTTATGCTTTAGTCAATTCGGATATTGAAGTAACAGAAAACTGGCTTAAACCCATAATTGAAACTTTCGAAGCAGAAAAACAAACGGCTATTATCCAGCCTAAAATCCTTGATTTTAAGAATAAAGAATATTTTGAATATGCAGGAGCTGGGGGTGGTTTTATTGATAAATACGGATATCCATTTTGTAGGGGGCGCATTTTTGACACTATCGAAAAAGATAAGGGTCAATACGATGATGCTTGTGAAATATTCTGGGCTTCTGGAGCGTGTTTCTTTATCAGGAAAGAAGTTTATGATGAGCTGGAAGGATTCGATGAATCTTTTTTTGCTCATCAGGAAGAAATTGATTTATGCTGGCGTGCAGCAAATGAAGGACATATCATTAAATATCATCCTAAATCTGTTGTTTACCATGTTGGAGGGGCAACTTTACAACAAGGCAACCCCAAAAAAACATATCTGAATTTTAGAAATTCACTTTTGATGCTGGTGAAAAATCTTCCGAAAAGGGAATTATTTTTTATTATTTTATTCAGAATGATCTTAGACGGGATTGCCGGAATCCGATTTTTAACACAAGGAAAACTTAAACATACGCTGGCAGTTTTACATGCGCATTTTTCATTTTACTGCATGTCAGTATCTTATCTAAAAAAGAGAAAAGATTTTCAAATACAGAAATACTACACTGTAAAAAGTATCGTTTTCATATATTATATAAAGAAATTGACTTTTTTTAAAGAAATCTTTAACACTAATCAAAATATTAAGAATTAAATTTGTAAATCAACGTCTAATTAAATTTAACATTATGAGAAAAATAGCAATTGCTTTAACAGTCCTAATGGCTCTGACATCATGTGTCTCTAAAAAGAAATATGCTGAATTGGAAGCTAAAAACAAAGAAACTCAAGACCTTTTAAATTCATGCACAGTTAAACTGAATGCCTGTCTTGAAGAAAAAGCTGGTCTGGCTGCCACAGCTGCAAGCTATAAAGAGCACAATCAGGATTTAATAAATAGTTCCAAAGATCTAACAGTTTTAACTACTAAAGGAGCTGAAAATCTTGAGAAATCATTAGAAAGCTTAAAAGAGAAAGATCTTAAGATATCCAGACTTCAAGATGCTCTTACTAAAAAAGACAGTGTAACTCTGGCATTAGTTACGAGTTTAAAAGGTGCTGTGGGAATCAACGACCCAGATATCGAAGTTAACGTTGAAAAAGGAGTTGTATTTATCTCTATTGCTGATAAATTACTGTTTAAAAGCGGAAGCTACGATGTAACTGATAAAGCTAAATCAGTTTTAGCAAAAGTAGCAAAAGTTGTGAACGACAAACCTGATTTTGAATGTATGGTTGAAGGTCATACAGACAACGTTCCTTACAGAAGTAACGGTGTATTACTTGACAACTGGGATTTAAGTGTGAAACGTTCTACTTCTATCGTTAGAGTATTGACTAATGATTTAGGAGTAAATCCTGCTAAATTAATTGCAGCAGGTAGAAGTTCTTATGTACCATTAGTAGCAAACGACACTCCTGAAAACAAAGGTAAAAACAGAAGAACACGTATTGTTGTAATGCCAAAAATCGATCAGTTCTATGATATGATTGAAAAAGAAATGAAAAAACAACAGCAATAAGTATTAGCATCATATTATTTTACAAAAAAGCAGGTTCATTTAAGACCTGCTTTTTTTATCCTAACCGATACAAGGACATCACTTTTTTTAATTAACTAACTAAATTTAACTAATTCTAAAATTACTTAATATTTTTGAATAGTCACTCTGTTAAAGTATTTTTTTACAAAACATCAATATCTCCTTTTCCTTGTCTTATAATTATCGGCTCATGTTCAGACAAATCTATGATTGTAGAACCAACATTATCACCATAACCTCCATCAATCACCATATCGACAAGATTCTGCCATTTCTCAAAAATCAATTCCGGATCAGTTGTGTATTCAATTACATCATCTTCATCCCGTATTGAAGTAGATACCACAGGATTGCCTAATTGCCGTACAATTTCCAGAATAATATTATTATCCGGAACACGTATCCCTACAGTTGTTTTCTTTTTAAACTCTTTAGGTAAATTATTATTACCCGGTAAAATAAAGGTATAAGGACCTGGCAGTGCTCTTTTTAATATTTTAAAAGTAGAAGTATCAATCTGTCTCACATAATCTGATAAATTACTCAAGTCATGACAGATAAAAGAGAAATTTGCTTTTTCTAATTTTACTCCTTTAATTTTTGCAATCTTTTCTAAAGCCCGAGAATTGGTAATATCACAACCCAAACCGTAAACAGTGTCTGTTGGGTAAATAACTAATCCACCATTCTGAAGTACTTTCACTACTTTTGCGATTGCAGCTTCACTAGGTTTGTCAGGGTATATTTTTATAAATTCGGCCATATTTTTTGTTTAAAGTTAGATTTTATACAGCCTTAAAACATTATAATTTTTACTTTTCATGTTTCATATTTATGAGGTGTAATTATAAATTTTAATTTTTTATCCTACTACATCCAGTTTAGCAAACCTTAAAAGTAACTTCTTGATTCCCCCTACCTCAAATTTTATTTCGGCTTTTTTATCAGCTCCGACACCTTCTAAATTTATAATCTGACCTTTTCCAAAACGTTCATGCATTACTATATTGCCTATAGTGAGTTTGTTATCGAATAAGTTTGCTGAACCAGTATTTGGATTATTTCCTGCAACAGGTTTTAACTTTCTGATGTTTAAATCCGGTTTCGGACTGTTAGCTGTAATATGTTTAGGAGGCGTAGTGCCAATCGGTTTCGATAAACGCAATTTCGATTTATCCACATCTCCAAAAATATCGCTGTCAATGGTTGGTTTATAACGATAATTACTTTCTGAAGGCGTTAAATATTCTAAATATTGACCGTCTATTTCTTCGATAAAACGAGAAGGTTCACTATCTGTCAGTTTTCCCCAACGGTAACGTGATTGTGCGTAAGTCAGATAGGCCTGATGCTCTGCTCGTGTCAATGCTACATAAAATAATCGGCGTTCTTCTTCTAATTCACTCCTTGTACTCATACTCATGGCACTCGGAAACAAATCTTCTTCCATTCCCACCACAAAAACATGAGGAAATTCCAATCCTTTTGCCAGGTGAATTGTCATTAAGGCCACGCGGTCTTCATCTGATGTGTCCTTATCCAAATCGGTCGCCAAAGCAACATCTTCCATAAATTCAGATAAAGCACCTCTTGCACCGTCAATTTCTTTTTGCCCTTCTGTAAAATCTTTAATACCATTTAAAAGCTCTTCAATGTTCTGGATTTTCGCCATTCCTTCCGGTGTAGCATCTTTTTTCAGTTCCTGAACTAAACCTGTTTTTTTGGCAACATGATCAGTAATATAAAAAGCATCCTGATTTTCGTTAATAACCTGAAAACTCTGAATCATGGTTACAAAATCATTCAGTTTGTTTTTGGTACCTGCATTCAGTTTTAAATCGATTTTATCAATATTCACCATTACTTCCCAAATCGAACGTTTGTAATGATTGGCAGCGATAGTAAGCTTTTCAACAGTTGTATCGCCAATTCCACGTGCGGGATAATTGATAACACGAATCAGTGCTTCTTCATCTTTTGGATTAATTACCAGACGGAGATAGCATAAAACATCTTTAATTTCCTTACGCTGGTAAAAGGAAAGCCCGCCATAAATTCGATATGGAATATCCCTTTTTCTTAAAGCATCCTCCATGGCACGTGATTGTGCATTCGTACGATATAAAATTGCAAAAGCGCCATTATGCAACTGATGCTGCATTTTTTGTTCGAAAATCGTACTGGCAACAAAACGCCCTTCTTCAGCATCTGTCAAACTTCTGTGGACTTTTATTTTCGGACCAAACTCATTTGCTGTCCAGACAACCTTGTCCAGTTTGGTTTTATTATGTTCCATTACAGTATTTGCTGCTTCCACAATATTTCGTGTCGAACGGTAATTTTGCTCCAAGCGAAACATTTTCACCCCTTCATAGTCCTTTTGGAAATTCAGGATATTATTGATGTTTGCCCCACGGAAAGCATAAATACTCTGCGCATCATCACCAACTACACAAATATTCTGAAACTTATCTGACAGAGCCCGGACAATTAAATATTGAGAGTGGTTCGTATCCTGGTACTCATCAACCAGAATATATCGGAAACGATTTTGATATTTCGCCAAAACTTCAGGAAAACGCGTCAGTAATTCATTGGTTTTCAATAACAAATCATCAAAATCCATTGCTCCGGCTTTAAAACAGCGTTCTACATATTGCTGATAGATTTCGCCTAAACGAGGTTTTTTTGACATTGCGTCCGCTTCCATCAATTCAGGATTATTAAAATACGCTTTTACGGTAATCAAACTATTTTTATACGTAGAAATTCGTCCTAAAACTTGTTTCGGTTTATAAATATCACGATCCAACTGCATTTCTTTTATAATAGAAGAAATCAGCCTTGCCGAATCCTGAGAGTCATAAATGGTAAAATTGGAAGGGTATCCCAAATGTTCGGACTCTGAACGAAGAATACGCGCAAAAATAGAGTGAAAAGTTCCCATCCACAGATTTTTCGCTTCACTGGCTCCTACAATAGAAGAAATCCTGTGCTTCATTTCGCGGGCAGCCTTATTCGTAAATGTAAGCGATAAAATATTGAAAGCATCAACTCCCTGATGCATCAAATAAGCAATTCTAATTGTTAAAACACGCGTTTTTCCCGAACCTGCACCTGCTATAATAATCATTGGCCCATCTTTTTGTAAAACAGGCTGTCGTTGTGCTTCGTTGAGCTGGTCAATATAATTTTGCATGAAATTGTTCTCCTTTTATGCAAAAATAAGAATTAAACTCATAGTATTTTAATTCTGTAAAAATCAAACTTGACTTAAAATAAAAAAGACAAAATAAATTCACTTCACAATAAGTAAATTGCATTTTAATAACAAGATTCGGCCATTGGTGCTCCTCCTGTAATTTCCATCCAGTCTATATTTGCAAAGGGCAATGCATCAATAGTCTCTAACCGAATTGTATTTACACCTTTGTTCAATTTAATTTTTGTAGGTTCTGTCGTTGTAAACTTTGTGGTACTTGATGTTAAAGGAAATAGCAAATCCACCATTTCGGTTTCGTTTATCTTAAGTTTTGCTGATGTAGCTTTGCCTCTGTGAACGTATCGAAATAAAATTGTGTAAAAACCAGAGATTGGGACTTTAATACTATAATTTATTCCTTTACCAGGAGCATCGGTAATATTGGTAACTTTTTTATTGTCTGCACTTGAATTAATTGCAATGATTCCATCATAAGCGCAATATCCCAAAGCTGATTCTTCAATTCTTAACGTATGAGTACCTTCAATTTTTTCGACAAAATTTGCCATAATACCTGTATCACTAGTCATTGAAATTGTGGTAGTTTCTTCGTTGCTGCCATTACTCCATGATTTTAATTCATATCCTTTTGAAGGAATTGCTTTAAGAGTTACCTGTTCTTCTTCCGTATAAGTTTCTTTATTTGGATTAATTACAATTGTTCCGCCTTCAATTGGACTAACAGATGTTGTCAAAATATAAGCAGCCGGTAATGTACCTTTAAAATTTGCCGTAATCGTTTTATTGGCATCCATTTTAACCGTTGTAGTGGCTGCAGTTGTCCCGTCATTCCATGATTTAAATGTATAACCAGAAGATGGCATTGCGTTCAGGGTTACAACCTCTCCTGCCTCATAACTTTTTTTAACGGGACTAACAGTCACTGTTCCTCCGGCAATTGGTTTTCCTATGACTTTTAATACAAAATCTGTTGTTTGCTGAGATCCTGACTCCCTTGCTCCAAGATCTGGCGCAGTTCCGCTAAACTCTATTCCGTTTGCCTGTACTCCTGCGTCTATAAAATCACTGTTTGCTTTCAATGCTAAAAAATCACCTAAATTAGGGCTTCCATCTTCATTTTTAAGAACAGCAGGTTCTTCCAAAGAAACAAAATCATCATCGCTGATTACAAGCGCAGGTGATCTACCATTAGTACTTCCTTTAATCCACCAAACATTTGAATTTTCGACATCTTTAACAAAGTTTTTATCCTTAAATGATTTGTAAGAGATATTATTTCTAAATTGATGTTTCCCTCCCGGACGAAAACTAAATCCGTTACTTTTATTATTGTAAGAAGTATTGTTGGTCATCTCAATGGCCCCCAGATTATTGTTGTCCGTAAAGCCATGCTGCCCGTTTCCAAAAGCGATACAACGTCTCAGAATATGATTTACAGGAATTCCTTCTCCGCCTAATTTAAAACCATTTTTATCGCCGGTTATTGTCGTACTGCCATTTGTGAGTGTTCCATTATTATAGGCAACACAATTTTCGAATAGTATGGCACCAATTGGTCCTGTTTTTTTCTTGGTGTACAAATCCCATCCATCATCACTATTATTGTGTGAAATGCATCCACGAAAAACATTACCATGTCCGCAAGTTAACTTTGCAGCAAATCCATCTGCATTTTCTGCTAATGAATCTTTATTATCAAAAGATTCGCAGTTCAGGATTAAATTATTGGAAGGCCATTGCTCAATTGATGTGTAAGCAGCAAAATATCTGCTAATCTGAAGACCGCTGTCTCTGTTTTTTTCAAAAATACAATTGTCTATTATATTGTTATTTCCGGAAAGAAGCATGCCATTGTCCCCAGCCTTTCTAATCGTTATTCCTTTAAAATACCAATAGAATCCATCCAGAACAATTCCTTTATTTTCGTTACTTTCCCTTTGTGCCGAAAAATCAAGAATTGGGGTTTCATCATTATATGCCTCTATTCGCTTAAATTTCCCGACAGATCCGCTATTTTCTCTGGTAATAAGAATAGTTGAAGCGATCGAATAAATCCCGCCACGAATATAAATCGTTTGGCCCGGGGCAACTGTATGAATAGCGTTCTGAAGGGTTGTCGGACTTCCAATGGATCCATCATTATCCAATTTTCCTGCCGGAGAAACATAGATTTGAGAAAACATGAAAAGTGGGAAAAGTAATAAACCACAAAATAAGACGCCTAATTTATTTTTCATTTCTTAATACTGCCTTTGGTTTATATTTAATCATGCTGTCATTGTTTTTCTGCTAAAATTATTTGTAAAAAACATCATAAGCAAACCGAATCAAAGTTCCTACAACAACGACCAAAAAGAAAATCCTGATAAAACCATTTCCTTTGTTGATGGCCAGTTTTGCACCAAGCCAGCCTCCAATTCCATTACTGACAGCCATCGGAATTGCAATGCTCCAGATAATTTTTCCTTTAATCATAAACAAACAAATCGAACCAAAATTGGTTGCCAGATTTACCATTTTAGCATTTGCAGAAGCGTGTAAAAAGTCAAACCCTAATAAGGCGATAAAAGCAACCACAAAAAAACTGCCGGTTCCCGGACCAATGAATCCGTCATAAAAACCAATAATGATACTAATTACAACGGCATACATAATCTGGACTGATGGAGAATGATCTTTAGCCACATGCTGACCAAAGTTTTTCTTTGAATAAGTATATACAAACAATAAAGATAAAACCACCAGTAAAAGCGGTTTCATAAAATCATTGCTCACAAGAGTTAAAATGGTCGAACCCAAAAAAGCTGATGGAACAGCCAGGCACATCATTATTATTAATAACCGCCACTGAATGATGACATTTTTAAGGTATTGAAAAGCAGCAAAAGCAGTTCCGCTAAAAGCTGGAATCTTTAATGTTCCTATAACTGTAGAAACAGGCAGATTAGGTAATAAAACCAAGCCCATTGGAGTTTGAATCAGTCCGCCGCCGCCCACAATTGCATCAATAAAACCTGCTGCAAATGCAGCCAGACAAAGAAAAAATATACTATAGGAATCCATTAAAATCGTATTTGATCTGTTTAAAAAACAAGTTGCAAAAATACATCTTCCATTTTGTTTATTGCTGAAAATTTAAAGCGGATTTCTCGTCAAAAAGTATATTTTTGCCTAAAAAATATTGAAATGGATTTTACACGAATTATAGAATTAGCGAGTTATACCTTACCAGCCATTGTTACCGGATTTGTGGCTTACCGTTTTTTTGAGCTGCATATTAAAAATAACGACAAAAAACGTGCTTTTTTATTAAGCAGAGAATACCAAAAACAATCTTTACCAATTCGTTTACAGGCATACGAACGTATGACTTTATTTTTAGAACGTATCAACCTGACAAAATTATTAATTCGTGTTGCACCAATTTCACAGCAAAAACACGATTATGAAAATTTCATCATTGACCAGATCGAACAGGAATTTGAGCATAACTTAACTCAGCAGATTTATATGTCTGATGAATGCTGGACTATTATTACTACTGCTAAAAACTCGACTATACAAATGATTCGTAAAGCTGCCATGAGTGACCGTGTAGAAAATGCTGATAAATTGCGCGAAGTAATTTTAAATGATTTATTAGAAAAACAATCACCTAGCAACGCGGCTTTGGGATTTATCAAAAATGAGGTTGCAGAGCTTTGGTAATATTTTATTAGTACTTAGTCCTTAGTTTTTTAGTCCTTTAGTCATTAATGTCTCTTTTTTAAAAACAAAAGACTAACTGCTAATAACTAGGGACTAAAAGACTACTTATTATCACTCATAATCTCAGACTTATTCTGAGCATATTCATATCCCTGCTCCCACCAGGTTTTCATTACTTCTTTATTAAAAATCAAAGCATTATTCGTCAGTTTGGTAGGTGTGTAGTATAAATTAAGTTTTACATTTTTATTATTTGCTATTAGTTTCCCTATAGCAATATCATGTTTTTCAACCTGATCCAAAGCAATTCTAAACAAATCAATCATCAATGAAAATGGATTTTTACCAATAACCGTTTTCTCCATGTTGACTTCTGTTTCCAGAATAATGACGTCGATTTCTGTTGCTCCGCGGTTGATTGCTTCCCGGATAGGAACCAGACTTGAGAAACCGCCATCCCCATATTCGCAGTTGTTTTTTTCAACAAGACTCATAAAAGGGACATAATTACTCGAAATCCAGGACCAGTCACAAAACTCTTCATAAGTACATTCCTTAATCGATTTATATTCGGCTTCGTTTTTTGTAAAATTGGTTACAGTAACGACAACATCCTTTTTAAGTTTTTTCAACTGATTGAAATCAGATAAAGTGAAATTACTTCTAATATATTTACTCAATCCCTTACTTTCCCCAAATGTTCTTTTTCCCTTAAAAAACTGACGGATTACATTAAAGTGATTAATGGTTACAATATCTACCCCGTTTTTAACTTTGACTACAAAAGGACAAATATTAAATATTTTAGACATGCTAACATTGGTGTAAATCGAGTGAATCTGCTCAATATTTCCGAGTGCGAGATGCGGAATCAATAAACTTCCGGTTGAAGTGCCAAGAAATAAATCGTATTGATGTTTTTTTACTTCTAATAAATATTGTGCAACACCGCCGGCAAATGCGCCTTTACTGCCGCCACCGGAAATAACCAATGCTCTCATAAATTAATTGTAGGTTTTGTTTTTAGAACAAAGAAAATAGAATAAAGATTTTTGCATTCTTGTATCTTGTTTTTTTTCTTCTATATATCTATGCTTCATCACTATTTTATTCTTTCAATAAACGATTCAATTGAAATTGTTCATCGGGGGTCAAATTAGGCAAAATTCTTTCAAACAAAGCACGCATTTCAGAATTTTTTAATAACAATCGAATCGTTTCTCTTCCAAATTTCGAAAATTGCCACATATGATGTGTTGTCGCGCCAACTAAATTACTCAGCACCTGATCGTTAATAATTTTAAATGCAATTAATTTTTCTAAAGCATTTTGTCTGGTTGTGGCCTCATACTTTACAGATGAAAAAGCAATTAATTCTGAAATCAAAATCTCAGGATTATTGCTGTAATTTTCTGTGGATAATGCCAATGAAAGCCATAGGGTACGAAGATTATAATCATTAAAACCAATCCAGTTTTTTGTTTTATCAAGATAGACTGTTCTGTTTTCTGGAAAATTCTTCCACAAAAAATACAGCGCTATTTCCTGTGTCTGATAGGATTTATCTCCTAGCAAAGTTTCATATTCTACCCTAAAATCTTCCGGGATTTTCGATAAATTCTCAGCAACTGCCTGACGAACTTTAATATTTTGTGTTCGCAAAGCTGCGGTTAAAAGTGTTTTTTTAGCTTCATATTTTTCGGCTGCAATTTGATCGACAACGGATATTTTTACAGACTGATAAGCATCAGAATTTAAAACCTTCAAAAAATAACCCTGCTTTTCTGCCAAGGGTGCTTTTTTAAGCTTATCAATTTCCAAACGTTCCTGAATTGCTTTATTTTTACTCAGTAAAGCATTTGCCGTTGGAGTATCAAAAGCAGTAGTTTCCAGCCATGTTTTCTGAAATTTATCCAAGTCAAAATCAGATACTTTTTTAATTTCGTTAAAAAAATCCTGTGTATTTACCGTTTGATAAGCATACTTCTTTAAATAGCTTTTTATAGCCTTTTTAAAGGCTTTATCACCAATTGATTCATGCAAAACAAATAACGCCCAGGCTCCTTTTTCGTAAAAAGTCAGTGAACTGGCTTTGGGATTCAAAACCGGAATTGAATCGGTTCTGGAAGCAAATTTGAGCTGTTGGGCCGTATCGTATAATTTAGAATAAAAATAATCGTCGCCATAAATTTCTTTTTCGGCCAATAAGGCATAATACGTTGCAAAACCTTCCTGAAGCCAATGATGCGTACTGCTCTCAGCAGTAATCAGATCTCCAAACCAATGATGTGCCAGCTCATGTGCATCAACATTAGTATAGTTTCGGTCTTCAAAACCTATAGAATCTACGACATAGCGCGTAGCAAAAAGTGTTGTGGTCGTATTTTCCATTCCGGCATACAAAAAATCCCGAACCGGAATTTGTCTGTTGATTTTCCATGGGTATTTTACTCCTATTTCTTTCTCTAAAAAGTCAAAAATACGCTTTGAATAACGATATGTCGGTTCAAAACGGTCTGCATCTTTAGGTTCCAGATAATATTCAAGCGGAATTTTAGATTTTGATCTGAATTCTTTTTTATCAAATTTCCCAATCGCCAACATCAATAAATAAGAACTCATTGGCTTTTCCATCTGATATTGCCAGTGAAACTGATTATTTTCTTCTGCCTTTTCTTTTAAAATCCCGTTGGAGATAACCTGATAGTTTTTATCATAGGAAATTCCGAGGTTAAAAACCAATTTTTCATTCACATCATCAAAACTCGGAAACCAGTTACTCGTGTATCTTCCCTGCCCTTGTGTCCAGACTTGTACCTCGGCATTTTCAACATCTACAAAATACAAAGCCTGTTTAGGCTTTACAACATATTCAAAAGTCAATTGATTTTCGCCTTCCTTAAAATGATCAACGATTTGCAATTGCTTGCCTGTATTGATAAAAACCACTTCTCTCTGATTGATTGCTACTTTGGAAAATTCCATATTTTTCGCATCAATCTTTATAGTATCGATTGGTCTTAAAACTTTAAAATGATAATTAACCAAACCTGAAACCGATTTTTCACTGGCATTTAATTTTAATTGTGCGGAAACCGATTTAAAATCAACAAATTGAGTTTGTTGTGCAAAACCGAAGGAGATGAAAAATAATAAGATGTATTTCATTGAAATAAATTTGAAGGCAAAATCCAAAGTTACAAAGGTTTCATCAACAAATCGAATGAAATTTGTATGTTTACATTAGAAAATACAAGAACGTGTCAACACCTAAAAAAGCCTTATTCAACTGGAGCAGCGGAAAAGATTCTGCCCTCGCTTTATATAAAATTCTTCAGAATCCTGATTATAAAATTGAATGTTTGCTAACAAGTGTCAATCAGCAATATCAACGAATTTCAATGCATGGTGTTCGTGTAGAATTACTCAAAGCACAAGCCAAAAGCATTGGTTTGCCATTGAAAATAATGCAGATTCCGGAAATGCCAACTATGGAAGTGTATGAAGATGTCATGACTGAAACTTTATCCCAGTTGAAAAATGAAGGCATTACCCATTCTGTTTTTGGGGATATTTTTTTAGAAGATTTACGAGAATACCGCGAAGATAAATTAGCCAAAATGGGTTTTGAAGGTGTTTTTCCCATCTGGAAAATCCCGACTTCCGATTTGATTCAGGAATTCATTGGTTTAGGATTCAAAACAATTGTAGTCTGTGTAAATGAACGCTATCTGGATAAAAGTTTTGTCGGTCGCATTATAGATCAGGATTTTATAAAGGATTTACCTGAAAATGTTGATGTTTGTGGCGAAAACGGTGAGTTTCATACTTTTACTTTTGACGGTCCCATTTTTTCTAAGGACATCAATTTTGAAATTGGAGAAACCGTATATCGAAAATATGAAAAACCAAAAACAGAATCCTCAAATACCGCCTGTGACACCAATAAATCAGATGCTTTTGATTACGGATTCTGGTATACTGACTTAATCCCGAAATAATTATGATCGTAGAAAAACAATCTGCCGAATTAGAAAAAGTTCTTTTATTTTTAAACGAAATCGGAATTGATATTATCGAAAAACAGCTGGAAAATTGCTTTTTACCAGGATTGAGTTTAGGACCAAACTGCCTTTATATTGATTTTGAAAAATTATTGTATCCGGGTGATATCCTTCATGAAGCCGGACATTTGGCCGTAACAACTTCAGCAGAAAGAAAAATTGCTGGTACAGATGAAATGGCTGCTGACTGGCCTTCTCAGGGAGAAGAATTGGGTGCCATTCTATGGTCTTTTGCAGCTGCAAAACATTTAGAATTACCTGTTGAATTTGTATTCCATCCAAACGGATACAAAAATGAATCAGAATGGCTCATTTCAAATTTTACCAATGAAAATTATATCGGATTACCTTTTCTGGAGTGGGCCGGACTTGCCTTAGGAAAAGTAAATGCTGAAAAAGAAGGCAAAGAACCTTTTCCTAAAATGGTCAAATGGTTAAGAGATTAAATTATGGATAAATTAGTACGCTCAATAAAATTCCCGATGTTTTTTGATCCTGAAAGACTTAAAGCGGATGTTCGAAAAATCATTAATAAAAAATGGACAAACCACTACAATACAAATGATTATTCCGGAAAATGGACTTCGATTGCCTTAATGTCACAAAATGGAAAATCCGATTCTATTTTTGCACTTCCACAAGGTGATGAAAAACTAGTGTCTACCGAAATTCTGGCATCTTGTACTTATTTCCAGGAAATTTTGGATAGTTTTTTATTTGAAAAAACCGCTGTCAGGTTGCTGAAATTAGATGTTGGTGCCGAAGTGAAACCACATACTGATAATTGCCTGGGATATGAAGACGGATGTTTCAGACTGCATATTCCAATTATTACCAATAGCGCAGTTGAATTCATTTTAGACGGAAACCGCTTGATTATGAACGAAGGAGAATGCTGGTATATTGATGCTAATTTCACCCATTCGGTAGCCAATCGCGGAACTGAAGACAGAATTCATCTGGTTATTGACGGACTTCGAAATGACTGGACCGATAATTTATTTTTTAAGCATGCCAGTCAAAATGAATTTATACGTCCACCTGCACAAACTTCTGAAAAAGAGAAACAGCTTATAATTGCTGAACTGAGACGTATGAACCTGCCAAATTTAGATACTATATTGAAAGATTTAGAATAGCTGTTATTTTTCAATTACATAATTTTCAATCACTAAAATATCTAAAGCTGTAATTTCGAATAAATGAAGTGCTTCTTCGGGTGTTTCAACAATTGGCATCCCTTTTTTATTGAGGCTTGTATTGAGTAAAACAGGTATTCTGCTTTGTTTATAAAATGCAGCAAGCAACTTTGCAAATTTTGTATTCCAGCTTTCTTCAACTGTCTGAACTCTAGCAGATCCGTCGCGGTGTGTAACGTTTTTAAGTTGTTCGAGTTGTTCGGGCTTTGTTTTATCCACTAAAATCATGTAGGGACTATTTCTTCCATGCAAAAAATATTCATGTACTTTTTCTTTTAAAATCGCCGGCGCAAAAGGGCGAAAATCTTCTCTGAATTTAATATTCAGATTGATATGATCTTTCATGCCTTCAATTCCCGGATGTGCTAAAATACTTCTTCTTCCTAAAGAACGAGGTCCAAATTCTGATCCTGACTGAAACCAGGCAATTGTTTTTCCTTCATTTAATTTTTCCGCACAATACTTTACCAAATCATTTTCATCAGAAAACTTTTTAGGATTGTATTTTTTATATTCGCACTTTTCAAATGCTGACTCAATTTCAGGATTGCTATACGTTTTGCCAAAGCAGGTATTTCCGTCATGGGCAACCTTTGGCATCTTCAAATATTCCAGCCAGCCATAAAATGCACAGCCAAGTGCCAGACCATTATCTGCTGCTGCGGGTTCAAAATAAATGTTTTCAGCTATTTTACTATCCTGAAGTTTTGCATTTGCCACTGCATTAAGAGCAACTCCGCCAGAATAACATAGCTTTTTATGAGGAAATTGTGCCAGACGGTTATAAATACACTTTAAAACTGCTTTTTCTACCTGTTCCTGAGCCCATTTGGCTACATTGGCGTAATATTCAAAGTTGTTTTTGAAATACTCATACCCTTCTGACGGATTTGTAAACTGATTTTTCCAGTCTTCATTTACAAACAGATTCCCGGATTTAAATTGAAAAGCTTCAAAATCATAGATTCCTGATTTTCCAAATGGAGCAAGTCCCATTAATTTACCCACATCATCCATATCACCAAAAACGTAATAGCTTACAGAAGCATAGAACCCTCCTATAGAATGCTGTGTAGTAGGAAGTGAAAATAAACCGCCTGATTTTTCAGCCATTTTACTAAAATCCTTAATCAAAGGTGTTAATTTTTGCCCGTCAAAATGGTAAAAACTGTCTTTTTCGCACACCATCTGAATTTCATCAAGAAATTCAGGGCTTACATATTCTTTTTGTTCAGGATGCAATTTTAGAAACTGGTCAAGCGGGCTCCCGCAGCCATCTATTACCATGACGGCACATTCAGAAAAAGGACAAGTTCCGACAGCGCTGTAGGCATGAGCCAGATGGTGTGAAATATCAACTATTTTCAAATCGGGTACTTCTGCAAAAAGTCTTTTTCCTTTAAACTGATTGCGATTCGGGATGTCGAAATTTGCACACTGTACTACAAGCGAAATATCTTTTAGCTGAATCCCCTCGGCATCCAGGCAATACTGGATTGCAAGATTATCATTTCCACCATCATGTTTAATGCGGCTGAGCCGTTCTTTTTCAATCCCTACACAAACACGTCCATCTTTTAATAAAACTGCCGATCCGTTGTGCGAAAGTCCGGTACCTAGAACATAAACAGGTGAATTCATTAAGTCAAGATTTTTATAGTTTACTTTTTAAACCACTAAAATAATTAAACTTAATCATCAATTGAAAGAATAAACTGTAGAATTTCCTGAATATTTAAAACATGATCTGGCACTGTATTCTGGATAGCATGATTGGGCATAAATGGCATGTCAGCAGAATCCGGATTCTGGACAATTATAGTTCCTCCTTGATTTTTAATCGCTTTTAATCCTTCTGTCCCGTCGGAATTTGAACCAGACAACAAAATCCCTGTTAGCTGTTTTTTATATATCTCAGCAGCTGACTCAAACGACACATCAATACTTGGTCTGCTGTAATTTACTTTTTCAGAGGTATCAAGTGACAGCGTCTGATTTTTTTCAAATAATAAATGATAATTTGACGGAGCTATATAAATAAATCCGGGTATTAACATTACTTTATCTTCAACCTTTTTTACTTTAACAGGTGATTTCATTTCAATCAGTTCCTCAAAAGTTTGCTCATCTGTGCTTTTTCGATGTACCACAATAACGAGAGCAAAAGATTTAATAACAGCCAACTGAGGTAAGATTTGCATTAGCGCATTTAAACTTCCGGCTGAGCCTCCTATAATTACAACTTTAAAATCTGGATTTACTTGATTTTTCTCCATATTTTTTCCCTATCTAATTGCTTGTACTTGCCTGGAGCTATTGAATACTTTATGGTTTCTTTTGTACCCAAAGCTAAAAACCCTAAAACCGCCAGACTATCATCAAATAAACTAATTGCTCTTTTTTGTAAATCATTATCAAAATAAATCAGGACATTACGACAAAAAATTATATCAAATTCATTAAATGAAGTATCAGAAACCAAATTATGCTGCGAAAAAACCATTTTTTGAGATAGTTCTTCATTAAATTTTGCAATACCATAATTAGCCGTATAATAACTTGAGAAATCTTCTTTCCCTCCTGAATCCCGATAATTTTCTGAATACTCCTTCATCATTCTCAATGGAAAGATTCCTTTTTTGGCTGTATCAAGTACCTTTGCATTTATATCCGTAGCATAAATTAGAGATTTATGTAGTAACCCTGTTTCCTTCAATAAAATGGCCATTGAATACACTTCTTCGCCAGTAGAACATCCGGCATGCCATAAACGAATAAAAGGTTTTGTACCTAATAAAGGAAGAACCTGGTTGCGGATGACAGTATAAAAAGCAGGATCCCGAAACATTTCGGTAACATTAACTGTAATTTCATCAATAACATGCTTGAAATAGTCAGGATCGTATCTGACCTTAGATAAAAATTCACCAAAATGAATGAATCCATCCAATTGATATATTCTGTTTACACGTCTTTTTAACGAAGCTCTTGAATAACTACCAAAATCAAAACCATAATATTCATACACTTCATTTATAAAGGTTTCTAATTCGATATCTTCTATCATAAAATTCTAAATTCTGCTTAACATCAAAAGCAATTTATCCACATCTACCGGTTTAGAAATATAATCATCTGCACCAGCCTCCAAACATTTTTCTTTATCCCCATTCATAGCCTGAGCCGTCACTGCCACAACAAAAGTTGATTCGTGCGAAGGTATATTCTTTATCAAAGGAATGGCGTCGTAGCCATCCATTTCAGGCATCATCATATCAATTAAAACAGCATCTATATTTTGATCCGAACTTAATATTTTTAAAGCTTCTTCGGCACTTAGGCACGATAAACACTCAAACGATTTGGCACGCAGCGTGTTTTCTAAAGCAAAAATATTTCTGGAATCATCATCCACTATCAAAACCCTTTTTTTATGCATATTTTTACTTTTTAATTAAACTTTATCATACAGCCATACCCGCAGCAATGAAAGCAGCTGGTCAATATCTACAGGCTTCGTGATATAATCTGAAGCACCTGCCTTGATGCATTTTTCCCGGTCTCCAGTCATCGCTTTTGCTGTAACGGCAATTAATGGCAAAGTTAAATATTTTGGGGTGCTTCTTATTTTTTCTGCTGTTTCATATCCATCCATATTAGGCATCATCATGTCCAGTAAAACAATGTCAGTATTTGGATTTTCTTCAAGCACTTTTATGGCTTCCTTACCATCAAATGCAGTTATTACATTCATTTTAAATACTTCAAGCGCTTTTGTCAGGGAATAAATATTACGAACGTCATCATCTACGATTAAAACCGTTTTATCAAATAAAATATTATTCAATAAATTCAGTTTTTTATGGTTTTCCTTTTTGCCTTCCGAACCTTTATTTTCTTCTACCAAATGCAGGAAAAGAGATACCTCATCGAGCATTCTCTGATACGAATGAGCCGTTTTAACAATTATAGAATCTGCATATTTTTTAATTTTCACTTCTTCTTTAAGGGATAAACTTTTTCCGGTAAACACAATTACAGGAAGATTTTCTAAGCCCGGACTTTTTTTGACACTATCCAGGATTTCATAAGCCTGTTTGTCAGGAATTCCCATATCCAAAATTACGCAGTCTACTTCACTTTTATTGAGTGCTTTTAATCCCTCAGAAACTTCACTCTTAATTTCAGAATTGATATTATTGCTTCCTAAAAAGTAAGCCAAAGCTTTGGCATGTTTAGGATTATCCTCAATAATCAGCACTTTTTGAGCCTCTTTATTGATGATATGTTCTATTCGCATAAAAACATCAGGGATTTTTTCAAAAGCTACCGGCTTATCCAGAAAATCAACAGCTCCTTTTAGTAAACTTTCCTGTTTCAGTTTATGCGAAGACATAATATGTACCGGAATATGTTTGGTCTGCGAGTTATTTTTAAGTTCTTCCAAAATCTCCCATCCGCTTTTTACAGGCAACTCTATATCAAGTAAAACACCTATTGGTTTATATAGTAAAGCAAAATTCAACGCATAATCGCCTCGTACAGCAACTATTCCTTTATATCCTTTTTCCCTGGTAAAACTCAACAATGATTTTGCGAAATTGATATCGTCTTCAACAATCAGAATAACTTTATCATTTTGTGAAATCAAATCTCGGTCATCTTCGATTTCATCCGGAATAACAGTACTGATATATTTGTATTTTTGATTTTCTGCATTAGCAGTTTCATTTGGTTCAATTTCTATTGGAGGTGTTTTTTCGACTGTTATTTTTTTTATTTCAGAGCCAAAAACAGGAAGACATAAGGTAAAAGTACTTCCTTCATTTAATTTACTATGTAAAATAATTTCTCCTTTAAGTAATTTTGCCAGTTCCCTGCTTATTGACAAACCTAAACCAGTGCCGCCATATTTCCTTTTCGTAGATCCGTCTGCCTGTTGGAAAGCTTCAAAAATCAATGGTTGCTTATCCAGTGGAATTCCGATTCCGGTGTCTTTTACAATAAAACAGATTATTTTATCATCATCTTCATTGAGCTTGATTTCCAGACTTACAGATCCTTTTTCTGTAAATTTAATTGCATTTGAAATTAGGTTTTTAAGGATTTGCTCCAGACGCATTTTGTCGGTTTTTATAAGCAGAGGTGCGTCTTTAGCGATAATTTCAAAGTCTATCTTTTTCTCCTTTGCTACTACCGAAAATAAATTAGACAGATTATCTGTTATTTCTTTTGTTGAAACATCTAAAAACTCCAGTTCCATTTTACCGGCTTCAATTTTAGATAAATCCAGGATTTCATCAATTAAGCCTAACAAACTATTTCCGGAACTCTGAATTACTTTAGCAAACTCTACTTCTTCAGAATTCATGCTTTTGTTATTATTCTCAGCTAACAAACGGCTTAAAAGCAAAATAGAATTTAAAGGAGTCCTTAATTCATGTGACATATTAGCTAAAAACTCCGACTTGTAACGTGTGGTAAGTTCCAACGCTTCTGATTTTTTCTGAATTTCAGTATTTCTTTCTTCTAATAAAACACTTCGTTCTGATAACTCTTCATTGGTTTGTTCCAGCTCTTCCTGCTGCACCCTTAATTCTTCTTCTGAAGCCTGAAGTTTTTCAGTCTGGGCTTCTAATTCGGCGTTCATGGCTTCCAGTTCACTATGCTGAATTCTTAACTCTTCTGATTGCGCCTGGGTTTCTTCGAGGAGTTCCAAAACACGTTTTCTGTTTCGGGTTGATTTTATGGCAATCGCTATATTATTGGAAACAGTCTTTAGAAATTCTAAATCAATTTCTGTAAACTCTTTTACATTTGCTAATTCAAAAGCACCTTCAATTTTGGTATCAATTAAAGGAACTGCAACAATATGTTTGGGTTTTATTTCACCAAGGGCATAGGTAATCTGAACATCATTTTCAGAAAAGGACTTTAATTCCAGTATTTTTCTTGAGGCCACGCACTGTCCAATTAACCCCTCACCTTTTTTAATGTGTACCCTGCTTTTATTAGGAAGATAGCTGTAACCCGAAATTGCATACAACTCATCCCCCTCAGTTGAATAAATAACGCCAGCATTGCTTTTGGTATATTGACATAAAAATTCAATAACGTCTTTTGATAATGTTTCGAGTTCTTTATCTCCAATCATCACATTATTTAACTGTGCAATACCCGTTTGCAGCCATTCTTTTTGAGACAATAAATCAAAAGATGATTTTAAGGAAATTCCCATACTATTTAAAGATTCTCCCACAATACCCAATGCATCAGAATTTGTATCATCGACTCTGATATCGTAATTCCCATTTGAAATGTTAGAGGCAACTGTACTTATTGCGTGAATTCTTTCAGCCGTTTCCCTGTCTTTTTTTTCTAACTCTTCCTGAAGTAAGCAACGCTCATTATAATCTTTTAAAATACGCAGAAAGAACATAATCGTTATAATAAAAGCAATTATAAAAGCTGCAATAATTAAAATAAAACTATAGTTACCATATCGCTGAGAATTGGCATTTCGTTCCTTTAAAAGTATCTGTTCAGTATTTTCAATGTTTCTATAGTACGAACGAAGTTCATCCATCATCTTTTTTCCTTCATTCAGGTCAAAAGTAACGTTTTGACCGCCCAATCGTTTTTTGACCACCTGATTGTGAAGGTATTTGTAAAAAGTATGTGTACGTGCCTTTACTTCTTTTAGGTTCTTTTGCTGAGAAGGATTATCTTGTGTAAGTTCATCTAGTATGTTAAAATATTTATCCGATCTTTTTTCGGCATCATTATATTGATCCAGAAATTGTTCACTTCCGGTTATTAAGTAACCGCGCATACTCGTCTGGGCATCTGTAAGTATTGATATCCCTTCATTAAGATTATAAATCACTTCCTGAGTGTGGTTTACCCAGTAGTTACTGTTTAAAAGACTTCTTATACTTAAAAATGAAGCAGTCGAGCTTATCATTAAAATAAATAAAGAAACTAATGAACTGATTAATAAATTCCTTTTAAAGTTGTTTTGCTTCATATAAATTATTTTATTTCCTGATATTTTAAAGGTAAAACCATAATAAAGCTTGCTCCCTTGCCAATTTGGCTTTTGGCAGTAATGAGTCCGTTATGTTTTTCGATTATTTTTTTTGCAATCGCGAGTCCAATACCTGTTCCTTCATAGCTTTGACGATCATTAAGACTCTGAAAAATGATAAAAATCCTGTCCAGATAAATTTCATCAAAACCAATTCCGTTATCTTTTACAGTAATACGGCAATAGTCTCCGTTTGGAGAAGGGTTTGCATCAAAATCTTTGGTTTCAATCAATTCTGAAGTAATTTCGATTACCGGGCTTTCGGCATTATTTGAGAACTTAAGTGCGTTTCCGATCAAATTTTGGAAAACCTGCCTCAGCTGGCTCGGAATACTGTCAATAGTAGGAAGTACATTTGTTTTTATTGTTGCATTTTTACGCTCGATCAGATAATCAAAATCAGAAAGAACTTCTTGTAAGACTTCATTTAAATCTGTTTTTTCAGGCTGTACTTTTGCCGATAATCTTGAATAAGCTAGTAAATCGGTTATTAAAGTCTGCATTCTTTCAGCTGATTTAATCGTCCGGTTTACATAATCAACCGCTTTCTCGTCTTTGACAAGATATAAATCTTTAATAATTTTAATAAAAATTTGAATCTTTCGGATTGGTTCATTCAGATCATGCGAAACTACCCATGCAAACTGTTGAAGTTCATGGTTTTTAAGCTCGAGTTCCTCATTCTTTAAGGTTAATTCTTTGGTTCTTTCTGTAATTTTTATTTCCAGATTATCCTGCGCTTCTTTTCTGATTTTGATTTCTTTAGACAGAAGCTCTTTCATTTCTTTTAACTGATTCTGCTGTTCATAAATCTTCAGGAATGTTTTTACTTTCAAGATCAGTAAATCAGAGTCAACCGGCTTCGTAATATATTCAACCGCACCGGTTTCATAACCTTTAAAAATATATTTTTTTTCTATATTAAGTGCTGAAAGAAAAATAACAGGAATGTCTTTTGTTTTTTTATTTCCCGAAAGGATTTTCACTACCTCAAAACCATCCAGTCCAGGCATCTGAACATCCATTATGATGAGGGAATAGTTTATCTGTAAAATCTTCTTTAATGCCTCTTCACCTGATTCTGCGGTGTCTACATCGATATTATGCAGCTCTAAAGTCTTTTTCAAGGCAAGTATATTAGCCTTTATATCGTCTACAATTAATACCATTTATTTGAAAGCTAAAGCGTTATATTTACAGTAATTTTTTAAAATTTAGTTTATAATTTAAAGTTTATAAAATCTCAAATATATCCAAAAAAATATTAACCCTTTTTTTATTTAAAAATATATTAATTACATAATTCCCACATTAGTATTATTTATAAAACCAAAAGACCTTTTGCGACAATCTAAAATTCTTTTAAGTCAATAACTACTTGGGTTTAGGGTTATTTTAGTAATAGTATCTAAAAACAAAGAGTTATGAAAAAGACAAAAACATTTCCTGAACAAAAACAAAATTTACCAGGAAACGAACATTTGATGAATCCCGAACCAGAAATTATTAAAGAAAATTATAATGGAAGCGGAAAACTTTTGGGAAAAGTAGCCTTTATAACCGGGGGTGACAGCGGAATTGGGCGAAGTGTTGCAGTTCATTTTGCCAGAGAAGGCGCTAACATAGCTATCGTTTATCTCAAAGAAGATAAAGATGCTCAAAAAACAAAACAGCTTGTGGAGAAAGAAGGCCAGCAATGCCTGCTCATAAGTGGCGATCTGAAAGATGAAAAATTCTGTAAAAGCGCCATAAAAAACTGTGTAAAAACTTTTAGCAAAATAAACATAATTGTAAACAACGCAGCAGTTCAGTTTCCACAGAATGAACTTGAAAAGATTACTGCGGCACAGCTTCAAAAAACATTTGAGACCAACATTTACCCTTATTTTTATATCACCAAAGCTGCTTTACCTTTTTTAGATAAAGACGACAGCATTATAAATACAAGTTCGGTTACTGCTTACAGAGGAAGCGAACATCTTTTGGATTATTCGAGTACAAAAGGTGCCATTCTAACTTTTACCAGATCATTATCAACCATGCTGGCAAAAAGGCAAATCAGGGTTAACGGAGTGGCTCCCGGACCTATCTGGACACCGCTGATTGTTGCAACATTCGATAAGGTTTCTGATTTTGGAAAAGACAACCCTATGGGCCGTGCAGGCCAGCCTTCCGAAGTTGGTCCGGCTTATGTTTTTTTAGCTTCTGAGGACAGCAGCTACATTACCGGTCAATTTATTCACATTAACGGCGGTGAACTTGTAGGAGGCTAACTAGAAAATCAAAATTATGAATTACATTGATCTGATTGGTCTTTTTGCGGGTATTTGCGTAACCATTTCGGTAATTCCACAAATTATCAAGGTCTGGAAAACAAAAAAGGTAAAGCAAATTTCACTGCTAACCTTTGGCATCCTGACATTTGGAATCGCAATATGGATTGTTTACGGGATTCTGAAAAAAGATTTACCTATCATTGTTACGAATAATGTTTGCTTGCTCTTCAATTTAATTATGGTTTATTTTACCTTTTATTACGAAAAAGAACAATAGTTCAAAACTTGTGTAAATAAAAAAAACAGCTTCAATAAAAGCTGTTTTTTTTCAATATATATGGCTTATTAGCTAACTAGTTTTTGATTGTACGATTTATTAAAAGACAAATGATATTTTTCTTTTAATAACCTTGGAAAATAATTTCGTCCTGATAAACCGGCTCCTGAGAATATTTCAAGAACATTAAAACTGGAAACTCTTTTGAGCTCTACTATTTGTCTGTTTGCCAATGATAAAATTGGCTGTATGTTTTTTCTATATCCATAAGTATGCTGGTCAAGTTCGATTTGAAGGATATTTTCTAAAATTTGATATTTCAACAGGTTTTTAACGATTCCTTTTTGAGGAAGGGTATTAAACTCTTTAATTTTTTGAGTAATTTTTGAATTTTGCTGACCAACATAGATATAATTCCCCGACTTGCTTATGAATTTCTTTTTTAAATCCAAAAACAATGTACTGTTTTCAGATACGGCCGCATGGTAAGTAGTATTACAAATCATAACAAACCTTATATGCTTATAGGCTTCAAAATACAAAACACTGTTAATGTTAGAGGTATTTCGTATGATACCTGTTTGATTCGGTTTTATTGTTTTTCTTTCACCATTACTTCCAAAACTATGTGTCAGATTACCTTCAAAACAATACGTAAATAAAATTGGCGAATTAGCGAATGACTCCATACTCAATTCAATATCTTCATTAAAAACAATATCAAACTGGATATATGAAATTTGTTTATTAAACGTAATACCGCTTATAGTGCCATTTGCACTTTTAGACGTAACTTTTAAGTTATATTGATTATTTTCTAAAGCCAAAGTTCCATTAAAGCTATTTTTAAGATCATTAAAAATGGCATTAATTCCGCCTGTATTTAAGTAAAGTTTTTTCATTTGATAATAATTAAAAAGTAAATAAATAAGCGTTCAAATTTTTAACTATTACATCATCCTCTTCTTTTGAACAATTCAAATTTCGTTCAACTACAGAAACTTAGTGTTATATAATTTTTCGTACAACTTTCATAATTAATACGTTATAGAAATTTATTAAAAAAAACAAAACAGCTGCTCCAGACTTAGTGTCCGAAACAGCTGTTTTTTCAGCAAAATAAAAAAATCCTTAACCTATATCTATAAATCTAAATTACTTTTAAGTGAGTTTTTGTATATCCGCATTCCCCGAATAGTTTTTTTCTGGTATGTCTTTAAAAAACTCAGCTGCTTCCAAATCTGCTGAAGGTCCATATCCTAATAAATATGTGCCTTTTTTCTCATCTCCTGTTTCTATAACATACAAAATAGACATATCCTCAGGATTACTCATTCCTTCATATCGGTGATGGGCAACTATAAAAATTTCTTCAGGCTGATACGAATATTTGGATTCGGTTTCTACAAGAGCTCCGTCCTGAAATAAAAAATTACAGCAATATCCTTTTTTTTGATATTCATCAAGATATTCTAATTCATGTTTTGAAAGTTCGTTCTTCATGACAATTTGGATTATTTGATTTATTTAAAGTTTCCAAAAACTTATTTAACAAATTTCACCTTTTTTAAACCGACCTTTTGACTCAAAAAGTTTTTTTTTTATCTCATTCAGATCCTCTGTGAAAATTGAAAAAAAGTAGCATTTTAAAAACTTTATTGCCTAAGAATTTATTTATAAATCACTACATTTATTGACTCTAAGCATCATATCTTTTTTTATAATATTCAATTAAAATGATTCATACAAATCAGGATTTCCTAGCAAGAGGCGGGGAAATGGGAGAATTAACAAGAACTAAAGACTGGAGTAAAACTTTAGTAGGTCCTGTGGAAACATGGCCACAAAGTCTAAAAACTACACTTGGCACACTTTTAAATTCTAAATTCCCTATGTTTTTATTCTGGGGACCTGAACATATTTGTTTTTATAATGATGCGTACCGCCCAAGCCTTGGAAACGATGGGAAACATCCTTTTATTTTAGGTGAAAAAGGAGCTGATTTCTGGCCTGAAATCTGGAACTTCATAAAACCTCTTATTGATCAGGTGCTTATATATGGAGAAGCAACCTGGCATGAAGATCAATTGCTGCCCATTTACAGAAACGGCAAAATAGAAGATGTGTACTGGACTTTCAGTTACAGCCCGGTAAACGACGAAACAGGTAAACCGGCAGGCGTTTTAGTTATTTGCAATGAAACAACAGAAAAGGTTAATCTGGTCAAAAAATTAGAGGAAAGCAACAAACGTTATCTTAATAACATTCTTCAGACACCAAATGCAATGTGTATCTTTAGAGGCAAGGAATATATTGTTGAAATAGCCAATGAACGTATGCTGGAAATTTGGGAAAGAAAGGAACATGAAGTTATCAACAGACCCATTTTTGAAGCACTTCCGGAAGTTAGAGGTCAGGGACTGGAGGCTATTTTAGAAAACGTATACACAAATGGTGAAACTTTCAGGAATTATGAACTCCCGGTACGGTTAAAAAGAAACGGCAAAATTGAAAATACTTTTATAAATGTTGTTTATGAACCTTTAAAAGAGCCTGACGGAACTATCTCAGGAATTGTAGCGATTGCAAATGATGTTACGACACAGGTTTCCGCCCGAAATAAAGTGGAAGAAAGTGAAAAAAAATTCAGGAACACTATAAAACAGGTTCCTGTTGGAATTGCAATTTTAAAAGGTGCCGATTTAATCGTAGAAACAGCAAACGACACTTACCTTACGATTATGGATAAAAGCAAGGATGAGATTCTCGAAAAGCCGGTTTTTGCAGCAGTACCAGAAGCAAGAAAAACAGTTTATCCTTTGCTTTCTAAAGTTTATGAAACTGGAACACCTTATTATACTGATGAACTTGCGATAACTTTAAATCGCCATGGCAAAGAAAAACTTGGTTATTTTAATTTGGTTCTCTATCCTTTACGGGAAGAAAATGATCAGATTACCGGTGTAATCATCGTTTGCTATGAAGTAACAGAAGCTGTAAAATCACGTCATCTTTTGGCAGAAAGTGAAAAAGCGTTCCGGAAATTTGTAATGGAATCGCCGATAGCTATGACTATTTTCAGGGGGAAAAACCATGTTATTGAAATAGCAAATGACGCAATGATGGAAAAAATCTGGCAAAGAAATACAGAAGAAACAATTGGGAAACCTATTCTGGAGGTATTTCCTGAACTATTAGATCAAAAATATCCTGAACTCTTAAATGATGTCCTTTCTAAAGGAATAACAATTCGTGAAAATGAAGCAGTAGCTTACATTCGACAGAAAGAAAAACTAGAAAAATTTTATCTGGATTATCAATATACGCCGCTTTTTGAAAAAAATGGGCAAGTAAACGGAATAATGATTACGGTTTATGATGTAACAAATAAGGTGGAAGCCCGTAAAAAACTGGAAGTTGCTGAACAAAGAACAAGACTGGCTATAGAAATTGCCGAAATTGCCACATGGGATTTAGATTTTTTAACCGATGCTATTATTTATTCTGAAAATTTACCGAAAATTTTCGGGCAGGAAAAAGGCAGCATCATAACACGTCAAAAAATCAAAAGCCAGATACACAAGGATGATTTAGCTATTTTGGAAAAAGCATTTGGATTTGCGCTTCAAACCGGTATTTACAAATACGAATGCCGAATTATCAAACCGTACGCTGAAGTCTGCTGGATCAGAGTACATGGTAAAGTCTTTTTTGATGAAAAAAGAAATGCGGTAAAAATGCTGGGAACTGTTTTAGATATTACCGATGAAAAAAACAGCCATCATACTTTAATGAAAAGTGAAGAAAAATTCAGGCTTCTTGCAGATTCTATGCCTCAGCATATATGGACCAGCGACCCTATCGGGAATTTGAATTACTTTAATGAATCTGTTTATAAATACACAGGATTATGTAAAAATGATCTGGAAGAACAGGGATGGATTCAAATTGTGCATCCTGATGATCAGAAAGAAAATATCAATAGATGGATGGAGGCCGTACGAACCGGAAACGACTTTTTGTTCGAACACCGTTTCAAACGTTATGACGGAGAATACAGATGGCAGTTAAGCCGGGCTGTAGCTCAAAAAGACGAATATGGAAATATACAAATGTGGGTAGGCACGAGCACAGATATTCAGGACCAGAAAAACTTTACAGACAAACTTGAAAAAGAGGTTTCTGAGCGTACCGCAGAATTAGAACTTAAAAACCGTGATCTCATCAATATGAATATTGAGCTACAGTCATTTGCTTATATCTCAAGCCATGATTTGCAGGAGCCGCTTCGAAAAATTCAGACTTTTGCCAGCCGCTTGTCTGACCTTGACGAACAGAACATTTCGGCTAAAGCCAAAACATATTTAGGAAGGATTGAAGTTTCTGCCAAAAGAATGCAAACTTTAATTCAGGATTTACTCATGTATTCCCGAACTAATTCGGCTGAGAGAGTATTTGTAAAAACAAATTTAGATGAAATTGCTGAAGAAGTTCAAAGTGATTTTTATGAGCGTATTGAAGAAAAAAAGGCCATTATAAACTTTCACCCTTTAGGCGAAGCTACCATTATTACTTTTCAATTCAGACAATTATTACATAACCTGATTGGAAACGCCCTTAAATTTTCAAGAAAAGGAATTCCTCCTATTATAGAAATCAAGGCAGACAGAATTATGGGAAGCGAAATAAATATGCAAATTGATTATCCTAATAAAATGTACTATCATCTTAAAATATCTGACAACGGAATTGGTTTCGATCCGGAATACAAAAACCGTATTTTCGAAGTTTTTCAACGTCTAAATACTGAAAGTGAATTTGCCGGTACGGGAATTGGACTGGCTATAGTTAAGAAGATTGTAGAAAACCATAAAGGAATCATTACTGCTACTGGCGAAAAAGATAAAGGCGCTACCTTTGATATTTATTTACCAGAGCTATAAAAAAAAGGTTTTACGATTTATAAACAAAATTACCTGTTGTCGGAACAAAATTTTCCCAGTCAATTTCTAGTGCATGATTGATTGAATCTACAATATCCTTCATTAATACAGGCTTAGTTATAAACAAATTCGCTCCCAGAACGCGGCATTTTTCAATGATTCCGGGTTCATTTGAAGTAGAAAAAATAATAACAGGAATATTTTTTGTTTTTAAATGATTATTACGCAGTTCTGACAAAACTTCAAAACCGTTCTTTCCAGGCATATTCAAATCTAAAAAAACAACATTTGGAGTAGGCGGCGGATTATAAATTGCTGCTAATAATTTTTCGCCTCCGGTATAAGTTTGTAATACTACTTCTTTTTGTAATGACTCTACAGCGTCTGCAAAAATACTTAAATCATCCTCGTCATCATCCGTGTAGAATATAGTTATAGCATTCATAAGTATTTTTGAAATTAATAATTAATAAATGGATTTCAAAGATATATAATTAAATAGAATTATCAATAAATTCATATTTTTTGATAAGTTGAAAAATAGAAATATCATCCTCCTAAAATGAATTATTTAACTATTTAAAAAGGAAACTCTGCTTTTAATTTTTAAAGAATAAAATCATTGAGGAGAACCAAAAAGACCTTAAAAATAGTTCTTGCAGCTGAAAAAATAAAACATTTGCTGGAGATATAAAAAATGGTAAGCTTTGTACAAATAGGAACGGAAAATTGCAATCAGGAGCAATGTCATTTCAGGAATTTCTTTAAAAGCGGGAGTTCAGAACGTACACAAGTCTTTTTGTATGAACAAGCCAGTGTTTTTTATTATGATTTAGATTTAACCCAGCATCCGCATTAGAAATCTACTACATCCGAATTCTCCTTCAAAAACAGACACTTAGTGCAATTTTTATAATCAAAATACAACAGTATTCCTCATTTAAAAATAGTCCGTGAGCACTTGCTTTTATTGAATAATTCTGCTTCATAACAATGTCTAATACGGACTCTGGGTTTAAAATTTCAAGATGAACACCTGTATATTATGAAACGAGACTGCTAAATACTGTAAGGTTTTCGCTTGAAATGATAGATAAATTTGTACTATCAATTTATTAAAAATAAATACCATGAAAACACATATTATATATCATACAAACCAATACAATGATTACGAAAATGCGCAGCTATACTTTCAAAAAAAATTTCAGGGAGGTTTTTTAGATCCTGAGGCCGCTTTGCTAATCGAAAAAGAGATTGATAAACTTCTTAAAAAGGACAACATAGTTAGAAGTGAGAACATTCCGAATGACGGAAGCATCAGCGAAGAAGAATATGTAAAAAAACATCAGGAAGACGATAATTATTACCAACCTGAAAAACCGGAACAAGAAGATGAAGGCATACAAAATGATGAGAACTTAGATTATGACGAGTTAAAACAACGAAATGAATGATTATAAGCTAAATTAATTAAGAACACTAAAAAAATATCATTATGAACACTATAGATCAAAATACTGCAGATAAAAATAACCTTATGAATGAGGAATTATATCAGAACAATGATCAGAAACAAACCAACAAAGAAATTGCAGAACAGGGATTTGCGGTTCGAAATGGTCATGACCCAAACAAACCAGATCCGGATGAACGAATCACAAATGATGAAGACGATTTAGACGACTTAAATGATGATTTTCATTCCGATAGAGATCTGGAAGGAGACGACAATTTAGACGACATGGATGAAGAAATCGATCTTGACGGTGATGAAAAGGTCGTTAATGACGAGTTTGACAATCCTTCTGATGCATTCGAAAACACCTTTGATGAAACAGAAGAAGACCTGGAAGAAATCGATCAGAATGAGGTAAAAATTGAATAATAGGATAATTACGAAGCCGTGACTTTTCTACTTACACAATTTTTGAGATAGTATCCTAAAAAAACCGTTACAAATCCTAACGGTTTTTTTAGCAATTTTAAGCACCCTTTCTTTATAAATAGCATACTAAAAAACGTTAGAAATCTACCCTTTTTTATAGCGATTAATCAGCAATCTTTTCAAGAGGCGGAATATCATTCATTTTTCCCAGGCTTTCTGCTCAACCAGCCCTTGCATCAGCAAGTTCTTATTAGGCTTTAATTTGTTCCTTCTCCATTTGTCTTTTTCAAAACTCTCTGAATTTTCAATTTTACGCATGATTTCATAGATTTCACATCCGGTCTCCATCACTTTTGATCTTTTATAATACGTCAGGCTTTCTTTCTTATGAGCCCTTGCAATCATAGCTGTTAAAAAAGAATGATCATTCGTTACATTTACATCCTTGATTTTACGTTGCTCCAATTCCACTTTTAAAGCATTTAATTTTTTAAATTGAAAACGACACATTTACCGAAATATATGTGCCGTTTTTAAGATTATTTCGAAATATTGCTCTAAATTTTTCTTCTGCCGCTAATCAAAGACAACAGGAACAATACGATAAATATAAAGAATAATACTTTTGCGATACTTGCAGCTCCGGCAGCTATTCCTCCGAAACCAAATATTCCGGCTACTATCGCCAGAATAATAAAAATGACTGTCCAACGTAACATAATATTGATTTTATTAGTTAATACTGATTTTGTTTGTTACTCAAATTTCATATTTTAACAAGAATTCGATTAACTCAAAACATTATTTTTTTATCTCTATCGAATGTTATTCTTAATATAGATTAAGTTGGTTTTCACTTATATAGATTATTTTTGTGGTCTAAACATGTTATCATGAAAAAATATGACTTTTTAATATTGGGTAAAAATCAGTCTATACTTGAAATTTTGCTTAGGCTGGTAAATGCTAATGAGAACTGGAATGCCGTTGGGTTTCATGATGAAGAATTGGCCAAGGATTATTTTTTACAGCACAAGGTCGATTTTGTTTTATTAAGTTCTGCTATTGAAGACCATGTCGAAAAAGAATTTGCTGCATTTTGTTTACAAGCCCATCCAGGAGTTGAAATCATTGAACATTTTGGTGGCGGTAGTGGATTATTGCAGTCAGAAATTTATGATCGTCTATTTAAAAAAGGGGAACTTTAAAAAATGGAGAAAAAGTATTCAGTTGCGATTTATCCTTCGCAGGATGTTATTGATGCTGTCAAAACAATGAAGGAGTATTTAAAAAGCAAAATCAACTGGTATAACAGTTGTAATTCTGTAACACATATTACGATTTGCGAATTCACAATTGACGATTCTCAAATCGATATTTTTAAACAAAAACTTTTTAAAACCTGCGATACTTTTATGCCTTTCCCCGTTTATCTGGATCATTTTTCTTCTTATGAAAATAGCGGAGCCTTTTTTATTGCCCCAAATGAAGTTTCGAAAAATAAGCTGAAACCAGTCATGAAAAAGATTCAGGAAACTTTGAAATCTTTAAAACTAAAAAAAAGTGATGATCCGCACCTGTCGATTGGAAGAAAACTCACAGCTGCAAATCTCAAAATAGCTTCACAACTTTTTACTACTATTGAAATTGATTTTTTATGTAAAGAAATTGTTTTACGTGAGCTGGACTCTGTTAAAAAACAGTTTTTTGTTATTGATACTTTTACTTTTAATGGAAATACACAGCCTGAGTTTGTACAGGGAAGTTTGTTTTGATTTTGTAAAATGTTAGAGGTTAGAAAGTGAATCATTTGAAGATTTAACCTAATAATTAATTTTATAAAAAACAAAACCCGATAAGCAAAAACTTATCGGGTTTGTCGTTTAAATATCTGAATTAGTAAGTAAGCACATTTAATTTTTTTCGATACTGACATCGAATCCTCCGTTTTTATCAAAAATGAGATCGTAAAACTTTGAATCTTTTTCGACTCCCACTTCATAAGTAGTTTGATTTTTATCATCAACCACTACTGCAATTTCTTTTATTGCTTTTGACGGGTAATTTTTTTTCAGATAAGCTTGTGTTTTTGGCGGGAGTTTACTTAACGGAATCTGGAGTTCATACGCTTTCATATTTCCAGAGTTATCATAAACCGCTAGTGCTTTTGTTGTCTTGTTTACGTTGTATTTCGCTTCATAGCGTATTTCATCATTATCATCACCCACATATTCTTCAGACCAGACCGGTATTTTTCCAGGGTATTCTTTTTCAAAAGCAACTTTTACCACTTCAGGAGGTGTTACTGTTTTTTTCATATTCGTTCCTTCCTGTGCCACTAAAAAACTGAAGCTAAACAATGCAAAAATTAAAGATACTCTTCTCATTTTTCAATCATTAAAATTAATAATCCAGAAAAAAAGGTAATAAATTTACTACTTATAAATGAATTAAAAATAAAGATGCAATGAAAATTTAAGCCTGAATAAAAAATTAATATGATTTTATTAAGTTAAGCAGGTAACTTTTCCCCCTATTACCCGTCTAATTTTCAAACCAAATCATAAACAATGAAAGACAATACAAAATTCGAAACTTCTCCACAACTTTATGCCCGAATCGCAGGGTTATTTTATTTACTCATCATCATAGCCGGTGCTTTTGCTGAAACCTTTGTCCGAAATAAACTAGTTGTTTATGGAGATGCAACTGCTACTGCAAACAACATTATACATTCTGAATTTTTATGGAAAATTGGCATTACCGCAGATCTGATCATGCAGATTTGTGATCTGCCTGTAATGATAATTCTTTATTATTTACTTAGACCTGTAAACAAAAAACTGGCACTTTTAAATCTTTCTTTTAATCTCATCCAGACAGCTGTTTTAGTGGCTAACAAATTAAACCTGCTGGCAGCCTTATTCTTTTTGGGTGATGCTGCTTATTTAAAATCCTTTAGTACCGATCAATTGCATACGATGTCTTATCTTTCTATAAAATTACACGACTTTGGCTTCGGCGTTGGATTAATCTTTTTTGGGTTTGTATGCCTGATCGAAGGATATTTAATTTACAAGTCAGGCTATTTTCCAAAAATATTTGGAGTACTGATGTCAATTGCAGGATTCTGCTATTTAACAAACAGTTTTGCTTTAATTCTGTTTCCGAAGCTTTCCAGTATTCTATTATTGATGCCTTGCCTTATCGCAGAATTAGCGCTTAGCTTATGGCTTATTTTTAAAGGTGTAAATCTTCATGTTTGGAAAGAAAAGTTAACCGTTAATTAATCTGAAATAAAATCAGCATCTAAAAAGCCTGCAGGAAATGAATCTTAGCAGGCTCTTTTTTGAAATAACTGAATTAGTAAGCACTTATTTCTAAACTCTTATAGTAGGGTCTTAATTTTTTAGTCGGTCAGTCAGTTCTCGCCGATAGGTAATTCCAACCGGAAGTTTTTCATTTTTTATGATTACAAAATCCTTTTCACTTTCTTCGATTTTATCCAATGCTACGATATAGGATTTATGAATACGCATGAAGTTTTTTTCTGGCAGGCATTTTTCCAGTTCGATTGTAGTGATAGAAGCCAGATAGGTTCTTTTTAAAGTGTGGATTTTTACGTAATTGCCAAAACTTTGGGCAAACAAAAGCTGGTCTAATTCGATATCCATAAAATAACCATCTACTTTTACATTAACAGAATTGACTACTTCCTCTTCCCTGCTTTTTACATTTTCTGCTGCAAAAAAACGGTCAATCGCTTTTAAAAATCGGGGGAAATAAATGGGCTTCAACACATAATCGATAACGCCGTAATCATAACTCTCCAATGCAAATTCAGAATAAGCTGTAGTTAAAATGGTTTTGGGATGCGTTGGAATAATCTTCAGCAGTTCCATTCCTGAGATTTCAGGCATATTGATATCGAGAAACATCAGATCGACTCTGTTTTCGCGTAGATAATCCATCGCTTCAACGCCATTATAGCCCTGAAAAACGAGTTCCATCTGTGGATTCTGTTTGATATAATTGGCCAGGACATAATGTGCTGCCGGCTCATCATCAACGATAATACATTTTTTGGTTTCCTTCATCATACCAACTTTTTCAGTTGTATTTTCAAATCTGCTATATAAGTGTTGTTATCTTCCTGAATGTTTAATTTATATTCTTTTCCGTAAATCAGATTTAATCTTTCTACAGTGTTTTTCAAGCCAATTTTAGTCGAAACGACATCCGTTTTCTTCGGAATGGAATTGACAACATGCAGGTGCAGCAATCCGTTTTCTACTGTAATAATAATGCGAACAAAACATTTTTCGATGGCGCAGGTTCCGTGCTTGAAAGCATTTTCTATAAAGGCAATCAGTAACATTGGCGATATTTTATAGGCGTTTTTGTTATCGATTTTACAATCGTATGTAATATCGCAGCGATAGCCTACGCGCTCTTTTTCAAGCTGCACATAACTGTTTATAAATTCCAGTTCCGCCTCAAGAGACACACATTGTTTGTTATTACTTTCCAGCTGATAACGCATCAGTTGTGATACTTTCATGATCAGATCTGGTGTTCTTTCGGGAAACTCTAAACTAATTCCGTAAAGCGTATTAAAGGTGTTGAATAAAAAATGCGGGTTTAGTTGTCCTTTTAGCGAATTCAGCTGCATCTGGTTGAAAAGCAAGGTTTCGTCTGTCTGTTTTTTATTGATTCTGTAAAATTTAAAAACAATAATCGGACTCAAAATACAAACTAAAGTTCCTAAAACACTGGCCAATTGATAGATATAGCTCCGTTGATGCGAATTCTGGTATAAACGACAATTTGCAAAAATACTCAAAGAAGTAATCTGGTACAAAACAACTGAAAAAAGAAATACTCCCAAAAGCGTTAAAAAAACGTATGTTACCGGTCTTTTGTTTTTGAATAAAACCGGAAGTATAAAAAACCGGTTGAACTGGGCATGCATGTATAAAATACAGTAAAAAAATATCCCCATCAAAATAGAAATGAAAGAACTAAACAGCATCCAGTCATTTTTTAGGGTATAAACCGTGAATGAAAAAAGAACAACGGCAATTTCCTGCCACCATTTGTTTTCCATCATGTTACTCAGCTTTTTATTCATGTTCTGCACTTAAATAGTTTACAAAGTACGAACAAATATTTAATTATTTTTTCCAAAAAATGACCAATTCAATTCGTCATTTATTATTGCAGTACATCATTTATAAAGGTTTTTATCGATGTAACTGAAATAATTTTGGAGTGTAATATCACATCTAAATTATATGTATTTCAAAAAAACTACTTTAACTCCCTGGATACGATTAGTTTTTAGTTTTAATTTTTCGTCAGTTCGAGTGTTTTTCGATACAAAAATGTATCGAGGACAAGAAAAATTAAAACTAAAAACGGTTCTCGATACATTTTTTATTCCGTTTCCCTCCACAAAAAACACTCGAACTGACGTTTTTGGAGTTACTTTCTTATTTTTCTTGATTTTTGCCTCAATCGGTTATTCACAAACGTTGTCTTTAAAGGACGCTATTAAAACAGGCCTTGAAAATTACGGATCGATCAGAGCAAAAACCAATTATACGAATGCTTCACGGGAAACACTAAAACAGTCCAAACGCGATTACCTGCCCAACCTTAATTTATCGGCACAGCAGGATTACGGAACCGTAAACGGGCAAAACGGTCCGCTTTATGGCTTCGGAGGATTGGGAGTCGCTTCATCAGGATTGCCGCTTCCGGAACAAAACTGGAATTCGGCTTTTGGGGCGCTTTATTTAGTAAATATGAACTGGGATTTTTTCACTTTCGGAAAAGCAAAAGAAAAAATCAACCTGTCTAAAATTGACGTTCAGGCCAAAGAAAAGGATCTGAATCAGGAGAAATTCCAGCTGGAAATTAAAATCTCAGCCGCTTATCTCAATTTACTGGCAAGCCAAAGATTACTCATTTCACAACAAAAGAATTTAAACCGCGCCGAAGTTTTCAAAAGAACCGCAGCAGCCAGAGTTAAAAACGGATTACTGGCCGGAGTGGATTCGACTTTGGCTACAGCCGAAGTTTCGAAAGCTAAAATGGCGTTGAATCTGGCTAAAAATTTCATTAAAGAGCAAAACAATAAACTGGTCGATTTAATGGGCGTTACGCCTCAGGATTTTGTCACTGATACCCTTTTTGTTACGCAGATTCCGAAAGCCTTATTATTGGCCGAAAAAACAACTGACAGCCTCCACCCGTTATTGCAATTATATAAAACCAGAATCGATTACAGCAATCAGCAGACGAAATTATACAAGCGATTTTATTATCCAACCATGAGTGCTTTTGGGATTTTGCAGACAAGAGCCTCGGGGTTTGACTCGGCTTACGCAACAGACCAGACAGCCTTTAATCGAAATTACTGGGATGGCGTAAATCCAGATCGTACCAATTATTTGATTGGAGTTGGAATTACGTGGAATCTGACCACACCGTTCCGAATGAGCAAACAGGTCAGCGCAGAAAAATTTGTTTCTCAGGCTTTGCAGGAAGAATACAATCAGGCCGACAGGGAATTGAAGTCGCAATTGAATTTTGCCGAGGATAAAATAAAAATCACACTGGAAAATTATGCAGAAGCACCCATTCAGGTCAATGCAGCGCAAAGGGCATATCTGCAAAAATCGACTTTATACAAAAACGGATTGACAGATCTTACCGACCTGACCCAGACGATTTACACGCTAAACCGCGCCGAAATCGACCGTGACATTGTCAATAATAATGTGTGGCAATCATATTTGCTAAAAGTAGCCGCAACAGGCAATTTTGACTTATTTATAAATGAATTTTAATTATAGCGCCTAATGAATTTAATACGTTTTGCACTCCGCAAACCCATCTCCATATTAGTATTGGTGGCCGGTTTATTTTTCTTCGGAATTGGTGCCATCAAAGACATCAAGGTAGATATTCTTCCAAAGATGAATTTGCCGGTAATTTATATTGCGCATCCTTTTGGTGGTTACACACCGGATCAGATGGAGGCTTATTTTGCCAAAAATTACGTGAACATCCTCCCTTTTGCCAATGGTATAAAATCGGTAGAAACCAAGAACATTCAGGGGTTAATGATTATGAAATTAACCTATTACGAAAACACCAATATGGCGCAGGCTGCTGCCGAATTAGGAGCGCTTTCGAACCGGATTCAGGCGGCTTTCCCTCCAGGAACTCAGCCTCCGTTTATCATTCGTTTTGATGCTTCGTCATTACCAATCGGACAATTGGTTTTGAGCAGTAAAATACGTTCGAACAACGAATTGCAGGATTTAGCGAACGTTTATGTACGTGCGTCGTTTACTTCGATTCCGGGTTTATTATCTCCAGCTCCCTTTGGCGGAAGCCCAAGAACAGTCGAAGTTAATGTAGATCCTGATTTATTGCGTTCACATAATATGACGCCCGATCAGATTGTGGAAGCGATTCGTATCAACAATCAGACGGCTCCATCCGGAAACGTGAGAATTGGCGATATCAACTACATTTCGCCAACCAATAATACGATTAAAGAAATTAAGGATTTTGAGCAGATTCCGTTGTTTAAAGGCGGGGTTCAAAATCTGAAATTAGGTGATGTAGCCACTGTTAAAGACGGTGCCGATGTGACCAACGGATATGCTTTGGTCAACGGAAAACGTTCGGTTTATATCAGTATTGCAAAGGCCGGAGACGCTTCGACCTGGGATGTGGTTCAGAAATTAAAGTCGGAATTGCCTAAAATTCAGAGCACACTTCCTGAAGATGTACAATTATCATACGAATTTGACCAGTCGGTTTATGTCATCAACTCGGTTAAAAGTTTGATTACCGAAGGAATCATCGGAGCGGTTTTAACCGGATTAATGGTTTTATTATTCTTAGGTGACAGGCGTGCAGCGTTAATCGTAATCCTGACCATTCCAATTTCGATTATTTCGGGTGTTTTATTCCTGAAATTATTCGGACAAACCATCAATTTAATGTCTTTAAGCGGACTGGCGCTGGCGATTGGAATTCTTGTGGATGAAAGTACCGTAACTATTGAAAATATCCACCAACATCTTGACATGGGCAAACCAAAGGCACTTGCAATTTGGGATGCCTGTCAGGAAATTGCGTTGCCAAAATTATTGATTCTGCTTTGTATTCTGGCGGTTTTTGCACCTGCCTTTACGATGGTCGGAATTCCGGGAGCTTTGTTTTTGCCGTTGGCTTTGGCGATTGGATTTTCGATGATTATTTCATTTTTATTGTCGCAGACATTTGTACCTGTAATGGCCAACTGGCTGATGAAAGCGCATCCAAAACACGAACATACACCTGAAATTACAGACGATGAAGCCGAATTTAACGCTTGCGGATTAACCCCGGAATCTGAAAAACAACTGATTACTCAAAAAAAGGATTATGTTGAAAGAACGGATACGGATGGAAACGGAAAAATAAGTGCGTTTGAACGATTCCGAATCCGATTTATGCGAACATTGGACCGATTGTTTCCGTTCAAAAAAGCAGCTGCTTTAACGTATTTGATTTTAGCTACGACGCTTGCCGTTTTATTTATATCATTTATTGGAAAAGATGTTTTCCCGAAAGTAAATTCAAGTCAGTTTCAGCTGAGAATGCGTGCTCCCGACGGAACTCGTTTGGAACGTACCGAAGAAAAAGCCATTTTGGTACTGAAAGAACTCAAGAAAATGGTCAGAAATGAACATATCGGAATATCTTCTGTATATGTGGGTCAGCACCCATCACTGTTTTCGATTAACCCAATTTATTTGTTCATGGCAGGCTCGCATGAAGCTGTTTTTCAGGTGAGTTTAAAAGAATATCATACCGACATGGATGATTTTAAAGACGAATTCAGAGCGAGAATCAAAAAAGTGCTTCCTGATGTCAAACTAACTTTTGAACCTATCGAATTAACGGATAAGGTTTTGAGTCAGGGGTCTCCTACTCCAATCGAAATCCGAATCGCAGGGAAAGACAAAAAACGAAATGAATTATATGCGAATCAAATCGTTGAAAAATTACAGAAAATAGACTATTTCCGTGATGTGCAGATTGGTCAGCCGATTCATTATCCGGCGATGAACATTGATATTGACAGAACCCGTGCTGCCGAATTAGGCGTGGATATGAATGACATTTCACGTTCGCTGATTGCTTCGACCTCATCATCGCGATATACTGAAAAAAATACGTGGATTGACGAACGAACCGGTTTATCTGTAAACGTTCAGGTTCAGGTTCCGTTAAACCAAATGAAAAGCAAAACCGATATCGGTGAAATTCCGGTATTGAAAAACTCGCTTCGTCCAGTTTTAAGTGACGTAGCCAAAATTACACCCGGCTTTGTGAGCGGTGAAAATGACAATTTAGGGGCAATGCCATACATTACAGTTACAGCAAACATCAATCAAACCGATTTGGGGACGGCAGCGAAAGATGTTAATGCAACAATCCGTTCATTAGGCGAATTACCACGTGGCTTGTTTGTCACGCCAATTGGACTGAGTAAAGTATTGGAGGAAACATTAAGTAGTTTACAAGTAGGATTATTGGTTGCCATCTTTGTAATCTTCTTAATGTTGGCCGCTAATTTCCAGTCGTTCAAGGTTTCGCTGGTGATTTTAACCACAGTTCCGGCGGTAGTTTTAGGAGCGTTGTTAATGCTGACGATTACAGGTTCAACCTTAAATTTACAATCCTACATGGGCATCATCATGTCCGTTGGGGTTTCGATTGCGAACGCCGTTTTACTGGTTACCAATGCCGAACAATTGCGAAAAATAAACGGAAACGCCTTAGAGTCGGCCCGTGAGGCTGCAGCACTGCGTTTGCGTCCAATTATCATGACTTCGGTGGCGATGATTGCCGGAATGTTACCTATGGCAATCGGTCATGGCGAAGGAGGCGATCAGGTTTCTCCGTTGGGAAGAGCCGTAATTGGCGGACTATTATTTTCGACCTTTGCCGTATTATTGATTTTACCGTTGATTTTCGCCTGGGCGCAGGAACATACCACGACACAATCTGTTTCTCTTGATCCTGAAGACGAAGAAAGCATTCATTATATTTCATCTTTAAATAAGTCTAAAGTGAAGAGTGAAAAGTAAAAAGTTATAAGTCGAAAGTCACTTGGTGGTGCAAGTTCTTCGACAGACTTTTATCTTTTCCTTTTATTTTATTAAATAAGAAATCCGTTGGGTGTAATTATTAAAAACGTCAGTTCGAGTGTTTTTTGTGCAGAGAAACGGAACAAAAAATATATCGAGAACCGTTTTTAATGATAACTTTTCTGTTCTCGATACAATCCCGATGAAAAATCGGGATCACTCGAACTGACGAAAAATTATCATCCAAAACTAATTATACCCAACAGTTTAAATAAGACATTATATCATATTTTATATAAAACCAAAAAATGAAAACTAAAATTATAAAATACAGCCCGCTGTTTTTTGCAGCATTATTTTTCCTGAACAGCTGTAATTCCAAAAAGGAAGAAGTGGTTACGGCAGCAATCGAACCTAAAACAGAAACGTTTCTTTTAGAGAAAGAAAAACTGACTACCGAATTGCGTTTACCGGCCGAATTAACCGGTTTCCAACAGGTAGATTTGTATGCCAAAGTGAGCAGTTTCGTAAAAACATTAAAAGTAGATATTGGTTCAAAAGTAACCAAAGGACAGCTTTTGATTGTTCTGGAAGCTCCGGAAATCAGTTCACAACTGGCTGCAGCCGAATCAAGGCTGAAATCTATGGAAGCGATTTATGCGACCAGCAAAAGTACCTACAACCGTTTGTACGAAACGAGCAAGGTCGAAGGAACGATTTCTAAAAACGACCTGGAAATGGCTAGCGGAAAAAAGAACTCTGACTACGCACAATATCAGGCAGCCGTTGCAGCGCATAAAGAGGTAAAAATCATGAGAAGTTATCTTGAAATCCGTGCTCCGTTTGATGGAGTTGTGGCATCCAGAAACGTGAATTTAGGAACCTTTGTTGGTCCTAGTTCAAGTTCGCCATTATTGACGATTCAGCAGCAAAACAAATTGCGTCTGGCAGTTTCTGTTCCCGAATTGTACACCGGCTATTTACACAATGGCGACGAAATGAGTTTTAACGTAAAATCATTGCCGGAAACGTTTAAAGCGACAATCACCAGAATGTCAGGAGCATTGGATTTGAAATTACGTTCTGAACGTGTCGAAATGGATGTGCACAACACCAAAGGCAATTTATTACCCGGAATGGTAGCCGAAGTTTTATTGCCGCTTAACGCGAAAGACAGTACGTTTGTAGTACCAAAATCGGCTTTGGTGAGTTCTGCCGAAGGGATGTTTGTCATCAAAGTGGTCAATCACAAAGCCACAAGAGTGGATGTAAAAAAAGGAAGGGAAATAGACGATAAAATTGAAATATTTGGAGACCTGAACCCGAAAGACAAACTGATAAAAATCGCCAGCGAAGAAATTAAGGAAGGCGATGTCATAAACGAATAACCTGTACGCTTTAATTAATTATTGATTTGTTTGAAAGTGCTGTAAGACTTAGGTTTTGCAGCATTTTTTTATGGAGCTGATTCCTGCTATCATTCCAATCTTTTGTGCCGAACCCCGGCACAAAAGGATTTTCCCTTCTATCAGGGCTAGGGTTTTTGGTTTCATAAAACCGTTATTGTAAAATAATACTTTAAAGATTTATTTGATGAATTTTCGTTATAAATAAATTATATTTGAAAAAATAATACGAACCAAAACATGCGCATAACATACCAATTTGGAATAAAACATGTTGAATTTATTCGCATATAAATTAGTTGTGTGCAAGCTTAAAAACAACATTATGAAAATAAAGAACTTTTTGAAAAAAATATGGAATGAAAAAATGTTTAGAATTATTACTTACTCAATATTATTCCTGACAATATTCCTTTTATTTTTTGAAATTATTTACAAAATATATTGTGAAGGAAAATTAAGTAATATTGAAATTTCTTTTTTTGTTACAACATTAAAAGATTTATTTAACATTTTATTCTTTGGTGGCGTTTTAACAATTACAATTTTAAGTTATTTACAAGCAAAAAAGTCATTGTTTACACCGATTAAAACTGAGACTTTTAAAATGCAAATTAAAGCATTTGAAGAAATATTATTATTCTTTCAAAATAAAGGTGAAACAGATTTTACAAATCAATTTGATATTGATAACATTTTGAAAATAAATGCACAACTTTTACAATTGGATTTTATTGAACATTTTTTTAAAAAGGAAATAGAAATCGATGCTGAAAAAGTTGATGAAATGCTCAAAAATTCAGCAGGTTCAGTTGTTACGCAAAAGTTTATGGAAAAGCATTTTACTAAACCTAATTACCACGAAAAAGAAAGCAAAAAAGAGAAAATTGAAATTACAAATCCAGCAATAATTTTGAATGAGTGGAATGAATATGAATATGGTAAAATTGATTTCACAATTAAATATAGTGAGGAAATTGAGAAATTAAAAAACTTGTCAGCCTCACCTCTTTTACCTGAAGAACTTAAAGAAAAAATAAATGAATTTGAAAAGAAAATTCACGAGAACCTAACATTAGTTGGAAAAGTACTGACCGATATTTCTAAAGAACTGCCAACAAAATTCCCAAATAGTGAATCTTTGAAAAATTTTAATAGTGTTGGTATTTGGAATACATATAATTCAGAAATGAACAAAGTTGAAAATGATGCAGAAGATATTCTAAAATATATCAGAAAATATCTAAAGATAGATGAATTAATTAAATAAATAAAGCCAGCACACAACAGCAAGGGATTCGTTGCGTGCGTAGCACGAACAATGAAGCCCCGCTCCCGCACGAATCCTTTCGTGTGGCTTTTGAAAACCAGATTTTCTTATACCTCAAAAAGCATTCTAAATATTACTATATCACCATAAAAAAACTAAATTTCTAATGTAGCCCCGATGGCAGGGAAAATCCTTTTATTTTTTCCTTTAAAAAATAAAAGATTGGAAGGACAGCAGGACTAAAAGCTATTATCAGGACCAATTTTCTGCTTCTAAAAATAATGAAAACCTCTTTGGTGCTTATTTGCAACGAGTACAAAATGATAAAATTTAGGTTTCAAAAGCCACACGCCACACGAAAGGATTCGTGCGGGAGCGTATATAACTTTTAAAAACAGAGTTTTATACTTAAAACATTCTAAATAAAACTACATCATCAATAAGACCTTTCTGTCCTGAATAATCTATAGCACTACTATACACATAATCTTCAGGTTTATATACTAAGCCAGCTTCTACCGGATTATTATGCACATAGTCTATTTTTTGCTGAATTACTTTATTGCTCCACAACTCTATTGGTTTGTTATCATGACGCCAGAATTGGTAATGTTTTACATTTGAACTCTTTTGGGCTTCTTTTCTGAAAAAATCCAACAGAAATTCTTTTCGACTCTCTTTTGGATTTTCCTGTATGCTTTTTACTATTGAATTACTGGTAAACCTTTTTAAGTCACCCACTAATAACTCAGGTTTTTGTCCTTTTATACTACGAAAAACCAAATGTACATGATTACTCATAATACACCATGCATGAATTTCTAATCCTTTGTTTTTTTGACAATAGACAATGCTTTCAATAAACAAATCTTTATATTCATTTCGGGTAAATACATCTAACCATCCCACAACTGCAAAACTTATAAAATACAATCCTTCAGGATTATGAAATTTGTAATTTCTACTCATTGATAAAAAAAATAAGATTATTCTGTAAATATATATCGTTGTTTTATATATGACAAACAATTACTTATAATCTATAAGAAAATTAGATTTCAAAAGCCCACACGAAAGGATTCGTGCGGGAGCTCGGGTTTTTTTTGACAATAGACAATGCTTTCAATAAACAAATCTTTATATTCATTTCGGGTAAATACATCTAACCATCCCACAACTGCAAAACTTATAAAATACAATCCTTCAGGATTATGAAATTTGTAATTTCTACTTATTGATAAAAAAAATAAGATTATTCTGTAAATATATATCGTTGTTTTATATATGACAAACAATTACTTATAATCTAATAAGAAAATTAGATTTCAAAAGCCCACACGAAAGGATTCGTGCGGGAGCTCGGGATTAAGTATAAATATGTAAACTTATTTTAGGACGAGACACACGAAAGGATTCGTGTGGGAGCTCGGAGATTATATTTTTTTTTAAAAATCGTCATTTTTTCGATACTTTTAGTCGCACTCGAAAAATCGATTTTTGCCTGTTAATCATTTAATCCCATAAACATCTAATTGTGAGTCTGTCAATTTTTCAACATACAACTTTTTGTCAGACAAAATTAATTTCCCATATCCCACGCCATCTTTATTATTATTGATTCCCAAAACTTTTGGCTCTTGGTTTACAATTTTTAAGTCTTTAGAATAGAGTTTATTACTGGATTCTAGTGTATAGTAAATAATATTATCCTTGATATCAAATCCTCTAATTTTACTTTCTTTTTCTTGCTTAGGAACTGTGTAAACAATTGAAGATTCTTCTGATGGCTTATTTAAATCAAATTTTCGAATCTCATCAAAAGATGAAAAATACAAGAATTGACCTACCATTCTCAAATTTTTAGGTACAATGTAGTCACCTGTGGCGATTAATTGATGGGTAGTTGATGGATTAAATTCGTAAAAATTATTAAGAGCCGAATAGGCATCAATGCTTGATGTATAATATAATTTACCTGAATTTTTACACAATTGTGATCTAGAAGTTCCTCTGATAGGATAGGTAGCTTTTACTCCTTTAGAAATAGAGTTCAAATCGACTTGTTTGATATCGTCAGAAATAGTCCAACCATAAAGACCTTGATAATATAAATTGTTGCCAATTACTTTTAGTGTATAAGGCCAGTGTTCATCATCTTCAATTATAAACTCTGCTGTGTTTGCATCTGAGTTAAGGTTAATTCTGTAAATACCGATTTTATGAATAAAATAAAGATATCCATTCTCAACATCAAGGTCATTAATTGTAGCAGGAGAACTTACTGAAGAAGAAAAGTCAATGGTTTTAATATAACTCTTTGGTTCCTCAGGCTTTGGTTCCTCAAGCTTTGGTAAATCTGAGTCGTCAGTTGTATTGCAACTGAATAATAAGAAAAACAAAGAAAGTAATGTTAATGCAGTCTTTTTCATAGTTGTACTATTTGTTTTATTGTTGTTTTAGTTTAATTTGTAATGTTCGCAGTAATATTCATTTTAGCAGGTTTAACTAAATCGTTTATCGCATCGTGTCCGGTAAATTTTGTATAAAAAACAGCTGTAGTTTTGTATGGACCGACTGGCAAATTACCCTTAACTTGAACATTTACGCCAGCACTTTGATTAGGTATGATACCATCTCCAATAAAAGTCATACTCGAAGTGATAAGGTTTGAGGTTGTATTTGGTATTAAATTTTCATAGGTAGTTGCTGCTTGAAATCTTAATTTATGGTTTCCCACATTTCTCCAATCGATAATGGCTGTAAAATTTGTAGAAGAAGTTGAAGCAATTATATTAGGTGTTGTGATATCTGTATTTGTAAATTCTACGGGATCTTTCACATCAACAAATACATTGACCGATTTTAACCTGTTATTTACTTTGTCTCTTAAAACAATTATAAAACTTTTTGGGTAAGCAAAATCAAAACTGGTTGCTACAGCTGGATATGGAGTATTCACATCTGAGAGCGGGATGGAAGAGTCTTGGGTATAGAATACTTCTTCTGCATCAAATGTAGCAGTTGGTTTTAAATTTGAAAAATCAGTCCCTTTAGGTACAAATAGATAAATGACTTGTCTGTTTGCATTTTCGTCAAAGCGTCTTTCAATAGTTACATCATTAGGCAATTGCGGATTTTTACTTTTTTCAAATTTAAAATCACCGACTGTTAATGTAGATGGTGTTGGTGTTACTTCTTTTTTAATATTTACTGTGTAATGTAATAATTCTTGCGAATTATCCAACACATTTACAATAGTATGTACGTGATTTTGTGTTTCATAATTCAGCATTGTACTGTTACCTGGTAGAATAGCAAATTTGCTTAGGTTTAATTCATTTGATGTAATGGAAGAAGCAATTCCGTTCAAAGAAACAGTGTTGGGTACAACAATATCAATCTTCCCAAATACCGTTTCTTTATTATTTACAATACTGGGTTGTGTAATATTGATTGAAACGGGCGTAATGCCAAATAATCGGAAGTTATTCAGTTTAGCATCTTCAAGATTAATTGAATTTTGATTCGGATTCGGATTCGGATTGACACTATCATCTTTACTACAACTTATAAAGATTGCAGTAATTGTCAGAAGGATTAGAGCAGTTATTGTTCTTGTTTTTATCATTTTTTAAATATTAATTTGCTGTTCGTTGTTCTTTTTTCTGTTAGTGATTTTTAGCTTTTTGAATACAATAAGAGGTGATATTTTGAATTTGATTATTATCATCAAAATCATATACATTACAAGCTGAAACAAATGCAACTCGTTGTTTATTAATTCAAAACAAAACTTCTTCAACATATAAACTAAGTTATTTTTTTATAAATTTAGTCGTATGACCTTCTTCTAATTCCATAAAATACACTCCATTATTCAGGCTTTGAACATCAATTTTTTCATTATTAGAAACAGTGCCATTAGACACTTTAGCTCCCGAAATACTAAATATATTATAGCTTACTGTTTGTGATAAACCCGAAACAGAGATAAAATCTTTAGTTGGATTGGGAAATACTAGTATGCTCTTGTCTAATAAATAAGTCTTTGTACTTAAAACGGGATTAAAAGAAGCAAAATCTTCCCATATATAGGCTTTTTTATAGTCATCAACGTTACCCGGAGAAGCAACATTTAACGCAACATTTTTTAAATTAATATTTAAAAAAACTAAGTTATCTATAATTAAAGGACTTGCCCAGCCAACATTTACTGACTTCAATGCTGTACAGTTTTTAAAAGCATAAGGACTAATACTTGTAACCGAATTTGGAATACTTAAAGACGTCAGGCCAGTACAATCTGTAAAAGCAAAATAACCAATACTCGTAACCGAATCTGGAATACTTACAGACGTTAATCCTGTGCAATTAGAAAAACTATCATGACCAATACTTGTAACCGAATTTGGAATACTTACAGACGTTAACCCTGAACAATAAGCAAAAGCATTATTACCAATACTTGTAACCGAATTCGGAATACTTACAGACGTTAACTTTGAACAATAACCAAAAGTAAAAATACCAATTTTTGTAAGAGAATTTGAAATATTTACAGACTTCAATGCTGTACAGTTTTGAAAAGCATTATGACCCATACTTGTAACCGAATTTGGAATACTCAAAGACGTTAATCCTTGACAATAATTAAAAGCTCCCTGACCAATACTAGTAACCGAATTTGGTATACTTAAAGAAGTTAGTCCGGAACAACCATTAAAAGCACCATCACCAATACTTGTAACCGAATTTGGAATACTTACAGACGTTAATCCTGAACAATTAGAAAAAGTGCCAGCCTCAATACTTGTAAGAGAATTAGGAATATTTAAAGAGGTTAATCCTTTACATTTAGAAAAAGCATAATCGCCAATAAATGTAACCGAATTTGGAATACTTACAGACGTTAATCCTGAACAATCTATAAAAGCATTATGACCAATACTTGTAACCGAATTTGGAATACTTACAGTCGTTAATCCTGTACAATTAGAAAAAGTGTCATTACCAATACTTATAACAGTATACTGAATACCCGCATTAGTAATAGTACTGGGAATATTTAAAATCCCTGTTGGCTTAGAATCGTATCCGCTTATACTTGCAGTTGATCCAGATAATATAGTATATTTTAAGTTGTTGACTGTGAAGGTTTGTGCACTAGCTAAAGTAGTCATTAGTATTACTAGTAAACTTAATAACTTAAAGGGGACTTTTTTTTTCATAAAATGGATGTTATTTTTTTTAAAATTACAAGTCTTGTATCCTAAAAAAATCATTATGAATAGTGATTTTTTACTTTTCATAGTTAACTTTTTTAACTTGAATTATTTTTCTATTGTAAAGGTTTAGTTTTTAGATTTTGCCCAGCACTTTCTGCCATTCGTTTTGTCGGGTTAATACGTTAATTCATTCAACAGAATATCACAACTACTGAATCAACAACGTATTATCTTATCCATGTATTAATTATTGAAGTAAAAACCATTTGGTCGCACACCTACAGTTAATTCTTTTTGCAAAGTTCCAGTTAAATTATACACATAAGCTTTACTGTCTAACTTATAATCTCCACCATCTGCCAAATAAATACGATTATTATTAACAGCAAATCCATAAAAAGCTTCTGTAGGAGCTGTTACAATTGGTGTCGTTGTAGCCTGTGTCGCATTAGTATTTATGGCGTAAACCGAATTTTTTACAGTGTAGTAAATTTTATCGTCATAAATATCCATAAAGCTAGCTTCGCCTAAAGCTTCAGGGAATGTGATTCTAGAAATAGTATTGTCTGCTATTTTTACTTTTACTATTTTGTTTTTGCTTTTTTGGAAATAATTGTTTGTTAAAATATATATAATTCCATCTTTTTCCTCCATCGAAAGTGCATCAGTATATGCTTCGGATGTAATTACTATTGGCGTTTCTAAAGATTTTGTGGCAATATCTACAACAAATAACAATAAATTTAAATTGTCATTATTGTTTATAAACTCCGTCATATATAATTTACCATCCTTTTCAATAATTCTGTCAGCTGATGCATTCAAATCAATTTTAGATTCATATTTATTTGTGGCTAAATCAATAACAGCAATATAATCATCTCTATCATCATTATCCCAAGCGCCTCCCCAACCAATATATTTATTAGAATTGATCACATAAGCCTTACCATCTTTTACTACTCCATATCTAGGTTGTTTAAGACCTGTGTCAATTTTAGCTATTAATTTAAATGTATATCTATTAACAACAGTTATAACATCTGATGCTCCGGCAATAATATAAGCATTGTCGCCGTTAAAAAAGATACTTGTAGCATCCTTTCCAAGCAAATCACTTCCATTTTCTGCAGTATAGGCATCTTTTGTAAAAACCCCAAAATCATTACTAGAGAATGATACTGTTCCCTGACCTGCACCTCCTTCATTTAGGATAAAAAATCCATTGGAATAATCTCCATTAGCGGTGTTTTTTTTGTTATCAACTTCATTTTTAACGTCATTTTTAACGTCATTTTCAACTTCATTTGAACACGAGATAAATAACGAAATACCAAACGCTATTAAAAGTAAATTGCTAATTTTCATAATATTAAAATTTTAAAATTAAATACATATTGAAATTTCGACCTGTCATAGGTCTGTTTTCTGGGCTTTCATAATTTTCATTGAAAACATTTAAAACCTGAAAGTCTAGTTTAAAAGAATCTAAGAGCTTAAAATCATAATTGATTCCTAGATTGGAAACGGTATCATCATTTATGATTTCATCTGGTTCATTATCAGCTCTGGTGTAAACAAAACCATTATATAAAAATTGATGACAAGATGTTATTCTATTTCTGGAATAAGAAACGGATACTCTAACCTTATCATAAGGAACAATGAAAAGCTGGTTTCCGGTTGCTAAATCTTCAGACACTGAGTCGTTTTTAATTATGGTTGCTTTTTTCTACTATTTCCATAAACAATGAATATTGTCTTTTCAAAACTACAAATCTTGAATACTAAAAAAATCATTATATATAGTGATTTTTTATTTCACATATTTAGCTTATAAAACTGAAAGCTTTTTAGTAGAGCCTTTGATCATTTTAAATGATGGCTTAAAAACCAATGTTTTATAGAGTTTCAGAACTCTTTTTTATGTAAAGACTACCGCTTTGGTTAGTAAAGTTTCGGTTTTCTAATTGTAACACCAATCATAATTAGCCAAACAATCCAAATTATCCATTTAGGAAAAAGTTGGATTTGGGCAAAAGCCGATGTCATCATTATTGTCCAGACAATGGTAAATAATTGCCCGATATGTTCCCCTAAAACGACACCACCTATCAAAAAATAAAGGAATGATTTTAAACGTTTATGTAATTATGTGTAATTACACTTTCAATTACAAAAAAAATGCAAGACCAAAATTGATCCTGCATTTTTTTGTGTAACCTGATAAAACTAATTAATCTTTTTACACTGTCTGACGCTCGTGTTTTCCTTCTTTAATTTCTTCGACCATTTTTTTATTAAAAGCCGTTAAATCATTCGGGTTACGGCTGGTCACCAATCCGTTGTCAACGACTACTTCTGCGTCTTCCCATTCTGCGCCGGCGTTTTTTAAATCGTTTTTAACCGAGAAGAACGAAGTTACTTTTCGGCCTTGCAAAACATCAGCATCTACGAGAATCTGAGGACCATGACAAATAGCCGCTACTGGTTTTTTACTTTCAAAAAAGGAGCGTACAAAATGTACTGCTGCCTCTTCTCTTCTCAATAAATCAGGGTTTATAACACCTCCCGGAAGAACCAAAGCATCGTAATCGGCTTCATTTGCCTGATCTAATGTTACATCAACATTATATTCTTTGCTCCAGTTACCGTCTTTCCAGGATTTGATTGTTCCTGATTTCAAACTGATAATATCGGCATTCCAGCCCTGCTCTTCCAGATAAGCTTTAGGCGATGCTAATTCTGATTCTTCAAAACCGTTTGTGGCTAATATGGCTATATTCTTTTTCATAATTTTAAAATTTAATGTGTTATTAATTTGATTTATCTAAAATTACTTATTCGGTTAGCCAATCAAAAACAGACCATGTTAAAGCTTTCTTTACTAAAAGTTAATTAATTACTATTCAGATCATTATTAAAAATTAAAGTAAAATTATATAAGATTGATTTCTATTTTATTTAGTAGAGGGTTATATGATTAAAGTCCGACCATAAGATATTTCGAAAAACGGAATCTTGTATTAAAGGCATCATTTCATTTTCACAGGCTTTTATAAAAGTAAATATCATTTGTAAGCAAATTTTCATATTTTTGAATTAAAATAACATACTGTAAATCAAACCAATATTTTATTTATTCGCCAATTATTGAAAAATACAGCTAAAATGAAAAATATACCAACATTGTATGAATGGGCAGGCGACATGAAGACTTTTGAAACTTTATTTTCGAAATTTTACGAAAAAGTACTCAATGACGAAATATTGGGCGAAGTCTTTAAAAACATGTCTCCTGATCATGTAGAACACGTAGCACATTTTGTTGCTGAAGTTTTTGGCGGTGAAAAATTATATACTTCCAATGACGATGGCAGCCATGCAAAAATGATTGGAAAACATATTGGCAAAATGCTGACAGAACAAATGAGACAGCGCTGGGTTCATTTGCTTCTGCAAACTTCAGATGAAATTGGATTAAAAAGCGACCCTGAATTCCGTTCGGCTTTCGTTGGTTATATCGAATGGGGCACGCGTCTGGCTGTTATAAATTCTCAGCTGACAGAAAATCCAACAGACTCAAACGACCCTATGCCAAAATGGGACTGGGGCGCAACTGGCGGTCCCTATATCAATTAAAAAATTAAAATCAATATGAAAATTAGTTTTTCTTTTATTCTTCTCTTTTTGACATTTTTCATCAAGGCGCAGATATCTCCTAAACTTTTTGAACCCAATACTATTTCTAACGGCGGTGTATTTGGTTTAACGATTTCACCGGATTCCAAAACTGCATTATGGGTTTTATCGAAAGGAAAAAGAGACACATTGACTATAATGGAATCTGTAAAAGAAAATGGAAAATGGACTCAACCCCGAGTTGCTTCTTTTTCATCAGCACATGGAGAATGGAAAGACATTGACCCTATATTTTCTCCTGATGGCAAAACAGTCCTTTTTCAATCAAACAGAAACACGAACAGAACATCCGACAGAAAAGATTTTGACATCTGGGCAGTAAAACTTAGCAACAAAGGCTGGTCACAACCTTACAGACTGGAAGGCAACATTAACTCTGATGCTTCTGAGTCGTATGCTTCAATGACAAAAGACGGCACAATTTATTTCATGAAAGAGAACGACAACAAAACAGGATTATCTGATATTTATTATTCTATATTAAAGGATGGAAAATATCAGGAACCTCAAAATATGGGCTTCCCTATCAACACTAACGAAAGAGAATCTAATCCCTACATTTCGCCAGATGGAAAATACATCATCTATTTTTCCTCAGATAAATCTGGGTTTGGAGAAGTTGACCTTTATATTTCATTTAAAAGAAAAGATGGATGGACAACTCCAAAAAATTTAGGCGGCACGATTAACTCAAAAATTTCAGAGTTCTGTCCTTTTGTTCACCAAAAAGAAAAAAGGCTTTACTTTTCAAGGCAGGAAAAAGAGGGAGATCGATTTAAGGAAAACCTGTACTTCATTGAATTTTATAGCAATAAGTACAAATAAACTGCAATTAATGATAAAGAGCAGACCATTCGGCTTCGTTACAAAGACAATATAATCGTTTCAATCGATTCTTTTTCAACCCAAAATCTTCCGAACTTTCTTTTCTATTAAGGCTATTAAAAAGACTGTTTTAAAAGTAATTACCAAACCACAAATTGAAAAATTTCTGGGAACTGAAGCGGACAGAATTGAGGTTATGAGAGATTCCAATATCGCTAATATGATTTGAGTTTGTCTTTCAAAAAGATTTAGTTTAGAAAAACTGAGATACATAGGATTAAAAACATAAAAAACTGACTATCTTTTAATTAACTTTTTTTTTTACAAATTGCTTACTATTAAAAAGAATACTTCATCCTATGACAATTGATTTTTGTTTTAGACTGAAAAAATATTCTGAAATAACATATAAAAAACAGAAACGATATGGAAGACTTATTGAAAACAATTTTAGGCAGCTCAATAATAACAACAATTTTAACCAGTGCTATTGTGTATTACTTTCATAAAAAGACCGAAAGAAGCAATGCTGAAATCAAACATGAATTTGATAAAATTGCACAAATACGCAATACCGACTTTGAATGGCGAAAACAGACTACTGAACTCCTTGGACAGGTTTATACGCATTTAAACAGAACCCGGCTTGCATTTGAAAATACGTATTCGAAGCTAAAAAAATATGACCCCAACTTTGAAGACGAAATAATGTACAACTCGAACAAGAAAATACGTGATATTCTTTTAGAAAATGGACATCACCTGCCTCCGGAACTGTTAGGAGAAGCATCAAAACTAATAGAACATTACGATGCCTGGCTGATCAAATATCATACTGTAAGAAAAGTAAATGAGGATAAAAATACTATTCATATTTATGTAGGACCTGACGGATTTGCATTTCCCGAAAAAGCAGAAGGAATGTTTAAAGAAAAGTATGAAGAAATGTTTCAAAAAATGAGACAGTTATAGTATAACTATAATCAAATTAAATAACAAAATAATATCGAATATATGCTTCCAAAATTACCTATTCGTGATAAAACTATCACTAGGGAATTTTACATCAATAAACTAGAGTTTGAGGAATTTGGAAATGCCGATTTTGATCATTATTTAATGCTTCAAAAAGACAATATACAAATTCATTTCTTTGAATTTAAAGAACTTAATCCAAATGAAAATTATGGACAGGTCTATATCAGAACCGACGATATCGATACATTTTATCAATCACTCTTAGATAATAAAGCAGAGATACACCCTAACGGTTCTTTGCAAATTAAACCTTGGGGACAAAAGGAATTTTCGATGCTTGATCCTGATAATAATCTGCTTACTTTTGGGCAGAGCATACAGTAAGAAATAACAAACCCAATAAAACTAGTATTCTATGCAAAATCAATCTAAAGATATAATTCACAAAGCTTATACTGCTTTTAATGAAAGAAATATAGACAATGCTTTAACTCAAGCTTAAAAAGAGAAAGTCTGTCAAAAAATAATTAAATGACAAAGCCAACCTAAACCGTTGGCTTTATTATGTATGGTTATCCAAAAAGTAACTAATTTATTTCAGCTCTCTGATTTTAACACTCCTAAAACTTACTTCATTGCCATGATCCTGAATTAAAATATGTCCTACCGGAGCCTCTCCAAAGTTTGGCCATACTTTATACTTACTGATCGCAACCAAATCACGGAAAGCCTGAGATCCGCGGTCATATTCTAATACTTTAATTCCGTTAAGATAGTGTTCTACATGATTATTAGGGTAAACAACAATACGTGCCGTGTTCCAGTGACCGGGCTGCTTAAAAAATCGTGCTGATTTTTGCGATTTAATGAGGTCGTATAACGAAGCAAGAGTTCTGTTCCCTTCACGACCTAATTTTGCATCCGGATGCAGTGTATCATCAAGCAATTGATATTCCAGGCCTATAGCTGATCCACTGCTCTTTTCATTAAGTGTTACGAAGTATTTTATACCACTATTTGCTCCTTTCGTTAATTTAAAATCGACAGACAGATCAAATGCTTTGTATTTCTCTTTAGTCACAATATCTCCTCCGTTTGTAGATTCACCACCGGACGATGACAATACTTTCAAAACACCGTCCTTTACTTCCCAGCCTTTTTCCGGAAAAGTAGTTTTATGGGCACCTACCCAGCCTGATGTACTTTTTCCATCAAATAACAATTTCCAGCCACTTTCCTGCTCATAAAGAATAAGGTTATTGGGCATAAGGTTAACAACATATATTCCTTTTGGAAAAGGAAGTGGTTTTATATTTTTTGTCTGAATACGGATATTCTTCCAGCATATTTTAATCCCGGCATGTTCCGGTTTTCCAATAGAATGTACCTGCAAAGCAAGAAGTCCCTCATTAACAGCTAAAGAATCAACCAGATAAGAAATCGGGACATCGTCTAACCATGTTTTTATTGAGTTACCTATACATTCGATACGTATTTTATGAAAAACGTTCAGTGTAAAAAACTGCTGTCCTGCCGGATTATAGGATCCCGGATACAGCCATTCTCTTCTTCCCTCATCATAAATCCCCCCACTCCATTTACGAGCTGAAGGATCTAATTCATACTGATAGCCATAAACACGCCCTTTGCCATTATTTACCTTAGGGTCAAAATTACTTTTAAACTGTACACCTGAATTGGTATTTGCACCAGATAACATAGTTTCCATTTCTAATACAAAGTCTCCGGTAAATTTTTGATCGCTCACTAAAAAGGAATTGGGTGATTTATCAACCGTTGTGCCTACAATCATTCCATTCTCTACAGTGTAAGGTGCAGATCCGGTCACTTGTTTCCAGCCTTTGAGTGTTTTTCCGTCAAATAAGGATTTCCATTCTTTGTTTTGTGCAACACCATTGGCGGCAATACATAACAAAAAAATTATTGTGATTTTTTTCATAGTCGTTTTTGTTTATTCTTATGTAAGATCATATTCAGGCTTCCATTTTTCAATATCATCTTTATAAATTGCTTTATTCATCAGATGCACACAACAAGCTGTTTTGGCACCGGTTATGACATTTGAAACCGGTTTAGAATTGGTTGTAATCGTTTTATAAAACTCCTGTAGTGCATACCAGCTGCCGTCTTTTGTTTTTTCTTTGACAATGGGAGTCCCACCCTCTTTGTTCCATTCAATTTTTGAAGCACCGGTAACACCATCAACTGTTTCGAGTTCTTTTCTGGTTTGTTTCTCAGGAAAAAATATTCCTTCGTCCATTAGCAATTCTATTGTTCCTTTTGTACCTTTTAACTTAAAAAGATATCCGTCTTTTTCATTTGCGCAGGTAGCCCCAAAATTTCCGATCATTCCTTCCTTCTTATAACGAAGAATAGTTTGTATGTTGTCAAAAGTTTCTCTTCCATCTTTGTAATAATCAATACCGCCGGTTCCGTAAATTTCATCGGGATGGGTATCAAAAGCCCAGTTAATAAAATCTACCTGATGTGATAATAACTCAGCAGGCAAACCTCCTGAATATTCTTTGTACATGCGCCAGTTCACCTGCTTATCCGTATAACCGGAAGGCACTGGCCTTCGCCAATTTGCATTACGATCCCATCGGCAATCTATTTGTGTTACTTTACCCAGATAACCATTATCAATCATCTGCTTCACTTTAAAATAAAGCGGTGTGTATCGGTATTGATGTCCCACCTGTAAAATTTGATTCGGATGATGCTGCGCCAATTTAACCAGATCAAGCGCCTGGTCTGCATTGTAGGTCATTGTTTTTTCCAGATATACATGCTTTCCTGCCTGAATGGCCGCTGCTGCAATTTCATAATGATTGTATAGCGGCGTGGCGATAACAACCGCATCAATGGTTTTATCATCGAGCAGTTTACGATAGTCTTTTTCGTAACGGATAGTATTGTGTACATCCAGTCTCTTTGCCTGATCCAGACGGAAAGGTAATACATCACAAACAGCCTTTAACTGAAATTCTTCCGGCATGCTGTTAATGACACTTCCCAGCCCTTTACCTCTGTCGCCACAGCCAATTATTCCAACTGAAATTATTTTTGCCGTTTCAGTAAAAGAATAAGCATGCAGCATTTGCTGATGCAATAACATTCCAGCGGTAAATAATCCCGATTGGCGAATAAAATCCCTGCGTTTCATAAATAAAAATTACACTTTATAATATTCTTCCCATCCTTTACGTGGCGGAGGCCCGATTAACAATTGATTGGCCTTTTTACTGCTTGTGATCACTTTTTTTGTTCTGTCAAAAACAATTTTTTCACCAGTCCATTGCGCCAAAACGCCGAGACAAAATACCTGGCTTAACGGACCTGCAATTGCAAAAGGCGAACGTGTTTCTTCTTCTCCTTTACATGCTTTGAGGAAATTAGCAAAGTGATTAGACGGGCTTATAGGGACAGTAGGCAATTTAGAAGCCATTTCCTTTGCTTTTTCTTCAGGTATAATCGACAATTTACTGCCATGAGATCCTCCTTTGAAGGTGAGTTCCTTACTGTAAATAATTTTGCCCGGATTAAGTTTTGCAGGTTCAATGGCACCTGTACTAGGAGGCGGTATATTGGGATCAAGCCCTTGTACACCGTATCCTTCAGGTATTGGAGGAAAATTATCTACTCCATCATACCATTTTATTTCTACTGGTGGCATATCACCACGTTTTGGAAATTTGAAAGAAAGCGTAGTCGACATAGGATAAAAGAAATTATTATGTCCGTCTAATTTCAAAGGATCAACTTCGTATGGAAGTCCGAGATCCAGAAACTGATGCGCTGTATCCAGAATATGTGCGCCCCAGTCGCCTAGAGCTCCCATTCCAAAGTCATACCAGCAGCGCCATTGTCCGTTGATAAAATCTTTGTTAAAATCATGACCCTTTGTCTGCCCCTGCCAAAGGTCCCAGTCGAGAGTTGCAGGGATAGGTTCTGCTGGCGGGAACGAAGTAATTTTTGGATCCCATTTGTGCCAGCGTCTTGGTGAATTCATATGTGCGGTAATAGCGGTAACATCTTTAATGATCCCAGCCTCTTTCCATGCTTTAAACTGAAAATAATTTTCTTCTGAATGTCCCTGATTTCCCATTTGTGTAACCACTTTTGGGTGCTTTGCAGCAGCCTTCATCATCAGTTCTACTTCGTTAAAAGTACGCGCCATTGGCTTTTCTACATACACATGTTTTCCTAAACCAATTGCCATCATGGTAATAGGAAAATGAGAAAAATCAGGTGTTCCAATTGACACGGCTTCAATCTGATTTCCCATTTTATCGAACATCTGCCTAAAATCCTTAAATCTTGAAACATCAGGAAACATTTTTAATATCTCCAATGTATGCGGTGCTTCCAAATCCACATCACAAAGTGCTACAATATTAGCTAATCCTGTAGCGTATAATGCTTTAATAATTTCTGCACCACGGTTACCGATACCAACACAGGCAAGGTTGACTTTATCAACACTGGCAAAAGCCTTTCCTGCAGCCATTATCAAATCAGGTGTCGCAAGAGCAACGGATGCTAATAAGGCATCCCTTAAAAATTTCCTTCTTGAATAATCATCATTAAACATATGTACAAATTATTGAATTAAAAAATTGTTCCGCTTAAATATAAGGAATTAATACTTTTGAAAGGATATCCTTAGAATTATTTCACAAAACAAACTAAAACGTTAAATTACTTTTATTGCATGTTTCATTTCAATAATTGCTGATCTGTACAAAATAAATAATACTTTTAAGCTTTAAAATTTAAAATGAAAAAGAAAAAATACCTCCTGCCCGTCATTACCTTTCTACTTAGCTTTTGTTGTGCACTGTATGTAACGCTTCAGGTTTTTCCAAACAATCCGTTTTTGGCAGCCAAAACAAAAGGAGAAACAAGTTTGCCTGAGAAAATTCAGGATGGCGATATTATCTTTTAAACTTCTGAATCTCCCCAGTGTGAGGCAGTACGAATTGCAACCAATTCGAAGTTTTCGCATTGCGGAATTATTTATGAAATTAACGGAAACTTGTTTGTTTTTGAAGCTGTTCAGCCCGTAAAACTAACCCGTCTGGACGATTGGATTACGCATGGAAGAGATCAAAATTATATGGTAAAAAGATTAAAAAATGCTGCTCAAATATTGACTCCGGATACGCTTCAAAAAATGAAAGACAACAGCCAGCAATTTATGGGCAAAGAATACGATGCTTTTTTTGAATGGACCGACACCCGAATTTATTGTTCAGAATTAGTCTGGAAAATCTATAAAAATGGAGCAAATATCGAATTATCAAAATTGCAGCAATTGAAAGATTTCAATTTAGATGATGAGAGGGTTAAAAAGATTCTAAAAGAAAGATATGGTAATGATATTCCGCTGGAAGAAAAAGTGGTTTCGCCATCTAATCTGGCAGATTCTGATTTATTGGTAACGGTGGTTGATACTTATTAAATCATAAATATTTTTTAACCAAAATTTTTCAAGAAAAGAAAAAACATAAAACTCTTAATTGCTTTAAAAACCTAAATAACAACACATTATTCAAAACCAAAAATGCTTTATTTTAGAAAATATATTTTTAATTTTGCTTTTTTCAAGTTTTTCTTTCCAGTTGACATCAAATTTTTCACTAGAGTTTTCTATACTTTTATATGGAGTATTTACTACGGCTTTAAATGGGCCGGTTCCTCTTTCCAAATAATAAATTTCTGATTCATCTCTGAATTGACGACTAAAAAATATTTTCACAACAGTTTTGTCTAAAGTTGATGATTTGATGTTGCAATCTGCCCATTTTGGAGTTTTTCCATTTTTATATAATAATTCAATAACCTGTTCAAAAGAGATTTCTTTATTTTCTAATTTATTCCATGTTTTTAAGTATTCATTTTCATCTTTCGTCAAATGTCCACTCACATTTCTTTCACTTGGTTCTAAAACAAATTTGTAGTTTTCAGAAATATCATTAAAGCAAAACTCTTCCGTTAAATCACGAAGATGAACTAATAAAAGTTTGAAATTTTCTATAAATTTTTCTTTTGTCATTTATACACGATTTAATAGTTTGTCGATAATGCGTAGCCTATATTAATTTAAATAATTAAAAAATCTTTTCTTCTAAGAAAAACTATGATACTATGTATTTAAATAGTATCTCCATAAATAACTACAAATCCTTCAATACAGGATAAACCTTTTTAAACTTCACAAAAGCATCTTCATATACCTTTCTATGCACAGCATTCGGTAGAAAAGTCTTTCCGGTTTTGCTTTCGGTGGTTATGTCAATTCCTAAAGATTTCATCCCTATCAAAACAGCTCCCCAGGCAGAACCTTCAATGGTTTGCGAGGTTTCTACTGTCATCTGAAAAATATCTGCAACCATTTGCAGCCACAATTCACTTTTTCCAAATCCACCGCTGGCCATGACTTTGGTTTGTTTTCTTTTTTCGGGATCTGGAAGCAGAATTTCTGTAATTTGGAACAATCCAAACAAAATACCTTCCAGAGTTGCCTTTACCAAATGCGCTTGCGTATGTGTAATCTGCATTCCTAAAATTGTACCTTGAGCAGAAGCATCCCAGATCGGTGCTCTTTCTCCTAACAGATACGGTACAAAAAGCAAACCTTCAGAACCGGCGGGGATTTTTTCTGCTGCTGAAAAAAGGACTTCGAAAGATTGGTCTGTTTTTAATAACGTTTCGCGAAGCCATTGCAGGACAATTGCACCGTTGTTCACAGCTCCCAAAGTCAGGTATTGGTTATCCATCAAATGATAACATTGGGTACGCATCTGTTCATCTACATAAGGTTTTTCAATAGGCAATCGCACTGCACCGCTTGTACCAATGGTTAGCGCCATACAATTTTTATTCATCGCTCCGGTACCTAAATTGGCCAAAGCACCGTCTCCCCCTCCAATTACATACAAAAAATCATCTGAAATACCTTTGCATTGATGCGTTACCTCACAAACAGCGGATAATTGTTGAGCTTTTATATTTAGAAAATCCAAAACTTCATCATCCCATTGCAACGTATGGATATTCAATAATCCAGTACCGGAAGCCATTGCAGTATCCGTACAGTATTCATGTGTCAGATGATGCCAGACATATTCTTTAATGCTAATGAATTTATAGGTTTTCGAAAAAATCGCTGAGTCAAATTCCTTCAACCACGCTATTTTGGTCATAGGTGAAAAAGGATGAATCGGAATCCCGGTTTTTTGATAAAAATACTTTCCTTTTTCTGATTTTTTCAGTTCTTCAGCTATTCCGCTGGCTCTGTTATCTGCCCATAAAACAGCATCTGTTAAAGGTTTTCCGGTTTCATCAATAGCAATAATACTCTGCATCGCCGAACTGAAACTGATAAACTCCGGCTGAATTTCTTTTGTAATTTCTTTGATGCAATTTAAAACCGTTTCCAGAATCTCCTGTGGATGCTGAACACTCCAATTTGGTTTGGGATGGTACATTGGATAGGGCTGCGAAAACTGTCTGATTACATTTCCGTTTCTGTCAAAACAGATTGCTTTTGTAGCCGTGGTACCAATGTCGATTCCTATATAAAGTGCTTCCATTTCTTTTATTTGATCCCTAAATTAAGCAACAATACCCCTATTAGTCCCATCACGCCAATAATGGTTTCCATTACCGTCCAGGTTTTAAAAGTATCTGAAACACTTATTCCGAAATATTCCTTGAACATCCAGAATCCGGTATCGTTAACGTGCGAACACATCAAACTTCCTGCTCCTATGGAAAGCACCATCAATTCCGGACTTACACCTGAAGCTACTACCAAAGGCTGTACAATCCCTGCTGCTGTTAACCCGGCAACTGTTGCAGATCCTAAAGCAATCCTGATTATTGTCGCAATCAGCCAGCCTAAAACCAACGGAGACAGCGATGATTTTTCGAAAAACTGACTCAAATCTGTTCCGATTCCGCTATCGATCAGGACTTGTTTAAAAGCGCCTCCTGCCCCAATAATTAAAATGATCATCGTAGCAGAACTAATGGCACTACCCGACTTATCCATGATATCCTGCATTTTTCTTCCGCGAAAAATACCTAATGAAAGTACCGCAAAAAGTACCGCAATCAGCATCGAAGTAGTTGGGTTTCCTATAAAAAGTAAAACAGAACGCAATGTACTTTCTTCCGTCAAAGCCAATTCACTGAACGTAGCCATTCCCATCAAAAATACCGGAACTAATGCTGTTACAATACTAATTCCGAACGAAGGCATTTCGGCTTCCGTAAACGTTTTACTTTCGAATAACCCTTTTGGCGGAAAAGCATTGATTTTTTTAATGAATTCTGGAAACACGATTCCGGCAGCAAAAAGTGAAGGCAGGGCTACTAAAAGTCCGTAAATAAGAGTTTTGCCAATATTCGCTTTAAAAATAACTGCAATGGCAGTTGGTCCCGGATGCGGAGGTAAAAAACCATGTGTGATGGAAAGTGCTGAGGCCATCGCAATCCCGAGATAAATAATCGGCTGTTTAGTGCTTTTGGCTACAGCAAAAACCATCGGGATCAAAATAATGAAACCGGCATTGTAAAACATTGAAATCCCAACAGAGAAACCGGTAATCACCATCGCCCATTTGATATGTCTTACTCCAAAAGAGCGAATCATAACTGAACTTATTCGCTGAGCAGCTCCGCTGTCTGAAAGCAGATTTCCTAATACAACTCCAAAAGCAATAATCAAAATCAAAGAACCTAACGTGCTTCCAACTCCCTGCTGAATGGAATTAATCAAATCCATAAAAGGCATTTCTTTTGCAATTCCCACAAAAAATGCGGAAATAACCAAGGCTATAAAGGCATTGAGTTTCACCCCGGAAATCAGGATTAATAATAAAAGAATACTGGCAATCAGAATCAGTAATGACATAAGTTTCGAAATGATAAATGAATACTATTCTTTGGGTGTAATTGTGTTAAACACATAGAATCATAGATTTTGTAAGCTCATTAAGGCGTTTCACTTATTTAAAAACTCATAGCTATGTGTTGAGAAATAAGTTTCTCTTTTATATTATTCAAAAAAAAAGAAAAACCTATGTTTCTATGTGTTTAAATTAAACGTTTAAACTATTATTCGCTTTTTTCTACAGCATGTCCACCAAACTCGTTTCGAAGTGCCGCCACAACTTTTCCTGAAAATGTATCCGACATTTGCGAACGGTAACGCATCATGATCGAAAGGGCGATTACCGGAGTTGGAACGCCTAAATCCAAAGCGGTTTCGAGTGTCCATTTTCCCTCGCCTGAAGAATGCATGATTCCTTTTATTCCGTCTAGTCTTGCATCTTTTGAGAAGGCATTTTCGGTGAGTTCCATCAGCCAGCTTCGGACTACAGAGCCATGATTGAACAGTTTTGCGGTTTTTTGAAAATCGATATCAAATTCGGAATGCTCAAAAACCTCAAATCCTTCTGCGATAGACTGCATCATACCATATTCGATACCGTTGTGGACCATTTTGGTAAAATGACCGCTTCCGGCAGCTCCGGTATATAGAAATCCATTTTCAACCGAAATATCTTTGAAAACCTGGGCTACGTAATCAAATACATCAGCATCTCCGCCAATCATGGTGCAAGCGCCGTTTAAAGCTCCCGAAGTTCCTCCCGAAGTTCCGCAGTCCAGAAAATCAATTCCGTGTTCTTTTAGTTGCGCATAACGGCGTTTCGAATCGTTGTAATTCGAATTTCCACCATCAATAATGATATCATTTTTGGATAAATATGGAAGTAATGAAGTAATTACCCCATCTACAATTTCGCCCGCCGGAACCATGAGCCAAATGACTCTTCTGTCGGTTAATTTTTGGCAGAGTTCTTCAACAGTATAAGCAGTTTCAATTCCCTCCTGGCCTATTTTTGAAACAAAATCGGTGTTGACATCCTGTGCCACAACCTGATAGTGATTGCGTTTTAAATTCAAGGCGAGATTAAATCCCATTTTTCCGAGTCCTATTATTCCTACTTGCATGTGTGTGGTTTTTGTATTTGTTTCGTAAAAATATTACTTTCAATTCATTATGGGTTGGTATTTGGGATTTTAATTTTTGGAATTTGTGAGAAAAATGTTAAATAAAATTAATAATCGAAAACAAAACAAAGAATCCTACTTCTGATAAACACAACAGAATAATAATCTTGAATCCATTATATCATTTGCTTAAATGTTTAACATTTAGTGCTAATTTTCTTGTTTATATCAGATTTTAAATCGTATTTTAGCTTCTCAAAAAATCATTTTTTATATATCTAAAACCTTACTTTATGTCCATAATCCGGAAGTAAAAAAGTGAGATTTTTCTTCTTTTAAGACGAAAAAGAATCGATAAAAGTATACTAGTATTCTAAATTATAATTAAAACCAAAATCTATGATACAAAATTACATTTTAGCATCATTACTAATGTTGTTGTCTACTGCTCTACATGCTCAATCGGGCAATGCATTAAACTTTGACGGCGCTAATGATGTTGTTGCTATTAATAATGTTACCACATCATCATTTACATTGGAAGCTCACATAAAACTTTTAAGCAATTCGCCTGTTGGAAGTGTTGCTTATCAGGGTGCCGGAATCCTGGACTCAGATGTTGGAGGTTCTCATAATGACTTTATTTTCTCAATCTTAAATAATAAATTAAGCTTTTGGGATGGCAGTACAAATACAAACGTAAACGGGAATATCAATGTTTTAGACGGGAACTGGCATCATGTTGCAGTGGTTAGAGACGCTAATATTGGTGCAGCTTTGTATGTTGACGGAGTATTGGATAATCAGTCAAATAGTGCTAGTTCAACTGTTTTAAATGCAAATCCTAAAATATATATAGGATCAGCATTTGTGGATAACAGATATCTAAATGTAGATATAACCGAAGTACGCATCTGGAATACAGCCAGAACAGCGACAGAAATAAATTCCAATAAATTCACGCAGCTAATTCTTCCTCAGACCGGTTTAATTTCTTATTATAAATTCAATCAGGGAACGGCCAATGGAAACAATACTTCAGAAACTACTTTGATTGACGAATTAGGTGCTAATCCCGGAACACTCAATAACTTTGCCTTGACCGGAACATCTTCAAACTGGATCGGAAACAGCACTGTAACATTGTCAACAGACAAGTTTAACGGAGCAAATAATCGTTTACAATTGTATCCAAACCCTTCATCAGATTTTATTCAGATTTCAGAATTAGCTCAAACCGGAAATTATAAAATATATACTGTTTCTGGTGCTGAAGTAAAAAGTGGAACTGTTGATAATAATTCGAAAATCAACATTCAAAATTTAACTAAGGGAGCATATCTCTTAAAACTGAATGGTGGAAAAGCTATTAAATTCATTAAAAAGTAGAATTTTTCTAAACTGTAAAAAACGGCTTCATTTAAATTTCTTAAATGAAGCTGTTTTTTTGTTAATCGAGTGGCTTTAATGATTCGCTTTTTTCAAAATTTCATATTATGACTTTCTGAAAATTTAACTCATACAAACTAAGTTAAATCGTATTTTATAACCCTTTTAAAATGGCTAAAAAATGAAATCAAAATAAAAAATTTACATTTGATAAAATCAAAACGAAATCATCACATCTAATGAGCAATACCAAAAAGCCAATTATAATTTCTCTTGCAGTTTGTACCATTTTTTATATACTTCTGGCTATCTGGAAGGGTCCCTTTTTTCCAATAGTCAAATTCCATTACTGGATGGGATTCATAAAACAATCAAAAGGTGATTTGGTTGGTTGTATCAAATCATATAATGCATCGAATGATTGGGACAAAGATTATCCTACTGCTTATATCTCCCGGGGTAGTGCTTATATGGATTTAAAAGAATACGAAAAAGCAATTTCCGATTACACAACGGCGATAAAGTTATCTCCTGAAAATGAAGAACCTTATGCATACAGAGGAAGAGCTTATTATGAAATTGATTATCTCAAAAACTCTAAAGATGATTTTGACCACGCAATTCGTTTAAATAAAGATTTTGTATATGCTTATTCAAATAGAGCACTTCTAAAATACACCAAACTAAATGATAAAACCGGCGGGTGTGAAGATTTGAAAAAAGCAACCGAATTAGGGGATGAAGATTCTAAAAAATATTTAGAAAATCATTATTGTGATTGATAAATGATTTTAAACAACCTGGAACTTATATTATAAATTGTATTCCTATAATCTATAAATTGAACATAAAAAATGCTTACAAAACTAAACGCAATAAACAACAAAAAAAGCATTGCAAGAATATCAAATTGCCTGATAATCCTATTGATTTTGCATTTGTTATTCATATTCATTATTTATTGCTCAGTAAAATTAAGTTATAGAAACCCATTGATTCCTAAATATTTGGCTTTTGAAGTTTTTGCTCCATATGCAGAGAAAGGTTTAATGATTACAATTGGGTTATTAACTATAATGACATTAAAATTTTTCAAACAAAATTTATTGACCATTATAATTTGCTTAATAATAATTGCATTGTATTATTTTACAAGTTTTGAACCAGACTTTACAGAATATCAGAAATAAAAATAGCTTGTTACACGATCAACATCAATGTTTAAAAAACTTCTTTATGAATCATAAAATAAAAACACTTCTCTTCTTCGTTATTGCCTTCGCCTTTACAAATTTTATGTATTCTCAGATGTCAGAAAATCAAAATCGCAACATAATAGCAAAAGGGGCTGTTCTCACAAAATTATCAGATCAATACAGTTTTACGGAAGGGCCTGCTGTAGATAAAAAAGGTAATATCTTTTTTACTGATCAGCCTAATAACCGAATCATGAAATGGTCAGTTGATGGTGTGCTTTCTGTTTACATGGAAAATGCGGGAAGAGCAAACGGCATGTATTTTGACCACGAAGGCAATCTTTTGGCCTGCGCCGATGAAAAAAATGAAATCTGGAAAATTGATCCGGACAAAAATATTTCGGTATTGGTAAATAATTTTGAAGGCAAAAGATTTAACGGTCCCAATGATCTTTGGGTTGATCCAAAAGGTGGTATTTATTTTACAGATCCTTTTTACCAAAGAGACTACTGGGCTCATACTTCCAAAGAAATAGAAAAAGAATGCGTTTATTATCTATCTCCTGATAAAACTAAAATTACCAACGTTGCCAATGACCTGATAAAACCCAACGGCATTATAGGAACTTCGGATGGCAAAATGTTATACGTTGCTGATATTGAAGCAAACAAAACCTACTCGTATAAAATCAATAATGACGGTTCTTTAGAAGAGAAAACACTTTTTACCGAATCAGGTTCTGATGGAATGACGATTGATGAAGCTGGGAATATTTACTTAACCGGAAAAGGCGTTTCAATTTTTAATCCAAAGGGAGAAAAAATTACTCACATTGATGTAAAAGAACCGTGGACAGCAAATGTATGCTTTGGAGGAAAAAAATTTAAAACCTTATTTATTACTGCAGGTAAAAGCGTTTATACGTTAGAAATGAATATTAAAGGAATGAAATAATAACTCACATTATAAAATGTATGAATCCTCAATCCAAAATCCATACATTTGAAACTACAAATTGTAAAACATTCTAATGATCCGAATCGAATTTGAAGAACCAGTTATAGAGCTTTGTGACTGTTGCGAAAATGAAACCGTTAAATTAACCCGATTTGTTTATAAAGATGAAGATGCATTTGCTATTTATTATTTAAAATTCACAAAGGGACACGAAGACAAATATGCACTTGGATTAATTAGCATTGGCGATTGGGGAACAGATGAAGAGCCTAAAAACAGGTTTTCGTTTCCATTTAGAATATGGCTGGACGAGACATATTTTCAGATAGGCTTAATGGACAAAGAGGAATCACCATGGAAACATGAAATACTTGAAAAGATTTTATACAGAAAAGATGCATTAGAACATCCATGGATTCAGGAAGTATTTCATATCACAGATCATATTGTTGATGAGGATAAAGAATTAATTGCATACTTCGATTAACAATCTATAAAATACATGAAAGAAAACATCTTGTTACTTCTTCAAATCATAACAATAGACTTTTTTACAGCTTTTGGCTTATATACACTACTCTATTTATTGCTGTCTGTTTTTGTGAAGAAGCCACAATTATATAAAACAGATAAAGAAGCTGTTCAGTTTATTTCCTTTGTTGGAATCATTTACTTTCTCGTATGGATTATTGGAACAATTGTTTTTTATGCCGAAAGTAATCCTGAAGAACAAAGCTATATGCTACAAAGAATGTTTGGAAAATATGCAATTGGATTTTGGCTACAGCCAATTTTATGGTTTACGATAACACAGCTTCTGCGATTTAGAAAAATCTATAAAAATGTCTTTTTAAGAATTGTGTTTAGCTTTTTGCTGATTATTTCAATTGAGCTATTTGTGATATTAATTATTACTTTTCATCGTGATTATTTACCAAGTACCTTTACAATGTATAATGATATAGGGATTTATCCGCCAAACTATTTTTTGGCTTTATTAATGAAGATCATTTTGTTTTTGTTATTTGTCTGGATATATTATCTAATCAAAAAGCAAATTAGAAAATTTATCTCAAATCCTTCTTAATCACCAAATACTTCAAATCGGTTTTCCCAACATTGCTGATTCCGTGTTCCGCATTTGGAGGGCAATAAAAACTGGTATTTGGTCCGGCTGTGACCGTTTTTCCGTCAAGAAAGAATTCGGCAGTACCTTCCAGGATATAGAAGAATTCTTCTTCGGGATGATGATGCGGCGCGTGTGTTGATTTCCCAAGCTCGACGATACTCATTTTGAGTGTATTTTCCTGAGTGAAATTTTTATTGGCAAACCAATATTGATAACCCACTTTTGTTTTTGTGGCTTTGTTTAGGTCAAAATGATTGACACAGTTTTCAAGCGAATATTTTATTTCTGTTGGAGTTGTCTCTTTTTTAGTTTCCTAAGCATGCTCTGATTGTACAATTAAAATAGCAATCGCAATTTTTAGAATGGATGCTGGTTTCATTTTTACTTTTTCTGTAATAATACAAAATGTTTTTGCAAAAATTGTTTGTAAAGTATATTAATCCGTTTAGAGCTTTTTTGTTCTCACAATACATCTAAAGCTAAAATGTAAATCATAATCAAAAATTAATACATTTGAAAAAATATTTGAAGCCTGTAAAATGATAAGAATCGAATTTGAAGAACCTATCCTCGAAGTTTGTGATTGTTGCAACAATGAAACAATTAAACTAACCCGATTTGTCTATAAAAATGAAGATGCGTTTGCCATTTATTATTTGAGATTCACAAAAGGTCATGATGATCAATTTGCAATTGGAATAATCAGCATTGGCGATTGGGGTACAGATGATGAGCCTAAAAATAGATTTTCATTTTCATTTAGAATCTGGATTGGTGATAATGACGAATATCAAATAGGTTTAATGGATAAAGAAGAGTCTCCCTGGAACCATAAAATTCTTGGATATATTCTAGATAGAAAAGAAGCGTTAGAACACCCTTGGATTAAAGAAGTCTTTCATATCACAGATCATATTGTAATGGAGGATAAAAAACTAATTGAGTATTTTGATTAATCATAACTTCATCTCAAATACCTTATTAAAAATCAAACATTCAAATACTTATTTCCAAAATTTTAATTCTGTATCCTATTCAATGGACAGGAAAAACTGGTTTTGCATAGTGTTTTTTATTCTTGCCTTTCGAAAAGACTACATAAAAATATAAAAAGAGCCAATCGGCTCAATTAATATTGTAAGGCGGGATTTTAATCCGGTTACAAAGAAACAGCATATGAAAAAAGATCCGTAGGATCGAAGCATATTCATTTCTGGTTAAAAATATCCCGCTCGTATGGAACTCATTTGTCGGTTCAATTTAATTTATCATTCCTATCAAAATTTTTCTTTATTATGTGGAAATATCCTTAGAAGAATCTGGATTAAAAATTATGAAAAACGATATCTTTATGCCTTAGCCCTGATCGAAATGGCATCCTTTTGTGGTGGGGTTTACCACAAAAGATATAATGGAGAGCAGGACAAAACGCCTTAAAAAAACACAAATCTTCTGCTGCAAAAAACAAAACAAAACCCTAAAAATTGAGATAAATCAAGGTTAGACAAAGATATTTTATACACGCTTATTGTACGATAAGAAAATATTATGATAAAAATATTTCATAATTCGAAAAACCGTCCTACATTTGCCTAACAGTGTTAAACAATTTAATACTTATTCAAAATGGCTAGTAAAGATCGTATTTTAAGACAAAAAGAAGAGACAAGAAATAATATTCTTGGCGCTGCTTATGATATCGTCAAAGAAGAAGGCTGGACTGGTTTGAGTATGCGTAAAATTGCCGACAGAATCGAATATACTGCTCCCATCATATATGAGTACTTTTCAAATAAAGATGCAATATTAAGAGAGCTAACCGGTAAAGGTTTCCTTAAATTAGGTAAAGAGCTGGAAGATGCCAAAGCTAAGTTTGACAAACCGGAAGACCAGATTGAAGCCATGTGGATGGCCTATTGGGATTTTGCCTTTACAGATACCGAAATGTATCAGGTGATGTTTGGCGTACAAATGAATTGCTGTTCTGAACAATGTGATGCTGCAAAAACACCTTATAAATTATTTACTTCGGTCATTGCAGAAATAATGAAAAAAAGCAACCCGACTGAAGAAGTTATCAAACAAAAGTATTTTACTTTCTTTTCGGTCATTCATGGTTTGATTGCGATTAATATTATCAACAAAAGCATTTCGCTGGATACTATTAACGGACAGATTCTAAAAGATGCTATTGGCGGGATCATAAAATCAATACAATAAAAAAATTCATTTTAACTTAACAGTGGTAAATGATTTAATAGGTAATTTAGCAAATCCTTTTTTTTACTCTTTTACTTAACAGTGATAAATAATTTAATTAACATAAACAAACCCTTTTTTCAAACCATTACTTAACACCGATAAATAATTTAATACCGATTTATGAAACAGAAATTGGAACGCATTATTATTTGAATTTTTGCATCAATTTACTTAACGACGTTAGAAAATTTAATAGACTTAAAAAGTGAATCTACAGCATACCAGAAATAAAAATTTTAAAAACGAGAATGTCCAACAAATTAAAACCAATATGAAAATGAAAAATGTAATTATAACCAGCTTTATTATGGCACTTGTACTAAGCAGTTGTGCTGATAAATCACAAGCGCCAGCACCACCTCCTCCACCGGTTTTACCTGTTGCATCGATAACAAGCGAGAATACTACTACCGATAATGAATATCCGGCTTCGATACAAGGAACTGTAGATGTAGAGATTCGTCCACAGGTAAGCGGAAACCTTGACCGTGTTTTGGTAGATGAAGGCTCTTATGTAAGCAAAGGCCAGATTTTATTCAAAATAAACGAACGTCCTTTTCGTGAGCAGTTAAACAATGCTTTGGCCAGTCTTCATGCTGCTGAAGCTGCTTTGATCAACGCTCAGTTAGAAGTAGATAAATTAACTCCTTTAGTGCAAAACAAAGTAGTTTCTGATTATCAGTTAAAAACAGCCAAAGCTTCTCAAAAAATTGCTGCTGCTAATATCGAGCAGGCAAAAGCAATGGTGGCTTCTGCTAAAATCAATTTAGGATATACTAATGTTACGGCTCCGGTAAGCGGTTACATCGGAAGACTGCCTAAAAAGCAAGGGAGTTTGGTGTCTGCAACAGATGTTGAACCGTTAACTACACTTTCTGATGTACATGAAGTATTTGCTTATTTCTCTTTGGGAGAAACAGATTTTATCAATTTTAAATCTCAGTATGCAGGAAATAGCATTGGAGACAAAATCAAAAAATTACCTCCGGTTTCTTTAATATTAGCTGATAATAACGCTTATCCTCAAACAGGAAAAATTGATATGGTAGACGGTCAGTTTGATAAAACTACAGGTGCTATTACGCTGAGAGCTACTTTTCCGAATGCAAACGGAACTCTACGCTCTGGAAACACGGGAAGAATCCGTTTAGGATTACAGCATGACGATGCTATTCTGGTTCCGCAATCGGCTACGATTGAAATGCAGGATAAAGTTTTTGTCTTTACGGTAGATAAAAACAACAAGGTTACCAAAATACCAATTAGTGTAGTGGGCAAAAGTGGTACTAACTATCTAATTAAAGATGGTGTAAAATCCGGTGACCAAATTGTATTAAGTGGTATTGATAAACTTCAGGAAGGACAAGTGATCCAACCTGAGAAAGCTGCTAAGGTTGCTCAAATAACTAACAAAAAATAATTTTTACGAAAATGTTCAAAATATTTATACAAAGACCCGTACTGGCAACCGTAATCTCGATCTTACTGGTGATTCTGGGAGTACTTGGACTTACGAAATTGCCTTTACAACAGTTTCCTGATATTGCGCCGCCATCGGTTTTGGTAACGGCGGTATATCCCGGAGCTAACGCAGAAACGGTTTTACGTTCGGTTGCGCCCTCTCTGGAAGAATCTATAAATGGTGTTGAAAATATGACATACATGAGTTCTACTGCTTCTAATGATGGTACTCTTGCTATTACTGTTTTCTTTAAATTAGGTACAGATGCCGATCAGGCTGCTGTAAACGTTCAGAACAGGGTGGCTCAGGCGACAAGCCAGCTGCCAGCAGAAGTGGTTCAGCAAGGAGTAATCACGGCGAAACAACAAAACAGTTTCATCATGGCAATCGGTATGTACACGGATGATGAGTCAAAATACGATCAGACTTTTGTTGCCAATTATGCTCAAATCAATATTATTCCGGAATTAAAACGTATTCCCGGAGTTGGTTCTGCCAGTATTTTTGGCGGAGTTAAAGATTACTCCATGCGTGTTTGGTTGAATCCCACACAAATGGCAACTCATAATGTTACGCCAAATGAAGTAATGGCAGCTATTCAGGACAAAAGTCTGGAAGCTGCTCCCGGTAAATTTGGAGAAAGAAGTAAAGAAGTTTTTGAATATGTAATTAAATACAAAGGAAAACTAACCAAACCTGAGGATTATCAAAATATTGCGATTCGCTCTAATACTGATGGCTCTGTACTTCGTTTAAAAGACGTTGCCAGAGTGGAACTTGGTGCCTACTCTTATAACAGTTTAACTCGTTTAAATGGTAAAAAAGGAATTGTAATTGGGGTAATTCAGCTGGCTGGATCCAACTCAAATGATATTCAGATTGCAATTAATAAAATGATGGAAAAAGCTTCTAAAGATTTTCCATCTGGCATAAAACACAATATTTTTTATAGTACAAAAGTATCTCTAGATCAATCTATCGAACAGGTGGAACATACCCTTCTGGAAGCTTTCATTTTAGTTTTCATCGTGGTATTTATCTTCCTGCAAGACTTCAGATCAACATTAATCCCGGCTATTGCTGTACCTGTAGCAATTTTAGGAACGTTCTTCTTCATGCAGTTATTCGGATTCTCGATCAACTTACTAACGCTTTTCGCATTAATTCTGGCGATTGGTATTGTGGTGGATGATGCCATTGTAGTGGTCGAAGCCGTGCATGCGAAAATGGAGCACAAACATTTGTCTCCAAAAGTAGCCACGCATGAAGCAATGCACGAAATAACGGGTGCTATTATCTCGATTACGCTGGTAATGGCTGCTGTATTCCTGCCGGTTGGTTTTATGGAAGGCTCAACTGGAGTTTTCTATCGTCAGTTTGCTTTTACAATGGCCATTGCAATTGTCATTTCGGCTATTAATGCTTTGACTTTAAGTCCTGCTCTTGCCGCATTGTTCTTAAAGGATAATCACACAGCGAATAATAGAAATGCTCCTTACAAAAAACAAGGATTCAAAGAGAAATTCTTTATCGGATTCAACAATAGTTTTGAAGCATTGACCAACCGTTATGTGGGCGGATTAAAATTCTTAATCCGTAACAAATGGGTTAGTTTAGGAGGATTGGCTTTAATTACTTTTGCTACAGTTGTAATGGTCAAAACGACTCCAGCAGGATTTATTCCTACAGAAGATCAGGGTTTTATTGCTATTGCGGTTAATACACCATCCGGTACATCATTGGACGGAACTCAAAAAGTAATGACCGAAGCTGAAAATACGTTAAGAGGTTTAAGTTCTTCCCGATTTGTAACTGCAATTTCAGGTTTCAACTTGCTAACAAACTCTACTAGCCCATCATCTGCGGTAGTTTTCGTATTGCTTAAACCAAATGAAGAGCGTGGAGAAGTTAAAAATATTGATGAAATTATGAATGAAGTCCGCGGAAAATTAGGCGCAATTTCAGGTGGAAGTTTCTTCGTATTTAGTTTCCCGACAGTTCCCGGATTTAGTAATGTTGAGGCATTAGATATGGTTCTTCAGGATAAAACCGGAGGTAAACTGGATAAGTTTAGTGGCATTTCCCAGCAATTTATTGGTGAATTGATGAAACGTCCGGAAATTGCCGTAGCCTTTACCAGTTTCAAAGCCGATTATCCACAATTACAACTGGATATCAACGATGAAAAAGCAGATCAGTTAGGCGTTAAAGTAAAAGATATTCTGCAAACCATGCAGGCCTATTTTGGTAGTGCACAGGCTTCCGACTTTAACCGATTTGGTAAATATTACCGTGTAGTTGTTCAGGCAGATATTGCCGACAGAGCTGATCCTACTGCAATTGACCGTGTGTTTGTAAAAAACAAAAATGGAGAAATGGTCCCTATAAATACTTTGGTAAAACTAAGCCGTATTTATGGTTCTGAAACGGCTTCGAGATATAATTTGTTCAACTCGATTTCGATTAATGCAATTCCGAAACCTGGATTTAGTTCCGGAGATGCTATTAAAGCAATCGAAGAAGTGGCAGCACAACAATTACCTGCAGGTTACAGTTATGAATTCTCCGGGCAAACCCGAGAAGAAATTTCTTCCGGAGGGCAATCGTCAACGATTTTCTTATTGTGTTTGATATTTGTCTATTTCTTACTTGCTGCACAATACGAAAGTTACATTTTGCCTCTTGCCGTAATCTTATCAATCCCTGCAGGAATTTTTGGAGTATTCGCAGCCATTGGTTTAACCGGAATTGAAAACAATATCTATGTTCAGGTGGCATTGGTAATGCTAATTGGACTACTCGCTAAAAACGCAATTCTGATAGTAGAATTTGCCGTTCAAAAACGAAAATCCGGACAAGCTTTGGTTAAAGCATCTCTCGATGCTGCCAAATTACGTCTGCGTCCTATTATCATGACATCGCTGGCTTTCGTAGTAGGATTAATTCCGATGATGAGTGCCAAAGGACCATCGGCTCAGGGTAACCATTCGATTAGTATTGGTGCTGCCGGAGGTATGGTTTCGGGAGTAATTCTTGGGTTAATGATCATCCCGGTTTTATTTATCGTATTCCAACATTTACAAGAAAAGGTTTCCGGAAAACCGGTAGCTGTAATTCATAACGAAGAAAAATAAATGGAAAACTATATAACGACAATTCTGATGACAATCATCGGATGCCTAGCATACATATCGTATAAAGTTTCGAAAGACCTCGAAGCTAAAAAAGATAAATGTCCAGAAATTTAATTACGACAAAGTAAAATGAAAAATTATATAACCAAAATCGTGATGATTGCTATTTTGATCGTCACATTCATATCCTGTAAAGTTTCTAAGGATATTGAAACTCCAAAAGATGCATTTCCTGAAAATTTCAGGAGTGCATCAGTTTCAGCTGACACAACGAGTATCGGAGATTTGGAGTGGAAAAATTTCTTCAAAGAAAGTGATATTGTGGAGCTAATCGATAGTGCTGTGGCGAGAAACAATGACTTGCAGATTGCTGCCAAAAACATCGAAATTGCACAATACAGATTCACACAATCGAAATGGAATAATGTTCCTCAGACTAATTTATTTGTAAATGCCAACACCAACCGTCCGTCTGAAAACAGTTTTACCGGAATGAACCTGAATCAGGCATTAGGTAAACAACACATAGAAGATTATTCTGCCGGAGTTTCTCTTTCATGGGAAGCGGATATCTGGGGAAAAATCAAAAGCCAGAAAAAAGGCGCTTTTGCAAGTTATCTTCAGTCAGAAGAAGTAAAAAAAGTACTGCAAACTAATATTGTAGCTAATGTTTCTAAAGGATATTACAATCTTTTAATGCTGGATGCTCAATTGGAAATTGCTAAGAAAAATGTACAATTGAATGATAGTACGACCAACATCATCAACTTAAAATATGAAGCAGGACAAGTTACTTCATTAGCGATTCAGCAATCTGAAGCACAAAAATTAACTGCTGCGCAACTGGTTCCTTTATTAGAACAAAATATTGCCATTCAGGAAAATGCTTTAAGTGTATTGACAGGATCATTTCCGAATGCTAAAAAAAGAAGTATTGTATTAAGTGCTATTGATATAAGAAATAATACAGCAGTCGGAATCCCGTCTTCAATGGTAAGCAGACGACCTGACGTAAAAAGCGCTGAACTAGCTTTAAAAGCTGCCAATGCAAATGTCGGAATCACAAAAGCGGATCTTTATCCTGCTTTAAGAATCACAGCTCAAGGCGGATTAAACTCTTTTGAAACCAGCAGTTGGTTCAATATTCCGGCTTCACTTTTTGGAACTGCTCTTGGAAGTTTAACACAGCCTTTATTAAACAACAAAAAAGTCAGAACGCAATATAATATCGCTGTTGCGGAAAGAGAAAAAGCAGTCCTGAACTTCAGACAAACTGTTTTAGTTGCTGTTAGCGAAGTTGCCGATGCAATGGTGAAATTAGAAAAATTAGAACAACAACAAACTTTTCTGCAGCAACGTGTAAAAACATTACAACAAGCCATTAAAAATTCGAATTTGTTATTCAAAAACGGAATGGCTGAATATCTTGAAGTCCTTTCTGCACAAGCAAGTTTACTGCAAAGCGAATTAGAATTAGCAGACATTAAAAGAGCACAGCTTTCTGCCAATACCGAATTATATCGTGCATTGGGTGGAGGCTGGAAATAATACCCGTTTTTAATTATTTATTTCGGAAAGCGTTGTGAGACTTCGGTTTTGCAGCGCTTTTTTTTGGCTGTTCGCTTCCCAATGTAAAAAGATATATCTGCTTTCTTCAGAAACATTATAATTTAATTATTTAGAGTTATCTCCATCTTGTCATCCTTAAGAAGGAAGGATCTTCACAAGAAACTCTCAAAAGCATATTCTTTTTATAATTTTATATATTTACTGATGTAAATTTATATCCTTATGAAAACCTACTCTTTTATATTCTTCATCATTTTTATAACTGCAATTAGCTGCCAGAAAAATTCTCAAGCAACAGCAGAAAGAGCTACGAAAACCGAAATAAACGATTCAAAGCATGAATTAGAATCAGCAAAAGCTAGTGAAGTTGCTAATATTTCTGTCATTTCTAAAACAGAACAAAAGCATAGCGAAGAAAAAGAAGATTGCAAAGAGGTAGAAGTAATAATGGGATCTGGGAGAGAATGTATAATACAAAATACAGCCCTTAATAAAGCTTATCAAAATATTATTAAAAACAAAAAAGTAGAAGAATCAGATTATTTTTTAAGAGAGATTCCAAATACAAACAAATCTGTTGCAGTAAATAAAAACGGATTAATCTCTATTGATTATGAAATTTCGAAAAACAAAGTCGCAATTTCAATGAATTATGAAGGTGGTGTCACAGAAGTAACGCTTGAAAAAATAAATAATACAGTCAAAAGAAGTATTTATCATTATGCTGATTAAATAAAAAAAGTATAATATTCTTTGAATTAAACCGCTAAAAGCTCTGAGTTTTTTTGGGTTTTTATTTGCTACAAAAACGTTATAAAGTACTTTTTTTTAAGTCTCCAGCAAATTATGCAGATTTTTTTGCAACAGATTTCACAGATTAAAAAAAGATTTTATTTGCTTAATCTCCAAAATCTGCGAGAGTTTTTCTCGTTACATTTCATCCCTAAGAACGAAGGATTTCCGTGATAAGCTCCATACAGTGAATCTTCAATCTTTGCGGAGCCTCTTGAGGAGATTTCTCCTTCGTCGAAATGACAAAATTGCGTTTATTGCTTACTTTTGAAAAAGCAAACTTTGTGTCCTGGCTTTTTTGCAGCAAAACCATTTACTATGACTTTCAATAAAGAAATATACCTCAACAATCTTAAACAAACCATCGAAAGTTATTACCCTCTTTCTGATCTGTCCTGGAAACTCATTGAAAACATCACCGAATTCCACACTTTAAAAAAAGCAGAAACATTATTACAAAACGGAGAAATCGCTAAAAACCTGCATTTTATAGCAAAAGGAATTTTAAGAGCTTTTATCACTGACCAAGAGGGAAATTTCTATAATAAAAATCTCTTTTTCGAAAATACATTCGCAGGTTCGAAAGTTTCACTGATGCTGCAGATACCTTCAAATTTTACTCTCGAAGCTTTGGAAGATTGTATTTTAATCAACATCAATTATAAAAAATATATGGATTTGATTTATCAAAACGACGATCTTAAGAACTTCTATATTGCTCATTTAGAAAAAAACTGGATCATCGAAAAAGAACAAAGAGAAGTGGCACTCGTTATGCAAAACGCTACTGAAAGATATGTACAACTTCTTAATAAACATCCTGATATTGCAGATCGTATTCCATTATTGCATATCGCTTCACATTTAGGCATTACCCCCACCCAATTAAGCAGGATCAGAAAAAGTCTTGAAAAAGATTTGTAAATCAACATATGTAAAGGTTTTTCAGAAAAGCTAAATTTATCTTTGCCCTATTATTTAAATTCATCCTTCAAAATGAAAAATGTAAACCTCATCAAAGATAATATTGACAATCTAACCGACTTCTGGAAAACAGTTGGAATTCCTCTCCTTGCCTACAACAAACAGAACGCAATAGAATACTGCAGAATAGAAAATTCAGGCTGGCCTAACAAGTTGTGGTTTAAAGAAGATATTACTTCAAAGGATCTTCCCAAAATTATTCAAATTGTAAAAAACAATCCAGGTTTGGTAATTCCGTATTGGGATGTTTTTGAAAGTGATTCCAATAATTTTCTGGAACAAAACGGTTTTGAAATCAAAACCGAGCAGATTGGTATGTTTTTAAAGCTAAATCAAAAATTTACACTTCAGAATCATTTAATTTTCAAAAAAGTAACTACTGAGGAAGATGCCAGAATCTGGTCAGAGGTTTATCCGAATGCTTTTGGCTATGTCATCAGCAAAGACATTCTAATTCAGGATTATCAAAACGTACATTTCTATTTGGTTGCAATAGATAAAACACCAATCGGAACTTTTATGCTTTACCAAACCAGAAAAGATATGGGGATTCATGGTGTTGGCGTAATTCCCGAAATGCGCAGAAAGGGCTTTGCAGAGGAAATCATGAAATTTGCCCTAAATCTCTCTATCGATTTAAATGCTGAAACAGCGCATTTGCAAGCATCAGCGATGGGAAAAGACATTTATAGCCGATTAGGTTTTGAGGATTTATTTGTAATTCGAAATTATGTTTTGAAAAGCGAGTGCATGCCTAACGGATAATACGGATTCACTAAACGAAACGTGGTTAAAACGGATTTTTTGTCATTTCGACGAAAGGAGAAATCACTGAGGGAGAGCAACTCACTGCTGTCGAGTTACTAGTATGATTTCTCCCAAAAGGTCGAAATGACAAGATTGCGATTACTTTACCAAAAATTCTCAAGCAAATTATACAGAATCAAGCTGCCCCATCCTGCTTAATTCTTTGTTCTATCATCTTTCTTCTTCCAATCTAAAAAAAATCATCAACATGTCCTAAATGCCCCTAAAATAGTCAGAAATACCTGTTTTGTTAAAAGATAGTAATAGTAAATTCGTATGTAATATTTAACTAATAAAACAAACCAATGAAAAAAGAAAAAATTATTTTCTGGACAACCACCATTCTTATTTTTCTCTTTGAAGGTGTTATGCCTGCACTAACCTCACAAACTGAGTTAGCAAAAGAAGGAATCAGACATTTGGGATATCCTGAATATTTCGGGAATGCATTAGTGGTTTTCAAAATTCTGGGCGTATTGGCTTTAGTGATTCCACAAGTCCCAAATCGTGTTAAAGAATGGGCTTATGCAGGTTTTGCTTTCGACTTTATATTTGCATCCATAAGTCATTTTGCAGTTGACGGATTGGATTTTCAGGGATTCTTACCTTTAATCATTCTGGCGATTTTAATGACTTCTTATGTCTATTATCATAAAATAGAACGTGCTAAAAAAAGTTCTATATAAATCAGATTGCGATGATAGAAGTTTTTAAAACAAATGTTCAGGAAGCAGCACAGTCAGAAATGATTATAGGGAGGCTTCTTGAGCATTTCCCAAACAGCGTCATCAATTTTGATCTGGAAGACTGCGATAAAATTCTGCGGATTCATGCTTCCGAAATTTCAAATCACAAAATAATCGAACTTTTAAATTCGCATGGTTTTCATTGCGAAGTGCTTTTATAGAATTACTGATTAACAAAACAAACCCGTTGGGTGAAATTAAATTAGTTGATTTTTAATATTGTTGATAGGTCTGTCAAATATGAATTTATTAATGTATTGAATTAATGTCATGGCCGTTATTTTTGCTAAAATTCTTGTTTTAAAACCATTAAAAGATTTAGCATAATTTCTTCGAATTAAAAACTGGTCGCATAGTTGTGAAAACAAAGTTTCAATTCTTTTTCTGGATTTTCTAAAAATATATGGCTGTGGTTTATAGTCTTTCTGATTGATTCTTTTTGGGGTTTCTAATTTGATTTTAACTGTTTGAAATAGGTCTAATTGAACACTCTGGGAAAGATAACCTCTATCTCCAAGAATAACACAATCAGACATTTGGTTTTTGATGTTATTTAAAAAATGAACATCATGAACTTCTGCTTTTGTAATGTCTAAAGAATGAAAAACTCCAGATACAGAACAAACCCCATGAAGCTTATAACCATAAAACCAGCTGTTTTGTGAAGCACAAAAACCTTTAGAAGGAGCTGTTTCAAATTCATCTTTACAGATCTTAATTCTGCTGTGACGAGAAAATTTACAGATTTCCAACGGCATACTGTCAACAATAAAATAGTTTTCGAACTCCAAGAATCGGTTGGCTAATTTGGTTCTGATTTCTTCAGAAAACAAAAACAGTTTTCTTCTTCTTTTATTGAATTGACTACGTTCAATTAAATTAGGAATCATACCGGAACTAATCTGTTTAAAAAGTGAATTCTCACTATCAATAGACATGAATTCAGCTGTTAGACTAAGTGCTATTACCTCTAAATCAGACATCTTGCTACTTCTTCCAACTCTTGATTTAGATACTGAATCATAATTCAAAGAACTTATAACTTCTAAAACCTTAAAATAATTTTTAACTATATTTGACATGGATATTGGTTGTTTAGCGACTTCAAGATACTGCTTTGCAGTGTCTTGACCAATATCTAATCGTTTTTAATTTAACTCAAATAATTTCACCCAACGGGTAAAACAATAAAATAAAAATCGTAATTTTAAGATTCAACTTTAAAATAGTACAAAATGAACCTACCAAAAGGACATCAGACCATCATGCCATATTTGATTTTGCAGGGCGCCTCAAAATTTATCGATTTTACAAAAAAAGTTTTTGGTACTACTGAAACTACTACAAAATCCCTTCGGGAAGACGGAACTGTCATGCATGCCGAAATTATCCTAAACGGCAGTACCATAATGGTAACCGATGAAACTACTGACTGGACAAAACAAACAGCAAACCTGTTTGTATATGTCCCTAATGCAGATGAAACCTATCAAAAAGCAATAAAAAATGGGGCAGTTTCTTTGATGGAATTAAGCAATCAGGATTACGGAAGAACCTGTGGCGTAACAGATCCCTTTGGAAATGTATGGTGGATCACCTCTGTAAATAATTCACATCTTAATTAAAAATTATGAAAACGGAACTAAAAGAAGAAATTACCAAAGCTTTTGAAGAATTAAACGAAACAATTTCTCTATTTACACAAGAGGAGATTAATCGCATTCCGTTTGAAGGAAGCTGGACTGCTGGCCAGGTGACCCGACATATTATAAAAGCAACATCTGGCTTTACTGAAATTTGTGATTCAAATCCCAAAAAGGCAGATCAGCCAGCTGATGCTAAGATTGCTAGACTCAAAGAAATATTCCTTGATTTAGACAAAAAATATGATTCCCCAGATTTTATATATCCGGAAACTAAAGAATACGACAAAATTCTTCTTTTATCAACGCTTCAAAAGATCAAAAATGAAATGCTGAGCATAGCCGGGAATTATGATTTAACGCTTACCTGTGTGGATTTTGAAATACCAGGCATAGGAAATTTAACTATCTATGAGTTGCTTCATTTTGGGGTTTTCCATACGCAAAGACATACTTATCAGCTAAAAAACATCTATATTTCATTAAAAAACAATCCGTAAGCTTAAACAGATAACGGCTGATAATGCTGGATCATTTCTAAAAATACTGTTTCGGTACGGGAAAAATATTGTCTGTTACTGCGGCTTTTTTTAAATTTCTCAAAATATTCTTTAATCGTTCCGTCTTCATAAGTTGAAATCAATAACGGATGCACATAATAGTTTTTACAAACATTTCGGGTGTTTCCTAAAGCTTCAGCGGTAACATCAAAAGCAGTCAAAATATTTTTCCTGATTTCCTTTTCATCTTCTGCAATCCCTAATTCCATTAATGTCTCAAAGAAAATAACAGATGCTGACCAGGTCCGGAAATCTTTGGCACTAAAATATTCTCCTGATATTTCATGCAGATATACATTGACCATGTGACTGTCCATAATTCTCTTTTCGCCATTTTCATCGTAGTATTTAAAAACCTCCCAACCCGGAATTTCTTCACATTTGCTGACTAATTTAATCAGCTTTTTATTTCGGATTGTTATCGTATGCTGTATCCCCTTTTTACCGGTAAATTCAAATTTTATTGCGTTTTTATCAATGTTAATGTGTCTTTTTCGCAGTGTAGAAAGTCCGTAAGATTTATTGTCTTTGGCATATTTTTCATTTCCTATCCTGATATGGGTTTCTTCCATTAAACGAATAACCAGGGCAACGACTTTCTCTTTTGACCATTCTTTTTTTTCTAAATCAGAATCGACCTGTTTTCTTATAACGGGGAGCATTCTCCCAAAATCGGCTATTTTATAAAATTTGGTTTGGTTTCGGATTAAATTCCACTTTGGATGATAGCGATACTGCTTTCGGTTTTTCTGATCCAGTCCGACCGCCTGAAGATGACCATTGGATAAATCCGAAATCCTGACATTTTTCCACGCTGGTGGGAGAACCAGACTGTGAATGCGTTTTAATTCGCTTTTCTTTTTAATACTTTTCCCATTTTTTTTGTAAACAAAAGTATCTCCATCTTTACATCTTTCTATGGGCATTAATTTATCACTTACATAAACTAAATCTAGTTTTTCTATAGCCTTTTGAGGTTTCGTGATTAAAAGGGTCATTAATTTATCTTTGAACTGTGTATTTGTATTCATATTTGTATAATAAATAAGGGGTATTTTTCAGGTATAACCAAAAACCAAGTATTTGATTTACAGTTTTTTAAATAAATCATAAATTTCATACAATAAAAAATATAGTATTAATCTTATTGATTTTTTTTTTAACTTTAAAACACTAATTACAAGCTGTATAGTTTTACATAATTCCCATCTGAAACCTTTTGAGTTAATTTTTTAGCTGATTGGATTAAGTACAGGCTTGCTTCTAAAATAATTTTATATCAAAATAAATTAAGTAAAGAATTGGTTACAAAAAAACATTAAAAACCTTTGCTTCTTATATGAACCGAATGATTTATTAAACGAAATAAAATGATCCCAATGAAAACGCTACAAACTATTAAATCGAAAATTATTTTCATGTCTACGTATCCGCCGACTCAATGTGGTATTGCTACTTATACACAAGATACCATCAAAGGGATTATGGACGTATATGGAAATTCAATCAGCTGTGAAATTTGTGAACTGGTAAAATCTCCTAAAGAAAATCCAACTCAGGCTTTTACATTAAATACAAACGACAAGGAAGATTATGTAAGAGTAGCCGAAGAAATCAATAATGACGATTTGGTAAAACTGGTACACATTCAGCATGAATTTGGTTTATTTGCCGGTAATTACGGAGATTATTTATTAGAGTTTTTAAATGCTATACAAAAACCAGTAACCTTTACGTTCCATAGTGTTATCCAAAATCCAAATGAGGAATTAAAAACTTTTGTAAAGTTACTTTTAAGTTATAGCAATTCTGTTTTTGTGATGACTAATCAATCTCAGGAAATCCTAATGAGAGATTATGACATTCAGAAAGATACTATCACCTGCGTACCTCACGGAACGCACGTTGTGGTCTATGAAACTCCTGAACAGGCAAAACAAAAATTCAATTTTGAAGGCAGAAAAGTACTTTCTACTTTTGGACTCCTGGGTGAAGGAAAAAATATTGAAACCGGATTGCAGGCTTTATCAAAAATTGTAGAAAAAGAGCCAAATGTTCTGTATCTGATTATAGGAAGAACGCACCCTAATTTAATTATAGACGGTATTGATCATTACCGTAATAAATTAGAAGCACTTGTTGAAGAATTAAATTTACATAACAATGTTCGTTTCATCAATCAATATTTAGAAACAAATGAGCTTTTGGATTATCTGAAAGCAACTGATGTCTATTTATTTACTTCAAAAGATCCAAATCAGGCTGTAAGCGGTACTTTTGCTTATGCGATGAGCTGTGCATGTCCTCTTGTTGCTTCAAAAATTCCTCATACTTTAGAAGTTCTAAGTTCAGATTGTGGTATTCTAGTTGATATTGGAAATGTTGACCAGTTTGCTAAAGCAACACTTAAATTGCTTTCTGATGATAATCTAAGAGAAGAAATGGGTAAAAATGCTTTCCGCAAAATGAGAGCATCTTCATGGGAAAATGTTGCCATAACACACATGAGCAGATACACTAATCTAATTGAAAACGATACTGTGATTGAATTTGATTATCCTGAAATTCAATTGAAACACGTTAAAAAACTGACAACCGAATTAGGCATGATTCAATTCAGTAACATTTCGATTCCTGATTTGTCTTCCGGTTATACTCTTGATGATAATGCCAGAGCACTGGTAGCCGTTGGCATGCATTATAAATTGACAGGAGACAAAGATGATTTGCCTTATATGCTGATTTATCTGGATTTTATTCACCGTTGCCAAAAACCGGACGGAAGCTTCATTAATTATGTTGACGAACACAACAGAGAACATATTGAACAAAACGCTGAGGTTAATCTGGAAGATTCAAACGCAAGAGGCATCTGGGCATTAGGAAGCGTGATTGCCATGAAAGATATTTTGCCTGAAAATATGGTACAAAAAGCTTCAGAATGTTTCCTGAAAAGTCTGCCTTGGGCTGAAACGATTCAGTCGCCGCGTTCAATCGGGTTTGCCACAAAAGGATTGTATCTGTACCATTCTGCAATTCCTAACCTATATGTCTCGGCAATCATCAATAAATTAAATGCTAAACTGATTTCGAATTACGAAATTCATGCCACTGAAGACTGGAAATGGTTCGAAAATTATTTAACATACGGAAACGGAATTCTTCCTGAATCGATGCTTTACGCTTATTTGGCAACCAATAAGCCTATTTATAAAAAAATAGCATTAGAATCCCTTGATTTCCTTCTTTCCAAAATGTTCACGAAAAATGGTTTCAAAGTTATTTCAAATAACGGATGGTATCATAAAGGTTCTGAACCTAAAGAATATGGAGAACAACCAATTGACGTTTCATACATTATTCAGACATTAAATGGCTTTTACAATGCATTCAAAAATCCATTGTACAAAGAATACATGAAAACCGCATTTAACTGGTTTTTAGGTAAAAATCATTTAAATCAGATTATGTATAATCCGGTGAGTGGTGGTGGATATGACGGTCTTGAAAAAGACAATATAAATCTTAACCAGGGTGCAGAATCAACTGTCTGTTATCTGACAGCCCGATTAATCATGGAAAATTTTAAAGAAGCCGAGTGCAAGGTAATTGACATTGTTAAAGCAAAGGCAGACCTCATCATAAATTCTTAAAGTGTTTACCTGTTTAAAACCAGATCCCTTTTTAACGAAAGGGATTTTTTTTTATTCAGGACTTTTGCTAAACGTTACTTTTATGTAATTATTGCGCCCGAATGAAAATTATATAAGGTTGTAAAAAAGTTGTGTAAAGAATTTTAACAAGTAAAGAAGTAATTTTCAACTATAATTAAAAAAGAACATACAATTGTTAAAAAACTGATTTTCAAAACACATAACTCTAAATCTAAACATTTTGATTCTCACCTTAAAAAATACTTTCGAAGATATAGGAAATGCAACAATGTTTGCAGTCCGGTTTTTTAAAGAGCTTTTTGTCCCACCTTATGAAACCAGACAACTCCTCAAACAATGTTATATTATTGGTTATAAATCATTGCCATTAGTAGCCATAACAGGGTTTATCATGGGACTGGTACTTACTTTGCAATCAAGACCTACCTTAGTAAAATTTGGTGCCGAATCATGGCTGCCAGGTATGGTGGCTCTTTCCTTAATTCGTGAAATTGCACCCGTAATCACCGCTTTGATTTGTGCCGGAAAAGTATCCTCCGGAATTGGAGCTGAATTAGGTTCTATGAAGGTCACCGAACAAATTGATGCCATGGAAGTTTCCGCTATTAATCCTTATAATTATCTAGTTGTTACCCGAATCCTTGCTACCACTTTAATGGTTCCGATTCTTGTTTTTTTTGCAGATGCAATTGGAATTTTCGGAGGATATATAGGTGTTAATCTACATGGTGATATGAGCTTCTACCGATACATCACAAAGATATTCCAGTCACTTGAGTTTCTGGATTTGATTCCCGCCACGATAAAGACTTTTTTCTTTGGATTTTTTATTGGAATGATTGGATGTTACAAAGGATTCAATGCTTCCAACGGGACAGAAAGTGTTGGAAAGGCTGCAAATTCTGCAGTTGTAACAGCTTCTCTTTCGATTTTCATTATTGATATGCTTGCCGTTCAGATAACCGATTTATTTTTTTAAGATGATTAAAGAAAAAGAAAATACAGAACCTATAACCGATGCAGGTAAAAAAAATCCCATAATCGAAATCAAAGATTTACATAAAACTTTTGGTAAGAATAACCAGGTTTTAAAAGGAGTAAATTTTACCGTAAAAAAAGGCGAAGACTTAGTCATTTTAGGACGCTCAGGTTCCGGAAAATCGGTAACCATAAAATGCATTGTCGGACTTATTACTCCTGATAAAGGCGAAATAAACGTCTTTGGTGAAAATGTATTGGAACTTAAAAAAAAGGAACTCAATGAAATGAGGGTTCGCATTGGATTTTTGTTTCAAAGCGGGGCTTTATACGATTCGATGTCAGTAAGAGAAAATCTCGCTTTTACCCTTAGAAAACACAAGCGCGATTTAAGTGCGGATGAAGTGGAGAAAGAAGTTATGGAAGCCCTGGATGATGTAGGACTGAGCGATGCAATTGATAAAATGCCATCTGAATTATCAGGCGGAATGCGCAAAAGAATAGGTCTGGCACGTACTCTGATTTTAAAGCCTGAAATTATTTTATATGATGAGCCCACTACCGGATTAGATACGATTACGTCAAGAGAAATCAGCGAATTGATATTAGATATCAAACAAAAGCAAAAAACCACTGCAATCATTATTACACATGATATGGCTTGTGCAAAATTAACCGCTGATCGTATTATCGTTTTAAAAGAAGGTACAATACAGGCCGAAGGAACTTACGAAGAATTAGAAAAAAGTGAAGACGAATGGGTACGCTCATTCTTTGAATAAAATTAAAACCAAAAATAAAGATCATGAAGAAACAATCTGGATATAACTGGAAATTAGGAATGTTTGTAACAATAGGTTTACTGCTTTTTATACTCGCAGTTTACTTTATCGGAAAACAAAAAAATCTTTTTGGATCTACATTCCGAATTACATCTAGTTTTAAAACTATAAGCGGATTGGAGGTGGGTAATAATGTACGATTTTCCGGAATCAACATTGGGACTATAGACGAAATTCAGCTGGTTAATGATTCTACCGTTGTAGTAGGAATGGTCATTAAAGATGATGTCCGCAAATTTATTAAAACTGATGCTAGGGCAAGTATTGGATCTGACGGTCTCATGGGAGATAAAGTACTTACCATCACTCCCGGCATAAAGTCACAGACAGCGATTGAAAATAACGGACAAATTGCCTCAGTTAGCAGTGTAGAAATGAGTGACATCATGAAAACTGTTAAAAAAAGTATGGATAATGTCAGTATTATTTCAGAAGAACTGGCGATTTTCAGCCACAGCATGAACAATGGTAATGGGGCGCTGTCAAAATTAATTAGCGATCCGGGAATGGCAGACGCTATGGATAAAACCCTTAACAATCTTGAAAAAGGCACAAAAGGATTCAGTGAAAATATGGAAGCTGCCAAAAGCAACTTTCTGTTAAGAGGTTACTATAAGAAAAAAGAAAAAGAGAAGGAAAAAAAACTGGAAGAAGCAAGAGAAATAAAGGAAGAACAGCTTGAAAAAGCGGAGAAAGAAAAGGAAGAAAAACTGAAAGAAGAAAAGAAAAAAGAGGAGGAAGCAGCTAAAAAAGCTGAGGAAAATAAAAAAGAGAATAAATAAAAGTTTACGCACATGAATTCCCAATTCAAACATATTGCCTTTAAAACAGCAAAATTTTCAGGAATAGTAATAGCAAGTATTTTGCTGTTACTTTTTTTGATTCCGCTGCTTTTCCCGGGTACTGTTGCTTCTCAGGTAAAAAAAATTGCCAATGAAAGATTAGACAGTAAAATGGAATTTTCAAAATCTCATTTTTCCTTCTTTACGCACTTTCCTTCACTCACAGTTTCACTTGACGATTTATCCCTTACAGGCTCCGTACCTTTCAAAAATGACACTTTACTAAAAGCTGAACAGGTTTCTTTTGGAATCAATATCAAGAGACTATTATTTGATAATGAAGTAAAAATTAATGAACTATACGTTTCGAATGCAGATATAAATGTAATGGTCAACCAAAAAGGAGAAGCCAATTATAACATTTATATTGCTCCGAAAGATGTAAAAAAGGATAAAAATGCCCCTGAAGAAGGAACTGCAATTCGCCTGGAACGTATTGATTTTAAAGATTGTCACATCAAATATAACGACCGATCGGCTAAGATTCTAATTGATGCTAAAGGTTTCAATTATGTTGGAAAAGGGAATTTAAGCGAAGATATTTTCGATCTCAATACAGATGCAAAAATCGATAACTTCGATTTTTATTACGACCGGACAGCATATCTCCGAAAAAAAGAATTGCGCGCCGATTTAATTACACGAATAAACACAAACGCACTTTCCTTCATTCTGCAGAAAAATGAATTAAAAATTAACGAGCTGCCTTTAAAGTTTACCGGTTTATTTACCATTTTAAGAGATGGATACAAAATCAATATCAAGGCTGCTTCAGAGAACACTACCGTAAAAGACTTATTGTCTGTAATGCCTCCTGAATATTTAAAATGGCTTGAAGAAACCGAAATTTCCGGAAAAAGTGATTTGATTTTTACTTTCAAAGGCAATTACAATGTATCTAAAAAGCAAAAGCCCGACTTAGCTTTTAATCTAAAAGTTAATGAAGGCGCTATCGATTATCAGAATGCCCCTGCCCCTTTAACCGATTTTCAAATGAATCTGAATGCCATTATGCCTGCTCTTGATGTAGAGAAGCTTTTAGTGAATTTAAAAACTTTTAAATTTAAAGTAGGCGAAAAAGATTATTTCACTGCTTATTTACGAAGCAAAGGTTTTAGTGAAATGGATGTAGATGCAAGCGTAAAAGGCGCATTGGACCTCGCAACTGTTGATGCCGCAATAGGCTTAAGCAGTTTAGAACTCAAAGGAATTTTAAAAACCAATATTCAGGCAAAGGGCACATTCAGTACTTCAAAAAAACTATTCCCAAAAACCATCGGCGGCATTTCATTACGTAATGGCTGGCTCAAAACAGATTCATATCCTAACCCAATTACCGATATCACTTTTGTAGCCAATGCACTTAATAAAGCTGGTACCTACAAAGATTTGATTATTGCTGTAGCCCCTGCTTCTTTTGTTTTTGAAGGCAATCCCGTGTATGTAAATGCCGCACTTTCAGATTTTAGTGATCTGGGGTATAATGCAAAAATCAAGGGCGAACTCAACGTAGGGAATATTTACAAAGTATTCTCAAGAAAAGGAATGGATGTTTCGGGTTATGCCAAAGCAGATCTTGCACTTCAGGGAAAACAAAGCTATGCTACAAACGGACAATATGATAAGCTGAACAATAAGGGAACTATCATACTAAAAAACATCAAGGCAACATCAGCACTTTTTCCCAAAGCATTTTTTATTAAACAGGGAAACTTCAGATTTCAGAATGAAAAAATGTGGTTCGAGAAATTCTACGCTTCTTATGGAAAATCAGATTTTAATATTAATGGATACCTTTTAAATACAATCAATTATTTCCTGGAATCACGCGGAACTTTAAGCGGTAATTTCAATATGAAATCGAAACTGATCAATGTAGATGAATTTATGGCTTTGGAAAAAGGTGAAAATACAGACCGAAAATTAGAAGTAGAATATGCAAAAAAAGATCATCCAAAAATGAGCGGAGTGGTCATTATACCTGAAAATTTAGATGTCAGCCTTACTGCAAATGCAGATAAAGTCGAATATAATGGTCTTGTTTTTAATGATCTTAAAGGAAAAACAGGTATCTCTAAAGGCAATTTTTACTTGCAAAATGCTGTGTTTAATATTATTGATTGTGCACTGGTGGTTGATGCGTCATACACAAATGAATCTCCTACTTCGGCTCGTTTTGATGCACATTTTCGTGCCAAAGATTTCAGTGTTCAAAGAGCTTACAAAGAAATTCCAATGTTTCATGATATGGTAACTGCCGCCGAAAAAGCGTATGGAATTATCTCTGTAGATTACAAAGTAAAAGGCGATTTGGACGGAAATATGAGTCCGATTTACGAATCTCTTGAAGGAGGCGGTACCCTCAATCTGCGCGATGTAAAAATCAAAGGTCTCAAATTATTTGACGGAATAAGTTCTGAAACCGGTCAGGATGGTCTGAATAATCCTGATATGAAAGGTATCGAAATTAAATCAAAAATTGATAAAAACCTCATTCACCTTGAACCATTTACTTTCAGTGTAGCCAGTTTTAGACCAACTATAAAAGGAACGACCAGTTTTAGCGGATTACTGGATTTAAGAATGCGATTGGGGCTTCCGCCATTTGGGATTATTGGTTTTCCTATAACCATTACCGGTACTCACGAAAACCCGAAAATAAAAATATTCAGCAAAACAGGAAAAGAAATACTAGGTGCTGTTTACAACGAAAAAAGCAATAGAGTTGTAAAGAAAGAAAAAGTGAAGTAAAAATAAATAGAGTTCAAAAAAACACATTTATCAAAAAACGTAACCCAATAATATAAAAATATACGCCAAAGCCATAAAAACATGAAATTACGCTCAACAGAAAGTTTCTGGCCCTTAAAATACGCAATGGATACGAGTTACCCATCATTAGATTCTGATATTGAAACGGATATTTTAATCATTGGAGGTGGGATTACCGGTGCCCTGATTGCCTATCAGCTCATTAATGAAGGAAAAAAAGTTGTAGTCGTGGACCGTCGTGACATTGCCAACGGAAGTACCGCAGCAAGTACTGCCCTGCTGCAATACGAAATCGATGTTCCGCTGCATGAACTTATAAATTTAAGAGGTACACAATGCGCAGTTGACAGCTATAGCAACGGGAAAAAAGCCATCTTTGACCTGCGTAAAATTATAGACGATGTAAAAAGCGACTGCCATTTTGAATTCAAAAAAAGCATTTATTTCTGCTCTTTTAAAAAAGATATTCCTTTTTTAAAAAACGAATTTAATGCCCGAAAAGAGCATGGTTTTGATGTAAACTGGCTGGAAAGATGGGATTTGGAGAAATACGGATTAAATGCCATTGCAGCCATAGAATCTAACACAGCTGCCGTGATGGATCCGTACAGACTTGCGCATGATTTATATGTTTACTGCGAAAAAAAAGGAATGCAGATTTTTGACCGTACGAATATCATTTCGACAGAAAAGCAAAAAGAAAAAATGATGGCCCGAACTCAAAATAAACACACCATAACAGCAAATCATATTATACATTGCAGCGGATATGAAAGTACCGAAACGCTTAAAGATAAAGTAGTCGATCTTAAGAGTACCTACGTTATTACTTCAGAAAGCATTCCTAATTTACCCGATGCTTTGAAGAAAGTCATTTTATGGGATACTTCTAAACCTTATTTATATTTTAGGACGACATCTGACAACCGAATTATTATGGGCGGTGCGGATGAAGATTTTAAGGATCCTGTAAAACGTGACAAATTTCTGCCCAGAAAAGAAAAGTTTCTTTTACATAAATTCGAAAAAAAATTCCCGAAAATTAATTTCAAAATAGATTATTCATGGGCTGGTACTTTTGGCGAGACCAAAGACGGCCTGCCCTACTTTGGAAAACCAGATCCTGATGTAAACGAACACTACATTTTAGGATTTGGCGGTAACGGAATCACTTTTAGCGTTATGGCCATGAATTCTGTTTTACATTCTATAAAAAACAAAAAACATCCGGATTTAGAATATTACCGATTTGGAAGGTAAATTACTATTCATTTAAAACTTAATTCCTTCCTATTAGATAATTAAAATACTGTTTGATGATTTGTAAGAAATAATAAATATATTTGAGAAAATAATAATACGAAACAAACCTTCGTATATACACCTAAATTTGGGTAGATATGCGAATGTTTGTATCGCATATAAACGAGTTATGCACTATATTAAAAAACTGACAATACAATAATAAATATGGACATCAGACAACAAATTGTACAAGACCAAATCGAAAAATTAAACGAGACATTTGGCTTAAGTAACGAAGATAAAGCATTTCAAATTTTTGCACATTGTCTTTTCACTGACACAAGTGTACATTCATTTGACCCAAACGATGATGTTGACGGTGGACAGGACAAACAAATCGACAACATTACTATTGACAATAAAGATGGAGAAGGAACCATTTATATATCCCAAGTTAAAAATGAAAACTCTTTTTCATCTAATTCACTAATTCAAATTAGAAATGGACTTAATTGGATTTTTAATCGCAGAAAAGCAGATATACTAACTTTATCAAACTTAAAGTTTAGAGATAAGATTTTAGAATGTAAAGATTTAATTAACCTTGTAGGTCCATCAAATGTTAGTGTAGAAGTTGCATACATTACTAATGGGCTATCTACTAATCTCTCAGACGAATATAACCAAGAATTAAAAGTAATATTTGAGCAATTTGATAATGGTACCTACTCTTCTTTTTCATTTGAATCAATAGGTGCTATTGAGATTGTAGATAGGATTAATTCGCAAGAAAAGAAAAACAAAAAAATAAATGCAAACATTAAAATTAAGTATGACACAAACTCCCCATCTTTAATAAAATATCACGCATTTGGTTTAAAGGGTATTATATGTACCACCACGGCAAAAGAAATTGCTAGAATCGTTAATGAAGATGACAAGGGTTTTATTTTTGACTTAAATGTTAGAAAGTATTTGGGTAATTTAGGCACAGTTAATAAAGACATAAAAGAAACTTGTTCAAATGAAGAAACAAGTCCGCTTTTTTGGTTTCTTAATAATGGTGTAACAATTGTTTGTGATAAAGTAGACCCAGTAACAGACCCTGACAATCCTCATATGAAAATCGAAAACCTTCAGATTGTCAATGGCTGTCAAACATCATCTTCTCTAGCAATTGCAGAAAAGGAAGGTTTATTACAAGATAACACAAATGTGATTTTAAAGATATTTGAAACTTCTGATTTGGGTTTAGTTGACAAGGTCGTATTAACAACTAACAATCAAAATAAAATAACAAATAGAAATTTACGAGCTAATGATAAAATTCAAAGAGACTTTGAAAGAGCTTTTGAAATACACAACTATTTCTTTGAAAGAAAACCCAGACAATATCAAGACAAAGACATAAACAGAATCATTCCCAATGAAGTTGCTGCTACATCATATCTAGCGATTGTTTTAAAAAGGCCTTCTGATTCTAGAAGTAGGAAGTATAAGATTTGGAGCGATTATTATGATAGTATATTCAAAATTGCACCTATTCAAGCTTTCATAATAAGTTACCTCATTAAAAACAAAACAGCTGCCTACATTAATTCTTCTGAATACGTTATAAGCGAGGATGAGACTTTGCGATATTTGGCTAAAAACTCTCAATTTCATATTTCAAGAATGACTGCATTTGTTTGGAGAAAATCTGACAATTGGTTAGTAAATGATGTTCTAAACCAAAATCTTAAAGATCTTGAAGATAATATTGACATTTTGATACCTCATATTGAGACCTCTATTAATGAACTTAATTTAATAATAAGTGAAAATCCAAGCTTTAAATTAGATTTGAATAACACTTTAAAATCTTCATCATTTGATAATTTAATAAATGCCGAATTACACAAGAAATACAGTGCATAACAGCCTTTTTGCAAAAGCGGGGGTTTCGTGCTTCTATAACAGCGAAGTGCTTAATTCAAGTTTTGTGCATCTAATGAAGTTTAGTGCTAAAAATCCCCGCCTTCGCAAAGCCGCGGCACGTTGGCGGTTATTTTGCCAAAAAACAGAACTAAAATGAAACAACAAATTCTATTTATATTATTAATCATCGTGAATTTGAATGTTTATTCACAAGATAAAATGAGAAAAGTTGAAGAATTAATAAATGATACGGAACCAGGTTGGGAATTGGTAATTGAATGGATAAGTTCAGCAAAAAATAAAATTGAAATACTGAAAGTCGATAACGAAAAAGCAAAAGAAGCATTATTCAAAACTCAAATTACAACTCGTTCACCGATGGGAGCGATTGTTTATCAAACGGGCGGAATATTAGTCGATAATGGTTGGATTAGAATTTTAGGTTCTGGAAACGAAAAACTTAACCGAACACTTCCAGATTGGAATTTTGGAAAAACTATAACCGAATTTGGAAAGCCAACTCCTTTTTTATTGATTGCCGACGATGTAATTGGTGGATTTTTTTTATTAAACGGAGGTGGATTAGGAAAAGACGTTGGGAAGATTTATTATTTTGCGCCTGACACTTTAGAGTTTGAACCTTTAGATTTGTCTTATTCGGAATTTTTAGTTTTTTGCTTTAACAATGATTTAGAAACATTCTACAAAGGTTTTAGATGGACAAATTGGAAAGAAGATGTTGAAAACTTAAATGGAGATAAAGTCTATAACTTCGTACCTTTTCTTTGGACAAAAGAAGGTAAAGAAATAAATAAAAATTCAAGAAAAGAAGTTCCTATCGAAGAACAATATAGTCTAAATATGGATTTTAGAAAACAACTCGGAATAGATAAATAAAAAACAACCGCCAACAGCAAGGGATTCGTTGCGTGCGAAGCACGAACAATGAAGACCGTGTTGAACGAAACCGCTGAGATTCCGCTACTATGGTTTTTTCGATAAAGGAGTCAGAAGAATTTCAAGAGGCTATCGCGCCTCTTTTTTTTGAAGTGGTTTCAAAGATGGTTTTGTCGTGTTTTCCTTCACCGCTCCAGCACGAATCCTTTCGTGTGGCTTTTGAAACCTATACTTTCTCAAATTCAAACAACTCAAAACAATAAAAAACTGAGAAACTAAGGTTTTTAGACTGAAAATAGTCTGTTATCAAAAAGTACTAAATAATCAAATAATAAACCTTAGCCTCTCAGCGTTTTTATATTATGCCGTAATTGCCAGCTGATTCTGACTGAATTTATATTCCTTTGGACTACAATTAAATTTTTGCTTGAAGATTTTAGAGAAATAACTTCTGCTGGTAAAACCGATACAATACACTATTTCAGAAATATTTAAATCGGAGTTTTTAATTAAAAATTCGGCTTTTAAGATTCGCATGTGTGTGATAAAATCATTTACCGTTCTGTCATGGATCGTTTTAAAGCCTTCCTGTAACTTATTAGGTGACAAACCAGACAGTTTACTGAGCGATTTTATAGTAAATGGCTCTTCCGGACTTCCTTTTATAAGGTCTGAAAGCTTTTTTATTTCCTCCATCTCTTTTAATGTCAGACAGCCTGATTCTTTTAAGCCGTTATTCATATCATCAGAATGCTGCTGGATTTCCATTGCCAGAATAATTTTCAGGATGCCTTCTTTTAAAAGATTGCGAACAATTCCGGTTTCGGTAACGGCATTTAATTCCTCTATTTTTTCGGCTATTTTTAAATTATAAGAACCCACATAGAAAAAATTATCCGAAGGGTTCTTTTCGAAAAAAGTTTCTTTTACTTTACGATTCAAAAAATTATTTTCAGCTAAATTGGCATTTTGAGTTCCTACTACGATTAAAGTCACTTTCGTATTGGTATTCTTTTCAAAAAACAAAATATTATCTTCATTTTGTCTGGATGAAACTATAGCAGTCTGAAACTTTTTCAGTTTTCTTTCAACACCAGACATTCCAAAACTATGTGCTAAATTTCCCTTTGAACAATAAGCAAAATAAACCGGAGAAATATCCGGATTTCCGATACAAATTCTGACATCTTCAGAAAAAACCATATCAAATTGCAAACAGGAAACAGCATCACCAAAAGAAGATCCTACAATAGTCCCTTTGGCAAAATTATTGCTGACTTCTAAACCATATTCATCTGAATCAAAAATTATCTTACCTCCTAAACTTTCAGTTAGCTCTTCGAATATATTTTTAATTTTATCGTTATGTATAGTTACTATTTTCATTTTGCTCGGATTTAAAATTCTAAAATTATCTTTATATCTTAAGAACTGAATTACAATATTTTTCTTCTAATGATGAATTTCAAAATTCGTCTAAAACACCTTCAAAAATGTTATATAATTTTTGAGATTTGTTTTATAATTACTCCTACTTTACTTTTTAAAAATGATATATGAAAAGTTTTTCCTTTGCCCCTATCGCTTCAATTGATGCCTCTATCCTAATTTTAGGAACAATGCCAGGTACAAAGTCGCTGGAGATACAACAATATTACGGTCACCCACAAAACAATTTCTGGCGCTTTATGTTTGAAGTTTTAAACGAAGATTTTTCTAAAGATTATGAAACAAGGAAAAATCTTTTAATCAAAAACAACATCGCCCTATGGGACGTTCTGCAATTTTGTGAAAGAATAGGCAGTCTTGACAGTGCCATTAAAAATGAAGTAACAAATGATTTTGAGCAATTTTTAAAAAAACATCCAAACATTAAAACCATTTTTTTCAATGGACAGAAAGCAGCTGCCTTTTTTAAAAAATATGTCAAATTAGAAAATAAGTATGAGCACATCACATTGCCTTCTACAAGTCCCGCTAACGCAAGCAAGACTTTTGAGTCAAAACTCAATGAATGGAAAATGATTAGCCATTCTCTTAAAGTTTGAATGATATAACATTATCAAATCAAAGTGTAAAATACCTTATGCCTGTTTAAATAATTTTACTTTCATAAATTTTAAACATAAAAAATCATGAAAAAGATATTTTTAGGAAGTAAAGTAGTTTTAGGAGCAGGAATTGTTTTACTGAGTTTAAACTCCTGCAAAAATGAAGCAAAACAAGAAGACCCAAAAGAAGTTGCAGAGGATCAAAACGAAGCAAAATTTGACTCAATAGATTCTAAAGAAGATGATTCTGATTTTTTAGTGGATGCAGCAGAAATCAATCTGGCTGAAATCGAAATTGGAAAACTTGCCCAAACAAAAAGTACCAATCCTGAGGTTAAAAAATTTGGTAAAATGCTGGTCGATGAGCATACAAAATCAACTGCAGAAGTTAAAGCCATAGCCGATAAGCGAAATTTTTCACTTCCAACTTCGATTACTGAAGAAGGAAAAGACGAATACGATAAACTTAACAAAAAAACAGGGGTTGATTTTGACAAGAAGTTTGCCGATATGATGGTTGACGGACATGAAAAAGCAATTGATAAATTTACTAAAGCATCTGAAAGTGCTAGTGATCCGGAAATAAAAACATGGGCTTCAAACAATGTTACAGCATTGACTGCGCACCTACAGCATGCTAAACAGCTTAAACAGGCTTTAGATAAAAAATAATACCCGAAAAACCGTACTTTACCGTATGTTCATTTCTTTGGAAAAAAGCTATTTTTTAAATAGCTTTTTTACGTTTCACCAAAAACAAAAACCTATCATGAAAGTGCAATCTTATCAAAATCATATTCGATTTTATACACCACATCATTTCATCTATTACCCTGTTCTGATTATTTTTCTGGCTTTTAGCATTTATTTTGCGTTTAACACTCCCCAACACTTAATCTGGGGATTCATTGCTGTAATATTCATATTCCTGTTCTGTGTTGCTTTTATGCTTCGCCAGCATTATGCCTTAATCTTACAAAACAGAATTATTAAACTGGAACTTCGATACCGCTATTTTGTACTTACCGGAACCCGATTTGAAACTATTGAACACAAATTTACAAACGATCAGATATTTGCATTCCGCTTTGCGCCCGACACTGAATTTTTGCCACTAATTGAGCGTGCCCTTACAGAAAACCTTTCTGGAGACGATATAAAAAAGGCCATAAAATTCTGGAAAGGCGATTATAATCGGGTATGATTCAATTACATTCCGGGTGTGCCAGCATCGTGATAAGAGGGCAAAGCTACATAGCGGTTATTCGCCCTCTTATCACGATGCTGTCGGGCTATCTGCATTACTTCGGTAATTTGCTCCTATCCCTCACACGCTCCCAGAAATCAAATAAAACCTGAATTTAAATTGCAACCCGCTAGATCAAATCATTACATCATCTGTTCGATGTTTCTTGTGCAGGGAAACGGAACAAAAAATGCATCGAGAGTCCTGTATAATGATAATCTTTTGTTGGCTAAAACTTATATTTCCTTACTCAGAAGCTTCCAGCTGCAGCACCATTTTCTGATAATGTGTGCTGAGCGAAAACAACTGCTCTGCAAAAATCATAATGGCAATCGGAACAAATAAAAATGTCAATAAATTTTCTTCGTATAAAAAATAGGTAGTTACAATAAATATTCGACCATATTCCAGATAATAGATCCATTTTCTTTGTTCCAGTAAAGCACCGCAGTTTATCAGTGTAATCAGGATAAAAGACAGTACGAAAACTTTATCCAAAAGATTCACAAGATCAAAATAATACGTAAAAACGGTTAGAAATAATGTACAAATTCCTAATTGGATATAAAGATAATTACGAAATCTTAGCCTTTGATGCGGATTTCTTTTCTCCTGCAAAAAACGTTTTTCTAACCTAGACCGAATATCCTGATCCATATGGGCCGGGCTCCCAAAAACGGCATTCCATCTGGCTTTAAAACCTTTCGATTGTTTCCATAATTCATAAATCTCGAAGTAATAATGTGTATGCTGCCATAGGAAACTATAACTTTTTAACGGGTGGGTTAAACCGTATTTTGGTTTCTCTTCCTCCTCCTGAAAAGTACCAAAAATACGGTCCCAAAAAGTAAACATATCTCCGTAGTTTTTATCGAGATATTTTTCGTCAGATGCATGATGAACTCCGTGAATTGATGGCGTAACAAAAACGTACTCAAGCCATTTTATTTTTCCGATAAGCTGTGTATGTGTAAAAAAAGAATAGGCTCCGTGCACAATCAACATCGTGATTACCATATCAGGGTGAAACCCAACGAGAGGAAGAACACACCAAAACCCCGTTCTAACAACTGCCTGCAAAGTCGTAATTCTGGCTGCGGCAGTAAAATTAAATTCTTCACTATGATGATGCACGATATGCGCTGCCCAGAAAAAATTAACTTCATGACCCAGCCTGTGATACCAGTACCAAACAAAGTCTGTTGCTAAAATTAAGGCAAACCATACAAAAACATTATTCGGAATTTCAAAAAACCGATAATGATCATAGATAAAATAATACAGCTGATAAAAGCTCCCTATGACAAAAAGATTAATTAATCTTTCTGCAATACCAATGCTAATGTTGGAAACTGAGCTTTCGTAATTGAAGATCTCCGGTTGTTTTCTGCGCTGTGCCAGTTTATATTCCAAAAATGAAAAAATGAAAAACGCAGGCATAGCGAACGCGAGAAAATGAATATGTTCCATTTTTAAAAATTACTTTTTAACTGATAAATAACTTATTATGGTTCAATTTAAGATTTAACCCAAAAGACATTTTCATTAATTACCATTTCTAACAACTAATGAAAACATCTTTTACTTAATTCGTTTCATTATTAATTCTGCTTGAATTTTGGTGCTTCAAATGCGACCTCTTTTACAGATTGCGTATCGGCTACTTTTTGTAAAGCAATAATGTAAGCAGCTATTCTGGGACTAACATTATGTTTGTCTGCAATTCTAAAAACAGTTTCAAAGCCTTTTTCGAGTATATCTTCCAAACGCTTATTAATCTGATGAATTCTCCATGATTCTAAAAGTGAATTCTGAAGCCATTCGAAATAAGAAACAGTCACTCCACCTGCATTTGCCAGAATATCCGGTACCACTAAAACATTATTTTGATGCAAAATTTTATCCGCATCTGAAGAAACCGGTCCATTAGCCCCTTCAACAATAATTTTGGCTTTAATATCATTCGCATTTTGCTGCGTAATCACATCTTCTTTTGCTGCCGGGATCAGCACATCAACTTTCAAAAGCAATAATTCTTCATGTTTAATGGTTACCGAATTTGGGTATCCTTTAATGCTCTTATTATTGAGGTTATAATACAAAATCAGCTCTGGGATATTAAGCCCTTCAGGATTGTAGAAAGCTTCCGAAACATCGCTGACAGCAACTACTTTTAACCCTTTTTCATATAAAAACAAAGCCGAATGCAACCCCACATTTCCAAATCCCTGAATGGCGACTGTCGATCTTGCCGGTCTTAATTTTATCTTTTGAAGTGCCAGAAGCGTAATAATACTAACCCCTCTTCCTGTGGCTTCTACCCTTCCCAAAGAACCTCCGGAATGTAAATGTTTCCCTGTCACAACAGCATGAATTGTTTTGCCGTGAACCAAAGAAAATTCATCCATTAGCCAGCCCATTTCGTCAGGACCTGTTCCCATGTCGGGTGCAGGAACATCTTTTTCAGGGCCAAAAATATCTGCTAATGCTTTTGTGTACGCTCTCGTTATTTTCTCTAATTCTGTTTTAGAATGTTCTCTCGGATCGCAAATAATTCCGCCTTTTGCTCCTCCAAACGGAATTCCGGTTACAGCAGATTTCCAGGTCATCCAGGCTGCCAGTGCTTTCACCTCATCAAGGTTTACAGCGGTATCATAACGAATGCCTCCTTTTGACGGCCCTAAGGCTGTGTTATGAATAACACGGTATCCTTCAAAGTTTTTCGTTGTCCCGTTATCCAGTTTTATCGAAAAATTGACAACAATTTGCTTTTCTGGTTTCTGCAATTTCTGTCTGATCGATTCATCAAGGTTTAAAATATCGGCTGCGATATTAAAACGGTCAATCATTGACTGAAAAGGATTCTGTTTAATTATTCCTAGGCTCATAATTTTTTGGTTTAAGATTTTTATTCAATTGTTTTTGAAATTTTATATTTTAAAGTCTTCTTTGTTTTACAAAAGAGCGATTCACATTTTCTTTACTTCATTACAGCAGCTGCAACAAGGGATTTTGATAAGAATGCCCTGCATCAGCGTATTGGTATATTTATTTGATCTCATATCTATGGTTTTAAATAAATTCTAAAAAAAGCCTTTCATGGTTGATGAAAGGCTTAAAAAAAAAAAACTAACAAGAACTTTCTCTATTAACGCCATTTCAGGAAATGATTCAACATGCAGCACATCACTAAGCTGCATCTGAATGACATGATATTTCGATTAAAGTTTTTCATTGTTAAGGCAAATTTATAAATATATTTTATAAATTCTATAGAATTTATAGAGTTATTTATAAAAAAAAGAAAATAGTCTAAAAAAAATAAATTAATTCAATGATTTACAGATAATTAATATTTACTTGATTTGAGAAAACACAATGAAAATAATAGCAATTAAGGCTAAAAGAATTCCTAAAAAGTTGATTTTGGATAATTTTTCTTTAAAAAAAAGTACTCCCACAAGACTCCCCAAAACAATGACGCCCATATTCATTCCGGCAAAAACAGTGGAGGGATTTTCTGAAAATGACTGATGTGCTTTGAGATAAAACAATATATTTCCGAAATTAAAGAGTCCTACCAATCCTCCGAAAAGGGTATTTTTAATTTCTAACTTTACTCTTTTCACTACAGCATTATAAATCACAATTACCAAAGAAATCAGTAAGGCGATACAAAAGACAATAAATAAAGAAGTTGTATAAGGCAGATCACTGTAAAGCGCAATTTGTTTAAAAAGGATATCAATTACTCCAAAACCTAATAAAACTAATGCAGGATAAATCCAGTTGTTCTTTTCATTATCGAAAGGCTTTTTCAAAATGAACAAAAGAGCTAAAAATCCAACCGCAAGCCCTATTACTTTATAAGCATTAAATTCTTCCTTAAAAAGAAGCCAGGCTGCGAGTATCGGGATAAAAAGAGATAGTCGCTGAGCCGCATCGGTTTTTACGATGCCCATATGTTTAATCGAAGATGCTAAAAAAAGGAAAACAACTGGCAGCAAAACACCTATTGAAAGGTAAATATTCCAGGGTGCCTTTGCATCAACCTCATCCAGATTTGGACTAAAAGTAAAATAACAAAATAAGAGTGCAAACACATAATTAAAAGTAATGATCTGAACAGGGTTACAATTGTAATAACGGATTATTTTAAAAATAACGCCTACTGTTACACTACAAATAATACTTAAAATCAGAAACAACATTTTACTTATTTTTAAGTACAAAAATAAAGTTTAAAATCCTTGAAAAAAAGTCCGGACAGATGATAAATCCTCCGGACAAATATTTAATTTCTACATTTTAGTTTTTAGCTGTCAGAATACCTTTTTGCTTCCTGAAAAAAATATGGTGTGAATTAAAAACGAGTACAGCCATAAAAATAATACTATAAGCCAAAATCTGCAACGGTGTAATTTTCTCTTTATAAACGAAACAAGCGAGCCCAAAAGCAATCATCGGATTGATATTCAACAGCATTCCTACTGTTGAGGAATTGATTCCCGATAGTGCATATAAATTCAGGAATAAGGGTATAATGGTGAAAAATACAGCTATCGTTTCAATACAAAAATAAAAAGTAAACTCTTTAGGTACCGGACCACTATACAACGGATAAAACGGTAATAAAAGTAAAGCTGCCAACGTAATATGAAATGTCAGTACAATAAACGTATCAAAACCTTTATTCACACGCTGACTTACTAAGTAACAGGCATATGTAAATCCGATAATGATACTAAAAAACATATCCATAATAGCTGCATAGGATAACAACAAACAGCCCGAAATGCTTAGTCCTACTGCGAGCCATTGAGTTTTTTTCAATTTTTCGCGCAAAATAAAGTAAGCCAGGAGCGTTGTTAAAATAGGACAAACCAAATAAGCCAAAGAAGTCGCTTTTACACTAACATGGTTCATGACATAAATAAAAGTAAACCAGTTAGCCATCAGAAAAAAGCTTCCTCCAATGTTTAATAAAATGGTTTTTCTTTTTCCTGAAGGGGATAAAGTCCTGAAAATCTCAATCGTTTCCTGTATTTTTTTTCTTCTAAAAGCAAATGAAATCAGCAGCATTAACATACTGCAGCTAAAAACACGATAGAATAAAATATCCAGCGAAGCATATTCGTGTATTGGTTTTAGCACAAGGCTGAAAAAACCCCAGGTCGTGTAAGCTGTAATCGCAGTTAAATAATATTTTGTTGTTTTCATGGGGGATTTCTTGTTTGATATTTATATAGAGCAAATTTCTTAAAAAGAATACAGCAATACAGATACAGTTTTTGTAAATTGCAGCAGAACAGTTTTTTTTTATGCGAAATTCAAATTATCTCTATTTACAGTTTGCTGATGTTATTGAAAAACAAATAAAATCGGGCCTTTTAAACGTTGGGGACAAACTGCCATCGATTCGGGAAGTGTGTGCAGAAACAGGCTACAGCATGAGCACGGTAAGTAAAGCGTATTACGAAATTGAAAGTCGGTCACTAATTGAATCAAGACCGCAATCAGGTTATTACGTAAGCAATATTTCGGCAAGAATTGCTCCTGAACCAACTCCCAGTTCTCCTGTTCTGACCACTCAAAATATTGACCGTGAAGATTTAATCGATATGGTTTACGGAAATATGACCAGTACTACTGTCACAATGCTTTCATTAGGTTTTCCATCGAATGAACTTCTTCCAATAGCAAAACTCAATAAAGGAATGATTCAGGCGATGCGACAGCTGCCAAATAGCGGAACTAGTTATGAAGAAATGCAGGGAAATGTTAATCTTAGAAAAGAAGTAGCCCGCTGGTCATTTAACTGGGGCGGCACTTTAACAGAAGAGGATATTATTACGACTCCCGGTTGTGTGAGTGCCATTTCTTATTGTTTGATGGCCGTAACAAAGCCAGGCGATACGATTATTACCGAAAGTCCGGTTTATTTTGGCGTATTACAGCTTGCCAAATCATTAGGTCTGCATGTAATGGAATTGCCAACTAACATAACTACCGGAATTGAACTTGAAGCTTTAAAAAAAGCCATTTCAACAAAAAAAATAAAAGCCTGTGTATTGATGAGTAACTTCAGTAATCCATCAGGAAGTATGATGCCAAACGAACATAAGGAAGAAGCTGTTCGTTTGATGGAAGTACACAATATTCCGTTGATTGAAGACGATATTCATGGTGATTTGTATTTTGGCTCATCAAGGCCAACAAACTGTAAAACGTATGATAAAAGCGGAATTGTAATGTGCTGCAGTTCGGTTTCTAAAACTTTGGCCCCTGGTTATCGTGTGGGCTGGGTTGTACCGGGAAAATTTAAAAAAGAAATATTACGGACAAAATTATATCACACCATCTCCTCTCCTACCATTACACATGAAGTTGTGGGTGATTTCCTAAAAAATGGCCGATATGAAAATCATCTTCGTAAAATTCGCCAGATTCTCAATTATAACTGCAATAATTATATCAATACGATTTTAGAATCTTTCCCAAAAGGCACAAAAGTAAGCCAGCCTCAAGGCGGTTTTTTCCTTTGGATTGAACTTGACAAAAAAATAGATACTGCCGAATTTTATCATTGGGCAATGAAACATAATATCAGCATTGCTCCGGGACGTATTTTTTCTTTTCAGGATCAATTTTCAAATTGCATGCGACTGAGTTTTGGCTTGCCATGGACCAATGAATTACGACACTCCATACAAACATTAGGCAAACTGGCTCATCAAACTTTATAAGTACTTTGCTTAAAAATAAAAAACCGGACAGTACAACTACTTACTGTCCGGTCAACAATTAAAACCAAAAATTAATTTACAAAACATAATAAATATTACTATCCGTTTTTTTTGATTCTTCTTTTAGATCAAATTCACTTTGATATTCATTTAGAGCCTGTTTAAAATTTAAATATTTAGATTTTTATGAGATTATTTTTCGATAGATGAGGCAAATTTTGAAAGAATAATAGACTTGTTTTTGAGTAAATTTAACGAAATATAGCGGAAAATAAGCCGTAAAAAGCAATTAGATAAAATCTAAACAGGCTCTTAACATCTGTTTAATATTTTTTTCGATTGTATTTGCAATAGTCGTAACCGGCGTATCTGTTGGTCTGTTTTCGAAAGTTTCCTGCAAATAATCGCCTTTTTTTTAGATTAAAAAGAAAGCTCCGGCAATAGCTGTAATTAATGGAATTGCAAACCAGCTCAATACACTTGTTAATCTAAAAGGAAGTAACAAAATAAGCATGTACAATGTTAATCGAATATACATACTGTAGGTTGTTGGGAAAATAGTATTTTTAATTCGTTCACATTTCCCCATTTCATCAGATAATCTCGAAAATGTATTGTCAATTTCTACCTGTTGATACATATTAATGCCTTATCATTTTTTGCCTTTCGAAGATCTCATCTCTTGCATGCAGCATTAAAATTGCATTTGGTATATTTTGATGATTTTTGATGCATTTTATTTCTTCTTCACTCAAAGACCTTTAAGCGGTTTTATCGCATCCCTGTTTCGAAGTGACTGCCCTAAACTATAACACCATGCTATCTGCCTTTTGGCGAAATTTTCCTTAAATTCACTGGCCTCAACAGAAAAATCCGGGTCTTTGTAAAATGTCAGGACCTGACGAATTAACGTTCTTGAATCATTTACAACAGCTCCCCACACAATTCTGGCTTCCCACCACCTGTCGTAAGCCTGGTTTGATTTAAAAGCTAATAACAACGATATAATGGTTCCAATCATGGTTGGAATAGCTATTGGAATATCTACGGGAAGCGTAACAAAATAGTGGTGAAAAACCTCAAATACTATAGTGTAGGCGGCTACAAGTCCAAGTTCTACTTTAATTTTCCCGAGAACGTACTTCATTGGTATTCTTTTCTTTAATAACATATTTTCGGTTTTAAATTATTATTGAGTCCTTAGTGATTAGTCCTTAGTAATTAGCTTTGTAGTTATTTCTTATTGCTCTGAAAGACTAATCACTCTTTACTAATCACTCTTTACTAATCACTCTTTACTAATCACTCTTTACTAATCACTCTTTACTAATCACTCTTTACTAATCACTCTTTACTAATTACTCTTTACTAATTACTCTTTACTAATTACTCTTTACTAATTACTCTTTACTAATTACTCTTTACTAATTACTCTTTACTAATTACTCTTTACTAATTACTCTTTACTAATTACTCTTCACTAAAAAAATTAAACCAGCTCTTCGTATAATGAAAGTACCGGAAGCCCCAGCTTTTCATTAATATGCTGTTTTTTTAATTTTTTGAATTTAATTTTTTCTCCTTTGCGTGTTTCAACTAACAAATCAATCTCGTATTTTGAAATCGCTTCAGATAAAGGAGCTGTATTTTCATAATCTTCAGTTTTTGAAGCCTGGCTAACAATTTCATAAGAGAAATTTTCGTTTAGAAACTGCTGAACATCCTTTACATGCACATTGGCACTGCTGGTTTCAATATAAAGTGCTTTACTGAAATCTTTGAATTTTTCGTTTCCTAAATGCAGAACAGGACATTTTTGATTTCCTGCTAATTGTACGAGATATTGGTGGATACGTTTGGTTTCCTGTTTATAAGAATGTGGAAGAATAACTAATTTTATGGAGAAATTTTCAATCACCCTTCTAAAAACAGGTAATGAAAGTCCGTATTGATTATGGATTTTAAGTTGGCAGTTTTTAGTATGATGGATCAAATATCTACAGGTTGCCAAAACTTCTTCCTGACTTTTAGTAAGTCCGGTTCGCATTTCACGCAAAAAATGAGAAGATGAAAATGAATCCGGTGTTTCAGCAACCATCATCAGAACAATTTCGCACTCCGCATTTTTTGCCTGGCTAATTGCCGATTTTATAGCAGAAATGGTATCGTCTTTTAAAGTCGTAGGTATCAGGAAATTTTTCATATGTATAATCTTTTAGTTTATACAGACAAAATAACAACCTGATAATTAGAAAGGTCTTAATCTAAAATTAAAATTTTCTAAGATTCAACATTAGAATTTTTAATGTTCTTCTTTTTGTCTTTTGACTTTTTAAAAATGATCGTTACAATCGTACCCTTATTCTGTTCCGATTGTACTTGTATTTCTCCATCATGCATGCGAATGATTTTGGAAGCCAAAGGAAGTCCTAAACCGTAACCGATATATTTTGCCGCAATTTTACCCCGGAAGAAAGGTTCATATAAATGCGGAATATCTTCTGGCGGAATACCGATACCAATATCATTTATCGAAATTTTAATCGCATCATTATTTGCAGAAAGTGTTACAAAAACCTCATTATTGTCAGAATATTTTACACCATTGGTAATAATATTGTTGATTGCCAGCTCTAATAGCGGCTTATTACACGCAATTAACAGTAAATTAGAGTCTGTTGGAGCAAAATTAAGTTTAATACTAACACGATTGTTCGGAAAAATCTTATCCAGATCAGATTTTACTTCCAATAACAACTCATCGATTCGGGCAATATCCAAAACCTGTTTGTTACCATCATAGCCAGTTTGAGTGAGTTTAAGAAGACTTTCTGTCAGGTTGCCTAATTTAGATGCCTGACTGTAGATGTTTTCTAAAGACTGTATATATTCTTCTTTTTCACGCTCTTTTAAAAGCATAATCTCAGCTTCGGCAATGATAGTTGTAATAGGCGTTTTTAGTTCATGGGATGCATTATTAATAAAATTTGCCTGAATTTCAAAAGAGGTTTCCAACCGATCCAGCATATCATTAAAAGTTGCTGTCAGATCTGAAATTTCATCTGAGTTTTTAACTTCCGGTAATCTGTTATGAAGGTTTGATGCACTGATTCTGTTTACTTCTTTAGTAATTCTGGCTACCGGGTTAATGACTCGTTTTGCCAGAAAGCGTCCTAATATGAAAGCCAGAAATATAAATCCGATACCTCCGAAAAATAATATTTTCACGATGTAAACAGTTGTGGTTTTTCCTCTGTGGTCACGAGCACCAACAATTACAATGTATTTTTGATTCCTTTCTGTAAAAACCTGCCCCAGATAATATTTGCTGTTAACTTCAAAATAATCTTTCCCAGTCTGAAGAATAGTAGAATAAAATTCGTTCGGCAAATTCAGTTTTGTATTATAGTCAAAACTATTAGCACTATTTATTTTAAGAACATATTCTTCTTCTTCGATAAGTTCTTCAAGCCCGTTTTTCTTTAAGTTACTGTAATATTTTATTTTTTCAGGATCATGCTGAAAATGAATGGAAGCTACAATTTTCGATCTGTCCTCGAGTCTTTTTAAGAAATGGTAGCGGTTATTTTCCCTGAATAACACGAATACTATGACACTCAACAGCAAAGTACTAAAGGTAGAAAGTGCTACGTAAGTAAAAGTAATTCTTTTTCTGATATCCATTTATAGCTGTATAACGTAACCCAAACCTTTCATGGTATGAATAAGTTTGGTTTTATAAGGTTTGTCTATTTTTTTTCTTAAATACGTGATATAAACATCCACAACGTTAGTATTCATATCAAAATTAATGTCCCAGACATTATCTAAAATCTGATCCCTTGAGACTATTCTGCCTGTGTTTTTTGCTAAATAATATAATAATTTAAATTCCTTGGCTGTTAAAATAATAGGTTCGCCATCACGCTTTACTGTTTTGGCTTTGCCGTTTATTTCGAGATCACCAATTATTATCGTATCCACTTTTTCTGTGTCCTGATGGGCTCTTCGGTTTAAGGCATTAACCCTTGCATCAAGTTCACCAAATTTAAACGGCTTCACCAAATAATCATCTGCACCTGCATTGAGTCCGGTTACAATATTTTCTGAAGTTCCCAGAGCTGTTAAAAGCAAAATCGGAACGAAATTTTTACTGGCACGTAATCTTCTGCAAATTTCAATTCCGTTAATATCCGGCAGCATTACATCCAAAACTACTACATCAAAAGTATAATTATGAATCATTTCTAATGCTGTTGTACCGTCAAGAGCCACGCTGACATCGTTATTATTTTCAGCGAACCCTTTACGTAAAATAGAAAGCAGATTGGGTTCGTCTTCGACTATGAGTAATTTCATCAGAATATGTGTATTGAAGCAAAAATAAGCATTGAAACGTAAAATAGGGTATTAAAACTTAAAATAAAAAACCTGACAACATTTCTATTGTCAGGTTTAATAAAATATTGCAATTATAATTTACTAATATAACTTCCGTACATATCTTTAAACTGATGTCCGGTTGCGAAACGGTCTTTGCTTAGTTTTTTATATTCTACCAATGCCCATAAAACAAATTCTTTCATGAAATAAAGATCCTTTTTATCTAGTTGTGGCTGGTATTTCTTAATTAGAATATCCAACGGAGTTACCTCGTCTAAAATGGTTTGGTACTCAGCATCAGAAGCTTCATCTAATAATTCGAAACCACTTTCCGCAAAAAACCATTCAATCAAATCTGAATAAGGTGTTTTTTCTCCTGGTTTTTCTAATTTTTCAATCTTCGGAAAGTAATCTGTAAACAAAGTTCGAATTGCAGAACCAATTAAATTCTGCGCTACGGCAGCAGCTCCCTCTTGTTCACCTTCATAAACCAATTCGACTTTTCCGGTAATCGCCGGAATAATTCCGATAAAGTCTGATAAGCGAAGTGTAGTTTTCTCACCACCCGAAATTAAAGCACGTCGTTCTGCTGTACTTATCAAATTTTCAAAAGCTGTAATACTCATTCTGGCACTCACACCGCTTTTGTTGTCTATATATTCGCTTTCACGGGCTTCAAAACTAATTTGTTCTAAAATATCCCTTGCCAGACCTGGAACATACACAATGTCTGTCTGATTTTGGTCTAATTTAGACTCCTGCTCGGTAATGGTTCTGGCTATAGCTACACTTTCGGGATAATGTGTCAGGATTTGAGATCCAATTCTGTCCTTTAACGGTGTTACAATACTTCCTCGATTAGTGTAATCTTCAGGGTTTGCCGTAAATATAAACTGCATATCAAGCGGCATCCTTAATTTAAAACCCCTGATCTGAATATCGCCTTCCTGCAAAATATTAAATAAGGCTACCTGAATTCTGGCTTGTAAATCCGGCAATTCATTAATCACAAAAATACAGCGATTCGCTCTTGGAATCATACCAAAATGTATTACTCGATCATCTGCGTAAGAAAGTTTAAGATTTGCAGCTTTTATTGGATCAACATCTCCAATTAAATCGGCTACTGTAACATCAGGCGTTGCTAATTTTTCAAAAAAACGATCGTTTCTGTGTAGCCATGAAATTGGAGTTTCATCGCCTTTCTCTGCAATTAAATCTTTAGCAAAACGGGAAATTGGATTCAGCGGATCATCATTAATTTCTGAACCGGCAACAAACGGAATATATGCATCCAACAACTCGACCATTTTACGTGCTAAACGTGTTTTTGCCTGTCCGCGAAGCCCTAACAAATTGATATTATGACGAGAAAGGATTGCACGCTCCAATTCAGGAATTACGGTATTTTCAAATCCGTGTACCCCTTCAAAAACAGGTTTCCCTGATTTTATTTTTTCACGAAGATTGTTTCTTAACTCGTCTTTTATACTTGTACTTTTATATCCAGCAGCTTTTAACTGACCTAATGTTTTTATATTGTTTATTTCCATTTTTATTGAAATATAGATTATGTTATTATGTTTTTGATTTGGAATCAGACATATTGTAAGTTTTTCACTACAATTAATACATTTACATCTTAACGAACCCTTTTTTTTCTATTTGTTTCATAATCTTCAAAAATCATTTCTCCAAGACCTTTTAGTCCGGTGTAAAATGCTTTTCCCTGATTGGCTTCAGTAAAATGATTCACAAATCGCTGCAAATAAGGATCTCTGGCAATCATAAAAGTTGTAATCGGGATGTGTAATTTTCTCGCCTGCTGCGCCTGAGTATAACATTTATCAACAATGTACTCATCTAGACCATTACTGTTCATGTAATAAGAACCGTCACGCTCACGCACACAACTTGGTTTCCCGTCAGTAATCATGAAAATCTGTTTATTGGTATTTCGTTTTCTACGCAAAATATCCATGGCTAACTGCAATCCTGCAACAGTATTAGTATGATAGGGTCCTACCTGCAGATAAGGCAAATCTTTAATGGGAATTGTCCAGGCATCATTTCCGAAAACCAGAATGTCTAAGGTATCTTTTGGATAACGCGTTGTAATTAATTCTGCCAAAGCCATCGCTACTTTTTTGGCAGGTGTGATTCGGTCTTCACCATACAAAATCATACTGTGACTAATGTCAATCATCAAAACCGTACTCATTTGTGCTTTGAATTGTGTTTCTTCGACAACCAGATCATTTTCTGTCAGCATGAAACTTTCAACACCATTATTGACTTGTGCGTTTCTGAGACTTTCTGTCAATGAAATACGCTCTAAACCATCACCAAAATTAAACTCCCGAAATTCCCCAGTATGCTCGTCACCGTTTCCGGCATGTTTGGTTTTATGATTACCGTTTCCGGCACGTTTTAAATTTCCAAAAATCTGATCTAAAGCCTGCTGACGAATTGCTCTTTCTGTCTTGGCTGTAATTCCAAAACCTGGAGTTCCGTCATTTTTGACTTCATCCTTTATATATCCTTTTTTCTTTAGGTCTTCGATAAAATCATCGATTGTGTAGTTTTCATCAGTCAGTTTATACTCCTTATCCAGCTCACGGAGCCAGTCTATAGCTTCATCAAAATCACCGGAAGTATGGGTAATCAGCTCCTTGAATATACCAAAAAGCTTTTCAAAAGGAGACTGAAAAGGCGCTTCGTAAGTCTTAAAATAAAAACCTTTTTTAAATTCGTTTTTCATAATTCTAAAATTAATCTTTTTTAGAACTATGAAAAAAGAAACAGTTATTAATTTTTAGTTAAAGTATTGATTAAAAACCCTTAGAAATCAACGATAATACTGACAATTATTTAAATTCCGTCCAGATAAAACCACTCTCCGTTTTCAAATTTAAAAGTTGAAAACTCATGATGAATTTGCGGTTTTTGATTTTCATCCAAAAAATAAGCATTGAACTCCACCTTATTTTCTGTGTAAAATAAAATTTCGAGTTGTTGCCACATATTACTTGTTGCCCATTTCAAAATTTCGGCTTTTGAATAATACTTCCTTTCAGAAATATAAGTGGTTTCTAAGAGATAATCTGCGTTTTGAGTGGCATAAGCCGAATATCTGGATCGCATTAAAGCCAGAGCTGTTGGCGCTTTTTGATTATTTTGAAGATATAATCCGCAGCATTTCTCAAAAGGCAATCCTGTATCACAGAAACACGTTTTATTCTCCATCAACTGGTTCTTCTCCATTAATTTTTACATGAAGCTGATTCAGTAACACCTGATAACGGGTTATTTCACGCACTTCTTCATCTTCTTCAGCAAAATCAATCATTTCATCCAGAACTTCACTTACTTCAAGCAGTTTGTTATTAGCTTCTCTGTTATTTTCTGCAGCAATCAGATCAATAATTTCCTGTACACTTGCCTTTAACGTTTCAAATTTATTACTCATTTTATCTTTTGTTTCAGGTTTCAAGTTTCAGGTTTTACATCATCACGTTAACTTGTAACATCAAACCTGGAACTTGAAACTATTTTTATTACTCTTCGTTTTTATTTTCGTTAAACTTCTTTACAATTTCTTTCAGCCTTTCTTTGCGTGCCAATTCAGCTTGTTTTGCTTTTACCTGGGTTTTGTGCAATTTGTCATTATGCTTTTTGATATTTCGTTCGTTATTGCGCCCCATTATATTTCTCTTTTAATTTGTTCTAAACTTTTCTCCGTATAAATTAATTCGTTGATAAGCTGTTTTCGCAGATCATCAATATCGTCATGATCAAAATATTTTGCCCACGAAGTCAATTTCTGAAGATTCCTTACTTGTTTTAATCTTTTTGCTGTTTCAAAACTAGTCCTTAAAATTGCTTTACGATCATATTCCGGATTATTCTTGTGTTCATAATTCGCAAGATTGTTTTCGAAATCTGCTTTAAGGTAATACAATTTCTCTTCGGCATTATCGGGATAAAATTCTTCCCATTTTGCAAAACCTATTTTCATTTTAGATTCCGTTTCAGGATTCCGGGCTATCAAACGCCATTTACTATTAGCCAGTCTTCCCCAATGATTCGAAACACGATACATTCCTTCTTCAGTGTAATAGTATGTACTTCCAGCTTTACTTTCGAATTGCTTTTTCAAACCTTCAATTTGACTTGGAAGCACTTCACTAAAAACACAAAATGTATTTTTGAAGGAATTCGGATGTGGCTTAAAATTTTTCTGCATATGCAAATATACTCAGATTGTCACGAACTCCCTAAAACCAACCTAAATTGATTACCTTTGCCTTTTAATTTTCAAAATAAAAAATCATGTCTAAAGATCAACAACAAAAAATGCCCCAAAAAGGAGTTTTTACAGGTATTATCGAAAAAGATGAAAACAATAATTATTTCTGCGGTGTATATCTCTTAGACTATAAAATGGTTCAGGCAAAATTTAAAGAAGGTGACTGGATTACAATAAAATCTGTTATTGAAAATCCAAGCGATATGAGCTATAAACAATATCCTAAAAAATCAAGAAATTTCGACAAAGCAAACCATAAGCCCGAATAATACTGTTTCAGGTTTCATGGTTTGTTTGTTTCATGGTTTGCCTTTCAGAATGTTTTTTTTTAAACACTATCTGTGATTAAACGAACTAAACACTATCTGTTAATGTTTTAATAAAGTAACTTTCCTGAATATTTTTTACATCAAAACTAAAAAGTTAAAAAAAAGTGTACCTTTGCAAAAAATTTGTCGATTTGAACTAATTAATATCGATTTCAAACTAATAGACAAGTAGTTCCCTTTTATTTATGAAAAAAATAGTTGAATACCGTAAGTTACTAAACGTAGAGAAAACTGTAGAGCTAAAAGATTTAAAAACCATTTATCGTAATGCGATGAAAGAAGCTCATCCTGACAAATTTCAGGGAGATGATGCTGGTTTAAAAGCTGCAGAGGAAAAAAGCAAAACGATCATTGAAGCTTACCATTTTTTAGTAAGCATCCATCCAGATACCATTAAGCTTAACTTACCTGAGTACACAGAAACAATTACTACTTGTACTATTACAGATTTCAAATTTGTAGAAGGTCGTTTAATTATTGATTTCTCTAACGGAAGTGTTTACGAATACATTAGCGTACCTAAAGCTACTTATGTAAAAATGGTAAACGCTGATTCTCCTGCCAGATTTGCAAAAAGACACATTTTGAACTCTTTTACATGGAGAAAGAAAACAAATCAGGAATAAAATTCCATTATATATTATTTTAAAAGCATTCTGATGACAGAATGCTTTTTTTATGCTCAAAAGCACCAAATTGTTTAATATGATTCTGAATAGTGAAGGCGTTATTTATTTTATCAGGCTTTAAAACCCACTAAACACCTAACTACAAACCTTTTAAAATAAAACAAACTATAACAAAATTTTAGGCAGTAAAATTATTGATGTTCTATATTTTTAAATACTTTTGTTGCGCAAATCAATTAACTAATTAATTTTTTATAATGAAAAAAATATTTTTTTTACTTACCGCTTCTGCAGCGATAATTTCTTGCAGCAAAGTTAAAGATGGAGAATACCTTATTACAGGAACTGCAAAAGGAATTGAGAATGGAAAAACAATAATCCTTCAAGGTCAGGATCCAACCACAATGGCTACTTTGCCACTTGATACAGTAAAAGTTGAAAATGGAAAATTTGAAATAAAAGGAAAAGTTACTGAACCAGCTTTTCATACCTTAATTGTTCAGGATGTACAAGGTATGGTGCCATTTATCCTGGAAACCGGTGAAATTAAAATTGAGGTGGATAAAGATAGTATTCATAAGTCAAAAATTTCAGGTACTTACAGTAATGATGAGTACGTAAAATTCAATGAAGATCTTACAAAAGTTCAAAAAAGACTAATGGATTTTCAGAAAAAAAATACTCAGGCTATGCAGACTGCTCAACAAAAACAAGACACAGCAGTTATAAATAGTCTGATGAAACAGTATATGACTATCCAGACTGATGTTCAGGCTGAATCTAAGAAGAAATACACAGCTTATGCTGAAACACACCCAAAATCTTTTATTTCAGTTTTAATTGTCCAAAGTCTAATCAATGATCCAGGCTCTGATTTCAAAAAAACAGAAGGTCTATACAACTCTTTAGACGAGTCTTTAAAAAATACTAAGCCAGGAAAAGCAATTAAAGAAAAAATTGGGCAAATGAAAATGCCTGCAGTAGGTGCATCAGCTCCTCCTGTTGGCAGCGCTAAATGAAGGTCAGATTTTTCAGCTCCTAATCCACAAGGCAAAACAGTATCGCTTAAAGAAAGCTTAGGAAAAGTAACAATTGTAGATTTTTGGGCTTCATGGTGTGGACCATGCAGAAAGGAAAATCCTAATGTGGTAGCCATTTACAAAGAACTTCATTCAAAAGGATTAAACATCATTGGTGTTTCACTTGATAAAGAATCATCAGCCTGGAAAGAAGCCATTGCAAAAGACAATTTAACCTGGACACACGTTTCCAACTTAAAATTCTGGGATGAACCAATTGCAAAACAATACGGCGTTGAATCTATCCCCGCAACCTTTATACTTGATTCATCAGGTAAGATCGTTGCACAAGACTTAAGAGGTCCTGAATTAAGAGCAAAAGTTTTAGAGCTTTTAGCAAAATAGATAAAATACTATAAACAAAAAAACTCCAGATTTTCATCTGGAGTTTTTTTTGTTTATACTTAAAAAGTAATTTTAATTACTTTACTTTACAAATTCAATTTTTTGAGCTTCTTCTTCGTTAACGCTATCAAAGAACCCTTGTTCATTCATCCAGTCATCGCTAAATACTTTGCTCATGTAACGAGAACCATGATCAGGGAATATCGCAATAATATTACTATCTTTAGTAAACTCCCCTTCTTCTGCATATTGTTTAATCGCCTGCATCACTGCACCTGAAGTATAACCAACAAACAATCCTTCTTTACGTGTAATTTCCCTTGCAGTATGAGCACTCTCTTCATCCGTTACTTTCATAAACTTATCGATAATATCAAAATCTGTTGCTGAAGGAATTAAATTCTTACCTAAACCTTCAATACGGTACGGGTAAATTTCTTTAGTATCAAATTCTCTTGTCTCGTGATATTTTTTCAAAACCGATCCAAAAGCATCAACTCCTAAGATTTTAATATTTGGATTTTGCTCTTTTAAGAATTTAGCAGTTCCTGAGATTGTTCCTCCTGTTCCACTACAAGCAACTAAGTGTGTAATCTGACCTTTGGTTTGCTGCCAGATTTCAGGTCCGGTAGTATTATAGTGTGCATCAATATTTAGCTGGTTGAAATATTGATTAATATAAACAGAACCTTTTGTCTCTTCATGCAAACGTTTTGCAACGTTATAATAGGATCTTTCATCATCTGCCGAAACGTGAGCAGGGCAAACATATACTTTTGCTCCTAAACTCCTCAACATATCAATTTTATCTTTGGATGATTTTGAACTTACTGCCAATATGCAGTTGTAGCCTTTTATAATGCTTACCATAGCCAAACTAAAACCTGTATTACCAGATGTTGTTTCAATTATGGTATCACCTGGAGACAAAATCCCTCTTCTTTCCGCTTCTTCAAGGATATACAATGCTATTCTATCTTTTGACGAATGTCCCGGATTAAAAGCTTCTACCTTTGCGTAGAAATTCCCTTCTAACCCTTCGGTGACTTTATTTAGCTTAATAAGGGGGGTGTTCCCTATTAACTCTAAAACATTATTATAAGCATTTATTTCTTCTTTCATAAAAAAATAGTTAATCAGGGGAATTTTTTTGATAACCCCGATAGGTTGCAAATTTAACAAAAAATTTCTAATTAGCTTTGAATTTTCTCTAAATCTAATAAAAAACTAAATTCCCTTGCCAAGTCTTTTAGAGCCTGAAAACGGCCTGAAGCCCCACCATGACCAGCATCCATGTTAGTATCCAGAAACAGTAGATTATCGTTTGTTTTTAGATTTCTAAGTTTTGCCACCCACTTTGCAGGTTCCCAGTACTGAACCTGAGAATCATGCAATCCGGTAGAAACATACATATTAGGATATTTTTGCTCTTTTACATTATCATATGGCGAATACGATAACATATAATCATAATATTTTTTATTGTTCGGGTTGCCCCATTCGTCATATTCCCCTGTTGTTAATGGAATACTATCATCAAGCATCGTTGTCACAACATCTACAAAAGGAACCTGAGCAATAACTCCGTTATACAATTCCGGAGCCTCATTTACGATAACCCCCATCAAAAGTCCTCCAGCAGACCCTCCTTCTGCATACAAATGTTTCGCAGAGGTATATTTCTCGTTTATCACAAATTTAGAGCAATCGATGAAATCTGTAAAGGTATTTTTCTTTTTTAACAGTTTCCCATCTTCATACCATTGTCTTCCTAAATCTTCACCTCCTCTTACATGAGCAATTGCATACACAAATCCGCGGTCAAGTAAAGAAAGCCTTGTTGACGAAAAATAGGCTTCCATTGTAATCCCATAAGATCCATATGCATAAAGCAGCAACGGATTTTTGCCATCTTTCTCCAATCCTTTACGATAAACCATCGAAATTGGAATTTCCACACCATCTCTGGCAGTTGCCCAGACTCTTTCTTCTATGTAATTATTTTTATCAAATTTCCCTCCTAAAACCTCTTGTTCTTTTAAGATTTCTTTGGTTTTAGTTTTCATATTAAAATCAATTACAGATGATGGTGTTGCCAGTGATTGGTAGCTATAACGTAAAACATCTGTATCAAAATCAATATTAGTTGTGGTATAAGCATTATAGGTTTCACTACCAAACGGCAAATAATAATCAGGATCTCCATTCCAGGGTATGATCCGGATATGATTTAATCCGTTTGAACGTTCCTCAACGACTAAGTAATTTTTGAATATTTCAATATCTTCCAGCAAAACATCCTCACGATGTGGAATAAGATCTTTCCAGAATTTTTTCTCGGTTCTGTTTTCAGGCGTTTTCATCAACTTAAAATTCGTTGCCTTGTCTTTATTCGTCAAAATATAAAACGAATCTTCATAATGAGAGATACTATATTCTAAACCACGAACACGGGTCTGAAACACTTCAAATTCCCCATCGGGAGTATCCGAATTTAAAATTCTGTATTCAGTCGTTAAAGTACTACCTGAACCAATAACAATATATTTTCTGGATTTTTCTTTGCTTACCGAAACATTAAATGTGTCATCGGTTTCATTAAAAACCAAAACATCTGTTGCGGAATCTGAACTTAATTTATGTCTAAAAACTTTATCCGATCGCAAAGTAACCTCATCTTGTCTGACATAGAAAATAGTATTGTTATCATTTGCCCAAACTGATTCTCCGGTTACATTTTCGATTTTCTCTGGCAGGATCTCCCCGGTTTCCAAATTTTTAATCTGAATGGTATAAATTCTTCTTCCTACAATATCAACACTAAAACTGGCAAATTTATTATCCGGACTTACACTTAATCCTCCTAGTTTAAAATACGCATGACCTTTTGCTAATTCGTTGCAATTGAACATAATCTCTTCTTCTGCAGAAAGACTTCCTTTTTTTCTTGAGAAAATTGGGTAATCCTGTCCTGTTTCAAAACGGGTAATATAATAATAACCATTATAAAAGTAAGGAACAGAGGAATCATCTTCTTTAATTCTTGCTTTCATTTCCTCATACAAAGATTCCTGTAAATCTTTCGTATGGGCAGTCATTTTTCGATAATAATCGTTTTCTTTATTCAGATAATCAATAACTTCAGGATTCTCCCTGTCATTTAGCCAGAAATAATTATCGACACGTGTTTCTTTATGTTTTTTTAATGACTTCGGAATTTCTTTTGCTTTTGGAACTACTATATCTTTTTGCATTTATTTAATTAGGCATTAGTTTTAATAAGAAGAGACAAAAATAGCACAATCATAAGAGAAGCGAAATTAATTTTTTCATAAAAAAATCTATTGTTTTCATATAGCAATATACTAATTTTGTATGAAATAATTTAAAAATCAAACAAAAAATGGATTTAATGGGAATGATGGGTAAACTTAAGGAGACCCAGCAAAAAATTGAAGACACAAAAAAGCGTCTGGATACTGTTTTAATTGATGAACAAAGTGCTGACGGATTGTTGAAAATCACTATTACAGCCAGCCGAGAAATAAAGACTGTTTCTATTGATGATTCATTGCTTGAAGACAAGGAACAATTGGAAGATTATTTAATTGTAACCCTAAACAAAGCTATCGAAAAAGCAACACGTATAAACGAGCAAGAACTTGATGCAGTAGCAAAAATGGATATGCCTATGATTCCGGGAATGGATAATCTTTTTAAGTAATATTAAGTTATGAGTTAAAAGTTTATGAGTTAGAAGTTTTGAATCACTTAAACCTTTAACGAATAACTTTTAACTTTTTTCTAAAACTTCTGAAGCGTATCCATCACATAAGTATGCATAACTTCTTTATAATCCAAATGGGTTACAATTCGAAGTTTATTGTTTCCCATTGAACTTATTAAAATATTTTTCTGTTTTAATTTCTCTATTAAAAGCTGATCACTGTAACCTTCCGCCAATGAAAAAATCAAAATATTGGTTTCCACAGGCTCAATAGCAGCCACCCATGGCTTTGTTTTTAAAACTGATGCAATTTCCTTAGCTCTTCGATGATCTTCGGCCATTCGCTCAATATTGTGTGCTAAAGCATACAATCCTCCGGCTGCTAAATAGCCAACCTGACGCATTCCGCCCCCGAGTATCTTTCTGATTCTTAACGCCCTGTGAATATCTGCTTTGGTACCCAGCAAAATAGAACCTATTGGAGCCCCTAACCCTTTTGACAAACAAACTGAAATAGTATCGAAAATAGCTCCAAATTCTTTCGGATTTTGTCTTTTAGCGACCAAGGCATTCCAAATTCTGGCGCCATCCAAATGAAACTTCAAATTATTGGCATCACAAACTTTTTTTATCTCTCTTAAATCCTCTAATTCATAGCAGGCACCGCCCCCTTTATTCGTAGTATTTTCTACACAAACCAAAGTCGTTAACGGACTGTGATAAAATTCGGGATCATTTATAGCTGCAGCGACCTGAGCAGCATTTATCATACCACGATCTCCATCCAGCAAACAGCATGATACGCCACTATTGAAAGAAACGCCGCCACCCTCATAGTTATAAATATGTGCATATTTATCAGCAATTAATTGTTCTCCGGGCTGAGTATGCAGTTTAATAGCGGTTTGATTCGCCATAGTTCCTGAAGGAAAAAAAAGTCCAGCTTCCATTCCAAAAAACTCAGCCACCCTGGTTTCTAATTCGATAACCGTCGGATCTTGTCTGTATACATCGTCGCCTACATGAGCGTTAAACATATACTGCAGCATTTCGTATGAAGGTTTGGTAATGGTATCGCTAATTAAATTTATTTCCATATTCTAAAAACTATATCTTATTTTTGTACAGCAAAATTACGTATTACTGTTAGTTATTAACTGCGAGATTTAATAATTTTTAACTTGTACCAAATTAAACGTAATATTTGTAAAAAACATATAAAACTATTAATTAATTTATGACAACAGCCGAACAAGTAAAAGGTATTGTGGAGCGCCTTGGTGCGTTGAGGAGGTATCTTTGACGTTGATGCCAAGCTAATCGAAATTGCAAACGAAGAAGAAAAAACTTTTGCTCCTGATTTTTGGAACAAACCAAAAGAAGCAGAAATGATTGTAAAAAATCTTCGAAACAAGAAAAAATGGATTGAAGATTACAACAAAGCAGTCGAACTTACAGATGAACTCCAGCTTGCTTATGATTTTTATAAAGAAGGAGAACTTTCTGTTGAAGAGCTTGATGAAAATTACAACGCAACCCAGCTGCACATTGAAAACATCGAATTCAAAAACATGCTTTCTGACGAAGGTGACAGTTTAAGTGCCGTCGTACAGATTACAGCCGGAGCCGGTGGAACTGAAAGTTGTGACTGGGCCGGAATGCTGATGCGTATGTACATGATGTGGGGCGAAAGTTATGGTTATAAAATAAAAGAACTGAACTTTCAGGAAGGTGATGTTGCCGGTATCAAAACCGTAACGTTAGAATTTGAAGGTGATTATTCTTTTGGTTATCTAAAAGGAGAAAACGGCGTACATCGCTTAGTCCGAATTTCACCTTTTGACAGTAATGCCAAACGTCATACATCATTTGTATCTGTTTATGTTTATCCGCTTGTTGATGACAGTATCGAAATTGACATTAATCCTGCCGATATCGAAATTACTACATCCCGCTCAAGTGGTGCCGGAGGACAAAATGTTAACAAGGTTGAAACCAAAGTTCAATTGGTTCACAAACCAACCGGAATTCAGATTCAGTGTTCTGAAACCAGATCTCAGCAAGATAACAGACAGCGTGCTATGCAAATGCTTCGTTCTCAATTGTATGAAATCGAATTAAAGAAACAGCAGGCACAACGCGCCGATATCGAAGCCGGGAAAATGAAAATCGAGTGGGGTTCGCAAATACGTAATTACGTTATGCAGCCTTATAAATTGGTAAAAGACGTTCGTACCGGCTATGAAACCAGTGATGTTGATGGCGTTATGAACGGAAATCTTGACCCCTTCCTTAAAGCATATTTAATGATGATGGGACAAAAAGAAGAAGAATAAATAGTATTTTAGTGTTCAGACTATAGTGTTCAGTGACAGGCTTACATTAACTTGAAACCTGAAACATTCAACTAAAAAGAAAAGTTATGATAAAATGGGCAGATGTAATTCATTTTACAAATAAAGGAAATCCAACTCCCGATAAAAGAGTGGAAAAAACGGAGGAAGAATGGAAACAATCATTGACTCAGGAAGAATTTCAGGTAACACGACTAAAAGGAACTGAAAGATCATTCAGTTCTGAAATGTGCAGTTTATTTGAACCTGGAATTTACGAATGTAAATGCTGTGGCACTTTGCTTTTTGATGCTTCTGAAAAATTTGAATCAGGAACTGGCTGGCCGTCTTTTACTCAGCCTGTCAAAGAAAATGCAATTGCCTATCATGCTGACAAATCATACGGAATGATTCGGGTTGAAGTAGTATGCAATACCTGCGACGCACATTTAGGTCATGTTTTTCCTGATGGTCCTCAACCAAGTGGTTTACGATATTGCATCAATGCTGTTTCCCTTACCAAAGTTAAAGAGTAACATTAAGAAATTACTACTAATGAAGCGATTCACCTAAAAAATGAATCGCTTTTTTGTTTTAAATTCATTCTTAAACGTCACAAATAAGATCAAAGATCTCTTTAGTAAAATATCATTTTAAAATTTAACTTGTTAATATTTCATTTGCAAAACGTTAATCATTAAAAAGATAAAAAAATCACTTGATTTTATTTATTGCTTGCAAAGTTTAAATAAAAACAAATTACCCTTTATTTCAAAAATAATCACATATAGACTTATAAACTTTCTAAAAGTAACACTCCGCTCCCATTAAAGAACAATCTTAACTATTAATTTAAAGAAAATTAATACAATAAAACACTGGGTTTACAATCTTTTTTAAAGAATTACAAATTAAAACATAGTTAATAATTGGTCAAAAATTTACCAATTTTAATATTTAAATGTTAAAAAAAATAATTTTAAATATTTAATTTAAATACATATTTAAAAAAACTTAAAAACAAGATTAGGTAATTCAAATGTAATTCATTTTATTTGGTAAAAAATTATCCCTAATCAATTTAATTCAATAAATGAAATCCTATTCAATTCAAGAAATCAACGAAGTTATAAATGGTGAAATTTACGGTAACACTTCTCAAATTATAACCGGAACTGAGCAATTAGAAAAAGCAACAACTTTTGAAATTTCTTTTATAGGAAATAAAAAATACGAAAAATTTTGGGAATCTTCAAAAGCCCCTGTAGCGGTTGTTAATGAAGATATTTCTATTGAACCAGGAGAGAATCGTGCTTTTATTAAAGTAAAAAATGCTGATCTCGCCATGTCACAAATTCTGGCACTTTTTGCTCCGCCAAGTCCGATATTTCATAATGAAGTTCACAGAACTGCTGTTATAGATGAGACAGCTGTTATTGGTAAAGGAAGTAAAATTGGAGCAGGATGTTATATTGGCCCAAAAGTAGAAATCGCTGCTAATGTTACGATTTATCCAAATGTTACTATTTTGGATGAATGCACAATCGGAAATAATACGATTATCTGGTCCGGAGCTGTAGTTCGCGAACGTTGTCATATAGGAAGTCATTGTATTATCCATCCAAATGCAACCATTGGTGCCGACGGTTTTGGATTCCGCCCATGCAAAGAGAAAGGCTTGGTAAAAATTCCACAAATTGGTAATGTAATTATTGGAAACGGAGTCGAAATTGGTGCAAATTCATGTGTTGACCGCGGAAAATTTAGTTCTACTGTGATTGGAGACGGATGTAAAATTGATAATTTAGTTCAAATTGGGCATAACAGTAACTTAGGCAAGTTTTGTATTATGGCCGGAAATAGCGGTTTAGCCGGTTCTGTAACTTTAGGTAATGGAGTTATTATTGGCGGAAGCGCTTCTATAAAAGATCATACTACTATTGGCGATGGTGCTATTGTTGGTGCCGGTTCAGGTGTTACCGGAGATATTCCTGCAGGAAAAACAATGCTGGGATATCCTGCCGTTGAAGCCCGTGATGCTTTAAAACAATGGGCCATTTTAAAAAGAATGGTTTGCGATTCTAAAAAATAATTTGATTGTATATTGATATAAAAACAGAAGCTGAAACTTCTGTTTTTTTGTTTCAACGCATTTATAATCCTTCAAAATTAACTTCTATTTTGTAAATTAGCCAACACTATTTTGTAAAATCAATATTATATCATGGATTTAAACTTCAATAAAAACGAAGATCACAATAAACTTTTACTTTCTGAATTAAAACAAAAATTTGCCAAAGTAAAATTAGGCGGGGGCGAAAAAAGAATTGAAAAATTGCACTCTGAAGGCAAAATGACAGCTCGCGAAAGAATTGCTTATTTATTGGATGAAAAGTCTAAAAGTATTGAAATTGGTGGTTTTGCAGGCGAAGGGATGTATACAGAACATGGTGGCTGTCCTTCGGGAGGCGTTGTTGTTAAAATAGGATACATCAAAGGAAAACAGTGTATTGTTGTCGCTAATGACGCAACAGTTAAAGCCGGAGCATGGTTTCCTATTACAGGTAAGAAAAATTTACGTGCGCAGGAAATTGCGATGGAAAACAGACTTCCTATTATTTATTTAGTAGATAGTGCGGGGGTTTATCTGCCCATGCAGGATGAAATTTTCCCTGATAAAGAACATTTTGGGCGCATTTTTAGAAACAATGCCCAAATGAGCAGCATGGGAATTACGCAGATTGCTGCTGTAATGGGAAGCTGTGTTGCCGGAGGAGCATACCTTCCTATCATGAGCGATGAAGCCTTGATTGTCGATAAAACAGGAAGTATTTTCCTTGCCGGAAGTTATCTCGTAAAAGCAGCAATTGGTGAAACCATAGACAATGAAACTTTAGGTGGGGCAACCACACACTGCGAAATTTCTGGCGTAACCGATTATAAGGCAAAAGACGACAAAGATGCCTTAGATAAAATCAAAAATATTGTAGATAAAATTGGCGACTACGATAAAGCTGGTTTTAGCAGAATCAAAACTGAAAAACCAGCTTTAGAACCAAATGATATTTACGGAATACTACCCAAATCACGTGCAGAACAGTACGATATGATGGAAATCATTAAACGTCTGGTTGACAATTCTGAATTTGAAGCTTATAAAGAAGGTTACGGACAATCTCTTATTACAGGCTATGCCCGAATTGACGGCTGGGCTGTTGGAATTATTGCAAATCAAAGGAAAGTCGTTAAAACCAAAAAAGGCGAAATGCAGTTTGGAGGCGTCATTTACTCGGATAGTGCTGACAAAGCGACGCGTTTTATTGCCAACTGTAATCAAAAGAAAATTCCATTAGTATTTCTACAGGATGTTACAGGTTTCATGGTCGGATCTAAATCTGAGCATGGCGGCATCATAAAAGACGGTGCTAAAATGGTCAATGCCGTTAGTAATTCTGTTGTACCAAAATTCACTGTTATTATCGGAAATTCATACGGAGCAGGAAATTATGCCATGTGCGGAAAAGCCTATGACCCAAGACTAATTTGTGCCTGGCCAAGCGCAGAACTGGCTGTAATGGGTGGAACTCAGGCTGCAAAGGTATTAGCGCAAATTGAGGCTTCTTCGCTTAAAGCGAAAGGAGAAATAGTTGATGAAACTAAAGAAACTGAGTTATTTAACAAAATAAAAGCACGTTACGACGAACAGACCTCCCCGTATTATGCAGCATCAAGATTATGGACAGATGCTATCATAGATCCGTTAGAAACGCGGACCTGGATTTCTATGGGAATCGAAGCTGCAAACCACGCTCCTATTCAAAAACCATTTAATTTAGGCGTTATTCAAGTCTGAATTTTTAAATTAACAAAATACGACCAATAAAAAATCAAAAACCTTATTTTCAGACACTTAAAACAAACATATCATTAAATTTTTGTAACTTAGTGTACAACTTTTAATTATGTAGTATCATGGAAAATGTAAAAAGTCTGAATAAGTGGGCTAATGCGCATACTTATTTACCATTGGATTTAGTACGTATTGTATTAGGCGTTTTTTTATTCATGAAAGGAATTTCATTTGTCACGAATGCCCAGTACCTGCATGATTTAATTTCTCCTGTTGATCAGTATGGTGGCGGCATGTTTCTTTTGCATTATATCGCTCCTGCCCACATGATCGGAGGAATAATGATTGTTTTTGGATTACTGACCCGTTGGGCAATTGCATCTCAGCTCCCTATATTATTTGGTGCCGTACTGGTAAATTTTATGGGACGCATGCACTCCGAAAGCCTGATTGTAGCAATAGCAATATTGTTACTTTGCATATTCTTCCTATTTTATGGAGGAGGAAAACATTCAGCCGATTATTACTTCAAAATGCAGCAATAACTGACATTATCCTCAACTCATAAAAGTTGAGGATAACTTTTAAGAAGTAATTAGCAATTTAAATTTCGTTAATTGTGTTTTATGAATTAAATTCGCCTCCATGAATTGGATTCGTAAGACCGTTATTTTTGTTACCCTTCTGATCATGGGATTTTTTGCTGCTCAGGCAAAACAGATTAGTGTACAAAAAACCGAAAGTCAAAAAACAGACACCAATTTTTCTAAAGATTATACCGATTCTCTGGCTTTTATACAGCCTCAGTCAAATTATCACTTTGCTGCCAATATCAAAACAAACTATACTACTGTAGTCAAATGGTTTCACTCATTATTGGCTGTTGTACCATATTATCTGGCAGTAAAATCAGCTTCAAACTTTTCAAACCAATTTTTTACACAGAGCAAAAAGGTCTTTCTGATGCTCTACCCCTTCCATTTTTTCTGGTAGTCAAATACATGAATTTAATCCGAAGAACTGATTCTTCTAAAAAATAAGCAGCTATTTATAAGCAGCTTACAATTCATTTATTCACCCAATCCGAAAAATCATGGAAACAAGTATAACCCTAATGGGAATTGTGATTGCAGTCATAGTCGCCATCCCAATCTATTTTTCAGCACGATCGAGCGCTGCGAACAAATCCAAAATCCTGAATATTAAAAAGAAATTCAATCCAACTCATCCGCAGGATTTTGATTTGACTGAATCTCAAAATAATAAAACACTCACTATAGATCAAAAACACCGAAAATTCATTTTGATGAATTTCAATCCCAATCAACAGGAATCAACTTATGTGGATTTAAAAAGTGTTTCTTCCTGTAAATTGGTTTTGACTACTGATGGGAATTCAGATACTATTATCAAAATCGATTTTGAATTTCAGGAAAAGGAAACATCTAAAAAAATTACCATACCCTTCTATGATTTTGATGATGACCGCATCAAACAAATAAGCGTTTACCAGGATCATCAGTTTGCAAAAAAATGGCTTAAAATCATCCAGGATTCTATTTCACGTTAGTTATTTAATTCAGAAAAGAGGCTCGTAATGAGTCTCTTTTTATTTAGGCTTAACATGATATTTATCATTTTTATCTTTCCTGTGACGAAGTAATTTTGGTCTTCTAAATGCTTTGTTATGGAAATTTCACTGATTCAGAAATACAATGTGCCCGGACCAAGATATACGAGCTATCCCACAGTTCCTTACTGGAATGAAATCGATTTTACCCAGCAAAAATGGATTGAATCGCTTCAAAAATCATTCACAGAAAGCAATTCAGAAAACGGAATAAGTTTGTATATCCATCTGCCTTTTTGCGAAAGCATGTGTACTTTTTGCGGCTGCAACAAACGAATTACAAAAAACCACGCTGTTGAAGAAAAATATATTCAGGCTGTCTTAAAAGAATGGCGTTTATATTGCAATCTACTTTCTGAAAGACCCATTATAAAAGAAATCCATCTGGGCGGCGGAACCCCTACTTTTTTCTCCGTAAATAATTTAGAAAATCTTATAAATGGCATTTTAAACTTATCCCATAAAGCCGAAAATTATGAATTCAGTTTCGAAGGTCATCCTAATAATACCACTTACGAACAGCTAAAAAAACTATATGATTTAGGCTTTCGCCGGTTAAGTTTTGGAGTTCAGGATTATGCTGAAAAAGTACAGAAAGCGATTCACCGTATTCAGCCGTTTCATAATGTGGCCAAAGTTACTTTTTGGGCAAAAGAAATTGGCTATACTTCTATCGGTCATGACATTATTTTCGGATTGCCTTTTCAGAAGATTGAAAATATCATTGATACTATTGAAAAAACGAATTCCTTAAAACCAGACCGACTCGCTTTTTACAGCTATGCTCATGTACCTTGGATTAAAGGAAACGGACAGCGTGGATTTAACGACGAAGACCTACCCAAAGATGCCGAAAAAAGAAAGCTATACGAAATTGGAAAAAAAATGCTTTCAAAATACGGTTATCATGAAATTGGCATGGATCACTTTGCTTTAACCTCTGACAGCCTGTATAAAGCGGCGCAGCATAAAACCCTGCATAGAAATTTTATGGGTTACAGTGCCTCGAAAACACAGCTAATGATTGGTTTAGGTGTTTCGTCTATTAGCGACAGCTGGTATAGTTTTGCTCAAAACACCAAAAGTCTTGAAGATTATTATCAATTATTAGAATGGAATCAGCTTCCGGTTATCAAAGGGCATATTTTAACAGATGAAGATTTAATTATAAGAAAACACATCCTGAATTTAACCTGTACCCTTGAAACTTCCTGGAACAATAAAGCCTTTTACTTTGAGGAACTGCCTTTTGTTTTATCGGATTTAAAAGAAATGGAAAAAGATCAGTTAATTATAATCGAAGAAGAAAAAATGAGCATTACAGAAGCCGGAAGACCCTTTGTGCGCAACATCTGTATGGCTTTTGATCTGCATTTAAAAAGAAAATTACCGGAAACGAATTTGTTTTCGATGACGGTTTAAAAGGAACAGTTATATTCATATTATTTGAATAGATATTGTATACGATTAGGATAATTAACTAAACGGAGATCTTAACAAAAACTCAAAACAAAGAAAAATTTTGTCAGTGGTAATCAAGGCGAAAAGGTAATTTAGAACGAAAAGATTGTATTTGAAAAAATATAAAACAAAAAAACTTCTTATATACACCTAAATTTGGGTAGATATCTTTCTGGTGCTCGTTTGTAACGAGTGCCTACATAAATTAAACGATAAATTGTAGCATTTGTAATCCGATCATTAAAACAAGAGTTCATTGAATTCATGTAAACAACTGTGTTGCAAACACTTTATTTAGTTTCAATGAGTAAACTGGTACTCGTTGCAAGCGAACACCAGATTGAAACCTTGATAATGACAGGAGTTTACAACAAGTTTTAAATCAGGCATTAAAAAAAGCAGAAATAACAAAGCCAGTTACCTTACATTGGTTAAGACATAGCTATGCAACGCATCTATTAGAAACCGGAAAAGATTTACGTTACATTCAGGAATTATTAGGTCACAATAGTAGCAAAACGACCAAAATCTATACACATGTAAGTACAAAAAGCATCCAGCAAATAAAAAGTCCTTTTGATGATTTGTAAGAAATAATAAATATATTTGAAAAAAAATAATACGAAACAAACCTTCGTATATACACCTAAATTTGGGTAGATATGCGAATGTTTGTATCGCATATAAACGAGTTACCTGCAAGCTGAAAATCCAGCCGCACATTTTAGCACATTTGGTTTTTGCCGACACTCATAGCCAATGCTAAAACCAAAAGAGCTAAAATTTTACCCACGCTTATAACAATACTCCGAATATTATTATTACATTTGACCAAATTAAGTCAAGTCTAAAAAAGGTACAATGACACTTGGGCAGAAAATTAGGGAATTAAGAGAGCAATCAGGGATGTTTCAGCGGGAATTAGCTTCTAAACTTGAGATTGGAGATGGATTTTTAAGCAAAGTTGAAAACAATCAAAAAACCCTAAAAAGAGAGCATCTTATTAAAATTAGTGAACTTTTTAATTGTCCCATTTCAGAATTAGAAGCATTATGGATTGGAACAAAATTATATGAAATAATAAAAGATGAACAGGAAGCATTAAATGCTTTAAAAGTAGCCGAACAAGAAATAAAATATAGAAAGCAATATGACATACTTTGATGAATTAAGGGAAATAACAAAAACAATTCCCGATACAATTGTTGATTTTTCAATACCAAGAGATAGGACTTCTCCTCCAACTCAAGCATCTTCAAATTTTATAACAAATAAGGAACAAGGAGATTGGGCAGAAGATTTAATTTTCAGAGCAATCAATGAAACATCAAAAAATTATGTTGCTGTTCGTTACGGGAAATCTGATGATTTAGTAGCGGGTGAAATTGGGTTTGATGAATTCTACACCGAATTTCAAGACGAATTAGACACAATAGGCAAACGACCGGATTTATTAGTTTTTAGAAAATCTGATTTTGATGAAAAATTAGGTCACGACATTAGCAAGCTTAAGCACTCACAAATTACTGATTATGTAAAAAAGGCAATTGCAGGATTGGAAATACGTTCAAGTGCTTTTTTAATTGATAAGTATGAGGGCGAAATGCAGGAAAGAACAAAATTCCATTTGGAGACTGCACTATCATTAAAAGACAAAATAATAAATGAGTTTTCAGATGTATTTGAGCATCCTAAAAAGAAAGCATATTTAGACATACTCAAAAGCATAAACGAAGAAACAATTAATGCAATTACTTTTCGCAGACCAAGTTGGAACTCAACTGAAAGACTACAAGAACTGACTCAATTATTCAAAGACTTAAAAGATAATATTAGCATCAGCCAAAAAAGAGACTATTTAAGTATAACACCAAAGGTTGAGGATATTAAAGTGGTTTATAAATGGGCTGAAACATTCAATGTACCTCATTATTATTTTCAAGTTTTCTTTGACAAGTCGTATGGAATCTCTTTTAAAAACATTCTTACACTTATTACCGATTCTGATAAAGAGGGAGAGCATTATGAAATAAGTAAAGACATTAAAAATCAAAACAAAACCACTATTAAGATAAACACCCGACACACAAATCAAGTTGCGTACAAAATATTGGAACCCGAACATAAAAGCGTTAGGAGAGAAATGGGTAGAGGTCGTTTACTATTCTATGTAAGTTTTGAAAAGGGAACAGCTTATTTAGACATTGATAGCTTAAAGGCATTATTAAACATATCAGATTTTTAAAATGGATTTAGAAAAAAAATATTCGAAAAATACAGACCTGGAACACAGAAAAAAGTTTGCTCAATTTTTCACACCCCAACCGATTGCTGATTTAATGTCGGATTGGTTGTTAGGAAATGAAAACTGCAAAACTATTCTTGAGCCAGCTTTTGGATTGGGTATTTTTTCAAGGACACTTCTTAATAAAAACAGTAACCTTAATATAAAAGGATTTGATATTGATGAAACCATTTTAAAAGAAGCTAAAACCCACTTTGAGTCTTTCAATAATGTTTCTTTAAATCTTGAAGATTATATGTTTAATGATTGGAAAAATAAATATGACGGTATTATCTGCAATCCGCCATATTTAAAGTTTCACGATTATGACAATAAACAAATTTTACAAGAAGTTGAAAGTAAATTAAAATTCAAGTTCAACGGATTTACCAATCTCTACACTCTTTTTCTTTTGAAGTCGGTTTTTCAGTTGAATAAAGAAGGTAGAGCTGCATACATAATTCCTTCGGAGTTTTTGAATTCTGACTACGGAAAATTAATAAAGGAATACCTTGTTAAAACAAAAACATTAAGACATTTATTCGTTATCGACTTTAAAGAAAATGTTTTTGATGATGCAATGACAACCGCATCTATTCTTCTTTTAGCCAATGATAATTATAATTCTGCAATACATATTTCAACTATTGATTCAAAATCAGATTTACAGCTAATCAAAAGTTATATTGATTCATATCCGAAAGGCAAAGGAGAGTTTTCATTTGCTCCAGAAGATTTAGACCCAACTATAAAATGGCGTAAATATTATCAAGTACAAAACTCAATTAATTATAATAACCTTGTTCCGTTTTCTACATACGCAAAAGTAGTTAGAGGCATTGCTACAGGTGCAAATGAATATTTCACATTTAAACCTTCAAAGGCAAAAGAGTTCAATATTCCAGAATCAAACCTATTGCCGTGTATTTGTAAAGCTAAAGACGTAAAAACTAATTTTTTTACCAGTGAAAATTTCAAAAATCTTATCAAAAAAGACGAACTAACTTACCTTTTTAATGGACAACAATCCAAAAGTGAAGAAGTTGAAAACTATATCAAAAAAGGAGAGCAAGAAGAAATAAACGAAAAGTTTTTGACCAAAAGTAGAAAGCCTTGGTATGCTTTAGAAAAACGTCCTCCTGCCCCTATTTGGGTTTCTGTATTTAATAGAAATGGTGTCAAGTTTATCAGAAATGAAGCAAACATTTCTAATCTTACTACTTTTCATTGTGTTTATCCAACAAATTCGGACTTGTTCTCTAAGGTAAGCATTGACCTTTTGTTTGCTTATCTATTAACCGATGTTTCTAAAGACATATTTAGTGATAACAGAAGAGAATATGGAAATGGGTTAAAGAAGTTTGAACCAAATGACTTGAACAAATCTAAAATGCTTGACTTATCAATCTTATCTCAATCGAAAGTTGAGGAAATTTTAGAATTGTATTCCAACTACAGACAAACAGAAAATGAAAAATACATAGCCGAAATTGATATGATATTACGAACTGAATATTCCAACGCTAAAAGTCATACACATTTGCAATTCGCACAAGCCAACGCTAAACCAAAAATTGCAAAAGAGTATGCCTTTACCAGCACCAACGAATAATAAAAGAAAAGCCAGCAGGTAACAGCAAGGGATTCGTTGCGTGCGAAGCACGAACAATGAAGCCCGTGTTGAACGAAACCGCTGAGATTCCGCTACTATGGGGTTTTCGATAAAGGAGTCAGAAGAATTTCAAGAGGATTTAGTGTCCTCTTTTTTTTTGAAGTGGTTTCAAAGATGGTTTTGTCGTGTTTTCCTTCACCTTAGTGCATAAATTCCTTTACCCGTAAAATTAACTTTCACGGGGAATTGGGTTTTGGCTACCGCCAAGATACCAAGCAGGTGGACCACGCTGGTCAAAAACTGCTATTGGGTGTAAATTACCTGTTTTGCAGCAGGGACATTTGGGCAAAAAAGGCTTCTTTTCTGCTTTTTCCAAGACCTTTACTTGGAGTTTTGCTTGCAAAAGCTCCTACATAAATTAAAAGATAAAATTGTAGCATTTGTAATACGGTTATTAAAACAAAAGCTTATTTATAAGCAACCAAGCATTCGTTGAAGCGAGCACCAGATTCAATGATTTGGCAAATCCGAAAAATGTCTCAAACCCTCTTTAATGCCAGAACGTTATGAGCCATTCTGTTAAAAATCCTCAAAACATCTCATTTTATACCATAGTTTGGTATATTTGAATAAAAATATTTGTCATGGCAAAAAACACATCAATATTACTAGGAGACCATTTTAATAATTTCATAAATAATGAGGTTTCATCTGGACGCTACAGTTCAGCAAGTGATGTAGTTAGATCAGCACTTAGATTATTAGAAGTTGAAGAAAACAAAACTAAGTGGTTGCAAAATGAACTTGAAATTGGAGAAAAAAGCGGATTTATCGAAAATTACGATCCGAAAAAACATCTCGAAGAAATCAAGAAAAAATATTTATGAAATATAGAATAACCGAAGCTGCTTATCGAGATTTAAATGATATTTGGCTTTATACATTTCAAGAATGGTCAGAAGTTCAAGCCACTAAATATTTCGAATCCATAATTGAAGAAATTGCACTTTTTAGCGAGAATCCTAGTAAGGCAAAGAAATTGGAAATGGCAAATTCAGAGTTTTATTATTTTCGTACATTCTCTCATTATATATTTTTCAAATATGGAGATTAGAAAATCGATATAATTAGAATACTCCACAAGATGATGGACTTCCCAAAACACTTGAAATAGAACGCCCCATAATTCCTCCTAATAACATCTCATCTAATGACAATCCGGACTCCGCTCTAGTGCTCGTTTGCAACGAGTTCCTACATAAATTAAAAAATAAATTGTAGCATTTGTAATGCGGTTATTAAAACAAAAGTTCATTATAAATTTGTAGGGAATTCATGTAAACAGCCGCGTTACAAACGCTTTATTTAGTTTCTATAACTAAACAGGTAATCGTTGTAAACGAGCCAGATTGAGCCACACAAAACAAGGAGCTGCATAGAAATTTCATGGGTTACAGTTCTTCGAAAACGCAACTTATGATTGGTTTAGGTGCTTCTTCTATTAGTGACAGCTGGTATAGTTTTGCCCAAAACACCAAAAGTCTTGAAGATTATTATCAATTATTGGAATGGGATCAGCTTCCTGTTATCAAAGGGCATGTTTTAACAGATGAAGATTTAATTATCAGAAAACATATCTTGAATTTGACTTGCGAACTGGAAACCTCCTGGAGTGATGAAAGCTTATATTTTAAAGAACTTCCTGCTGTTTTACTGGATTTAAAAGAAATAGAAAACGATGAATTGATTGTAATTGAAGATCACAAAATTAGCATTACTGAAGCCGGAAGACCATTTGTACGCAATATCAGTATGGCATTCGATTTACATTTAAAAAGAAAATCACCGGAAACCAATTTGTTTTCGATGACGGTTTAAACAGTGAACAAGATTATTTTATATTATTATAATTAGATATTTAATAAACATCAAATCAAAAAAAAGGTAAATTTACCTCTATTTTTTATTTTATTTAAAACATTTAACTATATTTGCGGTACATTTACCTCGACAAATACATGATAGACGATATTTTAAATAAAAGCTTTCAATATAATGGTCCATCTTTAGAAGATTTACTAAAAGAGAAACTTGAGGATTCTGGTTTGACTAAAACTCAATATGAAAAACTATCTGGAATGGAAAGAAGAAGTCTAGATGCTATTCTTGATAAAACTTCGAAACAAACCGATATTATCAAACTATTAAAACTTGCTGAATTTTTAGAAATAGATTTTAATCAAGCTTTAATTGTTTATTTTAAAGATAGACCTGTTGAGGAAATAAAAGAACTTCAATCCTCAATGGACATTACCTTTATAAATAAATTTTTTGACCTTAAAACTTTAACAAGTTTAGGTTTTATCGGTAAAAATGATTCATTAGAAATATTAAAAGAAAGAATTTGCAAATTCTTCGACATCAATAGCATTTATGAATACGATAGAGAATTAAATGAAGCATTTTACAGTAGAACAAAAAAATCATTCAGCGATAAAATGAAAGATTTTTGGATTAAATCAAGCTATAAATATTTTGAATTAATCGACAATCCTAATGAATACAACAGACAGAGCCTCATTGATTTAATTCCAAAAGTAAAACCTTATACACAAAATATTGAAACAGGTTTATTAACTGTTTTTCAAGCTTTATACAATATTGGAGTTACCATAGTTTTCCAACCTTCATTACCAAAAACTCAAATTCGTGGTGCGACATTCTTAATAAAAAACAAACCTTGTATTGTAATAACAGATTTCAATAAAAATTACGCAACAATTTGGTTTGCTCTCATTCACGAATTACATCACGTTTTATTTGACTTAGAAACAATTCAAAAAACAAACTATCATTTATCTGGAGAACCGGACTTATTTTTAATTCAAGAAGACAAAGCAAATGAATTTGCTTCAGAATACTTATTTTCATCAGAGAGAATGAGGTATATTGAAAAAATGATTCATAACAAGTTTATGGTAGAAAAATTTGCAAAGGAATGTCAAATTCATCCATGTATAATATATTCTCAGTATCAATGGCGACAATCTGAGAAAGGAAATGATTATTGGGGAGCTTTTAAAGAACATTTTCCTAACATAAAAGGTATCACAAAAAAACTAAATGCTTCAAATTGGGATATAGAGTCAATAAAGGAAAACGCCTTAAAAATAAAAGAATTATTAACTGTATAAATTATCGAAATGAGCGATAAAAATATTGACAACAACAAGATTGAAAGAATACTTTCCAAAGAAGATTTGGAAAGATTAGAAATATTACAGAAGTCAGAAGAAATTAAAGGTGAACAGCTTATCATAAATCTTGATTCTGAAATTGTAATTGAAAACCAAGCTGAACTGCTTCTTGGTCAAAGAATTGACGATCCTGTACAAAAATTCCAACTATATTATCATGGACTCACAAAACTCTTAAAAGACTCTTTGCCAAAGGGTAAAGAATTTGAAGATGTAAGAAGAATAGTTTATGACGAAAAAAATATCCTTATAAACAGAGGTGCAAAAAAGGACGAAAAAGGAATTAGAGGAAGTGATGGAAGAATGGCTTATGTAGAAGATTTAGAAGAAGCAATCAAAATAGTGGCTGATTGGACAAGCAGAAAAGGAACCGCTGCTGAACTTTTTATTGCATTTTGGGACAAAAATGAAGAACTAGGATATGGCCATCAAGACTAAATAAAAGCAACAGATAGTATAATGGATTATGCTATTGACTTAATAAAAGATGATATTTTATTCGTATTTATGATTTGACAAATCCAAAAAATGAGCTTTAATTTAGCCCTAAACCTGTTACATCCCGAAAACAATATATCTAATAGAAAATGATTTTATTCAAGAAATCCAAATTCTCATCATTAATAGAGGCTTCGAAAAATCCCGAAAGTTGTATAGAACTACAACTTCTTTCTTATGATCAAAATTTGAAATATCAAGGAGAAATCTTCTCAAAATTTGTAAATCTCAAAGTTTTAGAAATTCAAGCTAATCCAAGCATTTATTATTTGAATGATTTTGAACTTCCTAATGAAATCGCAAACTTAAAAAAGCTTAAAAAAATATCAGTATTAAATTGCCCAATCCAAGTATTTCCCGAGTGGATAACAAATATAAAATCATTAGAATTTTTAATGCTTAGAGGAACTGTTTTAGATTCAATTCCTGATTCAATATTTCAATTAACTAAATTAAAAACACTCCGTATTGAAAATTGTTCACTAAATAAATTACCCTCAACACTTTTTCAATTGCAAAATTTAAAGATTTTGGGGCTTTCAGATACAAAACTTACGGATCTAGATTGGAATTTGTTCCCCAGTAATCTGAAAGAAATAAATTTTAGCGGAACAGGTATTTATAAAAGAGAAGACCTAATAAATTTAAAAAATAAAATGAAAAAAACGAGGATACTTCCATAAAAACAGATTACTAATCGCTGGTTTTTGGATAGCTTTTTCGTTCATTTACCTACCTTCATTTTAATTCAAAAGAAAGTATTTCTCTTTGTTTCAATGACAATCTGGACTCCCCTGTACAAACAAACTCATATTAGATGGAGAAACATACGGAATTCCTAATCCTAAACCTCTCAGGATAAACAAAACCCCAATTATTACTGCAACATAAGGAATTGCTTTTTGAATTTTATTACGAAATGGCAGTTTCAGTAAAGAATGCATGTAAACTGCAATCGTCATTAAAGGTATAGTTCCTAATCCGAACAGGAGCATGTATAAAACGCCTAAACCGGCACTTTGCATCGCTATGGCTCCAAATAAAGCTACATACACCATTCCACATGGTAGAAAGCCGTTTAATAAGCCTATTGTAAAAAGAGATTTATAGCTTTTGTTTTTAAACTGACTTCCTAAACTTGATTTTAGGTTTGAAATCACTTTATAAACCGGTTTAGAGAAATTGTATTTTGAAAAGATGCTTTCCGGAATCAAAACGGCAGCAATCATCGCCAAACCAATAAAAATAGACATTTTCTGTTGTAATCCGGCCAGGAAAAAACCTCTTCCCAATAATCCAAAAATCAGTCCGATTGTGGCGTAGGCTGTTAATCTTCCCAAATGATAGGTGATAATCTGCACTACTTTTTTAGCTCCATTTTGATGATCAACCGGAAGCATCATCGCAATGGGACCACACATCCCAACGCAATGCAAACTGCTGATAAGTCCTAATATGAAAGCGGAATACAACATTACTTTTTATTTTTTTTCCACAGATTTAACAATTAAAATGATTTTTAAAGTCTGCTGAATCTGCAAAATCTGCGTGAAAATTTTGGCACGCAGATTTTGCGGATTCAAAAACTAAAAATAACTTCAATTTTTACCTGCTCACGTTTTTTAATTTACGTAGATAACTTCTTTGGTCAAATATTTTTTCCCTTCGTACTGCCATTCCATATTGACATCCCAGCGTCCTTTTACCAATTTTTTTTGCGGAATAAGCAAAGATGAATTGGTTAGTGCAATCTGAGTATTGAAATCAAACTTTTTGTTTGAAGGACGATACAGCAACACATTTCCTTTTAGTTTATGGCTTTCGAAAGTTTCCGGAAAAGTAATTTTAACTCCGTCTTCCACATACTTAATCGAAGGCTTGTACTGCAAATCATGTGCATTCTGAATGCGTGCCATTTCCTCCTGAAAATGCGAATCGTGCTTGTAATATTCTTCAACAACCAAATCGTTGTCGTATTTACTGTTGGACTGCACTTCAAAAACAAAATATAAAATAAAGGTCATAAACAATCCGAATGCTATGACAATTCCTGTTCCCCAATTGATTTTCATACTATTGTTATTTTAAAATGGGAGTAATTGGTTTTGATGATAATTTTTCGTCAGTTCAAGTAATCCCGATTTTTCATCGGGATTGTATCGAGAACAGAAAAATCATCATTAAAGATGGTTCTCGATACATTTTTTGTTCCGTTTCTCTACACAAAAAACACTCGAACTGACGTTTAATAATTACACCCAAAAGTTTATATTTAAAATTATACCTAAAAAAGTTTGTTGTTTAATTAAAACTTCTCGGTCCTAAGAAATTTGTAGTGGTGGTTTCCAGCAATTCCTTACCGTTGTAAACACCAATTTTAACTTTGGTTTTGTCGCTTTCCAGCAGCACCTCATTGATTTCTATGAATAAGGTTCCCTGTGAGATTCCTTCTTTTGCTACTTTAAAATGCTGTTCACCCACCTTGCTGATTTCGCCTTTCTGATCGATTAACTCAAAATGGATATCGTTGTAATCTTCCATGGTCTTGTTTACAATTTTATAGGTATAAACATTGCTGATTTTATCGCCTTTGTGCTGAAAAAGCTGACCTGGCAAACGCAAAATAATAGCTTCGACATCGGTTCTTAAAAACAACATTCCAACAAAAACACTTAATAGAATGAATAAGACTGCCGTGTATCCTTTCATTCGGGTTGTGAATTTAAAAGGTTCATTTTTCTCTATTTCATCTTCAGACGCATAACGAATCAACCCTTTTGGCAGACCAACCGAATCCATTATTGAATCGCATTCATCAATACAGGCAGTACAATTAGTACATTCCAGTTGAGTTCCGTTTCGAATGTCGATTCCCATTGGGCAAACGTGTACACATTGGTGGCAATCGATACAATCTCCTTTTCCGGTTAATGCCCGGTTTTCTTTTTTATTGAATTTGGCACGCCCCAGTTCCTTTTCGCCACGGACAAAATCATAAGCTACATTTATGGATTTATTGTCTAAAAGTACCCCTTGTAATCTGCCATACGGACAGGCAATAATACAAACCTGCTCTCGAAACCATACAAAAACAAAATAGAAAACACCGGTAAAAATCAGCAGTGCCGTAAAATTGCCCGCTTGTTCAATCGGTCCCTGCTCCATCATTAGAAACAACGTATCGCTACCCACTAAATACGCCAGAAAAACATTTGCAATCCCGAAAGAAATCAGGAAGAAGAGCAACCATTTGGTAAGCCTTTTTCGGATTTTCTCTGCATTCCATTGCTGCTTTGCCAAACGCAATTGTGCGCCGCGGTCACCGTCAATCCAATATTCGATTCGGCGGAAAACCAATTCGAGAAAGATGGTCTGAGGACAAATCCATCCGCAAAATATCCTTCCGAAAACAACTGTGAACAGAATGACAAACACTACCCCAACGAGCATCGAAATCACAAAAAGATAAAAATCCTGCGGCCAGAATGGGAATCCGAAAATATTGAAACGGCGCTCAAGAACATTGAACATCATGAACTGGTTTCCGTTAACTTTTATAAACGGATTTGCAATCAGAATCGCCAATAAAACATAACTGACTATTTTGCGATATTCGTAAAACTTACCAGACGGTTTTTTAGGATAAATAAACTTTCGTTTTCCGCCTTCATCAATGGTTCCGATGGTATCTCTAAAAGCTTCGTCTGGTAAATTTGACATGGTATTTATTTTTAAAACTACTGTATTATCTATTGTTTATTTTGCTGCGGCATCTTTTTTTGGAGCACTTTCATCTACCCAAACCTCACCTTCAGCTGCCTTAGCGTCTTTTGGATTACTTCCCTGTAAAGACAAAATGTAACTCGCTACTTTTTGAATTTCTTTTGGTTTCATACCGTTCGTTTTCCAGGAAACCATTCCTTTTCCGTCACGTCCTCCATTGGTAATGGTATGGAAAACATTTTTGATTCCGCCTCCCAGAATCCAATGATCATCTGTTAAATTCGGACCAATTTGTCCTCCGGCATCTGCTCTGTGACAGGCAGCGCAATTAGTGGTAAAAATTTCTTTTCCGGCAGCTAAACTTGCTTCATCTGTAAGCAGAACTACTGTTTTTTCGTCCATGAGATCCGGAGCCGTTTTAAGATATTCTTCTACCTCAATTTTTGCCTGAGCCATTTCTTTCTTCAATTCCATTTCCTGATTGTCTCCTCCGTAAACATCAAAGTAAAAGACATAAACCACTCCAAAAACAATACAGATGTAGAATAAATACACCCACCATGGCGGTAAATTATTATCCAGTTCTTTGATTCCGTCATAATCATGATCCATCAACAAGTCGCCTTCTTTTTCAATTGGCTCCGTTTTCGTGAGCTTGTTCATCAGATTCTTAAACCAGGCACTTTCCTTGAAACTCAGACTTTCTTCGTAGGCCAGTTTTTCTTTTTCTTCCGGAGACAATAATTGATACATGACACGATTTACAGCATTAAGTGTAATTTCGATCGCAATCAGAATAAACAAAAAGACAAATAAAAAGACCGAAACCATTGGATATTTGATAAAGGCAGGTCTGTCGCCTGAGTCTATAAAATATTCCATCAAAGCAAATACGATAAAGAAAACCAATGGCAATCTAACATATACTGGAAAAAACTTTTTCATTTTATTTATCTTTTGAAATTATAATACTTCCCTCTTCCAGAGGAATTTGACTCATCTCTCTGATTTTATCTTTTGTGTATGAAAACACCCAGAAACCTAATCCCACAAAAAAGAAGAAGAAAATCAGAAGGGAAAGAATCGGGTAAATTTCTATACCCGATATTGTTTCCATATTGTGTTTTATCTGTTCAAACATAATGCTGTTATTTTGAAGTTTCTTTTACTTTGATATCAGTCCCAAGCCTTTGTATGTAAGCAATCAGGGCTACAATTTCTCTTTCGTTCATAGGAACAAATTTTTCGCCTTTTGCAGCAGCTTTTTTCTTGCTATCCTCATAACTTTTTACATAGTCAGGGTCATTTTCTAAGCTTTTTTCAATGGCAAGCGCCTGAGTTCTCAACGTTTTCTGAGCATTGGCAACTTCTGCATCTGAATAAGGCACACCTAATGACTTCATTGCCTTCATTTTCTTTTCAAGTAATGAAATATCCAATGGTTTGTTATCAAACAGCCATTTATAACCTGGCATGATAGATCCGGCAGATGTACTTTGCGGATTCCACATATGATTGAAGTGCCAGTTATCGTTATACTTACCTCCTACTCGCTGCAAATCAGGACCTGTACGTTTTGAACCCCATAAGAATGGATGATCGTACACGAACTCTCCTGCTTTGGCCTGAGGGCCGTAACGTTCCACCTCGCTTCTAAACGGACGAACTGATTGTGAATGACAGCCTACACACCCTTCGCGAATATATAAATCACGTCCTTCCAACTCTAATGGTGTGTATGGTTTTACACTTGAAATCGTTGGAATATTCGATTTTACCATAATTGTTGGTACAATCTGAATAATACCTCCAATTAAAATGGCAATAGTTGCCAAAATTGTTAACTGAATTGGTTTTCTTTCTAACCATGAGTGGAATTTTTCTCCACTAATTCTGCCGCTTTTAATGGTTTGTAATGCAGGAGCCTGAGCTAATTCGTCTTCTACAGGCTGTCCAGCTCTGACAGTCATGATGATATTGTAAACCAGCGTCAGCATTCCAATTAGATATAAACTACCACCGATAGCTCTCATCCAATACAATGGCATAATGGCTGTAACAGTTTCAAGGAAGTTTCCATAAGTCAAAGTACCATCAGGGTTAAACTGTTTCCACATCGATGCCTGCTGGAAACCTGCAACATACATTGGTAAAGCATACAAGACAATCCCCAAAGTTCCAATCCAGAAATGGAAATTCGCTAATTTCGTAGAGAACAATTGACTTTTGGTCATTCGCGGAATCAGCCAGTAAATAATACCGAAAGACATAAATCCGTTCCAGGCTAAAGCCCCTACGTGTACGTGTGCTACGATCCAGTCTGTATAATGCGCAATAGCGTTTACATTTTTAAAAGAAAGCATTGGCCCTTCAAAAGTGGCCATTCCGTAACCTGTAATTGCGACTACAAAGAATTTCAATACCGGCTCTACACGAACTTTATCCCAGGCACCTCTTAAAGTCAATAATCCGTTAATCATACCTCCCCATGACGGAGCAATTAACATTACAGAAAATGCAACCCCTAAATTCTGTGCCCAGTTTGGCAAAGCAGAATATAATAAATGGTGTGGTCCTGCCCAGATATAGATGAAAATCAATGACCAAAAGTGAATGATCGACAATCGATAAGAATAAACCGGTCTATTGGCTACTTTAGGAATAAAATAATACATCAATCCTAAGAATGGAGTGGTTAAGAAAAACGCCACTGCATTATGTCCGTACCACCATTGCACCAAGGCATCCTGAACACCAGCGTAAACAGAATAACTTTTTAATCCTGAAACCGGAATTTCTATATTATTGAAAATATGTAAAACGGCTACTGTAACGAATGTCGCAATGTAAAACCAGATAGCTACATACAAATGGCGCTCTCTACGACGAATCATTGTTCCTATCATATTGATTCCCATTACCACCCAGATTAATGCAATTGCAATATCAATAGGCCATTCGAGTTCGGCATATTCTTTAGATGAAGTATATCCCAATGGTAATGTGATGGCTGCAGCAACAATAATAAGCTGCCATCCCCAGAAATGCAGATTGCTTAAAAAGTCACTGAACATTCTGGCTTTCAGTAATCTTTGCAGCGAATAATACATACCTGCAAAAAAAGCATTCCCTACAAAGGCAAAAATTACCGCATTGGTATGTAAAGGTCTTAAACGACCGTAGCTAAGCCACGAAATCCCATCGGTCATGTTGGGAAAAAGGTACATGACCGCGAGGGTCAGCCCTACTAACATCCCTACCACCCCAAAAAGAATGGTAGCATAAATGAATTTTTTTACGATTTTGTTGTCGTAGTAAAATTGTTCCATTTCCATAATTAAACTTGTTTTTCTTCTGTTGGTAAATTATTATTTTGAGAGCTAATTTTGGTTTCATCATCGAAGAGGATTCTGACCGAGGGTGTATAATCATCGTCATACTGTCCGGATTTGACAGCAGCTATAAAGGCAATAAAAAAACATATTGCGACAAAAATACTTACTGAAATTAATAGATAAATAACACTCATATCTTAAATTTATTTGATCAAAATTACTTCGTTAAAGCCTATTAAAATATGATATTTATCATAGTCAAAAACGTATGTTAAATTTGAGATGAAGTTCATTCTTTATATTCACTTAAATCATTGGAGCTAAAATAATTAGACATCAAAGTCACAAAACTCACAATGGTAATTGTACTTAACGGCATGATGATAGCCGCAACCAGCGGAAGCAGATTGCCTGTAACAGCAAATAAAAGCCCGACTACATTATAAATAAGCGATAAACCAAAACTCATCTTGATAATCATAATCGATTTATGAGATAACTTTAAGAAGTAATTCAGTCGTGAAAATTCACCTGCATCCAGAATTGCATCACAAGCCGGAGAAAACACATTGACATTCTCTGAAATAGAAATCCCGACGTTACTCTGAGCCAAAGCACCAGCATCATTCAGTCCATCTCCTACCATCATTACATTTTGTCCTTTTTCCTGCAATTCACGAATGAATTCCAGCTTCTGTTCCGGTTTCTGATTAAAGATAAGTTCGGTACCTTTTGGCAGAATATCTTCCAGATTGGCTCTTTCACCATCATTATCACCGGAAAGAACTTTTATTTCGTAATTCTTATTCAGAGTATTAAATAACGTTCCGAGACCATCTCTATACTGATTCTGGAAATTAAATCGTCCATAATATATCCCGTCAATGTTAATATGAAGGGCTGTTTTTTCAATTTCATCAGTATCATTAGTCCTTTCAACAAAAGAAGCCGAACCAATTTTGATTGTTTTATTGTCAAAAGAAGCCAAAATACCTTTTCCGGTAATTTCCTCAAATGCATCCATTTTAATTCTTTTTACTTGTGGCAGAAAATCATACAACATTCTGCTCAAAGGATGATTGGAAGCCCGAAGTACATTTTTAATCAACACATAATCTTCATCAGAAAGCGTATTTCCTTCATACCTTATATTTGATTTTTTATTGGTCGTAATGGTTCCCGTCTTATCAAAAACAATGGTATCAACTTTTGCCAGCTGTTCAATGACCAAAGCATTTTTAAGATACATTTTTTGTTTTCCCATAATTCTGAGGATATTCCCAAAAGTAAACGGAGCTGTAAGTGCCAGTGCACAAGGACAGGCTACAATTAAAACTGCTGTAAAAACATTAAAAGCGGTATTTGTATCAAAAAATATCCAGTATCCAAAACCAGCAAATGCAATAAGCAGTAAGATTGGGGTAAAATACCGGCTTATTGCATCTGTTATGGTTTTATGCTTTTGATCTACTTTTTTCTGAAAAATTTCATTGCTCCAAAGCTGCGTCAGATAACTTTGTGAAACCGAATGCAGGACTTCCATTTCAATTACTTTTCCAATTTGTTTTCCACCGGCAAAAACTTTGTCGCCTGATTTTTTAGTTATCGGAACTGCTTCTCCGGTAACGAAACTGTAATCTATTTCTGTTTTTTCGCTAATCAGAATTCCATCAACCGGAATTAATTCCTGATTTCTGATCAACAACCTGTCTCCTTTTAAAACATCATAAATCGGAACACTTTCTTCAGATGTATTGGGATTGATTCGGGTAACTGCGATTGGAAAATACGATTTAAAATCTCTTTCAAAACTCAGAAAGCTATAGGTTTTAGTCTGAAACATTTTACCAAGCAGCATAAAGAAAACCAGACTTGCCAGACTATCAAAAAATCCCGGGCCATGATCCATTAACATATCGTAAGAGCTGCGAATAAACATTACTATAATTCCCAATGCAATCGGAATATCAATATTTAACATCTTCGTTTTAATACTGTGATACGCCGAAATGTAGTAACCGCTCGCAGAATAGAGGAAACTTGGCAATGCCAAAAGAAAAATCAAAAGTCTGAAGAAGGGTTTATAGCTATCCAGCCAAAACTCCTTCATCTCAAAATATTCAGGGAATGACAATAACATTATATTCCCAAAACAGAAAAAAGCAACACCCAATTTATAAGTCAGGCTTCTGTCTACTTTTGTTTTTCCGGTTTCGTAATTTTCTAAACTAATGTAAGGCTCGTAACCAATTGAACTTAATAAATACACAATTGATTTTAAAGAAACTGTTTCAGAGTTAAACGTGATTCTGACCTTTTTCTCAGGAAAATTAACCTGTGAAATACTGATTCCGGGCTGCAAACGATTAAGATTTTCAAGAATCCATATACATGAACTGCAATGAATATGCGGAATATTCAAAGATACAATTGAAGTGTAACCTTCCTGAAATTCCAAAACTTTAGAGATAATGACTTCATTATCTAAAAAGTCATATTTCCCCTTAATGTCCTGAGGAGTAGCACCAGGTGATTTCTCAAAATCATAATAGCAGGTTAAACCATTAAGACTAAAAATTTCGTAGACTGTTTTACAGCCTGTACAACAAAATTTTTTTTCATCAAAATTGATCACCTCATTTTTAGGAATTGTAAGTCCGCAATGAAAACAACTCTGCCCGCTCATAATTTATTTCTTTTTATTGCAACAAATATTCAAAATAATAAGCCTCTATAAATATGACATTTATCATGTTAAAATGAAATTGATTTTTAAATTTCAGAAAATAAATAGCCAAAATTTAAGAAGAGACTTTATCTTTCTTTTTTCAAAATAATTTAACCTACTAAACTGATTATTGGTTAATTTTGCAGTAAATACTTTTCCTATGAATAAATGTGACCAATGTATCGTACGCCAGCTTTCTTCCTTAAAAGCACTTAATAAAGAGGAAGTTATAAAACTAGCAAATAGTAAAACGACTCATAAAATAAAAAAAGGAGAAGCTATTTTTGAGGAAGGCGAAATAACTAACGGTGTTTTTTGCGTAAAAGACGGAATAGGAAAACTCTCTAAATTAAGCGCCAACGGAAAAGATCAGATTATAAAACTGGTAAAATCCGGAGAGCTTTTAGGACAGCGCTCCATGATTAGCAATGAGCCTGCAAATTTATCAGCAAAAGCAATTGCAGACATGGAAGTTTGTTTTATTCCAAAGTCTGAAATCATAAACTTTTTTAATAATAACAATCAGTTTTCATTGAATATGATGCAATCTGTTTGTGAAGATTTGAAAGAATCCGAAAACGACAAAATTGCCTTTGTACAAAAAACGGTAAAAGAAAGACTCGCAGAAACTTTATTGTACCTGCACGATGCTTTTGGCGAAAACGAAGATAAAACACTGAAAGTACAGCTAACCAGAGAAGAACTTGCCGGTATGATTGGTACAGCAACAGAAAGCTGTATAAGATTACTGTCTGATTTTAACAAACTGGAATTAATTGAACTGGTAGGTAAAAAAATTGTGCTTAAAAACGTAAAAGCCTTAAAAAAACTAGCTGAACAGTTATAGTTTTTTGGCTTCGTCCCAAAATACATCCATTTCTGCCAAAGTCATTTCCATAAGGGGTTTTCCTAATTCTTGTGCTTTATTTTCTAAATACTGAAAGCGTTTAATAAATTTTTTATTGGTTCGTTCCAGAGCATCTTCAGGATTTACATTTAAAAATCTGGCATAATTGATCATTGAGAATAAAACATCGCCAAATTCGGCTTCGATTTTATCCTGATTTCCGGATTTAACTTCAACTTGCAATTCTTCCAGTTCTTCCTGTACTTTATCCCAAACCTGATGCGGCTCTTCCCAGTCAAAACCCACGCCTTTTACTTTATCCTGTATTCTGCTTGCTTTTACTAATGCCGGTAAACTTCGTGGTACCCCTTCCAAAACAGATTTTTTCCCTTCTTTAAGTTTTAATTTTTCCCAGTTTTGTTTGACTTCTTCTTCGTCTTTTACTACAGTATCACTATAAATATGAGGGTGACGGTGAATCAGTTTATCACAGATTTCATTGCATACATCAGTTATGTCAAAATCATTCGTTTCAGAACCTATTTTGGCGTAAAAAACAATGTGAAGCAATAGATCTCCCAACTCTTTTTTAACTTCATTAAGATCATTATCCAGAATAGCATCTCCTAATTCATAAGTTTCTTCTATTGTAAGATGTCTCAGGGTTTGCAAAGTTTGCTTTTTATCCCATGGGCATTGCTCACGAAGTTCATCCATGATAATTAATAATCTTTCGAAGGCTTTAAGCTGAAGTTCTTTGCTCATTTTTTTGAAATTTTATGGTAACCAAATCTTGTAAAAGTAAAAAATCCTGTCAAGAAAACATCTTAACAGGATTAATATATTTAAATATAAACTACTATTCTTCTTTTTTAGCTTTTGCTTTTTTTGCAGGAGCTTTTTTTACTGGTTCTTCAACAGCAATTTCTTCTGATGTTGAAGTTGCAGCAGGGGCTTCATCCGTAACCAGCCCTTTTGCCTGAAGCATATTATACCAATTTAATACTTTTTTAATATCAGACGGATACACTCTCTCTTCATCGTACTCTGGCAAAATTTCTTTAAAATAAGCAGTCAGTTTTGCATTGTCTTCTTTATGAGAAATTGCCTGTTCTTTATTTTCTTTAACAGCAATACGCTGCATTACCTCTGTCAAAGGCTTTTCTCCCTCGTAAGTATAAATTGAAATTTCAGATAATAAACTTACGTTGCTTTTTAAGTTTACAGTAATTTTTTTTCCGTCTAATAATGATTCTGCCACAAAACCTGTACGCGTTTGCACTTTCAATACATATAAACCAGGCTTTCCTGAAATGGCTAAAATTTTGTCTAAATTCATGTTTATTAAATTAGTATTAAGAATTTTTGGTGTATTATATTATCTGCCTTTTTTAGCGGATGCAAATTTCATTCTGTACTCCTGAAAAGTTTTACCCTCGGTAATATTTTTTAGTTTTTTTTGAATCAGACGCTTCTTTAAAGATGATATTTTATCCGTAAATAAAATTCCTTCTATATGGTCGTATTCATGTTGAATAACCCTTGCAATCAATCCGTCAAAAACTTCCGTTTTCATTACAAAATCTTCCTCACAATATTCCAGTGTAACAGTGGGTTTTCTGTACACATCCTCACGTACATCCGGAATACTTAAACATCCTTCGTTAAAACTCCATTCTTCTCCTTCTTCTTTCACAATTTTTGCATTGATAAAAGTTTTTTTGAAACCTTTTAAGCTTTTTTGCTCATCTTCTTTTAACTCTTCATCATCGCTAAAAGGTGCTGTATCAATCACAAACAAACGAATTGCCAGGCCTACTTGTGGCGCAGCAAGTCCTACACCATATGCATTATACATGGTTTCGTACATATTTGCTATTGTTTCTTTTAAGTTTGGATAATCCGGTGTAATTACCTCACCAACTTTTCTTAAAACGGGATCCCCATATCCTACAATTGGTAAAATCATCTATGTTATATTGTTTTTTTATTTACTAAAAATTTAATTTGCCCTTTCAAATTTAGCAGTCAAAAATAGTAAAAAATAGTCAATGAACATTTGAAAATAATATATTAAATCTCTTTTTGGCTGTACCTTGAAATCTCAGCCATAATTATACCAAATTATCTTACCTTTGTTTTAAACCAATTTATATGTTTGACCGTATTGTAAAATTCACTAACAGCACCTCGTTTTTAAATGCTTCAAAAGTAACTATAGCCTCTGTTATCCCTGTATTGATTTTTAATTTTTTAGGACATTTTGAAATTGGTTTTACTATTGCATTGGGTGCTTTTTATACTTATCCAAGCGACATTCCAAGTACATTAAACCATAAAATAAAAGGATTGATTGTAGCTTCATTTATTGTAGCCGGCGTTAATTTATTAGTAAACCTTGTATATCCTTATCCTTATTTATTTTATCCCTTTTTAGGATTTTTACTTTTTTTATGCTCTATGATTTCTGTTTACGGTCAAAGAGCTACTTTGGTTTCCTTTTCTGCTTTAATCTCAATTTCTCTATCTTTTGGACATATACATCAAGGCTGGGAAGCCTTTGCTTACTCAGGCTATATTTATACCGGAGGAATTTTATATCTGATTGTTTCTCTTGCCTTCCATTTCATACAACCTTATAAATACATTGAACTTGAAATTGCACGCGGAATCAGATTAACCGCAAAGTATTTAAAACTCAGGGGGGATCTTTGGAGTCCGGAAGCTAACCGAAAAGCAATTATTGAAAAGCAATTAAGCATTCAGGTAGAGTTAAATGAGATTCATGAAGATTTACGAAAAGTACTTATTGGAAACCAAAGCAGCTCGACTACGAGTCAGAACCGAAAAATGTTACTGGTTTTTATTACGCTGCTTGAAATTCAGGAACTGGCTTTATACACGTCTTTCGATCACAGTAAAATTCATGAAAAGTTTAACAAACATCCGGATGTTTTAAGAACTTATCAAAATGTAGCATACAAACTTGCTTCTACCTTAAAAAAACTTTCTAAAAATGTACATCATATTGCGGTTTACGTTGATAAAAATGATTTAAAAAATGAACTTGACGCTCTGGAATTTGCCATTTTTGACTATGAAAAAAAATTAGGAAAAGAAGCAGCAGCTGAAGGTGTTCTGATGCTGACCAACATGCTGAAATATGCTAAAAATCAGGTTGGAAAAATAAAAATCATACAAAGAGCATTCTCGTTGGCAATGCAATCTTACAAACTAAAAGACAAAGACAAGGAACTTGAAAAGTTCTTAACCCCACAATATTATCCTTTACGAACGCTGATTGAAAATCTGAGCTTCTCTTCTTCTATTTTCAGACATTCTGTACGGTTAACCATAACCATTTTAATTGGATTTATCGTTGGGAAGTTTCTTCCGTTTCAAAACGTTTACTGGATTTTATTAACCATCGTTGTCATAATGCGTCCAGGTTACGGCTTAACGAAAGAACGGTCTTACAATCGAATTTTCGGCACTCTTTTAGGAGGCTTACTGGCATTCGGAATTGTTTCTGTTGTACAAAATCATGTGGTTTTAAGTATCTTTTCCATTATTTGTATGCTGCTTGGAATTTCTTTCGCTCAGGCTAATTATAAAATCAGTGCGACTTTCGTGACTATGTATGTCGTTTTCATCTATGGAATTCTGGTTCCAAATGTTGTAGAAGTAATTCAGTTCAGGATTCTGGATTCGCTTGTTGGGGCAATTCTGGCGTTTATTGCCAATCAGTTTTTATGGCCAGCCTGGGAATTTATAAATACACCTATCCATATTGAAAACTCTATTCGTGCCAACAGAACTTACCTTATGGAAATTGCGGATTTTTATAATAAAAAAGGTGAAGTTCCAACTTCTTACCGCCTCGCAAGAAAGAATGTTTTTATAGAAATTGGAAATCTGATGACTTCATTTCAGCGTATGATGCAGGAACCAAAATCAAAGCAGAAAACACTGCCCTTGGTAAATAAATTAGTAGTTCTAAATCATTCTTTGCTTTCGGCCTTAGCTTCATTATCAACTTACATTCAGGCACACCAGACTACATCTGCATCGGAATCATTTAATTATATCATTAAAACCATTCTATTAAATTTAGATCATTCGATTTCAATTTTAAGAAATGAAACCATCATAACCGATACTTTTTTTGACAAAGAAGATGTGACTTTGCAATTTGAAGAAATGAAACGCAAAAACTTTACTCGTCTGGCAACAGATGAAGAATTGGATAAAGAAACCAGACAGGCCAAAATGCAGGAAGCCCAAATGGTTATAGAACAATTGATCTGGATGAGTAATTTAGCTGAAAAAATAGTAAAGATTACAAAAGAGTTAAAAGCAACAAATCCGGATTAATTCATCCGGATTTGTTTTATTTGTGATTAATAAGGTATTTTCTCCTATTAATTTCTGTTCAGTTTTAAAACCTCTGCTGTATGTTTTCTAATTTGTTCTAACAACTCGGGCTTGTCATTTAAAGTCTGCTTGTAAGAAGGAATCATGTTTTTCAGTTTTGCTTCCCATTCCGGTGTATTTATCTGATCTTTAAAACATCGTTCAATTAAATCAACCATGATAGAAACTGCGGTAGAAGCTCCCGGAGATGCTCCTAATAAAACAGCGAGTGTTCCGTCTTGTGTATTGATTACTTCGGTACCAAATTCTAAAACTCCACCACCATTTTCACCTTTTTTGATTACCTGAACGCGCTGGCCTGCTTTTTCCAAAACCCAGTCTTTAGATCTTGCTGTTGGCAAATATTCGCGTAAAGCTTTTATTCTGTCTTTTGGAGACTGACGAACCTGTTCTATTAAATATTTTGTTAAAGGAATATTATTATACCCTGCTGATAACATGGGGATAAGGTTGTTTGCCTTAATTGATAATGGCAAATCTAAATAGGATCCGTTTTTTAAGAAACGGGTTGAGAAACCTGCAAAAGGTCCGAAAAGCAATGCTTTTTCTCCATCAATTACACGTGTATCAATGTGCGGAACAGACATTGGAGGAGCTCCAACACTTGCTTTTCCGTAAACTTTTGCCTGATGTTTTGCAATAACTTCAGGATTGGTACATTTTAACCACTGACCGCTTACAGGAAAACCTCCATAACCGTCCCCTTCAGGTACATTTGCTTTTTCTAACAATGGCAATGAACCTCCGCCGGCACCAATAAATACAAATTTTGTATAAGTCTTTCTTTTTTCGCCAGAACCTAAATCTGTTATTTTAATTCTCCATGATTTGTCATCACGTTGCTTTAGTTTTTTAACTTCATGATTAAAAAACAAAGAAACACCGTCTAATTTTTCCAGATAATTAAACATACTTCTTGTTAAAGCGCCAAAATTCACATCTGTCCCAATTGCCATGGTAGTAGCTGCCAGTTTTTCGTCAGGCTGCCTTCCTTCCATAACTAATGGCATCCATTGTTTTAATTGCTCAAAGTCTGTACTAAAAAGCATTTCAGAAAATAATGGATTTTTTTGTAAAGCCTCAAAACGGGTTTTCAGGTATTTTACATTCTTTTCACCCCATACAAAACTCATATGTGGTACACTTTTAATAAAATTTTCAGGTGAAGGCACCTTGTTTTGCTGTACTAAATAAGACCAAAACTGACGCGAAACCTCAAAAGCTTCGGCAATACTAATGGCTTTTTTAGGATCTACAGAGCCATCGGCTTTTTCAGGAGTGTAATTTAATTCACAAAAAGCAGAATGTCCTGTTCCTGCATTATTCCATGCATCTGAACTTTCAGCTGCGGCAACATCCAGTCTTTCGTAAATTTCAATCTTTATATCAGGTTGTAATTCTTTCAAAATTACTCCAAGTGTAGCACTCATAATTCCAGCTCCAATAAGCACTACTTCACTATTAGAACGTATTGTATTGTCAGGCATAACAGTATTTTATTTTAAAATGCAAAGGTACTTTTTATAATCCCAAAAAAAAACTAATTTTTGAAAGATAATAGTTAGATAATTACATTTTTTTCTAAATAAAGTGAAATTTATAGCCCTAAAACCTAAAAACGATTAGAAGAAAGATAGTCCTGAAGCATAATCGTTGCGGAAATTTCATCAATCAATCCTTTGTTCTGACGCTGTTTTTTACTTAGTCCGCTGTCGATCATGGTCTGAAAAGCCATTTTTGAAGTAAAGCGTTCATCTACACGAACGACCTTCATATCCGGAAAAATATTCGAAAAATGAGTTACAAAACCTTTTATTACAGATGCACTTTCAGATGGCTGACCATTCATTTGTTTCGGTTCACCAATTAAAACCGCCTCTACTTTTTCTTTAGCAAAATAATCCTTTAGGAAATCAATTAAAGTATTGGTTGGAATCGTAGTTAAACCTGACGCTATAATTTGCATTTCGTCAGTTACCGCAATTCCGGTACGCTTTTGTCCGTAGTCTATGGAAAGGATTCTGGGCATTTTTTTATTTTTTTTCAAAGATAAACTATTTTAATTTTCAAATTCCCAGCAGCAAATAGAAATATAAACTTCCTTATTGCTTATCATTATGATTATTTTTATAATACTAAGTAAAAATCCGCCCTGAAAAATTCAAAACGGATTTTAACCAAATTTAAAACAACTAAAAAAACATTATAAAGCAGTATTATCTGCCAAATAATCTGCCAAAAAAACCTTTCTCCTCTTCTTCATCATCTTCCTTAAGTTCATATTGAGCAAATTTCGACTGAGCCTTTTCATGTTCATAAATCAGCTCCTTAATATATTCGATATAACTTCTCTTTTTTTCTTCCAAAAATCCAATTAAATATTTTTCGCTATACTCAACACCACTTGCTGCTTCAATTTGAAGCAACTTTTTGTAAAGAGGTTCAATGTGCTGCGAAATAACTTCCTGAGGAACGGCCTGTCTTCTTGCAAAATAATTTACGATAACACCATTTTCATCCCTTGCAATATCAAAATCAGTTATTACCCAGTAATACCTCCCCGATTTTGCCAGATTCTTTACGATTGCATGAAAATTTTTCCCTTGTTTCAAATTTTCCCAAAGCACCTTAAAAATAACCTTGGGCATATCCGGGTGGCGAATAATATTATGAGGTTGTCCCATTAGTTCATAATCTTCATAACCACAAACATCAACAAAAACTTCGTTGGCATATTCAATAATACCAAAAGCATTTGTTTTACTCATAATTACTTGTGTTTTGTCCCACGTAACCTCTTTGTCAATAACTGTAACCCGATTTTGAAGTTGATTTTCCTGATTCATATTGGTTCTGATTAATTTAGTACTTTCAATTCCTTTAATTACCTCAGGAATTATGGCGCAAAATTAATTCGAAGAAAAATCATGAAATCTGATTTTTATCATGAAATAATAGTAAAGAAAATACATTTTGTGAGACATTTAAATTTGTGATAATTCCTTAAATAAAAAACAAAAAGTTGTATTTATAACATTTTCAGATTGATTTGCTATTTTGATTTTACTCAAATGCGCTATCTTTGCCAAAAATTTAAACATATGAGTTCTTTACAAACTATAATTGAACAAGCCTGGGAAAACAGAGCTTTATTGCAGGAAACAGCAACTACTGATGCTATCAGAGAAGTTATCGAATTATTAGATGCTGGAAAACTTCGCGTTGCTGAACCAAAAGGTGACGGATGGCAGGTAAACGAATGGGTAAAAAAAGCGGTTGTAATGTATTTCCCTATCCAGAAAATGGAAACATGGGAAGCAGGAGTTTTTGAATACCATGATAAAATGGAATTAAAAAAAGACTATGCAGCCAAAGGAGTTCGTGTAGTGCCTGGAGCTTCTGCCCGTTATGGTTCGTTTATTTCAAGCGGTGTAATTATGATGCCTAGCTACGTAAATATCGGGGCTTATGTTGATGCCGGAACAATGGTTGATACTTGGGCTACTGTTGGTAGCTGCGCCCAGATTGGTAAAGACGTTCACTTAAGCGGTGGTGTTGGTATCGGTGGGGTTTTAGAACCATTACAGGCTGCTCCTGTTATCATCGAAGACGGTGCTTTTATTGGTTCTCGTTGTATTGTTGTAGAAGGAGTTCACGTAGGTAAAGAAGCTGTATTAGGGGCAAATGTATGTTTGACTGCTTCAACAAAAATCATTGACGTTACAGGCGATGAACCGGTTGAAATGAAAGGTTTCGTACCAGCTCGCTCTGTTGTGATTCCTGGAAGCTATACTAAAAAATTTGCTGCAGGTGAATATCAGGTTCCTTGTGCTTTAATCATTGGTACACGTAAACCTTCAACTGATTTGAAAACTTCATTGAACAATGCGTTAAGAGAATATGACGTAGCGGTATAATCCGATTACTCAAAATAAAAAATCCAAATTTCAATTGATAAATCGATTGGAATTTGGATTTTGCTTTTCTAATACAGTTTTTATTTCCTGCCTATCTTTCTTTTTAGGTATTTCTTCTTGGTGATTTTTCTTTTAAACTGAAGCGTTTTTTCCAAAAGAATGGCATGTAGTTTCTCTTCAGGTTCACCACTTAATCTGGCATAAGCTTTCGCTATTACTTTCACCATTTTTTTGGACAGCCACATTTTCTTAAAGTTATCCATTCGTTCTTCGATAGATAAGTTTTTGAAATTCATTCGGTTTAAATCTATCAGATAGAATTCATATTGACCCGAAGCTTTTTTTACGATTAAAGTATTCCCAGGAGAATGATCCAGAAAATTGACTTTGGCTTCGTGCATTTTAAAAGTAAACTCCGTAAATTGCTCTAAAATCACATTTCTATCCGGAAACAGAGGATCGTGAATTAGTTCACGAATCGTAAAATCATAATCGATTTGCTGAGAAACGTAGTAACTATCCCGTAAAAGTCCTAAGCGACTCCTGTTTTCGATATAAGCAATTGGAAAAGGCGTCAAAATAGTATGGGAAGTCAAATAATTGGCATAATCGAAAGACCGTTTAGCTTTGGTAGTTCTAAAAAAAGAATAGATAATTGATTTGAATAGTCCGGGTTTCTGAAAAAATTTGATATTTACTTTTTCATCACCAAGAAAATTCGACTTGATTGTATTGCGGGAGCCTTTAACAATCATATTTCCTTTAGTAAAAAAATCAGCAACTAACTGAAATATAGCTTCTTCTTTGTTTTTATATTTCGAATGAATGATTATTGGCACAGCTTACAATTATAATTTGGTTTAAAAGTATAAAAAATAGTACTTTGCACCAAGTAATGTATCAAAAGAAACAGAACTTTCTTTTAGGATGAATTATAAACTCAATATTGAGAACTAAGCCCAAGTCAATAAAAAAAAATAACTTTAGGATGAAAGTTTTAATCATACAAAACAAACGGATTGGAGATGTCCTGATCAGTTCAGTAATTGCTAATAATTTTAAGGCGAAATATCCAGAAAGTGAAGTTCATTTTATGGCTTATGATTTTACTCACGGCGTAATTTTGAAGAACCCAAACATTGACAAAATCATTTCAATTAATGATAAAGAGCTGAAAAAAATTCCAGTTTTGCTGAAACTGATTCGCCAGATCAGAAAAGAGAAATATGATATTATTTTTGATCCTTATTCAAAAACACAAAGCAAACTCATTTGTAAATTTTCTAAAGCCAAACAGACAATTGGGCATAAAAGCCGAAAAAAACTAGGAAATTGGGGTTATTACACGCATCCGGTAACTATATCTAAAGAAAAAACCAAAATCTGCGGCAAAGCAATCGAAGACCGGATTCATTTATTAAGTCAGGCTGGTAATTTTGAACCAATAGATTACCATCCCAAAATATTTTTGACTGACGAAGAAAAAAAAGAAGACTGGCTGGGGAAATACGCTGATAAAAAAGTGATTGTTCTTGGAGTTTTGGGAAGTACACCACAAAAATCAATGCCGTATGAATATGTAGCGAAAATGGTTGATTTTATTGCTTCTAACTATAATGTAAATATCCTCTTCAATTATGCACCGCATCAAAAAGAGGAAGCTTTGAAAATATATGAAATGTGTGGAAATAAATCCAACATCATTTTAGATATTTATGCCAAAAACATTCGTGATTTCATTAAATTAATGAATCAATCTGCACTTTTGGTTTCTAACGAAGGAGGAACGGTACACATTGCTAAGGCCTTAAACAAGCCTACATTTACTATATTTTCTCCTTATGTAAACAAAGATCACTGGGCAAGTTTCGAAGATGGAAAACTGCATCATTCTGTCCATTTACTGGAAATGAAACCTAATCTATTTGACAGTTTTACTTTTGAGGAACGCAAAAAAATAGAAAAAAACCCGGACGAATTGTACAAACAGCTAACTCCGGAAATAATACTTCCAGAACTGGATAAATTCCTGAAGAACAATCTATAAGAAAAAAGCATTCGACAGTAACGAATGCTTTTTATTATTTTATTATTTTATTATTTTATTATTTTATTATTTTATTATTTTATTATTTTATTATTTTATTATTTTATTATTTTATTATTTTATTATTTTATTATTTTATTATTTTATTATTTTACAATCCCGAATTCGGTTCTTTTTTTCTTTTGAATCCGGGTTTCTTTTCGGATATTTTTATTTTTGCTTATTGACTCAGGAGTCGCATAACCGCGAGGATGATCCAAATGCAGGCAGGTTGTACTATATCTGATTTGTTTGGGCTTTATGCCATAGTTAACCAGTCTCTCACCTAATTCCCTGTCCTGTCCGCCGTATTGCATACGCTCATCAAAACCATTGACAGCCACAATATCTGTTTTCCAGCCGGACGCATTGTGTCCGTTCCAGCTTGGTGTTGTGGGAGTCAAAAAATTCAAAACAGCACTTTTCAAACCTGTGGCACTTACTTTGTTGTTTTTAAAAGAAGGCTTCATCCCGTTTTGTTTTAACCATGAAACATCAAAACATTTTCCTGAATAAATATCTTCTTTGGTAATCTTTTGAGATAAATCTAATGGCAATTTATGATAGCCACCGGAAAGAAAATAACCTTCTTCCCTGAATTTAATATGCTGTTCCACAAAATCCGGACGCGGAATACAATCGCCATCAGACATCATAATATAATCAGTCGTGCAGGCTAATATGGCTTTGTTCAAAATCTGGGATTTCTGAAAACCATTGTCTTCGTGCCAGACATGTATAATGGGGTAAAAAACTTCTTTTTTCAATTCGTCAATTAAATCGAAAGTATCCTGACGCGAGCCATCATCGGCAATCACCATTTCGAAATTGCGATAGGTTTGAGTGTTATATCCCCAAATGACTTTTTTTAGCCATTCGACAGAATTATAAGTGCTGATTATAACGGAAATATTCTTTTTCATAATGGCGCAAAGGTAACCTAAAATTATTAATTTTGTTTTTCCTTAAAACAAAAAAATGAGCAGATTAACCGTAATAATTCCTACTTACAATGAAATTGATTATATTGAAGATGCTATAAAATCAGTTGAATTTGCTGATGAAATTATTGTAATTGATTCCTTTAGTTCTGACGGCACCAAAGAAAAAGCCATTGAGTTAGGCTGTAAAGTCTTAGATAGAAAATTTGATAATTTTTCGAGCCAGAAAAACCACGCCATCTCTTATGCAACAGGTGACTGGATCCTATTTATTGATGCTGATGAACGGGTTTCCCAAAAACTAAAAATTGAAATATTATCGGTAATCGAAACTGGAAGACATCAGGGATACAAGCTTAAGTTTCCTCATTTTTATATGAATCGTTTTTTATATCATAAAGTAGATAAAGTAGTCAGACTTGTAAAAAATGATTCTATTTCTTTTTCTGGAGATGTCCATGAAAAACTTTTGTTTCAGGGAACTTTAGGTACTCTAAAAAACTTCATGATCCATTACACCTATAAAGGCCTTTTTCATTTATTACAAAAAAAAGATTCTTATGCCTGGTTTCAGGCTAATACTTCTTTCAAAAAAGGGAAAAAAGCAGGTTATTTTCAATTAATTTTTAAACCTTTTTACCGTTTTTTCTCTTCTTATATTTTAAAAGGAGGATTTATGGATGGAGTTCCCGGTTTAGCTTTAGCGAGCGTTAATGCTTATGGTGTTTTTTCGAGATATGCCAAAATCATCTTAATCGAAAAGGGATTAAAATAATCTTAATTTACCGAAACGCAACTTGAGTTTAAACTTCAGCAGGCTATCTTCCCCTTTAATGTCTATCCGCTGAATTTCGTACCGATTCTTAAAAGGAAAATTATTAATCCTATTTCCTATTCTCAATCCAAATTTGACATTATTTTGCTGCAAAATAGCAGTGAATACTGATTTATGAGGCTCTTTTTTAGGATAGTTACCATAAGGATAGGCTAAAGCATTATAAACTTTTAGATCTTTTGTTTCTATAATCTCAAAACATTTAGAAAAATCGGTATTGATTTCACCCTCCGTTAAAGAGGCATATCTTTTATGTTCGAACGAATGTAGTCCTAACTCTACACAATCATCCAATTCCTTCAATTGTTTAACGGACATAATTTTCTCATGGCCTGAATTCCATGAATCAACACCTCCAATATAGGCAAACGGAATAAAAAAAGTAGCCTTTAAGTTATACTTCTTAAGCAGCGGAAGAGCATAAACCATTTGATTTTCAGTAACATCATCAAAAGTAATCACTACACTTTTTGGATTTATAGATTTTTTGTTTTCCAATTCCGAAAAATGATACGTTGAATATCCCTTCGTTTTCAAATAGTAAAATTGTTCTTCTAAATTTTTACTAAAAATAGTAAGACCGTTACTATTTATATCATCAGAAACATTATGATACATTAATATGGGTAAACCTGCCATGTCTTTAAATTGTATTTGAATGTAAAATTATTACATTTGCAGTTCATAAACTTATTTATGCAGGAAAATAATTTCTTTTCAGAAAAAGGTATCGGCTTTGATGAATACAATTCGAAGTTAACAATTGAAGCCAAAGAGCTCGCTAATAAATTGTACGAAAAGAAAATCAGGCCAAATTACTTTCATTTGATAATGATACCTTTTGGTAATTTTATCATAAATTATTTTTTAAAACTCCAAATACTAAAAGGTAAAAAAGGTTTTATTCTCTCTTATATTCATGCTTTTGCAACTTTTAAAAAGTATTTGTTTTTATGGCTCAAGTATCGAAAAATGGAATAAAATTGCTTTTTAAAAACTTTGAAAATATAGATCGAAAGATGAACATATTAAATGTAACAACTACACATGAATGGCGAGGAGGCGAAGCTCAGTTATATCAATATTTTCGCTTATTGGAAAATTTTAAGGATTTGAATCAAATGATTCTTTGTCCAGAAAATTCAGTTCTTTCCGAAAAATGCACTGAAAGTAAATCAAAACATTTTACATATTTTAAAAAATCGAAAGTATCTTCTTTACTAAAACCTATAATCAAAATTTGCAAAGCAGAAAAAATAAACATTATTCATGTACATGATTCAAATGCTTTGACTGCTTCATTAATTGCTACTTTATTTTTACCTAAATCAACCAAAATTGTATTAAGCAGAAAAAGAAATAATAGAATAAAAGATAAATTTCTTAATCGATATAAGTATTCGCACCCCAAAATTCAAAAGATTATATCAGTTTCTAAAGCTGTTGAAAAAGTATTTGATAATATCGTACATGACAAGAGCAGATTAGTAACTATTTATGACGCAATTGATGTAAATTTTTTCGAGAATGTAAAAAAAACTTACTTAATTCATCAAGAATATCAATTATCATTAGATACTAAAATAGTTGGTAATGTAGCAGCTTTAACTTCACAAAAAGATATTCATACTTTTATAGATACTGCAAAAAAGATTATAGCTAAAAAAGATTCAAAATTAGACCTTAAGTTTGTAATTGTAGGTGATGGTCCGCTTAAAGACGAACTTCATAAATACTCAAAAAAACTAAAAGTAGAAGAGCATATTATTTTTATGGGCTATCGTTCAAACATACAGCAAATTTTGCCTGATTTTGATATTTTCTTATTAACATCAGAAACTGAAGGCCTACCTCTGACTATATATGAAGCATTTGCTTCAAAAATCCCTGTTGTTGCAACAAATGCTGGTGGAATTTCCGAAGTAATTGAAAACAATAAAACTGGTTTCTTAACCGATTTAAAAGATTCAGAAAATTTATCTAATTATGTATTAGAAATTTTACAAAACCCTGAACTATCAGAAAAAATAAAAACTAATGCTTACAACTTAGTCAAAGAAAATCACGACCTTTCTTGTATGCAAAAACAATATTATAAGTTTTACAAAACATTACTTTAAACTGGAATTACAATCAATATTAAAAACTTGCAAAATCCAGTTATCTATGTAGTATTTAGCTAATATTTGTGGGTCTATTTCCACATAAGGAGTATCAAAAAAAAATTTAGGAATTTGATAATTATCCTCTGTAATTATAAAAATATTGGTAGGATTATAAAACTCATAATTCACCACATCCTGATTATTAGTAATTAGTTTCTTTCTGTATCCCAAAGCTTCAAAAACACGAAAACTCAGCCCGGTTTGGTTTTGCTTTTGTATATCCACAATAGCAAAACTTTCAGCTAAAACATCTTTTACTTCAAGTAGTGATAAGTATACCGCTGAAATCTCAATTAAGTCATGATTAAATGGCTTTTCTTTTTTTACAATAAATCGAAAAGGCAAATTAATGTTTTCAAAATGATTTGCTAATTTTTCTAAAAAAGGAAATCTTTCATCATATGAAGAAACATTAAATGCAAGATTAGAAATTTTTTTTGTATCAATTTTAAAATCGTAAATATAATTAGTAAGGAATTTAAAATTATTATTTAATACATCTTTTTTATCATAACTATAAACAAAATCAAAATAATGCAATATTTTTTTTTGATCTTTAAAATTTTCAATACCATCAAATAAATAGCAAACCAAATTCGATGTGTTTTCTCTTAAATACATCAATGCCAATTTTGAAATTTTATCAGGTCTAATAACCAAAATCGTATCAAAAGTCCCCTTATCCGCTAGCTCCTTTTTAATAAATTCTATTCTGTTTATATCTTTCATATTTGGTAAAGAAAAAAGCTTTCTAAACCCATTTCTAATTCTAGAAAGCCTGTTTTTATATGAAAAAGATATTGAATCAATATTTATATATACTAAATCAATATTTTCGGTTGCCTTTAATTTTTCAGCTAAAAAATCAATATAACCAAAAGAGCGTGTACTAATGATTGCAATTCGTTCTGGCTTAAGCATTATATTTTATTTTTTATTTCATGCAAAAATAGAAGTATTAATAACAACAATCCTACTTAAATAATAATTTTATTATTTAAACAGCAGCATTTCTTAAAAAATAATAGTACCAAACGCGCAACTATTATAGGTTAAGTCCATCTTCAATAAAGAACAAGACTCTAAAAAATAATATTATCTTTGAAAATTACATGAATTATTCTTAATCCCACCTGTCTAAGCCAAAAGTCAGACGTGTCTAGTTATTTAATTAATCCTCTTTTGCAATCATTTTAAATAAAAAAATCAATGGGCCTATTAAAAACCATCAAATTTTATTTTGAAAAAAAATATATAATCAAAAATCAATCAGACCAAAGTATTCCTAATTATCAAAATTACAATCCTTCCAAAAAAACAATTGTATTTATCACTACAAGCATACCCACTTTTGACAAAGATTCTGGCTCCAATAGACTTAGAGAAATAATTTTATGCGCAAAAGAACTAGGTTATAACTGTATCATATGTACAAATAAGGCTTTTAGAACCAATTATTATATTAACAATTTTAGTGATTTGGGAATTATAGTTTATGTTGAAACAAATCGATACAAAAATTATTTTGCTTTTTTAAAGTCAGTTCCTAAAGTCGATTATGTATGGTATTATAATGCTAATAGCTTAAAAAAAAATCTGAAAAAAATATCAAAATTATTCCCTAGTTCAAAATCAATTTTTGACATGGTAGACATTCATTTTTTAAGATATAAAAGAGCCATAGAAATTGAACCTTATCGAATTTCGTTAAGAAAAAAATATTATCACTATTTTAAAATAGAAACAAAATTAGCAAAAAAAGCAGATATTGTTATCGCAATATCTGAAGTAGAAAAAGAAATCATGTCACAGTATTTGAAAGAAAATCAGATATTGTTAATTTCAAATATACATTATTGTAAAATAGACGAAAGTCAAATTGCCCCATTTGAAAAAAGAAGCGATATTTTGTTTATTGGTTCTTCACATGAACCAAACATCGATGCTATTCATTACTTATACAATGAAATAATGCCAAAAGTCTGGCTAAAATTACCCAATTTAAAAGTAAATGTAATTGGAAATGTAAAAAATAAGATTCACTCTATCTCCCATCCTAATTTCAAACTATTGGGATTTGTAGAAAATATTGAGTCCTATTTTATCAACTCGAAACTGATGGTTGCTCCTTTGCGTTATGGCGCAGGTGTAAAAGGAAAAATAGGTCAGTCTTTTGAATACTTTTTACCTGTAGTAACGACTTCTATAGGCGCTGAAGGAATGTATTTAGAAAACAAAAAAAATGCTTTTATTTCTGAAACTGCAGATGAATTTTCAAAACAGATAATTACACTTTATAACGACAAGGAAATATGGTCTAAATTATCTGTTAACTCTACTGAAAGCCTTTATCCTTTTTCAAAAGAAAAATTAAAATCTGTATTAACGCAAATATAAATGAACAATACCATTGTTAATTATCATTCTACTTTTTCAAAAACTTCTGGCATTTCTGAAGCTGCAAGAGCAAATTTTGCAGCACTGAAAGAATGCCCTTTTACGCTTAATCAGGTTAATTATAATGAAAGTGAAAAATTACTGATTAGACAAGATGATCACTTAGTAAATGAAATTAGTGGAAATATAATCAACATTTATCATATCAATATTAATGATATCCCTTGTTTTCTTTTAAACAATACCATACCTACCGCATCACACATTTATAATATTGCCTATTGGGCCTGGGAATTTAATAAACTCCCTGAAGAATTTATAGATTTAGTCGATCTTTTTGATGAAATATGGGTTCCCAGCAGTTTTTGCCAAAATGTCTTTTCATCCTATTCTTTTAAACCTGTTATCAAAATCCCTCATCTAATTGAAGCAATCAAAACTGAGGAAAATGCTCCTAAAATAGAATTACAAAATAAGTTTATTTTTTTATCAATCTTTGATTCACTAAGTACTCCTGAAAGAAAAAACACTAATGGTCTAATAGAATGTTTTTTAGACACTTTCCAGAATAACCCTAATATTGTATTAGTCCTAAAAACAGTTAATTTAGAAAAAAACAAAAGACTGCATAAGGAGCTTACAGAAAAGACAAAAAATCATAACTCTATAATACTTATTAACGAAAACTACTCTAAAAAGAAACTTACACAACTTATTGATGACTGCCATTGCTATGTTTCACTACATCGGGCTGAAGGTTTTGGTCTGACACTTGCAGAGGCTATGTTAAGAAAAAAAATAGTGATTGGAACTGGATATTCCGGCAACTTAGAATTCATGAACAATCAAAATAGTTTCTTGATCAATTATGAGTTGATAACAAAGGACAAAGATTCAGGCTTTATAAAAAAAGGATATCAATATGCTGAGCCTGATATCGAAAATTCGAAGAAAATTTTAAGGCATGTTCATGATAATTATAAAAATATCGAAGAAATACAAAAAAATGCGAAACGAACTATAGAAACCTATTTTAGTAAGGAAAAAATTGGAGAATTAATTTATTCAAGATTAGATAAAATAAGTTGTTATATGAAAGAAAGGGATACTAATATTTTAAACAATAAGAACTTCTTAATCACCGAGAACATACGATTAAAAAACAGCATTAAGAAATATGAAAAAAACATACTTATAAAGTTAAAAGCAATTTTAAAATCTTAAAACTAATTACATCTTAGTTTTATATTTTGATTTTATTGTCCTCAATGCCTGTTTTACTCCCAATACACAGTTAATAATTTTACTTTTTTTGATTTTTTTTAATTCTGTTTCTAATTCTGTTACTCTACCTTTATAAGTAATCAAAAGCAATTGATTATCATTTGGATTTTTAAAATTTCGTTTAACAGATTCCGCTCTATCACGAATTTTATAACCAATACTCTTATAAGATAATTTATTTTGTGTGTCGATTTGAGCTTTTTTAGCTTTTTCGTTTGCTAAATCCCTATTATTATAAACTAATCTCATTTTCTCGACACTATCCTCCAGCAAAGGATCTGCCCAGATGGTATTTTCACAAAAATTAACATCAGGGTTCTCTATAGAATTAATTACATAATCTACGAGAAAACTGTTGTTGCCATTCATGAATTCTAAATTTCCTGAATAATTAGTTGCAATTGTTGGTTTGCCCATGCACATAGCTTCAGCAAGAGTCAGTCCAAAGCCTTCTGAATGATGTAAGGAAACATAACAATCACATTGGTTTATAAAGTGATTTAATTCGTTCTTTTCCAAATTAATATCTACAATTTTTATATTAGACCTGCTTCCAATTTCATTCATCACTAAGGCATAATCATTAGGATATTTTTTTGCATTAGAACATTTTATAATTAATTCAACATCTGTTTCGAAAGGAAATGCTTTAATAAATGACTGAATTAAGAACAACGTATTTTTTCTTATTATAGAACTTCCAAAATTAAAAATGAATAAAAAGCTATATTTTTTATCATCGTATTTGTTTAGAAAGCCGGTATTTACTAAAGGAAGCAGTTCAACTTCTACAGGATGAGGAACTGTCATAATTGGTCCTAAGAAATATTTTTTAAAAATTTCGCTGCAATAACCGGAAGGTGTCCATATTTCATTAAATAAATCAAGTGTTTTTTGTATTTCATCAGGGACATATTCTGATTCCCAAACCAGAAATAAAATATTATATCTATTTAGAAAAGAATTCGTTTTAAGTCCTGCAAAAAAAACAGAAACATCATATAACGATAATTGTATCAGGTTAATATTATACTTAAAAGCATCTTCAGTAAGATTTCCGTTTTTTAATTTTAGATAATCAATTTTGGCATAAGGAAGTCCTGCAGCATCCATTGCTTTTAGATTTAATCGTACAGCTTCGCCTAAACCAAACTCACCATCAGTATAACCAATAACATTAACACCAACATTTAAATTATTCATTCTTTTTTTTAATATTAAAACTTTAATTCACCTCTAAAGACTGCAGGCTCACTAAATTGGCATACACTCCATTCATATTGAGCAGTTGCTCATGAGTACCTTGCTCTACAATCCTGCCTTTACTCATTACCACAATTAAATCAGCATTTTGAATTGTAGATAAACGGTGTGCAATTACAATTGAAGTTCTGTTTTCCATCATGTTTTCCAGACCAATTTGCACTAATTGTTCTGATTCTGTATCTAGTGCTGATGTAGCCTCATCTAAAATCATAATAGGTGGATTTTTCATTACCGCCCTTGCAATAGCAACACGCTGACGCTGACCGCCAGACAGCATTCCACCTCCATCACCAACAGGGCTATTGTACTGTTCTGGAAATTCTGAAATAAAATTATGGGCATTAGCCACTTTAGCAGCATTCATGACAGCTTCTATGTCAGGATTATCTATACTTAACGAAATATTATTAGCAATAGTATCATTAAACAAAATAGAGTCCTGAGCAACAATTCCCATTTGTTTCCTTAATGAATCTGCAGTAACATCCTTTATGTTAACACCATCAAAAGTGATACTTCCTTCTGAGACATCATATAACCTTGTCACTAAGTTTGCCAATGTTGATTTTCCACTTCCGGATTCTCCTACCAGCGCGACTCTTTTGCCTTTTGGAACCGTTAGATTAAAATCTTTTAAAACATATTCCGAATCGTATTTAAACCAAACATTCGTAAATTTAATTTCATGCTTAAATTCGGTAATCTCTATAGCATCAAGATTGTCTTTTAGCGGATTGGTTGCGTCTAAAATAAAAGCAACCCTTTCATAAGCTGCATTTCCTCCCATTAAAGCCTGATTGGCTTTGGTTATAGCCTTAGCAGGTGTCAATATTTGATAAGCCAGGCCCATATATGCGATAAAGGCACTACCGCTCATCGATCCGTCAATCAACACTAAAGACCCTCCATAAACCAATAAAATAGAAATTACGAAAATCCCTAAAAACTCACTCATAGGGCCGGCCAGACTCATTCTAACCCCTATTTTATTGTTTAGATTATTAATAAACTCTGTTGAATTCAAATAACGTCGTATAAAAAAATTCTCAGAAGTAAAATTTTTAATCACTTTTATACCGCCTAAAGTTTCTTCAATATCTGACAAAAGATGTCCCTCCAGAGAGAAAATATCACCAGACTGACTTTTAATAGATTTACTCATTCTGGATATTAAAATCCCTGAAAGCGGAAGAAAAAGAAATACGAATATGGTTAATTTCCAACTTATAAAGACCATCGATATCAGAGTAAATACAATAGTCAATGGTTCACTAACCATCATCAGAATACTTAAAAAAGCACTTTTTATTGTATTGATATCCGAGGTCATTCTTGAAATTAAATCACCCTTTCTTTCATTTGAAAAAAAAGAAACAGGTAAACTAATTACTTTCTGATAAACATCATTCCGTAAATCTTTCAAAATTCCGTTATTCAAATAAGTCATGTAAACAATGGAAATGAAGTTGAAAAGGTTCTTGAGCAAAAAAGTAGTCAAAACAAATATTACCATCCATATCAAGGTATCCAAAGCTCCATTTACTTCAGTATTATGAGTTATAAAATAATTTAAGGAGTCTTCCAAATATCGTTTATCAATACTTTTAAGGCCTTCATATACGGGTTTAACATGTATTTTTTCACCATCCGAAAACAATACTTTCATTAACGGGAAAAGCGAAAGCATCGAAATAGCAGAAAAAAGTGCATATAAGATATTAAAGATGATACTGATTATTAAGTTTTTCTTGTGAGGTATTAAATACTTTAAAAAGCGTTTAAAATTTTTCATTTAATTATTTTGAATTGAAGGCTAATTTAATTTTTAAGGCCAATATTTTTTTCTGCAAAGATAAAATTAAAATAGTTTTAAAACCAGAAAAGTAGTACCGAATCTCCTCTAAACCCCAATGATTTTCAACTTCTAAATTCCCTGATTCTTAATCAAAATGAATTCTATTTTTAATGATCCGTACAAGCACAAGCTATCCAATTTATGGAGATTTCCAGAAATATTTTTTGTTACTTTGCAACTATAAATTTGTTACTTGTATTTATAAAATGGAAAATCTAAACGAAGAAGTACATAAAGCTTTTGAAATCATAAAAGAGGGAGGTATCATTCTTTATCCAACAGATACCGTTTGGGGAATTGGCTGTGATGCCACAAATCCCGAAGCAGTTGCTAAAATATACAAACTTAAACAACGTGCAGAAACACAAAGCATGATTGTATTAATGAATGGCGAAAAAATGATGTACAATGTTTTTAAAAACATCCCTGAAGTAGCCTGGCAAATTCTTGATTTATCTGAAAAACCAACCACTTTAATTTTAGACGAACCGCGAAATGTAGCTTCTAACATCATCGCTTCAGATAACTCTTTAGCAATACGACTTGTAAAACAACCTTTTTGTTTTAAATTATTAGAGAGAATGAAAAAACCATTGGTCTCTACCTCTGCTAATATTTCAGGACAGCCAACCCCATTAGCTTTCAAAGATATTAATCCTGAAATTATAAAAGGAGTTGATTATGTCGTGGATTTGTATCGTGATAAAGTTGGCGGAAAACCTTCAACAATCATTAAATTAACAAATGATTCTCAGGTAAAAATAATACGCAAGTAATTGACAACTATATTGTTTTGAGGCTCTCTATCAGCAACTCAATATCTTCTTTAGTATTATAATGACTGAAAGAAATTCGGAGATTAGGTAATTTCAAATCGGTCTCCGAAAGTATTTCTTTTAAAACATGTGAAGGCTTTATACTTCCGGACTGACATGCGCTTCCTCTTGAAACTGCAATTCCTTTCATATCCAGACTAAACAACAACATAGAAGTTTTATCTTCAGAAAAGGGTAAAACAATATTTATTATATTATAAAAATCTTCTCTTTTACCTACGATTCTAAAATTCGGAAAATAAATTTCAAGCTGATTTATCAAATACTTTTTTAAACCCAATATATATTCCCTTTCGGTTTTCAGGTTCTGATATGAAATAGCCAAAGCTTTTGCCATTCCTGCAATCTGGTGTACGGCTTCGGTTCCTGCACGTAATCCTTTTTCCTGTTCCCCGCCAAAAAGCAAAGGCTGCAGCCCTGAATTTTTTCGCACAAAAGCAAAGCCAACTCCTTTTGGTCCATGAAATTTATGAGCACTGGCTAGGATAAAATCCACAGTGCTTTTTTGTAAATCAATTTCAGTTTTTCCAACAGACTGAACGGTATCAGAATGAAAAAGGGCATTATACTGCTTACAGATAACACTTACTCTATCCATATCTAAAATAGCTCCTGTTTCATTATTTACATGCATCAAACTTACCATTGTCTTTTTTTCTTCCGATAATAAATTAGACAAATGCGTTAAATCGATACTGCCATCAGGATTTATAGCAACATAATCAATCTCAATATCATAATCTGACTGCAAAGCCAAAACGGTATATAAAACTGCGTGATGCTCAATTTTAGAGGTAATAATCCGCTGCACTTTCAGATCTTCTACAGCTGAACGTAGAATCCAGTTATTTCCCTCGGTACCACCTGACGTAAAAATTATTTCCTGAGCCGAACAATTGAGATATTTCGCAATGTTTTTTCTGGAAAGCTCAATAATTGTTTTTGCATTTCTGCCAAAACTGTGAGTCGATGATGGGTTTCCAAAATCATTCATCATGATTTTTGTCATTTCCTGAACAACTTCAGGTCGTATGGCAGTGGTAGAAGCGTTATCGAGGTATACTTTTTTCATTGCTGCAAAGTTATGAAATATCAATTGTCAATTCTTAAATATCATTTGCGAAATTTTTCACTATTTTTGAACCAAATAAAAATTAAGATGAAAAAATATGCCTGCCTGTTACTTTTCGCCATTATGCTTAACGGTTGCGATGACGGAGATTTAACACCTGAAATAATTGATTTTGATGAAGTAACCCCTCAAAGTTGTGATACAGAAACCAATGAACTGATTTATAAGTTAAAAACACAAGAAGCTTTTATATTACAATTGGAAGAAGGCACGCTTGATAATGTAGTAGGAGAAAAAACAATCACTATCAGTGAAGATGGACTTCCCCAGCTTGTTTACAGAACTTTTGACGGCGTTATTAGTAGTGCTAATATTTGTGATGCCATAAGACCCTCTTCACCAAACATCATACGAGATTCTAAAGCTAAAGGCGGAACAATAACCATTACAACCACTCCGGATATATCTGAATCAACTACCGATGGAAGTACAAAAATTATCGGTTTCAATCATTTAATATACATGAACAATATTAGCTACGATATAGTTGGAGGAGTACAAGTTGATCCGAGGTCATTTTCTTTTGGCACCCTGAAGACAACAACTTATACCTCTCCTACTGTATCCCTTAATACTAAGGCTGAAAAGTGTGATCTAACAAAAATATATAATTATAATAATGCTAATATGTCTATGATTATTTATGATTTAGATGAGTCATTAATCCAAAATTCAGAAACTTTAGAACCTAGAAAAAGCACCATAACAGCGACTCAAAACAAAATTGTTTTCAATACTTATAAAACTAGCGATATACCAACTGATTATTTTTGTAAGACACCAAGACCTACAACACCGGAAATAGACGAAACATGGAATGCTGTAATTAATGGTACCATTGAAGTTGAAACCACTAAACTTGACAACACAACTTACAAACATATTATTACATTAAAGAACGTCGAACTTATGAATAGTGGAGGTCTTAAATTTAAACTCGCAAGTACCTTTGTTTTCGGCGAAATTACTACACCATAACGGTTATTTGAAACCAAATCAAAGATTTTTTTTTATTTAATTCTTACAAAAAAACATCCTTTTCTAAACTAATTCCGAAAGACAATTAGAATGAAAGGGATGTTTTTTATGCACTTGGAAAGCTGTTCTAGCCTAAAAAAAACTATTTATTGTTTTGCCTAAAGTAAACCTCAGTTGCACCAAGACCATATTTTTGATAGTTGGCATCCTGAAAATCAACTCCATCATAGCGGCCTAATAAAAAATCAAGCTCGGCTTTTAGTATCCCTTCACCAACGCCATGTATAAAAACAATCTTGGGGATACGGTTTTTAATTGCAAATTCAATGTGTCTCTTTGCTGTTTCAGTTTGCAAAGTCAGGATATCATAATTTGACATCCCGCGTTTATTTGGCACTAGTTTTTCAATATGCAAGTCAAATTCCGGAGCCGAAACCTCACGCTTATCTTTCTTTTCTTTCACAAAACTTCGTGGTTTTGGCTCTTCTTTTTGTTTTGAAACAGATTCTAAATCAACTCTTTTTATGGAGTTCATTAAATTACTGGAATCCTGAATCTTAATTAATTCATTGACAAAAAACGTCATCATAAATCCATCTTCAGTTTCAATTAAAACTTCTTGATTTTTAACGGAAACTACCGTTCCGTTAATAGCTTCGTCCAGAACAGAAACTTTATCTCCTTTAATCAGCATCTTCTTCTTCTTTTTCTTGATTTTTACTGGGTATTTTTGCACTTAACTGCATCATGCCAAACATAAAAACGGCAATTGCAATTACGGTTACATAGGTATTTTTATCTTCAGAAACCTGCTGATATAATGCAACCGAAATTGCCAGAACCATTATTAGAATTTTAAAAGTTTTCATGTTTTTTTAATATATAAGAGTTCAAAAATAAGAAACTTTAAAATAGTACTTCTATCGTATTTAAATCTTATCTGCTTTTTTTGTAAAATTGTAAAAAATAAAACTTTGGATTTAGAAAAATATATGCTGCCTTGTTTTAGCAAAACCCTGTTCGGAATCGAATGTTTGGGCTGTGGATTTCAACGCGCCCTGTTCTTACTTTTTCGGGGTGACTTTTTAGCATCATTTAAGATGTATCCGGCAATCTACACAACGCTTATTTTTTTAAGTTTTGTAGCTTTACATTTTTTAAACAAAGCCAAAAATTACAACAAGTTACTTTGGATTTCCGGAATTATAAATGGCATTTTTATGATTGCCGGATATTACTACAAGCATTTTTATCTTTAATTATTTTCTTAAAATTACTTTTTAATTTGATTCAAAATATCATTCATCATCTCGATTTGTACTTTTTGGATTTCAATTAGCTCTTGTTGCTGATGCATTATCAAATGATCGATTTTATCATGAATCATTCTGATTTCAAGTTCTGATTTAAGGTTTATCATATAATCTTTTTTGGCACGGGTGCGGTCTTTTTCTTCCTGACGATTCTGGCTCATCATAATGACAGGTGCCTGCAAAGCTGCAATGCATGACAAAATTAAATTCAGTAAAATAAATGGGTAGGGATCGAAGCCTTTGTTCATTAAAATATAAACATTAGAACTAATCCAAATGACAATGAAAAGCAAAAAAGAAATAATAAATGTCCAGCTTCCGCCAAAGTCTGCTACCTTATCGGCTATTTTTTGACCAAAGCTTCTTGTTTCATTTTCATCTTCTACAATATTCACAATGGATTTATCTTCATTTAAAGAAGAAATAACACTTTTTTCAAGATTGGAAAGCGCACCGATTTCACTACTTAAATAATCCGAAATGTATTTCTGCCGATAGTTATTTAATTCCTGAAAAGAGATAAAATCACTATCACAAAACGAAGGATGATCTTTAACAATAAGACCTAAGAGCGGATCATGTATCGATTTACCTGAAACTTTTTCTGATACAGGGAATGAAAGATTGGAAATAGCACTTTTAAAAGTAGAATTATTTTTCATTTTACTATGTTTTTATGGCTAATTTAAACATTAAACTTCTTAACATTCTTATAAATTTATGCCCTCAAAATTTCTTTTATTTATCACAAATCGAATACTCAATAGAAAATTTCTTTAGAAAATTCATGCCTTTATTTACAAAAAACACCTTACTTTTAACCTTTCAAATTATCCATTCAATTTTACAATTGTGTCAAGAGATCTTATCATACAAAATATCAAAGCTTTAAAAAGCCATTCAAACATAAATTACGGCATTAAAACTAAAACAGAGGAGTTTACTGAAAAGCTTTTTTACACCCTTTTTGATTCAAATGCAGCTTTAGATGAAAGTATTGACGAACTTGAATTTCGCTTCAAAGAAATCGCCGTTTTAGCTTGTAAAAAACCCGAAAAATTATGCGACTCGATGTGGGACCTTTTTCTGGAAAAACTACCAAATGTTTTAGAAAAACTAAACCAGGATGCTGAATATATTCTGGAAAATGATCCCGCTTCAAATAGTATCGATGAAGTTTACTTAGGCTATCCGGGATTTTATGCGATTGCTATTTACAGGTTAAGCCACGAATTATACAAACTCGATTTATTATTATTCTCAAGACTGATGAGCGAATACGCCCACCGTATAACCGGAACAGACATTCATGCGGGGGCAAATATTGCTTCGCCGTTTTTTATAGATCACGCTACCGGAATCGTTATTGGTGAAACAACCGTAATCGAAAAATATGTAAAAATTTATCAGGGAGTTACTTTAGGTGCATTAAGTGTAAGCAAGGACATGAAAAATGCAAAACGTCATCCAACTGTCGAGAAAAACGTTTGCATTTATGCAAATGCTACCATTTTAGGTGGCGAAACTATTATTGGCAAAAATAGTATTGTGGGAGGAAATGCCTGGGTTACCAAATCTATCCCGGCAGATTCTATTGTCCTGAATACGACTACAACCGAAGTTAAAATAAAAGAAAAAAAATAGAATGAAACCACAGAAATTAATCAACCTGATTGGCAATACCCCTTTGATGGAAACTGTTAATCTGGTCAAAAATAAAAATGTAAAACTTTTATTAAAACTCGAAGGGAATAATCCCGGTGGAAGCGTAAAAGACAGAGCTGCTTACAACATGATTGCATCAGCTTTAGAAAGAGGTGACATCAAAAAAGGAGATAAACTAATTGAAGCAACAAGCGGAAATACCGGAATTGCACTGGCAATGATTGCTCAATTATTTCAGGTTGAAATAGAATTAGTTCTTCCTGAAGATTCTACAAAAGAACGAACACAAACTATGCGCGCTTATGGCGCAACGGTTATTTTAACACCTGCCAGTGAAGGAATTATTGGATCACGTGACTATGCCGACAAAAAAGTAGCCGGTGGCGGTTATGTGATGTTAAATCAGTTTGCGAATGATGATAACTGGAAGGCACATTATAAAACTACCGGCCCTGAAATATGGGAAGATACTGAAGGAACCGTAACCCATTTTGTGTCAGCTATGGGAACAACAGGAACTATCATTGGAACCTCATCTTATCTGAAAGAAAAAAATCCAAACATTCAGATTATTGGTGCCCAGCCCAGCGACGGATCACAAATTCCGGGAATACGCAAATGGCCACAGGAATATTTACCGAAGATTTTTGACGCTTCGAAAGTAGATACTGTTGTGGATGTAAGTGAAGAAGAAGCAAGAAAAATGACGAAAAGATTAGCATTAGAAGAAGGTGTTTTTGCCGGAATGAGCAGTGGAGGCTCTGTAGCTGTAGCCCTTAAAATTGCAGAACAATTAGAATCTGGTGTTATAGTAGCCATTATCTGTGATCGCGGTGATCGCTATTTGTCTTCTGATTTATTTGATTAAAAACAAAGTATCTAAGGTTCTGAGCTACTAAGAATCTAAGTTTTTTTATTGAGCTTACAAATCTTAGCACTTCAGCATCTTGGCAAATTAGAACCTTAAAATACACAAAATGAACTATCGCAAATTAGGCAAAACCAATTTTAATATATCCGAAATCTCACTTGGCACCTGGCAGGTTGGGGGAAAATGGGGATCCGCTTTTGAAAACAAAACTGCAGATGAGCTTTTAAATACAGCCATCGATAATGGTGTTAACTTTATTGATACAGCAGATGTTTATGAAAATGGCTTAAGTGAAATTGCTGTTGGAAGAGTTATACGTTCAAGATCTGAGCGTATTTATGTGGCTACAAAATGCGGGCGCCATATTAATCCGCATGTCAACGAGGGATATCAACCCAAAGTGCTTCAAAAATACATTGAAGACAGCTTAAAAAGACTAGGTTTAGAAACAATAGATTTAATTCAGTTACACTGCCCTCCTACTGAGGTTTTCTATCGCCCTGAAATTTTTGAACTATTTGATCGTCTTAAAGAGCAGGGGAAAATTTTAAATCTTGGCGTTAGCGTAGAAAAAGTAGAAGAAGCCTTAAAAGCAATCGAATACTCAAACGTTACCACTGTACAGATTATTTTTAACTTATTTCGTCAGCGCCCATCACAATTATTCTTTTCTGAAGCTAGAAAAAAAGACATCGGGATCATTGCAAGGGTTCCTTTGGCAAGTGGACTTTTAACAGGTAAATTTGATACAAAAACAACTTTTGAACCGCAGGATCACAGAAATTTCAATAGAAACGGAGATGCTTTCGACAAAGGAGAAACTTTTTCGGGTATTGATTATGAATTAGGACTAAAAGCCGTTGAGAAATTAAAAGCGTTATTTCCTGAAGCTACAAATTTGGCTCCCTATGCTTTACAGTGGATTTTGAGTTTTAAAGATGTAAGCTGCATTATTCCTGGAGCCTCTAAAGAAAGCCATGTATTATCCAATTTATCCGTTTATGATTTACCCAAATTATCTCCTGAAAAAATTGAGGCAATGAATAAAATTTATGAAGAATATATAAAACCTTCTGTACACCAGTTGTGGTAACTCTTTTAAAAAAACTGTGACATTATATCACATAAGTTTCTAAGATTTTAAAGCAGAATCTTAGAAACTTTTTTATTAATGCGCAACCCTTTTATAATCAGAGCATCTTATCAATAAACTACTCTAAAATCATTAACCATGAAAAAATTAAGCATTTTTGTATTTATTGTTTGCTTTGTAACTGCTTCCTGCAGTAGTGAAGAAGAAATCCAAAAAGAAAATACCCAAAAATTAGAAGCAATGTACAATGAGATTGTTTCTCTTTCTTTATCGAACTCTCAGCCTTGTACAAATTCTCAAGAATGGGATTTTGCCCCAATTGGCTCTAAAGCTTGCGGCGGCGATGCTGGCTATATTGTATATTCTAAAAAAATTGATATTGATGCGTTTTTAGCAAAAATAAAAGAATACACTGAATCACAAAGCAATTATAACAAAAAGTGGGGAATTATATCTAATTGCGACATTACGATAAGACCTTCCGGAGTAGAATGTCTGGATGGAAAACCAAGATTAAGCTATCAAAACCCTTCAGCATCAAAAACTACATTTTAATATTTTAAGATTCGTAAAAGTTCATATTTAGTTTTACTACCTTCGATTTTTACATGAAAAAATTAAAATGCTTACAAAATCAAATTTCAAAGAGTGGTTTGACCGGTATAAGTATGCCGAATTATCCAGTACGAGTGCCGCACTTGCCACTTCACTTTTAAGCAAAATCTATAGCGGATTAACAACAGCTTACCTGATTACATTTGCTGAATATCTGGCTTTTTATAGTGTGATTTTATGTTCTACCTATAAAAAGCTTTACAAACAAAACAGCCTTTCAAACAAAAAAACTTCTTCTTATGAAATCTTCAGGCTTGTAAAAAATCTTATTTTAGAATTTGGTTACCCTGCGTTTCTGGATTTTTTGATAATTCGCCCTTTTTGCATGTACTGGATGCCAATACTTTTTGGGAATTATTTCTTCGGAATTATTTTTGGGAAAATTTCAGCTGATTTGTGTTTTTATTTTTTTACAATTGTCAATTATGAATTAATGAAAAGGAAATAATCAACCCTTATCAAATACAATTTTAAACTCAGCTCCTTTATTTGTTCCTTCACTGGAAGCAGTTAGTTTTCCTTTATTTCTTTCAATGATTTTTTTACACAGATATAAACCAATTCCTGTTGAAGATTCATTGGCGGTTCCTAGTCGGCTCATTTTCGTAAATTTCTTGAACATCTCTTCAATCTGATGCTGACTAAAACCTATTCCGGTATCAGAAACTGTTATAATCAGACAACCGCCTTCTGTAAAAATTCTTAATTTAATTTCGCTGTCAAAATAAGAGAACTTAACAGCATTACTAATTAAATTTACCAAAACCTGAATTAATAATCCCTCATCAATTTTAAGTTTAGTTTCTTCAGTTTCTATACTTACATTTAAACTAATATTCTTATCTATAAGACGCTGTTCTACCTGTTCGTTGACAAAGTACAATACATCCGGAAAAGATATTTTTCTGGGTTCGGGATTTACTTTCGGCACCCGATCCTGTTCTGCCAGCAAATTGATAAAATTTTCTATATACCTGAATTGCAGATTTGTTGATTCACAAATCAACTCAGCCAGATCCTTTATTGACTCGGATGGCTTTTCTTCTATAATAAGTTTCGCAAGTCCATGAGGGTTTCCTGCAAAGTTTTTCAAGTCATGTGAAAGCATATAAATCAAATCCTGCTTTTCATTTATAAAACTTTCCGCTTCAAAAATAGATTCCTGAATATTGCTCATTAGCAGACCGGCTTCATCATCATATTCGGTAGGTAAAACTGATAATTTCCTTTTATTTCTGTAGTCATCCAATGATTTTGAAGCGACAACTATTGGTTTAATAAGCTTATTTAAAATTAAAAGCGTAACTGCAGTTGCAAGCAAAGTCATAATTAATAAAAAAATCAAAACTGATGTCGCCGGAATCAATTTGTCGAAATATAAAACAAAAAACAAAATTCCGATTAAAGGAATATGCATACCTATAAAAGCAACAAACAAAAATTTGAATGCATAACTTTTTTTTAAAAAGCCAATTTTGGAAAGATTATGATATAACTTCATACGAAATAACAATTACTTAGACTTAATTGGGGTTATCGAAGCATTTGATATAACAAAGTTAGCTTTAAAAGCTGATTTAAAGATGTAAATTCTAGAATTTGATAAAATATTTTGAAAATTAAATTTATAAAAGTTTACAAACCCTTATTTTTGCGCTATGGGAAGAAAAAATACAGATAAAGTCGTCTTTCATCAAATACAAGTTCTTGATGCTGGCGCAAAAGGCGTATCAGTTGCAAAAGCTCCAGACGGAAAAGTAATCTTCATACCGAATGTAGTTCCGGGCGATGTAGTTGATGTGCAGACATTTAAAAAAAGAAAAGCTTATTACGAAGGAAAAGCCGTTAAATTTCATGAATTATCAGAACACCGTGTAGATCCGGTTTGCGAACATTTTGGTGTTTGTGGTGGATGTAAGTGGCAAAATATGAGCTATAGCCAGCAGTTGTATTTTAAACAAAACGAAGTAAAAAATCATCTGCAAAGAATAGGAAAAATTGCCTTACCTGAATTTGAAGATATTTTAGGTTCTGAGAAACAGTTTTTTTACAGAAACAAAATGGAGTTTTCTTTTTCAAATAGCCGCTGGCTAACCGAAAAAGAGATAGAAAGTACTGAAGATTTAGGAAATAGAAATGCTTTAGGTTTTCATATCCCTAAAATGTGGGACAAAATTCTGAATATCACCAAATGTCATCTACAGGAAGATCCTTCAAATGCAATACGGAACGAAATCAGGGCATTTGCAAACGAAAACAATTTAACATTCTTTAATCCAAGAGAACATTCAGGTTTATTGAGGACTCTCATGATTCGAACTGCTTCGACAGGCGAAATTATGGTTTTAATTCAGTTTTTCGAAAATGATCAAACCTCACGTGAATTACTTCTGAATCATCTATACGAAAAATTTCCACAAATTACTTCTTTGCAATACGTGGTCAATTCAAAACAAAATGATACTATTTACGATCAGGATATAAAGCTTTATAAAGGAAGAGATTATATTCTGGAAGAAATGGAAGGATTAAAGTTCAGTATAAATGCTAAATCATTTTACCAGACCAATTCAGATCAGGCATACGAACTATACAAAATAACAAGGGATTTTGCAGGACTTTCAGGCAACGAAACTGTTTATGATTTATACACAGGAACGGGAACTATTGCACAATTTGTATCCAAAAAAGCAAAAAAAGTAATTGGCGTAGAAAGTGTACCGGAAGCGATTTTAGATGCAAAAGCAAATGCTGAACGCAATAATATTACAAATTGTGAGTTTTTTGTTGGAGACATGAAAGTTGTTTTTAATGAAACTTTTATTGCGCAGCATGGAAAACCAGATGTTATCATTACAGATCCTCCAAGAGATGGGATGCATAAGGACGTTATTGAGCAAATTTTAAGAATTTCGCCAAAAAAAATAGTTTATGTAAGCTGTAATTCTGCCACCCAGGCAAGGGATCTGGCTTTAATGGATGAAAAATACAAAGTAACACGCGTTCGTCCGGTAGACATGTTTCCGCAGACACATCATGTTGAAAATGTAGTACTTTTAGAACTTCGATAACAAAATTATAAATGAAAAAAATATTGTATTTTCTATTGGTCTTAACATTTGGATTATCCAGTTGTGAAAAAGATGATATTTGTGATGCAAATACACCCACAACACCAAGAATGTTGATCTCTTTTTTCTATGCCGACCGGCCAGCAGTCGAAAAAAATGTCACTCGCCTGAAAGTACAGGGAAATAATGTAGCAAACGGGATTGTTTTTAACGAAACCGCTACAACTGACGATTTAAAATATACGACTAGCGCAAATCAGGTTTTAATTCCATTAGATCCTACAAAAGATGCTGTCACTTACAGTTTTATATCTAATTTTAGCACTGCAAATCCTGGTTTAAGCAATACAGATATGCTGACATTTAACTATTCAAGGAAAAATGTGTATGTCTCCAGAGCCTGCGGTTTTAAAACGATCTACACTTTAACTTCAATCGAACGAGCAGGAGATGAAGATGCAATTAACTATTGGATAAGTAACATTAGTTTATTTAATCCTAATGTCGAATTAGAAAACGAAACACATGTCAAAATATTTTTTTAGTATTTGTTTATTCTTTATAGTATTTCTTGGTCAGGCTCAGGAAATAGTTACTGATACGATTAAAAAAGAAATAAGCGCAACAAAACCTAAACCTAAAACAGTTCCAGCTGCTGCAAAAAACGCAACAGATAGTGTTCCTGTAAAAAAAGACAGGTACGGCTTACGTGTTGGTGTTGACTTGTATAAACTTACCAGAGGTTTTTACGACAAAGACTATAAAGGAGTAGAGTTTGTGGGGGATTTTCGCCTTACTAAAAAATATTATATAGCCGCTGAACTGGGAATAGAAGACAAAACTACTGATGACGACCGATTAAATTCAACAGCAACAGGAACTTACATAAAAGGAGGTTTTGACTACAATTTGTATAATAACTGGCTGGATATGGAAAATCTGATAACAATAGGTTTACGAGGAGGTTTTAGTACATTTAGTCAGGAACTAAACAGCTATAAAATTTATAATCCTGATCAATATTGGGGAGAAACACCAGTGATTACTGATGGTAAAAAATACACTGGCTTAACAGCTGCCTGGGCCGAAGTTGCTCTTGGAATGAAAGCTAAGGTTTTTAATAACGTTTTTGTGGGATTCGGAGTACAGTTGAAATTGCTCTTAGCTAATAAAGAACCTGAGGATTTTGAAAACCTTTATATTCCTGGATTTAACAGAACTTATGATGGAAGTTTCGGAGTTGGATTCAATTATACCGTTTCCTATTTTATTCCTCTTTATAAAAAGCAAGTAATAATTCCGGGAGCAGAAAAAAAAGCCCCTAAGAAAAAATAATTACTTTTTTAAAAAATCAAATCAAAGCCACAAATTAACTAATTAATTTATGGCTTTTTTTATTTGATTTAAGATAGTTGAAATTCTACTGCCGCGTTTGAATGAATCATTGCAGTATCAAAAACCGGAACAGAAACATCTTCGGGCTTAATTACCAGTGGAATTTCTGTACAACCTAAAATAATCCCTTCTGCGCCATCCTTTATTAATTGATTCGCTATTTCTAAATAGCGTCTTTTTGTTTCTGCACTGACAAGACCTCTTCCTAATTCATCAAAAATTGTATTATGAATAAAGTCTTTGTCTTCCTGACTTTTCGGAATGATGGCTTCTATTTCGTTTGCTGCCAGTTTATCTTTAAAGAAATCAAGCACCATTGTAAACTTCGTTCCCAATAAGCCAACTTTTTTTATTTCTTTTTTCTTAATTTCTACAGCAGTTACAGTTGCAATATGAATAATAGGCAAATCAATAGCATCCTCTAACCGGTCAGCAATAAAATGCATCGTATTAGCACATAAAACAATAGCTTCTGCTCCTCCTGCTTTTAAAAATTCGCATCCTTTTAAAAGTAATTTAAAAGTCGCATCCCAGTCATTGGCTTCGTTATTTTTTTTTATCTCTGCATAATTGAAAGAATAAATCATGCATTCGGAAAAGTTAAGTCCGCCCATTTTTTGATTTATTCCTTCATTTATAAGTTTATAATAATCTGCTGTCGAAACCCAACTAATGCCACCTATAAGACCAATTACTTTCATAAATAATTTCTAACTATCCAATTTCCTTAATTCCTTTTATGAAAATCCATTTCATAAAAAGTTTTTCGCCGTCTTTGGTTTTTAGCGCCTTAAATTGCGGAGCGATCAAAGTTGCCACAATAAAAGCAGTCATAGGAATCCAGATTCCGGTTAGTCCTGAGTATTCTGCGATTATAAATCTTCCCAGAATAAATAAAATTGCGAAACATCCTAATTGATATAAAAAAGCTCTAATTTGTAGTTTTGTCATTTTTTTGAAATTTTATCTATTTTTTACTACTCAGAAACCTGAAACTTTGTTCTCTTACTTCCTTCGTACATTTCGTATTTGACCAGACGGGCTTCGAGACTTCCGTTAAAGAGCTTGATTTTTCTGGAAGGCTTTAGTCCAACAAATTTCAAGGCTTCAAGATTTGCTGTAATAAACCAGGCATTTGTACCCGGATAATTTTTCTTTAAAGTATCGCCGATATTAGCATAAAATCTTTCCATCTGAATATCCAGACGCTCATCATAAGGCGGATTGAATACAATATGCAGTTTTCCTTCCACTGCTTTTTCAGTATCAAAAAAGTTGTCTTCAGAAATCGTTACATAATCTTCAAGATTTGCATTTCTGATGTTGTCTTTGGCCTTGTTCACTGCACTTGGTGCTTTATCAAAACCTTTAATTGTATAATGAAATTCTGTTGTTTTTTTCATCAGGCTGTCAACGATTCTATCAAACAAATCATTGTCCCAGTCTTTCCATTTTTCAAAGGCAAATTCTTTTCTATTGATGTTTGCCGGAATATTGCAGGCAATCATAGCTGCTTCAGCCAAAAAGGTTCCAGAACCGCACATTGGATCTAAAAAATGACTTTGCCCATTCCAGCCTGACAACAAAAGAATCCCTGCAGCCAGAACTTCATTGATAGGCGCTATATTCGTAGCCGTTCTGTAGCCACGCTGATGCAGTGAATTTCCTGAAGTATCCAAAGCTACCGAAACCTGATCTTTATCGATATGGACATTAATTCGTAAATCTGGATGCTGTTTATCAATACTTGGACGCTGTCCTGTTCTTTCTCTAAACTGATCTACAATGGCATCTTTACATTTTTGGGAAACAAACTCAGAATGATTAAAATAAGTAGAATGAACTGTAGCATCAATTACAAAAGTCTGATTGGCATTCAGCAATTTCGACCAGTTTATCCCCGAAATTCCTTTGTACAATGCCTTTTCGTTATTGGCTCTGAATGAATAAATCGGTTTTAAAACCTTAAGCGCTGTTCTAAGTGACAAATTGGCTTTGTACATAAACCCCTTATCTCCCTTAAAGCTCACCATCCTTACCCCTTTTTCAACTTCCTGGGCACCAAGATCACGCAATTCCTTTTCTAATATTTCTTCAAAACCAAAAAAACATTTGGCTATCATTCTAAAATTTTCTTCCATCTTTATTTTTGTTTAAAAAAAACTCCGATCGCATACACATATCTGATTATTCAGGTATAGTCACGAAATAGTTATTTTTCGGCAAAAATACACTAAATTTGCCGGACTTTGAATTAATTGAAATAGAATAAATGTCTGAAGCACCTAACCCATCAACACCTAATCAGGACCGTAACACCGAAAACTGGTTTACATCATGGTTTGATACACCGTATTATCATATTCTTTATAAGGATCGTAATTACAGAGAAGCTCAGATTTTCATGGATAATCTTACTCATTATCTGAACCTGCCTGAAAAAGCAAAAGTGCTGGATCTTGCCTGTGGAAAAGGCCGTCATTCAATTTATTTAAATCAGTTAGGCTTTAACGTTTTAGGAGCTGATCTGTCTGAAAACAGTATTGCCGAAGCCAGCAAAAACAGTAATGAAACGCTGCATTTTAAAGTACACGACATGCGGGAACCTTTTGAAGAAAAATTCGATGCTATTTTCAATTTGTTTACCAGTTTTGGTTATTTCGAAAATGACGCTGATAATCTAACCACCCTAAAAGCAATCAAAGAAAGTTTATCTGAATATGGTTTTGCCGTAATTGATTTCATGAATGTAAATCAGGTTATTGAAACTTTAGTTCCGGAAGAAGTAAAAACCGTTGACGGAATTGATTTCAACATCAAAAGATATGTTGAAGACGGACATATTTTTAAAGAAATTGATTTTGAAGATCAGGGCAAAAAATACCATTTTACAGAAAAAGTAAAAGCACTTAACTTGCAGCATTTTCAGGATCTCATGGATGAAGCCGGTATTTATCTTTTAGATATTTTTGGCGATTACAAACTCAAAAAATTCCATAAAACCGAAAGCGAACGATTAATCATGATTTTTAAATAATTTGGTAAATCAGCAAATGAACTATTTATTACCCTTATTTTCTGTACTTTTAGGTTATGCGGTGGCTTTGTTTATAAAACCAAAAAACAAGACCAATCTTAAATTATTGCTTGCTTTTAGCGGTTCATTTTTATTGTCGCTAACCGTGATGCATCTTTTACCTGAAGTTTACGAAGCACATAATCATAATATTGGTTTATTCATTATGTTCGGAATTTTATTCCAGATTATTCTCGAATTTTTCTCAAAAGGAGCCGAACACGGGCACGTTCACGGACATGCAAAAATGTCTCAGATTCCCTGGCTGCTTTTCATCAGTCTTTGTATTCATGCTTTTTTAGAAGGATTTCCGGTAAGCCATCATCATGGTCTGTCTATCGGAATTGCGATTCACCATTTGCCTATTGCTGTTATTTTAACAACGTTTTTAATCAATGCTGACCTGAAAAAAAAAGCTATTTTCGCTTTCATGCTAACCTTTGCTGTAATGACTCCGCTAGGAACTGTTGCTTCTGAATTCTTACCCATTCTAAAAGAATATTACACCGAAATCACAGCCATCGTAATCGGAATATTATTTCACATTTCATCAACTATTATTTTCGAAAGCAGCGAAGGACACAAATTTAATGTGGCCAAAGTTTCGATGATTGTCTTAGGAATCCTATTGGCATTCTTTTTATAATCTGGACGTGCCCAAATTTACAAAAGGCGCTATTTCGCAAACCGCTTATTTGCGCCTTTCGCAAATCTGGTCGGGCTCATCCGCACTACTTCGGTAGTCTGCTCCTATCCCTCACGCAACCTGTTAAATTCTAAAAAAGAAATTCCAAATTCAGTTTTTCAATTTACATTTCGAATTATCTAATTCTTCAATTAATTCCCAGTTCTTTTCTTCTCTTCTTCATTTCCAAAATTACGTTCCTTCACATTAATCTTCTTATTTCCAAAATTGTAAACCAAAGATAAACGAACAAATCGGTTGCTTTCATTTTGACTGTAAACCTGTTTAACGCCATTTACAACAGAAGTGAAATCTTTTAAATAAGAAGTATTAAAAATATCATTCGCCAGGAATGCAATCTGTAAAGTTTTATTCAATAAATCCTGTTTGAAACCAATATCAAAACTCGAAACATACCCCACTTCATACAAACCATTTCTAAATGGAGTACTGTAATTAAAATCAATCTGAAGTTTAGTTGTTTTTCCTAAAATAAATGTATTGTTTGTAGTAAAGTCAATTTGCAGGCTGTTTGACGGTTTGGCATTAAAACGCTTTGTAAACTCTGTTTTTGAACCTAAAAAGTATAAAGTATTTTCACTCTCCCACCAATCTGCAAAACTAGCTGAATAACTTTCTCCCAGACCATAATTTACACCTTTAAAATAGTTCTCTCGAGTTACAATCTGTGTATTTGTTTCCGGAACCGAAGTAAAAATAACACCATAACCGTTTGTAATGACATTCATAAAAAGGCTCGTTCTCAAAAGCCCTTTATAAGAATGTGACCATTCAAAATTATCACTAAACGAAGGCTTCAAAAAAGGATTTCCTTCAGAATAGCTATTACTATTAATGTAAACTTTAAACGGATTCAGTAAATCAAAACGAGGTCTGTTGATTCTTTTTCCATAATTTAAGCTAAAAGTATTGTTTTCGTCTTTCTTATACGAAGCATAAAATGTTGGAAACAGCTTCGAATAATTATTTACGGTTTCCTGATTCAGCGTTTCCGAAAATCCTGTTGTTTGTGTGTTTTCAAGCCTTAAACCCAATTGAAGGTTCCATTTTTCATTTAGTTTTTTATTTCCGTTAATATAAATCGACTGATTATTCTCCCTGTATTTAAAACGGTTCGACTGATTTGGATCTAATTCCGGCGTTCCTGAAATAGTATTGTAAAAAAGTACGTCACTTAAGCTGTTTGTAAAACTCATTTTTGCACCATAAGACAAATTTACAGCCTGAAACGGATGTTCCATATCGGCCTTAAAACTCCAGTTGTCAATATCCTGATTCGAAATATTTCTTCCCGCCTGATTTACATCAACAAATTCCATCTCCGGAGTATAATTGTTTGCGATAAAATCTCTGTCAAATTTTGAGTTGTAATTGAAATAATCCACATCAAAAGACAATTTTCGGTTCAAAGAATCTAATTTGGTGACTAAATGTGCATTGTATATTTGATTTTTTGACCCTTTATCTGTAAAGCTTTTATTCAGTGTCACATTCTGTAATTCACTTTGGTTATTAAACTTTTCAATTCTGATATCTGAACCAAAATCAGGATTGTTTCTGTCATTCATAAATTGAAAACCAATTGTTGTGTGTTCAGAAAAATCATAATCCAAAGCCAGTTTTCCAGAGAAGTTTTCGTTTTTTACTTTTGTCGTACTGCTCATTTTAGAAAGTCCGTCAGGAAAATACATTTCCAAATTTTCATCAGCATTTTTATAACCGGTTTTTCCATTCAGACTTGCCGAAAATCGAAACTTGTTTTTATTGTAAAAGAAATTATCCCTCAAAGTATAAATTTCATATTTATTTTGGTCGTATGAAGCCGTCATTGTGTTTTTCCAGGAATCACGGACTCCTTTTTTCATAACAATATTAATCAGTCCGCCAAAACCATCTGCTTCATATTTTGCTGGCGGATTACTGATAATCTCAATGTTTTTAATATCCGCTGCCGAAATTGATTTTAAAAAATTATTCAGTTCTTCACCGGTTAATTCAATAATTCTTCCATCTATCATGACACGTGAAGTTCCTCTTCCTAATAGGGTAATCGCATCGTTTTTTACGACAACTCCCGGTGCGGTATTAATGGCGTTTAATGCATCACTTCCGGCGGTTGTGACATTCTTTTCAAAATTATAAACAAGACGATCTGTCTTCTGTTCAATTGTATTTTTTCGGGACTGAATAACAATTTCTCCTAAATCTGTAGCGGTTTGTTTTAGAATAATGGTATTCAGTTCAGTATCTTTTTCTAATGAAATTTCTTTTTCATAATCAGTAAATCCTAAAAGACTGATTGCTATTTTATACAAACCGCTTTTAAGAATGATTTCAAAAGAACCATCCGATTTACTTGTGGTTCCGTTAATGATTTTCCCTTCTGAATTTGTGACAGATACGTTTGCCCATTCTAAAGGAGCTTTTTCGCTTATTATTTTTCCCTTTAATTTTAATGCGGATTGAGCCAGACAAAATAAAGGCAATACTAAAAAGATAAGGAGATGTAATTTTTTCATGGTTTCTAATTTTAACTTGTTCGATGAATTTGAAGCAAAGGTGCCTTAGAAAATCTCCCTACGCGACCGACAAAAAAAAGTCGAACCATTTTCTAAATATGAAATTGGTTCGACTTTATTTATTAGGAAGTACGACTTTTTACAAAACGTTTATTTTCAACCGTTTCTGTAAGCTGTTGGCGTTAAATTGGTGTATTTTTTGAAAGAGGTATTAAACGAAGATTTTGAATTAAAACCTACTTCGTACAATATTTCGAGAACCGTAAGCTGACTTTTTGATTGGTCTTTTAAAATATGCATGGCCTTTTGAATGCGATATTCATTCACAAAATCAAAAAAATGCTGATCCATATGATGATTAATCAAAACAGATAAATCCCGAACCGGAATATTAATCTGATTGGCGAGTTCCTGAATCGTAAGCGACGGGTCAAGAAAAGGTTCTTTCTCTGTCATATATTGTCTTAAATTTGAAATCTGACCACTAATTATATCGTTTTGTGAAATTACAGATTCTGATTTTTCTTCAACTTCAGGAATAATATGTTTGATTAGCTTTAATTTAGAATTAATGCCTCTAAAAAGTTCCGGATGTTTTAAGGCTTTCATTATAAACCAGCAGGTTATAAATAATGCTATCGTTCCGACAAGCACGTTTGCCCAAAGAAAGACTTCTCTAAAACCGCTGTAGCGTATTATATTTTTTGACAGTACAACAGAATGTGCAGCAAGAAAAACGCAGGTCATCTGAAAAAGCCATTTATATGTCGAACTCCCCGGATTTGTATAATTTTCTAAATAGATTTCTTTGTATTTCTTCAAAATCAAAAAGACACTCACAATATAATACGCATACTGAAATTCAATCAAAATCTGGATAAAGTAAATCTCAGACATTTGATTTAGTATACCAGTAAAAGTTCCTTCCTGAATACTGATGTATATTCTGGGAATAAAAAGTAAATTGGTAATAATAAAAGGGAGCAGATGAGCTAAATGTTTCCACTGTAATTTAAAATCCGAATAACAGGCAGAAAGCACATAAAGATAAAACGACGGCATTCCTAACAAACAGAAAGTTGATCTGAAAATCTCTAAATTCCTGTGATTTTCATTGTATAGGTACGTAAAAAATCCGCTGAGATCGATGGCAGAGAAAATAAAAAAGAAAGCAAATAAACGGTTCGCTAATTTGTTTTCAGTTTTAACAGTCAGCAGAAAAAACGCCATTAATAAAGAAACAAAAACTGAAATTTTGGCAATGCCTTCTAGTAAAACTAATTGATCCATTTATCTTCTATTATGTAACAAATATAACATTTTAGTTCTTTAATCAAGGTTTATGAAGTGGTTTGACCTAAAACAAAATCATTCAAAAAAAAGATTAAATTCTTAATGACTTTGCCTTCTAATTTTTCCCGATTTGGGATAAAAAAGTTTAATTTTGGAGGATCACAATTTCGACAAAAAATGACCTTCACAAAAACAACCGAACAATCTTCAAAATACGAACATTTAGAGAAAATGTCAGTTCAGGAACTGCTGACTAATATTAATAACGAAGACAAAACAGTACCTCATGCTGTCGAAAAAGCGTTACCTCAAATTGAAGCTTTGGTAACAAAGACTGTTGCTAATTTAAAATTGGGCGGGCGTATTTTTTACATCGGGGCCGGAACATCCGGACGTTTGGGAGTTGTAGATGCCTCTGAGTGTCCTCCTACTTTTGGTGTCCCGTCTGATTTAGTAAACGGAATCATCGCGGGCGGCGACACAGCTATTCGTCGTGCCGTAGAAAATGCCGAAGACAATGCAGCACAAGCCTGGATTGACCTGCAGGCACATAAGATCAATCAAAACGATATCGTGATTGGAATTGCCGCTTCGGGAACAACCCCGTATGTTATTGGCGGGTTGGAAACCTGTAACGAAAATAATATTGCAACCGGCTGTATTACCTGTAATGAAAGAAGTCCATTAGCACTAACAGCAAAATTCCCTGTAGTAGTCGTTGTAGGACCTGAATTTGTAACCGGAAGTTCAAGAATGAAAGCCGGAACTGCGCAGAAACTGGTTTTAAATATGATTTCAACCGCATCGATGATTCAGCTTGGAAAAGTAAAAGGCAACAAAATGGTCGATATGCAATTGAGCAACAGCAAACTGGTTGACCGTGGTGTCAAAATGATTATGGGAGAAATTCCGGTTTCGTATGAAGAAGCTTCTGAATTATTAAAAAAATATGGCAGTGTTAGAAATGCTGTTGACAGTTATTTGAAGTAAGAAGTTTTGTGAAATGTGAAATGGCTTTTTTTTATATCATAAGTTTGTCATTTCGAGGAACGAGAAATCACATTAGTAGCTCCACAAAGAGAATCCAATCTTTGTGTAATCCCCGCGTGTGATTTCTCGTTCCTCGAAATGACAAGATTGCAACAAAACTTAACTAAAAAAACTGAAACTCGAAAGTTTTTCAAACCTGACCCGAGGCCGAAAGACGAACAGACGAAGTAAACAAAAATTAAAATGGCAACAAATAAACAATTATTAGGAAAAGGAATTAAATATTTAACCGGTGCACTGCCGTTGATGTTTATTGGTCCATCTTTGATTTATAACGCATTTATGAATCAGCATACCAACTGGCATTATATGGTTTTGGGAATTGGAATCGTGGCTTGTTTAAGCTCCATGTTTTTGATTTTTTACGGATTAAAAACGATTATGAAAGGTTTGTTTAATGACTAATATTTAGCTGCCAGGACGAATCTAACAAACTCTTAATTTCTTATTCAATCACATGGAAAGCCTAATTCACATTCAGAAAACATTTGAAAAAGTCATTTATATTGACAAAAAAATAAACAACCGAGAGTTTGAGGATTGTGTTTTTAAAAACTGTGATTTTTCCAATAGTAATTTCGCTTACAATACCTTTTTAGACTGCGAGTTTATCGACTGTAATTTGTCGATGACGAACCTTGCCGGAACGAGTTTAAAGAATGTGACTTTTAGAAACTGCAAACTTTTAGGAATTGCCTTTAACGAATGTGACGACTTCTTATTTCAGGTTTATTTTGAAGAAAGCACTCTGGATTACGCTATTTTTTCGAATAAAAAAATGCCGAAAACAAAGTTTATCAATTGTTCTGTAAGAGAAGTTACTTTTATAGGAACCAATTTAACCAGTTCGGTTTTTGATAATTGTGATCTGGATGGTGCCATTTTTAATGAAACCCAACTCGCTGCAGTTGATTTTAGAACAGCTTACAATTATAAAATCGATCCCGAATTTAACCCGATGAAAAAAGCACAGTTTTCTACTCAGGGAATCGTGGGACTTTTAGATAAATACGACATTAAAATTGTATAATGATGGAAACGAACGAATCTTATCTTGAAAGCGTTAAAAAGCAGTTTTTGTATTATAAAATGCTTGGTGAAAAAGCTATCGATCAGCTCGAACCTCAACAGCTTTTTATTGCTTTAAACGAAGACACCAATAGCATCGCCACTATAATAAAACATATTTCAGGAAATATGCTGTCACGATGGACAGACTTTTTAACTTCTGACGGTGAAAAAGAATGGCGCAATCGCGATGCCGAGTTCGAAAATGATTTACAGTCAAAAGAAGAAGTTCTGGAAATCTGGAGTAAAGGGTGGAATATCTTTTTTGATACTTTAAACAATTTGAAACCCGAACAGCTTTCTGATATCATTTATATTCGAAATGAAGGACATACGGTTATTGAAGCTATTAATCGGCAATTGGCACATTATCCGTATCATATCGGGCAGATTGTTTTTTATGCGAAACAGTTGAAAAACAGCTCATGGAACAGCTTATCGATTCCTAAAAACAAATCCGGGAATTACAATGCCGAAAAGTTTGCCAAAGAAAAAGAAATAAAGAACTTTACCGATGATGAATTAAACAGACTGAAATAATTCTTCTCTCTTTTAATTTTCTGATGAAAACGACTGCCCTAGCCCTGATGGAAGCGGCATCCTTTTGTGGTCTCGTTTTTTTTACGAGACCACAAAAGATATAGCGGACAGCAGGATTAGCTTCTTATAAAACAACTTATTAAAATGAAAAAAATTATATTCTTATTTCCAATATTTGCTTTAGTATCTTGCTATAACGCAGAGCACAACTGCAAAGATTTCAAAAATGGTAAATTCAAATTTGAATTTGAAGTAAACGGCGTAAAAAAAACAACGATTTTTGAACGCAAAGACAGTATAGAAATTGAAACTTTTGAAGGAAAAACAGATACCTCAACCATACGCTGGGTAAGTGACTGCGAATATATTCTGCAGAAAAAACATCCGAAAAACATGGCGGAAGAAAAAGCTATTGGCATGAAAATATTAACGACTTCGAAAGATTCTTATACTTTTGAATTTGGTATCGTGGGTTCAGAAGAAAAACAGCACGGAAAAGTTTTTAAAATTGAATAAAATAGTAATTTGAATGTAAATTAAGATTTACATAGAAGTATTTTTAAACCCTGGTATTAGAACCTTCATTCCTAATACTGATTGGTTTTATGGTTATTAAAGAAAAAGTATGCCTTAATTTCATGCAGCCTGATTACCGAAAACATTGGAGCTATTCCGAAAGGCTATTTGTATTTTGACATTACATTTTCTCTGGCTTTGGAATTTATCAATATGCGAATCCGAAAGAAAAAATTATAGCTAAAATTTTAAAGTTCCCTTGAGGAACTTTTTTGTTTCACAAATAAACCTGATTTTTCAAAAAATATAGTTTGAATAGATACTGAAATTTGTTTCTTTTACAATATGTTTTCTAATTCTAAATTCAGAACGTAATCCAACATGAAAAATACCATTTCGCATAGAGTTGCTGATTTTTTAAAGAGCTTCCCTCCTTTTAATCTTTTGAATCAAAAAGATCTTGAAAAATTATCTGAGCAGATTTCAATCATATATAAAGAAAAGGATTCAGTGATTTTTTCTGAAAACGAAAAGACCCATGATTCCTTTTATGTAGTCCACAAAGGAGCGGTTGCCCTTAAAAAGAATCAAAAAACCCTGGACATGTGTGATGAAGGTGATATTTTTGGATTAAGACCGCTTCTGGCGCAGGAAAATTATGTTATGGAATCCAGTACTTATGAAGAGAGCATTTTATACGCGATTCCAATTGCAGTTTTTAAGCCGTATGCATTAGAAAATAAAGCCATTGGGAATTTCCTGATCGAAAGTTATGCCTCGAATACTAAAAACCCTTATTCAGAAGTCCATAAAAACAATCTGTACGGCGAAGTAATTGCTCAGCATGATCAGAATAATGAAAAAGAGGTATTTGATTTACAGCCTATAAAATTTTCAAAAAAAATTGTTACGTGCGGTCCGTCAACAACTGCAAAAGAAATCGCAAAAATCCTGACCAAGAAAAAAGTTGGTGCCATTTTGATTGTCGATGAAATGCTACCAATCGGAATTATTACCGATAAAGATTTGCGCAATAAAATTGTTTCAGGAGACTACCCTATTACTACGCCTGCTGAAACCATTATGACATCGCCGGTTATTACGTATTCTAAAAAATTGACAGTCACTGAAGCTCAGATGGCAATGATTAAAAGTAATATCAGTTATTTGTGTCTTACGAAAGACGGAACCGTTAATACAAAAGCGGTAGGTATTTTATCAAAACACGACCTTATGGTCTCGCTGGGGAATAATCCGGCAGTATTGATTAAGGCTTTAAAAAGAACCACAAAAGTTAAAGAAATCAAGCCAATCAGAGCCAGAATCATGCAGTTATTGCAGGGATATCTTGACCAAAATATCCCGATGACACTGATTACCAAAATCATAACCGAATTAAATGATGCCTGCGTAACCCGTGTTATTGATATTTCGCTGAAAAAAATGAATACACCTCCGCCTGTAAAATTTACCTGGCTGGCATTGGGAAGTCAGGGTCGTGATGAGCAGATGCTGCATACCGATCAGGATAATGCAATTGTGTATGAAAATGTTTCGGAAGTTTTTAAGGATGAAACCAAAGCTTATTTTCTAAAATTAGCCACCTATATCAACAAAGGACTTTTTACTATTGGTTATGAATATTGTCCTGCCGAAATGATGGCATCCAATCCAAAATGGTGTATGAGCCTTGACGAATGGAAGGATCAGGTGGCATATTGGATTAAAAATCCGGGTAAAAATGAAGTTTTGTTATCGTTCATCTTTTTTGATTACAGTGTAAAATATGGCAATCGTGAACTTGTAGATCAGTTATCAGATTCGATATTTGAAAATGTAAAAGCCAATCCTATTTTTTATGTTCATTTGGTGAGTGGTGCTTTGCAGAGTCCTTCTCCAACCGGTTTCTTCAGACAGTTTTTAGTGGAACAGGATGGTGCTAATAAAGACCAGTTCGATATCAAAAGAAGAGCTTTAATGCCATTGACAGATGCTGCAAGGGTGCTGATTTTATCACACTCTGTAAAATCTATCAGCAACACAGCAGAACGTTTTGAAAAGCTAGCCGAACTGGAACCTCAAAACAGCGAACTTTATTTATCCTGTTCGTATTCATTTAAAGCTTTATTGAAATTCAGAACCAAACAAGGTCTTTTGCATCATGACTCAGGGCAGTTTATTGCTTTAGAATCCCTTTCGAAAATGGAAAAAATAAAACTGAAAAGAACTTTTAAAACCATTAAGGAACTTCAGGAATTGATTTCGGTACGTTTTAATGTTTCTAATATAGTATAAGGATGAGTTTATTTAATTTTTGGCAAAAAGAAGAAGAAAAGTTTTTCGATGAAAGCATCACTATCGAAGAAACCCGTTTTGTAGTTCTGGACACAGAAACAACTGGTTTTGATTTTACAAACGACCGCATTTTATGTATTGGCGCACTTGTCTTGCAAAATGGGACTATTTCAGTTCAGGATAGTTTTGAAGTTTACATCGAACAGGATCATTACGATGAATCAACTGCGCAGATTCATGGTATTTTAAAAGATTTCGTTGTAAAGCGCCCTTCAGAATCTGAAGCTTTAAAACAGTTTTTAGACTATTTGGGGGATGCTGTTATTATTGCACATCATGCCTATTTTGATATTACCATGATTAATCGCGCCCTGGAAAGAAACGGTTTGCCTGAATTAAGAAACAAGTCACTTGATACTGGGGTATTGTATAAAAGGACACTTATAAAATCTCATCTTTTTGAAAGAAAAGACCATTACTCGCTCGATGATTTAGCCGACAAATTTGATATTTCAAAAAAAGACCGCCATACTGCGCTGGGCGATGCCTATATTACAGCCATTGCTTTTTTGAAAATCATAAAAAAGCTACGAGAGAAAAAAGAAATCAACCTGAATCAGCTTTTTAAATAATTTAAGAATATTTTGTGAAGCTTAAATTTACATTGCGAATACAATTTTACCATTTCGTAATATATGCCCTATTATTTATTAGCAATTTTAAAAAATTTAGTTAACATACATTTTGTTTTTCGGCGATAGCTTTGCTTCAATCAAAAAAACAAAAAACAGTTATGAAATTTAATTTTTTAAAATCTATTGCCTTACTTGGAATTACAGGAATTTGTGTAATTAGTTGTCAAAATGACGATGAGGGCGACAAAACAAACAAAAACATTGATTTTACAACAAAATCAAAAGTTCCTGCATTTGTACTAGCTCAGCCTGGCTTCGAAAATCTTCAAATTTCAACTTTAATCTCTACCACTGATGTATTGCCGGAAAGTCCTTCTTTCATTTATGCTGGTCAGCCGGATGGTGCCGGATTTATGAAAAATCCAAACGGTGATGGTTATGTAATGATTACCAATCACGAAATCATACAATCAGTTTCAAGAGTGTATTTTGATAAAACTTTAAAGCCTGTAAAAGGAGATTATATCGTTGATGCTGTTGGTGGTCAGACAAGACTTTGTTCTGCAACTTTGGCTACGCCTGAAATTCATGGTTTTGGCCCTATATTTTTAACTGCAGGAGAAAGCGGACAGGAAAGTATGGTTCATGGTATCAACCCACTTGCACCAACAACTGATAAAAACAGAAAAGACAGGGTTTTACCTGCCTTAGGAAAAGCGAGTATGGAAAATGCTGTTCCGTTGACAAAACAAGCTTATCCAGGTAAAAGTGTTATTATCATGGGTGAAGATCAATCGTATACAGCATCACATGCAAGTGCCGGTCAGGTTATTATGTATGTTTCTACAGTTGGTGATCTGAATAACGGAAAATTATACGCTTTGAAAAGAAATGATAACGTTCAGGTAGAAACTACCATGACTATTGGAAACTCTTTCGATGTATCATTTGTAGAAATTCCGAATGCTAAAAATATCACAGGAGCAGAAATCAATACTACGGTAAATGACTTAAAAGCAATCCGCTTTTCAAGAGTGGAGGATGTCGATTACAGAAAAGGATCTGCAAAAAATAACAGAGAAATTTATTTTACAGCTACAGGTCAATCTTCAAACGGAACTACTCCTGTTGAAGGCTATACTATGTGGGGAAGAGTATATAAATTAGTTTTGGATGAAAAAGATCCGTTAAAAGGAAAACTTGAGCTAGTGGTTGAAGGCGATTCTACACCAGGTACTGGCGTGATCAATCCTGATAACCTTTGTGTAACTGAAAATTATGTTTACATTCAGGAAGATGGTGACAGTTATTATGCTGATGCTAAACATGACTCATACATCTGGCAATATAATATTGCTTCCAAAACAAATAAACCATGGTTAACCATGAACCATAAACGTACAGACGCTGCATGGAATACATTATACAACCAATCTGGCGAAATGAGATTTGGAAGCTGGGAATATGGCGCGATGGAAGATATCTCAGATGTTATTGGTGTTCCAAATACTTTTACATTGAATATTCACGCTCATACCTGGCAAAATGACACATTCAAAAATGCTGATGGTTCAGGAGTGAGTACAAATAAAGAAGGTGGTCAAACCGTAATTATCCGTAACGTACAAAGATAATTTTACAAAAATTACAACAAAAACAATCCAATATCTGTTGGGTTGTTTTTGCTATTTATTAAAGTATTATCAAATGAAAATGGATTTCATCAAAAATATATTTTTTCCTATTCTCTTCTCTTTTCTGACTTTTTTTACAAGCTGTACAAAAGAAAAAACTGAAACTTCTGTTAAACAGGATCTTTTGATTGATCTGGAAAAACTTGAAAACAAAATAGTGCTTTTCAAAAAGCTTGCTGAAAACGAAAAAGATTCCAAAAAAATTCAGGATTGTTTTAAGGAAACGAGAGTTTTATACAAAAAAACAGAATGGGCAGTTGAGTATTTTGTACCTGAAACAGCCAGATTTATTAATGGTCCCGCTTTAGATGAACTTGAAGTGGAAGAAAACAAATTTCTCCCGCCAAATGGTTTTCAGGTCATTGAAGAACTGATTTTTCCTAAATACGACATTACTAATAAAACAGATCTGATTCGTGAAATAGCAATCATGCGTGCTAATATCGCACAGGTAAAACAACATTTAGACGCTATAAGTATTGGAGAAAAACATATTATCGATGCCGCCCGATTTGAGGTTTACCGAATTTTAACATTAGGAATCACCGGTTTTGATTCTCCTGTAGCTCAGGAATCCATTAACGAAGTGGCTCCTGCTTTGGTTTCGATTGAGACTATTGTTTTAAAAACCTGCAAAAGTAATTCTAAGGAATCCATCGATTTAAAGTCAAAATTAAAAAAGACAATTTCAAAAAGTATTTCATATTGTTATAAAAACAATGTCTTTAATACTTTTGACAGAGCCACCTTCATTAAAGACTATCTGAATATAATTTCGAAAACAGTTTTTGAATTGCAAAAGCAAAACAATATTGCGAATATCAATAAAAACAGTGCAGTCAATCCAAATACTGCTACTCTTTTTGAAAAAAATGCATTCAACGTTAATGCTTTTATTCCCTCTACAGAATATGCTTATTCTGAAGACAAAGTTGCTTTAGGCAATCAATTATTTTATGATGCTACCATTTCAAAAGATCAAAAAAGAAGCTGTGCAACCTGCCATATTCCTGAAAAAGCGTTTACAGATGGACGCAAAACAAATCTTTCTTTAGACGGATTCGATTTGCCGAGAAATACCCCAACCCTAACTTATGCCGGTTTACAAAATGCATTGTTTTGGGATTTAAGACAGATCGATTTAGAAAAGCAAAGCGTAGACGTTGTGCAAAACGAAAAGGAAATGCATGGCTCATTTAGTCAGATTATTCCTTTAATCAATAAAGATAAGAAGTACAAAGCCTTGTTTGAAAAGGCATTTCCTAAAAGCAATAAAATCGAAGAATGGCAATTGCAGAATGCTATCGCTTCTTACATACGTTCATTGAATGATTTTAACTCCAAATTTGATTTATACATCAAAAATGAATCAAGTGAGTTTAGTGAAGAAGAAAAACTCGGATTTAATCTTTTTGCAGGCAAAGCAAAATGTGCTACCTGTCACTTTATCCCTTTATTTAACGGAACTGTGCCACCAAATTACAGTAAAACCGAACAGGAAGTAATTGGAACACCAAAGGATAAAACCGCAAAAGAAATAAGTCCCGATTTGGGGAAATATAATCAGTTTAAAATGGAGCAGCTTAAAAATGCGTTTAAAACACCGTCTATTCGAAATGTAGCCAAAACTGCCCCATATATGCACAACGGTGTATTTACTACATTAGAAGAAGTTGTTGATTTTTATAATAAAGGAGGAGGCAAAGGTTTAGGTTATCCAGTCGAAAATCAAACCCTTCCTTTTGACGAGCTTAAACTCACTAAAAAAGAAGAATCAGCTTTAGTAGCGTTTATGAAAACCCTAACTGATAAAAGATACCTGTAATTTATACCAAATATACTGGGTGTAAAACATGCACCCAGTTTTTTTATTGAGTTACTTCAAAAATTTTCTTCTTAATTTCTACGGAATAATCGTTTGGAGAAATATTCCCCCCAAAAGTTTTCGCATATACCTTGGTAAATTCAGCTCCAAAATATAAGATAATAGCCGAATAATATACCCAGACTAATATGATAACTACTGATCCTGCAGCACCATAAATGCTAGCAATAGTAGAACTTCCTAAATAAAAACCTATAGCAAATTTACCGATCATAAATAAAACTGAGGTAAATCCGGCACCAATAAAGGCATCTTTCCATTTTATATTTCCGTCAGGCAATGTTCTGAAAATAATAGCAAAAAGTAAAGTGATACTTCCTAAAACGATTAAAATATTAATCACATAAAAGAGATACACTGTACTTTCTGGAAAGTAAATTTTTAATCTCGCATTCAAAATATCCAAAGTCGCATTTAGTATTAAACTGACCAGCATTAAAAAACCTACTGAGACTATCATCGAAAAAGACATCAGCCGGTTTTGAATAAATTTTGGTAACCCTTTATTCGGTTTTGCCCGCAGTCCCCAGATATAATTAATAGAGCTCTGAATCTCAGCAAAAACTCCTGAAGCTCCTATAAGCAGCATGATTACACCAAAAACCGTTACAAAAACATTACTATCTGAAAGCTGCACATTTTTGATAGCCTCTTGAATTTGTTTGGCAGCTTCGTTTCCAACGAGCTCATTTATCTGACCATACAACTGCCCAGTTACGGCTTCTTCTCCAAAAAAGAAACCACAAATGGTGATAATAATAATCAACAATGGTGGTAATGCGAAAATAGTGTAATAGGATAATGCTGCACTCAGTTTTATAGCATCATCTTCTATAAACTCTAAAGAAGTTCTTTTTAGGAGATACCATGTTTTAGAGAGAATATTATGATTTTTCATTTGCTGTTTTTTTGATATTCTCTCAAATTTAAACAATAATGAAAAATCTATAATTTCTAATTTTTAATCAAATTTTACATTTTTGCCATGTGGCTTATATGAAATCTTTTGATACTCCTGATCGAATCCCAAATTCTTAATTTTTAAAATCTTTTTGAATTCACTTCTTGTTGGTTTTATTAAATAGGAAGTAGAGTCCAGCATTTTGCTTTTTACTTTTGTAACAGAATCAAGTTTTTTTAAATCTTCCCTTTCATAAAGATTTTTAAATCTCAATATATTTTTTTCGATTGAAAGAAACTGAATTCTCCAAAATATAGAATCTTTACTGCTTAAGATCAATTGTCCATCGATTCGTTTTGCTTTTTGATAAAGTGAGAACCGAAACAAAGTATCAATATGTTTTTCAATTAATTCTATTGAATCCCCTTTTGGAATCATATTAAATTCTGTCTTAAAACTTTTAAGTATTAATTTTCCTTTCCCAATGTCAAATTCTTCTTTTAACGAATCTAAAGCTAGTTTGTGAATGATGTTTTTATTAAAATACTCTTTTAAGATTCTGCTTTCGTCAATTCTAATAAAAGTCGAATCATTATTCATATACAATCCTCTAAATTTATTTGGAAAACGATCTAATTCTAAATCTTTATCAGGTTGTGGATTTGCAAAATAAATATTAAAACAATCTGCACATGCTGCATCTGCTTTTTTGCAAGCGCTTAATACCACAATAAAAGCAATGATTAAAATTACCTTTTTCATCGCTTAATCATTTATAATGGCAAAAAATCCCTTTATCATAAACCGTCCATAAACTTGCTTTTTGGTTTGCCGCTTTTAATGCGTTATTTGCCCAGGTATTACAGGTATAAAAAAGACTGTAGCTGCCTTTTGCTTCATAGAAAGCATCTTTTTTTCCGTAGCTGTGACCTTGAATCCATTGCGGATGAACAGCATCACTGAAGCTGTCTGAAATATAAGTTACCAGATTTTGATAGTTTTCTTTTGAAATCAGGATTCGTTTGCAGTCATCGCCTTCTTTTAATTGTTTAAAAAATGTGGTATGCATTGCAGACGAACTTACACCAAATGCGGCTTTTAATGCTGTACTTGCTTTTAAATCTGACCATTCGGGCGTATCCAGATAAAAACCTTTGTCTCCCCAGCCGAAAGCGATATAATTCATCAAAGAATCCTTTGATTGCGTTTGACTGAACTGAATCTCATTTCGCCAGTCTTTGATTTCGTTTTTTACAGGAACCACAATATCTGTATGAACTCCGTTGGAAAGAATGTAAATTGGAATAGCGTTTTGTTCTTCCACTTTTGCAATATCTGAATTCACAGTGATTTTTGAAATTAGAAGAACTGATGAAATATACAGCGCAATAAAAGCGAAAATTCCGAAAAGTGTCCAGCCGAGAAATTTGAAAGTTTTTTTTAGCATTTTTGATTGGTTTTAGATTTAGTTATTGGTTAATTTTTCTGTAACCAATTTTTGAGCCAATTTTTTTTAGTTTTCAAATTTTGTTTTCTTTTTTATCCTTTACAACAAAAGTCCTTTATTTTACTGATTACCCCAGATTGCAATGGAAAGCATTTTTTTTGAATTTATATTTTTTGCGGTGATAAAAAAGCGACTGGAAGAAGCTCTTTTTACTGCCTGGCAAAAAATAAATTTGGAAAAAATCTTGAAATGGAAAGCTGGAAATGGGTACTTATTATTTTACTTCTTCGCAGATTTTACAGATTAAACTGACTTCTCTTTTTATCAAAGATGATAAATTAAAACATAAAAAACTGCTGAATTTCTCCAGCAGTTTTCTCTATTTTCTTTCTTCTCTATTCTATTTTCTAAAAAAGACTAAACGTTAAAACGGAAATGCATTACATCACCATCTTTTACAACGTATTCTTTTCCTTCTACCCTGAATTTTCCAGCCTCTTTTGCTTTTGCCTCAGAACCGTAATGAACGTAATCCTCATAAGAAATAACTTCTGCACGAATGAATCCTTTTTCAAAATCAGTGTGAATAACTCCGGCAGCTTGAGGCGCAGTTGCTCCGATTGGTATAGTCCAGGCACGAACTTCTTTTACACCAGCTGTAAAGTAAGTCTGTTGTTTTAATAATTTATAGGCTGCGCGAATTAAAACGGATGCTCCTGGCTCTTGCAATCCCATATCTTCAAGAAAAACCTGGCGTTCTTCATAGCTTTCCAATTCTGTAATATCAGCTTCTGCCCCAACAGAAAGTACAATTACTTCTGCATCTTCATCTTTTACTAATTCACGAACCTGATCTACATATTTGTTTCCGTTTACTGCTGAACTTTCGTCTACATTACAAACATATAAAACTGGTTTAGCAGTAATCAATTGGAAGCTTTCTAACAAAACTTCTTCGTCATTATTTTGTGGAATGATTGTTCTGGCAGATTTTGCCTGCAATAATGCTTCTCTGATTCGGTTCAACAAAGCTTCTTCTGCCTGAGCTTCTTTATTTCCGGTTTTTGCAGCACGTTTTACTTTTTCAAGACGTTTTTCGATTGTTTCTAAATCTTTTAACTGCAATTCGATATCGATTGTTTCTTTATCACGAATTGGGTTTACATTTCCGTCAACGTGTACAATATTATCATTATCAAAACAACGCAAAACATGAATGATAGCGTTGCACTCTCTAATGTTTCCTAAAAACTGATTACCAAGACCTTCTCCTTTACTTGCACCTTTTACCAAACCTGCAATATCTACGATATCTACAGTTGCCATTTGTACACGTTCTGGCTTTACCAATTCTTCCAGTTTGTTGATTCTTGGATCCGGAACGTTGACAACACCAATATTAGGTTCGATTGTACAAAACGGAAAATTGGCACTTTGCGCTTTTGCATTAGATAAACAATTAAATAATGTTGATTTTCCAACATTTGGCAATCCTACAATTCCTGCTTTCATCTGTTTGTTTCTATTTATTTATTCGGCCTTTTAATGTTTGTATTCAACATTAATCCTTGTAATTTAATATTTTATGAACTAATTGATTCATTTTGGTTTCTGCCAAAATGATATTTTTTGGCTTTAAAATTTTGCAAATATAAGATTTAATACCTCGGGAGTGAAGTAAAAATGTGCTTTAATACAATTTTTAATAGGCGTCAGAAAATTTTTAAACTTTTTATTAATATTTTGTTAAATAATTGTATTTTTATAAAAACTAAAGAATAAAAACAAACCAAAAAAAAACCATCACCATGAAAAAGATTGCATTATTTTTATTATTTCTTAATACAGCTTTTCTCTTTGCCCAAAAAGAAGTCACGGGTATTGTAAAAGACAAAACAGGCAATCCTTTGCCTGGAGTGAATATTGTTGAAAAAGGAACTTCCAACGGTGTTTCTTCTGATTTCGAAGGAAAATATAGTATTAAAGTAAAAGAAGACGCAACTTTAATTTTTAGTTACGTCGGTTTCTTAACAGTAGAAAAAGCAGTTTCGGGCGATAATCTCAATATTGTTCTGGATGAAAACGGTGGACAGATTTTAAATGATGTTGTCGTTGTAGGCTCCAGAAATACTAAAAGAACTGTTGTAAATTCAGCTGTTCCTATTGATGTTATTAATGTCAAAGATGTTACCACACAGAGCGGAAAACTTGAAATCAATGAATTATTACAGTATGTAGCTCCTTCATTTAATGCCAATAAACAATCAGGATCAGATGGAGCTGACCATGTTGATCCGGCTTCTTTAAGAGGTCTGGGACCAGATCAGACTTTAGTTTTGATTAACGGAAAAAGAAGACATCAATCGTCTCTTATAAATTTATTCGGAACAAGAGGACGTGGTAATACAGGAACTGATTTAAATGCAATTCCGGCTTCTTCAATTAAAAGAATTGAAATTTTAAGAGATGGTGCTGCCGCACAATATGGCTCTGATGCGATTGCAGGAGTTATTAATATTGTATTGAATGATACTGTTGATGAATTTACAGGATCTGTAACTTATGGTGTTTACAATACTAATGCAAAAGGAGATTTTCCTGAAGGTACTGCAAATACTGATGGTTACCGATTAGACCAAAACGGCAATGGAAATACTTTCGGAAAAGATCAGGCATTTGATGGAGGATCGGTAAAAGTAACTGCTAATTATGGTGTTGCTATAGGAGACAAAGGCGGTTATGCAAATTTTTCTACTGAGTATTTGAATAAGAATAAAACTTTGCGTCCGGGCTTTGATTTTAGAAAAGGTTTTGGAGAAGCTGCAATTCAGAGTTTTAACTTTTTTGGAAATTTAGCTTTCCCAATCTCCGATAAAACTGAATTTTATGCCTTTGGCGGAAAAAATCACAGGGACACAGATGCCTATGCCTTTACCCGAAATGATGGGGAACGAGTTGTAGAAGAAGTATATCCTGGTGGCTACACACCAAGAATCACCTCTAATATAATAGATAATTCATTTGCAGCAGGAATCAGGACGCAAACTGCCAGCGGATGGAAAATTGACTTTAGCAATACATTTGGAAAAAATTTATTCCATTACTACGTTAAAGGCACCATCAATGCTTCTTTACTTGAAGCTTCTCCAACTGAGTTTGATGCCGGTGGGCACAGCTTAACACAAAACACCTCCAATTTTGACGTTTCAAAGAATTATGAAAGCGTTTTTGATGGATTAAATCTTGCTTTTGGAGCCGAATTCAGAACAGAAAAATTCAATATTTTTGCGGGAGAGGAAGGTTCTTATGCTACTTATGATACTGACGGAAGACCTATTACAGACCCTGCGAATCAAAGTGCTCCTACTATTCCAAATCCAGAATATGACCCAACTGATCCAAATTCTTCACCAACAATATCAAGACCCGGAGGTTCGCAAGGTTTTCCTGGCTATAGCCCAAATAACGTTGTTGATAAAAGCCGGACTAATCTTTCATTGTACACAGACGCAGAATTAGATTTTACTAAATCTTTTATGGTAAGTGGCGCTGTACGTTTTGAAAATTACAGTGATTTCGGCAGTACCATAAACGGGAAATTAGCTTCAAGACTCATGCTTACTAATCATATTAATTTAAGAGGCTCTGTTAGTACCGGATTTCGTGCGCCATCATTAGCCCAAATTTATTATAACTTACGTTTTACAAATTTCAGTTCTGGAGGCGCTACAGAAGTATTGCTTTCTCCCAACAATAGTCCTGTAACGAAAGCTTTTGGTATTGATAATCTAAACGAAGAAAAAGCTATAAACGCATCTTTAGGTTTAACGGCCAATTTTGGAGATTTTACTGCGACTTTGGATGGTTATTTAATTAACGTAAAAGACAGAATTGTATTGACGGGTTATTTTGATGCTTCAGGTTTAGGACTTAATGTAGATAAAGCACAATTTTTTGTAAATGGCGTAGATACCAAAACTAAAGGTCTCGATATTGTTTTAGCCTGGAAAAAAACAATTAACGAAAACAGATTTGGCGCAACTTTAGTTGGAAACATCAACGACATGAAAATCGATAAGGTAAAAAATGACGATTTAGAAGAAAAAACATTTTTTGGGGAACGTGACAAAGCCTTTTTACTTGCTTCTGCCCCACCAAATAAATTTGGCCTAAACCTTAATTACGGCAGAAAATGGTTTGATGCAGGATTAGCATTTACCAGATTCAGCGAAGTAAAACTATTAGATTATCAAATGGATGAAGATCCCGAAGATTACAGAACAAGTCCTTCTGAAACCGAAGAGCAGGTATTGGCTAACCAAAAGAGAGCCGCTACAGATACATATGGAGCCAAAATAGTAACTGATCTGACTTTAGGTTTTAAACTTTGCAAATCCACCAAATTAAGTATTGGTGCCAACAATTTACTAAATATTTATCCTGACCAGCAAGATGACTGGGTAGAAGCCGGAGGTTACTGGGATGCTGTACAAATGGGATTCAGTGGTGCCTATTACTATGCAAGACTTGGCTTTACTTTTTAACTCACATCATTTTCTAAACAAAAAATCCTGAGCTATAAACTCAGGATTTTATTTATACAAACGTTATAATTTAAACTCTAAGGCGTCTATAATTGCCTTTTCCTCATCTGTTGCTGTAAATCCGGAAATATCCCAATATTTAGTCAGCACCTTATTTTTCTTGTTGAAAAGCGATTTTTCTTTAAAAACATCGCTTTCTTTATAAGTAAAATTTTGTCTGTTGAAGTTGGTTGTTATAAAATTATTACGTACCTGAATGTTTTTAATTTCCTCTTTTAAAACCAAATCATATCCTATCTCTTCGTTGGCAGTCAAAAGATAATAATCCTGACCTTCAGCTCTGTAACTAACCTTTACAATCGACCTGGTAACATTTTTAGCACCAATTTGTTCATTTTCTGCTATTTCCGATAAATTTTTTGGTTCAATGATGACACTAAACTCTATAATTAACTTTTTTTCAGGGTCATAGACTATTTCGTAAGTATCGAGAGCAGTTCTTGAATCATCCAAAGGTACTACAGACATTATATAGTAATTTTTATTATTTGGATGCCCCTTGATTGTAAAGCCGTATTCTTTTTTTGCTTTTGATTCTAAAAGAGGGTCGAAATAATTTAAATTGCAATAATTTTCCATAATATTATTCAAATTATATCCTCTTAAATCCGCACTGATATCAGCCTCCAATAAACCATAAGACCTGTTTTGCTCGACAAGCAATGTTGTTGTTGCTTTTTTCTGACTGACAGAAAACTGAAAATTCACAAGTCCGTCATTATAATAAGAGTATTTGTTATCTAACAAAAAAAACTCTCTCACGTATACCTTTAAACGATAAGAATCAGCTAATTTGTGCCTTGAATTAGAAACGATTTTTTGAAGCGTTTTTTGAGGGTTTTCAGTTGAAACAACTACTTCATCTAATTTATTATGGCTGTTTTTAAGATAAACTACAAACTGATCTTCCTTTAAAGTTGCCCACCGAAGCGTCAGTTTTTCATAATTTGTTTCAGACACCTGAACGTTTGAAGCACCATTCAGTTCAAAAGTTACTCTCCCATCTTTATTACTTATCAAAGTCTGCTTGGTTTTCAAAATAAAAACAGTAGCATTTTCAATAGGCATCAACGTTTCTATATCTTTTATAACAATCGAATATTCCGTGCTTTGAGCAAAAAAATCAACACTGAACAACAGAATAAATATAAGTATTAGTCTTTTCATGGTTATTATAAAAATACAAAAATTATGGCCAAATTTAACAAAAACAAAACATTAAAAACCAGATAAATACAAAATATTTGAATAATTTATTATAAATATAAAATAAAAAAAATCCTAAGCTTAACACTCAGGATTTAATATAGTATAATTTTGAATATTATTCAGCGTGCAAAAATGCCTGTCTGTTCAACAGGGTTTCTTCATCTTCAACGTGGTTTTCGTCTGGCACACAACAATCAACAGGACATACAGCTGCACATTGAGGTTCATCATGGAAACCTTTACATTCTGTACATTTTCCAGGTACAATATAATACACTTCATCCGAAATTGGCGTTTGTGGATCATCTGCGTCAACTTCTGTTCCATCAGGTAAAATTACTTTTCCGGAAAGACTTGTTCCGTCTTTGTATCTCCAGTCATCAGCTCCTTCATAAATTGCTGTATTAGGGCATTCTGGTTCGCAAGCCCCACAATTGATGCATTCGTCAGTTATAATTATTGCCATTTTATTCTTGGTTACAGGTTAAAAATTAGAAGGCTTTATTAAAAATGTCAAACATTTTATTCTGCTTTGCCTTATAACTTAATATAGCTTATTTTTGTGCAAAATTACAATCAAAACCTTTCATAAACAAATTACTTATGTTACAAAACGAAAAAAAACAATCTTTTATAGCACTTGGTCGGTTTTTGAGTCAGTTTTCAGAAGAAAAAAATACTCAAAATGAATCTGTTTTAGGTAATGATTTGTTTTTTGATGATTTTATAAAACTCATTGAACTTTCGCAATCACACAATGGATGGTACACGCCTGAACAAGTCTATTTCGCCATAAGATCATGGGCAGATGCCCTGACTGAAGAAAATATAGACAAATGGCTTTCGGGCTATTCTGCCGAGTTCTCTCAGTATAATAGAAAAGAAAAAAACATAGCTTTAATCTTAGCCGGTAACATTCCGCTTGTAGGGTTTCATGACTTTTTATCTGTGTTAATTACCGGAAATAAGGCTCTGATAAAAACATCTTCGAACGACCAGCATTTACTGCCATTTTTAGCCAAATATTTAATTTTTATTGATCAAAGTCTAAAAGACAAGATCACTTTCGTGCAAGGAAAATTAGAGAATTTTGATGCCGTTATTGCTACAGGAAGCAATAATACTGCCCGCTATTTTGAATATTATTTTAAAGACAAACCATCTATTATTCGCAAAAACAGAAATTCTGTTGCCGTCTTAAATGGTCAGGAAACAAAGGAAGATTTAGAAGCTTTAGGAGAAGATATTTTTCGCTATTTTGGTTTGGGATGCCGTAACGTGTCTAAACTTTTTGTTCCGAAAGAGTATAAATTCGACACTTTTTTTGAAGCTATTTTTAAATATCAGGATGTAATTTATTACGAAAAATATGCTAATAATTATGACTATAACAAAGCCGTTTTTTTAATGAGCAATTTTAAATTGCTTGACAATGGTTTTTTGACAATAAAGGAAGATTCCAGTTATGCCTCTCCTATTTCGAGTGTCTTTTATGAATTTTACGAAAACTTAGAAGATCTCAAAAATCGTCTGGAAGCAGAATCTGAGCAAATCCAGTGCATTGTGAGCAATAATCTGATTAAAAACAGCATTCCATTCGGAAAAACACAGACTCCGCAATTATGGGATTATGCAGACAACGTCGATACTATATCGTTTTTGTTAATAACATCGGATAAAAATTTGTAATTATTGCGAATAATTTAACGGTTTTTCGGCTTGTATTCCCGAAATTTGCGTTTTTAAAATTTGGACTTTTAACTATACCATGAAAAAACACAACTACAGCGCAGGACCAAGTATTTTACCTCAGGAAGTTTTTGAAAAAGCATCAAAAGCAGTTTTAGATTTTAATAATTCAGGATTATCAATTCTTGAAATTTCGCACAGAAGCAAAGATTTCGTTGCAGTTATGGACGAAGCCCGTGCATTGGCCTTAGACTTATTAGGGCTTACAGGCAAAGGATATCAGGCTTTATTTTTACAAGGCGGAGCAAGTACAGCATTTATAATGGCTCCTTACAACCTGATGAAAGAAAATGGAAAAGCAGCTTATTTAGATTCAGGAACATGGGCGACAGCAGCCATCAAAGAAGCTAAACTTTTTGGAGAAACTGTTATCGTAGGTTCTTCAAAAGACGATAATTATACTTATGTTCCAAAAGGTTACGAAATACCTGCCGATGCAGATTATTTTCACTGTACAAGCAACAACACCATTTTTGGAACCCAAATGAAGGAATTTCCATCAACCAACATTCCAGTGGTATGCGACATGAGTTCTGATATTTTTTCACGTGAATTAGATTTCTCTAAATTTGACTTAATCTATGCCGGTGCTCAAAAAAACATGGGGCCTGCAGGAACGACTCTAGTTGTAGTTAAAGAAGAAATCTTAGGTAAAAACGGAAGAACAATTCCGAGTATGCTGGATTACAGCAAACACATCAAAGCAGAAAGTATGTACAACACTCCTTCTGTATTTGCGGTATATGTTTCATTACTAACACTACAATGGATTAAAGAAAAAGGCGGTATAGCTGCTGTTGAAAAATTAAACAACGCTAAAGCGGAGTTACTTTATAACGAAATCGACAGAAATCCATTATTCAAAGGTGCTGCAAATGTTGAAGACCGTTCTAACATGAACGTAACTTTCCTTCTTACAAATCCTGACCATACTGAAACATTTGATAAATTGTGGAAAGAAGCCGGAATTTCAGGATTGCCAGGACACCGTTCTGTAGGCGGTTACAGAGCTTCAATTTACAACGCTATGCCTATCGAAAGTGTTCAGGTGTTAGTAGATGTCATGAAAGCTTTGGAAACTAAAGTATAGTTACCAAAAAGAGCAGTAGAATACCAGAGTCTTAGCCCCGATAGCAGTGAAAATCCTTTTATGTTTTTCTTTAAAACATAAAAGATTGCAACGAATAGCGGGATTAGCTTCTAAATAAAAAAGAAAAATTATATCATTCATAATTATTATTTATTTTCAACGATTAATAATAATCAAAACAAATAGACTAAAATGAAAGTATTAGCCAATGACGGAATTTCTAAAAGCGGAATTCTAGCTCTAGAAAAAGGTGGATTTGAAGTTATCACTACAAAAGTAGCTCAGGAACAAGTAGCCAACTTTATCAATGAAAACAATGTAGATGTAATTTTAGTTCGTAGTGCAACTAAAGTTCGTAAAGATATTATCGACGCTTGTCCTGGTATCAAAATCATCGGACGTGGAGGTGTTGGTATGGATAACATCGATGTTGATTATGCTAAAAGTAAAGGTATTCATGTAATTAACACTCCTGCTTCTTCTTCAGAATCAGTTGCTGAACTAGTATTTGGACACCTACTTTCTGGTGTTCGATTTTTACATGATTCAAACAGAAATATGCCTTTGGAAGGTGATTCAAACTTCGACGGTTTGAAAAAAGCTTATGCAAATGGAACCGAATTAAGAGGAAAAACATTAGGCATCATTGGAATTGGCCGCATTGGTCAGGCAACTGCAAAAATGGCTCTTGGTTTAGGCATGAAAGTTATTGCTGCCGATGGATTTATTCCCTCTGTAGATGTAAAAGTTGAGTTTTTTGATGGCCAGTCTATTACAACTACTATCGTTCCTCAGTCTTTAGAGTCTTTATTAAAAGAATCTGATTTCATCACTTTGCACGTTCCTGCTCAGGATGGATATATCATTGGTGAGAAAGAATTTGAAATCATGAAAGATGGTGTTGGAATCGTAAACTGTGCACGTGGAGGTGTTATTGATGAAGTTGCGCTTGTAAAAGCGTTAGATTCAGGAAAAGTAGCATTTGCAGGATTAGACGTTTTTGAAAACGAACCAAAACCTGAAATGGCTATTTTAATGCATTCTAAAATTTCATTGACTCCTCATATTGGAGCTGCTACAGGAGAAGCTCAGGATAGAATCGGTACTGAATTAGCTTCACAAATCATTACTTTATTGAGTTAATTTCATTATAACTAAATAATTCGAGGGGATTTATTAACGCTGCTTAATAAATCCCCTTTCTTTTTCGCTTTTATTTAACAACTGCATCATTTTAATCGCTTATGTTAAATAATAAAACCATTACTTCTTTTTCCGTAAATTTAATTTTCAAATTTAAGCCATGAAGAATTTCGTTTACATACTAGGAATCTTATTTACAATTATTGCATGCTCCACATCTTCAAAGAATACAATTGCGACAACTGATACTTCAATAAAAGCAGCTGTAAACGATACGGTGCGAATTGCAAATGACTCTTTAGAATATGAAGTTATAATCATAGATAACGGATTTAGTTTTTGGCTGGCATCGGTGGCGCTACCGAGAAATTTTTATTCCTTGACCTATCTGGAAAATAAAAATCAGATTTATGTAACAGAATGGAACAATCGCGTTTTACAGCCTAACCGTTATAATCAAAATTTATATGAGATGACCATAGATTATCAGCCACATATTCGATACGGATACGAAGTAAATTACCTAATCTACAATTACATGATTTACTTCCAAAATACTTACAAACAAAAACTGGCAGGATATGTCCCTTCCAGATAATGTTAGTATATTTGCAATCACTACAGACAAAAAATGAACAGATTAAAACAACGTTGGGGGATCACCTCAAACTTTCAGCTTGTTATTATATTTATCGTATTTGCCATCACCGGATCGGCATCTGCATGGCTGTCCAGACCCTTTTGTGAATTATTAAACATAACCAAAGAAGATTTCGGTGGCTGGTTCACCTTGATTAGGCTACTGATTATTTTCCCGATTTATCAAGTTCTGCTAGTTGGAATAGGAACCTTATTTGGTCAGTTTCGTTTTTTTTGGAACTTCGAAAAGAAAATGCTTAAAAGTATGGGATTGGGGTTTTTATTTAAAGATTAACTCTAGTTTAAACTATATTTACAGGTCATATTTTCTTTCTGTAATACCTCCTTTAAATACGCAACACATTATCGATTTATGACAGTAATCATTTTTACTATTTTGAATAAATCTTAACAATTTAATATTTTTTTTATTATAAAACATGTGTCATTAGGTTAAATTATCATCAATAATCACTAAAAAAAAACATTGGACAGGATGGGGCAGGACAGTTTTGTATTTAATATTTTAAAAATTTACATTTAAGATAAAAATTTCTTTACTAACAAAACCAACCAAACTACATGTTCAACAACACCTTAAAACCATCATTTGTAATGGCGACTATTTGCTTTACAATGTTAACTACAAAGATTTTTGCCCAAAGCCCGGTAGTAAAAATTGATTTTGATATTATTAATCAACCAACAGCTCAGGTAAGTGAACCAAGCTATATTCCATGGGTTGTAGGATCACTTAACACTAGTACTTTTACAACAAATGGAATAACTTTTACTGTAACAAGAATGGGAGATAATGGTACGGAATTAGGCACTAATTGGTATAAAGCCGGAATACAATCCCCTAATTTTGCAAAATTAACTGGTGATGGCCTTACTGTAAAAGGCACAAATGCCAATCTGGGAGCAAAAATAGAACTTAAAATAAAGGGGTTAGCAACGGGAGAACATACCTTAATGGCTTTTTTAAACGCTGTCGACAGTCCCAGTGGTAACAACTTTAGTCCAATTGATATTTCGGTTGACGGCAATAAAGTAGTAGACAATTTAATTCCAAGTGTCAGAGCATTAACACCAGCGTCTGCAAAATCAGCTTATTTGAAATTTCATGCAACCGAAAATACTGATGTTGTAATTTTATTTGAAGCCGAAACCTCAGGTAATGAAAACATTAAAAATATCATGTTTAACGGATTCGAATTAAACACACCTAATATTTTTAATCAGTCAACAAATCCTGTTCCTAAAAATAATAACGAACATGTAGAATTAAACTCCGGAAACACAATATTAAGCTGGACTTCAGCTATCAATGCTGTATCTCACAATGTTTATTTTGGTACTGACTTAGCTGCTTTGGAAGCTGCGGGAACATCATCACCAGAATACAAAGGAAATCAGCTTAAAACAAATATTTCTTATCAGTTAAGCGGCTTATACACTGGAGCAACTTATTATTGGAGAGTAGATGAAGTTCTGGCTAACAATGAAATAGTAAAAGGAAACATCTGGTGCTTTCGTCCAGCCCAGCTTGCTTTTCCGGGTGCTGAGGGATATGGGCGTTTTGCCCGTGGCGGAAGGGGCGGAAAAGTAGTAGCTGTTACTAATCTGAACGATAGCGGCCCTGGAAGTTTACGTGAAGCTGTTACAAATGATATTGGTCCAAGAACAATTATTTTCAATACCTCGGGAATCATACAACTTAATTCCAGACTGGTTTTAAGCCAGCCATATGTTACAGTTGCTGGTCAAACTGCTCCTGGAAAAGGCATTTGCATTCGTACTGCCCCTTTCGGAATCACAGGAAATGACGTTGTTGTTCAGAATATAAGGGTGCGATTGGGCGGAGGAACTACTTTTGACGGTATGGGATTAACAGGTGCTGATAACAGTATAATTGATCATTGTTCTATCAGCTGGACAATTGATGAATCTTTTAGTTCTCGCTCAGGAAAAAATATTACTTTACAGAGAACTTTAATCTCAGAAGCACTGAATGCAGCAGGACATGCAAATTACCCTGCAGGAACTCAGCATGGTTATGCTGCAACTATTGGTGGCGATGTCGGAAGTTTTCATCATAACTTATTAGCACATAATTATGGGCGTAATTGGAGTTTAGGCGGAGGATTAGATGCCAATAATGTTTTTAGCGGAAAATTAGATATTACCAATAATGTAGTTTACAACTGGGGCTCCAGAACAACAGATGGTGGAGCCAGCGAAGTCAACTTTGTTAATAACTATTATAAACCAGGCCCAGGTACTGAGTTGAAGCAATACGCACTAATTATGGATCATGAGAATAATTTTGCAGGTATGCAAAGAGCTTACTTCAATGGAAATGTTATGCCTGGATATTTTGATGAAACAAACCAATCACTTGGCAGAAGATCGAGATTATCAAATGGCGTTACCATAAATTATGAAACATTTGTAAATGCACCATTTTTTCCATCTTTTGTAACAACACAATCTGCAGCGAATGCTTATAAAATTGTACTCTCTGATGTAGGTTGTGTACAGCCTGAATTGGACGTACATGATCAAAGAATGATAACAGAAACATTGGCAGGAACTTACACACACAGAGGAAGCGTTACTAATAAAGCTGGTTTTCCCGATAATGAATCTGATGTTGGCGGATACGAAACATACCCTGAAATTGTCAGAAATACTAATTGGGACACAGATCTGGATGGTCTGCCAAATTGGTGGGAAACAATCATAGGCACAAATCCAGATTCAGCTATTGGTGATTTTTCAGACTCTAATGCAGATAACGATTTAGACGGATACACCAATTTAGACCAGTATCTGCAATGGATGTCCCTACCGCATTATGATTCTCCAGCCGGAAATAAAGTTGACATTGATATACAGAAACTTTCAAGAGGTTTTACAAACGGTGTGAATTATTCACTTTCAAATGTAGTTAACGGAAATGCTACACTTAATTCAAACATTGTAGGATTCACTCCAAATGCAAACGGTTTATGTTCTTTCGATTTTACTGTTACAGACAATGAAGGAGCAAGTATGACCCGTAAAGTAAATATCGTTAGCAGATACAATTCTACTCTATCCGTGGAAAAAGCGTACATAGAAAATAGCGCTTTAAAAATTTGGCCTGTCCCAAATAACGGTTCATTTTCTTTACTAATGGAAAATGACGGAAACAATGCAGAACTTAAAATCTTCGATATTTTAGGCAAAGAAGTAATAAAAAGAAATATTAACGGAAAAACACCTGAAAATATCAACTTAAAATCAAAAGGAGTGTTCATTATAAAGATTTCTGACCCTGAAACAAAAACAGTTTTACATGTCAAAAAAATTATAGTACAATAAGTTTAGTTTATTTTTTAGTTTGAAAATGGCAGCTTTACAGGCTGTCATTTTTATTGAATTTCTTTTTGTCTCTGAAAAAAATAAGTATAAATCCAGGTTATCGTAAAGGATGGAATAACATCCGTAAATGGTATTATTTCTTCTACAAAAGTCAAAATACTGGTCACACGTCCTACTCTTCCCTTGTACATTCTCGTCATGATAAAGACTGCAATTGGTGCCCAAATCACATCTGAAAACTCACCCAACAAAGGAATACTAAATGATACCATTCCGATTCCATCCAACACTAATCCGATTAATAATTTCGAAATCCTGTTATCCTCTACAACTTTCACATTCTGCATGACAAATCGATTTTAGTTTCATTTCAAAAATAGAAATAATTCGTTTATTGAAATTATTTCATTCTATAAATTAATTTCTGAATTCCCATATCAATAAATATACCGCATAAAAATTTAGAGTCTTAAAATTTCCATACATCTTTCAATATCCACAGAATCTTTGTTTCTTTGTAAAAACAGTTTCCAAATGATACACGCAAAAAATATACATAAATTCTATGATAAGCTTGAAGTTTTAAAAGGTGTTGACTTACATATTCAGAAAGGGGAAATTGTTTCGATAGTAGGTGCTTCAGGCGCTGGAAAAACTACATTGCTTCATATTTTAGGCACATTAGATCAACCTGAAAAAACAAATTCAGACACTTCTCTTACTATAAACGGACAAAACATTTTAGGGTTAAATGACAAAGCCATATCAAAATTTAGAAATCTGAATTTAGGTTTTATTTTCCAGTTTCATCAGCTTTTACCAGAATTTACCGCTCTTGAAAATGTATGTATTCCTGCCTACATTGCTGGCAAAAAGCCTTCTGAAACAGAAGCAGAGGCTAAAAAACTACTGGATTATTTAGGATTATCTCATAGAATTAATCATAAACCAAGCGAACTCTCAGGTGGAGAACAGCAGCGTGTTGCCGTAGCAAGGGCCTTAATTAATAAGCCTGATGTAATTTTTGCCGATGAACCTTCAGGAAATCTTGATACTCATTCTGCAGAAAATTTGCATCAGTTATTTTTTCAGCTTCGTGATGAGTTCGGACAAACATTTGTGATTGTAACTCATAACGAAGAGCTTGCAAATATGGCTGATAGAAAATTGGTAATGTCAGACGGGCAAATAATATCATAAGATGTTTTTAATTTTTTTAAGTTGGATTTACATTCTTTTCACGACTATAAATTTTGGCTTTATCTTTGATAAAATCATCGGTACAAAAAACAATAATTTTGTAGTAACTTCTGTATTAGGTCTTTTTTTTACCACAATTTTAGCCAGTATATGGGCGATTTTCGGAAGAATAAACATTGAATTTCACCTTTTTTTATTGTTCTTCAACATACTTTTGGTAATTAAATACAAGTTTTCAATTTTAAATATTTACAAACAATTTTTACTTGATTTTAAAAAACTAGAAAAAGTTTTAAAATTAATTCTGATCTTAATTACTCTTTTAATTATAGCGCAATGTAGTACTGCTCCTTTTGTAATTGACAACGAATCTTATTACATTCAAACCATAAAATGGCTTAATGAATATGGTTTTGTAAAAGGAATTGCAAATTTGCATATTTACCTCGGTCAGACTAGTGGCTGGCATATTACACAGAGTATTTTTAATTTTTCGTTTTTATATAAAAATTTTAATGATTTGAGTGGTTTTTGTTTGCTTTTAGGCAGCATATTCTCTATTGAAAAACTAAACGAATTTTATCAAAACAAAAACCAGAACTATCTTATCATTGGATTACTTCCGTTATTTAATGTTTTTCTTTTTCAATTTATTAGTGCTCCTTCACCGGATATCCCGGTTTACGTATTTTCGTTTCTGCTCTTCTTTTATTTTTTAGATAATTTCAAAAAAATGACCATAGAGTCTTTTTACCTTATTCTCATTTTAGTTCTTTTTCTGATTTATATTAAGAACACAACCCTTGCTTTTGCCATAATCCCAATTATCTTATTGGCTCAACATTTTAGGTTATTATCAAAAAAACTTATACGTCCTGCTTTATTATCGCTTTTAGTATTGTCTCTGTATATTATAAAAAACATGATTATTTGCGGAGGTCCGGTTTTCCCATCAAAACTATTCACTAGTTTAGAAACTAGCTATGCGATTCCTAATGCGATTGGAAGCGCTTACTATGACAGTATCAAACATTATGGATACTTTGTAAACGAATTCCAATACAATACTATGCCTGTTAAGGATTTGTTTCTAAGGTGGCTTTTTCTTCCAAAACTAAATGGTTTGTTTGATAAAACTATTGTCATTATCATGTTGGTTTCACCTTTTTTGATTTATAAATTTCAAAATAAAAAAAGCCTTTGGATTCTTTATTTCGTAATGCTTTTTCAAATGTTTTTGCTTTTCGTTACTTCTCCTCAGTATCGTTTTTTCATGAATTTTGTCATGTTTTTTTCTCTTTTTGGTTTAACCTGTTTTATACAAAATAAAAAAGCAGTCTATTCTTTAGTGCTATTATCGTTAATCCCAACGTTTATTGTTTTACTTTTTCCTTTAAATCTAAATCAATTTGCGAATCACAAATTCATGCTAAAAATGAGCACCTTTTCAATTGAAAACCTGATTTTACCTCATAAAAGCACCAAAAGCAATACTAATTTTGAAACCATCCGTTTAGGAAATCTAATCTACAACTCACCAATAGAGAATGATATTTTTTGGTCGAATGGAGACGGTGACTTACCTTGCATCAATAAAGATCAGATTGAGTATTATAAAAAATATTATAAAACTATTCCTCAAATGCGTACGAACAATTTAAAAGATGGGTTTTATCCAAAGAAAGTACAAAAAGATGAATAAGACTGAACTAAAGGAATTTCTTGACGAAAAAGTCAACCAATATAATAACTTCGATTTTATTGAAAGCGACCCTGTACAAATTCCGCATTTATTTTCACAGAAAGAAGATATTGAAATTGCTGGTTTTTTAAGTGCCAGTATCGCATGGGGAAACCGTAAAATGATTATTAAAAATTCACATCAAATGATGAATCTGATGGGCAATACACCATATGATTTTGTCATGTCACATTCTGATTCAGATTTGCAGCGATTAGAAAATTTTGTCCACCGTACCTTTAACGGAAAAGATTTTACGGGTTTTATTAAAGGATTACAGCATATTTATAAAAATCATAATGGTTTAGAAGCTGTTTTTGCTAAAAATCAGGATAAAAATAGTTTACAGAACAGTATTCATGAATTCAAAAAAATATTCTTTGAAACCGATCATTTGCCCCGTACCCAGAAACACATTTCAGATCCGCTAAATAATTCTGCCGCAAAACGCATCAACATGTACCTGAGATGGATGGTGCGACAGGATAACAAAGGAGTAGATTTGGGAATCTGGAAAACCATTTCGCCAGCCCTTTTGTCCTGCCCCCTCGATGTACATTCCGGAAATGTTGCCCGAAAGCTGGGAATTCTGGAACGAAAACAAAACGATGCAAAAGCTTTGACCGAATTAGATAAAAAACTCCGTGAAATGGACGCTGTAGATCCGGTAAAATATGATTTTGCATTATTCGGTTTAGGAGTTTTTGAAGGGTTTTAGAAAATTCGCTAAAAACTATTTTTTCATTTTTTTTTTAACGTTACAGTTACTATTTTTCTTCTTTGAATTTAAATATTCATTCTTAAAAAGGAGAGGTTCGCTATTTTATATTCTTAAAATATTCGTCATGAAGATTCTGTTAATTCCCTTTATATGACGTTAACCGTTTATTACTTATTATAGTATCGTGCCTTTTATTTACACGCTTTTGGACGATGTTATTTATAAAAATTATGACAATGCCAAAGAAATTATTATTTTAGTACTGATGGTTTTTATTGAACCTTTTTGCTTCCACCTATTTGTGTTTATCCTTCACCGAAAGGATATTATAATTTGTTTAGCTTAAAAGAACAAAGCTGGGAAAATATAAAGCATTATTGTTTTGACAATTCTGTAAAAATAATAGAGAAAGAAAACTTTGCACAATAAAAATAAAACAAATGCAAATACAACATTTAAAATACTTATATCTCACCACTTCTTTAGTAGTTATTTTTTGGCTATCCAGTTTTGCAGAAACGTATTTAAAAATAGCAAACGGTATTACAATCCCGAATATTAGTCTGGAGATTGGCTATAAATTAGTTAATGATTTTTTATCAGCCATTAGTGTGAGTTTAGTGATTTTGCCTTTATTCATAGTTTTTGGATACATTAATAAAACGTTTGCCATACGATTTACAACCGTACTTTTTACCCTGACAGGACTAATACAGTTTGCATTGGTAAAATATAGCTCTACGACACTTGTTAACCTTGGAGCAGACTTAATAGGCTACTCTTTATCAGACATATACACAACTGTCACAGCATCTGAATCGCTTTCGTTTATGTTCTTTTTACCCTTCTTTGTAATTCCTATATTATACTTCGCAATAAATTTTGCTTTTAACAGATTAGGAAAAGGGAAGATAGTTTTAACAACAACATTTGCATTATTGATTATTGCTGCAGGTGTAAAATTATTTTTCTCTGGTCTTTCTGATTCAAAATATGAAAACAAAATTGCGTTTTTAACCAAAGACATCATTCGTTATGAAAAAGATAAAAAAATAACCGAAAACGTTCAAAACATTAAATTCAAATCGGAGTATCCGATGCTGAAACCATTTAAAGGCACTCCGGATGTTTTAGGATCTTATTTTACTATTACAAATGAAAAACCAAATATAATTGTTATTGTGGTTGAAGGACTGGGAACCGAATTTATTGGTAAAAATGAATATGCAGGCTTTACACCTTATTTAGATTCAATGATCCCAAAATCATTGTATTGGGAAAATTTTTTGAGTAATGGAGGAAGGACTTTTGCCGTACTATCGTCATTATTGGGCTCACTAACTTACGGTCAAAAAGGTTTTTTAGAATTAAATCCGTATCCGAGACATCTTTCACTGATAAATGTGTTGAATGCAAATGGATATACAACATCATTCTATTCAGGGGATAACGCTAATTTTGATAGAAAAATCAACTTTTTGGATCAAAATGGTATTGATAACATAATAGACAAAAGCAGTTATGGTTCTGAATATACACAGACAAAAGCCAATTCAGGTGGTTTTTCATGGGGATATCCTGATGCTGAAATTTTCAGAAAAGCACTTATCGAAACCAACAAAATGAAGGCTCCAAGACTGGATATTATACAAACCCTTACCAATCATGAACCTTTTGACTTTCCTGAAAAAAATGCATATCTGAAAAAAATTGACGGCATTATTGATGCACATGAAAATCTGAAATCTCAAAAAGATAATATTGGTTCTTATAAGGATATTTTTGCCTGTCTGAATTACACTGACAATTCCATTAAAAATTTTATGGAAGCATATTCAAGAAGACCTGATTATAAAAATACTATCTTTATAATTACTGGTGACCACCGTTTGATTCCCATTACACAAAAAAACAAATTATGCCGCTTTCATGTACCTTTGTATATTTTTAGTCCGATGCTAAAAAAAACGGAATCATTTAAATCTGTTTCTTCGCACTGGGATGTAACACCGAGTCTGGTTTCCTTTTTGTTTACTAATTACAAATTCAACAGACTCAATCAGACCGCCTGGATGGGAAAAGGTCTTGATACGGCACAAGAATTCAGAAACACTCAGGGTTTTCCTTTGACACGTAACAAAGGAACTATTGATGATTATGTGTATAAAGAATATTTGTATTCAAGTGGTGAATTGTACAAAATAAAAGACAATTTTGATGTAGAAAGTATCAATGACAATAAAATTCTGGATAAAATAACCAGCGAATTCAATGCTTTTAAACAACTGAATGCTTATTTGACACAAAAAGATAAAATTATTCCAAAATCATTGATTGTGAGCAAAGAGCAGGGTGTTTCTTTTACTAAAGAAGAGCAAATTGAAATCGACAAACTAACCAAAGGATTAACTCCCGACCAGATGTTTTTTAAAGCAAGAGAGTTAGCTTTTAATAAAAAGCACAAAACAGCGATTCTATTATGCGATTTTATATTAAATGAATTACCCAATTATTCAGATGTACGGACTTTAAAAGGCCGGATATTGGCTTGGGATGGTGAATATAAAAAAGCAGAAAATGAGTTACTGATTGTCATCAAAAGAATGCCTTTGTATGATGATGCTTATTTAGCCCTGATGGATGTTTATTGGTGGTCTGATCAGAATAAAAAAGCGATCGAAACAGGTAAATTAGCACTTTCAAACGGTGTAAAAAAACCAGAAATCAAAATAAAGATCGAAAGATCTCAAAAATCGATAAAAAATTCAAATACCAAATAAGCAATGGGTACTTTTATAAAAATTAGACATAGAAATTTTCAACTCTATATTTTTCTCATTATAACTTTATTTTCCACATCATTTCAGATGACTGGACAAGAAAATATATATAGTGGCGACCCAGACGTTTCATTTGCAAAGGCTCGTGATCTTGCTTTTAACAATAACAGAAAACAGGCACAGGATACTTTATTGCACATCCTGACTAAATATCCTAATTATCATGATGTTCGTGAATTTTTGGCCTCAACCTATGCCTGGGATGGGGATCATAAAAAAGCAAGAACCGAATTTCAAAAAATTTTAGGAAAAGACCAGCACAGGAAAACCACTTGGATTGCTGCTATTAAAAATGAAATCTGGGGACAGTTTCCTTTTCTTGCTTTAAAATTATCTAAGAAAGCATTGAAAAAGTTTCCAAATGATACTGAAATATTAGACTTGCAGAAAAGCGCACAGGAAAGTACGATGATTCCAACTGCTACTGCCGGTGCGGTACAAACATTAGCCAGCGATATTCCGAAGGATTCTATATCCAAAGAATCTGAATCGGATTTGAGAAAAAAGGTACGAAACAATACGATTGGCGTTACTTCTGAAGTTAATATTTACTCAGATGTCTTTGATCCTATGTTTTATAATGCTGTAAAATATGCACGCCAAACCAAATACGGAAGCATTATTGGGAGAGTAAACATCGACAGGAGACTTGGTGAGTACGGAACTCAGTACGAGTTAGATTTATACCCTAAAATAGCAAAAGGAACATATGCTTATTTAAATTTTGGTGTATCAGGTTCTTCTTTATTCCCAGATTACAGATACGGCGCAGAAATTTTTAAATCGCTGCCAAGAAGTTTTGAAATTTCAGCAGGACTCAGAGGATTGCAATACGACACCACAACCATGATTTATACGGGTTCTGTAACCTGGTACAACGGAAATAATTACTGGTCTTTCCGTCCATATTTTACTCCGGGAGACAATGGTTTAAGTTCTTCAGGCACTCTAACATACCGAAAATACAGAAGCGATGCTGACAACTATTTTGGCATCAATATTGGAGCCGGAATCTCACCGGAACTTAATCAGAATTACTTTTTTGAAAATGATGACCGAATCATAAATCTGCAATCACAAAAACTGAATATCTCTTACTATTTTTCTACGCATAACAAACAAAATGCATGGGGCGCACAGCTCGGAATCATTCATCAGGAAATCCCTTTTGACCTGGGAAATTATTTCTGGATTTCGACCCTTGCATTGTCTTGGGAAATCCGCTTTAGATAATTGCATTTGAAATTAAAAGCGGATCAATTTATACTTAAATCGTTTGAAGTCAGTTTTTGTAATAAGACCAAGAAATCAAGGCTCATCTGAAGCTCTAATATCAATTTTAAAAAATGCAAATCAAACAACAAATTATTTTTTGCATTGTTGTTTTCCTATCTTTTCCAGACTGCAAAATTATGGCTCAAAACTCCCTATATTTAGCAAATACGAAAGAACAAAGGGTGATTATTGTTTCTTCTGAGAAATTACTCAAAAAGCATCCCTTCTCTTAAAAACATATTTAGATCAGGCTTTTGATAATCCATTTTTAATTCAGAATAATAAATCAGAAAACGCTGAGAATTCAAAAATCATTCTTGAAGTTAACAAAGAAAGTGTTTCTAAAAACGATTCATTTAGCATCAAAAGCGATGAAAAAAACATTTATCTAATCGGTTCCAGTGAAAAAACGTTACGATACGCCATTTATACTTTATTGGAGTATTCCAAAACATATTTTAAGTTGTACAAGCTTTAATAAGTTAATTTCAGTAATTTTATTTGTATATAAGATCAGAGATGGTTTTTAGTATAATTATTTGTTTTTCAAATATTAACATATACAAACCATCTCTATTTTTCAAATATATTTTTACTTTTTATATCGAACTCTCGCTAAATTAAATAATAATTGTTTCAAATCTTATCAAGGCAATCTGGTATAACTTTGTAAGGATATTATTGCATTTATCCGTTTTAAAAACAGAAATTAGCAACAAATATTTACTGTTTTTGACAGAACTCTTGTTCAGTTACGACATTAATTTATAATAACACCTAATCTGTAACACTACCGCTTAGAGGTAGCAGTATCATTTAAAACCTTTTTCTTCATACCCTTTACCAAACCTGTAATTAAGTATAATACCATGGGTATTGATATTGTTATATGTTTTTAGAGCATAACTATAATTGTATAATAATTTAAAATTGGTACCTAAATGGAATCCTGCGAGCAAATTGACGGTTTCACTGGTACGGTATCCCGCTCCAAATTCTACTTTGTTTATGTAGTTTATCATTACATTAAAATCGGCTTGAAGTGCTGCTCCGCTAACGTACTTTAGAAGTATGCTCGGATTTACCAGAACTTCTTCTAATTGAGTTGTAAAAAAACGATAACCAAAATAGGTGTAATAAGGATTTTTTAGATTGATATTTCTTTCAGAAGAAAGTGAATTTCCTAATATATTCGGAGCTGAAATCCCCAAATAAATACGATCCTTATTGTACAGAACCCCAACTCCAAGAGTAGGTACAAATGCATTAACATTGTTTTGAAATTCAGGATCATTTTCAATATTAAGACTCAATAAATCTTCACTGTATTTTGTACCTCCCGCACTAATTCCGAAAGATAGAATATTAGGATCATAAGCCCACCATCTCCCTTGATTATAATCGGAATCAAAGAAAATTTTATAGGAGTAAGCTCCAAAAAAACTCGTAGCAGTTGTAACGCCTATTTCATCTGTTGAAATACCCGCAGCTAATCCCAAATGCTTGGAACGCAACGGTGCATTTATGGTAAGTCCCAAGTTTTTGGGGCTTCCTTCTACAGAATTAAAGAATCCAGAGTTTATTAAAGTAACATCTGTATCATCGTAATAACCTGAATGTGCTGGATTGATTACCACCGTATTATAACTATAATTAGCAAAAACGGGAGTTTGCTGTGCAAAAACAAAACTCATTTGCAGCGTAAACGAAACCGCAATAATAGTCCGTATTAAAAAATTGTTTGTCATTATTTATCGTTTTAGTACAAGGAATCCCTTGGTTTTTTTAAGATGATGCGTTCCGCTTATTTTGATATCGAAAAAGTAAGTTCCTTCGGGTAAAATATCTGCTCCCATATTTCTTTTTTTATTAGCCACGCCACTAAATACATTGTTGGCATTGTCATAATTTTTAATCTGAAAAACCAGGTCTCCCCAACGGTTGTATATAGAGACTTCGTTATCAGGATATTTCTCTATCGTATCAATTTCCCAAAAATCATTTACATTATCATTATTTGGAGAAAAACCGTATTTAGTATCGTCTTTCAGATCTGGTTCTACAAATACGGTAATACTATCTTCTGACATACAGCCCTCTGTGCTTTTGAAAACTACGGTATAAGTGGTGGTTTCTGAAGGATTAGCAAAAGGATTAGATATAAGTAAATTACTCAGCCCGTCAGCAGTATTCCATTCAAAACTTCCTGCGGTCGATGCTGTTGCATTAAGTTGTATGCTTTCACCTTCTTTAATATAGACATCATCACCAGCAGATACTGTAATTATTTCTGAGGATACTGTAAAATGACATTCCGAGCTGTTTCCAGTTACGTCGGTAGCTTTAATTTTTATATCCATCCCATTAATGAAAGCTGTTCCGGAAGCAGGAATTTGCGTAATTATTGGTGAAGAATCACAATTGTCAATAACCGTGATTAAGTTTCTGAAATCAGGTATCGTTGTCGTCTGACAGGGTACGATTTGATTTTCAATGCACGAAATAACGGGTGCAGTGGTATCAGGATTGTTTGCTATGGTTTTTATTGTTGTGTCCAAAGTGCTACACCCTGAAGAAGTGATCGAAAAATTAGTATAACTACCTACCGATAAAGCATTCAAGATAAAAGCACCAGACTTAATATTGACAGTTGCAGAAGTAGCTGTTCCGTCTTTTTCATAGCTCAAAGCATACGTTCCGTCAGGCAGATTAGTCGAGCTAAAAGCGATGCTTCCGTTGCCCCCACAAGTCACAGGATTGGTTACTGTACCAGCGGTAAGTGTTGGAATAGCCGGATCTGAAATGGTTTTTGCTGTCGTTGTAGAACCGGTACATCCGGCATTGGTTATAGAAAAATCACTGTAGGTTCCTGCTTTCAGACCAGAAAGTGTAAAAGCATTACCCGATACCGTAACATTCACAGGGCTTGACGTAGCGGTAGCCCCTGAAGCTGTAAAGCTCAAAGCATACGTTCCGTCAGGCAGATTAGTCGAGCTAAAAGCGATGCTTCCGTTGCCCCCACAAGTCAGAGGATTGGTTGCTGTACCAGCGGTAAGTGTTGGACTGGACGGATCTGAAATGGTTTTAGCTGTCGCTGTAGATCCGGTACATCCGGCATTGGTTATAGAAAAATCACTGTAGGTTCCTGCTTTCAGACCAGAAAGTGTAAAAGCATTACCCGATACCGTAACATTCACAGGGCTTGACGTAGCGGTAGCCCCTGAAGCTGTAAAGCTCAAAGCATACGTTCCGTCAGGCAGATTAGTCGAGCTAAAAGCGATGCTTCCGTTGCCCCCACAAGTCACAGGATTGGTTGCTGTACCAGCGGTAAGTGTTGGAATAGCCGGATCTGAAATGGTTTTTGCTGTCGCTGTAGATCCGGTACATCCGGCATTGGTTATAGAAAAATCACTGTAGGTTCCTGCTTTCAGACCAGAAAGTGTAAAAGCATTACCCGATACCGTAACATTCACAGGGCTTGACGTAGCGGTAGCCCCTGAAGCTGTAAAGCTCAAAGCATACGTTCCGTCAGGCAGATTAGTCGAGCTAAAAGCGATGCTTCCGTTGCCCCCACAAGTCACAGGATTGGTTGCTGTACCAGCGGTAAGTGTTGGAATAGCCGGATCTGAAATGGTTTTTGCTGTCGCTGTAGATCCGGTACATCCGGCATTGGTTATAGAAAAATCACTGTAGGTTCCTGCTTTCAGACCAGAAAGTGTAAAAGCATTACCCGATACCGTAACATTCACAGGGCTTAACGTAGCGGTAGCCCCTGAAGCTGTAAAGCTCAAAGCATACGTTCCGTCAGGCAGATTAGTCGAGCTAAAAGCGATGCTTCCGTTGCCCCCACAAGTCAGAGGATTGGTTGCTGTACCAGCGGTAAGTGTTGGACTGGACGGATCTGAAATGGTTTTAGCTGTCGCTGTAGATCCGGTACATCCGGCATTGGTTATAGAAAAATCACTGTAGGTTCCTGCTTTCAGACCAGAAAGTGTAAAAGCATTACCCGATACCGTAACATTCACAGGGCTTAACGTAGCGGTAGCCCCTGAAGCTGTAAAGCTCAAAGCATACGTTCCGTCAGGCAGATTAGTCGAGCTAAAAGCGATGCTTCCGTTGCCCCCACAAGTCACAGGATTGGTTGCTGTACCAGCGGTAAGTGTTGGAATAGCCGGATCTGAAATGGTTTTTGCTGTCGCTGTAGATCCGGTACATCCGGCATTGGTTATAGAAAAATCACTGTAGGTTCCTGCTTTCAGACCAGAAAGTGTAAAAGCATTACCCGATACCGTAACATTCACAGGGCTTAACGTAGCGGTAGCCCCTGAAGCTGTAAAGCTCAAAGCATACGTTCCGTCAGGCAGATTAGTCGAGCTAAAAGCGATGCTTCCGTTGCCCCCACAAGTCACAGGATTGGTTGCTGTACCAGCGGTAAGTGTTGGAATAGCCGGATCTGAAATGGTTTTTGCTGTCGCTGTAGATCCGGTACATCCGGCATTGGTTATAGAAAAATCACTGTAGGTTCCTGCTTTCAGACCAGAAAGTGTAAAAGCATTACCCGATACCGTAACATTCACAGGGCTTAACGTAGCGGTAGCCCCTGAAGCTGTAAAGCTCAAAGCATACGTTCCGTCAGGCAGATTAGTCGAGCTAAAAGCGATGCTTCCGTTGCCTCCACAAGTCACAGGATTGGTTGCTGTACCAGCAGTAAGTGTTGGAATAGCCGGATCTGAAATGGTTTTAGCTGTCGATGTAGAACCGGTACATCCGGCATTGGTTATAGAAAAATCACTGTAAGTTCCTGCTTTCAGACCAGAAAGTGTAAAAGCATTACCCGATACCGTAACATTCACAGGGCTTGGCGTAGCGGTAGCCCCTGATGCTGTAAAGCTCAAAGCATACGTTCCGTCAGGCAGATTAGTCGAGCTAAAAGCGATGCTTCCGTTGCCCCCACAAGTCACAGGATTGGTTGCTGTACCAGCGGTAAGTGTTGGAATAGCCGGATCTGAAATGGTTTTTGCTGTCGCTGTAGATCCGGTACATCCGGCATTGGTTATAGAAAAATCACTGTAGGTTCCTGCTTTCAGACCAGAAAGTGTAAAAGCATTACCCGATACCGTAACATTCACAGGGCTTAACGTAGCGGTAGCCCCTGAAGCTGTAAAGCTCAAAGCATACGTTCCGTCAGGCAGATTAGTCGAGCTAAAAGCGATGCTTCCGTTGCCCCCACAAGTCACAGGATTGGTTACTGTACCAGCGGTAAGTGTTGGAATAGCCGGATCTGAAATGGTTTTTGCTGTCGCTGTAGATCCGGTACATCCGGCATTGGTTATAGAAAAATCACTGTAGGTTCCTGCTTTCAGACCAGAAAGTGTAAAAGCATTACCCGATACCGTAACATTCACAGGGCTTAACGTAGCGGTAGCCCCTGAAGCTGTAAAGCTCAAAGCATACGTTCCGTCAGGCAGATTAGTCGAGCTAAAAGCGATGCTTCCGTTGCCTCCACAAGTCACAGGATTGGTTGCTGTACCAGCAGTAAGTGTTGGAATAGCCGGATCTGAAATGGTTTTAGCTGTCGATGTAGAACCGGTACATCCGGCATTGGTTATAGAAAAATCACTGTAAGTTCCTGCTTTCAGACCAGAAAGTGTAAAAGCATTACCCGATACCGTAACATTCACAGGGCTTAACGTAGCGGTAGCCCCTGAAGCTGTAAAGCTCAAAGCATACGTTCCGTCAGGCAGATTAGTCGAGCTAAAAGCGATGCTTCCGTTGCCTCCACAAGTCACAGGATTGGTTGCTGTACCAGCAGTAAGTGTTGGAATAGCCGGATCTGAAATGGTTTTTGCTGTCGCTGTAGATCCGGTACATCCGGCATTGGTTATAGAAAAATCACTGTAGGTTCCTGCTTTCAGACCAGAAAGTGTAAAAGCATTACCCGATACCGTAACATTCACAGGGCTTAACGTAGCGGTAGCCCCTGAAGCTGTAAAGCTCAAAGCATACGTTCCGTCAGGCAGATTAGTCGAGCTAAAAGCGATGCTTCCGTTGCCCCCACAAGTCACAGGATTGGTTGCTGTACCAGCGGTAAGTGTTGGACTGGACGGATCTGAAATGGTTTTAGCTGTCGATGTAGAACCGGTACATCCGGCATTGGTTATAGAAAAATCACTGTAAGTTCCTGCTTTCAGACCAGAAAGTGTAAAAGCATTACCCGATACCGTAACATTCACAGGGCTTGGCGTAGCGGTAGCCCCTGATGCTGTAAAGCTCAAAGCATACGTTCCGTCAGGCAGATTAGTCGAGATAAAAGCGATGCTTCCGTTGCCCCCACAAGTCACAGGATTGGTTACTGTACCAGCGGTAAGTGTTGGAATAGCCGGATCTGAAATGGTTTTTGCTGTCGTTGTAGAACCGGTACATCCGGCATTGGTTATAGAAAAATCACTGTAGGTTCCTGCTTTCAGACCAGAAAGTGTAAAAGCATTACCCGATACCGTAACATTCACAGGGCTTGACGTAGCGGTAGCCCCTGAAGCTGTAAAGCTCAAAGCATACGTTCCGTCAGGCAGATTAGTCGAGCTAAAAGCGATGCTTCCGTTGCCCCCACAAGTCAGAGGATTGGTTGCTGTACCAGCGGTAAGTGTTGGACTGGACGGATCTGAAATGGTTTTAGCTGTCGCTGTAGATCCGGTACATCCGGCATTGGTTATAGAAAAATCACTGTAGGTTCCTGCTTTCAGACCAGAAAGTGTAAAAGCATTACCCGATACCGTAACATTCACAGGGCTTGACGTAGCGGTAGCCCCTGAAGCTGTAAAGCTCAAAGCATACGTTCCGTCAGGCAGATTAGTCGAGCTAAAAGCGATGCTTCCGTTGCCCCCACAAGTCACAGGATTGGTTGCTGTACCAGCGGTAAGTGTTGGACTGGACGGATCTGAAATGGTTTTAGCTGTCGCTGTAGAACCGGTACATCCGGCATTGGTTATAGAAAAATCACTGTAAGTTCCTGCTTTCAGACCAGAAAGTGTAAAAGCATTACCCGATACCGTAACATTCACAGGGCTTAACGTAGCGGTAGCCCCTGATGCTGTAAAGCTCAAAGCATACGTTCCGTCAGGCAGATTAGTCGAGCTAAAAGCGATGCTTCCGTTGCCCCCACAAGTCACAGGATTGGTTACTGTACCAGCGGTAAGTGTTGGAATAGCCGGATCTGAAATGGTTTTAGCTGTCGCTGTAGATCCGGTACATCCGGCATTGGTTATAGAAAAATCACTGTAGGTTCCTGCTTTCAGACCAGAAAGTGTAAAAGCATTACCCGATACCGTAACATTCACAGGGCTTGACGTAGCGGTAGCCCCTGAAGCTGTAAAGCTCAAAGCATACGTTCCGTCAGGCAGATTAGTCGAGCTAAAAGCGATGCTTCCGTTGCCCCCACAAGTCACAGGATTGGTTGCTGTACCAGCGGTAAGTGTTGGACTGGACGGATCTGAAATGGTTTTAGCTGTCGCTGTAGAACCGGTACATCCGGCATTGGTTATAGAAAAATCACTGTAAGTTCCTGCTTTCAGACCAGAAAGTGTAAAAGCATTACCCGATACCGTAACATTCACAGGGCTTGGCGTAGCGGTAGCCCCTGATGCTGTAAAGCTCAAAGCATACGTTCCGTCAGGCAGATTAGTCGAGCTAAAAGCGATGCTTCCGTTGCCCCCACAAGTCACAGGATTGGTTACTGTACCAGCGGTAAGTGTTGGAATAGCCGGATCTGAAATGGTTTTAGCTGTCGCTGTAGATCCGGTACATCCGGCATTGGTTATAGAAAAATCACTGTAGGTTCCTGCTTTCAGACCAGAAAGTGTAAAAGCATTACCCGATACCGTAACATTCACAGGGCTTGACGTAGCGGTAGCCCCTGAAGCTGTAAAGCTCAAAGCATACGTTCCGTCAGGCAGATTAGTCGAGCTAAAAGCGATGCTTCCGTTGCCCCCACAAGTCACAGGATTGGTTACTGTACCAGCGGTAAGTGTTGGAATAGCCGGATCTGAAATGGTTTTAGCTGTCGATGTAGAACCGGTACATCCGGCATTGGTTATAGAAAAATCACTGTAAGTTCCTGCTTTCAGACCAGAAAGTGTAAAAGCATTACCCGATACCGTAACATTCACAGGGCTTGGCGTAGCGGTAGCCCCTGATGCTGTAAAGCTCAAAGCATACGTTCCGTCAGGCAGATTAGTCGAGCTAAAAGCGATGCTTCCGTTGCCCCCACAAGTCACAGGATTGGTTACTGTACCAGCGGTAAGTGTTGGAATAGCCGGATCTGAAATGGTTTTAGCTGTCGCTGTAGAACCGGTACATCCGGCATTGGTTATAGAAAAATCACTGTAAGTTCCTGCTTTCAGACCAGAAAGTGTAAAAGCATTACCCGATACCGTAACATTCACAGGGCTTGGCGTAGCGGTAGCCCCTGATGCTGTAAAGCTCAAAGCATACGTTCCGTCAGGCAGATTAGTCGAGATAAAAGCGATGCTTCCGTTGCCCCCACAAGTCACAGGATTGGTTGCTGTACCAGCGGTAAGTGTTGGAATAGCCGGATCAGTTAGTATTTTGGAAGTTGATTGAGAAATACTACAAGTCCCGTTAATGATCGAAAATGAAGAGTAAGTACCAGCCCCCAAACCTGATAATGTAAACGCATTTGAAGTAATCGTTATGTTTGCTGTTGTGGGGGTTCCGTCTTTCGCATAGTTTAAAGTATAAGTACCATTGGCTAAATCAGTAGTTGCAAAACTAATGCTGCCATCTGTGGGCAGGCAAGTAGTTGGATTGGTAGTACTACCTGCAACTAATGTGGTATTAGGTTCAGTTATCGTGTAAGACTGCGATGACGTTGATGAATTCCCATTACTTGAAATCGTTAGGCTGTAACTGCCAGCAGTAAGTCCAGTAACGTCTTTCGTAGTTGCTCCATTAGACCATAGATAAGAATATGAAACGCTCTCATAGTTAATGTTTCCAGAAAACTTTCTTGTAGTAATGGGGGAAACTGAAAATTCATTTCCTGGAGCGACCGTAGATCTACCTTTACCTTCATATATAGTCATATCAGCGTTAGATTGCCATACATTCGCTATATTAGATCCATTTAGATATTGTAAGCTTGAACTTGAAGTTAAGTAGAAGGCATAATTACCTGCTGGTAACGCAAGAGGAGTTGTCAAGTTTAGTTTACTGCCGTTATTTGTACCAGCTGCAGTTACCGAAACCTCTTCTACAAATGTCCAGGCTCCAGCGTTTAGTTCGTTCCCATCGGCAGTACCAGATTTATAATAAAAGCGAATCGTGCTGTTTGTAGATAGATTCAAATCAAATCCTGTTATGTTAAGAGGACGGTTCAGCGTAACATCAAAACTAATACCTCCACCTGAATTACTACTAGTTAGGCTACCTTTTAATGATTCTACTCCCGATAGATTAATAGCTCCATCATTTCCTCCTTTGCAAGTTACATTCTTTGTTGTGGCTGTCGGGAATTCATACCCAGTACCTTGGATACTAAAATTATAAGGGTTTTCATCAGAGTCATTATTAGCAATACTCACTGTAGCGGTTCGCAATCCTATTGCCGATGGATTAAAGGTAATTTGAAAAGTGGTAGTTCCTCCTGATATTGCGACTGGCGATGTTGGTTGGGTAGTTACCGAGAAATCGGAAGCATTGGTACCACTTATGGCTACTAGTGGTGTTCCAGTCAGATTGAGTGGCAACGCTCCTGTGTTTTCTATCGTAAAAGTTCGTACTACTGAACCTGATGTTAATTCTGTAGCACCAAAATCAGTATGGTCAGCCGTTGAAGGTGTGGAGTCTTCATCAGCAATGTTTGTGCTGTTGCCTTTTAGGTTCATTTCTTGGGCACAGCTTCCTCCAGTGACGTAATAGTGAGGGGTGCAATTTACTCTTCGATTAGCATAATTAGCACCAAAAGGATAAGCCTTACCAACACCTCCTACAATGCTTATGTAACTATCTGTGGCTATGGCTGTAGGGGTACCATTGGTGTAACGCACTCCGGCAGGAATACCGGGGTCATTGTTTGTAATATAAAATGCAAAAGTACTATTAGCAGGAATGGCAATATCCAAAACAATGGGTATGTGAGTTTGATTATCTATACCTTGAGCAGTTACCGTTGCACTTCCAGCCAATGTCCAGGCTGCACTATTTGATTCATAACCTACATAGGTACCCGATTTGTAATAAATTTCAAAGACACCAGTACTAAAGCCTAGCATGTTCATATCAAAACTGCTGATTGTTACTGGAGTAGCTCCTGTAGTAATATTAAACATAACACCTTTATTAGAGTTGTTACTGTTATAAGGTGTTGCCAAGGACAGACATTGTGCTTGAATCTGAAAAGAACTTAAGAGTAGCAGCAAAAAAATGTAAAGTTTTTTCATAAAAGGGTTTTATATTGTTCTGTTTGTATAGTGTTAAAATTTTTGCAAAACTAATATTTAAACTAATAGTTTAGTTAATTAATGTCATGAAATTAAAAAAAATGTGTATGAGATTTAGATCATGTTAGATAAGTTTGAACTATTTCTTTTTGTATTTTAAAAACATAGTGTTAATGCGTACCATAGGTCATTGTTTTCCGAAATTTCATTCTTCAGGAGGCTTATTTTAGACTTAGATTTTGTTTAATTTGTAGAGACATAGAAGAGATAATAAAACTGTTTAGAGTGTAAGTTGATCATGCGACGATTCAATGTTGGGTATTTAAATTTACACCATTGATTGAATCAATATGAATAAGAAAAGAGGAAAGTAATAGTCAGCAGGAGAAGAATGGAGGTCTTAATGAGAGTCAGAGGTCCTTGGTGTTATTTATCTCGGGTTTTCGATAAATTAGCCTATACGTTTCATTCCTTTCTGTAGTTCACGAACACCCGAACCAATGAAATCTGGGGTTAACGAAACTGCCCAACATCCATTCTTTATGAGTTTTTTGGTAATAATTTATAATATGACTATCCGTATATTGTACTTTTTTTATTGTCTTATATTCGATAAATAATCAAAAATAAACAGTTATGAATTTGCGTAAATTCTTTGAAAAATATCCTGATGAATCTTCTTGTATTGAAGGCTTCAAGAAAAAACGACTTGAACTAGGAATTGTTTGTAAAAAATGCCAACATACAGAGCATTCTTTTCGGAAAACTGATTTAAAATTTCAATGCAAAAAGTGTGAAAGCCGCATTAGTCTTCGCTCAGGGACGGTAATAGAAAATCTAATTTGCCTTTCCAATATTGGATGCTTTACATTGAATTAATGACACTCTCAAAAAAAGTTTTTCAGCATTAGAAATGCAACGCATGTTGGGGCATAAGCGCTATGAGCCAATCTTGGTTAATGATGCCCAAAATAGGCAGAATAATGAGTAAACGTGATGATAAATATAAATTGGACGATTACATAGAATTTGATGAAGGCTTCTTTGAAAGCGTTGACAACAAAGATCCTAAACAAAAAAAGAGGTCGTGGGAGTGAAAGACAAGCAAAAGTATTGGTGATGGTTGAATCAGAGCCTAATATTTCTGCACCAGAAAAAGGAAAACCCAATAGAAAAGTAGGCTACTTGAAAATGGTTGTTATGGAAGACTTGAAATCTGAAACCATTAATAAAGAAATTCAGAAATCAGTAGAAAAAACAGCTTCAGTGATCTGCGATCGTTATAAAGGATATTCTAAACTAAAAGAAGTAATAGCAAAACATCAGGTTGTTTAGAGCCTGACAAGAATAAATCTGCGAAAGTTTTTCCTTGGGTAAATAGAACGATTAGCAATGCTAAAAAAGTACTGTTAGGAATCCACCACAATACTATAAACAAACAGTATGTCCAAAATTACCTTGACGAGTTCTGCTACAAATTTAACAGAAGATATTTTGGAAATAGACTAATCCTATAGAATTATGATTGTTTCTTTAGAAACAACATAGTACTAGTTACGGATAGTTATTTTACCATAAAAGACATAACAGTCTCACGATGTTTTTCGTATTTCTCTCTTACAAAGGGGATTTAATGCTATCTTTGCAAAAAATTAATGCAAATGAGTACTTTCGAAAAATTCAATCTTCCAAAATCATTACAAAAAGCTGTTGACGAATTAGGGTTCGTTACACCTACTCCTATTCAGGAAAAATCTTTTTCTGTAATTATGTCCGGACGAGATATGATGGGAATTGCACAAACCGGAACCGGTAAAACATTTGCTTATTTACTGCCTCTTTTAAAATTATATAAATTCACCAATACCAACACCCCAAAAATCGTAATTCTGGTTCCAACCCGCGAACTAGTTGTTCAGGTTGTGGAAGAAATAGAGAAATTAACGACTTATATGTCGGTTAAAACTTTAGGGATTTATGGTGGCGTAAATATTAATACACAAAAAAAAGCCGTTTACGAAGGTGTTGACATTTTAGTGGGTACTCCGGGTCGTACAATGGATTTAGCCCTTGACGCTGTTGTTCGATTTGATGAAACCCAAAAACTGGTTATTGATGAATTTGATGAAATGCTGAATTTAGGTTTCAAACCACAGCTTACTTCGCTTTTAGCTATGATGAAAACCAAACGTCAGAATATTTTGTTCTCTGCTACAATGACAGATGAAGTTGACGATATCTTAAATGATTATTTTGATTTTCCCGAAGAAGTTACTCTTGCTGCTTCAGGAACACCGCTTGAAAAAATTACCCAGATTACCTATAACGTTCCGAATTTCAATACAAAAGTAAATTTGTTAAAACATTTATTGGAGACTGATGAAAGTATGAGCCGTATCTTAGTTTTCGTAAACAACAAAAAGATTTCGGATATGCTTTTCAATCGGATTGACGAGCTTTTTGAAGGACAATTTGGTGTAATTCATTCTAATAAATCCCAAAATTACCGTTTGAGTACGATGGCCGAATTTCAGGAAGGAAATCTTCGTGGCTTAATAACAACTGATATTATGGCCCGAGGTCTGGATATTTCTGATATCACCCACGTAATCAACTTTGAACTTCCTGAAGAGCCTGAGTTGTATATGCACCGAATTGGCCGTACTGGTCGTGCAGATGCAACGGGAACAGCAATAAGTTTTGTTACTCCAAGAGAAGAAGAATTTAAAATAGAGACTGAACTTTTAATGGATAAGGAACTTGAAATTACTGATTTCCCTGAAGAAGTTGAAATTTCAACTAAACTAATCGAACCTGAAAAAGACAAACAGCCGATTAAGTTTTTGATGAAAAAAGTAAAGCTGGAGGGAGACGGTGCTTTTCATGAAAAAGCTAAAAAGAATCAAAAAGTCAATTTGGGCGGACCTTCAAAAACGAAAAAGAAAACGCATGGTTCTGTTAACAGAAACATGCTAAAGACGAGAAATGAAAAGAAGAAGAAAAAAAAATAGCAACAGGTAGTAAATCCCAATAAAAAAATCCAAATTCAAATTGACTTTTAAAATTAGAATTTGGACTTTTTTGGGAATTTGAAAAAACTATATTTTAGTAAAAACCAATCCTACCGGCGAACATAATTCAATTTTCTTACCTGTACCAGTAAGCTTTCCGGTAATTTTATCTCTTTTAAAGATAATGATATCATTGGTGTATTGATACCCTGCTAAAAGAAAATTTCCAGATGGATCAATCGCAAAATCTCTAGGGCCTTTTCCCTGTGTGCTTACTTGTTCTACTTTAGTGCTACTACCGTCTTTAAGAATCTTATAAACCGTAATCATATTTACATCACCGCGGTCTGAAACGTATAAAAATTTACCATCAGGCGAAATTTTGATAGCAGCAGAGCTGTTGGCCCCTTTAAAATCTTTCGGAATAATATTGGTTGATTTTAAAAGTTTTAAATTGCCGCTTTTATCATAACTAAAAGTCGTCAGTGTTCCATCTAATTCCTGAATCAGATAAACAAATTTACCATCTTTGCTAAAAGTCAAATGTCTTGGTCCGCTTCCTGGTTTTACATTTACACTTTCTTTTAATTTTAAAATTTCATGTGCGGCACTAGGATTATATTTATAGATAAAAACTTTATCTAAACCTAAATCACTGGCTAAAACAAACTTTTTATCTGGAGAAAAAGCAACCATATGCATATGCGCTTTTTCCTGACGTGCTTCATTCGGGCCTTTGCCCTCGTGCTGAATGAGCTGTTGCCCCTCTGTAATACTTCCGTCAGCATTTTTCTTAAATACGGCAATATTCCCACCAGAATAATTAGCCGTAATGACATTTTTGCTGTCATTAATCAAATGACAGGGATCTGCACCCAAGGCATCGTTCTTATTTATTAATTTTATTGTACCTGATTTAGAATCATAACTAAAAGCACTTACTGTACTTTGTTTTCCATTTTCATTTACAGCATAAACAAACTTATTATCTGCGGAAACCGATAAATAACTCGGACTTACAACACCCTCTGAAGATTTTTTTAATTTAAAATCTCCTGAATTAGCATCAAATTCATACACGTAAATTCCCTTACTATCGCACGTATTGGTATAAGTTCCTACCAACAAATTAAACTTATTTTGAGCTTTTGAGGCGGTAACTGCTAAAGCTGAAAATAGTACTAAAAACATTTTTTTCATATTATAAAGTGGTTTTTTGAATTAGCTAAAATAAGTAATAATATCCTTTACTGCTGATTTTTCGCTTATAAATGAATTTCAAAAAGTTATATGATTCAAATACTTTTTTAAATAAAAATCCTGCTTTGAAAGCTTTTAACTCTCAACAAATTTGTATTTTTGGCTGGCACATTCGCGAAATGTATAAAGTAGTGAAATAAATCAAACCCTGAATGCATTTTAAACACCCCGAAATTCTATACTTTCTGTTCTTATTGATTGTTCCAGTTTTGGTTCATTTATTTCAATTACGACGTTTTAAAACTTCTTATTTTACAAATGTCCGATTTTTAAAAGAACTTGCGGTTCAAACACGTAAAAGTTCGAAAATCAAAAAGCGCTTATTGCTGGCAACCCGTTTATTGCTTCTAACATGTGCTATTATTGCTTTTGCCCAGCCTTTTTTTCAAGCTAAAGACCGTAAAAATATCTCAAACGAAATGTACATTGTCCTTGATAATTCATTTAGTATGCAGGCGAAAGGCAAAAAAGGAGAATTATTAAAACGTGCTGTTCAGGAATTATTGGAAAATACACCAGAAGCAGCTAAATTTTCATTACTGACCAATACCGAAAACTTCTGGAACACAGATATCAAATCGGTTAAAAGTTCGCTGCAGAATCTAAAATACAGTGCAACTCCATTTGAACTCTCCGCCATAACAGCAAAGATAAAAGCACACAAATCAGCACATAAAAAAGATATTGTTATTATTTCTGATGCTGTTGGTTTAGCTGAAAAAGAGGTGGAAAATATTGATTTCGAAGAAAAGCCTTATTTTATAATTCCTGAAGCAGAACAAAAAAACAACATTTCCATTGACAGTGTTTTTATCAATCAGACTTTAGAAAATTTCTACGAAATAGGAATCAATTTATCCGCATATGGCGAAGATTTCAGACCTGTTTCGATGGCATTGTACAATCAGAAAAAGTTAATTGCCAAAACGATTATTAATTTTGATTCGAAGAAAAAGAAAGTAAATTTCACCATTCCAAAAGAAGCGTTTCATGGTTATGTGACAATCGAAGATAACGCTCTTTCTTATGACAATACACTTTTTTTCAGCATTTCAAAAGCTAAAAAAACAAATGTGATTAGTATTGGAGAACCGGAAAAAGGCGGCTTCTTATCGAGAATTTATACTCCGTCAGAATTCAATTACAAAAATTACTCTATAAGTTCTTTAGATTACAATAACTTAGAAAAGCAAAACACTATAATTCTGAATGAATTAACTGAAATTCCGCAGGCTTTGCAGACGACTTTAAAAACTTTTGTTTCAAAAGGCGGTAATCTGGTTATTATTCCGTCTGAAAAAAGTTCTGTTCCAAATCTAAATACTTTTTTAGCGAATTTTGGAAAAATACAATTCAACAATTTAAAAACACAAAGTAAACTGATCACAAAAATCAATTTTGACCATCCGTTGTTTTCAGGTGTTTTTGAGAATAAAATCACGAATTTCCAGTATCCAAAAACCAATTCTTCTTTTGATCTTTCGAGTCCATACCCTGCTGTTTTATCTTATGAAGATCAAAGTCCGTTTGTGACCATGATTCAGAATGCGGTTGCAGGGATTACTATTTTTGCAGCACCAATAAATAGTACGAATTCTAACTTTCAGCAGTCTCCGCTAATTGTGCCTTTGTTTTATAAAATGGGGCAAAACAATCAAAAAACTGGTGTAAATGCGCTGACAATCGGTAATAATCAGCCTTATTTTGTGGATGTATTATTGAGTAAAGATGCTATTTTAGAAGTCAAAGGAACTGAAGATTCGTTTATTCCGATTCAGCAGATCCTGAACAATAAGGTCAAATTAACTTTCAATGATTTCCCGGAAACGGCCGGAAATTACAGTGTTTTTGATAAAAAAGAATCAGTCGAAAACCTGAGTTTCAATTACAACCGAAGCGAAAGTGATTTGAATCAGGTAAACACAAACGTAGTTTCAGATTTTAAGACTGCCGATACGATTTCAACTATTTTTAATACACTACAAACAGAACGAACTGACAGCCAAATTTGGAAATGGTTTGTTATCTTTGCACTGTTATTTTTAGCATTAGAAATGGCCATTATTAAATTTGTAAAATAGATTTCACTGTCATTTCGACGAAGGAGAAATCACACACGCTGAGAACGAACTATATGGAATTCTGGATGCGATTTCTCCTTAGTCGAAATGACAAAACGGAATCTTTAAGTAAAAAATAAATTTCTCTACATATGAAAATAATCATCAGAAGCGCCAAAATTATCGATCCAGAAAGTCCGTTTCACAATCAGACAGTTGATCTTTTAATTGCAGATGGTTTAATTGAAAAAATAGGAACTTCCATTCTTGACATTGACGACTCAACCGAAGTTAAGCTGGAAAATTTACATCTTTCTCAAGGCTGGTTTGACAGTAGTGTTTCTTTTGGAGAACCTGGTTACGAAGACAGAGAAACTATAGCAAACGGATTGCATGTTGCTGCAAAAAGCGGATTTACAACCATTGCTTTACAACCAAACTCCTATCCTGTAATTGATAATCAATCGCAGGTAAATTTTGTAAAAAACAAAGCAAATGGTTTTGCCACAGAATTATTTCCTATTGGCGCCTTGACCAAAGCCAGCGAAGGAAAAGACATGGCAGAATTGTTTGACATGAAAAAATCCGGAGCCATCGCTTTTGGAGATTACAATAAAAGTCTGGACAACGCCAATCTGCTTAAAATCGCCCTACAATATGTGCAGGATTTTGATGGTTTGGTAATTGCCTATTCGCAGGATGCCAACATCAAAGGAAACGGAGTTGCAAATGAAGGGATTGTTTCAACAAGATTAGGTTTGAAAGGAATTCCGAATTTAGCCGAAGAATTACAAATTTCCCGAAATTTATTTTTACTGGAATACACTGGTGGAAAACTTCATATTCCAACTATTTCCACAGTAAAATCAGTCGAATTAATTAAAGAAGCTAAAGCAAAAGGTTTACAGGTAACCTGTAGCGTCTCTGTACACCATTTAGTTTTGACAGATGAAAAGCTGGAAGGTTTCGATACCCGCTTTAAAGTTACCCCTCCATTGCGTAGCGAAGCTGACAGAACAGCTCTTATAAATGCCGTTTTAGACGGAACCATTGATATGATTACTTCAGATCATAACCCAATTGATATTGAATTCAAAAAAATGGAATTTGATACTGCAAAAAACGGAACTATAGGTTTAGAAAGTGCTTTTGGAGCATTATTAACGGTTTTACCTTTAGAAACTGTGGTAGCAAAATTAACTTCAGGAAGAGACGTTTTCGGTTTAGAAAACAACATCATAAAAGAAGGGGCTAAAGCTAATTTTACATTCTTTACTCCGGAAGGAAAGTCAACTTTTACGAAAGAAAACATTCTTTCAAAATCTAAAAATTCTGCTTTTTTAGGAACTGAAATCAACGGTTTCGTGTACGGAATTTTAAATCATAATCAACTTGTTATAAAATAATTAAAATGAATAATTCAGTAGAAGAAGGAAAATCAATTGCTATTACCAGTTATATTTTGATCATTGGCGTTTTAATTGCGATGTCAATGAACGCTGAAAACAAAAACAGTTTTGCATCTTTTCACATTCGCCAGGCTTTAGGATTATCCATTACTTTTATTTCGCTGGCTTTAATTATCAGTCCTTTTGACAGTTTTTTAATTACTTTTCCAATGTGGATTTGTATGTCTGTTTTATGGACTTATGGAATTTTTAGTGCCATACAAGGACAGACAAGACCAATGCCTTTAGTTGGCGGTTTATACCAGAAATGGTTTAAATCCATTGGATAAAAATCCCAAAAAACAAATTCCAAATTCCAAATCCCAAAAGCTTTGTCAAGGTTAGGCTCCTAAGGAAGCTCCTAACTTATAACTCAAAAATCATAACTTTAATTAAGAATGAATTTATCTTTAGAATATAAAATACAAGAGCCAAAAGTAATTTTAGATAAAAATCCGTTGTTGCTTTTATTACACGGATACGGCAGTAACGAAGCTGATTTATTCTCTTTTGCTACAGAACTTCCGGATCATTATTATGTGATTTCAGCAAGAGCTCCTTATGATTTACAATACGGATCATATGCCTGGTATGCAATCAATTTTGACGCCGACCAGAATAAGTTTTCAGATAATGAACAAGCTAAAATATCTCGTGATACTACTGCAAATTTTATTGATGAATTAAAAGCTAATTATCCAATTGACGCTAATAATATAACTTTAATTGGTTTCAGTCAGGGATCTATCTTAAGTTATGCTACTGCACTCTCCTATCCTGAAAAAATTCAGCGGGTTGTGGCAATGAGCGGTTATTTTAATGAAGAAATTATAAAAGAAGGTTATGAAAAAAATGATTTTAAAAACCTGAAAATATTCGCCTCACACGGAACTGTAGATCAGGTTATTCCAATCGAATGGGCCAGAAAAACGCCTTCTATTTTAGAAAATTTAAATATTCCGGTTACTTATAAGGAATATCCGGTTGGTCATGGTGTAGCACCCCAGAATTTCTTTGATTTTAAAAGTTGGCTGGCAAAATAGTTGCAAACAGCTTATATATAAAATCCGATACATTAACTGTATCGGATTTTATAGTTAATTCTAAAAACAGTATTTTTTATTTTTGATATAACCAGGTTTGATTTACTTCAAAACTTATGTTTTCCTTATCGTCAACAAAGTATTTCAACAATACCTCTCCCCATAATTCACCATTACTGTAATCAGCAATTATCCATCTGTGATTTAATATTTTCACTTTATTGATAATAAATTTATTGGGACCAATTTTATCCTGTCCTGTGTAAGGATTCCCGTTTGGATTTGCATTTAAGTCTAATAATTTTTCAGTCACTACCGGAATCAGCTTTTCATATAAAATTACCTTTCCGCCAGAAGCGCTGTTATCAAAATAATTTTGGGCATTTTCATTGTTTTCCAACGAAAAATAGTTGGATTCAGCCAGTTTTGCCGAAACCAGATGGATGCTGTCTCTAAGCTTTTTCGTCGTTTTATCATATCGTTCTTTTTCAAATTTCACTTCTCTGCTGTAAAACATATAAGTAAAAATATTCATTAGAATTGCTAATAAAAAAAGGTAAAGCATTAAGGATTTCTTCATTTGTAGGTATAATTAAATTGTAATTTCTAAGTTGTCATAAGCCAGGAAAACATTTTCCGGAAGCTGTTTCTGTACTTCTTCATGAAATCCCAAAACATGGCTAATGTGTGTCAGATAAGCTTTTTCAGGTTTTACTAAATGGATAAAATCAAGTGCTTCCTGCAAATTAAAATGCGTATCATGGGGTTCTACACGCAGGGCATTCACAACCAAAACTTTCAGATTTTTTAATTTTTCTGCTTCAGCCTTTTCTATTGTCTTGACATCTGTTAAATAAGCAAAATCATCGATTCTGTAGCCAAAAACCTGCAAGTCACCATGCATGACATTTATCGGAACAGCCATTTTATCTCCAATCGCAAAAGGCTCATTATTGATTACTTCAATTGTTTTTACACTTGGCGCACCCGGATATTTATTTACGGTTTCAAAAACATAATCAAACCGCTTTTTTAAATTCTCAATCACACGCTTGTGGGCATAAACGGGAATTTCCCCTTGCCTGAAATTATAAGGCCGAATATCATCCAAACCAGCCGTATGATCAGCATGCTCGTGTGTGAATAAAATTGCATCAAGTTTTCGACAGCCGCAGGAAAGCATCTGCTGCCTGAAATCAGGTCCGCAATCTACCACATAAGAATGTTCTCCCCATGTAATCCAAATCGATACTCGAAGTCTTTTATCCTTAGCATCTAAACTCTTGCAAACAGGATGATCAATCCCAATGATGGGAATACCTTGAGAAGTACCGGTACCTAAAAAATAAATCTTCAATTGAACTTTTTTTTTACAAAAATAGGGATTATTTCTCTTTCATTAGAACGCTAATTTACTAACTTTGTAACAAATCTATTCAAAATAAAATGGGCACAGAAATAAAACTCAAAGGTGACAAGGTCATCGCTCAGATTCCTTCCATAAAAGACAAAGCATTACGCATTAATTTAAACGAAAATATTTACGGAACTTTTGCAGAAATTGGTGCCGGACAGGAAACTGTAAGACATTTTTTCAGATCCGGAGGTTCGTCAGGAACAATTGCAAAAGCAATGTCTGCCTATGATAAAGATTTTAGTGACGCAGTTTATGGTATCGAAAGCGATGGACGATATGTTACCGAAAACCGACTCAAAAAAATGTTAACCTTTGAAGGAGAGCTAATTGAAGAACGTTTAAGCCGTGAAAAACATCCGAACAAACTTTTTTTTAGTTATGCCAATACGGTTGCCACGATAGATTTTGCTAAGCAGTTTAAAGGTCACGGATGGGTCGGAATCCGATACCAGATTGAACCTGACGAAGCTTATAACGAAATTATTCTTCACATTCGTTTTAAAGAAACCGATGCCCGATTACAGCAGGAAACGTTAGGAGTCTTAGGTGTTAATCTAATTTACGGTGCTTTCTACACATACAATGACCCTAAAAAATTACTTAGACACTTATATGATCATTTAGACAAAGATCAGTTGGAAATCGATACGATTAATTTCTCAGGACCTCGTTTTGCCGATGTTGACAATCGTCTGATGAGCTTGCAGTTAGTTAAAAACGGTATGACTGATGCCGTAATGTTTAATCCGGAAGGAAAGAATATTTTACCGGCAGCAATTTTATACAAGAAAAACCTTCTTGCTTTCAGAGGAAGTTTTCGTCCTGTTACCAATGTAAATGTGGACATGTACAGGAAATCTTTAAAAATGTTTCTGGAAGAAAACAAAGTTGAGAAAGAAAATACTTTAGTCGTTTTTGAAATTACGCTTTCAAATCTGCGTTCAGACGGAGAAATTGATGAACGTGATTTTATGGACAGGGCTGAATTGCTTTGCTCATTAGGACAAACCGTTATGATTTCTAACTTCCAGGAATATTATAAGGTTGTTGAATACTTCTCTAACTATACCAAAGCCCGTATGGGACTGGCAATGGGGGTAAATAATTTAGTTGACATTTTTGACGAGAAATATTACCGCCATTTAAGTGGTGGAATTCTTGAAGCATTTGGAAAATTATTCTACCGCGATATGAAAGTATTTTTATACCCAATGCTGGGCGAGAATGGCGAAATTATTACTTCTGAAAACCTAAAAGTACATCCAAGAATGAAAGAATTATACAAATTCTTTAAATTCAACGGAAAAGTAGTTGATATTGTTGACTATAATCCTAATATTCTAAATGTATTCTCTCGTGAAGTTTTAAAAATGATTGGACAGGGAAAACCTGGCTGGGAACCAATGCTTCCATCGGGAGTTGCTGAAATCATAAAAGAACACCATCTTTTTGGTTATCATCCGGAAAAACAATTAGAACAGAATTAAATTTACTTTATTAAAAATCATAAAAGTCCAAAAGAATCATTCATTTTGGACTTTTTTTTGTAAAATTTATTTCAGTTTACTGCGTTTTTAATTGTAATTTAAATTTAGTATTTTTAATAAAAAACAAACCATGAAAATTATAGCCTTTGCCGGAAGCAACAGCCAACAATCCATCAATAGACATTTGGCCGCTTATGCTGCAAATCAATTTGAAAATGCAGAAATAGAAGTTTTGGATCTGAATGATTTTGAAATGCCTTTATTTAGCGTTGACTTAGAAAAAGAAACAGGCCAGCACGAAACCGCAAAATCATTTCTAAAAAAAATAGAAAGTGCTGATATACTGGTAGTTTCTTTGGCTGAAAATAACGGAAATTACTCAGTTGCTTTTAAAAATATATTTGACTGGAGCTCCAGAATCATAAAAGACGTGTTTCAGCAAAAACCAATGCTATTAATGGCGACCTCCCCTGGCACAAGAGGTGGTGCTTCGGTTTTAGAAATTGCAAAAACTGCCTTCCCAAGATATGGTGCTCAGGTAAAAGGCCTTTTTTCTTTACCTTCCTTCAATGCGAATTTTGACTTGGAGAAAAATGAAATTTCAAATCCCGAATTCGATAATGAACTAAAAACTATTGTAAAAAACAGTTTTAATTCATGAAATTTAAACCATTCTTTTTTGCCTTTATTTTTTTTAATGCCATAACCCTTCATTTGTCCTACTCTCAAAAACGGAATACTGTTGACGGGATTATCATGAAATACCCTAAAAGTTTTGACAGCACCGAAGAATTAGCTCAAAAAATCGACAAGGATTTCAACTCTGATTATGATAAAGCAAGAGCTATTTACAGCTGGATCGCATTTAACATCAAATATGATTATGATGCTTTTTTGAATCCTCCTGCATCAATGCGTTTTTCTTATCGGAATGAAGCGGAAAAACAAAGAAAAATACAAGAGTTTAATAACCAAATAATTCAAAAGGCTTTCAGATCTAAAAAAGCAGTCTGCGAAGGTTTTACTCTTTTATACCAGCATCTAACTGCATTGGTGGGAATTAAATCAGAAATTATCCGAGGTGACTCCAAAACAAGACTTGCTGATATTGGTCGAAAAAGCACTTCTTCAAATCATGCATGGAACATCGTTTTAATTGATGGAAAATGGCGTTTAGTTGACGTTACCTGGGGACAAGGCTATTACGACAGCAGTAAAGGCAGTATGGTAAAAGATTTTGATCCGGTCTATTTTGATACTGAATCTGATTATTTTTTTGCAAAACATTTTCCTGATTCGGGTTTCTTTCTTAACAGAAAATTAAATAAAGATGAGTTTCTAAACGGTCCTTTAATATACAATAAAACTATTGCTGGTGATAATAAAATCATAGCCCCGGAATCTGGAATAATCGAAATCAATAATGGCGATAAAATAACTTTTGCCATTAAAAACATTTCAAAATCAGATCAGTTTTATTACCTCAATAAAAAGAACCAGCCTGTCAGGATAACAAACTCAAAAGAAAAAAGAGGTGTTTTAGAATTTCAGGTTACTTTTGATAATACTATTGGAAATTATATTACATTTTATCTAAACACAAACAGTATTGCTTCTTTTAAAGTAATTCAAAAGTAATAGTACCGCTAACTAAATTACTTTCTTATTTTACTGAATTGATGTAACTTAGTAGTTAATGATAAAATAATAACGCCCAGAATTATGGAAACAACTTTTTTGAAATCAATCTTAGATAATGATTTCTATAAATTTACGATGCAGCACGCCGTAATCAGGCTTTTTCCAAAAGACCGGGTCCGTTATAGTTTTATCAATCGAGGCAAACATACTTTTCCACCAGGTTTTTCCGATTTACTACGAAAATCAGTAGATGCTATGGCAGATCTGAGATTAACCAAAGAAGAAAAAAATTATTTATCACACTACTGTCCATATCTCGATCCTACTTATTTAGATTTTCTACAAGGTTATAGCTACGATCCCTCAGAAGTCGAGATCACGCAGAAAGGCTCAGAAATCAAAGTTACCATTGAAGGCTATTGGTATCGTACTATTTTATGGGAAGTACCCCTGATGGCTTTAATTTCTGAACTTTTTTATAAATCGAATCTTTTAATCCGTTTAAATGATGATGCGATAAAAGAACTGACTAAAAACAAAATCGACAACTACAATAAACTTGGCGTTTCTGTTTTGGAATTTGGAACCAGACGCCGTCATTCTTACGATGTCCATCATTTAGTAAATGAAACGCTGAGAGCTTACGGTTCAGGAAGCTTCATGGGAACCAGTAACGTACATTTTGCCATGCTCAATAACCGCAGACCTTTAGGAACACATGCACACGAATGGTTTATGTTTCATGGTGCACAATATGGTTTTAAAATGGCTAATTCAATCAGTCTTGAACACTGGACACAAGTTTACGGAGGCGATCTCGGAATCGCTCTCACTGATACCTATACAACAAACATATTCTTCAGTCAGTTTGATAAAAAATATTCCAAACTTTTTGATGGGGTACGACATGATAGCGGTGATCCAATAGAATTTGCTCAAAAGGTAATTTCGCATTATACCAAAATGGGAATTGACCCAAAATCTAAAGCGATTGTTTTCTCCGATTCCCTTAATTTTGATAAAGTAAAAATCATAGCCGATTTCTGCAGGGATAAAATCAGGATGTCTTTTGGAATCGGGACTAATTTTACCAATGATGTCGGACTTCCATCGATGAATATGGTCATTAAACTAACGGAAACAAAACCAGACCATGCACATTGGCAAGGCGTTGTAAAACTCTCTGACGAAAAAAACAAAAACACAGGAACACCCGAAATGATTGCGTTAACCCGACAAGTACTCGGGATCAAATAGTCTTTTTTGCTGAAAAATCAGTTTTTTTTATAATTTATTAGACTTATTATTTACAAATCGATTTAAACAGATTTTAAACTGTTATTATTCATAACAAATAAACAATACACTTTTATATTTTACCGATAAATGGTACATTAGCAAAAAATCCTAAATTCATTTATGCTAGAGCAAAATCAATATAACGAAGATAATATTCGTTCACTCGACTGGAAGGAACATATCCGTATGCGTCCAGGTATGTACATCGGGAAATTAGGGGACGGATCATCACCTGATGATGGTATTTATATCTTATTAAAAGAGGTTTTAGACAACTGTATCGATGAGTTCGTTATGGGAGCCGGAAAAACCATTGAAGTAAATATTAAAGACAAAACAGTTTCTGTTCGTGATTACGGACGCGGAATTCCACTGGGTAAAGTAGTCGACGTAGTTTCAAAAATGAATACCGGAGGAAAGTACGATTCTAAAGCTTTTCAGAAATCAGTTGGCTTGAATGGTGTCGGAACGAAGGCGGTTAATGCCCTTTCAAATTATTTCCGCGTAGAATCAGTTCGTGATGAAAAACAAAAAGCGGCGGAATTCTCTGCAGGAAATCTTGTCCAGGAAGAAGATGTAATTGATACAACAAAACGCAAAGGAACAAAAGTAGTTTTTACGCCAGACGAGACGATTTTCAAAAACTATAAATTCCGTTTAGAATATGTGATTAAAATGGTCAAAAACTATTGTTACTTAAACAATGGCCTGACGATTATTTTTAACGGAGAAAAATACTATTCAGAAAACGGACTTCGTGACTTATTAGAACAAACAATTAATGAGGAAGATTTAGAATACCCGATTATTCATCTAAAAGAGCATGACATCGAAGTTGCGCTGACACACAGTAAAACGCAGTACAGCGAAGAATATCACTCTTTCGTAAACGGTCAGAATACCACACAGGGAGGAACGCACTTAGCCGCTTACCGTGAGGCCGTTGTAAAAACAATTCGTGAGTTTTACAATAAGAACTTCGAAGCATCAGATGTTCGTAAATCAATTGTAAGTGCGATCAGCATCAAAGTAATGGAACCAGTTTTTGAGTCTCAGACCAAAACCAAATTAGGTTCTACCGATATGGGGTCAGATGATGGAACTCCAGCCGTTTCTGTTCGTACTTTCGTTAACGATTTCATCAAAACGAAACTTGATAATTACCTGCATAAAAACCCAACAACTGCAGATGCTTTATTACGAAAAATTCTTCAGGCTGAACGTGAGCGTAAAGAATTGTCAGGAATTAGAAAACTGGCGACAGATCGTGCTAAAAAAGCCAATCTGCATAATAAAAAATTAAGAGACTGCCGTGCGCATCTTCCAGATACCAAAAACCCAAGAAACTTAGAAAGTACGCTTTTTATTACCGAGGGAGATTCGGCTTCCGGATCGATTACGAAATCACGTGATGTTAATACACAAGCGGTTTTTAGTTTGCGTGGTAAGCCTTTGAATTCATACGGAATGACTAAAAAAATTGTGTATGAAAACGAAGAATTCAACTTGCTTCAAGCTGCATTGGATATCGAGGACGGATTAGAAAAATTACGTTACAACAACATCGTAATCGCAACCGATGCCGATGTCGACGGAATGCACATTCGTCTGCTTTTGATTACGTTCTTTTTACAATTCTTTCCAGAATTAATCAAAGAAGGACATTTGTATATTTTACAAACGCCTCTTTTTAGGGTTCGAAACAAGAAAGAAACGATTTACTGTTATTCTGAAGAAGAAAGAAAAGAAGCAATCGAAAAACTAAAACCAAAGCCAGAAATCACGCGATTTAAAGGTTTGGGAGAGATTTCTCCAGATGAGTTTAAGAACTTTATCGGAGACACGATTCGTCTTGATCCAGTTATGATGGATAAACATACTTCCATTGAGCAGTTGTTGTCTTTCTACATGGGTAAAAATACTCCGGACAGGCAAGAGTTTATTATCAAGAATCTGAAGGTGGAAATTGACGAACTGGAAGAAATATAAAAAATGGAAAAGAAGAAATTAATTTACGCTGCACTAGTTTTTATTGTAAGTTTTGCAATCACTTATGTTTTAATTAAAAATTATAAAAAGAGTCAGAATACAATTGAAAACATTCAGGTTAAATAAGATTACACTGATTTTTTGATAGTAACTAAAAAGCCTGCAAGATAAAATAAACTACAGTTGTATGAAGAAAATAATATTTTTGATTGTTATCCTTTCCTTAGTTTCTTGTAAAAATGAAAAAGCAAAAGAAACAGCAGAAATAGAAGGAACTCCTATTGCTAAATCAGTTAGCAAAATGATTCACAAAAGAGAATTTCCCATCAAAGACTTTTCAAAAATTGAATTGATTTCCTATTATGATAGAATTTCTTGGGATACTATAAAACATAAAGGAAAGCAACCATTTGTAAAAGATTTAGTTGATAATTATAAGTTGACTTTTGATACTACAATGATAGAAGAGAGAGTAACTTTGAATAAAATTCAGGAAAAAGAACTTTTGAATTTAATTTTGTGTGACACCTGCGTTCCTGAAGAAATGAGTGCAGCTTGTTACAGACCCAGACATTTGATTTTATTTAGAGATCAAAAAAACAGAATTATCGGTTATGATGAGTTTTGTATAACTTGTGTAGGTTCTAGAAATTCTGCAAATCTAGATGGATTTCAAAAATATTGCTACTCAGATATGAGTGATTTTTTTCGAAAATCTGGGATAAAACTTTTTGTTGATTATGATGATGAAAAAAAAGAATATGAGATTTTAAGAAAAAAAGGATATTTAAATTATAGCGTTAAATAAAAATACTGAAATAATTCAGCATAAAAATGAAAGACGAAGAAGACGATAACATAATTCCAAACGACGACGAGAATAATCAGGATGAAAACCAAATTGATGACAATCAAAATGGAGATGACGATGAGATTATCGACGTAGATGCTAAACACTTTGAAGGGCAGCATTTTTACGAAAATCAGGAAGAAGAAGGCGAAGACGTGATTACGAAAGTAACCGGAATGTACAAAGACTGGTTCTTGGATTACGCTTCGTACGTAATTCTGGAACGTGCAGTTCCTGCTATCGAAGACGGATTCAAGCCTGTACAGCGTCGTATTATGCACTCGCTTAAAGAGCTGGATGATGGTCGTTATAATAAAGTTGCCAATGTTGTAGGTCACACAATGCAGTATCACCCACACGGAGATGCTAGTATTGGTGACGCTATGGTGCAAATTGGTCAAAAAGATTTATTGATTGACTGCCAGGGAAACTGGGGTAATATTTTAACAGGCGATGGAGCAGCAGCTTCGCGTTACATCGAAGCACGTTTGTCAAAGTTTGCTTTGGAGGTTTTATATTCTCCAAAAATTACAGAATGGGGCGTTTCGTATGATGGCAGAAAAGCCGAACCCATCAATCTTCCGGTAAAATTCCCATTGCTTTTAGCTCAGGGAGCAGAAGGTATTGCGGTTGGACTTTCTACAAAAGTTTTGCCTCATAATTTCAACGAATTAATTGACGCCTCGATTAAAATCTTAAAAGGAAAACCATTTACGCTTTATCCTGATTTTATGACGGCTGGTATCGCCGACGTTTCCAACTATAACGACGGAATGCGCGGCGGACGTGTGCGTGTACGTGCTAAAATTTCACAGTTAGACAAAAATACACTGGTCATTACACAGATTCCGTTTTCTACCAATACCTCAAGTTTAATTGACAGTATTTTGAAAGCCAATGAAAAAGGTAAAATCAAAATCAAAAAAATTGAAGATAATACGGCAGCTGATGTTGAGATTTTAATTCATCTTTTCCCGGGAGTTTCGCCAGACAAAACAATCGATGCTTTGTTTGCATTTACAGCCTGTGAGACTTCAATTGCACCTTTAGGATGCGTAATTGAAGATAATAAGCCGTTATTCATTGGTGTTTCGCAAATGCTGAAGATTTCAACTGAAAGAACAGTTGATTTGCTTAAACAAGAGCTCGAAATTCAATTAGAAGAGCTCAAAAATAAGTGGCATTTCTCTACTTTGGAGAAAATCTTCATTCGTGAAGAAATGTACATTGATTTCAAATTATACGGTGACAGGGAGTCCCTTTACAAATATTTGTATGACCGTTTCGAGCCTTTCAAAAAATCATTTGTAAGAGAAATCAACGATGAGGATTTACAAAGACTGACTCAGATTCCAATGATTCGTATAACCCGTTTTGACTCAGATAAAGCAGACGAATTGATTTCGAGATTAGAAGAAGAAATGAAAGAGGTTGAATACAATCTGGAGCATCTTACCGATTTTGCTATTGCCTATTTTACCAAATTAAAAGAGAAATACGGAAAAGGACGCGAACGTCAGACTGAACTTCGTGTTTTTGATAATGTTGAAGCCACAAAAGTTGTTTTACGCAACACCAAATTATATGTAAACCGCGAAGAAGGCTTCGTAGGAACCAGCTTAAAGAAAGACGAATACGTCGGTGATTGTTCTGATATTGACGATGTCATTGTTTTTTTGCGCGATGGTACAATGATGATTACAAAAGTGGACGCCAAAACGTTTGTTGGAAAAGATATTATACATGTTGCCGTTTTTGATAAAAGCGATAAACGTACCATTTACAACATGATTTACCGAGATGGAAAATCCGGACCATCTTACATTAAACGTTTTAACGTTACCGGAGTTACCAGAGATAAAGCATATGATTTAACGAATGGAACCAAAGGTTCTCAGGTTGTTTATTTTTCGCACAATCCAAATGGAGAAGCTGAAGTGGTGACAATTTTATTGCGCCAGATTGGAACCATCAAAAAACTGAAATTTGATATTGATTTTGCGAAATTAGCTATTAAAGGACGTAGTTCGAAAGGAAATCTGGTTACCAAATATCCGATCAAGAAAATCGAATTAAAAGAAAAAGGAATTTCGACTTTATTGCCTAGAAAAGTCTGGTTTGATGACACGGTAAAACGTCTAAACGTTGACGGAAGAGGAGAATTACTGGGCGAATTCAAACCAACCGACAAAATTTTAGTTATCAGTCAATCTGGAAAATTAAAAGTTATTATCCCAGAGCTATCGACTCACTTTGAAGAAGATATGATTGTACTGGAGAAATGGAAGCCTAAAAAACCGATTTCTGCTATTTATTACGATGGTGAAAAAGAGCGCTATTTCTTAAAACGTTTCCTGGTAGAAAATGAAGGAAAGGAAGAAAGTTTTATTACCGATCATCCAAATTCTCAATTAGAAATTGTATCTACCGATTATCGTCCCGTGGCACAATTGGTTTTTGCAAAAGTAAAAGGAGTGCAAAAAGAAGATCTTCATATAGATGTAGCAGACTTTATAGCTGTAAAAGGTTTTAAAGCTTTAGGAAATCAATTAACAACAGAAAAGTTAAGACAAGTCAATTTATTAGAACCGCTTCCTTATGAAGAACCTGTTGAAGAAGTTCCGGAAAGACCTGAAATTTCAGAAGACGATCCTGTAGAAACTGAATTAGATGACGACGGTCAGATTGGCTTGGTTTTGGAATGACAGTTCAAATAAAAATAAAAATAACCAAAATGCCCTTCGAAAAGGGCATTTTTTATTGTAATTTATACATTATTATTATTTCAAAATTTGAGCTGCATGCTCTTTTGTTTTAACCTGCGAAATAACCTCATCGATTATTCCGTTTTCGTCAATTACGAAAGTGGTCCTGTGAATTCCGTCATATTCTTTTCCCATGAATTTCTTTGGTCCCCAAACTCCAAAAGCATTGATTACTGATTTGTCTTCATCTGCCAAAAGCGGAAAAGGAAATTCGTATTTGTCTTTGAATTTCAATTGCGCCTTCTGACTATCAGCGCTTACACCCAAAAGTTCGTAATTATTAGCTTTAAAACGCTCAAAATTATCCCTTAAATCACAGGCTTCTGCTGTACAACCCGGTGTGCTCGCTTTGGGGTAAAAGAAAACAACCAGCTTTTTTCCTTTATAATCTGCCAGTGTATGTGTTTTTCCGTCCTGATCTGTTCCTGAAAAATTGGGTGCTTTATCCCCTTTTTGTAATGTCGTCATGTTTTATAATTGTTAATTATGAATTGTTACTTGTTTTCTGCCCCGGATTATAGTGAAAACCCCGGAATTGTGAGAGTTTACATTTTTTGCATTAAGAAAGCGACCTGCGGAAGCTCTTGTTAATGCTTAAAAATGTTACTTTGACAATGAGGAGTTGAAACGGAAAGCCGGATTAGGCACATCATCAAAATTATGCTATTTTTACGGTAATAAAAATACGGAAATGAATAAAGAAGCCCGAGTACAATTTGTTATAAATACGTTAAAAGAGCTCTACCCTACTATACCTGTCCCGCTTGACCACAAAGATCCCTATACGTTATTGATTGCTGTATTGCTTTCAGCACAATGTACAGATGTCCGCGTGAATCAGATTACCCCTTTATTATTTGCTAAGGCTGATAACCCATATGATATGGTAAAAATGTCTGTAGAAGAAATTAAGGAAATTATTCGTCCGTGCGGGTTGTCACCAATGAAATCAAAAGGAATTTACGGATTATCTGAAATTTTAATTGAAAAACATAACGGAGAAGTTCCTCAGAGTTTTGAGGCTCTTGAAGCTTTGCCGGCTGTTGGCCATAAGACAGCAAGCGTGGTAATGTCTCAGGCATTTGGGGTTCCGGCATTTCCGGTTGATACACATATCCATAGATTGATGTACAGATGGAATTTATCAAATGGGAAAAATGTAGTTCAGACCGAAAAGGATGCAAAAAGGCTTTTCCCAAAAGAATTATGGAACGACCTGCATTTACAAATTATCTGGTACGGCCGTGAATATTCACCTGCAAGAGGCTGGAGTCTGGAGAAAGATATTATTACCAGGACTATTGGTAAAAAATCAATAATAGAAGAAGCTGCTAAAAAGTAAATTTAGCAGCTCCAATATATTATTTACTATTTTTCAAAGTATTATATTCGTTCGTCATTTCCAAAGCTTTGTAGATGCCTAAAAGTGATTTTTTTGCTTCTTCGTTGCTTGGCTCGATAAGTAACGCCTTTTTAAGAAATGGGATTGCACTTTTCACAATTTCATCTTTTTTAGCATTTAATTCGTCATACTGCTTTACTTCTTGTGGAGTATTCCCCAATGCATTCATCTGATCCAACAATCTCTTTTTCAATTCCATTTTAACAAAAACAATGTTAATGCAGCAATTAATACAATTAGGATTTACCTGTAAAGCATCCTGATAATTTTTTTCTGCATTAGCAAAATCATTTCTCTCTAAATATGAAAAAGCGAGATTAGTTAACACTTCTTCTCTTTTGGAAGGAGGCGAAAAATTTCTGGGTTTCTCATATACACCTTCACTGACGGCCAAATCACGCGCACCTAAAGAAACGAAAGCATCTTCTAATTTTGTCTTTTTATGAGTTGCATAAAAAATAGTCCCTGTTCCTGTATAGTTCCTTTTTTTTAGTTCCTCGTAATATTTAATAGATGAAACATAATCTTTACCTGTTAGGGAAGCTGCTGCTGCATTGTATAAGTTTAAGGTATCTTTTTTATCAAATAAGTAAACTTCATAACTCTTATCAGCACTTTCTTTGTATTTCCCTTCTTTGAAATCACTAATTGCCCCTTTAACGAGTTTTGATTTAATATCTTTTAAAGCTAAATCTGCCTTAAAAGCATATTTGTAATGACGCGAATCATTTTCATACAAAAGTACGTCCTGGTATGCACCAGAAGCCAATGTGAAATTATTTTTAGGATCTATGTTCTTATTCGCTAAATCTTTATAACTATTTCCTTTTAAGTAAAAAAAATCTGATTTGGTTGCGTCTGGGGCATTGACGATAAGATATTCAATTTTTTTTAAAATTGTTAATGATTCTTCAATTTTTCCTTTATCGTAAAAAGACTGAGCTTCTTTTATTTGATCTTTTTGGGCAAATACCCCAACATTAACCAATAATAGAAAGGATAGTATTTTAATATTATTTTTCATTTTTTGTTGAGTTTGGTTATTTAAAAATTGATAATTGAATGTGGTATACATTTAAAGGAGGCAAACAAAACAAAATAAATTATCGTAGTTTTTTTTCATAGATATCACAATTGATGCTTTAAATTTTATTTTATTATTTTCTTTTCATCTAACTCATTTCTAATCCGACAAATTTAGATTTATTGATTGGTACAAAATAAAAGCTTTTTTTCAATAACCTAAAGGCAAAAATCAGGCAAACTAACAAAGCACTAAACTTTAACACCGTACTAATAAAAATCTTAATTAAAGTACAATTTCTTTAACTAATTAAAAATTTAAGATTGATTATCTATTTTTATCATAAAATAAATTATTGCATAAAAAAGCTCACTATCCGTATTTTCATACGAATAGTGAGCTTTCAACCAAAACGCCAATTGGTTTTTCTTTCGAAATAAAAAATCTTGATAAAGCTTAAGCCTTTAAGTTTAAATTTTAAACTACTAAGAGCCTGTTTAGATTTTATCTAATTGCTTTTTACGGCTTATTTTCCGCTATATTTCGTTAAATTTACTCAAAAATAAGTCTATTATTCTTTCAAAATTTGCCTCATCTATCGAAAAATAATCTCATAAAAATCTAAATATTTAAATTTTAAACAGGCTCTAAGTCTTTTTTAAACAATAATGCCTAATAAAGTTCATTGTTATTAATTACTAATTCCCTTTAGAGAATTATACTCTTTTGTCATATCTAAGGATCTGTAAATCCCTAAAAGCATCTTTGTAACTTCTGGATTTTTTGGATCGATAGTAAGTGCTTTTGTAAGATACGGAATAGCACTTTTTGTTATTTCATCTTTTTTTGCGGACAATTTATCATACTCGAGCATTTCTTTTTTAGAATTCCCCAAAGCATCAATCTTGTCTATTATTTCTTTTTTTGATTCTAGCTTTAAATAAGCCAGATTGACGTATGCATCAATATAATTAGGATCTAATTCTAAAAGATAATTATAGGTCGCCTCTGCTTTTGCTAATTCCTTTCTCTCCAAATAAGCATAGGCTAAGTTTCTATTTACCTCGAACTTTTTGGAAGGAATAGCTTCATTTCTCGGTTTTTCATAAAGTCCTTCCTGAATATAGGACTCTCTTGCTTTTGGAGAGATAAAAGCTTCTTCTTCTTTTGTTTTCTTATTCGTTGCATAATAAAGAACTCCATTTCCTGAAAAGTTGATTTTTTTTAACTGCTCATAATATTGGATGGCCAAACCATATTCCTTTGCATTTATATAAGCAGCCGCTGCATTGTATAAATTCATTGTATCCTTTTTATCGAATAAATATACTTTATAGCTCTTTTCTGCACTCTCTTTAAAATTACCTGCGTTAAAATCACTAATTGCGCCATTAACAAGTTTTGACTTCATATCTTTTAAAGCCAGGTTTGCTTTTACGGAAAGTTTGTATTTACCAGCTTCATTTTCATATAAAATTACATCCTGATAAGATTGAGATGCAGCGGAAAAATTATTAGCAGCATCAATATTTTTGACTGCCAGATCTTTTAACACATTGCCTTTTAAAAAATAAAAATCTGATTTTTCTTCATCCGGGGCGTTTAGGATTAAATATTCTGTCTTTTTTAAAATTACAATTGCCTCCTCAGATTTCCCTTTTTCAAACAAAGACTGGGCATCTTTTATTTGAGACTTTTGAGAATACACTCCAACATGTATCAATACTATTGATAACATTATAAATTTTAATTTCATGTTTAGATTAGTTTGATAGTTAATAGATTTTGGGCTGCGTTTAGATGCAAAACTGTAGGCTTGTAAATCTTGGATTTAAAAGCTTCATCAAACTAGATAGAAAAATTAGGGTAGTTTTTTATCATATCAACAAATTTTATACGGTTAGACATTCACTACATATAAAAAAATCATTTTTTAACTTAATTAAAATTATAAATGTTTTTTTTTATATCATTTTTTGAGGGTAATTTATTTTTTAGCTAAAAATAGAATTAAAAAACGAATACACAAATAAAATACAAATTATTTTTCACAAGGCCCTTCAAAAAGAAATAATTCGTTAAAAGAATAAGTTCTTTTTATAGCAGCATTTCGTATTACAAATACTCTCAATGCCTGTAAGAGTATAAACTTAGTTTATAAAAAAACTCACTATTTGTATTTGCATACGAATAGTGAGCTTTCGACCAAAACGACCATTTGGTTCTCTTTCGAATAAACATCCGACAAAAGTAGTGGGCTGCTTAATTAGCTATAACTTCAAAACTTTTATTATCGATTTTCACAACTTTTAAAGCTTGTGAATAACTTAATAAAAAAGAAACGACTTCTTTGTTTGGTTTTAAATCTTTAGAAGCTAATGTCTTTTTAGAGTAAATTTTCGCCATACTATGAAAATGCTTTTATACCAGTATAACGCTACAATATCTAAAATAGTATTAGCTGGTTAAAATAATTTGATACTTGTCGATAATTTTTCTTAAATTCATTAGCGCATAACGCATTCTGCCTAATGCTGTATTAATACTTACACCGGTTAATTCAGAAATTTCTTTAAAACTCATGTCCTGATACATTCGCATTATCAATACTTCTTTTTGATCTTCAGGAAGTTCCTGAATCAGTTTTTTAAGATCAACTTCAACCTGATCCAGAATCATTTTGCCTTCAATAGTTAAAGAATCATCAGACATAATCGAAAAAATCGAAAACTCTTCTGTTTCTCTGTACATTGGCATTTTTTTGGTTTTGCGAAAATGATCCACAATTAAATTATGAGAAATTCGCATCACCCAGGGAAGGAATTTACCTTCTTCGTTATATGAGTTGGATTTTAAAGTTTTAATAACCTTAATAAAGGTATCTTGAAAAATATCATTTGAAATATCTCTATCAGCAATCTTAGAATATATGAATCCATAAATTTTAGACTCATGCCTTTTTATTAATGTTGCTAAAGCATTTTCATTGCCTTCAACATAATTTTTAACCAATAGAGCGTCAGGAATATACAGATCAGCCATAATATACTACTTTTTTAGTTATTTAAAATTTGGAGTAATTTTCTAAAAAGTAATTTTATTGTATAGGCTTATCTTTTTGAGTTTGTTAATATCTGCCCAAATTTAACAATTTTTTATTTTAAAAAGCAAATCAACAGAACAATAATTAGTAGTAAAATTCGAAATAATATTAATTAATTTTAAATTTCATCCATAAAGTATGTGTAAATCTTAAATAATATAACGTTTTAACTGTTAAAAAAAAAGAAGTGTTACTTATCTAAAATATTTATTTCAAACAAGTTACACTCTTTTTTTAATAGTAGTTATTTTATATTATTTATAGGCACGAACATAATCAATATAAAATTTTTGAGGTAAGATCGCATCATCAACATCCGGCCCTCCAAAATTCCCTCCAATAGCTAAATTAATAATGATATAAAATGGCTTATTAAAAGGCCAGGTATCCTCATTTTTTACTTCAGGATTAAAAGTATAAACCAAAATTTCGTCAACAAAGAAATCAATTTTATCTTTATTCCACTCAATAGCATAAATATGATATCCTTCTTCTATATTCGGAAACTCCGTTCTTTTAGTATTGATTGTATTACCATGACTATCCTGAGTATGCAGTGTGGTATAAACCATATGCGGATCCCTGCCTATATACTCTAAAATATCAATTTCTCCTGTCTTAGGCCATTTTACCTCATCAATATTGGCTCCTAACATCCAAAATGCCGGCCAGAGACCATGACCTACGGGCAGTTTTGCCCTTGCTTCAATCCGGCCATACAAAAACTCTTTTTTTCCTTTAGTGGTAATTTTTGTAGAAGTATACTTTTCGCCTTCTTTTCGTGCTTCAATAACAAGATTACCCTCTTTTATTTCATGGTTGGTTTTGGTATAAATTTGTCTTTCATTATTTCCCCAGCCGCAAAGATTTGGACATCCGTCACCAACTTCAAAATTCCAGACAGATTCATTTATCTTCTTATTAAAATTTTCTTCCCAAATCAGTTTTCTTTTTACTTGCTGACCCATGCAAAAACTACTAATTACAAAAAGCAACATTATTTTTTTCATGCTAATATTTTTTAAATTAAGAAATTAAGAAGGCCAGCAAAAACTGGCCTTCCAATTTTCATCATACGAATTAATTCTTTTATTGATAGACCCTTACATAATCAATCTCCATAGAAGACTGTGTAAAAGCGGGATCAATATTTCCTCCGAGGTTTCCTCCCATCGCAACATTCAATATCAAAAAGAAATCACTGTTAAATGGTAATGAAGCGTTATTAGCAACTGAATGTATGAGTGTATCATCAGCATATATTTTTATGGACGCTGGGCTCCAAACCGCTTTATACACATGAAATTCAGTTGAAACATTGGCTATTGTTTTACTGCCTGTATCAGCGTTTCCTCCAGAACGCCCTGGATAATGCAATGTGCCAAGAATTACATTTTGATTGTTCCCTACATGTTCCATAATATCAATTTCACCACAGGCGGGCCATGGATTTGTTGCGTAATTTTGTCCTAACATCCAGATGGCTGGCCAGGTTCCGGCACCTATTGGAAGTTTGGCCCTTACCTCTACTTTTCCATATTTAAATTCGAATTTATTTTCAGAAACTAATCTTGCAGACGAATAAGCAGCTCCTCCAGAAGATTCTTTCTTTGCGGTAATCTTAAGGTTTCCACCCTGAACGATTACATTAGTAGCAGCATTAGTGTAATTCTGTTTTTCATTATTTCCCCAGCCATTATCTCCTGTTCCCAAATTATAGCCCCATTTAGCCGAATCTGGTGCGCCATCAGTATTAAACTCATCCGACCATACTAAATTAGTATAATCTATATCCGTAACTTGAGTTGGTTTTGTTGTCGTAAAAATATGATACCATGCCAAGGCTGGATTACCACCCATAACAGCTCTTACAACCATCCTGTTAGCTGTAATAGATAAAATTTCATATGAACTCTGACCAATGTAATACCCCATGAATCCACCATCTGAAAAGTTTAGCATCGTCCCTCTTGTTTGAGTAGCATGATTAGGATTTTTAGTCACAACAGATTCTGACGGACTCAGGGATACATTTTTCACTCCTCCTGCATTGTATGTCAGACATGCGTCATCAGGTGAACTTCCCCCGGCAACACTTGCAAAAGCAGCATTAAAGAAGGTTGAACCGCCATTATTCAGTTCGTATTTTAATTGTTCTCCATCTAAAGAAAAAGTCAATACGTTTTCATACAAACAGCTGCTGACTGGTGAAGATCCCTTTTCAAACGCACCTGCCTGATAATAGTTTGCATAATAATTTTTGGTTGCATCACCATCATTTTGTCCCACTCCTAAATGTCCGGGTTCAGAAGCTGACCAATACCATTTTTTAGACGATCCTCCAGTCAGGAAATTAACTGCTTCAGGATCACTAAAATTACTTAAAACCTCAACTTCAATTGTGGCATTAGTAGCTATCCCTCCTTTTCCATAGGCAATAGCGGTAACGATATATTTATTTACGCCTGTTTTAGTAAATCGTTTATCAAAATGTCCACTAGGAGAATTCTCTGAAGTCCCATCACTAAATACATATTTATACGAAATCACATCATCTCCGGTTGCTATAAGTTTAACAACTCCTGATCCGTCTCCATAGGGTTCTGCAGATGTTTTCCCAACAATTTCAGCAGTTATCTGAATATTTGTTGGAGCATTTATATCTCCAAATGCGTAATCATCTTTCTGACAACCCGTCATCAGGAGAATAGTAAATAAGAATACTATCTTTATGATTATTTTTTTGCTCATGATTTCTTTTTTTAATTGGATTGTTTTATATCATCGAAGTAATACGTAGCACCTGTTCCCATTTGACCGAAGTCTGGAAATAAAATTACCCTGTCGTATTTATTGGCCGTATTAAAGCCTGGCGCAGTGGTCAGATCAAAAGTTAGCACCTGCCATGCATTGGCGGTTGTAGTCGTTGCATGTGCTTCGAAAAAAACAGTTGGATTTCCGTTTCCGTCTTTCGGCGATGTGGAAACTTCCATTTTGTATAAAATATCAGCCCCAACTTTAGGTGACCACACACTTACTTTCACAGTAGTTCCTTTAGTAAAATCAATTGTATTTTCTAAATTAAGACTTGCGCCGGCCCAAACCTGAGCTCCTGATGTTTTTTCGATTTTAACTACTTTGTTAGATACATTAGCCCCTGTTTTATCTGGATTTGCTACTACAGAAACTGGAATTGGTCCAAAACCAGCATCTCCGAAACCTCCCCATGCATAGGTTAAAGCAGCTGATTCAAAATCAAGAGGCAATTGTACAGACTGAGCAGGTGTTTTATAGAAATAAATATTATCGATAAATACAGTTCCGCCAGCCCATGGTGTTCCAACCAATTTTAACTGAAATATTTTATCAACTGATAATCCCTGACTGGTAAATGCCGAAATTGGGATATCAATACTTGTCCATTGATTTGCTGTAAGATCCTTTGTAACAGGTTTCTCTGAAGGTCCAACATTAATCAATGATGTTTCTATTTTTTGTAAATCAGCTGTCCAGACATCCATATGCAAATATTCCATACCTGAAACATCTATCGATGTCCCATCTGCTAATGCAATTCCCTGATAGCTTAATTTAATATAATTGAGCATTTTATCTCCGTTCAGATCAAATTCTGCCCAGCTGCTGCCTTGTCCCGCCTGACCCCAATCCGGAAAGTAATTAGTTCCGACAACATTGGTGTATTTAGAACCATAGATCGAAATTACATCACCTGCCTGTCTATTTGGCGGAACTGGCGCAGAAGTTGTTGGATTAAGTACTAGTTTCGCAGTAACTTGTGTCGTATATTCTGTGGTAGCAACTGCTGCGCTTTTGGAAACCACCCGAATTGTATACACTCCTGCATTTTGGTAAGTATAAGAAACCGATTCGCCGTTATTTGCTGAAATTGGATCCGGTTTTCCTGCTTCTCCAAAATAAACATCATAAAATAAGGCATAATCTGCACTTGCCTTAACTGTTACTTTTTTCGAAACTGATAAATCATTCGTTACTACAACAACTAAATTCTCAGGAGCTTTAAAAGAAACTACTACCTGCTGAGCTACTTCTGTAGTTTTCCCATTTAACCCCATTGCTATGATTTTGGCAGTATAAACGCCCTCTTTATAGACATGAGTAACAGTTGCCCCCGGAGAAAAGTAATCTGACTCAGCAGAACCGTCTCCATAATTTATTTTATATGCTGTTACTCCTTCAGCTTTAGGCAAAAAAGTAACTTTTCCTGAATTATCCTGTGTTACAGTAGTCAAAGCCGATATATTTTCAGGTGCAGCTATACCTTCTAAATCAATATCAATGTTATCGTTTGCACATCCCATCAGGACTGTCAAAACAAAAAAACTTATAATAAAATGTATTTTTTTCATGATTGCTGTTTTTAATATCCGGGATTTTGTTTCCAGTTTCCATTTGCAAATTGAATCTCCTCAATTGGTATTGGGAATAGCTCGTTTTTGTCTTTTTGAAAACCAGGTATTTTCCCCACTGCTTTTCCTGTTCTTACCAAATCAAAAAAACGATGTCCTTCTCCAAAAAGTTCCAGTCTTCTTTCGGCTAAAATAAGATCAGTTAATGCAGCTCCTGAAGCTGATATATCATGATTAGTATCACCAAAAGCGCGCCTTCTCACCTGATTCAGATATCCTCTTGCTTTGTTATCATCAATTCCTCCTCTGTTGTAAGCTTCTGCAGCCATTAACAAAACATCGGCATAACGAATAGCCCTGTAATTATTTGGATTTGTCAAATTCAAATCTCCCGCAGCATTAGCACTTCTTTTTCTTGGCAAATATTTTCTGTTAAAAAATCCCGTATCCTCATTGCCTTTACTATATTTTACACCAGAGTTAGCAGCTGCCCATGCTGCAATATCCAATATAGCAACATCTTTACGTCTGTCTCCAACCTCAAAAGCATCCGCACTTTCCTGAGTTGGAACATTGAAACTAAAGCCAGGCGAAAAGAATGGTCCCTCATAACCACGTATACCACTGAAACCAACGGCTACATTGCCTTCACTACATTGCAAACATCCAAATCCGGCACCTTCAATGTCTGTGTATTGTATTTCAAATACTGATTCGGGGCCGTTTTCTCCATCCATTTCGAATATTGAATTATAATCTGACACTAAAGAATAAGGAGACGTACTTATTAAACCTTCTAAAGTTGCGGCTGCCTGTGTAAACTTGTTTTGATATAAATAAGCTTTTCCCAATAACGCCTGAGCTGCTCCTTTAGTAATTCTTCCTTTTTGAGTTGTTGCTGTTAATGGAGACAAATTAGCAATTGCAAAAGTTAAATCAGCTTCTATTGAAGCATATACTTCTGCTACTGATGAGCGAGGAATTGTTTTTTCATCTCCAAGTTTAAATCTGGCATCGCCTTTCATCGGAATACCGCCAAACCATTTTACTAATTCAAATTGGTAATATGCTCTAAGAAAACGCGTTTCTGCCAGCAGTTGTGCTTTTCCTTCAAAATCAGTTTTATCCTTAAATTCAAGGATATAGTTAGTTCTTTGTACACCGGCAAACATCCAATCCCATATATTTTTAAGATTGCTGTTTGTTGATGTGTGAATCATATCATCAATTTGCTGCCAGCCGATAACGTCTGTAGGACTTTCTCCTCCACATAAAGTATTATCTGAAGCAATTTCTCCCAACAAAACATTGGCGTATGTAGATTGAAGTATGTCATAAGCAGCCACTAATGCCTGATCATAATCACTCTTTGAGTTAAAATAGTTTTCTGAATCTATAGAATACTGTGGTTTGGTTTCTACAAAATCATCCGAGCAAGAAACAAAAACTGTTGAAAAGAGTAGTCCTGTTAAAAGAAATATTTGTGTATATTTTTTCATTTTGATAGCAATTAAAAGTTAAGATTAAGTCCTAATTGATAAGTTCTTGGTACCGGATAAAACCCGTAATCAATTCCTCCCGCAATAGGATCTCCGGTAGAAGCCCCAGGATCAAAACCTTTGTATTTTGTAAAAGTGTAAAGATTATTGGCTCCAACATATAGTCTAAGTTTTGTAATTCCGGCTTTTTGAGTTAATTTAGGATCTAATGTGTACCCTAACTGTATATTTTGAATTCTTAAATAAGAAGCGTCATCAACATAATAATCAGAAAAGACACTATTTGATGTAGCCCCAGTTGTAACTCTTGGTGTCGAATTTGAAGTTCCTTCCCCAGTCCATCTGTCTAATATATAATCCAAATGGTTAACATCTGAAAGATTTCTCTCGTAGTTTCTTATTAAGTCATTACCCAAAGACGCATAAGTATAAACTGCGAAATCCAGATTTTTATAATTGAACTGTAAATTAAATCCCATAGTAGCTGTAGGAATCTGATCTCCGATATTGGTTCTGTCTTTGCTGTCTATAACACCATCTCCATTAATATCTACAAATCTTAAGTCACCTGGAACAGCATTTGCCCCTAAAGCCAGTTGAGAAGGGTGTGCATCAACCTCTGCCTGATTTTGAAAAATACCATCCGTTTTATATCCATAAAAGTAACCTATTGGCTTTCCTTCTTCCATTCTGGTTGGCGCAAGCTGCCCCACAGAAAATGAGCCTCTTTCTATATAATGAGTAGCATTATTTACCTCAATTACTTTATTTTTAAGAAAAGTAACATTGTACCCGGCGCTCATTGAAAAAGCATCCGAAAACTTCTCTTTGTAATCTACTGCAAATTCAAAACCTGAATTTCTTACTGTACCGGCATTTATGGTTGGAGCACCCGCACCCGGCGCACCTATTCCACTTATACCCGTAACTGCAATACCAGGGATTAGCAAATCTTTTCTCGTATCTATAAAATAATCTGCTACTACTGAAACTTTATTATCTAATAATTTCATATCAACCCCAACATCAAACTTCTTAGCTGCTTCCCATTTTACATTCGGGTTTGGCAGAATACCCTGTGCCCTGCCACTAACCAATTCGTTATTAAAAACATAAGTAGCTTCTCCTGTGAGCTGACCTAAATAAGTAAAATCTCCAATCTGATCGTTTCCTAAACTACCATAACTGGCTCTGAATTTTAAGAAATTAACCGTTTTTGAATTTCCAAAGAATTTTTCGTCAGAAACAACCCATCCTCCAGTAAAAGAAGGAAAATATGCTACTTTATTTGCCGGCCCGAATCTGGAAGAGGCATCACGTCTTATAATAGCAGAAAGTAAATATTTGCCTTTAAAATCGTATTGTACCCTTCCAAAATAAGACAATCTTCTTACATCATAATCATAAGAACTGTTATTTAAAACTTTTGAAATAGTTGATATTAATTTAAGATCAGCAAATTCCCATGAATTGTAAGGCACGTCATAGCCTGTTGCATAAAGACCGTTACCCCAGGTCTTGTAAATGGTAGTCCCAATAACGCCAACTACATTATGACTTTCTCCTATTTTTTTAGTGTAAGTACCATAAAGGTCAAATGAATAATCATTATCATTTACAGCTCCCTGAGTTACTGAGCTTTGCTTTACGTCAAACACTTTACCCCCATAACTAATTTCTTTTCCAAAAGTTTTTGATTCACTGTTTGAAGTATTAAAACCGATGGTACTCGTTATTACAAAATCTTTAAAAATTTTATAATCTATACCAAAGCTTCCGTTAAGTTTTTTATAATTATAATCATTATAGGTATTAGCAATCTGAGCTAAAGGATTAATAATTTCGTTTCCTAACCCATTAAGAGGTATAACTGTAAAATTTCCATTTGCATCATACGGTTTAATTGTAGCAGGAATATTTAAAGCATTAAATAAAACAGACCCTAATCCGTTTTCATTTAATGTCTTTCTTGTAAAATAAGAATAAATTACATTAGTCTTAAATTTTAATCTATCAGTAACATCACCACCAATAGCTACTCTGGCAGTATTTCTTAAAAATCCAGATTTATCTGCCCCAACTATTCCTTCCTGATCAAGATGTGAACCGCTAACAGAATAGTTTATTTTTTCTGATCCTCCTGAAATAGTTAAGTCGTGACTGATAATTGGTATCCCTTTACCAAAAACTTCATCCTGCCAGTCGGTGCCTTTTCCTAGACCAGTTACATTTGGATATGGAAGTGGTTTTCCTCCGTTAGCATAACTTTCATTTAATAAAAGGGCATATTCCGTAGCATTTAAGGTATTTAGCTTTTTTGATGTTTCCTGAAACCCTGTATATGTATTGTATGAAAGTTTAGCTTTAGTATTTCTTTTACCCATCTTAGTAGTAATCAAAATGATACCGTTTGCACCAATACTCCCATAGATAGCCGCTTGAGAATCTTTTAATACGGTAATAGTTTCAATATCGCCAGGGTTCAGCAAACTTAAATCTCCTATATAACCATCAATAATAGCAGCCGGTTTGTTTTCACCATTAGTAGCAATACCACGTATGCGAATATCTAATCCCGCACCGGGGGCACCTGACTGACTAGTTACATTTACCCCTGAAACAGTTCCTTGCAAAGCCTGCTCTACTTTTATAGGTTTTAAAGTTTCAATAGTTTTGCTGTCAACTAAACCTACTGATCCGGTAAGGTCTCTCTTTTTCTGGGTACCATAACCAATAACCACAACTTCGTCCAGTGACTTTGCATCATCACTCATTTTGACAGTTATTTTGTTATCCGATACAGAAACCTCCTGGGTTCGAAAACCGATGTAACTTAAAACGATTATCGTTCCTTTTGAGAGACCTGATAATTTAAAAGAACCGTCAAAATCTGTGGTAGTACTTTGTGACGAACTTTTAACTTTTACATTTACTCCAGGCAGTGACATTCCTGAAGCATCCAGCACTGTCCCACTTACATCAAAAGTCTGCGAAAACGCAAAAGAGGTAAATAGTAACAATACTACTAATAATAATTTTGGCTTCATATCTAGTTAGTTTTTTATTGAGTCATAAAATTACTACATCTTTTTAATAGCAAATTAAAAACAACCTCAACAAAAAACATACATCACAAAAAAACAATACCTAAAATACATATACATAAAAAAAAACCTTGATTCAACACATAAATCACAAATGCTATTTTTTTTAACAAATAAGTGTAAAATTCACAATAAAGCATGAATGTTGAGGTAATGTATAGGTGTTTACAGTGTAATTTAAACCTACTATACAGATAAAATATATTCTACTAACCCTATTTCATGCTGCAGATCCATTTTTTTGCGTAGGCGATATCTTTTTATTTCAACACTTCTCACTGAAATATTAAATAAAGGCGCGATTTCTTTTGAAGATAGATTTAATCGCAAGTATGCACACAGTCTCAAATCGTTAGGAGTAAGTAACGGATGTATCTGTTTTATTCTCTTTAAAAAGTCTTTGTCGGCATTATCAAAAGCTTCTTTAAAAACTTTCCAGGAATCTTCCTCAGTAATATTGTTATTAATGGTTCTAATAACTGATTTTATATTTTTATCATCATCCTGAACTGTTTTCTTCAAATCTTCTTTAATAAAAGCTAACAATTCATTTTTACTGTTCAGACTCATTGTTGAAACCGCTAATTCCCTGTTTTTATTATCTACATCCTGTGACAATTGCTCGTTTCTTAGTTTCATCAACTGCTGCTCGTTTTCAAGTTCCTTGATCTCTAATAACAGATTATTTTCCTCTATTAATTTCTCTTTTTGCTTTTGATAAAAGTTTCGATACGCTTTATTGATAAAGTAACCACTTACAACAAGCAGCAATAAATAAATAAAACAAGCAAGATTAGTTAAATACCAGGGTTTTAAAACTACAAAAGTATATGTGGCAGTGTTCTGTAAAGGTGTGTTGGCATATTTTGCCCGTACTTTGAACGTGTATTTTCCAGGCGATAAATTTTTAAAATTTGCAGAAGATTTTGTACTCCACTCACTCCAGTCATCCTGAAAACCTTCTAATAGATACTGATATTCTGAATTGATATATTTATTGTATTCCGGAACTGTATAATTAAAAGTAATATTGTTTTCATTCGATTTAAAACTTCCTTCTTCATTTAAAACAACATTTTTTAAAGCCTGATTCTGCTGATTAATAGAAATCTCAGAAATGGAAACTATATAATTTTTAAAACTCAAATCATCAATATTAAGTATATAATAACCATCAGTAGTCCCTATCAGATAAGTTGACTTTGAAATTTGATTGATATTTTCAAAACCCAACATAGAATTGGTTAAGGATGAAGGAATGGGAATAACATTTTGTTTTAATTGGTGACTTAACTTACTGGAAGAAAAATAATGGATATAGTTTTTTGAAAACAACCAGATTTTATTCGATTTGTCAACAATCAGTTTACCCGACGTATAATCGTCTTTTTCAAAAATTGAACTTAGTACTTTATCTTTTTCAAACTGTTTTGTAACTGGATTTAATTTAAATATTCCGTCTTTAAAGGCATAATATATCGCATTATTAAATTCTGTAAGACTTGCATTTTTTCCTTTTTTGGGCGAAGAATAGGCATAAAAATCTATTGCCTTTGAAAAAGAATAATCGGTTTTAAACCTAAAAACGCCCTTGTATTCATGACTTATATAAACCTCCAGGCCTGAAGTAATTTCAAAATAACGTGATGAATAATTAAACCCGTTAATTTTATTTTTAAATCGCCATTGATTATTAATTTTCTCTAAAACTGAAATCCCGTAATAATTTCCCTGAAGTAGTCTATTTTTATGATTTGGCACAGGCTCGAATTTCCATGTTCCTGAACTTCTGAAAATATTTCTTGCCGAAGTATTTTCTACAATAAAAGTACCTGAATCATGACCGCAAAAAAGAGTATTATCATATTCAAATAATGACCAAACTTGCCCTTTTGTTCCATTTATAAACTGAAAACCACCATTACTTTGATATCTTTTACAAAACAATCCCTGATTAGTTCCCACATATAATATTCCATTATGCATAATGGAAGCATAAACCGTTCCTAAAACACCCGTATCATCTGTAAAACTATGTACCGGAGTTTGCAGGTTGACACAATTAATTCCGTTATCAAGACCAATCCAAACATTATGATCCTTATCTTCAAACAAAGATAAAGCGGTATTATTACTTAATCCTTTACTTTGTGAAATATGATAATTTAATTTTCCTGAATCAGATAAAATAAAAATTCCGTCAGAAACAGTTCCTAAAGCATAACTACCATCATGAAGCCTCTGACTACTGTAAACAAACCCCGATTTTATCTGTGAATCTACTTCTGTTTTAAAAGGAGTTAAAATAGTACCAATTAATTTATAAAATCCGTCTAATTGCGTTTGAATCATTAAACCATCATCAACTGCAAAAATATTTACAATTGTATTTTTTTTAAGAATGGGATTATCTGAAATCAATTTTCCTTTTCCCTCTTCTATTTCAAAGAGACCTTCATTTGTAGTTTGGTAATAAATCGAATTCTTGGTGCAAAATGATTTTACAACACCATTTTTAGGTGCAATAATTTTGAATCTTTTTGTTTTAGTATCATAAATATAAATTCGGTTTAAAGACTGAAATAAAACCCATTGATCATATTTTAAAATATTCCAGAACTGCTCATCGTCCAGAATTTTATTTTTGATTTTGTCGCTGAGTGAAGTGTATTTTAATTTTCCATTTGACTGCCTTGTCCAGTAACCAAAATCCATGTAGCAGCCTGTATAAATCTTATTATGGATTACTTTTACAGATCGAATTATAGTTTCGTTTGGCGTTGGATACAACTCCCAATTCGTTCCGTTAAATTCTAATAACCCTTCATTATTGGCAAAATACATTATATTTTGTTCATCCTGTGTAATCATCCAGTTTTGATTTCCTGCGCCATGAAGAGCTGACGGATATTTTACAATTGGCGGTAATTCCTGAGAAAACAGGACTCCAGACATCAAAAAATACAGGAAGTAAAGTGTAGTCTTCAAAATTATAATGTTTTTATTTGTTACAAAAGCAGTTCTAAAATAGCTTATTTTCAATCAATCCAGCAAATTTTAATATAAAATATTATACATATAAAAAATTGTTTTCTATACTGATTCTGTTAAAATTTGGAACACACACCTTAACAAAACTCAGTTCAAAATTGATTACTTTTGTAGAAATTGACTTTTTATGCAGATTGATCTTTCTAAACTAGACCCAAAACACAACATCATCATTAAAGGCGCTCAGGTACATAATTTAAAAAATGTAGATGTTGCTATTCCGCGAAACAAACTTGTAGTCATCACAGGACTTTCAGGATCAGGAAAGTCTAGTCTCGCATTTGATACTTTATACGCAGAAGGGCAACGTCGTTATGTAGAGAGCTTATCATCATACGCCCGTCAGTTCTTAGGGCGCTTAGACAAACCTAAAGTTGAATATATCAAAGGAATTGCTCCTGCAATTGCAATTGAGCAGAAAGTAAATACAACAAACGCACGTTCTACGGTTGGAACTTCGACTGAAATTTACGATTACATCAAACTTTTATATGCCAGAATTGGCCGTACTTATTCTCCGGTTTCAGGGAGAGAGGTTAAAAAAAACACTGTAACAGACGTTATTGCGGATGTTAAAACCTTAGAAACAGACAGCAAATGGCTTTTATTGTCACCTATCCATTTAGAAGAAGGAAGAAAGCTTGAAGACAAACTTAAAGTCCTTTTACAGCAGGGATTTGCTCGTATTTTAGTTGATAACGAAATGATTCGTCTGGATGAGTTTTCACCTTCCGATATTCACCAGTTAGACAATAAAGATATTTTACTAGTCATTGACAGAATTGTCGTTAAAGAGGAAGAAGAATTTTATAATCGTCTTGCAGACGCTGTACAAACTGCTTTTTTTGAAGGAAAAGGAATTTGTTACCTTCAGGAATTAGGCACCCATAAAAGATTGACTTATTCTAATAATTTTGAATTAGACGGCATTACATTTTTAGAACCTAATGTCCATTTATTCAGTTTTAACAACCCTTATGGAGCCTGCCCGGTTTGCGAGGGCTACGGAAACATCATTGGTATTGATGCCGATTTAGTTATACCCAATACTTCATTATCTGTTTTTGAAAGTGCTATTTATCCATGGAGAGGAGAAAGCATGAGCTGGTATAAAGATGAATTAGTAAAACATGCTTATAAATTTGATTTTCCAATTCACAAACCTTATTTCGAACTTACAGAAGATCAAAAAGATTTAATATGGAAAGGGAATCAGTATTTCCAGGGATTAAACAGCTTTTTTAAAGAACTTGAAGAGAAAAATTATAAAATTCAAAATCGGGTAATGTTATCCCGTTACCGTGGTAAAACAAAATGTCATGCATGCCGTGGTAAACGCTTACGTGAAGAAGCTTCTTATGTAAAAATCAGTGGAAAAACGGTTTCAGAATTAGTTGATTTACCAATAAAACACTTGGTCACTTTTTTCAAAAACATCGAATTGAATGTTTACGAACATCAAATAGCCAAACGCTTAATGGTAGAAATCAACAATCGTCTCTCATTTTTGACTGAAGTTGGTTTAGATTATCTTACTTTAAACAGAAACTCAGCATCACTCTCAGGAGGAGAATCCCAAAGAATCAATCTTGCTACTTCACTAGGAAGCAGCTTAGTAGGATCGATGTATATTCTCGACGAACCAAGTATAGGTTTACATCCGAAAGATTCTGAACGATTAATAAAAGTTTTATTGTCGCTTCGTGATTTAGGTAATACCGTAATTGTAGTTGAACACGATGAAGATATAATGAAAGCAGCTGATATGATTATTGACATTGGTCCTGAAGCCGGAACTTTTGGTGGTAATCTTGTCGCTCAGGGAACGTATGATGAGATTTTAAAATCAGAGTCATTAACTGCAAAATATTTAAATGGCGATTTAGAAATTTCTGTACCTAAAAAAAGGCGCAAATTCAAAAATCATATTGATATTATAGGCGCCAGGGAAAATAATTTGAAAAATATTGATGTTACTTTTCCACTGGATGTTTTAACAGTAGTCACAGGAGTTTCAGGAAGCGGAAAAAGTACCCTTATTAAAAAGATTTTATTTCCGGCTATGCAGAAAAAACTGGAAAGTGCTTCCGAAAAAGCAGGCCAGTTTACCGACATAAAAGGATCTTTTTCTCAAATAAAACACATTGAGTATGTGGATCAGAATCCTATTGGAAGAAGTTCCAGATCCAACCCTGTTACTTATATAAAAGCGTATGATGATATTCGTGATTTGTACGCTAAAGAAAAACTATCAAAAATAAGAGGTTATCAGGCTAAACATTTTTCTTTTAATGTTGATGGGGGCAGATGCGAAACCTGTAAAGGTGAAGGCTCTATAAACGTAGAAATGGTATTTATGGCTGACGTTTCTTTACCGTGTGAAACCTGTGGAGGAAAACGATTCAAAAAAGAGATTCTGGAAATTAATTTCAACAAAAAAAACATCAATGATATCCTGACTATGACTATCGATGATGCTATTGCTTTTTTTGAAAAAAACAAACAACCAAAAATCACTCAAAAACTGCAGCCACTTCAGGATGTTGGATTAGGATATGTTCAGCTGGGACAATCTTCTTCTACCCTCTCCGGAGGCGAAGCACAACGTATTAAACTTGCCTCTTTTTTAGTAAAAGGCGCCACGAAAGACAAAGCTTTATTTGTGTTTGACGAACCTACAACAGGACTGCATTTTCATGATATCAAAAAATTACTGGCTTCATTTGATGCTTTAATTGAAAAAGGACATTCTATTATTGTAATTGAGCACAATCTTGATCTTATAAAGTGTGCCGACTGGATTATTGATTTAGGTCCTGAAGGAGGTGAAAACGGAGGTCATTTATTAGCTGCAGGAACTCCTGAAGACATTGTGAAGGTTAGCGAATCCGTTACAGGAATTTATTTAAAAGAAAAACTACATTAACTAAATAAATTAGCCACAAATTATTCTTTTTACTGAATTGTAATAAGGAATAACTTGTGGCTATTTTTAAAATTGCTTAGGCCTGCGCGTTAAGCAACTAAACATCTTTCTTCAAAAGGAACACCATCTTCGTCTATTGCAACTAAAATCTTTTTTTGTTTAGAAGCCTGAACTGTAAGATACAACCATGCTACTGACCATAGACCTAATGTTAAACAAAATATCATAAAATTGAAACCATGATCTACAGCTTTTCCTCCTTTTGAAAGTACCGCAAAAAGCATTTTGTCATTGCGTTCTTCAAGTACAAATCCATTATGAACCTTCTTGGAAATCATTTTAGAAAATACCTGTAGACTTTCTTCCTGGCTGAATTGATTGTTTTTCATAATCATTAAATTAAAACTAATCTTACTTAAATTTAAACAAAATTACATAAATACAATACTGTTAACAATACCCACTTTTAGTGATTTACAAATAATCTTTCAACATAAAAGAGTTTTACTTATTAATTCTTAAAGATAAAGGTAGTTTTAATCTTATAAATTACAAATAAAACAAATGTTAAATTTAGACAAAAAGTATATTATTTGATTATAATGCATCAAATCAAGACAAATAATTTTTATTACTATCTTTTTTACAAAATTAACCTGATATTTATACTTTAATCCCAATTTTTACCAGAAGACCATCAACAACTTTATTTATATCTGGCGATATATTCAATTTATAATTCAGGTATAGATATAAAATCGTGACCAAAATAGATTTCATAGCAATTCCAATCAAAGGATAGATTGGAAAATCCCAAAAATAGAAAGCTAAAAACAAAGCGGTTGTTACTCCTAAAGAATATAAATTTTGTATGGTAAAAGGATATAAATGAAGTTTTTTAACCACAAACAATAATTTGGCTAAACTATAAAAAGTAATTGACAACAGAGTCGCAAATGCAGATCCCATAATACCATACAGAGGTATGAAAATTACATTTAAAATAAACGTTAATACAACTAAACCTAAACCAAGAAATAATACTGTTTTGTAATATTTAGTATTAAAAATAATAGCATTATTATTTCCTAAAATCAAATCAAAATATTTAGATAAACCAATCATAAAAACGACAGGAATTCCGCCCCTATATTCGTCAGGTACTATCTCATAAAGCTGATTAATATTAACAAATATGCACAACATAACAAAGCCCCCTACAATTTGAAGATTTATAGATGTTTTTTTATATAAAATGTTTAGTTCGTCATGTTTATTTTCATGCATTAATTTAGCAGTAATAGGATATACGATTTGATGCATAGCACGACTTGGAACTGAAATAACGAGAGCAATATAGGTTGCGACAGAATAATAAGCAATATTCTTAATTTCCATGTATTGATTAAGCATCAGTTTGTCACCATCTAAAAGCAGATTCGCAACGCTTCCGGACAAAATAATGTAAAAAGTATATTCCATAACACTTTTTACATTGTCAGGAATTGTAATTTGAAAATTTGGCTTTTTAATATAAAACGCATAAAACATTGTAATCAAAAAAGCTACAAAATAAATTATTGCGGTCAGATAGACAAACTGAACTAGGGAAATCCAGTTAAAATACAAACCAATTAAGGCAAAACTGGAAAATAATCTCAATCCTACTTCCTTTATAAAATTTCCAAAAACAGAATGCATGTGTACTCTTGCCCAGGCATAAAAAATTTCAAAATAAGCCATGCAAATCCCAATAAACGGAATTAATAGCATAAACTCCCTGACAACAGGATTTTCCTTAGAAACGAAATTGGTTATGTCATCAAAGAAAAAGATTCCGATAATCCCTAATGGAATACACATTAAGATCGGAAACAATGCTGTAAAAGACAAAAATTGCTCTCTCTCCTCTTCAGTATCATATTGCGAATAAAATTTGACTAATGTATTTTGCATCCCGATAGCAAACAAAGGCATGATAACATTTGCGGCAGAAAGAATATAATTCGTTAAGGCATAATATGTTGCTCCTAAATAAATTGGATACAAATAAAGCGTATTAATGGCTCCAATACCGAAACCTATATAAGTAATTATAGTATTTTTGAAAGATTGATTTAAGACAATACCCATGTTTGAGTTTAAATTGTAGAATTTAGATTATTTTGGTTTGTAAAACTTACTGTTTTACCAATTGTGCTAATTGTTTAGTCAGGTTTTTTCTTGAATATTGTTGTAACCCAACGCCATGAGCCTGTAAGTTCCCTCCTAAAAATTGATTATAAAAGTCCAAAATTACACTTTTTAATTTCTCTTTTTCAGAATAATCAAAAAACACTCCTGTATTCGTTTCTTTTATAATATCTGCAAAATCAGAACCTTGGGGACCGATAGCAATTATTGGACGATTTGATACCATATATTCAAATAATTTTCCCGGAATAATACTTTTAGTCTCTTCTGAATTAATTTCAATTAAAAGCAAAGCCTGTGATTTTTTTTGATGGGCAATTGCTTCATGATGCGAAACGTATCCCAAAAGGTTCAGATATGAATTCAGATTAAATTCAGCAACAGATTCAAGCACTTCCTGACTTACAGCTCCAATTAATTTAATTTCTAAATGCAATTTAAAATCAGGAATCTCATTTAACAATTCAACCAGACACTCCCATAAAAACTTTGGATTTCGGTCTGATAAAAAAGAACCTATATGAGCAAGAGTAAATTTAGTATCTAAAATCTGCTTCTCAACATTTTCAATATCATATCCGTTTGTAATAACTGAAATAGGCTTATCGGTTATTGCCTGAAATTCTGATTTAGTGGTTTTACTAGTTACAATAATTTCATCTGCCGAATTAAGCACTTTATGCTCCAACATTTTATGTTTTTTCTCAGCAAAAGAAGACAAGCGGAGCGCTTTATGATAACCAATAGTTGTCCATGGATCACGAAAATCAGCAAACCACTTTACTTTCAGTTTCTGTTGCAATTCCAAACCTATTAAATGAAGACTATGAGGAGGTCCCGAAGTTATAATCGTATCAATATTGTTTTCGGTGATGTATTTTTCTAAATAAGAAACAGAAGGTTTCACCCAAAAAACACGGGCATCGGGAATAAAAAGATTGCCGCGTACCCAAAGAAACATTTTATCCAAAAAAGTCTGCTTCTTCTTTTGAGGTAAAATTCCTGAACTAATTTTTTTTGTTTTATTTTTTGAAAAAACAGAAGCCAGCTGATAAGGTTCCCAAATCTTATTTTTAAGAACAATTACTTTCTCTGAAATTTCGCTTAACAAACCTTCATCAACTATCGGATAAGTTGGATTTGCAGGGACATAAACAATCGGCTGAATATCAAATTCCGGCAAATACTTTACAAACTTCAACCAGCGTTGCACACCAGGTCCTCCAGCTGGCGGGAAGTAATAGGTAATTATTAAAAGTTTCTTTTGTTCCAATCTTTATTTAATATTTTAACTTAATCCAAAAATTAAATATTCTCTTCATTCTCATTATTCACTTTCGCTAATTCTTCAATATCCAAAATATCTTTCGGTCTATTAGAAGCTTTTTTAGCAATAATTAAATTTTCATAATCAATAAAATAAACAGGAGTCTCACCAATCATAACAATTGTTGCGTCTTCTAACAAAGATGAAAAAGATTTATCTTCTAAACCTTTTACGGCGGTCATAATATCCAGCCTTAGACCATAATTTAATGTAAAATCTGTCCAGCCAGGAATAAATTGCATTGTTTCAATTGATTCAAAGTCTCCTAAATTAATTGATTTTAATGCTTTTCGTAAATTAAGTCTATTTTCAATGGTATCTTCTAAATAGATATCAATGTCCCCTGTATTTCTAGTATAGCCATAAATATTTACCGCAAAACCTCCAATAGTTATATACTTAACCTTATTTTGAAAGAAACTATTCCAAATAGCAATTATTTGCTCATTCATCGTTTCTTAGATTGAATTATTGTAGCAGTTTTCAATGTATGGGAAATTTCAACAATAGCCATCAATCGCTCTAGTCTCTCTACATAAGAAAGCGATTTTATTTCTAGAATTCTTTTAGCTTCCAATTCTTTTGGAGTACCAAATTTTAATACAATATCTTTCATCACTGAACTTTTGCAATATTAGAAAACAAAGATACAAAACGATATAGTACTCAATAGGCTAAGAAATTTAATTATGAACTTTCTGTTTAGATTTCCTGTTTTCAAAATAAATACCGACAATCAACAGCAGCAGCATTCCAATTGAGCTTGCCAGAGTAATGGTACTTCCGGTTTTTATTACCTGAGGTTCAAATTTAAATTCAATTGTATGTTTTCCGCCCGGAATTTCCATAGCCCTTAAAACATAATCAACTGGAAAATGGTCTGTTAACTTACCATCGATGTAAGCATTCCAGCCATTTTTATAATACATTTCAGAGAAAACAGCCAAACCATCTTTACCATTATCCGATTGATATTTAATATAATTGGGTTTGTATTGCACCACTTTAATTGTCCCTGTGGTGTCCCATTGTTTTTTTAAACGGGCACTTTTAAATTTGCCTTCGTATTCATGTACATTGAAAACAGCAACTTTTTTAGTATCAATATGATCTAACGCTTTCATGATATCGTCTGGCTTATTGACAAGTTTTACTGTGCTGACAAACCATGCGTTGCCATTTGTATTTGGGTTTATTGTTGGGAATTCTTTTCCTTCTTTATCAGTCTGGATAATGTACTTTACGTTCAACATATCCAAAACTTCCATATTATTTTTTGCGATCTGATAATCAAATAATTGTTGGATTCTTCTTGGCTTAGCAGCATGATATCCCCCTAATGAATTATGGAAATAAGAAGCACGGGCACTTGACATATTTCCGCTTACTTCAAAAACTCTGTAATGAGTCGTATCTTTTAAAATTTGCGCATCAGATGGCGTTTCCTGAAATGGTGCAGCAATTTCTACCGGGCTTACAAAATCTTTTGCGGAAACATATTTTTTATCCACAAAAAACAAATCAAAAACCATCAAAAGCCCTACAAGAATCAGAGTGGTATTTTGAGACAGTTTATTTTTAATGAATAGCCATAAAACCCCAAAAGTAACTACAATAAAAAATCCGGAACGCAATAAATCAGCAGAATATAAAGTCATTCTGTCTTCTTTCAAAGCATCAACAAAACCAGGACCATAACTTTCTAAGAAATAATTATCGCTGTTCCCGGTAAAGTGGAAAAAACCTTTAGCAACTACCAAAATTAAAATTACACCAATACCAAAAACACCAGTTTGTATCAGGGCTTTTTGCTGTTGTTTTGGTTCCTCTTTTGCTTTAAAAAATGACTGGATTCCCATAACAGCCAATACCGGAAAACATAATTCAAGAATAACCTGAATAGAAGAAACTGCCCTAAACTTATCATACATCGGAACGTAATCAATAAAGAAATCAGTCAATAATGAGAAATTTTTTCCCCAGGAAAGCACTAGTGAAAACAATGCCCCTCCAAGAAATACATATTTTATTTTTCTGTCATCAATAAACAAAGCTAAAACTCCTAAAAAGAATACAACTATACCAATATAAGCTGGTGCAGCAACAATTGGTTGGTTTCCCCAATATGTTGGCATTCCAGAAACAAAATCTTCAGCCTGATCAGAAGGCACTCCATGTTCAATCATAAAAGAGTACATACGGCTGTCTGTTCCGACATTTTCATGATTAGAACCACCAAAAAGTCTTGGTGCAATGAGATTAAAACTTTCTGCAATTCCGTAACTGTATTCTGTGATATATTCTCTGCTTAATGCATTCTCATTTGTCTTTTTAGACCCATCCGGATTGAAAGTCAATTCGCTGTTACTTCGTGTACTAAACTTAGCATATTCACTGGTAGCCATTAAATTGGTAGCATTTGCTCCAATGGCAAAAATCCCGGCAACTGCCAAAACCCCTACTGCAATCACTAGTTCTTTGAATTGTTTTTCTTTAATAAAAGTAAAAGTAAAATATCCTGAAAGGATCAATAAGAAAATCAACAGATAATAAGTCATTTGAAAGTGGTTTGCATTTACTTCCAATGCAACCGCAAACATTGTGAGGAGTCCTCCCCAGATGTATTTTTTTTGAAAGACCAATATAAAACCGGCTATAACCAATGGCATATACGCAATTGCATGGGCTTTTGCATTATGTCCAACTCCCAGAATAATAATCAAATAGGTTGAAAACCCAAACGCAATTGCTCCAATAAATGCTTTTAACGGATCAGTCTTTAAAACCAAAAGCAAACCGTAAAATCCTAAGAAGTATAAAAATAAATAATCAGCAGGACGGGGTAAAAAACGTAAAAAATCATCTAGTTTCCCCACAAAATCATTTGGATAATTTGCTCCTAACTGATAAGTGGGCATTCCTCCAAAAGCAGAATTAGTCCAATAGGGTTCAGTGTGTTCGGCAGCCCTAAAGTCATTTTGCTCTTTTGCCATTCCGGTATATTGAGCGATATCAGACTGAAAAATTTGTTTTCCCTGAAGGACAGGATAGAAATAAATTAACGAAACGAGAATAAAGCCCAGAATTACAAGGGCATGCGGATAGAACTTATTTATTACTTTCAATTTTGATTGGTTTGGTTAAATGATGAATCCTGATTATTTCAGAATACAAACTTAATCTATTTCTTCGTAATCAACATAATCCCCTACTTTTTTGGTCTCTCGGGGCTTTTTTGCATTAGCAGTGTTGATGATTATCTCATCATTATTGTTGTTTGTGGTTCTTTGCCATGAGTTATCCTGACTATATTGCTGCTGCCTTTGAAAATTTTCCCCTGCTTTTTCTACCGCCTTTTTCACTAATACAGGCAAAAATATCTTAGCCAGAAATTTAAAAATATAATAAAAAGCTATGACCCACATTATGGTTTTAAGGAAACCTGAAAATGATGCTTCTTGCATAATCGTATAATTTTTTCCAAAATTAATAAAACGATTGTTCAAAATTAAAATATCAATCTTAAATAAATAATAAAATATAGTACATTTGAAAACGTTATTACTTTTTAATCAAAAAATACATATATGTTAAAAATTAAAAACTTTTTAATAGCCTGCCTATTTTTATTATTCCCAAAATACTTTTTTGCTCAATATACAGATGTTATAAACTCAAATCGCCCAGGCGAAACTATGTCTGCTTTCTCAGTTGGAAAGTCCGTCATTCAGGCTGAAGCTGGTTTTTACGGTATATACGAAAAACATGAGATACAAAATTACGAAGCTTCTGGTTTTGGCACTGATTTTACACTACGCTGGGGTCTTTTTCTCGAACAGCTTGAATTTATAGCCGACATACAATACCAAAATGAGATGTTTACAACTCCGGTAACCCGTTTTAAGAAAAGCAATTTCAGACAGACTTATTTAGGGGCAAAATACTTAATCTATGATCCATATAAAAACTATAAAGAAGACATCAACATTTATAGTTATTCAAATAAAAAATTCAGCTGGCGTCAATTGATTCCAGCAGTTTCTATCTTTGCCGGAGCTAATATCGTCTTAAAAGACAATCCATATGCTTACAATTCTAATATCCTCAATTATTATTCAACTGAATCCGGCGTTTCCCCAAAATTGATGCTAGTTACACAACACCATTTTGGCCCCAAATGGGTATTAGTCTCTAACCTCATTGCTGACTATATCGGTACTGACAATTCAGGATATGGTTATATTATTACTTTAACAAGAGGTTTTAACAAAAAATGGTCTGGCTTTCTAGAAAATCAGGGCTACAAAAGCGACTTATATAGTGATGCAATATTTAGAGGAGGCGCAGCTTACTTATGGTCAAGAAACGTTCAAATTGATGCTTCGATAAGCAAAAATTTAAAAAACACTCCTTCATTACTTTATGGAGGAATTGGTTTTTCTATACGTTACGATGACATGCACAAAGAAAAGTTAACAAGAGTAGGTAAAATTAAAAAGCCTAAAAAGAAAGACAAGAAGGACAAAATGTCTAAAGAAGAGCTAGAAGCACAGGATAAAACAGATCCAAAAGAAGACTATCAGGAAAAAGAGCGTAAAAGGAAAGCAAAATATGAGAAAAAGCATTGATTTTTTCGCTAAACACTTTTGATTTCTGAAAATAATAAAAAAACAAGTTAATGATTACAATTAAAGAAGCTAAAACAAAAAAGGAATTAACCGAATATATAAAATTTCCTTTTTCCTTATACAAGGATAATCCATATTGGGTTCCACCTATTATTGCAGATGAATTAGAGTCATTTGACAAAACAAAAAACCCGGCTTTTGAACATGCTGAAGCTTACTTTTACATAGCCTATAAAGACGATAAAGTTGTTGGAAGAGTTACAGCTATTATTAATTGGGCAGAAGTAAATAATCAGCATAAAAAGAAAGTCCGCTTTGGATGGTTTGATGTAATCGATGATATCGAAGTTACTAAAGCATTGCTGGAAAAAGTATATGAATTGGGTAAACAAAACAATCTGGAACACATAGAAGGTCCGATGGGCTTTTCAAATTTAGACAAAGTTGGAGTTTTAACAGAAGGCTTCGACCAGATCGGAACAATGATCACCTGGTACAATCACCCTTATTATGTTTCACATTTTGAGCAATTAGGCTTTCAGGTTGAAAAAGAATATATAGAAAGCATTTTCCCATTCTCAAATGTTAAACCGGAATTTTTCCAGAAAGCACAGGAACTTATTAAAAAGAGATACGGCTTAAGAGCGTTAAATTTTTCAAAAACGAAAGACATTATGCCTTATGTTGACAAAATGTTTGATTTGTTTAATGAATCTTACGAAAAATTAGCTTCGTTTGTCGCCATATCTGATGTCCAGAAAGAGTATTTTAAAAAGAAATATATTAGTTTTATCAATCCTGAATATATTAAGTTTGTGGTGGACAAAGATGATAAATTAATAGCATTCAGCATTGTAATGCCAAGTTTCACGGAAGCTTTACAAAAGATAAAAGGAAAGCTTTTTCCATTTGGTTTTCTTCATTTATTAAAGGCAAAAAAACACAGTAAGGATGTTGTTTTTTACCTTATTGGAATCCATCCTGAATATCAGAACAAAGGTGTTACAGCAATTATTTTTGACGAATATTACAAAACCTTCTCAGAAAAAGGCATCCTCAACTGTATCAGAACACCTGAATTACTTGAAAATAATGCCATTCACCTTTTGTGGAAGAATTTTGACCCGAAAATTCATTGCCAAAGAAAAACCTACAAAAAAGACTTATCTCAATGGAGATAAATTGATATCAATTTTATAAAAAAAGGTCGAAATTAAAATTTCGACCTTTTTATTCAATATATTCTGAAATATTATTTCTTTCTATTTTGAGCTTTTTTAGCTGCTTCCTGCTGCTCCATTACTTCCTGAAGACGCTGTTGGAATTTACTTGGCTTTTTTGGCTCTCTTTGTTTGTTTTCCTGAATTTGAGCATGGATTTTGTCGCTGTCCACAATGTAGTTTTTAATTACAAACATAATTCCAATTGTAATTAAGTTGGAAATAAAGTTATACAAACTCAAACCTGCCCCATAACTATTGAAAAAAATCAACATCATTAGTGGTGAAACATAAATCATGATTTTCATCATCTTAGCCATATCTGGCATACCTTCCTGTTGTGGAGCTGCCATTTGTTGATCTCCCGAAGTCATTTTCATGTAAAAGAAAATCGCTATTGCGGCCAAAATTGGGAACAAACTGATATGATCTCCATACAAAGGAATATTGAATGGTAATTTTACAACAGAGTCAAAAGATGATAAATCGTCTGCCCAAAGGAAACTTTTCTGTCTTAATTCAAATGCTGCAGGGAAAAACTGGAAAGATGCATACATAAAAGGAAGCTGAATCAATGCCGGGATACATCCTGCCATTGGGTTCACTCCTGCCTTATTATACAATTTCATTGTTTCCTGTTGTTTCTTCATTGGGTCTTTTTTGTATTTCTCTCCCAACTCTGTAATATCAGGTCTTAAAACTTTCATTTTAGCCTGAGACAAGAATGATTTATACGTAATTGGCGACATAGCCAATTTGATGATAATCGTAAAAATAATGATCGCAATTCCTAAAGAAAGTCCGATTGTCGAACTTAAAAATCCGAATAATGGAACAAAGATAAATTTGTTAATCCATCCAAAAATCCCCCATCCTAACGGAATAATTTTTTCAAAGTTTTTATCGTATGCTTTTAATGTTTTGTAATCTGCAGGTCCCATATACAAACTCATTTTGTAATCGATCTCTCCATTTGAAAATGCTAAAGGAAGATTCGCTCTAAACTGTTTTGTAAAAACAGTATCTATTTTTCCATCCTTAACTAAATCATCAGATTGTAATTTTGAAGTTTCAAAAGGTTTTTCTGTCGCTAAGATTGTAGCAAAGAAGTGCTGTTTAAAAGCAACAAAGCTAACTTTATCAGGTGTTTCTTCTTTTCCTTGTCCATGCGAGCTTACGTTATTATATTTTGATTCCTCGTATTTGTAATCAATTTGTGCATAGCGATTTTCATAAGAAACACTTTTCTCGTTTCTGTATGTTTTTAAATCCCATTGCAAATCTAATGGCTTAGCAGCATTTAACACCCTGCTTAAACCTTGAGAACGAATATCAAACCCAATTAAATAATCGTCAGCTTTTAAAACGTATTTGTATTCTAAAAATTCATTTGCACCGGCTTTTAAACGCATTGTCAGAATTTGATCTGTACCGTTTTTAGTCAAAGTCGGCTCAAAAAATAAATCTTTAGTATTTAAAGTTCTGTTGTCTGTAGTTTGTAATTGGATGTTTAAATTAGAGTTATTGTTTTTAATCAACTCAACTAATTGACCAGAACCTTTTCTAAATTTCTCATATCCTTTTAAAGTTGCTTCAGCAATGTACCCGCCTTTGTTAGCAATTTTCAATCTTAATTTATCATTTTCGATTGTTGTAAAAGCTTCTTTTGCTGAAGGAAGTGTTGCAGAATAAGCAAAACCACCTAATGTTTTTTGCAATTGCGCCAATTGAAGCGTATCTCCTGGAGTTGTAGCAGCAGCCGGTAATGAAGCCGTTTTAGCATTATCTGCTTTTGACTGAGCTTCTTGTTTAGCTACTAATTCTTTTTTGGCTTTTTCAGCAGCAATTTCTTTTTCAGAAGGCTGATTCTGATACATAATCCAAATCAAAATTCCGAATATCAGTACAAAACCAATGATTGAATTAAGGTCTAATTTTTTTTCTTCCATTATTTTTAAAAAAGTTATTCGTTTGAGGTTATTCGTTATTCGTTGAGTTTAAAAGTTACACCTCTTAGAATGAATTATTATTTTTTATGTGCATTTACAGCAGCAGCCACAAAGTTTACAAAAATAGGATGCGGATTGGCAACCGTACTCTTATATTCAGGGTGATATTGAACTCCAATAAAAAATGGGTGATTCTCCAATTCCACAATTTCAACTAAACCCGTATCAGGATTAACTCCCGAAGCGATCAAACCTGCTTTTACTAATTCGTCTTTATACTTATTATTGAATTCATAACGGTGACGGTGACGCTCAGAAATCATTTTTTCACCATAAATCCTGTATGCCAGAGTATCGGGTTTAATTTCGCATTTCCAGGCTCCAAGTCGCATTGTTCCCCCTTTATCTGTAACTGTTTTTTGATCTTCCATCAAATTCACTACCGGATGTTTTGTTTTATCATTCATCTCAGTAGAATTCGCTTCAGCGTAACCTAATATATTTCTGGAATATTCAATAACTGACATTTGCATTCCTAAACAAATTCCGAAAAACGGAATATTATTTTCTCGTGCGTAACGAACTGCTTCAATTTTTCCTTCGATTCCTCTTTCGCCAAATCCAGGAGCAACTAAAACTCCGTCAAGAGGACCTAATTTCTCTGCCACATTATCAATATTGATATATTCTGAGTGTATCGAAATTACATTAACTTTTGTTTCATTTGCAGCACCAGCATGAATAAACGCCTCTAAAATAGATTTGTAACAATCCTGCATTTCTACATATTTCCCAATTAAACCGATATTTACAGTTTGTTTTGGTGTTTTTAATCTGCGTAAAAAAGTATTCCATGTTTTTAAATCCGGAGCTGCTTTTTTAGGTAGATCTAATTTCTTTAAAGCCACAACATCTAATCCTTCTTCAAGCATTAAATTTGGAACTTCATATATCGTTGAAGCATCAATTGACTGAATAACCGCTTCTTTTTTAACATTACAGAATAAAGCCAGTTTTTGACGTAATTCCTGAGATAATTCATGCTCAGTTCTGCAAACTAAAATATCGGCTTTAATACCGCTTTCCATTAACGTTTTAACAGAGTGCTGTGTTGGTTTTGTTTTTAACTCACCAGCTGCAGCCAAAAATGGAACTAAAGTCAAATGAATTACTATTCCGTTATTTTCGCCTAACTCCCAAACTAATTGACGAACAGACTCTATGTAAGGCAAAGATTCAATATCACCTACAGTTCCGCCAATTTCGGTAATTACAATATCATAATCGCCAGATTTACCCAGCAATTGCATTCTATCCTTAATTTCGTTTGTAATATGAGGAACAACCTGAACTGTTTTTCCTAAAAACTCCCCTCTTCTTTCTTTTTCAATAACCGAAAGATAAACTCTGCCTGTAGTTACGTTATTAGCCTGAGAAGTAGGAACGTTTAAGAAACGCTCGTAATGTCCTAAGTCTAAATCTGTTTCTGCTCCATCATCCGTCACATAACATTCTCCGTGTTCGTAAGGATTTAATGTTCCCGGATCTACGTTAATATAGGGATCAAATTTCTGAATAGTGGTACGATATCCTCTTCCTTGTAACAATTTTGCCAAAGATGCCGCAATAATTCCTTTTCCTAATGAAGACGTCACACCTCCTGTAACAAAAATATATTTTGTTTGATTCATTCTGTAATTGTTTGTATTGTAGTTGTGTAAAAAACTTGGCAAAAGTACAAATTTAATTAGACAATTTATCAATTAGAGAATGAGATAATTTGCAAATTTTCAAATAGAATGATAACATGTTTCCGTTATTGACAATTCCAACTTTTAAATAGCCATTCTTTTGAATATTCTCATTAATTAGGCTTAGGATATTGCTTTTTGATATTTCTGATTAACTCTTCAAGCCCGTTTAATTTCAATTCATAAATAAGCTGAAGCTGCTGACCTAATTCTCCTTTTGGAAAACCTTTGTTATGATACCATACCACATAATATTCGGGTAAATCAATCAGAAAACGTCCTTCGTATTTCCCGAAAGGCATTTTAGTATGGGCTAATTTTATAAGCTGTTTTTTATCCTGTTCCATTTTTCAAAAAGAAAAAAAGAAGCAAGAAAAAAGGATATCTTTTTCCTGCTTCTTTAAGTTTTGCAATTATGTTTTTATTTCCAGTTGAAAGTAACTTTTTTTTCAATATCCGGATGAAGGCTCAAAAATACCGGACATGTCATTGCGGCACGTTCTAAAATTGTTTTATTTTTTTCATCAGCATTACTTGTCATTTCAAAAACAATTTCGATGGCTCCAATTCTTCTTGGTTCAGCATTCATAATTTTGGTTACTTCAGCTGTCGAATCAACTAAATCTACATTTAAATCACGGGCTTTAATTCCCATAATGGTAAACATACAGCTTGCCAAAGCATTTGCTACTGTATCTGTTGGAGAAAAGGCTTCTCCTTTTCCGTTATTATCTAAAGGTGCATCCGAAATGATTTCGCTGCCCGATTGCACGTGTATTGATTTTGTTCTTAAATCGCCTAAATAGGTTACTTTGGATGTCATTAATTTGCTACTTTTAAAGTTAAGTCTGAATCGTAATATAAAATGTAAACACCTTTGTTTGCGTGTCCACCATCTTCTTTTTTATAATATTGAAATTTATTGTCAACTTGCTCAGTTGTCATTAAATCCGCAGTTTCCTGATACGTTTTTCCCTGAACCAGACGCATCATGGTGTCAAAAGTTACATCAAAGCCACGGGTTGCATAGGTATTTGGATTCACCTTATTTTTCAGTCTGTATTCTTTTTCAAAAATTAAAACGCGGGGTTCGTCGCTCTCGCGGGAAACTGACGGATACATTAATTTTAATTTTACCAGATTTTCAAAATAGATTTCATCTGTATCTAAAGTACTGTTTGGCTCTAAAATCACCAATTGTATCTGACATGTTTTTTGCGCCTCAATCAGAGCCTTAATCGTATATTTTACCATGGCGGTATTAGCAGTCTCCATTACTACATAATTCATCTTGTTTGGCAGTAATAAACTTTTCAGGCTGGCGACATCCAGAGCTCCGGTTTCCGTTAAAGAAGCAAAAACAACTCCTTTTTGGTTTTGTTTGATATAGTTGATAACTGATTCTTTTTTCTTGTCAACTACAGCCACAATATTACCATTTTTAGAACGCATATAATCAAAAACCGTATTTCTAACCACATCTGTTGTGGGTATTGACTGATATAAGTTATCAATTGGATTCGCAGCATCTTTAGACAATGGCGAAATCACCGGAACATTATGTAAACGTAGTGTATTAGCTGTTGTTTCAGCATTGGTTTGATAAAATGGCCCTATAATGGCATCAGCATCCTGTAATTTATTTTGCGTAATCAGACTCGGAATATTCGAAGTACTTTTTGTCTCCTGCGAATCATAAATTGAAATATCTATTGGCAGTTTTAACGTTTTTGCCGAATCAATTGCCATCATGGCACCTGAATAAAAATCCAGAGTCATGTTTAAAAACTTATCTGTTTTTACACGATTAGCAAATCCTACAGTATCATTTTGAATTTTGGCTATATTAAAAGGCAATAGCAAAACTAGCTTTTTACGTTCGTTTTGACCTCTCTTTTTACTCAATTCAACCACTTCAGGGTCGGCAGATTTTACCTTTTCAAGTATTTGAATTCCACCTTTATTTTCTGTTGACTTTTCTGTCTCTTGTCTTGGCTCTTCTCTTACAATGATCGGCACAGGAGCTAAATAACCTGATGGAACTTTAAGCACCATACCTTCCTTTACCCCTTCAGAAAGAGATGGATTTAATTCTGTCAGCTCCTCCTGAGTAAGATGAAATGTTCTTCCTAAACTATAAAAGGTTTCTTTAGGTTTAACCTGATATTCCATATAAGTAGTCACTTTTTTTGAAGTTTCAGCAGGTTTTGCAGCATTTACAACTGAAGCTGTGGTTTCTGATTTTGGAGCCGTTCCTTTTATAGTCAAACGATATCCAACAGGCAAATTAGAAACAATTTCAGGATTGCGTTTTTCTAAATCTTCAATAGTGGTGTTGTATTTTTTTGCAATAGAAAATTTGGTTTCTTTTGCTACAACATCATGATAAACATATTTTTCAGATCCCTTTTCTTTCGTTTTTTTATCTGCAGCAGCACTTTTTGCAGCGTAACCTTTTGCCGGAATAACCAATTTCTGACCAATCTGAACACCGGTTTTTTCCAAAATTGGATTTGCAGCTTTCAAATCTTCTTCAGAAATGCCATATTTTTTTCCAATACTAAAAAAAGTTTCTTTTGGCTGTACTTCGTGTACCACCTCTTCTGGATTTAGATTCTTTTTGGCTGAACTTTCATCTTTTTTAACCGACGCCGTTTTTGCAGTTCTGCTCGGAATTAATAAAACGGTGTTCGGCATCAAAGAAATTCTCGCATCAGGATTTAATTCATAGATCTCATAAGGAGTAACCTTAAATTTTTGTGCAATCTGATTGATTGTCTCTCCTGCTGAAACAGTGTATTTAATGACCTTTCCCTGAGAAAAAGCAGAACACGTTATAAAAAAAACAACAGAAAATACGGTGAAAAAATATTTCATAATAGATATTAAAACAATTATTCTTTAATGTGAACAAGATACTAATTTCTGCTTAAAACAAAAATCAGACCGAAAGTTAATTCTTTACTAATTATTACCTGAGATCTATTTCTGCCTTAGCAATAATGATCTTTTTATATAACTCATCTTCTTCCTTTTTCTTGCATTGATACAGCACTTCTTCCATATTATTGTATTTATCAGAATAAACATAATAAGAAAGACTGTTAATATTAAAGAAAAAACTAGCATTAAAATCACCTGAATCAATAAGCTTCATAATAAACTGATCTCTTGGAACAGCATCTGTAAATGTACCTAAAACCAAATAATAGCCGTTTAAAACTTCTTTAAGATTATCAAAAACTTCAATTTTTATATTTTTTTCGTTTTTAAACGGATTTTCTTTGAGTTCCTTTTTCATTTCCTCCAATGAAACAATTTTTGAAGTTTCTGTACCATTTGATTTTTTAACAGCTTCATCCTGATATTTCTTTAGTTTTACCAAAGCCAGTTTATCATCAAATTTTCTGGCTTCCATACTGTAATAAGAAGCTTTACTAATATGTCTTTTTACCTCTATTTTTTTCTGAATATCCAGCGAGTCAATTTTTGCAATTAAAAGCTGATTTTTTGCATCTCCCTGTTCCTGATCAATTTTATATCGTTTGATTTCTTCTAATGAAAGCCGCTGCTGTATTGAGGTGGTATTGTTCTTTTTTTCGCTTTCGCGGATTTTTTTCTTATATTCCTGATTTTCCTCAACAGTTATCTTTTCAACTTTATTCATTAAATCAGCGTATGCTTTTCGGTTTTCAGCTAATTCGTTTTTAAGCCCAGAAGATAACTCATTTGTTTTTCCAATACTTTCATAGGATAGTTTTTCTAAGCGTTTTGATTCATCAATATTCAGAATATCCATTCTTTTTAATTCAAGCAAATCATTATTCATCGTATTGACCAATGAATCTAATTTTGCCATCAAAATATCCTGCACATTCTTATTGGCCTCTAAAACCAATCGTAGTTTCTCAACCGAATTTTCTTTAGAACCATTCAGATCATTCAGATTCATTTTCAGATCATTTATTTTTATAATCTTCTGATTCATTTCTTTCTGAACAATCAATCTGTCTTTTAAATCATCAATTTCAACCGTTTTTGCTTTTGTTTTTTCAACCACAACTTGCTTTTCGGCAAGAGCCATCATCAGTTCTTCGCTTTCGTTTGCTGGTTTAATGGCTGTAGTATTGATGGCTAATTTATTCCCTACAACCAGTCCGTTTACGATTTCAGGATTTTGAGTTTCCAGTTGATCAATCGAAACACCGTACCTTTTAGCAATCGAAAACTTAGTTTCTTTGGGTTCCACTACATGAAAAACCGTTTCCTGATTGATGACACGAACCCTTCCATCGAGCGTTTTTCTTTTGTTTGGAATTGAAATGGTCTGGCCAATCTGCAAACCGTTAATCAAAATATTTTTATTGAGATTTTCCAAATCCTGAACCGAAACATTGTATTGTCTGGCAATACTAAACAACGATTCTTTCGCAACAACCTGATGTGTAAGCTTGGAAGATATGGAAATTTCAGTTTTTGAAGTATTCGAAGCGTTTGGCGGAATTACTAGTTGCTGACCTATCTGAAGTCCGTTAACCAGCATTGGATTAGCATTTTGAAGGGCTTCCACAGAAACATTATATTTTTTTGACAAACCGTATAATGTTTCTTTTTCACCAACAATATGAATAGTATGCTCGTCCTGATTTATTTTTTGCAGAGAATGAACAGGAATCTTAATAATCTGGTTGTCTTTGATTCCGTTTTGGGATTCGGGGTTGAGTTTGTAAATCTCATCTACAGAAACCTTATACTTTTGGGCAATAAAATAAGCTGTTTCCCCTTTTTGAATTTTGTGTTCAATAATTGAATCTTGCGCAGTTATTTCGTTAAAACAGAAAACAAACACAAGAGAAATCGTTAAAAATCCTCTCATAAATAGTAGGTTATAAAAAATTAAGGCCTTACAAATGTAAGACCTTAATTTTAAATTATGTTATTATTCCCACTCAATTGTTGCTGGCGGTTTTGAACTAATATCGTAAACAACACGATTCACGCCTTTTACCTTGTTGATAATATCGTTTGACACTTTCATCAAGAAATCGTAAGGTAAATGAACCCAGTCAGCCGTCATACCGTCTGTTGATTCTACCGCTCTAAGCGCCACTACTTTTTCGTAAGTACGCTCATCGCCCATAACCCCAACACTATTTACCGGAAGCAAAATGGCTCCTGCCTGCCAAACTTTGTCGTATAATCCCCAGGATTTTAATCCTTCAATGAAAACAGCATCTACATCTTGTAAAATTCTAACTTTCTCCGGCGTAATATCTCCTAAAATTCTAATTGACAATCCAGGTCCCGGGAAAGGGTGTCTTCCTAATAATTCCGGGTCTATTCCTAATGTAGCTCCTACTCGTCTTACTTCATCTTTGAAAAGCATTCTAAGCGGTTCTACAATTTTTAATTTCATATAATCCGGCAATCCGCCCACGTTGTGGTGTGATTTAATAGTTGCAGATGGTCCTTTTACCGAAACAGATTCAATTACGTCTGGGTAAATAGTTCCTTGTGCTAACCATTTTACATCTTCTATTAAATGCGATTCATCATCAAAAACTTCGATAAATACACGGCCAATGGTTTTACGTTTGGTTTCAGGATCGCTGATTCCGGCTAATTCAGAAAGAAAACGATCTCCGGCATCAACACCTTTTACGTTTAAGCCCATACCTTTGTATTGATCTAATACATTTTGGAATTCGTTTTTACGCAAAAGTCCGTTATTAACAAAGATGCAATATAAATTTTGTCCGATTGCTTTGTTTAATAAAACTGCTGCTACTGTAGAATCTACTCCTCCAGAAAGTCCTAAAACAACTTTATCATTCCCTAGTTTTTCTTTCAACTCTCCCACCATCTCTTCAACGAAAGCGTTTGGTGTAAAGTTTTGAGGAACTTCAGCAATTTTAACTAAGAAGTTTTCCAGCATTTTTGATCCATCTGTAGAATGAAAAACTTCAGGATGGTATTGAATGGCATACGTAGTTTCGCCTTCAATTTTGTAAGCTGCATATTCTACATCATGCGTGCTTGCTAATTTTACAGCATTTGTTGGAAGCGCTTTGATACTATCGCTATGGCTCATCCAAACCTGGCTGTTTTCGGAAACTCCTTCGAAGAAAGTTTCGTTTTCTTTAATGTAAGACAAGTTAGCTCTTCCGTATTCTCTGGTATTTGAAGCTGCCACTTCTCCACCGCTGAAATGAGCTAAATATTGAGCTCCGTAACAAACGGCAAGCAAAGGCATTTTACCTCTAATTTGCGATAAATCAGGATGTGGTGCATCTTCTCCTCTAACAGAGAAAGGGCTTCCTCCTAAAATTACAGCTTTATAAGGTGATAAATCACTAGGAAAGTGATTGTAAGGAAAAATTTCGCAGAATATATTTAATTCGCGAACTCTACGCGCAATAAGCTGAGTATATTGCGATCCGAAATCTAAAATAAGTACGTTATGTTGCATGCGCAAAAATACTTTTTAAATTCGAAATTGAAAAATCGGAACAATGAAAAAAATTATTTTTTTTACATTGCCCCGGTTTTAGTTCCAAATAGATTAACTTACAAAAGGTTCAAAGATCAAATTTTAAATACATCAACCTTTGTAACTTTGCATCATTAAGAAAAACCATTTACAAGAAAATCTCGTATCTAAGAAAAAAAACTATTGTATTTTAACTATGAAAACAAAACGTATTGCTTTGGCACTTTGCATGTCAGTCTTTTTAACTTCTTGTGATGTCATCGATGATTTATTAACCTTCTCTATTTCAAATGAAACTTCAATTAAAATCAAAAGTACTTCCCCAATCAACTTACCTTCAGAGATTATTACACCTGAAGTGACTACAAATTCATCTTCTGAATTTGAAAATAACAAAACCAAAGCAAACCTGGTAAAAGATGTTAAGCTTAGATCTTTGATATTAGCAATTTCTGATCCTTCAGACAAAACATTTACATTTCTAAAATCAATACACTTGTACATCTCAACAACGGAGTCTAATGAAATCGAGTTAGCTTATCAGGATAACATTAGCACTACAGCAAATTCGATTCATTTAATTTGTACGGATAGCAAATTAGACGAGTACATTAAAGCAGACAGCTACAAAATCAGAACAAAAGTTACATTAAAGGAAACCTTAACAAAAGATGTAACGATAAAAGCAAATATGAAATTTAGGGTTACTGCAGGTCCATTGTAAGTATAATCAAGTAACCAACATGTTAAGTTCTTTTTTTTGTTTACATAAAGAAAAACAGAACTTAACAATTCAAAACTACTCTTTGGTAACAATAATAGATGCCTTAAAACCTGCCGCAAGATTATTCCAGTAATCATTGGTAATTAATGTTCCTTTGTCATCGAAAACCTGAATTTCGGCAGTATTCCCTCCCAAAGAACCTATATTTAATGCTTCAAAATCGAGTTTATTAAACCCGTCTGCAAGCATTATTCTTACTTGTTTAAAATTACTTTCCAGAAATAACTGGTTTTGAATAACCTGATCATTTGAAGACACTTTAACTAAATCGCCATCAATAGCCCCAAAATCCCTGAATTTTACAATAAAGTAGGCCGATTTAGTTTTAAAATCCCCTAAAGAAATATTTTTCTTAACCAATTCTCCCCTGTCCTCCTTTAATCCGGCTTCTCTCAAGGCCTTATCCAGATCTTTTTCCATCTTAGGAATATAACGATCTCCAGGATTGGCAAATTTATTTTCTGTTGACATCGAAAATTTGCTTTTTTCCTCCCCTATTGTAAAACTGGATTTTGGAGTTATACTGGTATTATCAAAAACATTTGGTGTCTTAATACCTGGAATATCGGTATTTTGAGACTCTGGGTTTTTAACTTCCGGAGCAGGAAGTTTTTTGGGTTTAGCATTGAACTTTGGAGAGGGAATAGATTTATAACCTGAATTAAATTCTCCCTGTGCAGAAACTGTCAGTGCTGTAAAAAACAATATAAAAAATAAAATATGCTTCATTGAAAAAGTGGCTATCGAATCGGCTTTAAAATTTTATAAAATCAAAAATCCCATATCGCAAAAATAACATAATTTAATTTGCAGAGAGAACTTTATGACTTTTATAACACTCTGTTAAGCTAATTTTTAGAATCAAAAAACCTGCCACTTGAGTATCATTTTATAAAATATAATTAGTCAAAAAAAATAAAATCAAGGCCGATTCAGAAAACACAATTATTTTATAGTCTAATAACCAATCATCATTTTGATAATTAACAACTTATTCTTAACTTAATGATCTAAATGTATTATTTCAAAAAAATCAGAAAAAATGGATTATTATGGACTATTATAAAACATTAGGAATAACAAAATCAGCGACCGAGGCCGATATTAAAAAGGCGTATCGAAAGCTTGCCAGGAAATACCATCCAGATTTGAACCCGAATGACAAGGAAGCAGAGAAAAAATTCAAGGAAATAAATGAAGCCAATGAAGTGTTAAGCGATCCTGAAAATCGTAAAAAATATGACAAGTATGGAAAAGACTGGCAACATGCAGATGAATTTGAAAAAGCCGGCTACAATCCGAAGCAGCAGCAATATTCAACAAATCAGCAAAACAGTCGTGATTTTTCAGGTTTTGGCGGTGATTTTTCAGAAAGCGATTTCTCAGATTTCTTCAATTCTATGTACGGATCTGGACAAAGCGGCAGAAATAAGGTTAAATACAGAGGACAGGATTTCAACGCAGAATTACAATTGGATTTAGCTGCTGTTTATACTACTCACAAACAAAATTTAACCGTTAACGGAAAAAATATCCGAATTACGATTCCTGCAGGTGTAGAAAACGGTCAGATTATTAAAATCCCCGGACATGGCGGATTAGGCGCAAACGGAGGACCTAACGGAGACTTATATATTACTTTTCTGATTGAAAACAATGCTGATTTTAAACGCGAAGGCAATAATTTGTACGCTGATGTAGATCTTGATTTATATACTGCCATTTTGGGAGGTGAGATTAATGTTAAAACTTTTGATGGAAAAGTAAAAATAAAAGTCCCGGCAGAAACACAAACCGGAACAAAAGTGAAGCTAAAAGGAAAAGGATTTCCGGTGTATAAAAAGGAAAATGAGTTTGGTGATTTATTTATTACCTATAAATTAAAAATCCCGACCCAATTGTCCGAAAAGGAAAAAGAATTATTTCAGGAATTAGCTAAAATAAGAAATCATGAGTAACAAAAATTTAATTCAGATTAAGCAATTTTGTCTGTATCACGAAATTGAAAATACTTTTATAACAGAACTGAGCAATTATGGGCTTGTTGAAATTATTGCTTTAGAGGAAGATGAATATCTGCAGCCCGAACAACTCCCTACTGTTGAGAAAATGATCCGGCTGCATTACGATCTTAAAATAAATCTTGAAGGAATTGATGCTATAGCGCATTTATTAAACAGGATTGAAGTGTTGCAGCAAAGCCTGAATAATGCTCAAAACAGGCTCCGGCTTTTTGAACAAAATCAAATCGGATAGTTACTTATATCCATCATTTAAATATCACAAAAAAGAGCGAATTACAGCATGATTTCAAATAATTTTATCTCTTTTTGATGGCATATTTTATAAATTGCAATGCAATTTAATTAACCTGAATTTGTTTTAAAATTTTATGAAACAATTCAATAAAACAGAAGAAATGAAAAGAGAAAACATCTTAACAGGATCACCGTGGGAAGACAAAATGGGATATTGTCGTGCCGTAAGAATTGGCAATATCATTGAAGTTTCCGGCACTGTGGCTATTGTTGATGGCGAAAAAGTAAAAGCCGATGACGCTTATGCCCAAACGTATAATATTCTGGAACGCATTGAAAAAGTATTAGAAGATTTAAATGTTGGAATGAAAGACGTTATCAGAACCCGAATTTTCACAACCAATATTGCTACTTTTGAAGAGGTTGCAAGAGCGCATGCTGCTTTTTTCAAAGAGGTAAAGCCCACAACCGGTTTTTACGAAATCAGTAAACTGGTTGCACCTGAATATTTGGTCGAAATTGAATTTACAGCTGTAGTACAGGAATAATTTTTTTTGCCACGAATTTCATCAGGAACTTTTAAAATTCGTTTTAATTGGTGAAATTCGTGGCAAACTTTTTTAAATGAACCTTCAAAAACTAAAAGAAACACTCCAGAAAATATTCAAATGGTCTTTCATTTGTACTTTAATTGGCTTTTTTTCAGGATCTGCATCAGCTTTCTTCTTAGTTTCACTGGAATATGTCACAAAATTCAGAATTCAACATGAGGGGATTATCTGGTTTTTGCCTCTTGGCGGATTATTAGTTGGATTCAGTTATTATTATTGGGGCGAATCTGTTGTAAAAGGGAACAATTTACTACTTGAGGAATATGAAAACCCTCAAAAAGTCATTCCGTTCAAAATGGCTCCTTTAGTACTCCTGGGAACCTTACTCACACATCTATTTGGTGGATCAGCCGGACGCGAAGGAACTGCTGTACAAATGGGAGGTGCAATTTCCGATCAGTTTACGAAATTTTTCAAATTAGATCATTCCGAAAGAAAAATTCTGATTATTCTGGGAATCAGTGCAGGCTTTGCATCTGTTTTCGGGACACCTTTGGCAGGCGCTATTTTTGCCCTTGAAGTTTTATATTTCAGTAAAATCAATTTTAAGAGCATCGTTTTATCGTTTTTAGTGGCTTATGTTGCTTATTTTACTGTTGAGTTCTGGCAGGTAAAACATACACATTATAGCATCCCAATTGTTCCTGAATTTAATCTCACTACAGTATTTTACACGATTATTATTGGAATAGTATCCGGATTAGCGGCTTTGCTTTTTTCCAGAAATGTTCATTTTTGGAGCTCTTTTTTCTCAAAAAACATAAAATTTCCGCCATTAAGACCTTTTATTGGTGGAATCATTTTAGCCATTGCCATTGCAGGTTTTGGTTTTACAAAATTCTCTGGATTAGGCGTTCCAATAATTGTGGATTCTTTTTCAAATGTCAGTCCATGGTATGATTTTTTGCTTAAAATATTGTTTACCGGATTCACTTTAGGGGCTGGCTTTAAAGGCGGTGAAGTAACCCCGCTATTCTTTGTGGGAGCTACTTTAGGGAGCACTCTAACCCTTTTTATTCCAATGCCGATTGCACTGTTGGCAGGTTTGGGATTTGTAGCTGTATTTTCAGGCGCGACCCACACTCCTATTGCCTGTACTATTATGGGAATGGAATTATTTGGAGTACAACCCGGAATTTTCATTGCGATTGCCTGTACAATTGCTTATTTTTCTTCTGGTTCTGTAGGGATTTATAAATCTCAAATTGTAAAAGGCGCCAAATATAAACTCTATCAGAAATTACAAAGAAGAGAGTTAAAAAACCTTTGATTATAAATTATAATACCTTTTCAGTACATTAAGCATTCTGCAAAATAAGTCTCTCCTCAAAAACTTATCACTCTTAACTTATAACTTCCAACCTATAAAAGTGTGTTAATCTACAAAATGATTTCAGCATTAGATTAAAAAAATGTAAATTCGCACACTATGAAAATACAAGATATTCAGGCAATACAATTGTTGCTTGCTGCCCCAAAGAAAATTGCAATAATTCCGCACAGAGGACCAGATGGCGACGCTATGGGTTCTACGTTAGCACTATACCATTTTTTATTAAAAAACAATCATCAGCCAACTGTCGTTGCTCCAAATGACTTTCCTGATTTTTTAGCCTGGCTCCCAGGTTCTGAAACTGTGAAAATATTTGAAAAAGACACTCAAAACTGCTCCAAAATATTAGAAGAAGCCGAGCTGATCTTTACACTTGATTTTAATGCTTTTCATCGTACAGGTGAAATGGAACATACTTTAGCCAAACTAACAGTTCCTTTTATCATGATCGATCATCATGAAAAACCGCATGATTACGCAGCTTACACTTATTCTGACACTTCTTTTGGTTCTACTTGTGAAATGATTTACAATTTCATTCTGTTTTTAAACAAAAAAGAAGATATCGACAAAACTATCGCAACCTGCATTTATACCGGAATATTAACCGATTCAGGTTCCTTTCGCTTTCCTAAAACGACAGGAAATACCCATCGGATAGTAGCAGAACTGATTGATTTAGGCGCAGATAATACCCAAATACCGGTTTTATTGTTTGACAATAGTTCATACAGCCGTTTACAACTACTGGGACGCGCCTTGCAGAATATGAAAATTTTATCAGCGCATAAAACGTCTTATACATCCTTAACTCAGGAAGAATTGGATTCTTTTAATTATGTTAAAGGGGATACAGAAGGAATTGTTAATTATGGATTAAGCATAAAAGATATTGTTTTTACAGCTATTTTTATCGAAAATAAAGAAGAAAACATTATTAAAATATCTTTTCGTTCACAAGGCGGATTTGATGTAAATCAGTTTGCAAGAGATTATTTTAATGGTGGCGGACACATCAATGCTGCCGGTGGAAAATCTGAAGTTTCAATGGAAGAAACCCTGAAAAAGTTTGAAGATTTGGTAACTAAACTAAAAATATAACCCAATATGAACCACTTAGAACGAAGTATCTATACCTTGCTTTTTACTGTTTTATTTATTAGTTGTAAGCAAAATGAAGAAGCCAGAAGACCTATTTCCCAGGCTTCAGGTACCTTTATGAAAAAATCGGCTGAAAGAAACAAAAAACTGGTTGCGAGTGAAGAAGATGTGATAAAAAAAATCATCAAAAACAATCCAAAGGTAAAATACTATGCCACCAGAAAGGGGTATTGGCTAACTTATGATGAAAGAAATCTAACGGATACTCAAACCCCTAAAAAAGGAGATATCGCCTATTTTAATTTAGAGATAAAAGACATTGAGGGCAAAATCATCTATTCTGAAGCTGAACTTGGTCCACAAACGTATTATGTAGACAAACAAGACATCATGATGGGATTGAGAGACGGAATCAAATTAATGCATAAAAATGAAACCGTAACTTTCCTGTTCCCATCCCATATTGCGTACGGATATCATGGAGACAACAAAAAAATCGGAACCAATCAATCGTTAATCTGTACCGTTACTTTACGCAATTTTGTTCCTGACCCTAATGCAGCAGGAGCTCCGGCTGCAGACTCCACAAAACAAAAAACAACGAGACAAACTCCAAAAACTGCAGCGTCAAAACCGGCATCTGTAGCTAAAAAAGATACAATAAACCCATAAAAACAACATTTTAAAAATGAAAAAGAGTATTTTATTATTACTATTAGCCGTTACTTCATTTTATTCCTGTAAAAACGAACATAGCAATTTACCGGATGGTTTATATGCTGATATTGAAACAAACAAAGGGCATATTATAGTTGCACTAGATTATAAAAAAGCACCTGTAACTGTGGCGAATTTTATAACCTTAGCAGAAGGCAAAAATGAATTTGTAACGAAAGATTACCTGAAAAAAAAGCCCTTTTTTGATGGACTAAAATTCCACAGGGTTATTGAAAATTTCATGATTCAGACCGGAGATCCGGAAGGAACAGGCTCTGGGGATACAGGTTATAAATTTAAAGATGAATTCTCAGATTTAAAATTTGACAAACCAGGTGTGCTGGCAATGGCTAATAACGGGCCAGGAACAAACAGCAGCCAATTTTTTATTACACATGTAGAAACTCCATGGCTAGACAATAAACATACTATTTTTGGACATGTCGTTGATGCAAAAGATCAGGAAGTAGTCAATAAAATTCTTCAGGACGACACTATTGTTGCTGTAACTATTATCAGAAATGGTGAAGAAGCTAAAAAATTCGATGCTGTAAAAGTATTTCATGATTATTTTTCAGAGATTGCAAAAGAGCAAAGTAAATATGCCGGAATTCAGAAAGAAAAAACAGCTTCTTTTGCTGCCTTAAAAGCAAAAGCTACGAAAACAAATAGTGGCTTACAATATGTAATTACTGAAAAAGGATCAGGAAAAAAACCAGCTGCAGGTACACAAGTTTATATTAATTACTCCGGTTTTTTAGAAGACGGAACTTTATTTGATTCCAGTTCTCCGGAGATCTCAAAAACGTTTGGAAAATTTATTCAGGCAAAAGCCGATGCAAACGGATATCAGCCAATCCCTTTTACGGCCGGAAGTAAACAAGGCTTGATCCCTGGGTTTATTGAAGGAATTGAGCAGCTTTCTTTTGGAGATAAAGCCGTTATTTTTATTCCGTCACATCTGGCGTATGGCGAAACCGGTGCAGGTGGTGTTATTCCTCCAAATGCTAATATTATTTTCGAAATTCAATTATTAGAAAAGCCATAAAAAATTTAAGAACACATAATCTGAACTATAATGAAATATAAATTTTTATTTCTTTTTTGCCTGGCAATACTTAATATTCAGGCGCAAACCACTAAAAAACCTGTAGCAAAATCAAAAGCACCTGCAACAAAAACACAGGCAAAAGTAAATCCGAAGGAAAATCCTAACGAAGGTATTTTTGCTACAATTTCAACAACAAAAGGCGATATTGTTTTAACTCTGGAATATGTAAAAGCACCTGTTACTGTTGCCAATTTTATTTCTTTGGCTGAAGGTACTAATCCGAACGTTAAGGTTGAAAAACTGAAAGGAAAGCCTTTTTATGACGGATTAAAATTTCACAGAGTAATCAATGATTTCATGATTCAGGGGGGTGATCCTGACGGAAACGGCACTGGAGGTCCAGGATATTCCTTTAAAGATGAATTCGTAAATGAATTAATATTTGACAAAGGCGGTATTTTGGCGATGGCTAATTCCGGGCCGGCTACTAACGGAAGCCAGTTTTTCATTACACACAAAGAAACGCCGTGGTTAAACGGTAAACATACTATTTTTGGCCATGTAGTTTCAGGAATGGACAATGTAAACAAAATTGTTCAGGATGATATTATGACAAAAATCACTATAACGCGTAAAGGTGCTGCTGCCAAAAAATTTGATGCCTTAAAAGTTATTGCTGATGATGCTAAAAAGGAAGAAGCTAAAAAAGCAGAAGCGCAAAAAGTAGTTAAAGAAAAAGCGGCTTATTTTGCAGCTATGAAAGCTAAAGCCACAACAACTGCTTCTGGTCTAAAATATGTAATTACACAAAAAGGAAATGGCGTAAAAGGCGCCGAAGGATCTACGATTTATTTTCATTATGCAGGATATTTTGAAGATGGAAATCTTTTTGACAGCAGTATGCCAAATGTAGAAAAAGCATACGGAAAATATAACCCTAACAGGGATGCACAGGGAGGTTATAAATCTTTTCCTTTTACGGTAGGTAAAAAAGACGGTATGATTCCCGGATTTATTGAAGCCCTTGATATGATGACAGACGGAGATAAAGCCATCTTTTTTCTTCCTTCAAATTTGGCTTATGGGGAAAAAGGTGCCGGTGGTGTCATTCCGCCAAATGCAACGTTGATTTTTGAGATTGAAACCTCTGCAAAACAGCAATAAAAATTTTCGATAGAATTTATAAAAAAAACAGGCTGTCCTTACTTTTCGGACAGCCTGTTTTTTTTATCGAATCAGTTTCACATAGGCGCTATAAGGATCATCTTTAATTGAAGTCCGCAGGTAAACTTCGTTTTCGTCTTTTGTTTTAAATTCAAATTGAATTAAAGCAGCATCGGAAAAATAAAACAAGGATTCATCATCGCTGGCAAATTCAAAATTTGAAATGGGTCTGGTGGTTAATTTAACTTCGAATGCTATTTCGCCGTTCGTCAAGTCTATTTGAAAAAGTTTTCCTTTTCGGGTATATCCCCAGATGTTATCACTTTCTTCAATCATATACGCAATAGTATCGGCTTTAAAATCCGTTTTCCATAACTGAGTTCCTGTTGTAGCATCCACAGCATATAGGGAAGAAACTTCCTCCCCTTGTGCCGCAAAATAGACTTTTTTGTCTTTACCCACTATATGTTGCCTTACATTATTTTGATTTTCATCGAATTTAAATTCCCATAAAATATCTAATTTATCCGGCGTTAAAGCATAAACTGTATTTTTTTCATTGGCTATAAATATAATTTCGCCATCGGTGGCAGGTTTTCCCAAAATGGCTCCTTCAAAGCTTTTTTGACTAAGAAGTTTTCCTGTATTGGCATCAAAACTATACACATTTGATGCGCTTTGAGTAAAAACTTTGTTGTCAAAAAACAGAACCGGCATATCGTTATTGGTAGCTTCTAACTTGTTGCTCCATGCTAAACTGCCATCTTTTACATTCAGGGCATAAATGTTATTATTTGGACTTTGAGTCGTTATAAACAGTTTGCCATTATTGATGACCGGAATTTGATTTTTTAGTATAATTTGGTCTTTACTATCACCTAATCTTGACTTCCAAAAAATTTCACCGGTTTGATTATCAATTGCAAAAATTTCTCCGTTGATAAACGGAACATATAAAACCCCATCCAGAAGTGTCACTCCGTTTGCGCACATCTCTGTAAAAGAGTCTGTAGCTTTTACAGTCCAGGCAATTGTTTCAGATTCTAAATCGAATGTAAAAAGAGTGCCGTCGTAATCATAAATCAGGACTAAAGCTTCGTCTAACGGAACCTTCTTTATCGGTCTTATCGTCTTATTAGTGAAAACATCAGCAGCTGAAACGATATTAGCAGGATCACTAGGCTCAATAGGTTTTGAAGTAACCGGCACTTGTCCAAATACATTTATAACAGTAAATACAAACAGAAGGATGATAAGTTTTTGTTTCATTTTTTAAATTTTGATTTTCGATTTGGGGACAATTATTTAAAAGTGGAAATCGGATATTTAAATTATAATATTAGCCCGATACAGATTGATTAAAAACCAACAGCAAACCAATATCTATGCCAAATATAGTAAAAAACTATTAGAGGGTTTGAGAAGTTTATAGTTATGTACTATAGAGTCGTTTATGCAGGATTTGAACAGGATTTTGTTACGATTATACGATGCTTCTCCCTGAAAAAAATTAGATGACATTTTTTGATTAATTTTATTTTATTGTAAAAGGATGATCCTTTTATAAACAAAAACAAGTCTGTACCTCATCAGGCACAGACTTGTTTTTCATATAGTCAAAATTATTGTGTTATCGCGGACCGGTGCTCCCTCCTATTTTGGTCACCATCGAGGTCAGTGTAAAACTTGACGATACTGTAGGATTGCTAAATGTTCCTCCCAGATACAGTCCGTTAAAATCCGAAGCGCTGGTCACTGTTGAAACCGTAACCAATTTATAGGTTTTACCAGAACTGAATTTGCTGCCGGACAATAGCAATGTAGTAAAACTCACAGGCGATTTAAACGTCATTACCTCTGCATTATCACTATCTAATATACTAAATATCGTTCCCGCATTTCCACTCCCCAAAATAGCAGAAGCCTGAGTAGATACGCTGGCAGTTGGCGAACTGGTAGCTCCTCCGGCGCCAATCAGCAGTCCGCCAGTAATTTTGAAGGTATTATTATCACAGTCAAAACCTTCTTCAGGGCTTTTGGCTCCTGTAGAAAAGATTCTTCCGCCGGTTACGGTCAGTGTACCATTCGAATCAATACCATCATTTGTCGTACTGTAGGCTACAATAGTTCCACCATTAATATAAATCGCATCACCGGCATTGATGGCATCATCTACAGCCTTGACATAAATGGTCCCATCATTGATGGTCAGGGTACTTTTACTCTCTATTCCTTCTCCGCCTTCACCTGTTGTAGTAATCGTAATGGTACCGCCATTAATCACCACATAAGGATCGATCGTATCATCTGTATCGTATGAAGCCACTATTCCGTCATCAGCCACAGTAGCGGTTATGGTTCCGCCATTGATGATAATATGCCCCTCTTCGGCTTCGATACCGTCACTGGACGCAATAATGTTCAGAGTACCACCATCGATATAAACCGCATCATTGGTATGGATCCCATCAGAAGCCGCTTTGGTAATGTTAATCGTACCACTTTGTACACGCACATAATCATCGGCGGCAATACCATGTTTATTGTTACCTACAACGTTTAGAGTACCAGAACCCGAAAAAATAAGCTGTCCTTCACTAAAAAAAGTTCCCTTTTGGTCTTCGGTAGAAGTAGCATAAGTTGCTCCATCCTCTAAGGCATTGGTACCGCTCAGTACAATAAAGGCACGCTTGCCTGACTGAATATTAACTGCCGGTCCATCATTATTTTTGATCGACACGCCATTCAGCGTAAGCTTGTATTTTTTATCACTGTAGATTTTAAGCATTCCGTCTGTGGTAGTGCCGGTTACTTCATAAGCGACTCCTGCAACAGTCGACGTAACAGTAACATCTGCACCGGAAGTGGTAACGGTTACTCCTGTTACTGCATTTTCTACCGTCGCACTTGTACCGCTAAATGTTATTTTTACCGTAGAAGCAAATGAGGAATTAGCCAATATATCTTCCTCATTTGCCCCGGTCTCTGATGATCCTTCTGCTGTTCCCTTTACAGTCGTGGCACTAATGGTAACAGGAGTATTGGTTGTAACGCTGGTTTCATCATCATTGCTGTCGTTGTCTTTAGAACAGGACATAGCAAGAACGCCTAAACAGAGATAGAAATATTTTTTTGTTTTCATATTCTTTGGGATTTAAAAGATTCATACTTGCAAAATATGCCATTAAATAGAGGTGAAAAAGGAATAAAATCGATTTAAGTACATGACAAAAAGCAAAACATATTGTTTTCCAAAGATTTAAATCCTGTCAAAAGAAATTTTGACAAATAATCTAATCCATACTTGAAAATACTTACTGCTCTTCTGCCATGTTTTTTTATTATTATTTTCTGGATGCATTCATCCAAATAGTCGCCAATTTTATAACACCATACAAAAGCAATCATTGTTAGAGAAAATAGTTTTTCTAATCTTTTTAAATCCGTCACATGTGTGTCTTCTATGTTAAAACCACTACTTTTTAAACCTCTAAAAAGAGTTTCAATTTGCCATCTTCGTTTATAATAAACCATTGCTTGTTCTGGTTTATCGAATGATACAATAATTAAAAATTCTATTTTTCCATCCCTAGCAATGGTCTTGCTCCCAGAAAGATAGCATTTTTGACCATGTAACTCCACAATTCTCGGATAGTGGTAAAACTCGCCTATTTTTAAATTATTGAATAACCAAAAAGCCTTAATCTCTTCCTGTTTTTGATAAGAATAAATTTTGAAATTATTTCTGATTCTAATATAATACCTAATATTGTTTTGGTTTAGAAACTCTAACCATTTATCCCCAACAAACTCTCTATCAGCTAAGAGACAATCTATACTTTGCCTCCCGAACCATTCTATGTAGGTTTTGATTAAATCAATCCTCTCTTGTATATCTGAATTTCCTCGTTTATCCAACATTTTGAACATCAATGGAAATGCAACATTTTTATAACTGACTCCCAACATTAGAATGTTGATATTTTTAGTTCCGAACTTCCAATTGGTTCTATCTAAGACCAATACCAAATCGCATCTTACCGGTAATATATTGAATATCAAAGAAGAAACTATTTTCATAGGAAAGTCAAATTCCTTCATGAATCTTTGAACCCTCCTATAAGAGCTATTTTTATTGGCGGTTGTATCAAATCCCGATGCTAACCTATCATAATTAACTGTTTTTATTTTGCATAAAGCCGTTATAAATAAACAAATGAGCTTGACCCTTGCTAAATTGAGTTTCCCTTTGAAATGACCTTGTAAAACTGAAATAAGCTCTGTATCTTTACCCTCAAGACTGGTATTCTTCATTATAAAAATTATGTCGTAATAATTCTATAATGTACGAAATATCAGTCTTTTTTGCAAATTAATTAACCTGTATATTATTGATTTTTAGAAAAATATAATTTTGTCATGTACTAAAAAAATCGATAGTAATTTTATACCGATATTTCAATAATACCTGTATCAAAGACTTATTTACAATAATATGTATATTTAAAAACTCTGACAATAAAATGAGGTCAATGTATTTTTTTTTGAGGCAAAAGAAATCATTAGCATAAATTCAATCTAATAACAGTGATTTAAAAAACTGACTTAAAGAGTTCTTTCTCTCCCCGATTGTATAAATACATAATCTAATACTGAAAAAAGAATCACCTATTTACACTTAATCCTAAAAAGATGTACAACTTTGTATTTAAGAGCCTGTTTAAAATTTAAATATTTAGATTTTTATGAGATTATTTTTCGATAGATGAGGCAAATTTTGAAAGAATAATAGACTTGTTTTTGAGTAAATTTAACGAAATATAGCGGAAAATAAGCCGTAAAAAGCAATTAGATAAAATCTAAACAGGCTCTAAGACTATACTTTTCATACTAGCTAAAAAGACAAATACGGTCCTTATTCAGAATACCGTATTTATCAACTAACTCAATCTTTATAGACTTGCTTTTACTTCACCGCAAGTCAGCATATTTTTCGGATAGTAAGGATTTTTGATTTCTTTACTGTCACTTGTCCAGACAGCTCCTGTCATTGGATAGCAATATTCTAAAGATGGACATTAGGTTATAAGCTATCATTGGCTCTCAAACCCCTCAATTGTGAGTTTGTTTTTACTCACATATTTTAGTCGAGATGCACGGTCTTTTGAATGCCTTTTCATTTTCCCTTACAGTTGATTCAATAAAAATAGTCATTAACCACTAAAAATCAAAGCAATGTACTTTCTCAGCAACCCCTAATTAAATAACTATTTTTATTTACGACAAAAACAGGTAAATAAATAAATATCCCTAATAATGAAAACAACAATCCTCCTATAGAACCTACAGCAAAAGAGAACCAAAAAGCCTCATTTTGACCTCCCCATATAAAAGGGATTAAACCTGCGATAGTAGAGATAATCGTCAACATTACAGGAATTATTTTATAATTAAAAGCTGTGAAATAGAGTAATTGTGGATTTCTAAAAGGATATTCTTTTCTTAAATTGTTATAATCATTTATGATGTATAAGGCAGCATTAACACTAATACCGCACAATAAAATAAACGATGCATAACCACCTTGATCAAAATTGAAATCAAAAACATAAAATGTTAGAAAAACTCCAATAAAGGAAATTGGAATCATGCTTATTATCGCGAAAGGTTGTTTCAAAGATTCGAGTAAAATTGAACAAATGAAGAAAATGATTAAAATAACTACAAAAATAAAATAATATTGTTGCTTATTTCCTTTATCCCATCTATTTTGATTTTGTTCAAATACTTTATAACCAATAGGTAACTTATTACTTAACTCGGTTATATTGTCTTCTCTAACTTTTATAGCTAATGGCTCTGTTCCAATAAAGTTATATTCAACCGTTAAACGATATTGCTGATTAAATTTTGAAATGGAGTTTCCTGTTTTTCGTTTATCAATAGCTGCCATTTGATCTAGTTTATATTGGTTATTCCCAATAGTAATAGGAACATGCTTTAAATCCCAAACATTAACTTTCTGATATTGATCAGACATCAATTTAACTTGTTGTAATTCATTATTATGAATAAAAGAGGTTACACCTCCAGAGTATGTTTGATTTTTTAAATAATAATAGAGTCCTGTTTGATATACCTCCGCCATTGCCATTTTTTCATTATCAAATGCTAAAAAATATTCATAAGAATTAGCATTTCCCCAAGAATCTCCATTGGTTATATCCACGTCTTTAATCCTTGAAGATGAGTTTGTTATCAATTGATATTTTAAAAAATCTGCATAAGCGTATAATTTATCATAATTATAGCCTTCTAGTATAATTCTATTGTTTTTATAGTCCGATCCTAAAGCATTCGAAAATCCTTGACCCACACCACTCACTGACCAGTCCACACCTCCCAAACTGATGGCTTTCGATTCCAACAAATTTTTTAACTTAAACGGAAAACCACTGAATTCATTTTCTTTTTTGAAATAAATGGAAATAGTCGAGTTTCTATAACTCCCTATATTGGTCTCAAATAATTCTACTTCGTCAAAACTACTGATGTAATTTTCCATTTTTATAATTACCTCATTGAGTTGCTCGATAGTACAACCTTCCGGCATACTGCCACTAACCCGTAATGTGGTTCTCTCTGGATCAGAATAATGAGAGTTTTCATAAACATTTTCAGCAAAAAGCCTCAAAGAACCTCCAAGTATTTTTTCTAAAGTTGGTTTTATATCATCATAAAACCATTCTGAGCCAATAGTGCTATTATAGCTCTTTTCAAAAAAGCCATCGCCCTTTATTTCTTTCGGTAAAAATTGTACAGGCAAACCAAAACCCAACAATAAAACAACAATAAACAACCATTTAAAACGCGGTTTTTTAAATGCTAAAATCCATTTATAATAATAGTTTGTAAATCGTATTGTTCTTTTTTTTCTTATTCTTGAAAATTGTTTCTTTTTGCGATTGACACCCATTTTTTCCAAAAGGGCAGGAACAAAAAATAATGCCACAAATAAGGAAACAATTATATTTATTGCAATGACTAAAGTGAAATCCCTTAAATTGGCTTGTAGTGATTCATCTAGTAAAAAGGTTGACAATAAGGCACCTGTAGTAGTTAAAGTTGTTGCGAGAATAGCTAAAAACACTTTTTTATCTCCTTTATTCCTCAGGTGATCTATCATAATAATACAATTATCAATAATGATTCCTAAAGAAATGGTGATCCCTGCAAAGGAATACAATTGCAATTCTACCTTGAATATATAATAGAATATTATAGCAATTAGAATATTGGTAATAATACTTAAAAATAAAATTAAGATGTATTTTAAGCTTCTGCTGGTAATTAAAATGAGAAAAAATAATATCAATAAGGAGAACAACATTTTTTCTTCCATTTTTTGTAGTTCTTCAGTAATGTATTGGGAAGTATCATTGGTTAATTTCAAGCTATATCCCCCTTTAATTTCCTTATCCAAATGATCAATTTCTTCCTTTACTTCATTAGAAACATCAATTGTATTAGCTCCTTTTTCGGCATAAACGGCCATATTTATGGAATTCTTGCCGTTTATTCTAAAATAAGCCTGCATAGGAGCTTCTTTATACTGGACTGTAGCAATGTTCTTTAGATAAATAATTCTATTTCCTATTTTTTTTATTGGGATATTATCCCAATAAATTTCTTTTTCCTGTTTATAACTTAATACCAACGAAATCTCCTCAATTTCAGCATTATTCTTCGAGGTTACTATTCCATTTCCTAGTTGTTGGGTTTGAAAATATTCACGAATAGCATTTTCAACTTCATTAACCGATATAGACAGTTGTAACAGTTTGTCTGAATTGTATTTTATAACCCAGTCAAAAGGATCAGCACCATAAACATATACTTTATTAACACCCTCTATGGTTGCTAATTTTGGAAGTAGTTGATTTTCGGCATATTTTTTAATAAGATAGGGGCTTTCATTGGCATTGATACTATAAGTTAAAATTGGTAAAGAATTCTCGTTCGCCCCGCTAATAGACAATCGAGGATAACTCACACCTTCTGGAAGTTCAGAATACGTTTGACGGATTAGATTAGCAATTTCAAACCTGATGGCATCCAAATCTGTATTTTTTTTGAATCTAATATTTATAGATCCACTTTCTTTATTTGTGTTAGAATTTATCTCCTTAATTCCTTTGACCGTGTTAAAAACACCTTCCAATTTAGAAGTTACTTCTTGTTCTATAACCTTAGCCGAAACATCGTGCCAAACATAAGTAATGCTCAAAGAAGGTAGAGAGTTAGATGGATTTAATTGGATACTCAATAAAGGAATCATACTTGCTCCGATAATGGATAAGCAAATAAAGCAAGTTAATATGGTGAATGAAGATAACTTTAATTTCATTTGGATTTATTTTAAAGCATTTTGAATAATCTATTCCATTGAAATTCCTCATTTTTATTAGAGAATAATATACATTGTACTTTACCTATTATGTTGGATTCAGGAAGAAATCCCCAACGTCTGGAATCCGAAGTTTCTTTTCTATTGTCACCCATCATAAAATAATAATTCAGTTTAAATTTATATTTAGTAGATCTCTTCCCGTTAATAAAATAAGTCCCTTTCTTTTCAGTTAACTTACATTTCTCGAACATATTTATTACTTTTTCATATAGCATATAAGTATCTGGGTTCAATTGTATTTTCATTCCCTTTTTGGGAATAATTATAGGCCCCATATCGTCTAAAGTCCATTGACTTGTTGGAGTTTTTAATAATTTTTTCTTTGGGTCATAGGTATCTATGCTTTTCTTGATAGAATAGATACAATTTCTTTTTTGAAGAAAATCAAATTCTTGAATCGATAACATTGCACTTCCCATAGTTGGGGTTCTATAGTCATATTTTATATATCCTTCTATGTGTAAAGAATCAATAATTTTATATAGTAATTTTTTATTTTTGATACGGAAACTGTAATTATTCTTAACTGTTTCTGGTGAAATAAATAACTTAGAATTGGTATAGATTTCTCCTTTTTTTATACTTATGGTATCTCCAGGAAGTCCTACACATCGCTTGACCACAAAAAAAGTTAAAGAAGTGTTTAACGAAAACACAAACACATCTCCTTCTTTTATTGTTGTAATGCCGCTCCATCTGGAATAATCCCACCAAGTATCTTTTATTCTGGAACGTGCATCTTTATTCATGTAAAAAAACAAATTTACCCAGGGAATTTCAAAAGGAGAACGGGGTAATTTAGGACCAAAATTGAGTTTATTTACCACAATAACATCACCGGAATATAGCATATTTTCCATGGAAGAACTGGGTATCTTATATATATCAAAAACTATTAATTTTACACTAATAGTCACCGATAAAAGAAAAACAAATAGAAATATAACTTTAACTGTTTTTCTTAAAAAAGTAGTTTTTATCAACGAAATAAAATGTAATGCAAATTTGTAAATTAATATAAATAAAAGAAAGATAATAGTTAGCCAAATCAACCCTAGCACTAATGAAATCAGTGCTAGGATGATTAAGAAGACTTTTTTTTGTAATTTTTTCATTGAAATTGGTATTTACTCTGTTTCATTTTATAAAGGATAAATAACCTCATTTTTAAATTCGATAACGTTTTTGGCATTAATATTTAGGTATTGAGATCTTCTAAAATATCATTTTATCGTCTATATTCTTATTTTGATCTTTATAAATGGGCTTAAAATTATTTTAATTGCAGTCCCTTTTAAAAAATATTTTTTGTAGTTTAATGTTTTTTAGGTATAAACATGGTTATTCGTCAACTATCCTAACCAAACTACTTTTTTATTTTAAAAAATTTTTCTTAATACTTGTTAAGTATAAATTTGTTAACCCTGAAATAGTTTTTTCAGGAATGAAAAGAGATCTAGAAATCAGGGTGGAATCTATGATAAACATATATGGTTTTTTCTCATTTTCTATAGCTAAGGAAATTTCATTTTCCTTAATATTAAAAATTTCTATATCTCCCATTTGATGTAGTCTACGAAATAAAACTAAATCTCTTTCTGTATTATAAGACGTTAAGATAATTACCCTATTTTTGAGTTTATTATTAGTGAGGAATTTCCTTAAATCAAGCATAGTGCTATCTACACAGATTGAACAAGATAAAGGTGAAATCCGTACAGCTAATAATGATCCAAATTTCATCTGAGACAATAATCTTCTTCTATTTTCATGACCTATTAAAAATGAAGGCTGATCAACTGAAATCCCAGTTGAAGCCATTTGTTCCATCATATTATGCTTTAAAATGGATAAATTTCCATCTAAATTTTGAATATTTTTTTCTTGATTAGTTATTATTTTATCTTTTTGGGCACTATTCCATATCTCATTACTAATAAATACGAAAAGAAATAATACAATTGCCAAAAGTAGCTTGTGTTTTGAATCATACTTCTTCATTAGAAATTTTTTAAATGTTGAAAAGACAAAATCGGATTATCGCCCATCGAAGTGCGATCAATAATATCATTTATTTTATCATTCTTTACTCTTTCTCTTTTATTTAATACCATATCTGGATTAACAGCTGTTATTATCCAATCCTTATAAAAACCAACGGGGCTAAATGTTCCAAAATTATTTTTTAAATCATCATTTATTTTACCTCCAAATTGTAATTTCTTTGAATTTAAAGAATAGATACATTTAACTTTATGACCTTGATAACTTATATCAAAAAAAAGTTTATTATCAATTTCCATATAATCACCTACCAAATAGGCATAGGGAGAGTTTTTTCCTTTATATTTCTGTTCAAAGTCATAAAACTTAATATTTCTATCAAAATTTAAAGGCAACTTTTTATTTCCGAAATTAAGGACATATTTAGGTTTTATTGTAGTTTCTGAAACGGTATAAATCGTATCGTTTAGTGCGGGATGGTATAACACTTCATTTTCAGACATGAAAAAATCTTGCCTTGAATGGTATCTGAAATTTATAATATCTTCATCATATGGCAAAGCTTTAGACACTATTTGACCTCCAAAATTAATCATTGTGAGATAATATGTGTATATCTCTGGAATTGTACCATCATTTGTAGACTTTCTATTATTTAAAAGAATTTTTTCGCTATTAAATACGCAGATTTCACTAGTGTAAAAATCGAGTTTTTCTGCTTTATAAAAGCTGCCATCTCTATTAAAAAAAAGTATTTTACTCATTTTATCATCAAATAAGATGATTCTATTCTGTTTTTTATCTATTCCAAAACTGGTTGGGTTAAGATATTCTTCCGGGCCCTTACCAATTCTCCCATATTTTTTAATGAATTTTCCATTTAAACTGAATTCAAACAGACTGTTGGTATTACTAGTGTCTAAAATAAAGATACTGCCATCATATACAATTAACTGATCTATAGCTCCAAAAATGCTTTGTTCATTTGTTTGAAGTTTTACATGCCAAACAGAATCTAAAATAGAAGACGTATTTAACTCTTTGAATAATTCTTCTTCAGGAATATCTATTTGAATTAAACTTGAATTTTGACTAACTTTAATCGTCTTAAATTGATTTTTTCCTTTATATTTAACGTCTTTATTTTTGCTATTACATCCGTATAAAAAGATTAATACAATTAGGATAATATTTCGTAATATATACATAAATTAATTTTTATAAAAATTGAATTCATTCTTTAATAAGAATGAATTCAATCAGATTATTACTTATTATTTTTTAGAAACAAAGATGTGTACTCCAACATTTGCCCTTTCCACTTACACAATCAGTTCTTGTGCCATCCATTTCTGTAGTGTATGAAATTGGACCAACATTTATTGTAATTGTATACTTACAAGCGACTTCGTCCTCAACCTCTCCGTCAGGGTCAATTTCCGCATTCGCAACATTCATATTTATTAAACTAGCCAAACTAGTATCTGAACTACTTCCATTCAAATTATTAGCACTAAAAAACATCGTTGCAGCAATAACTCCAACTCCTAAAATTCCTATTATTTTTTTCATTTTATAAAATTTAAATTGTTTGTAATGGGTATTTAAACCCTTTTATACTTATTGTTTTTTGAAAAGTTATCTAGGAATGCTACTTTTGCAGAACATTACAATCGCCTATTAATAAGCAGTTGTACGAAATTACAGAAATGTTTTTATCTATAAAATCTTCCTCTGGGTGGTGGTCTATGTCATAGGCTGCTTTTTTTAAGTTAAATAGTGTGAGATTTATTTATTTTTAATATCCAGAGGATTTTTATTTATCCAGCATTTCATCAAAATTTTCACTAATAGTACTCTTATTCTGAAAATCATAAAGAGTCAATTGCTGTACCTCATAATAAAATTTCCAATAATTATACAAACTAGTTATGTAATTTTCAGAGGCTGTTTGCCAAGCCTTTCTGGCACTGGTGAGTCGTAATAAATCAATACTTCCTGATAAAAATCTTTTTTCAGTAATTTCATAAGAAGACCTAGAGATTTCACTGGTTCGTAAAGCTCCGGTTACCAATTGTTTTTGAAGGTTAAAATCAATAATTTTTAAGCTTAATTGCTGACTTAGTTTGTCGCTTTCTTGTTGGAGAGCAATTTCACTCACTTCATTATTCATTTTAGCCGTTTTGATATTTCCTTTACGTTCTCCCCAGTCTAAGAGGGGAATATTCATTTGGATACTAATCATTTGTTGGTCTAATAACCTGCCGTAAGCATCTCTAAATGTATTTGCATTTTGATTCAAACCATAACTCCCTCTCAATGACAAATCAAAACGATTGTCCTTAATTACTTTATCCAAATCCCTTTGAGCCTCAATTTTTTTTATTTTTAAATTAAAAATTTCAGGATTATTTGCCTCGGCCAGTGCTGTCGCTTCTTTAATATCTATTTGTAAATCGGAAACCAATTCGGGTAATTCTGGTAGCGAATACAAAGGACTATCATCTCTTAAAAATAATTTTAATTCTGATTCCGCTTTTTGTAATTCTCTCACATTTTGAGTCAAATTGGTCTCAGCATTATACCCATCCAATTCCAGATTCAGTACATCATCCTTTTCTATAGAACCCAGTTCATACCTTTTTTTTCCAATTTTAAAAAGTTTTTGGGTACTTAACAAATTCTCTTTAGCCAATTCTACTCTTTTACTCGCAGAAGCCCAATTAAAAAAATAATGAACAGCTTTAAGTTTGATATCCTGTAATTCATAGAGATATTCTTTTTTAGCACTTTCAAATTGGAGAGGAGAAATAACATGTGCCCATTTAAAGCGATTAAAAGCCATAATAGGTTGAATAATACCTATTCGGATAGGAGTGGCAGTGAAGTCTTTGGAATCAATCAATCCAAAATTAGCCAACCTGTTAAAACTGGAATTAGCATAAATGGTTGCCCCTGTAGCTTTAACATTTTGATTGATACTGATATTTCCGTACGAATTCAAATTTTGCTGTAGTCGATACACATCAATATTATTTTCGGAATCATATCTTTTTAATACCGATTTATTATAAGTTAAAGGTTCCAGTTCTAAACTCATTTTGGGCAATACACTTGCTTTAAACGATCTAAATTGCCAGTAACTTGCCCCGTATTGTTGTTTGGCTTTAAAAGCATCTAAGGATTTTTTAGTTGCAATTGAAATGATATCATCAAGAGTAACTACTTTTTTAGTAGTATCCTTTTTATTTGGCTCTTGAGCTTTACTTTCTATAGAACATATAACAAAAGTGATTAATAAGACTGTTTGTATTTTTTTTATTAAGATCATTATTTAATGAAATTCAGTGTTAATATTTTATTTAAGAAATTTTTCACCCTTTAAGGGCAGGGAAAAGAAAATTTCTTTTTTTTATGAACAAATAGCCCCTAATTGTATTAAGCTGTATTTAAAACATTTTTGTTCCTTTTCTTAGTCCTCCTCTCTATCCTTTTAGCAAAATAATAATAACATAATGGAGTGAAATAAAGACTGATTATCGTTCCTAATATCATCCCTCCTGTTAATACCATTGCTAATGGAGCTTGAAGTTCAGCACCCAAACCACCAGTAAAAAGAAGTGGCACTACAGCCAAAATAGTGGTTAAACTGGTCATTAAAATAGGTTTTAGCCTTCGTTGTCCTGCAAACAAAAGAGCTCTTAGTATAGAATATCCTTGACGTTGCAATTGAATGATGGTATCAATTTTCAAGATGGAATCATTAATTACTATACCACTCATCACCACAATACCTATCATAGACATTAAATTAAGACTCATGCCAAAAATCTTTAACAGTAAAAATGATCCAGCCAAATCCAATGGAATCTCGATTAATATAATCAACGGTAAGACAAGGGATTCAAATTGCGAAGCTAAAATAAAGTAAAGTAGAAGTAGTGAAATTAATAAAACTGCAATTAATTCTTTCATTAAATCCTGATTATTAAAAAAACTACCACTAAAGGAAACCGTGTACAATTTGTTATCCTTAATTGTTTTTTTTACATTATCAATTGTCTGATTTACATTATCATCATTAGTGTTCAACTCCATTGGATAATACTCTCCTTCAACACCGCCTGTAATGGTTTTCATGTCTTGCGTATTGACCACTTTAATAAAATCACTGGCATGGAATACAGCACTATCTCTTGACTGTACAGTTGTTTGGCTTAAGACTTCGGCTATTGTTTTATTATTTTCTCCAAGAATTACAGGAACAAAATTTTGATTATCTACTACCGATAAAATTTCACGCTCATTAAAAGCGCTTTTTAAAGCATCAAATAGGGTACTACTTGATACACCATAGGTCATTAACTTTTCCTGATTCGCCACAAGGTTAATATGTTCCTGCCATGCAATGGGCTGTAAATCTAAATCACTTACATTGCTTTTTATCTGACCCCAAACTTTTTTTAATTGTTCATTTTGTGCGCTTCCCAGGTTTTCTACATTGCGTAACCGGGCAACTAATGGAGCTTCTTTATCAGAAAAAATAATATTGAAAATATTGTCAACTTCATTATATGAAAAAAGAACTCCTTTATAATTCTTTTGTATAAAAAGATTAATTCTATATTGAATTTCATCCAATTTTTCTGAAGAATCACAACTAATATAAATAACACTTTCTGAACTCAAAGAAGTAGACTCTTTGTCTAAAATGAATTGTTGAGAACCTACTAATGCAGTATAGTTTACTATTTCCTTTTTTACAGGCTGTAATAATTCTAATACCCTTCGTTTATTTTCCTCAACATTAATTTGCGTGTTCCAGTCAATTTTCAATACTGTTTCAGTTTTAGTCAAATAAGGCATTTGTGTTTTGGGAAGAAATTGAAATAAAATCATACCCACGATAAGTAACAGCATACAAATCCCCCAGCATTCTTTCTGTTTTCTCATCACAAAACGAAATCCTTTTTCATACAGTTCATCATAATCCAGTGTATTTGTTTTTTCAAGAAAACGTTCAACTCGGTTCTTTTTACCGGATTCCTTTAAATGAAATAAATGATACAACAACGGCACCAAAGTAACAGAGACCAATAGAGAGATAAACAACCCTATCGTTATTGCCATCGCTTGGTCATAAAATAAAGCACCGGAAATACCACTCAAAAAAGACAGCGGTAAAAAAACAGAACAGGTAGTCAGAACCGAAGAAAATAAAGGTTTAATCACTTCTGTAGCACCTAAAATACAAGCTTTGGCTAAACTATGTTTTTGTTCCCTATATTGTATAATGTTTTCAATTACAATAATGGAATTATCAATCATCAGACCGATTCCTAGAATCAATCCTGATAAAGAAATGATATTAATCGAAATATTGAAAACATAAAAGAATTCCAAACTAATAATAAGAGAAACTGGAACCGATATTCCTATTAAAAAAGGAGATTTAACATCTTTCAGAAACAGAAACATAACAGCAAATGCTAATAAAATCCCCCATACCAAATCCTGTTTTATATTACTGATGGCGACATCCAACAATTTCGTTTGATCTCTGGTGATTGAAAAATCTATAGTAGGATAATCTTTTCTTAGCCTTTCAACAAGTGAATTCAAAGAGGTTTTTAAATTTTCCATCCGCGCATCACTTTGCTGAATAATAGCCATCGTAACGACCTCTTTATCATTAGACAAAACTAATCCGATACGTTTTTGTGGATGTTCAATTACTTGGGCAATATCTTTTAATTGAAAAAGACGATCACTTTTTTTAATATAAATATTCTCAATTTCCCGAATGCTATTTAGGCTGGAACCTAAACGAACATTGTATTGGTATTGATTATCTTTAATCAGTAAGCTCCCCACTTCAATATCGTAGGTTTTGATAGCTGATTCCAATTCGTTCAAACTAATACCCAGTGCATTTAATTTTTCTGTATCAGGAATAATTCGGATTTCTGAAAAAACCAATCCACTTACATCTACCATCGCTACTTCCTCTACTTGCTCTATACGTTTACGAATAACCTGATTTGCAAAACGACTAAAATCAACAAATTGTTGAGAAACGGGATAGAGTTCATTATTTGAAACACTCGGTATTGTTTTACCTTGATCTTTTAAGGTCAGGCTTAAATAAAACACAGGAACATCTGTAATATTGGCTTTTATTACTTTGGGGCGTTTGATTGTTTTGGGAAGATTACCCATCGCCCTGTCAATTTTTTCATTTACTTCAATAAAGGAGTAATCAATTTTAGTTCCTTGTTCAAATTGTAACCGAATGATTCCATTACCATTGCTGGATTCTGTTTTTAAATCTTTCAGGTGGCTTACTTGCATTAAGTTAGCTCGTAAATTCTTTACAATGACGTCTTCTACCTGCCTTGCCGACATATTATCAGCTTCAACCTGCACCGTAATTTCGGGAATATCAATATTAGGCATCAAAGCTACTGGGATAAAACCAAACGCATATATCCCCAAAATAAGCATACAAAGCGTAGTCATTAAAACAGCAATGGGTTTATTAATTAAAAATTTTACCATAATTAGATTCTTAATAAAAAAATATTGGGAGGTAAGGAAATTTTTAGTTTTTCTTATTTGGATTAACAACTACTTCACTGTCGTGTGCTAAATTCAAATTGCCGGAAACAATGACTATATCTCCTGGATTTAAGGTAGCACTGCTTTTATCGGGATGGGCAATAACTGCATAAGAACCGCTATTCTCCAGAGTGGTTTTTATGTATGTCCAATAGGCTTTTCCATCAACTACTTTAAATAATACCTCTTGATTATCTCGTAAAACTACCGCCGATTTAGGTACCACTAACTGGTTTTTTATCTCTTTCTGGATTCTCACTTTGACGTTCATGCCTTCGCTCAATTTTCCATCATTTTTTACCACCGCTTTTACCAGAATAGTCCCGTTTTTTTCGATTAAGGGATTGATGGAGGAAATCTTACCTTTATAAGTTTTACCCAATGCAAAAGGAACTATTTGCACACTACTGTTTAGAGCGACATCTTTCATTTCTGATTCTATCAGATAAAATTCTACTTCAAAAACCGAATCGTCAATTAAGGTCATAAAACTTTTCCCTGCACTAATATTCTCATACACTCTACTCTCAATATTGGCAACTTTACCACTAAAAGGAGCAATCAACTTAGTGGACTGTAATTCAAACTGAGCCGTTTTTAATTCTAACAATGCGGCATCATAACCTGTTCTGCTGGCTACCATATCATAAATAGCTTTAGGAATGCTGTCTCTCTTGGTAGTAAAAATTCCTCTACCTACCAACATATCCTCAAACTGGAATTTGGCTTTTTTCAGTTCGATTTCAGCTCTAGCTAACCTTTGTTGGTATTTAAATGAATTTAAACTAGCAAGTATTTGCCCTTTATGAACAAAATCTCCATTTTTCACATACAAATGTTGCAGTTTGTCACTTACCTCAAATTGCACGTTATTTTTTTGGGCAGCAATGATTTTACCGTTGCTGACCAACTCTTTTTGGAACGATTCGTTTTTTAAGACTATGGTTTCTACTTCGTTTTTTTCAGTTACATAGGCTTTTTTATCTATAGTCGTTTCATCAGGTGACTTTGATTTGGAGCAGCTTTGGATGGCAAAAACTGATATTAAAAATAGTGCAATAGCGAGAGTTTTTTTATTCATTGGGATTTTGATTTTTTTGAATTGCATTTTACACTAAAACTCACAAATTTTAGATTAACGAATTCAAATGATAAAGTCAATAACGTGTTCTTTGTAGTTATCTATTTAAGCTTGTTTTGTATCATTTTCAAGTATTCAGTTGTTAATTTTGGTATACCTTTATCGGGAACAAAAACATGTGCTTTATTCAGAGTTGTGAAATCGCTTAAGCTTACATCTTTAGCAGATCCATTCAATGCATTAGCACTAAAAAACATACCTGCAGCAAGCACTGCAATACCTAAAATTCCTATTATTTTTTTCAAAATATAAAATATTAATTGTTATTATTTTTAACTTTTCTTTTCGCAAAAGTTTCTATTGGGAATGCTACTTTTTAAAATCATATTTATCTCTACAGTTCGGATTCTAATTCATTCATTTTTATACTTAAAATCATTGAATTTTTACTTCCCCTTGATCTTTTTGTATTTTGCTTAAATACAATTGTTTAATTATTTCTGAATGAAGTGGATTTCCGATTAATAAAATGGAATTATTCCTATCAGTTAATACTGTTTCGAAATCGCTTGAAGCATTCATGAATGGATTTTTATTTATATAATGCTCTTTTATATCTAAAAAAAATGGGTAATCGAATGTTTTTATTTTTTTTGTTTCACATAAATATTTAAGTAATTCAAAATTATCTCGTGTTTTGCATACTAAAATAATAGGTGTTTTGTATTTTTTAAGTTTTAACGCAAAAGAGTTCCATTCCTTGATTTCATCTAAACAAGTCGAGCATGAGGTGTTAACGTAAGAATATAACTTTAAACTTGAATTTGCTATTTTAGCACTATCAGTTGAATTCTGACTAAATGGTGTGTACAATTGCAAATCTTTAGGAATGACTAATTTTCTTCCAAGGTTAACTTTTACAATGTTTTCTAATAATTCCACTTTTTCATTCTTGATTTGTTCCCTTTTACAACTGATAAACAATGAAATTATATAAAAATACATTAGGATTTTTCTAAAACCAATTAATCTATTTTTCATATTAAAATTGAATTTGTGCTTGAACAATTTGTCCTGAATAGGGATCATATGCATACAGTGCCGAATCATCCTTGGCAACTGACAAACTTGTAACATACTTGTTTAGCTTTATTTTTCGTACAGGATTTCCCTCCCAATCATAAACATAAACGGTATTGCAAAAATCACGAAACTCACTTTCATGACTATTCCCTGAATATAAAAGATAAATAAATTTCTCAGTTGTGTCACCGTTAAAAAAAGCAAACCGTGTATTTTTATTTCTATAAGCCACATTTGCACTTAAATCCAAATCGGCTTCAAATGCTTCTGGCCCTTTTATTATAGCAATACTTTTATGACTTTCAGTATTAAATATTTCTATCTCGTCTTTGTATCTGTATGAAATTACAGCTTTTTTGCCCGATGGTTTAGTTAAAATAAAACACTCATTGGCAGATTTGAAGGACTCGAAAGAAATGGCTTCTGAAATATTATCAAACTCACCATATTCAGCAATAATTTTTTCTGATTTTAAATCAATTTCCTGTATTTTATATTTTGATTGACGATTTCCAACAGCTAATATTGTATTCAAGTCCTTAAAAGCAATTTGATATGAAAACACATTTTTAGAATATTGTTTTATATTAATATTTTTTTCTTGTTTAAGGGCTTTTTCTTTATCAATTGTTGTTATTCTTCCCAATGTGATATCATACGACCACAGTATATTACCAATTATTCCTGAAGAAAAAACTGTAAGTGCTTCTTCCGGTCCCCTTCCGCCTTTAAGGTATCCTTTAGAAAGTGTTTTGTTGGGTAATGAATAATTATAAAAGAATGCGTCATTTATACCGCCTTTACCTAAAGATATGATTAGAGTAGTGTCTATTGAATGTATTATATTGGGAACTCCATTTGTGAATTCAAAAAGATTTGTAAATGAAGGACTTCCTTCTTGTTGAAATTTTTCGAATGTTTTTAGATTAATATTTTCTGCTTTATTTATAGTTTGACAACTAGTCAGACACAAAATAATAATTGATAAAAATGCATATATATTTGTTCTATTGTTGTTTATAATTTTCATGTATTTTTTTGATTTATCATTCTAAAACCCTCTTCGTATTAAACATGGATAAAAATTCTTTACTTTATAGTGAAGTAAAGCAAAGAATTTTTAAAGTCTATGATATTCATTTACAAGTGTCAGGTCCTACAGTGGGATAACAATATGTAACCTTACTCCAACCATAATAGCATATGTCGGTTGCAATATCAGTACAAGCACACTTTTCCTTATCATCATCTTCAGCATTTGCAGTATTAAGTGCAATCAAATTTGCTAAATTAGTATCTTGTGTTAAACTGTTCACTGAATTATTATTTACAAACATTGTTACTGCGATAACAACAACACTCAAAATTCCAATTGTTTTTTTCATTTTATAAAATTTAAATTGTTAGTAAGGGTAATAATCCCTATTTATTTTTACAAAGTGAAAAAGGAATGTCACTTTCGTTGAACATTACAATGCCATTATCTCAATGATCTTGTACGAAATTATAAAGTTATTTTTCTTTTATAAAATCTTCCTCTGAGGTGTGATCTATTTCATAGGCTATTTTTTTAAAGGTTAAACAATTTGGTAGTTTTTTAATTTTTAAACTCTGGAGGATTTTTATATTTCATTAATATTTTTTTCATTGTTGAGGAGTTTATATTTAGTTTTAGAAAAAGACAGCAGAAAATAAGATTTTTATAATCTCATATCTGCTGTCTTTTGTGGTTGCTATTATTTAGCGGATTTATTCTTTTTATTTATGAAATAAACAACTACTGAAGAAATTTCTAAAACCACACCTACTGCAAGGATAATTTTGGAATATTCTTGCTTTTGAATTTTTAAAAATGCTCCGATAATAATTATCAAAGCACCTATTACAAATATTTTAATGGAGTTTTTCATTTTTTATTGTATTTAGAGCTAGCATGCACACATAGCTGCAATTAATATTGGAATTGTTGGATTTGACCAATATGCAAGAAAACCGACAGCAGCAATCAACTTAGTGGACTGTAATTCAAACTGAACCGTTTTTAATTCTAACAATGCAGTATCATAACCTGTTCTGCTGGCTACCATATCATAAATAGCTTTAGGAATGCTGTCTCTCTTGGTAGTAAAAATTCCTCTACCTACCAACATATCCTCAAACTGGAATTTGGCTTTTTTCAGTTCGATTTCAGCTCTAGCTAACCTTTGTTGGTATTTAAATGAATTTAAACTAGCAAGTATTTGCCCTTTATGAACAAAATCTCCATTTTTCACATACAAATGTTGCAGTTTGTCACTTACCTCAAATTGCACGTTATTTTTTTGGGCAGCAATGATTTTACCGTTGCTGACCAACTCTTTTTGGAACGATTCGTTTTTTAAGACTATGGTTTCTACTTCGTTTTTTTCAGTTACATAGGCTTTTTTATCTATAGTCGTTTCATCAGGTGACTTTGATTTGGAGCAGCTTTGGATGGCAAAAACTGATATTAAAAATAGTGCAATAGCGAGAGTTTTTTTATTCATTGGGATTTTGATTTTTTTGAATTGCATTTTACAATAAAACTCACAAATTTTAGATTAACGAATTCAAATGATAAAGTCAATAACGTGTTCTTTGTCGTTATCTATTTAAGCTTGTTTTGTATCATTTTCAAGTATTCAGTTGTTAATTTTGGCATACCTTTATCGGGAACAAAAACATTTGATATTTGCATATTGTTATTTAAAATAAAACAATATGGATAACCAATTCCATCAGCAGGTATGTCAAAGTCTGATGCGTTATAGACATTCATATTTTCAATGCTATATTCAGGAATTGTCCTGTAAAAAATTCTATTATTACTGAAATTACCTAAAAAACATATGTTTTTTACCTTGTGTAAATTAGCCCAATTTACAAAAATTTTTATTGAGGCTATAACACAACTTTCACAGTGCATTTGTGAAAAACGATAAACCAAGATTGTTTTTTGACTGTTCTTAAAAATATTTATTAATGGAATAATGTTATTAATGGAGTCTTTCATCAGAACATTATTTAATGACAAATTGCTGTTTAATAAGTTGGTTTTAAAATTTACTTTGTATGCATTCAACTCATCGTCTTTTACGGATTCAACATTAGAGTTACTTCTTGAGTTTATACTAATCTGTTGTTTAAGTTTGTTGAATCGAAATAATGTAAATACAGTAATTCCAAAAAGGGTTATAATAATAAGTGTTATAAATTTGTTTTCTTTCATTTAGAAATTTTTTAATTTATAGAATACTAATACAGGGTTATCATTTTCTGTTAATCCCTTAATTTTTAATTTGTCTGCATTTGAAATTATTTTGCTTTTTGTTGCGAACGAATCATTAGGACTAGGTAAATACCAAGAGATAAAATATTCACCGGATACAAATTTAGGAAAAGCTATAGGTGGAATTTCTTGTGAGTCATGATATGGATCGGTTCCACCTATTAAATGACCTGTTTTTTTATCTCTGAATATAATAGTAAATTTTTTGATATACCAATTTTCTAAAAAGAAAACATTTGTGTATTCTGTAGCAAGGTAATTACCCGTATAAAAATAATAATTATTTTTTTTTACTAAATTTTTAAACTTGTCAAAAGATAATTTGCTGTAATTCTCGGGAATTCTTTTATCACTATAATCTAGAACATATTCTGCTTTTAACTTGCCTTCAACGCCTTCATACCTAAAAATAGTATCAGTAAAACTTTGTGTTACATTTATATAGTTTTGATTTTTAAACAAATAACTATAAACTCCATAATTATTAGAAATTGGTGTTCGAAACAAACCAACAGATTGAAATTTAAATTTTTTGTCTGTAACTAATAATGTAAAATCTTTCAAATCTCCCATATGCTCATTTCCCTGACTGTCAAGTGTTTTAAAAATGTAGCCATTTGGAAGAACAGAAAAGTTATAATTTACAAATGGTAATCTTTCTTGTCTAATAAATTCACCAGTAGGGGTAAAAAATACCAAAAAAGAATGCTGAAACGCTATTAATTCATCATTATCTTTATCAAAATCAATATCATACAGTCGCATAAGTTCTCCTGGTCCCTTCCCGCTGGCGATTCTTTTAATAAATTTTCCGTTACTATTAAAAATAACGATTCCTCCTCCTTTAAAATCATCGCGAATGTAAATATTAGAATCAGTTACAACTACTTCTTCAATATTATCAAGCAAACTTTCGCCTTTAGTTTCAAGTGGTATTAATTTGATTTCTTTAATCAAGGAGCCAAAATCAAAGGCTTGTTCTTTCAAGAAGGGATTTAAATCAATCTTTACTACTGAATCTTTTTCAGTAGTTAAAATTTTAGCCGATTTTAGATGCAGAGAAGCTATTTGTTTTTCAGTAAATCGTGAATTTTTATTCTCTTTGTTTTTACAACAAACAAAAAATAAGATTAAAAATAGAAAAGTATATTTTTGCATTTTTTTACAATTAGAGTTTTTTAAAATGAGATACTCATAAAACAATGAGTATCTCAAAAAAATTAGCAATCTGTTTCTGTGCAATTATCATTGCCACTTCCACAGGTTATATGAGTCTGTCCAGAAGTGTAATTATTAGTAGTAGTAGTTGATCCACTAACAGTACCTGTCACTCCTTTATAGCCTCCTGAAATAGAACCTCCTGTAGTAGAAGTGGTAGACTCTGGACAAGCTACAGATATTTCTCTTTCATCTTTAGTAAGTCCTTGGCTAAACCAAAGAGATGGATCATTATATTCGGTCTGAGCATTTGCATTTGTTACCATAATTTTTAGGTTAACGTCATTATCTTTTTCTCCAGAGCTAGCAACATTTAGATTAAATGTACCGAAAATTGCTAAAGCCATTAAACAGGCTATTCCTAGTTTTTTATTATTCATCATATAAAAATTAATATGTTATTAATTTGGTAATTAAACCTTTTGTATTTACTATTTTTGCAAAGTGGTATAGGAATGGTACTTTTGCTTCACATTACAATAGCTTAACTTTAAGCATTTGTAAGAAAATATAGAAATTATTTCCAATATAAATTCTTCCTCTGGGGTGTGATCTATTTCATAGGCTATTTTTTTAAAGGTTAAACGATTTGGTAGTTTTTTAATTTTTAAACTCTGGAGGATTTTTATATTTTATTAAGATTTTTTTCATTTCTATTTGTATTTCTTTAATGGCAGTAGAAGGAATTTTTATTTTTTTATTTAATATTTTATAAGACATTGTAACTGCTTTTTCCTCTTGCCCAGATAGATCATATAATTTAGCCAGTAAATAATTAGCATAAAACTTACTTGGGGTCATATTTATAGCTCTTTTATAGGTTACCTCTGCTTTGTCGAATTGTTTTGTGGCTACGTAACTATCACCCAGGGAATTAGTTATAATGGTGTTATTTTGATATTTCTTACTTTGTTTTAATACTTCAATAGCTTTGGAATATTCTTTAGCAATTGAGAGCGTTTTACCGTAATTCATCAGGAAATCTCCATCACTCTTTAAAATAGGATATGCTAATTCATAATCGATAATTGCACTCTCATAATTCCCGTATTGATGACTTATTAGAGCAATATTCCATGCTATAAATCCTTGACTTAGATTATTCGTATAAGAAATGGTTTGATATGTAGTAACAAAAGTAACTAGTAAAACAGCGGTTTTATACAACCACAGACTTCTGTTACTATATCCAATATTTAATTGAAATTCATTTGCAACACTATTGGTTAGTAAGGCTAATAGAAACACTAATACCAATTTTATTGGTAGAATTTGCATTGGATAGGAAAAACAGGCAAAAATTCCGATAGTAAGTAGTCCTGTTTTTCCTATAAAAAACATTGTATAATATTCCTCATTTATTTTTGCTCTGAACAAAGTGTAGATTAGGATAAGTAGTAATACTAATCCAATCAAACCGTTTTCAGATACGAACTGTAATCCCTCATTAAAAGCATAATAAACGTTATCAGCTACCAATGCTTCTAAAGTTTCACCGTTTTCAGCAAAATAATCAGCTTGATAATTCATATAATATGCTTTAAATCGGTCAAAACCCACACCAAAAACAGGATTATCTGTTATTATATATGTGGTCAGTTTCCAAATAAAAACTCTTCCATCCGAAGAAGCTTTTTTGTAATGATATAAACTAAAGAGAGTAATACTTAAAATAATGATAGAGATAGTAATTACAGCTTTTATTTGAAAGCTGGCGAATGCTCTTTTTAAAATATTTTTTAGAAAATGATATTTTAATTCGATTAGAACTGCGCTACTCACAATAGTGGCGATCCAAGAGGCTCGAGATTGTAAAGCAGGAAGGACAATGGCAATACTAATGATTCCTAACAAGGGTATGTACTCAAAAATGTTTTTAATAGCTTCATTTAATAACAAGAAGTTTCTTTTTTTTTGTACTTGTATAGAAGCTGTTATCTCATCTTTAAATAAATACATTCCCAAAGCAACTGACCAAACACTAGCTAAAAAACCAGCATAGGGTCCAGGATTAAAAAAACTGCCTGTCATTTTAAATCCCGAATGGTTGGAAGCGTAATATCCAAATAATTGAAGATTACCGTAAATAGTCTGTATGATGCCGGAAATCACAACCGATAATAGTATCCAAGGATAATTTTTAAGCGAAATGGATCTTAAAACAACATAAAAGAAACTTAATCCTAATAATTCTATATAGCGAATTGAAAATCCGTAATAGGATTGAATAAAATAGCGATTCAACGTAATATAAAGAACCAATACAAAAAGAACAATATCAATTTTAGAAAAGGAGAATGTTATTTCTTTTGAAAAAACAATAGTTAAAGTATAAAGACCACAAAGAATAATACTACCATATAGAAAATAAATCGTCTTGCTTGTAATAGTAGGCAATACGTATTCTGGAAAATGCAACTGAGGTATAAACAAAAGAAGTATAACAACAAAAACAACAAGAAGTAATCTTGAAATACGAAGAAGCATCGATGTCATTTTTAAATTAATCACTTTATAGTCTTTTTTAAAGTTATTTGTTTACCATTTTTAATTGTCCTTAGCTTTTGCAGTCGAGTGTCAAATGTTTGAAGAATACGTAAAAAGAAAAGCTGTTTGAGCGTAGAGAGTTCTTTTCTTTTAGTATTCGAAAACTAATTTGACCGACGAGGAAGCGTAAGACTTGATTTTTTTGTTTTTTTTTGATCAAGCAAAAAAGAAAAACTATAACCTTTGTTTTTCTCCTTGTAAAGAGAAATAGCATTGATAGTAATTCTTAATTACTTCTTATGCTACCACCAAATTTGAGTGTCATTCTCATAGGTAAAAATGCGCTCTTCCTTGCCTGAAGTTAAACATCGCAACCAGTATATAGTCCCAGATGGAATATTAGAATAATTCAAATAATCAGTGTTAGCTATTTTTTTTCCAGCCGAAATCCAACTATTATCCCAATAAAACAATTCATATTCATAATTGGGAATAATATAATTGGAGTCATTCATGGGAGTAAACCGAATTCGTGATACAGGTACAGAAGCTCCAAAATCTAAAACAACCGGTTTGCCCACTAGATAGGTATTGAAATCGCCATCAAAAGCATTTCCATTTTGCCCCTCAATAATTCCTTTTTTATAATTTACATCTTCGAGCTTTTTTAGAATACCTTGTTTGTTTTGAAAACATTCAATTTCGGCAAGTCGCAATCTTCCTCCTTCTGGAGCAAGCATACGGATATAACGAAAAGCAATTGGTTTTTTGAAATCAAGTTCCTTGGTATTGAATGTTAGTCCGTTTACCAAATGCAAAAGCACGGCATCTTTAAAATCTTTATTATTCGATCCCTCAATGTAACAGTCTTTCAAATCAACGCTATGATCGGCGGTATAAGAAAATAAAGGAAACTTCCGAATCAGTTTCATTGAGATGCGTTTGTCCTTGTTGCAAGTCAATACATTTTTGTTGCCTGAATTATCTAGAACAAAAGGATTCTCATAAGCTGCTAATGTTCCGTTATATGTCATTGGTAAATACAAAATATTTTTTCCAACCTCTTTGAATGTTGCACTTCCATACCAGTTAAAAGTTGTAAAGGCAACAGGAGTCCAATTATTGGTATCAAAAGTGGCTAGATATGCCATTTTTTTATTTTCGAAAATATTTTTGGACGTTGCAACACTAGCCGTCTGTAAATACTGTGCTGTAACATCGACCATATTGGGTTTGATTAAATCTAAAAAAAGTTCTTCATTTGGGATTTCAGACAGCAAACCAATCATATCAGGCTGGTTAGACCATGTTTGCCTGTATATTTTAGGTATGGTTTTTTCATATTCCACATACAATCCTTTTGGCAATTCTTTTGCGGCAAAAACTTTTGTTTTCTTAGGACTCATTGCAGCATTTAAATTATCAACAAGATTTTTAGTGTTGTTTGTATTATCCAATAATTGTGGAACTTGTTTGTTTCTGTTAGCCAAGCCAACATAAGCATGTCTTGAAAAGGGTCTGTTTCCCCAATTAGGAATATAATCATAGGTAGCAGGTACACCAGCAGCTCGTAAATGATAAATAGCGTATCTGCATCTCGAAACGCAATCGCCCTCTTTAGTAATATCCATCCATGAATAATTCTCCTCAGATGCGAAATATTTACGCATACTTACTTTGGAACTTAGTGAATTATACGTTTTAGATATATGATATTTGTATAATGAGTCTAAATTCTTTAAAACAGGATGTGATCCGATCAGTTTTTTATGAACACTATAAAGTGTATCTCGCCAATTATCATAAATTTCATTTGTTAATTTATATGGTAATAAATATTCTTGATAATCTTTAAAGCTAACTGTGTGTTTCCAATTAGACTCAAGTAAAGCTTTGTAAGCAAGTTGATTATTATGTAATACTTTACTCTTAGGAATATATTTTTTATCTAAAATCAAATAAGGTTTGGCATTTTCAGCTATACTTAATGATTTAACAAGCAAATTTGCAATAGAATCTAAGTTTTCTTTAGTTAATGCACTATCCTTCTTTTTTATACGATCCAAAACACGTAAGAATTTAAACAATGAGTCAGGGTTACCCGAAAGAATTGTCCCTTTTTGTAAATAAGAAGAATCTTTGGGGTATTCTGTTATGTCTATATTTTCATGATGCCAATAGTCAGGTTGTTTTTTTAATTTATCATTTTTACAGCTTATCATTAAGATACTTGATAAAAAAATGCTCCTTAAATATTGTTTAGTCATAGATTCTAAATTTTATTGCTCTTATAGATTCATTATTAAATTCTATTCAAAAGCGTTTGTTTACAGGTATAAAAAAATCCCGAATAAACAAATAATTATTAAGAAATTAAAGGTTAATATTTCGTTATAATTATAAATTTAAACTTGTTAAAATTAAATACAAGGAAACAAACAACTATCCTGCACTATCCTGTTTTAATAAAAATAAGTATTAATATTTTAATTTATTTTCATAAAATTGGCAATAAAAAAACATTATATTAAAAAAAACTTTTACTTAATTAACGAAAAAAAAATACTGGTTTTACTGAACATGTGGAGACAATGACTCTATATTTTACAATTCATTTATTATATCTTTAGAGCAATTTTTTTTAAAACAATCTGTCATAAAATAAAATTCGAGTACAAAATGATAGTCAATTTGATGAAGTGACTTTATCCAAGGGAGGATTTTACACCATTGGAACCAATAAGAAATCCAAAGGTAAAAAAGTTGCTTAGTGGCTATTATTGGAGGAACAAAGGCAGAACATATTATTGAACATATCAGTAAGATTGACCATAAAAAAACCGGTTAAAGAGATCACACTTGATACGCCCAATTCTATGAAATTAATCCCTGGGAGATGCTTTCCTAAAGCCGTAGAGGTGACCGATAGGTTCCATGTTCAAAAACTAGCAGTGAAAGCTTTGCAGGAAATCCGAATTAAACATCGATGGGAAGCTATGGATTCTGAAAATCAATTAATATTACAGGTAAAGAGAGAAAATAGAGCATATATAGTCGAGTTACTCAACTAAATAAAACGTTTACAATGCCGCACACAAAGACAGAATTAGGATGCACCACAAACAAATCCTTTTACTGGAAAACTTGTTTTATATGTAATCCACAGACAAAAAGACTTAATTTAGTCCCAGACTATAAACAGCAAAATTCAAAAACAAAAGTATAAAATGGAAATACGTTTATTATTGGTTTTAAGAACAGGCGACACAAAAAAACTATTCGATTTTTAAACCCTGTTCGGGTTGACTTTTGAGTACCACCAACACGGAAATTCGCCCTTTCATTATAGTGCGACTATCGGAAAAACAGTTTTAGAAATTTATCCTTTAACCAAAAGCCAGACCGAAGCAGACAAAAACCTCAGATTAGGATTCGGTATTGACAACTTCGAGGCTACGATTCAAAAATTAAGAGCATTAGAAGTCGTTTTTGCATTACCTCCTACACAAACGGAGTTTGGATTTAGGACTGTAATTGAAGATTTTGAAGGAAGGAAAATTGAGTTGTATAAAAATAGCGAAGTTTTTAACAAATCAATAATCTCTAAATTACTTTTATAAAATAATGGAAGTGTTTTTAGGAGAAATATCTATTTAAACATAAAAAATTACAAAACTTGTAGGATGAAAACTGTGAAAAGAAAGTTCTAAAAGATTTTAACTAACATCTTGTCAATAAGTGCATTTGTTCTAAAATCTTTTTTATTTTCAAAAACTACACTAAATGTTTTTCATTATTATTCTCTATCGTCTTAATACAATTAAAAACAGGTATAAATACTTATTAACAAACATAACTTTAATTGATATTTTTGAAACTACTTATTCAAATTAATGAATTATGGTTATCCGTAAAAAAGCTATTAATTAATATCTAATATTTGTTTGTGATTAAAAATTATTAATTGAGAACCAAGAATTATAAAAACTAACCCAATTTCAAAAATAAATTATGTGGAAAGATAGTGAAACTGATATTGATCTATTAGATTTTGATTATTTAATAGGAATAACAAAAGATATTATCGAAAATGAGTCTTTATCACCTTGTACTATAGGTGTTTATGGGGATTGGGGGAGTGGTAAATCGAGTTTGGTCGAAATGCTATTGAAAGACTATGAAAAAAAGGAAGGTTATCTATGTATTAAATTCAATGGATGGCTTTTTGAAGATTATGAAGATGCTAAGACAGCTTTGTTAGGGAGTATTTTAGATAAAATAAAAGAAAATAAAACGATTACTACTAAAGCTAAATCTACTTTAAAAAAGCTTTTTAAAAATCTTAATTATCTAGATGTTGCGAGCAAAGGATTAAAATATGGTGCTGATATATTATTAACGGGAGGCATTGGAACAATTGCGGATATAACTGTTCAAACTGTTCTTAATAAGACAAAATCTTTAACAGAAGATGTAAAAAGTGAGGATATCAAGAAAATTTTGGAAAAGGCATCGAAAAAAGATGAGGTCAGAAAGAATTTAAGAGACTTTAGAAATGATTTTGAAAAATTACTCAAAGAGACTAATATAATAAAATTAGTTGTATTTATCGATGAATTAGATAGATGTAACCATGATACTATATTAGAAACTTTAGAAGCTATTAGATTGTTCCTGTTTATAAAAGGTACATCATTTATAATTGGGGCAGATGAAAGGCAAGTAATGTATGCAGTAAGAACAAAATTTCCTGAGGTAAAGGGGAATCAAATTGATATAGGAAAGGAATACTTAGAAAAAATGATCCAATATCCAATTAAAATTCCTCAATTAGGTGTCAATGAAGTGGAATTTTATATAACCTGTTTGTTTTTTCAGCATGAATTTAAAGATGACTACAGTAAGATACTTCAGTTTATTAAAGAAGGAAGACAAGATAATTTTTTAGATTTCGAAATTACATTTGAATTAATTAAAGGAAAATTTAATGGTCTTGATGAAAATAAAATAAAAGAAACAATCTCACTTTCAAAACAATTATCTTCAGTTCTTTCAAGTAGTTTGAATGGTAATCCAAGACATTGCAAAAGGTTTTTAAACTCTCTGTCAATGCGTTTAAAGATGGCAGAGTTAAAGAAAATCAATTTAGAGAAAAAGGCATTAGCAAAAATAATGTTGATTGAATACTTTAAAGACGACGTATTTAAAAAGATTGGACAATTACAATCAAATGAAAAAGGTAAACCTAAAGAGCTTAAATTGATTGAAAACAATGAGTGGAATGATGTTGATGTTTTAAAATTGTGGAAAGACGATGAATGGTTTCGAAACTGGTTGAATATAGAGCCCAAATTAGCTGATGTTGATTTGCAACCTTACTTTTATTTTACTAGAGAAAGTCTTCAAAATAATTCAATTAAATCTGTTACATCCTTAAGTACAGAAGCATTAAGTATTTTGAATGATCTTCTTTCTTTATCAGATTCTAAAAGAAACGAAGCTATAAAAAAGTCGTCTAATATTAATGAATTTGAATCCTTAGAAGTTTTAAAATCAGTTTTCTTTTCAATAGAATCATCTTCGGATATTGATATTAGTTTATTCAAGTCGTTTATAGAATGGTCGGCTACAAGAGAACAATTATATACGGATGCGATTTCTAAACTATCAAGTTTACCAGCTGAAAGAATTAAGTTTTCATTTATACCAAGTGTTTTTCAATTTGGGAAACTTAGTAATAAATTAACTGAAATTAAAGAATTAGCAAGTAAATGGGAAAAAGAAAATCCTAAATTAAAAACAGCAATTGGGCTAGAAAATAAATAGAGTAAATATGGGAACTTCAAGCATGTATAATGGATATTCAGATGGTAATAGTCAACGAAATCCATTACTTCCTGATGATTTTAATGATGATACTGGGAATAGTAATGATGGAAATCAAAATCAAGAAAATGAACAAGATAGTCAAGAAAATGGTAAACCAAATGATAAAAAATGGGAAGACACTAAGAGAAGTTTTTCTAAATTAGCATCTGGTACTTCTAAAAATACAAGAGGTGCAGTATCTAAATATATTAAAGCTTATGGAGGTTCTAAATCAGCAACAAAGAATGCTGTATCAGGAATAAGAACAACTGTTAATTTAGGAAATTTTTTAAGTAATGCTTCCACTCAAGGATTTAAGGAAACACTTGAAAATCTTAAAATAGAGTATAAAAATAGATCGACGAATCAAGTTCTTAACGATCTGATTAATTATCTCGCGCCTAATCCCATAACAAAAGAAGATTCAATTGCTCGAAAAGCTCTGATTGTTACAATGGAAAAATTATATGAATTAATTGAGAATGACAATATAGATATTGAATCAATTGATAAATTAAATGAAGAGACTATAAAACAGATAATTCCTCTGTATGTTGAGAGTTATATTTATGAGCGATTATTAAATGATCTTGGAAGTCGAATAGAGGCAAATTCATTAAATTCAGCAAATGCAGTTAAACTAGAAAAGGAATTAAAAGAATATATTAATTCGAAGGTTGAAATTGCATTCAAAGGGTTGGATGCGACAAATACTGAATTTTCAAAAAAACAAGTGGAAAGTTTATATAATCAATGTTATAAAGTAATGGAGGATTTAAAATGAGTAAGATAGTTTTTAAATTAAATACTGATGACAATTTCAGTATTCAGGATAGTGATTTTGAAGTAGATTTGACATCAAAAAAGGAGTATAGCCATACTTTTTTTAATAGATATAAAAGACTCTATAAAATGCCTCATTTTTTTCAAAACGAAGCTTTAGATTTATGGTATATATCATTGATGATTTATTATGCTGATAGAGTGATTTTAAGAAAAGGAACTTATGATAATTGGACTAGGCAAATTAAACTATATATACCAGTAATAGAAATTGAAAAATGGAACGTTAACAAAGATTTGTTAATTACTACATTATCATATTTGAGTGGCGATTTATGGGATATAGAGTTTAGAAAAAGGACTTTGAATTATAAAGAAGTTAAAATATCGGAAAAGATACCTAAATGGTTTATTGATGAAAAGTTTGAAACCGATACATTTTGTATGCTTTCAGGTGGTTTAGATTCATTTATAGGAGCTGTCGATTTGTTAGTTGAAAACAAACAGGTGGCATTTGTAGGGCATTATGGAGGAGGCAAGGGAGTTAAACCATTTCAAGACAAAGTTAACGGCTTACTTAAAGAAAAATTTAAAATTGAGGAGAAAAATTTCTTTAATTTTCATGCAGCTCCACAAAAAGGCAAAGAAGATAGTACAAGAACACGTTCGTTTATGTTTTTTACTCATGCCATTATTTTAGCTTCATGTATGAAAAAAAGAGTTAAATTATATATTCCTGAAAATGGATTAATATCTTTAAATATTCCACTTACTAATTCAAGATTAGGAAGTAGTAGTACAAGAACGACTCACCCATATTATATGGAACAATTACAACTACTTCTAAATAATTTAAGTATTGATGTTGTTTTGTATAATCCTTTTCAGTTTCTTACAAAAGGAGAGATGTTAATCAATTGTAAGGATGAGAGTTTTGTAAAGGATAATTATTTTTATACTATGTCTTGTTCGCATCCAGATCAAGTTAGGTATATTAAAGGTAATAAGCCTAAGCATTGCGGTACGTGTTTGCCATGTACAATACGACGAGCTTCAATTTTAAAAGCTTTTAATGATGATAATACAGATTACAATGATGCAAATTACAAGAATAAAAAAGCAAGAGTTGAATTAAGATCATTTAAAATTGGAGTTAAAGACCATCAAGATAATAAAGCAAGTAAATTTAGAATTCAAATTGCTGGTCAATTAGTAAAGGATTTTGATAAATACAATGATTTATACAAAAGAGGGATGGAGGAACTATCAAATTTTTTAGATTTGCAAAATGAGTGATTTTTTATTTGATACACATTCCCATTTAGACTTATTAAAGAGTTTTGATTATACTGTTCAGGAAATCGAAAAAAAGAAGATATATACTATTGCTGTAACTAATTTGCCTGTTCTTTATCAAAAGCTGATAACAAAAATTGATTCAAAATATATAAAACCAGCATTAGGCTTTCATCCTGAGTTAATTGATCAGTATCAGAAATATATACCTGAAATGTGGAGATTATTACCTGATGCAAGATATATTGGGGAAGTAGGATTAGACTTTAAGATTGGTAAAGATTCTAAAGAGTTGCAAACGAAATTTTTTGAAGAATTAATATTTCGATGTAATGATTTAGGGGGGAAAATTTTAACCATCCATTCTCGAGGAAGTGCTAAAGAAGTAATTTCAATTATAGGTGAAAAATTTAATGGCAAATATATTTTACATTGGTATTCTGGAAATATAAAAGATCTCCAGACTGCAATATCTAATGGCGCGTATTTTTCAATCAATTACGCTATGGTTACATCGTCTTCAGGGCAAAAAATCATTGAAAGCATACCAAATGAAAGGTTGCTACTTGAATCAGATTCTCCTTTTATACTTATAAATAAAAAACCTTTCAGTACACTGGAAATAGATAAGGTGGTTACAAAATTAGCAGTGATTAAAAATATAAGTTTTGAAGAGATGCTTCATATTTTATACACTAATTTCAAGTATTTATTGCAGTAAACGTAAAAAATAATTATATTATTACAAAAGAATGACTAAAGAAAGAAATATCCTTATACTGTCAAATCATGGCAGGAAAACTGGTAAGAACTCACGTGTTTTTTAAATTTCCAAGAGAAATTAGAAAAATCATCTACACAACAAATTTGATTGAAAACCTCAATGGAAAGATTAGAAAATACACCAAAAATAAATTATCATTCCCTACAGATGAAGCTGTTTTAAAATCTGTATATTTGGCTTTAAGGGAAACAACCAAAAAATGGTCAATGCCAATCCATAATTGGGGATTAATACTAAATCAGTTCTTAACTATATTTGAAAAAGGGTTCAACTTTAATTAAAAAGTCAAAAAAGTCAAACCCCATTATTTTTATACTTACACACTTTTTAGGACAGTGTCTAAATTATAGTAAACTAATACGCACTTATTCAGGATAGATATCTAAAATTTCCTGTATTATAGTAATAATTTCTTTATATTCTCTACTACTTTCAACAGCAGCAATACTATTCCATATCTCAGAGTTATCACCCCAATCACAATTTTCAGTATATTTCCAAATCCACCAATCGTTTTCTTTGAAACCATTCTGTCTGAATATTTCTCGTATTTTATTTTTATCATCTAAATTGAGTTCAGGCAGATAAGAAACACCAACATACAATCCTTTATAATTTTTATATTCAAAAATCACACATATTTGAATATGATTATTACTCCAGGATTTAGGCTTAAAAAATAATCCGAATTCTGAATCTTTCTTTTCCCAATCTGCATTAATTGTCATTTCGTTTTTTAAGGCATAATCCTTCAGATGAGCCATAAAATTATAATATAAATCACTTTTTAAAGCTTCAATATTTCGTGATATTTCAAAACTGCTAATGACATTATTTTTCATTGATTCTACAATTTCTTTACTCATCTTATTATTGGTAGATTGATTAGTTATTTTTTTTATCAAATTTAAATATTGAAAAAGAGTCTCTCTAATTAAAGGAAGTGAAACAGTTTTTTCAATGCATTTTTCAATCCATTGTTTAATATCATCTTTAAAAGAAATTGGATAATACAAACATTGGTGTATATTTTGGATTCCCTCATAATTTTTCAAGTTTCTCTTATATTCTTCTTTGTCTTTGTAATGAAAGTTATATCCTTCTATATTGCCATCAGTCAAAGATTTATTTTCGTGATTTAAAATCTTTCCTTCTTTTGTCAGGTAAAAAATATAGAATCTTTTTCTTCTTTTCTTTGCATAATTGTGATACCTTATTAATTGATAATCCTGATCTTGGGCATTTACTTTCGTTTCAATAATAATGATTTGTTTATTATCTTCAATTATGATATCAATTCTTCCCCCAGTGACATTGACCCAATCATTGTTAACGCTGATTGTTCTTTCGCAAATTTTTTCATTTACTAATTTATCAAATGGAGATAATTTTATATTCTCATGTTTTTCATTAAACTTTAATTTTAAATGGCTTACAAATAAATCCAGAAATATATTTTCCTGACCATGAGTTCCACACGGATTTAAAAGTTCTCCAATTATAGCTGAATGAGTTTTAACTTCATCTGATTCCATTTGCAGTACGGAGAAAATGTTAAAATTTTCACCAGTAATACCAGCAATCTCATTAAACTTCTTCTGAATAATAGATACTTGTTGCAATAAACTATCGGTTTTAATCATCTTTTTTAATTAACTTAAGTTTGTTTATTCTCACATCACCTAATTTCAATTCGATAAAATTGAAAATTGTGTTTTATCTGATTTTAAAGTAGTTAATAATATGTTCTAGTCCTCATAGTTTGTTGATTTTACAATACTACATAAAAAAATAGTATTACAATTCTGGTTTTCCATAAAAAATAAGATTTATTTTACACTTTATAAAGAAGTTAACTATTCATCTTTGTTTTAAAGAAAAAAGGCTCAACTAAATAGTTGAGCCTTAATTTATAATAAGAATGATCCCTAAATCATTTATTTATTAGTCTTTCAAGCCTTACCATCATTTCATCTTTTTCTTTCAGCATGCGCTCATACAATGCAATCTTTTCTTCATGTAGTTTAATAAATTGATCGATATGATTAATAGTCGAATTATAGAATACAGAGGCAGGCTGTTGACAATTATCAAATGTATTAGAAATAATATTAATTGCCTGCTCCTCATCAAAATTCTGAAAAGCCTCAACCGGAATTTTTAATACAGCTGAGATTTGTTTTAGCAGATCATCTTCAATTACATCTTTCTGCTCCAGCATAGAAATTTTCTTTTGGTTCCAGTCTTCACCCAGATCATAAGCCAATGCTTCCTGCTTGATGTTAAGCATTTCTCTGAAACGTTTTACGTTTCTTCCCTGATGTATTTTTTGTTCCATATCGAGTACAATTTCTGAAGGCTCAAAGATAAAGCCATCTGCATTAAAAAGTGTGAATTTCAAAGATAAAAAAATATCCGTAAAATATCCCTTTGTCAGATAGTATATCCAAATCAGGAATAGTTTATCCTTTTGAAAGAATAGAACTTCGTTCGTGAATCGTAAGCTACTCACTATGAAAAATAATAAAAACAGTAAGAGAGAAAAAAGGCTCATAATAACGCCTGAACAGGCAAAGACCGCATTGAGTATGTTTTTGCAACATCCGGAAAAAATGAAACTCGAAAAAGGAATTGCAGCACTGCTCGAAAAACTCAAAAATCCCGGTGTCAATAGAATATTCGATAACTATCCTGACCTTTTGCAGCAATACGACTTAGAAGAACTACTTTCAGGCAATCTGGAAATCCCTGATACTAAGAAACAGGAAGTCAAAACAGCAGGAATTCTTTCGTGCCTGCAGGTACTAATATACTTTTGTTATGACCTAGAAAGAAAACCCAAATCCGGCTCATCATCAGTTTGATAGTCTTCGGTATATTTTAAAATCGATCACCGCCTCAGAGTTCATAAACGAATTGCTCCTTATAGTAATCATAGTCACAGGAGTAGGTTATTATAAAAAGTATCGGCAAAAAATACAGCACTTCAATTTTGAAACACAAAACGCCATATTGCTGGAGAGTGACCCTGAACTGCAGGAACACTTCGACCTGATGGTTTGGTTTGCCATGACCAGACTGTTTACAGAATCAGTATATGTCTATTTCAACCATCCGGATCAAAACCTTAAAACCACAACAATATGAAAACTTCAGCAAAACTTTCATTCCCAAAACTCCAAAACGAATATCTAGAAAACATCCAGCGCCAGTTGGTAAGTCAGCATACCATCGTTCAGGTGTTTTTTACCCGGGAACCTTCGCCCCTGTTTTCACAACTCATCATCCATACCGAAAAAAATACCTCTGTCCAGGAGCTTCGGCAGAGCAAATGGGTCGCCAAAGTGAGAACCCAGTATCAAATCAATGTCTGTTTTATCTATTCTTCAAAACTGCATCATCAGTATGCTTTAGGGTCACCTTTCATTGCGTTGTATTGCCGTCCGTCTGCTGTGATCTATCAAAATGAAGAATTAGAAGAAGCTGTTTTCAGTACAGGAGAATGGAAAAAATACAAGAGGAAATTGAATGCCTATCAAAACAATTTTTACCACGATCACGAACTTCAGAAATGGCAGATTAAAAACCTCATGGCAGAAGGCGCCTCAAACAGTGTCTTTACCTCTTATGCCAGACTGCTGGCATACGACATCGAATGTTTAGAAGAACTCTATACCGGAAACACTTGCAACACCCTAAGTCTCGACGAAAGAATCCGCAACCTGACCGCATGCATTCCCGAAATTCAAAAATACTTCGTCCGAAACAACCGAAACCAATATTTCCTGACAGCTCTTTTTGAAAAAGCCAAACAAGCAGCTTCAGAGGATGATGCAATCTATAAAGACGAAATGTATCAGGCAGTTGAAAACAGCGAACAAAATCTGCTTCGCCTAGCCACAGAACGTTTTGACGAATTAAAGAAACAAATCAAAAAAGAAGCCGCTAAAAAACACGAAGTTCCCTGTCAAATTGAGAACAAACCAAAAGACAGCATCCTTGACGCCACCATCGAAAACATCCTAAATTCGGTAGAAGTCGAGCAAATTTACGCCTTCCATCAAATCACTTACGGAGAAAAAACAACCTATTACCTGCTGCTTATTGCCGATACCGTTGGCAACGAAAAAGTAAGAGCCTTAACCCACTCCCTCAAAAGCAAATTGGGAGACCAATACGATTTTGTCCTGTTAAGCCACAGCCGGTACTGGATCCAGAACAATCTGTATCAGTATCAGCATTTCTTTTCCGGTATCATTCAGGACCAGAACCTCATCTGGTCATCCGCCCCATACCACCCGGATTTCCATTGGGAAGCCCCCTTCGAGCCCTCGCACGCCGATTTGTATTTTCACTACAAAGCAGCCAAAAATGTGGCTTTTCAGTTTTTTGCAATAGCCGGCAATCCCAAACAAAACTACCAGGGTTTAGACTACCTGTTTGCATTGTTTTTCCTGTCGTTTTGCAGAACCTATATTTTCGTCAAAACATACTACCTGCCCCATTACCTGTCCGCGCAATCCTTATGGCAGCTGTGCAGCTACGCAGACCCCGACATAAGAAAATACCATTACCTGCTCGAACAATTCCCGACAGACATTTTTCTTTACACAGACAAACACATGAGCCTCCACCACAAACTGTCAAAACTCAGCAAAGAACAGGTCAGTCAAATGAACCTCATCGTCGAAAAACTAATCTTCGAATTACACCATCTGGTCATTGAAGGCAAATTAATATACTCTGACGAAGACGAAGACGAGGAATAAACTCCGAGGCAAAACAGAAACAATTGTCACCCTGAGTGGAATCGAAGGGTTATGGGAACAAAAGGCTTCGATAAGTAATTCTTTGCCCTCAAAAAAGTTTACGATTTTGTCTGGAAATAGCATAGAACTAATTGCGTAGCTTTTATACGTTTGAATCTTTTCGTTAAAATTAACTTACAAAAATGGCTAGATAAACCATTTGAAGAACACATAGAGCCTCCCCTGGAAAACATACAGTTTTTTTTAAAATGACCATTTCAAAGGCTAAACGCAATGAAATGGTCGAATTTGATATGCCGTAATTTTATTTAGGAAAGGATTGATTTAAAACCAAAAAAAGAGGAAAAAGCAAATAATACAAATCGATTTTAACATTTATAAAGTATTTTATACATTTGCCCGCAAATTAAAAAAAATATTCCCTCGCTTATAAAAAACGACTTTATATTCAAATTATGTAGTGGCTTTTTTTATTAAATGTCAAAGTTTAAAACTAATTACAATTGAAGTTTGTTGATATTATCAGTGCTAAACTTACACTTTAATTAGTAGGTATCGATTGGCCAAATGGTCCTTATGTTATGGAACCAGCTATTGACGTAACTGGAGGAACCAACTATTCGGTAATGGGAGCCAATCAGATTTCTAAAAATAGTTTATTAATTAAAGCAATCCAAAAATACCAGTTGACACTAAGAGAGGAAGAAATTATTGCAATGGTATAGTAAGGTTTTCGACATAAAGAAATTTAATAAAGTGAGATATTAAAAAAGGGAAGTGGATATTTAAAATTAACGTAAAACTACAAATTCTTATGAATTCTAAATTTTTCAAATTGTTCTTGGTTGTGTTTTTAATCCAAATATTCATAACAAACAATTTAAAAGCGCAAGAGCTACTATTTGACAATGGCCCTTTTACGACAAATACTGCTGTTGGTTTTGGTGGTTCAGATGTTTCTGTAGCGCAAAACGTTACATTAGGATATACTTCAATAGGGTCCAATGTAAACAACGCAGGTAATTTACGTTTAACTGATCAATTTACTAATTCTGCGCCATGGTATTTAGATTATGTTGATGTTTTTGCTTACCAAACTGGAAGTTCGGTTTCATCTACGTTTACAAGTGGTGTTGTTAAAATTTGGAATAGTGACCCTAGCAGTGGAACAGCTATATCAGAATTCGGTGATTTTACCACTAATCGAATGATCTTGACTGATTTTACAAATTGCTATCGAGTTCAAGAAAACGTTAGTTTGCTCACAAATAATCGTCCGATAATGAGAATACGGATTTCGATTGGTGCCATAATTCAACCAGGAACACATTGGATTGAATGGGGGCTAACAGGCTCATTGGCTTCTGGGCCATTTGCTCCGCAAATTAGTATTTTGGGCACTGGTAATACAGGAGATGCAAAGCAGTTTAATAATACCGGTTATACAGGCACCTTAACTAATGGCGCATACCAAGTAGGGCTGCCTTTCAAACTTTTTGGAAGTCAATTTGTATCCTATGCACCTAGCCCTAATCCGATTTGTACTGGAAGTAATGTGACTGTTAATTTTTTAGACCCTGTAGCGCGAAATACAGGAAATACCTACACGCTGGAGTTATCAGATGTAAACGGAAATTTTCCTGGGACACTTTTAACGACTACCATCGTAAGTGCGAGTCAATTATCTGCTGTAATTCCAATATCTACTGTTGGAAGTGCTAACTACAAGATAAGAACTGTTGCCTCCAGCCCAAGTGAAAATAGTTCACCTTCAGATTTTCTGAATGTCTACTCGGCGCCAAACACTGTCGTAGCATCTCAAACAGATGTTTCATGTAATGGTGGATCTAATGGTTCTGCTTCAGTGACTGCTTCGGGTGGTGCTGGTGGATATACTTATTCTTGGTCACCATCTGGTGGAACGGCTGCTACAGCAACCGGATTAAGCGCAGGAATCTATACGGTAACGGTAACAGATGCTAACGGATGTACCGCTACTCGAGACTTTACTATTACACAACCAACGGCTTTAGTAGCTACTGCGGCTTCACAAACCAATGTGTCTTGTAATGGTGGCTTCAACGGAGCGGCTTCAATTAATACCCCTACAGGAGGTGCAGGTGGATATACATATAACTGGACTCCGGGTAACCCAACTGGTGATGGTACAACTTCTGTAACAGGTCTAACTCCTGGTACATGGACATGTACTGTAACAGATGCTAACAACTGTACCACTACCGTTGACTTTATTATTACACAACCAACGTCTCTAGTAGCTACTGCGGCTTCACAAACAAATGTGTCTTGTAATGGTGGCTCGAATGGAGCGGCTTCAATTAACACCCCTACAGGAGGTGCAGGTGGATATACTTACAACTGGACTCCGGGTAACCCAACTGGTGATGGTACAACTTCTGTAACAGGTCTAACTCCTGGTACATGGACATGTACTGTAACCGATGCTAACAACTGTACTACAGCAGTTAACTTTACTATTACACAACCAACAGCTCTAGTAGCTACTGCGGCTTCACAAACAAATGTATCTTGTAATGGTGGCTCGAACGGAGCGGCTTCAATTAATACCCCTACAGGAGGTGCAGGTGGATATACCTATAACTGGACTCCGGGTAACCCAACTGGTGATGGTACAACTTCTGTAACAGGTCTAACTCCTGGTACATGGACATGTACTGTAACCGATGCTAACAACTGTACTACAGCAGTTAACTTTACTATTACACAACCAACAGCTCTAGTAGCTACTGCGGCTTCACAAACAAATGTATCTTGTAATGGTGGCTCGAACGGAGCGGCTTCAATTAATACCCCTACAGGAGGTGCAGGTGGATATACCTATAACTGGACTCCGGGTAACCCAACTGGTGATGGTACAACTTCTGTAACAGGTCTAACTCCTGGTACATGGACATGTACTGTAACCGATGCTAACAACTGTACTACAGCAGTTAACTTTACTATTACACAACCAACAGCTCTAGTAGCTACTGCGGCTTCACAAACAAATGTATCTTGTAATGGTGGCTCGAACGGAGCGGCTTCAATTAACACCCCTACAGGAGGTGCAGGTGGATATACCTATAACTGGACTCCGGGTAACCCAACTGGTGATGGTACAATTTCTGTAACAGGTCTAACTCCTGGTACATGGACATGTACTGTAACCGATGCTAACAACTGTACTACTACCGTTGACTTTACTATTACACAACCAACAGCAATTAATTTCACAACAACAGTTTTGTCTGGTTATGATTACAATACTGGATATAGTCAAACTATAGTAGCTTCAGGAGGAACAGGATCTAAAACGTATGCCGTTACAGCGGGAAGTTTGCCTTCTGGTTTTTCGCTATCAACAGCTGGACAGATAACAGGTATTTCAACTCAAATTGCTGATAGTAATTTTACGGTTACCGCTACTGATGCTAATAGTTGTACTGCTAACTATGATTATGTACTGAAATTAAATCAAATCCCAATTACGGTAACTGCAACACCTTCTCAAACTAAAATATATGGAGAGAATGATCCTGTTTTAACTTATACAGTATCACCAAGTTTGCTTTCTGGAGATTCATTCACAGGATCTTTAACAAGAGATAGTGGTGAAAATATTGGTAATTATGCTATTAATCAAGGTTCGCTTTCAGCTGGATCTAAATATTTAATTACTTATGTGGGTGCTAACTTTACTATTACGGCAAAACCAATTACAGTAACAGCAACTCCATCACAAACGAAAGTTTACGGAACAACGGATCCTGTTTTTGCTTATACAGTTTCACCAGGTTTAGTAGGTAGTGATTCCTTTACAGGAGCTTTAACTAGAGTTACTGGGGAAAATATAGGAACTTATGCTATTAACCAAGGAAGTTTGAGTGCCGGATCTAATTATACGATTAGTTACGCAGACGCTAACTTTACTATTACGGCAAAACCAATTACAGTAACAGCAACTCCGTCACAAACCAAAGTTTATGGAACAACAGATCCTGCTTTTGCTTATACAGTTTCACCAGGTTTGGTAGGTAGTGATGCCTTTACAGGAACTTTAAGCAGAACTGCTGGAGAGAATGTGGGTGTTTACGCTATCACACAAGGTACCTTAACTGCCGGTTCTAATTATAACATTAATTATGTAAGCAAAGATTTTACGATTACGGCAAAACCTATTACAGTAACGGCAGATGCTTCACAAACTAAAGTATATGGAACTACGAATCCGATTTACACTTATACGGTTTCTCCAAGTTTAGTAAGTGGTGATTCTTTCACAGGAACTTTAAGCAGAACTACTGGAGAGAATATTGGAAACTATCCTATAACACAAGGAAACTTAAGTGCCGGTTCTAATTATAGCATTACTCATGTAAGCAAAGATTTTACGATTACGGCTAAACCAATTACAGTAACAGCAGATGCTTCACAAACCAAAGTATACGGAACAACAGATCCTCTTTTTACTTATACGGTTTCTCCAAGTTTAGTAAGTGGTGATTATTTCACAGGAGCTTTAAGCAGAACTGCTGGAGAGAATGTGGGTGTTTACGCTATCACACAAGGTAATTTAAGTGCCGGTTCTAATTATAACATTACTTACGTAAGTAAAGATTTTACGATTACCGCAAAACCAATTACAGTAACAGCAACTCCATCACAAACGAAAGTTTACGGAACAACGGATCCTGTTTATGCTTATACAGTTTCACCAGGTTTAGTAGGTAGTGATGCCTTTACAGGAACTTTAACTAGAGTTACTGGGGAAAATATAGGAACTTATGCTATTACCCAAGGTAGTTTGAGTGCCGGTTCTAATTATAACATTACTTATGTAAGCAAAGATTTTACTATCACGGCAAAACCTATTACAGTAACGGCAGATGCTTCACAAACCAAAGTATACGGAACAACAGATCCTCTTTTTACTTATACGGTTTCTCCAAGTTTAGTAAGTGGTGATTATTTCACAGGAGCTTTAAGCAGAACTGCTGGAGAGAATGTGGGTGTTTACGCTATCACACAAGGTAATTTAAGTGCCGGTTCTAATTATAACATTACTTACGTAAGTAAAGATTTTACGATTACCGCAAAACCAATTACAGTAACAGCAACTCCATCACAAACGAAAGTTTACGGAACAACGGATCCTGTTTATGCTTATACAGTTTCACCAGGTTTAGTAGGTAGTGATGCCTTTACAGGAACTTTAACTAGAGTTACTGGGGAAAATATAGGAACTTATGCTATTACCCAAGGTAGTTTGAGTGCCGGTTCTAATTATAACATTACTTATGTAAGCAAAGATTTTACTATCACGGCAAAACCTATTACAGTAACGGCAGATGCTTCACAAACTAAAGTATATGGAACTACGAATCCGATTTACACTTATACCGTTTCTCCAAGCTTAGTAAGTGGTGATTCTTTCACTGGAACTCTAAGCAGAACTGCTGGAGAGAATATTGGAAACTATGCTATAACACAAGGAAACTTAAGTGCCGGTTCTAATTATAACATTACTTACGTAAGTAAAGATTTTACTATTACGGCAAAACCTATTACAGTAACGGCAGATGCTTCACAAACAAAAGTTTATGGAACAGTAAATCCTGTTTACACTTATACGGTTTCTCCTAGTTTAGTAAGTGGTGATTCTTTCACAGGAGCTTTAAGCAGAACTGCTGGAGAGAATATTGGAAACTATGCTATAACACAAGGAAGTTTGAGTGCCGGTTCTAATTATAGCATTACTTATGTAAGCAAAGATTTTACGATTACGGCTAAACCAATTACAGTAACAGCAGATGCTTCACAAACCAAAGTTTACGGAACAACAGATCCTCTTTTTACTTATACGGTTTCTCCAAGTTTAGTAAGTGGTGATTATTTCACAGGAGCTTTAAGCAGAACTGCTGGAGAGAATGTGGGTGTTTACGCTATCACACAAGGTAATTTAAGTGCCGGTTCTAATTATAACATTACTTACGTAAGTAAAGATTTTACGATTACGGCAAAACCAATTACAGTAACGGCAACTCCATCACAAACGAAAGTTTACGGAACAACAGATTCTGTTTTTGCTTATACAGTTTCACCAGGTTTAGTAGGTAGTGATGCCTTTACAGGAACTTTAAGCAGAAATGCTGGAGAGAATATTGGAAACTATGCTATTACCCAAGGAAGTTTGAGTGCCGGATCTAATTACACGATTAGTTACGCAGACGCTAACTTTACTATTACGGCAAAACCAATTACAGTAACAGCAACTCCATCACAAACGAAAGTTTATGGAACAACAGATCCTGCTTTTGCTTATACAGTTTCACCAGGTTTGGTAGGTAGTGATGCCTTTACAGGAACTTTAAGCAGAACTGCTGGAGAGAATGTGGGTGTTTACGCTATCACACAAGGTAATTTAAGTGCCGGTGGAAATTATACCATTATGTATAATGGCTCTAATTTTATTATTACAAAAGCAGATCAGGTAATTACCTGGAATCAGACTTTGGAATTAGGTTGTAATGGAGAAACTAGTATTGTTTTGAATGCTGTTGCTAATAGTGGTTTAGCAGTAAATTATACTTCTTCTAATACTAACATTGCGACTGTTTCAAATAATTCATTAATTTTTCAAAATTATGGGTCGGCGACTATAACAGCATCACAACCAGGCAACATGAATTACAACGCAGCTCCGGCTGTAGTTTTACCAGTAGTATCTAGTCAGCCTAATCTGATTAGAAAACAGTTTGAAGATGTTATCTTCTTTGACAATAGTTCTAAGAGTTTTAAATCGTATAGCTGGTATAAAAATGGGGTTTTAGTTCCGGGACAAACTTTACAATATTTCAAAGAAAGTGGTCCTTTGAATGGAACTTATTATGCAGTAGCAACAAAACTAGACGGAACATTAATTACAACCTGTACCTTGACTTTATCTCCTACAATAGAAGAAGAGTACATAAGAATTGTTCCAAACCCTGTTAGAAGTAATGCTACTTTCCAATTGATAACGAATGTTAGTTCAGGCAGATTACAAAATGCACGTATTGAACTGTATAGCTTAACAGGTAACTTACTGACTACTATTACAAACCCAAGTCAAAATACTATTGACATGAATGCTCCGAGCGTTGAAGGAATTTATATTGTAAAAATGACCTTAGCAAATGGTAAATATTTTACAAAAAACCTTCTCGTTAAAAATTAAAAATAATTTACAGAATATGACATCCTCATTTTTAATGAATGAGGATGGATTGTTCTAATTTAAAAACAAGTATGAAATCGTCATTAGCAACAAATTTATGTGAACAAAAAACAATGAGTAAAAAGGCGATAACGTATAGGGTCACTAAAAAATAAATTTTACATCTATGAAACTCAATATTAAAAACATAATTGGAACTATAGCTTTCTTAATTTCCCAAGGAATAGCGGCACAGTTTTATGTAGGTATACAGTCGGGAATAGGGAATATAAAGAGTGATATTACTGGTATAGAAACAGGTAATCGCCTTGGCGGAGCTGTAAAAGCAGGTTATATCTACTCTTTAAATACTCATTTTGGTATCGGTTCAGGAATAGAGTTCTCACAATACAAACAAGAAGTTGCTCTTTCTCAGCCTTCTGCAACACTCACTAGTTTTGAAGTTGATGCTTCCACTTCAGCATTTTTTTACAATGTTACCACGAACAATTATAGAGAAAAACAAACTTTACATGCTGTGCAAATCCCTCTTTTTGTGCAGTATAAAACAAATATCAACAAGGGTATTGATTTTAATTTTAGAGCCGGAGCTAAATATTTTTTACCTGTAAACTATAAAATTAAAGCAACAGCCGATTACGTAAATGGTAGCGCTTATTATCCAGATGTAAACCTGACTATTGATGATTTACCAGAATATGGTTTTGGTAGTCAGGATAATTATTCCTCATCAGGAGAGTATAAAACCAAAGGAATTATAATGAGTTCTTTTGAGTTAGGATTTACATTTGATGTAGGCAGAAAGAATTCGTTATATGCCGCCATGTTTCTGGAGTATGGATATGGTACAATTTTAGACCAAAACAAGAATGAATCCTATATTGGTTATAACCCAACATCTGCGTCTGATAGAAAAATTAATGGCTTGTACAGTACGGATAAAGATGCTGAAATTAAACCTGTAGCTTTTGGTGCAACAATAGGATGGAATTTTAAATAACCTGTATAGTTATTTTAGGACGGCACATAGGACGACACAACCCTTCAATTTCATGTATAGATAAGGCATAGATAAAGCATGGATAGTGCATGGATAATACATGAAAAAAATTGTGCTTCTCTAATTGTATTTTAAGGTTTGCCGGTAATGCTTTTTCAGCAGCAATAACAGTATATTTATAACCCGGTTTTTGTAATTGCCCAACGAATTGTTCTACTAAAAATTCTTCGGATTACTTAATCATTTCTTATGGTTTAATTTATCATTTTCCCACACGATCGGATTTTGTATAATGTAATTCGCTATTCTTGGATATTAAAAATCATTTCTGACAATGTGGTTGTGGTAATTGGGTTGAAAAAAATAATTTTGTTTATTGTATTTCGGAATTGGTAAATGATGTTCGTAAATATAATCATCAATTTTGGTATTTACCGCTGATTTAAATGCCGCAATAAACGATGATATGGATTTCGGTAATCGTACAGGACGATTCGGTTTTATGGATTGCAATTGTAAAATCGCACGGTTGGGTTGAACCGCACGGCCGTGCGATTGTACGTTATCCCCGTTATCAATCAAATCGTTTGATTCATTGCCGTTATAAAATATTTCCACAATCATATGTAAATGGTTAGGCATTATGATATATTCGTGCAAAAACAATTCATTTCGAATTTCAAATGATTTCAAAAATTCATTTTCTACAATTTTACCCATTTCGGATAATTGTATTTCCCCTGTGACAATATCACCCAAAATACATTTCCTGTTTTGGGTAACAATGGTAAGAAAATTACTAGCGAGGAGTCGCTATTTCTTGTATAAATCCAAATCGAAATGGACTCACAATCAAATAGAACGTGCTGCCTTACTATTTGAGTTATATCCTGATATTCAAAAAGGATACAATCTAACTCAAGAGCTCCGTGGCATCTTTGAGAATACAACCGATAAAATCATTGGTTTTGCAAAATTAGCCAGATGGCATGAAAAAGTAGATCAATCTGGATTTAAGTCTTTCGGTACAATCTCTCGTACAATTATGAATCATTATCAAACCATCTTAAATTATTTTGATAACAGAAGTACTAATGCTTCTGCAGAATCATTCAATGCTAAAATAAAAGCATTTAGATCAAAATTTAGAGGTGTTAGAAATATAGAATACTTCCTTTTTAGGCTAACTAATATTTATGCTTAATTTTTGCATCCCCACAGGTTTTTGCTTTGATCCAATAAATCCATAATTTTAGGAAATAAAAAACTCCAAAATCGCAAGACTTTGGAGTTTTGGGTAATTTGTGGGGAGAGCAGGATTCGAACCTGCGAAGTTCTCACAGCAGATTTACAGTCTGCCCTCGTTGGCCGCTTGAGTATCTCCCCGAATTTGAATGTCAATCTACAATCCGTCAACACTTGGAAAATAGTAAAAAAAAACTCCCCAATTTCTTAAGGAGTTTTTTGTGGGCGATGAGGGGTTCGAACCCCCGACCCCCTCGGTGTAAACGAGGTGCTCTGAACCAGCTGAGCTAATCGCCCTATTTTACTAGGCCACTATCATTTCGTGATTTCGAGTGCAAATATACACCTAGATTTTGTAATTCCAAGCCTTTTTGGTAAAAAATGCAAAATAAAATTCACTTATACTTTTAAAAACCTATTTTTCAACTTCTTAAAAAGAAATAAAAATGAAGTATTTCACAACATTTAGTTAAAAAAGAAAATCCCGAAAGCTAATTTTAATTATTCCTTTTGTATTCACTTGCTATAGTCATACATTTGCATACCTTAATTGTATACTCAAATGGCAAGATTTCAGGAAAATGATTTACCGAAAGCTAAATTAGACGCAAACTCCCTTCAAAAAGCAATCCGAATTTTTAAATATGCTAAAAACCATAAATGGAAATTTTTCCTCGGTTTAGTTTTTTTACTCTTAACTAGTGCCACTGCCCTCGCCTTTCCTAAGTTAATGGGAATGCTGGTGGACTGCGTTACTAACAAAAATCTTAGCCGGGCCAACGAAATTGCAGTTGCGCTATTGGTAATTTTAATGCTTCAGGCCGTTTTCTCTTTTTTCAGAATTTCTCTTTTCGTTAATTTTACTGAAAATTCATTGTCTAACATTCGTTTTGCCTTGTATGAGAATTTAATCAAACTTCCTATGTCGTTTTATTCGCAAAAACGTGTCGGGGAACTGAACAGCCGGATCAGCGCAGATATTTCGCAGTTGCAGGACACTTTTAGCACCACAATCGCAGAGTTTTTACGTCAGTTTATATTAATTATCGGCGGATTTATAATTTTAGGGAATATAAGTCCTAAATTGACTTTGATGATGCTGGCCATCGTTCCGGTTGTAGCCGTTGCAGCAGTAATTTTTGGAAGATTCATTCGCAAGTACGGCAAAAAAACGCAGGACAAAGTAGCCGAAAGTCAGGTCATTGTGGAAGAAACATTACAGGGAATCAGTAATGTTAAAGCTTTTGCTAACGAATGGTACGAAATTCAGCGTTATAAAAACAAAATCAAAGAAATTGTAAAAATAGCCATCAAAGGTGGCCAGTACAGAGGTTATTTTGCTTCTTTCATTATTTTATGCCTCTTCGGATGCGTGGTGGCTGTTGTATGGTACGGCATTACCTTAACCATAAAAGGTGAAGTTGAAGGTGTGGGCGATCTGATTTCGTTTGTACTTTATACTACCTTTATTGGTGCTTCTTTTGGAGGTATAGCCGAAATGTACGCTCAGATTCAAAAAGCGGTTGGTGCTACAGAAAGGGTTTTCGAATTACTGGAAGAAGATCCTGAAGCCATCAATGCTATCCCAAAAGCGCTTCCTCTGGAAAAAATAAAAGGAAACGTGGCTTTCAAAAATGTAGCTTTCAGTTATCCCTCAAGAAAGGAAGTTCAGGTGTTAAAAGAGGTCAGTTTCAATGCCGATTTCGGTCAGAAGATTGCACTTGTTGGTCCGAGTGGTGCCGGTAAATCGACTATTTCTTCGTTATTATTACGTTTTTACGATATCACTTCAGGGGAAATTCTGGTTGATGGAAAAAGCATTTATGACTACGATCTTGAAAATCTTCGTGGCAATATGAGTATCGTTCCTCAGGATGTGATTTTATTTGGCGGAACCATCAGGGAAAATATAGCCTACGGAAAACCGTATGCTTCAGATGAAGAAATTATTGCAGCTGCAAAACAGGCAAATGCACTGAATTTTATAGAAAGCTTTCCTGAAAAATTCGAAACGCTGGTGGGAGAACGTGGCGTAAAATTATCAGGAGGTCAGCGCCAGCGTATTGCAATCGCAAGGGCATTATTAAAAAACCCGAGTATTTTAATTTTGGATGAAGCAACTTCTTCTTTAGACAGCGAAAGCGAAAAACTGGTTCAGGAAGCTTTAGAAGTTTTGATGGAAGGCAGAACCAGTATTATCATTGCACACAGACTTTCGACGATTAGAAACGCTGACAAAATTTTAGTTCTGGATAATGGAAGAATCACCGAAGAAGGAACACATCAGGAGCTGATTAACCTTGAAAATGGAATTTATAAAAACCTGAGCAATCTGCAGTTCAGCAATTCATAGTAAGTATGGGAAATCAATAATTTAAATGCAATAAGACAAAAACGTTTTATTGCATTTTTTTTAAGCTTGCCTGATATTTTACCTAAATAAATATTATAATTCGTTGAGCATAATGAGTTCTTAATGATAATTTTTTGTCAGTTCGAGTGATCACGATTTTTCATCGTGATTGTATCGAGAACAGAAAAATTATTATTAAAAACGATTCTCGATAATTTTTTTGTTCCGTTTCTCCGCACAAAAAACACTCGAACTGACGTTTTTAATAACTTTTGAAAATAACAAACCCTCTTCCACCTAAAAGCCCTAGCCCCGATAGAAGTGAAAATCCTTTTGTGGCGGGGTTCGCCACAAAAGATTGTAACGGATAGCGGGATTAGCTTCTCAAAATCATTAAAAAAAACATTGAATTAAACCTTTTTCCAACCGCAATGTCTAAGCTTATTAGCATTAGAAAAATTAAAACAAAATAGCTTCAAAAACACTTGTACATACAAGTGTTAAATAACCATTAAGCCCTTTTGTATTCATATCAAAAAACTAAATTTGTAAATACCAATTCGAGACATAAAACTCATTTACCTCAATTTTCATGAAACTAAAACACCTAATTTACGCCCTTATCGTTATAGTACTCGGAGGTTTTATCACGTATCGTGTGATATCCAACAAAAAGAAAAACGAAGAATCTAAGAAATTCGGCGAAAAGGACAGACCAACAAGTGTAACCGGAATTGTGATCAAAACTTCAGTTTTTGACAATAATTTATCGTTATCAGGATCTATTGAAGCCAATGAACAGGTCGAGATTCACAGTGAAATTTCCGGAATTGTGGAAGGGATTTACTTTAGCGAAGGAAGTAACGTAAAGAAAGGTCAGGTACTTTTTAAGGTAAATGATCTTGAATTGAGAGCTCAGTTAAGACAGGCTCAGACCAAAGAAGGTCTGGCAGGCGAAAATCAAAGAAGAGCTAAATTGTTATTGCAAAAAGAAGCGATAAGTCAGGAAGAATTTGATGTTGCCAATGCAGACTACGCTTCCGCGAAAGCACAGACACAATTAATAAGCGCACAGATTGCCAAAACTTCTGTAAAAGCCCCTTTTTCAGGAAAAATTGGTTTGCGCTCTATTTCACCGGGAACTTATATTACGCCAACTGTTTTAGTAGCAAAACTGGTAAACACGGGCAAATTAAAAATTACATTTTCTATTCCTGAGAAATATGCTGCTCAGGTAAACTCGGGATCTGTTATTGACTTTACCGTTTCAGGATCGGATAAAACTTATAAAGCAAAAATTTACGCCATTGAACCCGAAGTAGAAGTGGCAACACGTACTTTGAAAATTCGTGCCATTGCTGAAAATACTAACGGTAAACTTTTCCCGGGAACATTTGCTGATGTTAAACTTCCTCTGAACATCATTAAAGAGGCAATCGTAATACCTTCTGAAGCTATTGTGCCGATACAGGATGGCAAAAAAGTGTACATCGCCAATATGGGCAAAGCCAAAGAAATCAAAGTAGAAGCAGCCACAAGAACCGATGCTTCTGTTTTAATTTTATCAGGATTAAAAGCAGGTGATACTTTAATAACAAGTGGCGTAATGTCTTTGAAAGATGAAGCTCCGATAAAAGTAAAGATAAAGTAACTTTTAAGTTATGAATTTTGGGTTATATATTATGAGTGTAACTATCTCAATATATTAAATCTAAAATCATCAATCAATTAAATAATATAAGTCTGGATTTTGAGATTAGGCAGTTAAGATTTGCAAAGTAAATCTGAAATCAACAATCTAAAATCTAAAATCATAAATTATATGAGTTTATCAACTACAAGTATAAAGAGGCCTGTTTTAACCATTGTCCTGAATCTTTTAATTATTTTATTCGGTTTTATTGGTTATACTTTCCTGGGCGTTCGTGAATTTCCTTCGATTGACCCGGCGCAGGTTTCGATCAGGACTAATTACACAGGAGCCAATTCTGATATTATTGAATCACAAATTACCGAACCTCTTGAAAAAGCGGTAAATGCAATTGACGGAATCCGGAATATTACATCATCCAGTAATCAGGGAAGCAGTAATATTACTATCGAATTTAATTTAGATAAAAACCTGGAAGAAGCAGCAAATGATGTTCGTGACAAAGTTTCACAGGCTGTTCGAAATTTACCGCAGGATATTGATGCTCCACCAGTAGTTTCTAAAGCTGACGCAGACAGCGAATCTATCATCTCGATGACGCTTCAGAGTGACACCCGAAGCTCGCTCGAATTAAGCGATTACGCCGAAAATGTCATTTCGCAGCGTTTAGAAACCATACCGGGTGTGAGTGGTGTTCAGATCTGGGGACAAAAACGTTATGCTATGCGTTTGTGGATTGATCCTGTAAAATTAACGGCCTATAAATGTACCGTAGCCGATGTTCGTAATGCCTTAAATGCACAAAATGTTGAATTGCCTTCTGGAAAACTGACCGGAGACAATACCGAACTGACCGTAAAAACAATCGGAAATCTTTCTAAACCGGAAGAGTTCAATAATATTATCATTCGTACAGAGGGTGATAAAATTATACGCTTCAGTGATGTTGGAGGTGCCGAATTAGGCCCTGAAAATATCGAAACACAATTAACATCCTCCGGACTTCCAATGATTGGTCTGGCAATTGTTCCGATGCCCGGAGCTAATTACCTGGATATCTCATCCGAATTTTATAAAAAATACGAAGCCCTCAAAAAGGATTTACCCAAAGACATCAAACTTAATATTGCGCTAGATAATACGTTGTTTGTAAAGAAATCAGTATTAGAAGTTGCTGAGACTCTAGGTATATCTATTTTATTAGTAATCATCATTATTTACCTGTTTTTCAGGGACTGGGCAATTGCTTTCAGGCCGTTAATTGATATTCCGGTATCTTTGATTGCTACTTTTTTTATCATGTGGATGCTTGGATTTTCCATCAATGTATTAACTCTTTTAGCTATTGTTCTGGCAACAGGACTGGTGGTGGATGACGGGATCGTAGTTACCGAAAATATCTTCAAAAAAGTAGAAGAAGGAATGTCTCCTATTGAAGCAGCTATAAAAGGTTCTAATGAAATTTTCTACGCTGTAATTTCGATATCTGTAACGTTGGCAGCCGTATTTTTACCCGTAATTTTCCTTGAAGGTTTTGTAGGACGCCTTTTTAGGGAATTTGGGGTTGTCATTGGCTCGGCTGTATTGATTTCTGCTTTTGTGTCACTGACTTTGACACCAATGCTGAACGCTTATCTGATGAAAGGCGGCGAACAAAAAAAATCTAAATTTTATATTAAGACGGAGCCTTTTTTCGAAAAAATGAACAGTACTTACGCAGAAAGTCTTTCTAAATTTATGGATCGTAAATGGATTAGTTTCCCGATTCTGATTGCCTGCTTCGGAATTATTTATCTGTTTTTCACCATCCTTCCCAAGGAAACAGCGCCTTTAGATGACCGCAGCTCTGTTGTAATGCGTATGACTACTCCCGAAGGATCTTCATATGAATATACCGATCGTTTTATGCAGGAGATTTCCAAATTGGTTGATGATTCTATCCCTGAGAAAAAAGTGAGTCTGGTGATTACTTCCCCAGGATTTGGTTCTTCATCAGTCAACAGTGGTTTTATCAGGCTTTCGCTAAAGCAACCTGACGAAAGAGTTCGTTCGCAAAAAGATATTGCCGATAAATTAACCAAATGGACCAAACAATATCCGGACGCAAAAACTTCTGTAATTCAACAGCCTACTATTGCTGTGAACAGACGTGGTGGTTTACCGATTCAATACATTATTCAGGCTTCAACTTTTGAGAAATTAAGAGAGAAAATCCCTGTTTTTATGGAAGAAGTGGGCAAAAGTGATGTATTCTCCGTTAGTGATGTCAACCTGAAATTCAACAAACCTGAAATCAATGTAAGTATCGATCGGGAAAAAGCAGAAAGTTTAGGAATTTCTATTATGGATATTGCCCAGACGTTGCAGCTTTCTTTGAGTGGACAGCGTTTTGGATATTTCATTAAAAACGGAAAGCAATATCAGGTAATTGGTCAGTTTAACCAGGAAGACCGTTCCAAACCGCTTGATTTGACTTCTATTTTTGTAAAAAACAAAAACGGCGAATTAATTCAGATGGATAATGTTGTAAAAATTGAAGAACAAAGTAATCCGCCTCAATTGTACCATAATAACCGATACATGTCTGCAACAGTGTCTGCTGGTTTGGCACCTGGAAAAAGCATCAGCGATGGTATTGAGGAAATGGACCGGATTAAAGCAAAAGTTTTAGACCAGAGTTTCACCACTGATTTAAGTGGGGAATCACGAGATTTTGTCGAAAGTAGTTCTAATACGTCATTTGCCTTCGGATTAGCATTATTATTGATTTTCCTGATTCTGGCGGCTCAGTTTGAAAGTTTTATAGATCCGTTAATTATCATTTTAACGGTACCAATGGCGGTTGCCGGAGCTTTATTCTCCCTATGGCTGTTCAATCAGAGCTGGAACATTTTCAGCCAGATTGGAACCGTAATGCTTATTGGACTGGTAACTAAAAACGGTATTTTAATTGTGGAGTTTGCTAATCAGCTAAGGGAACAAGGAAAGCCAAAATTAGAGGCTATTATGGAAGCTTCAGAAGCACGTTTAAGACCTATTTTAATGACGAGTTTAGCCATTGCGTTAGGAGCTTTGCCAATTGCAATGTCACTTGGAGCGGCTTCTACGAGCAGAATCGGAATGGGAGTTGTTATTGTAGGAGGTACTATTTTCTCATTAGCATTAACCCTTTTTGTGATTCCGGCAATTTATCTGATGTGGTCGAAAGCCCGTAAACATTATCCGGAATTTGACCATATTGACGAATACGAAAAAGAAAGTATAAAATAGCACTGAATCATGAATTTTAAATTTAGAATTCATCATTTGAGTAAAAGAAAATAAACATGAATAATAGAAATTTATACCGCATTTTATTAATCCTCTTATTCTGTATTGGCAAAACCAATGCCCAGCAAGTCCTGACTATTGAAGAGGCTATGAAAATAGCTCTGGAAAATAATTTTGAAATTAAAATTGCTAAAAACAATTCAAAAATATCTGAAACGAATGTAACAATCGGAAATGCAGGAATGCTCCCAACCGCTACCGCTTCGATTACAGACAACAACAGTATCACAAACTCCTCTCAAACACGTCAGGACGGAACGACAACGGCTTTGGACAATGCCAAAAACAACAGCTTAAACTACGGGGTAAGCCTTGGCTGGACAGTTTTCGATGGAATGAAAATGTTTGCCAGGCTGGATCAACTAAAGGAACTTCAAAAACTGGGCGATGCTGAGTTAAAAAGAACGATTTTACTAAAAATTGCACAGGTTAATTCAGCTTATTATAACCTGGTACAACAGCAACAGCAGTTAGCTGCTTTAGACACCACCATTGTCATTTCAAACCAAAGATTAGAACTGGCAAAAAACCGTTTTACAATTGGAAAAGCATCAAAATTGGAAGTTTTGAATGCACAGGTTGATTTGAATTCAGATCAGGTAGCTTTGTTGCGACAAAAAGAATCTTATATCAATTCAAAAATTTTACTTAATCAATATTTAGCCCGTGATCCAAAAATTGATTTCAAAGTCACAAACCAGCTTACCGTTGATGATAAATTAATTTTTGCTGATTTGTTGGATTTGGCACAAAAACAAAATCCTGCATTAGAAGCTCAAATAATCAATAAACGAATTGCAGAATTGGAATTGAAACAGGTAAAAGCAGACCGATATCCCGTGATTAACTTAACCACCGGATATAATTTTGCAGAAAGTCAATCCAGTCTGGGTTTTACAAGTGAAGCTTCTTCCAGAGGATTAAATTATGGATTTAATGCTACGCTTAACATTTTCGATGGTTTTAATCAGCATCGAAATGAAAAAGTGGCCAAATTGCAAATCGAAAATTCTCAAATTGCTATCGAACAGCAAAATATGATTTTGAATACCCAGTTGAGCACTGCCTTTCAGACCTATTTAACCAACATCGAACTTATTGGACTGGAAGATGATAATGAAGAAATAGCAAAACAAAATCTTTCAATTACGCTGGATAAATTCAGGATTGGAACAATTACAACATTAGAATTTAGAACAGCTCAATTGAATTATGTGAATGCAAAAGTTCGTAACAGCAACGCTCAATATCAGGCAAAATTATCTGAAATTGCATTAAAGGAATTAGCTGGAAATATTAGTTTTTAGTTTAATTTTGTTCGAAAAACATTTAAATGATTTCATACAATACAAAGGACTGGGTAACTTTTATTTTTCGTTTTCACAAATCTGACACCATAAGAAAATTGTTTTCTGTCATGGTTATTATTGGAATTTACAGTGCGGTTATTGGTTATCTGGAAGTTCAGTATTTTAAAATCGGGAAAAACGATTACATACATAATATCAATATCATGCACGGCATGCTGGGCTTTGTTATCTCGTTGCTGCTTGTTTTCAGAACAAATACCGCTTATGACCGTTGGTGGGAAGGAAGAAAACTATGGGGAAGTCTTGTCAATAACAGCCGTAATCTCGCCATCAAACTATCTGCCATTTTAAAAGATGAAAGCGACAGAAGTTTTTTTAGGAAATTTATTCCAATGTATGCCCATATTCTTCAGATTCATTTAAAAGATGATGACACAAGCAAACAGCTTTTTGAAGATGTTGATTTAGAAATCGATCACCATAAACACAAACCCAATCAGTTAAAAAAAATCATATATCAAAAAATTAATGATTTGTATGATGCAAAAAAAATTACCGGGGATCAGCTCATTATATTAAACGAAGAATTAAGATCTTTTACTGATATATGCGGTGCCTGCGAGCGAATAAAAAACACCCCCATACCCTATTCTTACAGTGCTTTTATCAAAAAATTTATCTTTTTTTATACCATGACGCTTCCTTTCGGATATTCTGTAAGCCTGGGTTACTTTGTAGCTCCTGTAGTGGTTTTTGTTTTTTATGTTCTGGCAAGTTTAGAATTAATCGCTGAAGAAATCGAAGATCCGTTTGGAGATGATGAAAACGACTTGCCTATTAAAAAAATATCCGAAAATATCAAAAAACATGTTGAGGAACTGATTTAAGTCTAATCTATCTCTTAAAAAAAAAAAATTAATTTATTGCCATTTATAATTTTGATTAAGGAATTTTAGAAAACAAAAAAATAGTTTCCAACTCCCGCAATCAATCCTTATATTTGTACCCTTATCAAGAATACTGAAATCAACATGAAAATATCTTACAACTGGTTAAAACAATTCATTAAAACAGACTGGACATCAGAGCAAACTTCTGAATTACTTACAGATTTAGGTCTGGAAGTTGAAGTTGTCGAAAAATACCAATCAGTAAAAGGAGGCTTAGAAGGAGTTGTTGTAGGACATGTACTTACCTGCGAAAAACACCCTGATGCAGACCGGTTAAAAGTAACAACTTTAGATATTGGTTTAGAGAGTCCTATTCAGGTAGTTTGCGGTGCTTCAAATGTTGCGGCAGGTCAAAAAGTGCCTGTAGCCACTATTGGAACAGTTTTATATGATAAAGATGGAGGAGAATTTACCATTAAAAAAGGTAAAATTCGCGGACAGGAAAGCCACGGAATGATTTGTGCTGAAGACGAATTAGGCCTCGGAACAGGTCATGATGGCATTATGGTTCTGGATGAAAAACTAGTTCCGGGAACTCCTGCTTCAGAGGTTTTCAAAATTGCAAATGACGAAGTCTTCGAAATCGGGTTAACTCCAAACCGTGCAGACGCCATGAGTCATTTTGGGACAGCACGTGATTTAAGAGCGGGAATGCTGCAGCGTGGAATAAATGTAGAATTGATTACGCCTTCTGTTAGCAATTTCAGGGTGGACATGCGTACTTTAAAAATTGATGTAAGTGTCGAAGAGCCTGCTCTTGCACCAAGATATTGCGGTATTACCATCTCAGGCATTACGGTAGAAGAATCTCCGGCCTGGCTTAAAGACCGTTTAAAAGCGATAGGTTTAACACCAAAAAATAATATTGTAGACGTTACTAATTATGTTTTACATGAACTAGGACAACCTCTGCATGCTTTTGATGCTGCAAAAATCAACGGAAAAATAATTGTAAAAACACTTCCGGAAGGCACAAAATTCACGACTCTCGATGACGTTGAAAGAACATTACATAAAGAAGATTTAATGATTTGTGATGAAAAAGGACCTCTTTGTATCGCAGGTGTTTTCGGCGGAAAAAAATCAGGTGTTTCTGAAGTAACCACTTCTATATTTCTAGAAAGTGCTTATTTTGATGCCGTAAGTGTACGTAAAACTGCCAAAAGACATCAGTTAAATACCGATGCTTCTTTTAGATTTGAAAGAGGAATTGATCCAACTATTACAGAATATGCATTAAAACGTGCCGCACTTTTAATCCAGGAAGTGGCAGGCGGAAAAGTTACATCTGATGTAATAGAAGTATATCCTAAAAAAATAGAAGATTTTTCTGTTTTACTAAATTTCAGCCACGTTTATAAAATCATCGGACAGGAAATTCCAAAAGACACCATCAAGAAAATATTAGTTTCTTTAGACATTAAAGTGAATAGCGTTTCTGAATCTGGTTTGGGATTAACTATTCCGGCATATCGAGTAGATGTTCAGCGTGAAATAGATGTGATTGAAGAAATTTTAAGGGTCTATGGATATAATAATATTGATTTTTCTAAGAAATTTAATGCTACAGTAGCCAACTCTCCGCGAACAGAAGACTACAAAGTACAAAATATAATCGCATCACAACTGAACTCTCAGGGATTTCATGAAATGATGGCAAATTCATTAACTACAGCTGATTACGCAAAATTATCTACTGACTTAAAAGAAGAATACAATGTTACGATGCTGAATCCGTTGAGCAGTGATTTATCAACAATGCGTCAGTCGTTATTATTTTCAGGTTTGGAAGCAATTTCATATAATATCAACAGAAGAAATTCTGATTTGAAACTATTCGAATTCGGAAAAACATACCATAAATACCTTAATGGATACGAAGAACGCAAACATTTAAGTTTGTTGATTTCAGGTAACCGAAATAAGGAGAGCTGGACAAACCCACAAAAAACTACTGATTTCTTTTTACTTAAAGGTTATATTACCGGTATTTTAAGTCGTTTAGGAATCGATAAAATTTCAAACGTCCCGTCAAAATCAGATGTTTTTTCTGAAGGAACTGCGAAACTTTATAACAACGAAGTATTAGTCGAGATTGGAGTAGTTAAGAAATCCATTTTAAAACATTTTGGAATCAAACAGGATGTTTATTATGCCGATTTTAACTGGGATTTGGTACTAAAAATAATAACAGGAAAAATTAAATATTCAGAGATTCCGAAATATCCGGAAGTACGCAGGGATTTAGCATTATTAATTGACCAAAGCACAACTTACGAAAGTATCCATACACTAGCAAAACAGACAGAAAAATTACTTTTAAAAGACGTAAATCTGTTTGATGTTTATGAAGGCAAAAATCTCCCGGAAGGTAAAAAATCGTACGCCCTGAGTTTCACCATTCAGGACAACACGAAAACACTAACCGATAGCCAGATCGACAAAATCATGTCTAAACTACAACAGACTTTTGAAACTGAGCTTGGAGCAAGCTTAAGATAAAAAAAAACACTAACAGTTAAGTTTCTGTTGGTGTTTTTTTTTATATGCTTTACCGGTTACTGTTTCTTTTTGAAAATCTTTTTAAACAAATTTACGATTACCAAAACAACACAGCCTAAAACAAGACCAGTTACAAATTCTTTTAATATCGAAGGAAGTTGAATATCCTCCGCTAAATGATGAAAATAAGGAATATAATGCACAAAGATTCCACCAGCAACTAATAATAATGCAATTGTGCCAATAACGGTCAAACCTTTAATAATTAAAGGAAGTGCTTTTACAAGTATAGTACCAATAAATCTTGAAACACTTTTTTCGCTTTTACTAAACTTAATAAGCTTATACCCTGCTTCATCCATTCTGACAATAATAGCTACAATTCCATAAACTCCAATAGTAGCAACTAAGGCAATTATTGAGGTTACAATGATTTGCTGAATAATTGGCTCTCCGATTACAGTTCCCAAAGCGATAATTACAATTTCTACAGACAAAATAAAATCAGTAATAATGGCTGATTTTACTTTTCCTTTTTCCATCTCAAGAATTTGTTCTTCAGTATAAGTCTCTTCAGTTATTCCTTCAGATTCAATGTGTGTATGAGGAAATACAAATTCATAAATTTTCTCTGCCCCTTCGTAAGCCAGAAATAACCCTCCAAGTACCAGAATGACAATAATTGCAACCGGAAAAAATGCACTTAATAAAAAGGCGATTGGCAGAATGATAATTTTATTCAGTAACGAACCTTTACTAATTGCCCAAAGCACAGGAAGCTCTCTTGATGATGCAAATCCTGAAGCTTTCTCTGCATTTACTGCTAAATCATCACCTAAAATTCCTGCTGTTTTCTTTGCTGCAACCTTACTCATTACAGCAACATCGTCCATAATTGCCGCTATATCATCTAATAGTGCGAAAAAACCTGATGCCATTATATTTTGCTTTTTTAATGTTAGTGGTGCGAATCTACTACTTTTATCCTAATCCTTTTAATGTATTGAGGATTTAATTTTAACTACACTGACCCAACAAAAACCAAAGAATTATAAAAACGATTATTGTACCAAAACAACCTCCTCCTAATTTTTTTGCTCCGTATCCGGCGAGCAATCCTCTAAATATATTGTTCATAATAAATTATTTAATGTTTGTGTAAATTTGGTAATTAATCAGATTATTTTTTTACAATACTTTTTAAAAATCTTTCATTATTCACTGATTAACACAAAAAACACCAGCATTTCTACTGGTGTCATTATAAATTATGCAGTTGATTTTATAGTTATACCTAATTACACTGCTGGTTGAGTCTGATTTCTAAAAACCAGCTTGCCATCAAAAGCATCAATCAAAATAATACTTTCAGTAGTAATATTTCCTGCCAGTATTTCTTTAGACAACTGATTTAAAACTTCTCTCTGAACTACACGTTTTACCGGTCTAGCTCCAAATTGAGGATCAAACCCTTTGTCTGACAAATAAGCAATTGCTTCTGGAGTTGCATCCATTGTAATGCCTTGTTGAGCCAGCATTTTAGTAACAGCTTTAAGCTGCAAACTTACAATTCTTGAAATATTATCTACCGTTAACGGCGTAAACATCACAATTTCGTCGATACGGTTTATGAATTCAGGACGAACTGTTTGTTTCAATAGTCCTAAAACTTCATTTTTCGCCGCCTCTGTTGCCGCTTCTACTCCTCCTTTAAGATTTTCAAATTTCTCCTGAATAATCTGGCTTCCCATATTAGAAGTCATAATGATAATCGTGTTTTTGAAATCCGCCAAACGCCCTTTGTTGTCCGTCAATCTACCTTCATCCAGAACTTGCAATAAAATATTAAAAGTATCAGGATGTGCTTTTTCAATCTCATCAAGCAAAACTACAGAATAAGGTTTTCTGCGAACCGCTTCTGTTAATTGACCGCCTTCATCATAACCAACATATCCTGGAGGCGCCCCAACTAAACGGCTTACACTGTGACGTTCCTGATATTCACTCATATCGATACGTGTCATTGCATTTTCGTCATCAAAAAGATATTCTGCCAATGCTTTTGCTAATTCGGTTTTACCCACTCCGGTTGTTCCTAAGAATAAGAATGTTCCAACAGGTTTTTTCATATCCTGTAAACCGGCACGGCTTCTTCGAACGGCATCACTCACTGCCTCTATAGCCTCTTCCTGCCCAACCACACGTTTGTGCAATTCATCTTCAAGATGCAAGAGTTTTTCTCTTTCTGTTTGAAGCATTTTAGTTACAGGAATTCCTGTCCATTTTGCCACCACTTCAGCAATGTCCTCTCTGGTAACTTCTTCTTTAATTAAAGAACTTCCAGATTGGAACTCTTGTAATTGTTTCTGCAATGTTTCCTGACGTTCCTGAGCTTCTTTTATTTTTCCATAACGAATCTCCGCTACTTTGCCGTAATCCCCATCTCGTTCTGCACGTTCTGCTTCATACTTAAAGTCTTCAATTTCATGTTTTACAGCCTGAATTCCGTCAACGATATCTTTTTCCTGTTTCCATTTTGCATAGATTTCGTTTCGCTCTTCTTTAAGGTTGGCCAATTCCATACCTAAAATCTTAAGCTTACTTTCTTCCTTTTCACGTTTAATGGCTTCGATCTCGATTTCCAACTGCATGATTTTACGATCCAAAACATCTAATTCTTCTGGTTTTGAATTGATCTCCATACGCAATTTAGAAGCTGCTTCATCCATTAAGTCAATCGCTTTATCAGGCAAGAAACGATTTGTAATATATCTTTGTGAAAGCTCAACAGCCGCAATAATTGCTTCATCTTTAATCTGAACTTTATGATGCGTTTCATACTTCTCTTTGACTCCACGAAGAATTGAAATTGCACTTTCTGTATCTGGTTCGTCAATTAAAACTTTTTGGAAACGTCTTTCAAGCGCTTTATCCTTCTCAAAGTATTTTTGATATTCATCTAAAGTTGTTGCCCCAATCGCTCTCAGTTCTCCACGAGCCAAAGCTGGTTTTAAGATGTTCGCTGCGTCCATTGCGCCTTCGCCTCCACCCGCTCCAACAAGCGTATGGATTTCATCAATAAACAGAACGATATCACCTTCTGCGGCAGTAACTTCTTTTACCACCGATTTTAAACGCTCTTCAAACTCTCCCTTGTATTTTGCTCCGGCGATTAAAGCTCCCATGTCTAATGAGAAAACAATCTTTTCTTTTAAGTTTTCCGGAACATCTCCATCTACAATTCTATGCGCCAAACCTTCTGCAATAGCCGTTTTACCAACTCCAGGTTCACCAATAAGCATTGGATTGTTTTTTGTTCTACGAGTTAAAATTTGAAGCACACGACGAATCTCTTCGTCACGCCCAATAACTGGGTCTAATTTTCCTGTACGTGCTAATTCGTTTAAGTTCTTAGCATATTTATTTAGCGAATTATACGTTTCTTCTGCTGAAGCTGATGTCACTCTTTCGCCCTTGCGTAATTCTTCAATAGCTGCTTTAAGCCCTTTTCCTGTAACGCCCTGATCTTTTAAAATTTGAGAAACTTTGCTTTTTGAATCAAAAATGGCTAAAATCAGATGTTCGATTGAAACATATTCATCGTTCATTTTTTGTGCAATAATTTCAGCTTCATTCAAAGCTTTATTGGCGTCTCTTGAAAGCATAATATCACCTCCCGAAACTTTTGGAAAACTCTGAATCGTACTGTCTAAAATTTGCAAAAACAAAGGCACATTTACATTTAGTTTTTTCAGAATAAATGGTGCCACATTTTCGTCAACCTCAAAAATAGCTTTGAAAATATGCTCGTTTTCAATTTGCTGCTGTCCATTTCGCTGAGCTAACTGCTGTGAGAGTTGAATAGCTTCCTGCGATTTAATTGTAAATTTGTTAATGTTCATGTTTTTATGATTTGATGATTTATTGTTTTCAAATATTCAATACCATTAAAGTTAAGATTTATACAGCTACATTTTTCACTCAAAAAAATTAACTTTGTAACAAAATGGACAAATTATATTCCAGAACACAAAAACAGACAAAATGACCTTTTTAAACTTATTTTATCGCTTTAAACATGTCAAAAAGTCACAAATAAACTAAATTATGAGTTTTTTAAAATCAATTTTCGGAAATTCTGATAATTCAGAAGCTCCAAAAAGCAATGTAAACTGGACAGAATTAACCGATATTCTTCAATTACAGGAAGTAGAAGCAATATCATACGAAAAACCAGTTGTGATTTTCAAACACAGCACAAGATGCAGTATCAGCAGAATGGCACTTAAACAATTTGAAAGAGAATATGCTCTTGAAAATATTGTTGATCCTTATTTTTTAGATTTGATTGCACATCGTGATATTTCAAACGAAATCGCCAACAAATTCAATGTACACCACGAATCCCCTCAATTGATTTTGATCAAAAACGGAAAAGCAGTTTATGACGTTTCACATAGCGACATTGATGCCGCATCATTGAAAAAAAAGATTTAGCTCTCTTCGTTTCAAAGAACCTATACTTAAGGCAGAGAGTCACATCTCTGCCTGTTTAATTTCCTAAATTTGCATTGATTCACGATTATAAATAAATCTTAATATCAGCTTAGGTTGCTACCTTTTTCATAAATTTGAAAAAAATTAAATCAATTGAAGAAATTACTCTTTTTCATATCCATTTGTTTGGTCACAGGAATTGCTCAGAATGCAAAAGCGCAGGCTCCTAAAAAAATAATAGTTGAAAACTCAGACTTTTCAGATGTCAACGAAGTAGAAATTCCCGGCGCTCTTTTACTTACCGGAAATGTAAAAATAAATCATGATGGCGTAGTCCTCACATGCAATAAAGCCTATTTTTTTCAAAAAGAAAACTATATCAAAGCTTTCGGAAACGTACAGCTTGTACAAGGAGACACCTTATTTTTAAATAGTAAATATGCTGAATACAGTGGTAACGTAAAAAAGGCTTTCGCAACCGGAAACGCTATTATGACTTCTCCTGATGCAACGCTACAAACAGACACTATCAATTTTGACAGAAATGTTCAGGAAGTTTTTTACAATACCAAAGGCACAATTGTAAACAAAGACAATACCTTAGTAAGTAAATCCGGAAGGTATTACGTGAAACAGAAAAAATTTCAGTTTTTAACAGAAGTAGTACTTACAAACCCTAAATATGTTATGAAATCTAATCACTTAGATTATTATAGTAACTCAGGGCATTCTTACTTATTTGGCCCATCAACCATCACAAGCAAAAAAAATTATATTTATACTGAAAATGGATTTTATGACACCAGAAAAAACCTTGCACATTTCCTGCGAAAATCATATATAAAATACGATGACCGGCGAATCGAGGGTGACAGTTTATACTACAATCGTAATACCGAATTTGCTTCAGCAACACGAAATGTAAAAATCACAGATTCTATAAATAAGGGCATCGTAAAAGGTCATTATGCCGAATTATACAAACTAAAGGATTCTATGTTTGTAACAAAAAGGGCAGTTGCTATAAATTTGGTCGAAAAAGATTCTGTATATATTCATGGTAAAAAACTCATGGTTACCGGGAAAGAAGGAGAAAGAATCATCAGAGCTTTTAATAATGTCCGTTTTTACAAAATCGATATGAGTGGAAAATGCGACTCACTTCATTCAAATAGTAAAACTGCTCTTACAAAATTAATTGGAAAGCCAATTTTATGGAATGCAGAAAGTCAAATCACAGGTGACCTCATGCATTTAATAGGCAACAACAAGACCCAAAAATTAGACACGCTCAAAGTGTTCAACAATACATTCCTAATTTCCCGGGATACGCTCGGCACAGGTTACAACCAGGTCAAAGGCATAAACCTCATTGGAAAATTCAAAGATGGAAAACTACATGATGTCGATATAATAAAAAATACCGAAGCAATATATTACGCAAGAAATAATGCTAATGAACTTGTAGGGATCGATAAAAGTGTAAGTAGCAGAATCAATCTTATTATAGAAAATAATGCTGTTGAAAACATTACTCTTTTTAAAAATGTTCAAAGTGACAGCTATCCAGAAGATGAGTTGGCAGAAAATGACCGCAAATTAAAAGGTTTTGTCTGGCGTGGAGAGGAAAGAATAAAATCAAAAGATGACATTTTTTCTCCTGAAGAAAACGAACTCAACGAAAAATTAGTTAAAGAAGGCAAAGCAGAAAATGCTAAACCTAATATTCCTATGAAAGTCCGAAAAGAAACATTAAATTACAACAAAAAGAAACCCGCAGCAAAAACCAGTAAAACAACTGACAAAAAAGCTAAAAAATAATTTTTAGTAAAACAGGGGTTTAAACATCCGTAAACAATCAAATCCTCAAAATCGTAGTTCTAAACTAAAAAAATGAATCCAGATTTTATAAAATATCAGGCGCAAACGTCTCCATATCCACTCGGAATGGAAGTTTCGCATGCAATCGGCTCTTACATTTACGATACTACAAATAAAAAATATTTAGATTTTGTAGCCGGCGTATCAGCCTGTACACTAGGTCACCAGCATCCAAGAGTAAATCAGGCAATAAAAGATCAGCTGGACAAATATTCACACGTAATGGTTTATGGCGAATATTCACAAAGTCCGGCCGTAGAATATTGCAAATTATTAGCTTCACTCCTACCAGATTCGTTAAACAAAACTTATTTAGTAAATTCAGGAACAGAAGCAATCGAAGGGGCACTTAAATTAGCAAAACGAACAACAGGCCGCAGTCAGCTCATTTCATGCAACAATGCCTATCACGGAAATACGATGGGCTCTATGAGTGTTATGGGATTCGAAGAACGCAAACAAGCCTTTCGCCCATTGCTACCGGATGTTGATTTTATTACATTTAACAACGAAGACGATTTACAAAAAATAACGACCAGAACAGCAGCCATTTTACTCGAAACGATTCAGGGGGGCGCTGGTTTTATTCAGCCAGAAAACAACTTTCTGCAAAAAGTACGAGTACGCTGTAACGAAGTTGGTGCGATGATGATTGTAGATGAAATTCAGCCTGGTTTTGGCCGTACCGGAAAATTATTCGGCTTCCAAAACTATGATGTGGTTCCAGATATTGTCGTTATGGGAAAAGGAATGGGGGGAGGAATGCCAGTAGGGGCTTTTACGGCATCTGCTGAAAAAATGGATCTTTTAACCGAGAACCCTAAATTAGGACATATCACCACTTTTGGAGGTCATCCTGTCATTGCGGCAGCCTGTCTGGCAACTTTGAAAGAATTAACTGAGACTAATCTGATGCAGGAAACTTTAGCCAAAGAAAAACTCTTCAGATCACTTTTGGTACATCCTTTGATAACAGAAATTAGAGGAAAGGGATTAATGCTTGCCGCTATGACCAAAAGTGCCGATATAACGAATCAGGTTATTTTAAACTGTCAGGAAAAAGGGCTTATTTTGTTTTGGTTATTATTTGAAGGTTGCGCCATTAGAATAACACCTCCATTAACCATTTCTGAAGAAGAAATAAAAGAAGGATGTGCCGTAATTCTTGAAGTTATGGATGAAATTTTAAAAAAAGAACAATCAGCTTAATCAGAAGCTATTTCCAGCTCTCCACTATATCTTTTGTTTTTTAAAGAAAAAAACAAAAGGATGTCGTTCCTATCTGGGCTAGGTAGCTAAATTAAAAACAGAACTCAAAACAACAAACAAACAATCTTCTATATATCAGAAGATTATAAGCAAAAAAAGAACACAAACCTTGTTTATATTGTTAATTAAATTGTTCAAAACAATAAATCTCCTTCCCTAAAAAAACAATATGGTTACCTAAATTTATAACAGGCTAATTTCAAAAATATAAAGTATGCAATTAAGCAACGAAGAAGAAGAATATAACCTATCCTTATCCAAATTTGAGTCGATGTTAAAAACCAACAAAGTACTCTTTTTTGACTCTGAAGAATTCGAAGAAATTATTCTTCATTATTTAGATATAGGCAAGGCTAATTTAGCAAAAAAGGCCTTAAAACTTGCATTAGATCAACACCCAAAATCTACAGGCTTAAAATTAGTACAAGTAGAAATGCTGGTTTACGATGACAAACTCGACATGGCAGAGAAGCTTTTGAATGAATTGTATGCCATTGAACCTAACAACGAAGAAATTTATATCCAAAAAGCCAATATTTGTTCCAAAAGAGACCAGCACGAAAAAGCAGTAGAATTACTTAAAATTGCGCTACAATATACAGATGATTTCGCTGATGTATATAACTTAATGGGAATGGAATATCTGTTTATGGATAATTTTGAGATGGCAAAAGACAGTTTCATCAAATGTCTTGAAGAAGACTTAGAAGATCAGTCTGCACTTTATAACGTAGTTTATTGTTTTGAATTTTTAGACCAAAATCAGGAAGCTATTGCTTATCTTAACGAATACATCAACAAAAATCCATATAGCGAAATCGCCTGGCATCAGATTGGTCGATTACATTACGGCATAAAAGAATACGAAAATGCAATTCGCGCTTTTGATTACGCAACCCTTATTGATGAAGAATTTCTGGGAGCATTCATGGAAAAAGCAAAAGCATACGAACGTCTTAAAAAATATGCCCAGGCAATAGAAAGCTACAACCGAACCATAGAATTAGATGATGCAACCTCTTATGCTTTATTGCGAATTGGTAAATGTTACGAAAAGCTTGGAAATAATGTCCTTGCATTAAAATACTACAACCAGACAGTTCACGAAGACCCTCTTCTGGACAAAGGATGGATTGCTATTACTGATTTCTATGTTCGCCAAAACAATTTTCAGAAGGCATTATTTTTTGTCAATAAAGCATTAGCTATAGACAATCAAAATCGTTTATACTGGAAGCGGTATGCTACTATAAACAAACAAATGAACTTTTTTGAAGAAGCTGAGTTTGGCTATAGAAAAGCAGTAGAATTTGGGGATTATGCATTAGATACCTGGTTATTTTGGGTAGACATCCTTCAGTTTTTGGGTGAATTTGACAGCGCCATACAAACATTACTGCAGGCTTCCGAATATTTTCCGGAAGAAAACGAAATAGAATACCGTTTGGCCGGATTGTATTTTATGATTCAGGACAACACAAAGGCTAAGTTTCATTTAAGCAATGGTTTACGTTTAAATTTTGATAATTACATTTTAATTGAAGATCTTTTCCCAGTTGTCTGGTCTAAAAAAATGGTGAAAAATTACATTGAGAAACATAGAAAAGAATAATGATTGATATTTTAAGAAGACGTTTTGGCTTATTAGGCCGCAATATTAGTTATTCCTTTTCAAAAGGATACTTTACAGAAAAATTTAATAACGAAATTTTCGCAGGAAACAGCTACGAAAATTTTGATATTTCTGAAATTAGTCATTTTACAGGCTTACTTAAAAACAATCCAGACCTAAAAGGATTAAACGTTACGATTCCATACAAAGAACAGGTTATTCCTTATTTGGATAAACTTTCTAAAAAAGCAACCTTAATTGGTGCAGTAAACACTATAAAGTTTACAAAAAAAGGAAAATTAAAAGGCTATAATACTGATTATTATGGCTTCAAAAAATCATTAAAACCATTGCTTGAACCACATCACAAAAAAGCACTCATTCTCGGCACCGGTGGCGCTTCAAAAGGGGTAGCATTTGCACTTAATGAACTTGACATTCCTTATACTCTTGTTTCAAGAGAAGCGAAAGAAAATATCATAGATTACAAATTAATTAATGCTACAACTTTTGACAATTATCAAATCATCATTAACTGTACCCCAGTTGGAACAAGTCCAAATACCGAGGCTTGTCCCGATCTTCCCTATGAATTTTTCACAGATAAACATATAGCCTATGATTTAATTTATAATCCTGCAGAAACTCAGTTCTTAAAGAATGCTAAAGAAAGAGGAGCAGTAATAAAAAATGGTCATGATATGCTTATTTTTCAAGCAGAAAAAGCATGGAAAATCTGGAACAAATAATACAAATAAAAAATAATTCCCTACCTTAATCAATTACTTCTCACATATAAACGAGTAAGATTTTTAAATCAAAATATGCATAAATAAAATGATTTATTTTGTATTTAGAAACACCTTTACTATCTTTCGCAATGTTTAAAATATAACCTTATACATTTAAAAATGTTAGAAGAAAAGAATGACAACCTGCAGGAAGCAGATGGAATATTAGGAATCAGCCTGAATGATTCTTCACAAAGTGATGTAACACAAACATCAATTTCTGAAAAAACAACAGAAAATATTGAGATCGAAGAAACAACTCATCAGGAAGTATTAGACGCTATAACAAATTCTAATGCTGAAGAAAGCGAAGACGAGACACTAAAGGAACGTCATGATATTCCTATGCAGGATTATGATACTTTTTCTTTAGATAAACTTGTTGATGAATTAAAAAAACTTGTAAATACAGACAAAATCATGTCTGTTAAAGACCATATAGAAGAAATTAAAAAATCATTTTTACTCCAATTTAATCACTTTATTGAAGAGAAAAAAGAAGAATTTAATGCTTCAAACCAGGATCCTAATGAAGAATTTCAATATCACTCTCCTTTAAAATCGAAGTTCGACGAATATTATAATATATTTCGAGAAAAAAGAAATGTACACTTTAAAAATTTACAAAGTAATTTAAAATCAAATTTAGAAAACCGCCTTGCTATAGTAGAGGAGCTTAAAGAACTTATCAATCCTCAGGAAAATATCAAAGACACTCTCAAACATTTTAATGAATTAAGAGAGAGATGGAAAAATGCGGGATCGATTCCAAAAGATAAATACAATCACGTCTGGAACAATTATCATTTTCATGTTGAGAATTTTTATGACTATCTTCATTTAGACCGCGAAGCGAGGGATCTGGATTTCAAATACAATCTTGAACAAAAACAAAAAATTATAACCCGTGTTGAAGAATTGGTAAATGAGCCTGACATTAACAAGGCATTTCGTGAATTACAGGATTTACACCGAATCTGGAAAGAAGATATTGGCCCTGTATCGAAAGAATATCGTGATACGATTTGGAATAAATTTAGTGAACTGACTAAAAAAATCCACGATAAAAGGGAGCTTTTGTTTGAAAGCCAAAGACAGAACGAGCAAAAAAATCTTGAAATTAAAAAAGAAATCATTGCTGCTATCGAGACTTTAGCCACTGAAAAAGTAGCTTCTCATTCGCAATGGCTGGTACAAATACAAAAAGTTGAAGCACTTAGAAATGAATTTTTTGCTGCCGGAAAAGTACCTAGTGACGTAAACGAAGAAACATGGGCTGCATTTAAAACTGCCGTTAGAAATTTTAATTCTTTTAAAAACTCATTTTACAAAGACATCAAAAAAGATCAAAACGACAATTTAAACAAAAAAATGACCCTGGTTGCAAAGGCAAAAGAATTACAGGAAAGCACTGATTTTAACACCACTACTCCAATCATGAAACAAATTCAGGAAGAGTGGAAACAAATTGGTCACGTGCCAAAAAAATATTCAGACAAAATCTGGAAAGAATTTAAAGATGCGTGCAACCATTATTTTGACAAATTAAAAGAACACAAATCTGAAGAAAATGCAGAAGAAGTAGCTGCATTTGACAATAAAAAAGTATATCTGGATACTTTAAGAACATTTGAACTCACCGGAGACCACAAAACAGACTTAGATGCCATTAAATTACATATTGAAAACTGGAAAGGATTCGGAAAAGTTCCTTTTTCAAGACGACACATTGAAGGCAAGTTCAACAAAATCTTAGATGCACTTTTTGAAAAGCTAAGCTTAAGTAAGAAAGAAACCGAAATGATGCGTTTTTCAAACAGAATTGATTCTTTATCTGAAAGTAATGATACGCGAAAATTAGATAATGAAAAGATTTTCATAATGCGTAAAATTGAAGAAGTACAAAATGAAATATTCCAATTAGAAAACAACATTCAGTTCTTCACTAACACTAAAAATGCAAAAAAAGAAAACTCAATTGTTCTTGAAGTTCGCAAAAACATTGCCATTCATAAAGAAAGTCTTGAATTATGGAAAGACAAGCTTAAACAATTAAGAAACCTGAATCAGGAATAAGGTTTTAAATTTTAATAATCAAGAGAGGTGTAAGGATGATAATTTTCCTTACACCTTTTTTTGTTTTCACTTTTCAATAACAAATTAATAAAACTAATCTGTAAAATATTAACTATCTTTGAAAGATACATCATTTCGCAGTTCAACTATATAATTTTAACTTTAATAACTACAATATGAAATTTACTAGAAAAGCCAACGCAAACTGGAAAGGAACCGGTAAGGAAGGGGCCGGATTAATAAGCACACAAAGCACTACACTAAATAACGCACAATTATCTTTCAAAACAAGATTTGCAGAAGGAGTAGGAACCAATCCTGAAGAACTTGTTGCTGCAGCACATTCCAGCTGTTTTACGATGCAATTAAGCTTCTTATTAAACGAAGAAGGATTCGTTGCGGACGACTTATCAACTGAGGCCACAGTTACTTTTGAAGATGGCTCTATTACTTTAATTCACTTAGAACTAAAAGGAAAAGTTCCTTCCATAACTGCTGAAAAGTTTTCTGAAATAGCAGCTAAAGCAAAAGAAATTTGCCCAATTTCCAAACTATTAAAAACCGAAATCACATTAAGTGTTAATTTGATTTAAACTCAAAATATTTTATAAATAAAAAAGCTCCGGTTGTCCGGAGCTTTTTTTACTATTCAGATATTGCTTTGCTTTTAACAACTAGTCTAAACCCTTCGCCATGAATATTTAGAATTTCAACATCTTCATCTGCTTTTAGATATTTTCTAAGTTTCGCAATATAAACATCCATACTTCTCGAGGTAAAATAGTTGTCATCTCTCCAGATTTTGGTCAAAGCTAACTCCCTTGGCATTAAGTCATTTTCGTGTAAAATAAGCATTTTAAGCAACTCATTTTCTTTTGGTGACAACTTGATAGGCTCCTCATCCTGGAATGTCAAAAATCTTAATTTAGAATTCAAATGAAACTTACCAATGTTAAACTCAAACTGAACTTGCTCAGCCTTTGTATCAGAAGATTTTCTTTGAATGATCGCTTTTATTTTCATCAATAAAACTTCAGAATCAAAAGGTTTGTTCAGATAATCATCAGCACCGGCTTTATATCCTTTTAAAACATCTTCTTTCATAGATTTTGCCGTTAAAAAAATAATCGGCACTTCACTATTTTTCTCTCTTATTTCTTTTGCTAAAGTATAACCGTCCTTATAAGGCATCATTACATCAAGAATACATAAATCATAAACATCTTTCTTGAATTTTTCGAAACCTTCCATACCATTTTTTGCCAATGTAACTTCAAAGTCATTTAGCATTAAATAATCTTTAAGAACTGCACCAAAATTAAGGTCATCTTCTACTAAAAGTATTCTTTTATTAATATTTTCCATATTTCAATTTATTAGTGGTATTTTTATTATGAAGGTACTACCTTTTCCCTTTTCGCTTTCTACATAAACCTGACCATTGTGGTCTTCAACTATTCTTTTTACATAGGCAAGTCCCAAACCATGCCCTTTTACATTATGAAGATCTCCTGTATGTTCCCTGTAAAACTTCTCAAAAACCCTTTTTTGAGCTACTTTACTCATTCCTAACCCATGATCTTTAATCTTTATCAGAATCATGTCTTTAATATTCTCTGTAAAAATCTCTATCTCAGGAATATCCGGAGAATATTTTATAGCATTTTCCAATATATTAACCAGCACATTTGTAAAATGAACTTCATTAACCAGACAAGTAGTTCTTGCTGCGTTATAATGTTTTACAATTGTACCCTGTTTGTCTTCTAAAATTAAATTCACATGCTCAATTGCATCCTCAATTATGTTTTGAATCACAGCAGGCTCTTTGCTAATATCCAGTTCTTTTTTCTCCAGCTTGGATATTCGGAGTACATTTTCAACCTGAGCGTGCATTCTTTTATTTTCATCTCTGATCATTTGAAGATAACGATATACCTTCTCCTTATCTTCAATAATTTTGGGGTTTCTAATCGCATCAAGAGCTAAATTTATAGTAGCAATAGGAGTTTTGAACTCATGCGTCATATTATTTATAAAATCTGTTTTTATTTCAGATATTTGCTTTTGGCGTATTAACTGATTTAAAGCACTTGTATATGCAATTACAATAATTAATGTAAAAATTATAGACAGTATCGTAATACTTACCAGTTGAGACAACAGAAACTTCTTTTTATACGGAAATGTAACTAATAACTCATACTTACTATTCCCTTCATTATCTGTAAATACAGGAATACTATAAGTAGCATCTTTATCATAATGAAAACCATCCGACTTCACTTTTGTAGAAACACCATTACTATAAATTCCAAATTCAAATTTAGTTTTTATACCATGTTCTTTAAGTTCTTTCTTCAAAAGAGAATTTAATTTATTCTTGGTAATTCTTTCGTCTATTGGTAATATTGACGCATAATCATTAGATGTAATCGTCAACTGAGCTTTATCTAAAATATCAAGATTACCATTCTTTTCGATTTTTATATCCGGAATTGTACTTTGATTTAAGACGGAATTATCAATAATATTATTATTGTAAACTTCTGTTAACCTCTTCGAACTAAAGCTTTTAAAACCATCTGAATTAAACTTCTTATTAAAAATTGATCCATTAGTATCATACTTTTCAGATGTAATACTATTTTTATAAACTATAGTCTTATTAGTTTTAGTATTCCTTTGAACAAATAAAATTTCCAATAAATCTTCTTTTTGCGGAATTTTACCCGTACTATCCCTTATATGATTAATTTTGTTCCGAAAACTATATTCTTCCAGTTTTGCAAGAGTCTCTGAAACATCGCTAATTACCTGAGTTACATGATACTTAAATTGCTCATCATTGTTCTCTAAGGAAGAATTGAACCAATATACCTGAACCAGAATTATCCCAATTAAGGATAAACTCATTAGCAAAACAAGTATTCTAAAAAATAATTTATTCATCGAAACAAAATTAATATTTTAACAATATACTAAATAATACATTAACCAAATATTAACATTTAAGAATGATTTTGTTTTATATTTAAAATTTTAAGAATTTTAACAACTTCTTGTTTAGCATTTTCATGACTATCATTAAATATGATAAAATCGCTCATAGGAATACGTTGTTCATCTTTCCATTGCATTTTCATTCTGTCTAAGACCTGCTTTCTACTTGTTTTATCCCTTTTTATAACCCTCTCAATTCTTATTTCTTCAGGAGCTGTAACCGTAATAACAACATCACATTCTATGTATCTCCCACTTTCAAATAAAATTGCTGCTTCATAAATTACATAATCATAATTTTTATTTTTTTGAAGCCATAATTCAAAATCTTTCTTGACAGCAGGATGTATAATAGCATTTAACTGATTAAGCTTATCGGCATTATTAAAAACAATATCTGCTAATTTTGCCCTGTTAAGTACTTCGTTTTCGAATATTACCTCCCCAAATACAGCTTTAATTTCTTTTAGTACAAATTCAGACTGCATTATTTCTTTTGCTTTATCATCAGCAATATAAACGGGTAACCCTATTTCTTTAAAATAATTTGCAATAGTTGTCTTTCCACTTCCAATACCTCCTGTCAAACCAATAATCTTTGCCATGTTATATCCTGAAAAACATATTAGGAAAAGCTTGCTGAGGCTTTCTTTTTAAAATAATAATTTTTACAAAAGATTCTAAAAAACCTATTCCGTAACCATAAAACTGTTTCCAAACAGCAATTACAGAAAGATACCCAATTTTAATGCTCTTATTACCCACACTAGATGTAAGAAAAATTATAACGAAATATACAAAATATATTTGTAATAAAATATCTATATTAAAAATTAACAATAAAAAAGCTAACAACAGCCCTAAAATAAAAAAGGCAGGAAAGAAAAAAGTCAGTTTATTATGCTCCGGATACCAGCTATTCAATATTGGTCTTGCTTTTCCAAATTTATTCACCTGAACAGAGAACTTCTCCCAGTCTATTCTTCTTTTATGATAAACAAATGCATCAGGAAATAATCGTGTTTCAAAACCTAAATTCCATAATCTTATAGACAAATCCGGATCTTCACCAGGGTGAATATTCCCAAAACCTTTTGATGCTTCAAAAGCCTTTTTTGAAATCCCCATATTAAAGCTTCTTGGCTGAAACTTCCCGATTTTCTCAGAACCACCGCGAATTCCACCGGTAGTTAAAAAAGAGGTCATAGCAAAATTAATTGCTTTTTGTATGTCTGAAAAGCTATCCAAAGCCTTATCAGGACCTCCGAAACAATCTACATATTCCCTGTCTAATTCTTTACGAACTTCTGTTAAATAATTAGACGGAATGATACAATCAGAATCGAAAATAATAAAATAATTACCTATCGCCTTTATCATACCAAAATTCCTGGAATCCCCAGGTCCTGAATTAGGCTTAAAGTAATAAGATATGTTGAGTTTTCCCTGATATTTCATCACTACACTTTTGCAAGGAATTGACGATCCGTCTTCAACAAGAACAATTTCAAAAGCTTCATTATAATCAGATTTCATTAAGCTTTCTAAAAGTTCATCTACTTCATCCGGGCGATTATAAACGGGTATAATTAAAGAAAAAACCATAATTAGTACATGTGGAATTTAAGGACAGTTTTATAATTTAAAATTTTGCGCAAAGATAAGTTTTATTCATAAAAAAACCATCAACTTTGGGTTGATGGTTTTCCTTTATAATGATTTAAATAAATTATTTAATACTTTCTACCTGAACCATTTCATTTGCTTCTGCTTTATAATCTATTCCGGCTAATTCAAAACCAAAAAGATTTAAGAAATCATTTCTATATCCTTCCAAATCACCAATAGCAGGTAACGTTTCCGTGGTAGTTTCTAACCAAAGTTTAGCTACTTCAGCCTGAACATCTTCACGCATTTCCCAATCATCAATCCTTATTCTTCCTTTATCATCGGTAAGAATTTCAGTTCCGGCATACAATCTGTCTTTAAACAAACGTTGAATCTGTTCAATACATCCTTCATGAATTCCTTTTTCTTTCATTACTTTATATAAAAGAGAAATATACAAAGGTACAACCGGAATTGCTGAACTTGATTGCGTAACTAAAGCTTTATTAACAGAAACATAAGCTGTTCCTCCTATTGATTTCAAACTATCAGCAATGGTAAAAGCTGTAGCTTCTAAATCATCTTTTGCACGACCAATAGTTCCTTTACGGTAAACTGCTTCTGTCAATTCCGGTCCGATATAAGAATAAGCTATGGTTTTAGCTCCATCAGCCAATAAATTTTCATTTTTTAAAGCCTCAATCCACATTGCCCAGTCATCTCCACCCATAACTTCAACTGTGTTAACAATATCTTCCTCATTAGCTGGAGCTATTGAAACTTCAGAAACTTTACCTGTATGAAAATCAACAGTTTTATTAGTATATGTCTGCCCAATTGGTTTTAAAACTGAACGATGAGTTACACCTGTTTTAGGATTTGTACGTACCGGAGAAGCTAAACTATAAATCACAAGATCTACCTGCCCTAAATCAGCTTTTATCAAATCTAAAGTCTCTCTTTTTACCTCATTTGAAAAAGCATCCCCATTAATACTTTTTGCATATAATCCAGCTTTATGAGCTTCTGATTCAAAAGCCGCTGAATTGTACCAACCCGGTGTAGCAGTCTTACCTTCTGCAGATGGTTTCTCAAAAAACACACCAATAGTTGCTGCATCGGATCCAAAAGCACTTGTAATTCTTGAAGCTAATCCAAAACCTGTTGAAGCACCAATTACCAACACTTTTTTAGCCCCTTCGATAGGCCCTTTTGATTTGATATATTCAATTTGATTTTTAACATTTTGCTCGCATCCTTTTGGGTGTGATGTCAAACAAATAAATCCTCTCATTCTAGGTTCTATGATCATCTTGTATTGTATTATTTTATTGTATTAATTCAGTTTCAATTTTAATTTTTCAAAAATAGACATTTTATCCTTAACCCTTTTCATGTTTGCATTCATATTGTCTATAAAATTAGGATTTAAAGCATTCTTTTTTGCTAAATTATAATATTTGTAAGCAGCTATATAATTATTCTCATACTCGGACATCCTTCCTAATTCACTATTATAAGATGAGGAATCAAAATTTTCCAGCGTCTGCATGGTAAAGCTAATATGCTCTTTCGCTTCTTCATACCTTCCAATATCAATAAGAAGGTAAGTATAATTTAAATAAGGTGCAGGATATTTAGGTTCAAATTTCATAGCCAGTTTATAATGATAAATCCCTTTATCATAGTTACTAAGCTTATTATAATAAATCCAGCCTAAATGATTATGCGCTTTACCGAAATCCGGATATTGAGATAATATTTCTTCAAGTAATTCTTTTCCCTCAGCAATGTTCCCTTCAGAAATTAATGAATCTGCTTTTATAAATTGATTTTCGTAATAACTAAGGCTTTCCATCTCTATTTTAACTTAATAATTGTTTTGCATGATTTAATGCAGAATCAGATATATTCGCTCCAGACAACATCTGGGCAATTTCTATAATTCTTTCATCCTGAGACAAAAGCTTTAATTCTGACTGTGTATCATCATTTATTGTAGATTTGAATACCTTAAAATGAGAGTCACCTTTAGCAGCAATTTGCGGTAAATGTGTAATGGCGAATATCTGCATCTTAGTACTCATATCTTTCATGATCTCACCCATTCTTATAGCTATTTCCCCGGATACACCTGTATCTATTTCATCAAAAATCAAAGTTGGCAATTTAGAATATTGTGCCAATATTGCTTTTACAGCCAACATTATACGGGACATTTCTCCTCCGGATGCCACTTTTTTCAGCAAGCCAAAGTCTGTTCCTTTATTCGCTGAAAACAAAAATTGTAATTCATCTTTTCCATTTTGAAAATAAGTATCAGATATTGTTAGCTCCATTTTAAACTGAACATTAGGCATTCCTAATGTTTCCAATATTGAAATTAGCTGTTTAGACAAAACCGGAATTGCTTCTTTTCTATTTTGATGAATTTTAGCTGAAAGTAAATCTAACTCTTCTGTTTTTTGTTCAATTGATCTGGACAGAATTGCTATTTCTTCTTCAATATTACCTAATTCCAACACCGATTTTTCCAGGTTTGACTGAATATGCAACAATTCATCCACAGTAGTAACCTGATGTTTTTTCTGTAAATTATGAATCAACTGTAATTTTTGATTTACTAATTCTAATTTCTCGGGATCATTTAATAATTTATCTGTGGCATTTTGCAATTCTTTTGAAACATCGTCAAATTCAATTGCTATGCTTGTAATTCTCTCAAACAAAATTTGATATTCTGATGAAAAAGCTGCAATTTTTTGTAATGAAGCCTTAATTTCATTCAAATTATGAAAAACACCAAATTGCTCTTCATTTGCAATTACAAGTGATTTATCAATTGACTCTTTGATTATTTCAACATTATTCAGTTTTTCAAAATCAGCTTCCAGTTCTTCCTGTTCCCCTGATTTTAATTTTGCAGCGACAAGTTCATTTAATAAAAAAGCATTGTATTCCTGCTCCTTGCCTGCATCACTTTCTTTTTTAAGTAAAGCATTTAATTTTGATTTATCTGACCTATATACTTTCAGAATTTTTTGATAAGAATCTATAATTTCGGAATTTTGAGCAATTGCATCAATTATTTTAAACTGCACCCCTTCATCAGAAAGTTCCTGAGTTTGCTGTTGCGAATGAATATCAATCAAAAACAGACTCAGATCTTGTAATTCCTGAAGATTTACAGGACTATCATTAATAAATGCACGTGATTTTCCAGAAGGAAGAATCTCACGCCTGATAATGGTTTCATCCTCATAATCAAGGTCGTTTTGCTCAAAAAATTCTTTCAAATTATATTTAGAAATTTCAAACTGCGCTTCGATAACACATTTTTCTTCTTTGTTTTTGAGAGAAGTTAAATCAGCTCTTTTTCCCAAAACCATTCCTAAAGCTCCTAAAATAATTGATTTTCCTGCTCCGGTTTCTCCGGTTATTATAGAAAACCCTTTCGAAAAATCTATAGAAAGTTTTTCAATTAAGGCATAATTTTTAATTGACAGCGAAGTTATCATATAGGTTTAAAAGTAAAATTATTGAAGTATAAAATTCAGTTAGTATCTTATTTGAGACCATTTTGTAGAATTCAGAGGGGAAACCCTGTTTAAATTTTCTACTAAATCTGTAATTGTAATACTTGGTCCCCCTGAAAAAACAGATACTATCTCATCCGATTTTGCATCAAAAAATACTCTTGTCAAAAAGGCATTTGGTTTAACAGAATTTAATTTACCTATTAACATTAGTGAAGATTTTATTTTTTCTTTTGCCTCTTTTAAATCCTGGTTCATTACATCCAAACCTGAATAATACAAAAAAGCAGTTTGTCTCAAATCTGAATAAACAGGAGCAACCATATCATTTATCAGGAAATAACGATTTTGCAATCCATCTGACTGGGTCCATCCTTTGGAGCCGCCTTGCTGTGCAATATTGGCAATATTTTGGGCGGTTTCAAAATAGGAATCACCACCTTTAAACTGAAATGTGTCACCATCCAACCCTAAAATCATATAACTATAAAAGGATATTACAGATACTAAATTAGATTCAAATGTAGTTGGATTATAGAGCAAAGGTTCAAACTCTGTATATCTGAAATTAAAATCTTTATCGTTAAAATTAAAAACAGGAGAAGAATACGTCGAATTATAAATCAATCTTGAAGATTGCACCTGTATAGTACCCGAAAACTGATCAGAATTATGTGAAGAAAGTGTAATATACATAGAACAGTTAATTCTCTCATTTTGTTTCAAAACAGCTCCCATCCAGTCTGTTTTGTTCACAAATTCAGACAGAGAAGCCTGAAGTGTTTTATAGACCTGTAAATTTGGATTTGGCAGCCTCTCCGTATTGATAGTAACTGTACAATTTAACTGTTGTGCCTGTGCAAAACCAAAAAACAAAAACAATAAAAAAGTAGCAACTAATTTACGCATAAAAATGTTCTATAACTTTATTTAAAATATCAACTGCAACAGATTCTTTTGATTTTAAATCCATTGGTTCAATTTTAAATTCCTTATCTATAAAAGTAACTTTATTAGTTTGGTGTTGAAAACCTGCTCCTTTATCCTGCAACGAATTTAAAACAATCAAATCTAAGTTTTTTTTCTGGATTTTCAACTTAGCATTTTCAATTTCATTTTCAGTTTCTAAAGCAAAACCAATTAAAAACTGATTTTTTTTAATTTTTCCTAAAGAAGCTAATATATCTTTTGTTTTTTCCAGTTCGATTGTAAACGCATCAGCTGCTTTCTTTATTTTCTGATCAGCAACGAACTTTGGTTTATAATCTGCTACTGCGGCTGCGGCAATAGCCACATCAGTATCATTAAAATGCAAATGGCACGCATCATACATTTCCTGCGCAGAAACAACATTAACAACCTTGATCAAAGGATTTTCAACCTTTAAGTAAGTTGGTCCTGTCACCAATATAACAGATGCTCCCAGGTTAGCTGCTGCTTTAGCAATATCAAAACCCATCTTTCCTGAAGAATGATTCCCAATGAAACGTACAGGATCTATTGCTTCGTATGTAGGACCCGCAGTTATAAGTATTTTTTTTTCTTTCAGAGGCAATTTACTTTCCAAATCAGACTCTAAAAAAGCAATTATATTTTCAGGTTCTGCCATTCTTCCTTCACCCGATAAACCACTTGCCAACTCGCCATTTTCAGCTGGAATCATTACATTCCCAAATTGCTTTAAAGTATTAAAACTGGATAAAGTAGAAGGATGTTTATACATATCCAAATCCATTGCCGGAGCAAAATAAACAGGACATTTAGCGGATAAATAAGTAGCGATTAAAAGATTATCACTATTTCCAGTTACCATTTTTGATAAGGTATTGGCAGTAGCAGGAGCAACCAGCATGAGATCAGCCCAAAGTGCTAAATCAACGTGATTGTTCCATACCGCATCCTGATCCTCTTCATTAAAGAAACTGGAATATACAGGATTTTTTGATAACGTAGATAACGTAAGCGGAGTTACAAAATCCTTAGAAGCAGGTGTCATGATCACCTGAACATGTGCACCTGCTTTTATAAAGAGTCGTACTAATGAGGCTGTTTTATAGGCTGCTATTCCACCGGAAACCCCCAGTAAAATTTTCTTCCCGTTTAAAACTGACATTGTACTGTATTATTTGTTTGAGCTTCTGTGGTATGTTTTACCGTCTAACCATTCCTGAACAGCTAAAGCGTGAGGTTTTGGTAACTTTTCGTAAAATTTAGAGACTTCAATTTGTTCTTTATTTTCAAAAACTTCTTCAAGACTGTCATTGTAAGTAGCAAACTCTTCTAATTTCTCAGTCAATTCTTTTTTAATTTCAGAATTAATCTGGTTTGCTCTTTTAGCCATAATAGTGATTGCCTCATACACATTTCCTGTTGGCTCTTCAATAACCGTTTTATTGTAAGTTATTGTATTTACAGGAGCATTCGTCTTTTTTAAATCCATGACTTTATTTATTTAGTAAATTTTTGTAAATCTGTTTCAACTCTGGCATTCATTTCGTCTGCCAGTTTTTTGTATTTTGTATCACTTTTAAACTTAAGCAAGTTATTGTAAGCCACTTTGGCAACATTTAAACGTTCTTCCATTTTTTGAGGAATACTGTTTATCGCTAATTGGTATGCCGAATCATATTTATAAAACAGTGCATCTTCTTTAAACGGAGTTCCCGGAAAATCTGCAATAAAATTATCAAAGGCAACTAATGCTGATTTGTAATCTGAAATAGTATTATAACCTTTTGCATTTTCATATGCCTTTTTTTCAAGCTTACCACTTAATACCTTAACAGCCTCATTTGCCTGAGCTATATATTCAGAATTTGGATAATTATCAATAAAGGCCTGTAATTTATCTAATGCTTTCACTGTATCTGTTTGATCCAAACTATAAACAGGAGCTAATTTAGAATAACTGTAAGCCCCCAAAAAAGCAGCTTCCTGCACTTTTTCACTTCGTGGATAACCCGAAACAAAACTTTCAAACTGATAACCTGCTAAATAATACTGCTTTGTTTTATAATAAGACTGAGAAAACATATAGAACAACTTCTCTGCCTGAGGTTTCCCTCTGTATGAAGGTGCAAGTTGCTCAAAAAGCCTAATTGCTTTATTATACTTTCCTGCTTCATACATCTTTGTCGCTATTTCAAATTTTGCCGCAACATCTTCATTTTTCAATGCCTTCTGATAATCACTACAAGAGCAAAAAAGGACAACAACAATTAACAGCGATACTATTTTTTTCATTTTCTTACTTTTATTATGATTTCTTAGACAATTATGTCGAAGGAAAACCACACCGAAGATTCGGTGGCAAATTTAGTTATTAATTTAGCTACTACAAAATATTTTTGATACAATAAAATACTGAGGTTACTGCAACCTATTTTAATGCCGTTCTTACAAATTCATCTAATCGTCCTGCCAATGATTCATCAACTGAAACTAACGGCAAACGAACCGTATTATCAGCAATTCCCAAAGACTGGAATACATGTTTAATTCCGGCAGGATTTCCCTGTTCAAAAATCATATCAATACAATCAGACAACAAGTATTGGGTTTTAAAAGCCTCATTTACTTTTCGGTTCAGACCTAAACGAATCATTTCTGAGAACTCTTTTGGGAATCCCTGACCAATAACCGAGATAACTCCTGCTCCCCCAGCCAATACAATTGGCAAAGCGATCATATCATCTCCTGAGATGACCAAAAAATCCTTTGGTGCATTTTTAATCAGTTGCAAGGCCTGAGCCATATCACCTGCCGCTTCTTTTACACCTACAACATTGTCAAAATCTTTTGCCAGACGAATGACTGTTGAAGGTGCCATATTACTTGATGTCCTTCCAGGAACATTATATAAAACTACCGGAACTGGAGAAGCCTCAGCAATAGCTTTGAAATGCTGATAAATACCTTCTTGCGTAGGCTTATTATAGTATGGAGAAACAGAAAGAATAGCTTCAAATGCTGAGAAATCTCTTGTTTTTAATTCCTCAACAACCTGCATAGTATTATTGCCTCCAACTCCAAGAACTAAGGGCAGTCTTCCGTTATTAACTTCAACAACAGTATTAATAACTAATTCTTTTTCATCTTGTGTCAAAGTTGCATTTTCTGCCGTTGTTCCCATAACAACAAGATATTCTACCCCTCCGTCAATCGAAAAATTAACGATTCGCTGCAAAGCTTCGATATCAATTGAAAAATCTTTTTTAAATGGAGTGACAAGGGCAACACCTGTTCCTATTAATGATTGCATATTCTAAATTATATTTTTACTTTATTTTTTTTAAATATCTGAACAATTCAAAAACGAAAAGCCTATAATTGCTCAAAGAAGTATTTATCATCCAACGATTTATATCTTTATCTATTGAGGCAAATCCTACTTTAAATTTTGCTTTTGACTGATTTGTAATCAGTTTCAAAATGGGCTTCTGAACATCATAATAACTAATCAAAAGATCAAATTCTGTTTCAATAAATTGAGTTAAAAAATCAACTTTACTCTTGCCTCTCCAATCTATGTGCTTTTGGGTAAAAGTTGGATAAGAATATATTTTTTTATCCTTAAATTTATTTCTGTACACCACAATTTTAATTCTTTCACAATCAATTCCTTTTGAAACTAATTCCTCAATAAGTGCTTTTGAATGCCTGAAATCACTCTCGTCAACCAATAAGCCAATTGTCTTTACGTTACAGGTAAATACTTCTTTTTTTACATTACGTAAATTATTTTTTAATGTTTTTTTTATGAAAAAATCCTTCAAGTAATTTAAAAACATAGTATTTTTACCAGATTACAAAATTAATTATTTAAGTCTCATTTAAGATGGTAAAACTAAAAAAGTATAACGTATTTTTAAAACTTTTTGTTATATTCTTAACATTTTTATTTGCTTTATCCTGCAGTAAGAAAAATTATCATCTGAATAAAATAGAAGGTAAACAATTACCCATTACCGAAAAAAGCAATCAGACGCCTGAGATAGAAAACTTTATCAAACCTTATCGTGATCACATCAATAAAGATTTAGACAGCGTATTAGCTTATTGCCCGGAAACACTTGATAAAAGTGTTGGAAAATGGCAAACCAATATTGGAAACCTAATAGCTGATATTTGTTTACAAAATGGAAATAAGGTTTTTAAAATACGTGAAAAAAAAGACATTGATTTCTGCTTACTAAACCACGGTGGAATAAGGGCTATATTACCTAAAGGAAATGTAACAACAAGAACTACCTTCGAAATTATGCCTTTTGAAAACAATCTCGTTGTCCTGGCTTTAAAAGGTGATCAGATTCTCGAAATGACTTCGGATATAATTAAACAAAAGAAAGCTCATCCTTTAGCCGGTATGACTTTTACAATTTCAAAAGATAATACTGCTAAAAACATTCAAATTCAGGGAAAACCTCTTGACATTACTAAAACATATTATGTAACAACAAACGATTATTTGGCAAATGGCGGAGACAGTATGAACTTTTTTCTCAAAGCTACTCAGAAATATGACCTGAATTATAAACTTCGAAATGTACTAATTGATTATTTTAAAGAAGCAGATACAATTCCGATTCCAAAAGATATTAGAATTACAGAAGAATAATCAAACTTAAATCAGAAATAAAACAGTCGTTTTAGTAAAAAAACAAAACAAAATGAAAAGAAGAGAATTTATTGAGAAAACTGCTGCGGGGACTGCATTATTAAGCCTAGGTTTTTCATTAAGTAGTTTTGAAACAAACGATATAAAGCATCTAACCGTTCTACACACTAACGATGTACACAGCCATATAGATCCTTTTCCTGCTGATGATCCTCGCAATCCTAACAAAGGCGGTGTATCACGCAGAGCTGCTCTCATTGAAACCATTCGAAAAGAAAACCCTAACGTACTTTTACTGGATGCCGGTGATATTTTTCAGGGAACTCCTTATTTCAATTATTATGGAGGTGAACTTGAATTCAAACTAATGAGCATGATGAAATATGATGCTTCTACAATTGGAAATCATGATTTTGACAATGGTCTTGATGGTTTGTACGCACAAATGCCACATGCCCGTTTTGATCTTATCTGTTCGAATTATGATTTTAAAAATACAATCATGAACGGAATCGTAAAGCCTTATAAAATTTATAATAAAAACGGAATTAAAGTTGGTGTTTTTGGTTTAGGAATTGAGCTTGACGGACTCGTTGATAAAAAAATGTACAAGGAAACAGTTTACAATAATCCTGTTGAAATTGCGCAGGATATGACTCAATTATTAAAGAAAGAAGAGAAATGCGACCTTATTATCTGCCTTTCGCATTTGGGTTATAAATACAAAGAAAATGCTTCAAAAATTTGTGACTTAAAATTAGCAGAACTGACACAAGATATTGATTTGATTATTGGAGGTCACACACATACATTTTTAGATAAGCCTACCATTGTAAAAAACAAAGTAGGCGAGGACGTTCTGGTAAATCAGGTGGGATGCTACGGAATAAATTTAGGCAGAATCGATTTTTACTTTGACAAAAATAATTCCCACACTAATCAAGGGAAATCAATTATTGTTTAACCCTCTTTTTATTTGATACGATAAAATATTTTGCCATAAAAAAGTACGCGAGAATCTGAGCAATGTCCCTAATCAGGATTAAAACTAAAGAATGAGAGTAGTATTCATTAAAAATAAAAAAAATATCAGAAATTATAAAACTGGTAATCATTAATGTAAGCAGTAAAGTAACATAAGTCCCTCTGGTTATATATTTTGTATAACAAATAATGCCTAATACACTTAATACAACTCCGTAAATACAGTATAGAAATTGAAAGTCTTTGATTTTATCAAACTGTAAACTTAAAACAGAGAACAACAAATAGATAATAATTAAGATTACCAGAGTTATCGGTAATAAATCTGTTCTTTTTAGTTTTATCTTTTCAACAATAATCTTTTTGATTAATATAGAATAAACAAACAAAAAACATACTGAAGATCCCAGAGTCGAAATTTCTACATCCATAAGATGAAATACTTCTCCAACAAAGCATAAAGAAAAAATTAAAACCTGGGTTTTATCAATTTTAAAATTATTTGACGAATAAAAATAAAAGAAAACAGAAGGAATTACAATCGATTTCATACAAACCATAAGATAATCATATCGAAGAATATCAAACAAGATTGTAAAAAAAAATGCAATCGAATATAAAATTAATGAAGGACTATTAGCTTTCATTCAATTTGGTTATAAATTCCTGTTCAGATAGTATTGGGATATTCAATTTGTTTGCTTTTTCTAATTTCGCCGGCCCCATATTATCCCCAGCTACCACAAAATCTGTTTTTGCAGAAATAGAGCTCCCCACTTTACCGCCATTATCTTCTATGGTCTTCTTTAATTCATCTCTTGAAAACTGAGTAAAAACTCCTGAAACTACGAAGGTTTCCCCTAAGAACTTATCGGTTGCATCAGGATTTACTTTTTCAATAATTTCAAACTGAACACCATATCTTTTTAATCGTTGAATTATTTTTTGATTTTCTTCATTCTCGAAAAATTCAATGACGCTTTTTGCAATTCGCTCTCCAATTTCATCTACTAAAATCAATTCCATTAGTGAAGCCTGACATAATGCATCAATATTTTTATAATGTCTGGCTAATTTTTTGGCAACAGTTTCTCCCACAAAACGAATACCCAGCGCAAAAAGAACACTTTCGAATGGAATTTCTTTCGATTTCTCAACACCGTTCACCAGATTTTCAGCAGATTTTTGCGCCATTCTTTCCAGATGCAGAATATCCTCTACTTTTAGCTCATACAAGTCGGCATAATTTTGAACCAGACCATTTTTAAAAAGTAAAGCAACCGTTTCTCCCCCAAGTCCCTCGATATCCATGGCTTTTCTTGAAATATAATGCTGAATTCTGCCTATAATCTGCGGTGGACAACCATAAAAGTTTGGACAATAATGATTTGCTTCGCCTTCGTTTCGGACTAACTCGGAACTACATTCCGGACAATGAGTGATATAATTTGTTTTCTGCGAATCTAAAGGACGCTGTTCTAAATCTACAGCAATGATTTTTGGAATAATTTCGCCCCCTTTTTCAACAAAAACGGTATCATTTATTCGGATATCTAATTTTTCAATTTGATCAGCGTTGTGTAAAGAAGCTCTCTTTACAATGGTTCCAGCCAGCTGTACCGGCTCTAAATTTGCCACAGGAGTAATGGCTCCGGTACGGCCAACCTGATAAGAAATTGATTTTAATTTCGTCGAAACCTGCTCTGCTTTAAATTTGTATGCAATAGCCCAACGAGGTGATTTTGCTGTGTACCCTAATTCTTCCTGATGGCGAAAACTGTTTACTTTTATCACTACGCCATCTGTTTCGTAAGGCAACTTGTGACGATGAGTATCCCAATAATCAATAAAGTCAAAAACTTCCTCCATCGTATTGGCTAATTTTGCCTCACTTGGTACTTTAAACCCCCATTCTCTTGCTAATTGTAATCCTTCAATTTGAGAAGAAAAAGGTAAATTATTGCTTGTTACCGAATATAATAAACATTCTAAAGGACGTTTAGCAACCTCAGCACTATCCTGAAGTTTTAAACTTCCGGAAGCTGTATTCCTTGGATTCGAATATGGAGTTTCACCAATTTCAATTAGTTCCTGATTCATTTTTTCGAAACCTTTGAAAGGAAGGATAATTTCACCGCGAATGTCAAACTTATCAGGATAATTTCCTTTTAATTGCAAAGGAACTGATCTAATTGTTTTAATATTATTGGTAACCTCATCTCCCTGAAAACCATCCCCACGTGTTAAAGCCTGAACCAGTTTTCCGTTTTCATATGTAATACTTATTGAAGCACCGTCATATTTTAGTTCACATGTATATTGTAAATCAACATTTCCAAGAACTCTCTGAATCCGGTTTTCCCACTCTACTAAATCTTCTTTAGAATAAGAATTATCCAAAGAATACATTCTAAACTGATGTGGTATAGTTTTAAAATTTTTGGTAACCATCCCACCTACTCTTTGAGTCGGAGAATGCTCGTCAAAAAATTCAGGATGTTTACTTTCTAAATCCTGAAGTTGTTTTAATTTAATATCAAAATCATAATCAGAAATTGTAGCATCATCAAGTACATAATAATTGTAATTGTGTTGATTAAGTTCGTTTCGTAAATTCTGAATTATTTCCTGAATACTCATAAATATTAAAAATAGTGCTGATTATAACGTATAAAAACCGAGTCTCAAAATTAGGATTATTTTTTATTTTAAAACATAACCAACTAAATATCAATACAAAAAGAATTAAGACTCTAAAATTGAATTAATTTGTTTGAACAATTGACCGTCACTTAAAAAGGCCCCCTGCTGTATTAATTCAAAAATAGAAGAGTTTCGATCTTCAGTAAAAATTTTCTTTCCCGTTTTCATTTCAATTGCATCTGTAAACATATTATCACTTAACCATTGAAGACCATCTTTAGTAAGGAAATCAATTTCAGCAACCAAAGACTTCAATACAATAGATTGTACATAAGTTTCAAAACACTGAAATAAAAATATATGATTTTTAGAAAAATGTTCTAAAAATTCAGCTCTTGACAAAACGCCTTCCCAAATTAAATCCGAAAAAACATCCAATTCCTGTTCGGCAACTTCTGGTTTTTCTACCTTTATCTTATCCCATTCCGTCCTATCAATCGACTGTGCCGCTAGAAATTTAGTAAATTCCGGATGCAATTCCTCAAATTGTTCTTTTGTTAATCTATTATATTTCATTTTCCTTATATAAAATGCTTCAATTTTTAAGCCTGCAAATTTATACTTTTAAAAGTTAATCAAATATCTTTCTTGAGAAAAAGACCCCTTTTATTGAAATAATATTTAATGGGAATTCAACAATAACATGAAGCAAACTTAAAAAATACAAAACCATAACGCCTATCTTATAATTATAAATATACAAAACTACTGATGTTAGCCACAAAAGTAAAATAGATACTAAATACGATTTAGAGATGTTTCTATTCCATCCAATTATTGATGTTTTAGAAAACCAATTTAAATAATGATAGGTATATGAAAAAGCAATAAATGTCTGGATTTTTATAATTAGCACGGAATTAAAATCAAAATATGTAATTGAAATATCACTTAAAATTTCATTTATAGACACAATAACATTCTTAAAACCAGTTTCTAAAAAAGTATCTTTCACCCATTCGGATGTATGAAATGTCAACAAAAAAGGATTGTACAAAATAAAAAAAGGAGTCAAAATTAAAATAATAATTGTTATTACACCATAAACAGAACGATCTTTTAAAACCCCTAGAACCATAAATAATAAGGTAAAAAAATACACATGAATAATGGTAGGCAAAAAAACACTGACAATAAAAAAAGAAAAGGGGAAAAATTTCGGAAACAATAATCCAAAAATGAAAGCAAAAATTAAAGTCAAAAAAATCTTTTTAGAATCTTTAAACAACACCAATCCTATAGAAAAGAACAAACCAGAGACAAGTAAAACACCAAATAACAACATGAAATAGTTACTTAAATAACCTGAAAACACAGTCTCTAATTTTAAATATTTAAAAAACATCAAAAAAGTTATTACTATTGTAAGTACTATTAAAATCCAGATATATTTTCTCTCCTGAACAAAATAATTCTTTTGATGAAGCCAGTTAATTTCAGTTAAGTAATGTAATGGCCCAAAAACCGCATAAGAAAAAAGAAAAAGTTCAAATGGCAGCATTAGAGACAGAAATAAAGATACAAGAATCAAAATAATATTCAATCCCTCAATTTTATTTGCTTTAGTCATATTAAATATTTTCTAAAATATAAATATAAAAAAAATCCCGTTTCATTTTTTTTAAATGAAACGGGATTTAATGTATTATAAACTTAAAAAATTATGCTTTTTCAGCAACAATTTCGTATGGCAAGTCAACGATTACATCTCTGTGCAAACGGATACTTGCAGAATATTTTCCAGTACGTTTTACAACACCACTAGTGATAAATTTTCTATCAATAGGGTTACCAGATTTTTCTAAAGCTTGTGCAATATCAATGTTTGTGATAGAACCAAAAAGTTTCTCTCCACCCGCTTTAGCAGTAAGTTTAATTTCAAGAGATTTTAAAGTCTCAGCTAAAGCTTTAGCATCAGCAACAACTTTAGCTTCCTTGTGTGCTCTTTGTTTTAGGTTTTCAGCTAAAACTTTTTTAGCAGAAGGAGTTGCTAAAGTAGCAAAACCCTGAGGGATTAAAAAGTTACGACCATAACCAGGTTTTACAGATACTACATCATCTTTAAACCCTAAGTTTTGTACGTCTTGTTTTAAAATAATTTCCATGTTGTTGTCCTTATAATTTTAGAAGTTAGGTTCTGACTTACAGAAACCAGCGACTAGATTTTTTTTACTATTTTAATAAATCGGCCACGTATGGCATTAATGCTAAGTGACGAGCTCTTTTTACAGCTACAGACACTTTTCTTTGGTATTTCAATGAAGTACCTGTTAAACGACGAGGAAGAATTTTCCCTTGCTCATTAACGAATTTCAATAAGAAATCAGCATCTTTATAATCGACATATTTGATTCCTGATTTTTTGAAACGACAATACTTTTTAGTTTTGTTTGTTTCTATATTTAAAGGCGTTAGATATCTGATATCCCCGTCTTTTTTTCCTGAAGCAGATTGTTGTAATGTTGCCATAATAATTAAGCTTTTGTAGATTTAAGTTTAGCTCTTCTTCTTTCAGCCCAAGAAATAGCATGTTTATCAAGACTTACAGTCAGAAAACGCATAACTCTTTCGTCACGTCTGAATTCAGTTTCAAAAGCAATCAGAACTTCTCCAGCTACTTTGAATTCGAATAAGTGATAAAAACCACTTTTTTTGTTTTGGATTTCATAAGCCATTTTTTTAAGCCCCCAATCCTCTTTCGATACCATTTCAGCTCCTCTACTAGTAAGAAATTCTTCAAATTTCGTTACTGTTTCCTTCACCTGAACCTCAGATAAAACGGGATTTAAAATGAAAACAGTTTCATAATGATTCATAAATACAATATTTATTTGTTAAAATTGGGTGCAAAAGTAACCAATATATTTTAAAAACCAACATTTTTTTTCTTTTATTCGTTGAAATGCAAAAAACTGGCTATCACCTTAGTTTTTTTTCCAAAAAAATAATACATTTACTATTGTAAACTTGAACTTATTAAATCTAACTCTTATGAAACTAAACTGTGTTGTTGTAGATGATAGTTCTATACAGAGGGCCATTATTGCAAAATTAGTCAACAATCATCCTGGCTTACACCTTATTGGGGACTTTTCTAATGCAATCGAAACAAAAAACTGTATGTCTTTAAACAATATCGATTTAATATTTTTGGATATTGAAATGCCTGTTATTAATGGCTTTGACTTTCTTGATGGTTTAAAATCAAAACCTCAGATCATATTTATTACTTCTAAAGCTGAATATGCATTGAAAGCTTTTGACTATGATGCCACAGATTATCTTCAAAAACCAATAGCCGTTGAACGTTTTAATGCTTCTGTAAAAAGGGCAATTGACATGCATATGCTTAAAAAAGAAGTAAAAGAAGAAGAAGGCGAACACATTTTTATTAAAAGCAACCTTAAAAAGCTTAAAATTTTCACATCTAAAATCAAATGGATCGAAGCTTTTGGAGATTATGTACGGGTTGTTACTGAAGATGACAGTAATTTGGTATTATCAACCATGAAATCTTTTGAGAATGATTTATCAAAAGAAAAATTCATCCGCGTCCATAAATCATATATTATCAACATTGACAAAGTAGAACGTTTCAACAGCAAATTTGCAGAAATTGGTATTACTAAGATTCCGCTTAGCCGAAACAAAAAAGAAGATTTAGTAAGAGCCTTATCGACGCCTTAATATTTAACAAGTTGGATATAATTTGATCTTTAATAATTACATCCAATATCTCTTAATAGTTAATAAAAATCCACATTTACAACCACCTTTATAGCTCTGTATTGCGGAACTGCTTCAAAACTATTCAATATTTTCTGAATAGTTTTTTTTGTAGCTGTTAAAGGCATGTTTTGCGGAATTTTGATCAATATTGTTCTGATATATTCATTTCTTATCCTGTTAATTGCAGGTTCTTCAGGACCTAAAACAGGCAAATTTAAGTTTTGGTTTAAAACCTGATACATCCACATGGTACCTTCTTTTAATTTATCAAAATCACGGTGTCTTAAAGTCAGTTTTATAATTCTGAAATAAGGTGGATATTTATAAATTTTCCTGTCATACAATTGTTCCTTATACATACCCGCATAATCATGCATCGTAACCTGCTGAATTGTATTATGATTTGGATTATAAGTCTGAATCACAACTTTTCCTTGTTTTTTAGATCTTCCGGCTCTTCCTGCGACTTGCGTCATCATCTGAAAGCTGCGTTCAAATGCTCTAAAATCAGGATGATGCAGCATATTATCAGCATTCATAATTCCAACTAGACTTACATTATCAAAATCCAATCCTTTAGCCAGCATTTGTGTACCAACCAAAATATCTATTTCTCTGTTTTTAAAGGCATCAATAATTTTTTCAAAGCCAAACTTCCCTCTTGTCGTATCCTGATCCATCCTTCCGGTTTTTGCCTTCGGAAAAAGTGCGCCTAGCTCCTGTTCTATCTGCTCTGTTCCAAAGCCTTTTGTTGTCAGATCAATACTAGAACAATTATGACAATGCGTTGGCTTTGCTATTGAATAACCGCAATAATGACAACGCAGCTGATTTTTGTATTTATGATAAGTCAAACTTACATTGCACTGCTGACAATGGGGCACATGCCCACAGGTTGAGCACTCAATCACTGGCGAATATCCTCTTCTGTTTTGAAACAAAATTACTTGTTCACCTAAAGACAACGCTTCTGCTATTTCTTCAATCAAAAGATCACTAAAGTGGCCCGTCATTCTTTTTCTAAAATGTTTGTCCTTTAAATCAACCAAAACAATTTCAGGCATTCGGACATCGTTATAACGTTCGGTAATGGTAACTAAACCGAATTTTTGAATTTGAGTATTAAAATAAGTTTCAATGCTTGGAGTTGCTGATCCTAAAAGCACTTTTGCACCATGAAAATTAGCCAAAACAATTGCTGAATCACGTGCATGAAATCGAGGTGCCGGATCAGTCTGCTTAAAAGTCTGTTCATGTTCTTCATCCACAATTAATAAACCAAGATTAGTAAAAGGCAAAAATAAAGCCGACCTTGCCCCTATTACAATTTGTGCTTTTTCTGAATTCTCCAGCGTTTTCTTCCAGACTTCTACCCTCTCGTTGTTACTGTATTTAGAATGAAAAACAGCTACTTTATCGCCAAAATGAAATCGCAAACGAGATACCAGTTGCGCTGTAAGTGCAATTTCAGGCAAAAGATATAAAACCTGTTTTCCTATGGCTAAATATCCCTCTATTAACTTAATATATATTTCTGTTTTACCACTTGAAGTAACACCGTGAAGCAGACAAACCTCTTTTTCTAATAAGCAATTTTCAATTTCATTTAAAGCTGTTTGCTGAGTCTTACTCAATACTAATTGTTTTTCCGAAGCAGCTCCTTCAAAAGAAACCCTGTCATGCTGCAAATAATACTCTTCAAAAATTTCTTTCTCTATTAATGCTTTTACAACTGTGGAAGCCGAATTTGAGACTTCTACCAATTTCTTAACTGTAATGGGTTTCTTTTCTGAAGCACTAATTTGAAAATAAGCCAAAACAATTTCTTTTTGTTTATTAGCATTTTTCAATATTCCCAACAATTCATTTAAACCACTATCAGATTCATATTTCGAATGCAGTTTTACATATCGAACCAATTTTGGTTTATAACTTTCCTTTATTTCCTCTTCTAAAACAATAATATCTTTTGAAATCATTTTTTGAAGAACCGGAAGTATATTTTTCTTATTCAGAATTGAAATGATATCCTGAACCTTAAGTGAACTTTGATGATGTAAAGCTTCATAAATCAAAAATTCATCATCAGAAAGCTCACTATCATGTATTATACGATTTGGTTTATGCGAAATAATCGTTTCACTTTCCAGTAATAACCCTACAGGAAATGCACCACGATACACATCTCCAATCCCACACATATAATAATTTGCTACCCAAAGCCAGTGCTTAATCTGGATTTCTGTTGCAATTGGCTTTTCGTCTAGTATTTGATGAATTTCTTTCGCTTCATACAAACCTGGTTCATTTTGGTGCAGATCAATAACCAAAGCTGTATAAATTTTACTTTTGCCAAAAGGCACTGCTACCCTCATTCCATTTTTAATAAAATGGAATTCAGCTTCAGAAATACGATATGTAAAGGTTTTAGCTAAAGAAAGCGGTAAAACAACTTCGACAAAAAACATGTAATTATTTTAAATTTGTGAATTATTTTTTACCCGAAGTTTGTACCGTATTATATTTCCGAACCATTCTCAAAGTATGTTTCAGAGATTCTGTATTCCTCCAATCATCATGACCAGGAATAATATAAATCGGATTTTTAAATTTCGCTTGTACTTTTTGAAGTGATTTCTCCCATTCTTTCACATCAGCATCCCCCAGATAACCTAAATCTTTTGCTTCTGCACTTTTAACAAAACAACCTCCATAAAGCAATTTATCTTTATCAAACCAAACTACAATATTATCCGGAGCATGTCCTTTTCCTGGGTAATAAACTTCAAAAGTATGTTGACCAACTGTAAAAGTAGTATCATTCGGAATTATAAATTCGGCTCTTTTTTGGTTTTCAAGCTTAAGAATTTGATCTGTCGCTTTTATAGTATACGTTTTAATTCCTTTTTGTCTGTAAAAATTCAAACCTCCTGCACGATCTTCATGAGAATGTGTCGCAAAATACATTATAACATCTTTATTATGCTTTTGTTTAATAGTATCCAATAATGGTTCATACTGCGTTTCATCCCAGGGCGCATCAAACAAAACTACACCAGCGTCTGTAACAAGATACATTGCGTTAGCAGAAATTAACTGTCCTTTGTAATCATGAAATGTTTTATAAACATAAAAGCCACCTGAAAGATGACTTATCTGTAATGATGAATTCTTAGATTGTGCCGAGCTATCAAATAGTGTTGCTAAGAATAAAATTAGGGAAGCTAAATTTCGCATTTTATAAAATTAATTTTTAACTCGTGTCCAGTATTGTGTTCTACCTACAATAGAAATCCCGATATAACCACGAAGTTTTAATTTATCAGCTGAATCCAGAGTAATATAACACTTGTATTTTTTCCCATTTGTTGGGTCTAAAATTGTCCCTCCATTATACTCAGCCCCGTCTTTTTTAAGTCCGTTAATAATTACCATACCTAAAATAGGCTTATTTTTTTCGCCCCCTTCACACTTTATACATACATCTTTTTTATGATCAGCACGAAGTATATCTACGACTTTTCCGTACATTTTTCCGGATTTTTCATAAATCTCTACTATTGATTTTGCCTCACCCGTTTCATCATCAATTGTTTTCCATTTCCCAACAACGCCTTGAGCATGAATAGCATTTAACGATAGAAAAAAAGCAATAGCTAACATCCAATTTTTCATAATCCTATTTATTTTTTTGTTTTAATTTTCTGATTGTGGCATTGAGTTCAAAACCCAGCAGCAGTATCATACAGTTTATCCAAATATAAAACATTAGAATCAATAATGTCCCTATAGAACCATAAAGTTCATTATACTTTGAAAATTTTATAACCCAAATTCCAAAAAAGAACGAAGATATAATAATTAAAACTGTTGTAAAAACCGATCCGATACTAATAAAAGGAACCTTATTGTATTGCCTTGTCCCGTAACGCAATAATATTGAAGATGTTATCAAAATCATAAGCATAACAAACAAATATCTTCCCAAAATAATCAATGGAATCCTGTCGCTCAGCACATCCTGAATAATCGTTTTTTGAATAAACACCTCAAAAACAACAATGGTCGCCACAGTTACAAATAATATAAGTGTCATTACTAGTGAAATCGCAATTGCTACCAAATATTGACTAAAAAAACCACGCTTATCAAAAACATGTTTAGACGATTCAAAACCGCTAAGAATACCATTAATACCATTTGCCATCAAAAAAATTGAAAGCAAAAATCCTGATGACAATAAACCTGAGTGACTATTATTTAAAATATCACTTATTATTTTACTAATCGCATCGTAAGTATTTGGCGGAACTCCCTGTTGCACAAATTGCAGAAAATCATTCTGAAATCCTTCAATAGGAATATAAGGAATTAGATTCAGGATGAACAGTGCAAAAGGAAATAAAGCCATAAAGAAACTAAACGACACCGCACTGGCATGGTAGGAAAAAGCCCCTTCCAGAATACCCAGAATATACATTTCGAGTAAATCATACAATGAAAAACCTTCCAACCATGGTAATTTTATATCCTTTAAGAATTGAATCAAAAAACGTACAACTGGCATTTTCTCAAGCCGATCTCCTATTTCCTGCGACATATAGTATAGTTTTAGTTAGTTGAGCCTAAATTTTAGATTACAAACTCTAATGTACTATGATAAGTTGTTTCTTTAGAAAGCTTTCAGGCTCAAATCCATATTATTAACTGAATGTGTCAAAGCTCCTGATGAAATATAATTTACACCGCAAAGTCCATATTCCCGAATCGTTTTTTCGTTAATGTTACCTGAAGATTCTGTCTGACATTTTTTACCAATTAAGGCTACGGCTGTTTTCGTATCTTCATAATTAAAGTTATCAATTAGAATTCTGTGAACCCCATCGCTCAATAAGATTTCCCGAATTTCATCTAAATTTCTGGCTTCAACAATAATCTTTAAATCCAGATTATTAGCTTTCAAATACTCCTTTGTTTTATTTATTGCTAATGTAATTCCTCCTGCAAAATCGATATGATTATCTTTTAACATTATCATATCGTATAAGGCAAAACGATGATTTTCTCCTCCACCGATTTTTACTGCCCATTTTTCGGCCACTCTGAAATTTGGAGTTGTTTTGCGTGTATCTAATATTTTAGCTCCAGTTCCCTCCAGAAGCTGCATCAAATGATTTGTTTTGGTAGCAATTGCAGACATACGCTGCATACTGTTCAAAACCACCCTTTCAGCTTTCAGAATAGCTTGTGAACGCCCCGAAACTTCAAAAACAACTTGCCCGTATTCTACGTGAGAACCGTCTTCAATAAAAGTTTTTACTTTCAGTCCCGGATCAACATATTGAAATATCATTTTAGCTAGTTCTACTCCAGCAATTATCCCCTGATCCTTTACCAATAATTTAGCTTGTCCGTTTGCAGTATCAGGAACACACGCCAATGAACTAAAATCTCCCGTCCCTACATCTTCCCGAATTGCATTACTTATCAATAATTGTAATTCCGTTTGAAATTGTGCTTCGCTAATCATTTTGTTAAATTTTATAAGATGCTAAAATAGGACTTATTTTGTGGATTTAAAAGTTACTTTAGCCCGAAAAGTTAAATAACATCTTTATCATCTCTTTCATTAAGCATCAATATAATTGGGCAAATAAAGTTTTTTCTAAATGAAACTTAATCTTTAATCGTTTAAACATTTTTATTTTTTGTTCCAGTACATTAAATATCTTTGAGCTTCATTCAAATAAAATTCATGGGATTAATTAAAGATATATACTCCGTTACATTTTACGAAAAATTTGGCCAGGCTGTCGCCGAAGTACATCCTTCATTTCACAAACAGAAATTCATCGATGCCATTTACGAAGGTAATTTTACTCAAAAAGAATGGAAAGACCGAATGAAGCATACAACAGTTGTTCTTCATCAGTTTATGCCTGAAAATTTCCCTGAAGCAGTTGCTTTAATTGACAAAATCATCGAAAACTTAAAGAAAAATAGTTTTACCGATGGTAATCTGGCTTTTATTTTCTTTGCCGATTACATTGAAATATATGGCTTAGATGATTTTGAAACTTCAGTAAAAGCTTTTGTTACAATTACACAATTTATAAGTTGTGAATTTGCTGTTCGTCCTTTCATTTTAAAATATAAACAAAAAATGATTGACGAAATGATAAGATGGTCTTTACACAAAAATCATCATGTACGCCGCTTAGCGAGTGAAGGCTCAAGGCCAAGATTACCTTGGGCAATGGCCATTCCGTTCCTGAAAAAAAATCCAACTTCTATTCTCCCCATTTTAGAAAATTTGAAAAAGGATCCATCTGAATACGTTCGCAGAAGCGTTGCCAACAATCTCAATGATATTGTAAAAGATAATCCGGGAATTGTACTTGAAATCGCTTCCAGATGGAAAAATCACAGTAAAGAAACTGATGGGATAATCAAACACGGATGCCGCACTTTATTAAAGCAGGGACATCCTGAAATTTTAAATCATTATGGCTTAGAAAGCACAAATATTGAACTTTCATCTTTTGAGATCAAAACACCAATTGTAAAAATTGGAGATTATTTGCAGTTTCGTTTTCATTTACATAATAAAAATGAAGAGCCAAAAACGATTCGCTTAGAATATGCTGTTCATTACAAAAAAGCAAAAGGACATCTGGCAAAAAAAGTTTTCAAAATCAGTGAAAAAATCTATCCTCCTAATCAACTAATAAAAATTGAAAGAAACCAGTCGTTTAAATTAATCACAACACGTGTTTTCTATACCGGAATTCATCACTTATCGATTATAATCAATGGAACTGAAAGTGACGTTTTAGAATTTGAACTAATTGATTAAAACATATTTCTCAACTTAGCATATTGGATTTGTAACAGTTTATATAATCCATATATCTTTTATTTCTTATTTTTATAGATACAAATCTAATAACGAATTTTCTTAATCTAAATTAAGTTACACACTTGTACTACTGCTGTAATTTTGTTTCAAATAAAATCAACCATGTCAAATATCAGTTTAATTATAGAAGAACGCGCTGCCAATATTGGCAATTTTATGGTAGGCAGGTTATTGCCTTTCCGTGAAAAAAGAGCCGTTGGACCATTTGTATTTATTGATCATATGGGACCTGCACACTTAAATCAATACGAAAATATGGATGTCCCGCCACATCCGCATATTGGGCTTTCTACGCTTACTTTTTTGTTTGAAGGAAGCATCATGCACCGCGATAGTTTAGGAACTGAATTAGAAATAAAACCAGGTGCTGTAAACTGGATGACAGCGGGAAAAGGAATTGTTCACTCAGAGAGAACTCCCGAATATTTAAGACATTCAGATAAAATGCTTCACGGATTGCAGATTTGGGTGGCGCTTCCGAAAGAACTGGAACAGATCGATCCGAATTTCACTCATGTTGAAGCTCACGATATTCCGGCCTGGGAAGAAAATGGCGTTTCATATAAACTGATTGCCGGTGAAGCTTTCGGAAAAAAATCTCCGGTTCCTGTTTACAGCCCATTATATTTTATTGAAATTAAAAGTAAGGAAACTCAAAAAATGAATATCGGAAAAGATTTATTCGGCGAAAGTGGTTTGTATATTTTAGAGGGAAGCATTAAAAATGGCGAGCATGTTTATGATTCGAAACAAATTCTGATTACTAATAACAGTACGCTTTGCGAATTTGAAATTACAGCCCATTCAACTGTGTATATTTTTGGGGGACAGCCTTTACCTGAAGAGCATTTTATCTTTTGGAATTTTGTTTCATCAGATAAAAATCTTATTGAAAAAGCCAAACAAGACTGGACAGCACAAACATTTCCGAAAGTTCCGGGCGAAACTGAATTTGTACCATTACCAGAACCAAGAAGTAAATAATTTATGGAAACACTATCCGCAAAAATAGATACTCGTTTGTATCGAACAGAAATAACATCTGCCAGTGGAAATATTGTTATTGCAGATGAACCTCAGGAAATGGGCGGTAAAAATTTAGGATTCAGTCCGTCTGAACTTTTAGCCTCATCTTTGGCCTCCTGTACCTTAATTACTTTACGAATGTACATCAACAGAAAACAATGGAATGTTTCTGAAATTGATATAAAAGTAGATTTTGAAAGGGATTCTGATCAAAAAGTATCTTTATTTATCCGAAAGATAGAAATTACCGGCGAAATTGACGATGCTCAAAAACAACGCTTAGAAACTATTGCAAACAGCTGTCCGATTCATAAAACATTAACTAATTCAATCGAAATTAAAACAACACTAATATAATTCATCATGGACATCCATCAAATCAACGATATAAGAAAAGGCTATTTTGAAGCTATCGAAAACGAAAAACAAGCCGGAAAAATGACCTATACATGGGCAGGAGATGCAAAATTCATCATTGACCATACTGAAGTAAACGAAGAATTCAACGGAAAAGGCGTTGGGAAAAAACTAGTTATGGCAGCTGTAGACTACGCCAGAAATAATGGTCTGAAAATTATTCCACTTTGTCCTTTTGCAAAAAGCGTTTTTGACAAAACAGAAGACATTCATGATGTATTATTTGGTTAAGTATTAAGCCCTAAGAAAATAGTTATTTCAAGAGGTAAATCAAATTCGTTCTCAAAAAATATCAGTTGCCTCTTGTAAACAGTTTCAATCAAATAGTGATTTCCTCTGAAATAGGTTCTTCGGACTTTAACTTCCAAATCAGAATGCTCAACCATGATTAACTGATGTGGATAAACTAATGATTTTTCAGTTTCATCTTCGGAAGGTCGCAATAAATGAGTTGGAATCTCATTAACTTCTCCAAAAAGAGAGGCGATATATTTCGAAGATGGATTTGTATAAATTTCTGCCGGATTACCTTTAGTCATAATTTCTCCGTTGCGCATAACGATAGCTTCATTGGCAAATGATAAAGCATCTGTACTGTCATGCGTAGCAATAATACAGGTGATTTTTTTCTGTTTCAAATATCTAAATAAATTTCGGCGTAACGCATTTTTTCTAAAAGCATCAATTTGACTAAAAGGTTCATCAAGCAAAATAACTTCAGGTTCTAATGCTAAAACACGAACTAATGCTACTCTTTGCTGCTGTCCGCCACTTAAAAATTTTGCTTTAATATTTGAAAACTGCTCCATCTCAACCATTTCTAAAAGCTCCTGAACTCGCAGCTTCTTCATATTAGCAAAACCATTAGAAAGAAACTTTCCTACGTTCTCAGCTACCGTTTCATAAGGTGATAAATCGAAATCCTGTGCCAGATATTTCATATAAGGCATTCCCGGAATTAAATTATATTTCGGCCCTAAAACTGGTTTTTCTTCGTAAAAAATTTTTCCTTCATCCAGATCATACAGTCCATATATGAGTTTTAAAAGCGTACTTTTTCCACAGCCGCTTTCACCAATAATAGCAATGTTTTCACCTTTATTTATGGTAAAAGAAACGTTTTTTATAACGGGTTTATCGGTATACGAAAATGAAATATTTTGAATGTCAAGCATGTGTTTTAATTGAGAGTTCAAATTTACAATGTTTAATTTCGAAAGGCAAAAAAAAGCTGCTTCAATTAAGAAACAGCTTTTAATAAATTTTATTGTACTTAAATTATTTTCCAGCCTGAGCTTTAGCCTCATTAACCATTTTATCATTTGCAGTAATTGCAAACTCAACACGACGGTTTTGAGATCTTCCTTCCGCAGTATCATTCGTAGCTATCGGATCAGCAATTCCTAAACCTGATGTCTTAAAACGGCTTGATTGTAATCCTTTTGAAACCAAATAAGCCTTTACAGATGCGGCTCTCTGTCCGGAAAGTGTTAAATTATATTCTGGTTTACCAGTATTGTCAGTATATCCAAAAATTTGAATATCAGTATCTCCATAATCATTAAAAACCGGAACTAATTTATCCAAATTTGCTTTTGCCTGAGCAGTCAAGGTTGATTTATTAGTGTCAAAACGAACAGCATTTTCATTAAGCGTTAAGTGTATTCCTTCACCTACTCTCTCTACATTTGCACCCGGCAGAGCCTGATCAATTTCACGAGCCTGCTTGTCCATTTTATTTCCAATAAGTGCTCCGGTACCTCCACCAACTGCAGCTCCAATTGCAGCTCCCAGAGCAGCGTTTCCACCTTTACCTAAATTATTTCCTAATACAGCTCCAATTACACCTCCTGCAACGGCACCAATTCCGGCACCCTTTTGAGTATTATTAGCATTTTTAACTGAATCGCAGCTTGCAAATAAACTAACTAATACAAGTAAGTTGCTCAATCCTAAAACTGTTATCTTTTTCATTTTTTATTCTTCTTTAAAATTAATTAGCTCTTTGAAATTGGTAAGTAACATCTTTAGATTGTCCACCAACATTAATTGTATCAATCAACTGAAATGAATTATCAGTTAATCCTGCCACTTTTAACAAATATCCTGTTCTCACATTTTTTGATTTTGTTCCAGGATCAACAATTTTCAAAACAAAAAGTCCTTGATTATTAATACTCCAGACAATGGGAGAAGTAAAGGCCGTACAACTCGGAGAATTCAGTGTCATTGTACCTTTATTATTATTAGAAATAAAATTCCAGGTACTGCCTATAAAACATTTAGAATCTGCAAGATCAAAAGAATTAACTTTGATATAATCAGATCCGGCATAAGAAACATTTGTAAGTACCCAGTTTCCTTTGATAGCAACTTGAGTTGGTCTGTCAAGTTTTTTTGAAATTTCTGCTTCTGTTGAAGCTGTAGTTGATGAAGCTGATTTACACGCAAATAAGATCGTGGACATCATGCAAATGAAAATAAATTTCTTCATTTTTTAGAATTATTTAAGTTATTACTTACACATTTGACAATTATTGTATCGCAAAGATACAACTCATCAAAATATGTTGAGTTCCAAAATCCTATTATTTTCTTTCAAAATTAACACATACGACATTTTGTCACTATAAAAAAATTGGTATCTAATTTGAATAAGTGAAACTAATCTAATTAAACTAAAAAATTAAAAAATATGACAACAGGTAAAATTAATGTTTCTGTAGAAAACATCTTTCCCTTAATCAAAAAGTTCTTATATAGCGATCACGAAATCTTTTTACGTGAGTTGGTATCGAATGGTACAGATGCTACTTTAAAATTGAAACACCTGATTAGCATTGGGGAAGCAAAAGTAGAGTACGGAAATCCAATTATCGAAGTTAAAGTGGACAAAGAAGGTAAAAAAATCCACATCATCGATCAGGGTTTAGGAATGACTGCAGATGAAGTTGAGAAATACATCAATCAGGTAGCTTTCTCTGGTGCTGAGGAGTTTTTAGACAAATATAAAGACTCTGCAAAAGATTCTGGAATAATCGGACATTTTGGTCTTGGCTTCTACTCTGCTTTTATGGTTGCTGAAAAAGTGGAAATCATTACAAAATCTTATAAAGATGAACCAGCAGCACACTGGACTTGTGACGGAAGCCCTGAATTTACTCTCGAGCCAGCTGACAAAACTTCACGTGGTACTGAGATTATTTTGCATATTGCAGAAGATTCGCTTGAATTTTTAGAAGATTCTAAAATCAGCGGACTATTGAATAAGTATAATAAATTTATGCCTATTCCAATTAAATTTGGAACTAGAACAGAAACGCTTCCAAAACCAGAAGATGCTCCTGAAGATTACGTTAATGAAACCGTTGAAACCGATAACATCATTAATAATCCAAACCCTGCCTGGACAAAACAGCCTTCTGAATTATCTGATGAAGATTACAAAAACTTCTACAGAGAATTATATCCTATGCAATTTGAAGAACCGTTATTTAACATTCACTTAAATGTAGATTATCCATTTAATTTAACCGGAATTTTATACTTTCCTAAATTAGGTTCTGATTTGCAAATTCAGAAAGATAAAATTCAATTGTACCAAAATCAGGTGTACGTTACCGACAATGTTGAAGGAATTGTACCTGAATTTTTGACAATGCTTAAAGGAGTTATAGATTCTCCGGATATCCCATTAAATGTTTCTCGCTCAGGATTACAAGCTGACGGTGCTGTTAAGAAAATTTCAAACTATATTACACGTAAAGTAGCTGATAAATTAAAAGCTCTATTTAATGAAAATCGTGCTGATTTTGAACAAAAATGGAACGATATTAAAATTGTTTTAGAGTATGGAATGCTTTCTGAGGATAAATTCTACGAAAAGGCTGGTGCATTTGTATTGTACCCAACTGTAGATGACACCTATTTTACTCTTGAAGAATTAAAAGAGAAGATAAAAGAAAACCAAACAGATAAAGACGGAAAACTAGTCATTTTATATGCTGGAAATAAAGATGCTCAACACTCTTATATCCAAACAGCAAAAGAAAAGGGATATGAAGTATTGCTCTTAGATTCTCCTATCATATCACATCTAATCCAGAAAATAGAAGGCGACAATAGAGATTTAACTTTCGTTCGTGTCGATTCTGACCACATCGATAACCTAATAAAAAAGGATGAAAATACAATTTCTAAATTATCGGATGAAGAAAAAGAGGCTTTAAAAACTTCATTAGAAGCTTACATCCCAAAAGCATATTCTGTTCAATTGGAAGCGATGGATAGCCAAGCTGCACCATTTATTATCACGCAGCCAGAATTTATGCGCAGAATGAAAGAAATGAGCCAGTCTGGCGGTGGAGGAATGTTCGGAATGGGAAACATGCCAGAAATGTACAATTTAGTAGTAAATACAAACTCTGATTTAGCTTCCAACATTTTAAATACTGAAGACAAATCAACTCAGGAAAACCTAGTCAAACAAGCTCTGGATCTTGCCAAATTATCTCAAAATTTATTAAAAGGAGAAGAACTTACAGCTTTTGTAAAAAGAAGTTTTGATCTGATTAAATAAATTTTTAATCATAAAAAAAATTTATGAACCTGCATACGAAAAGTTTGCAGGTTTTTTTTATTCAAAATACAAAGTTCAATTAAAATATTATTCAGCCATCATAATTCAGAAAGATTAAATCCTTCATTGAACTACCAAAGTTGCTTTAATTTCAGTAACCCCTAATACTAATTTAAAAGCATTTATTCTTAAATATTTTACATGGTTTCCTTGTTGACCGTGCTGTCCGCTGTATTTTTTCGTTGGCAAGCCATTGATCAAGAAAATGATGCTATTGAAAAAGCCAAAAAGTCAAAAGTAAATTTCGAATCTAAAACACTTTCAAATGGGGATACCCTTAAGCAATTACTAGCGAGGAGTCGCTATTTCTTGTATAAATCCAAATCGAAATGGACTTAAAATCAAATAGAACGTGCTGCCTTACTATTTGAGTTATATCCTGATATTCAAAAAGGATACAATCTGACTCAAGAGCTCCGTGGCATCTTTGAGAATACAACCGATAAAATCATTGGTTTTGCAAAATTAGCCAGATGGCATGAAAAAGTAGATCAATCTGGATTTAAGTCTTTCGGTACAATCTCTCGTACAATTATGAATCATTATCAAACCATCTTAAATTATTTTGATAACAGAAGTACTAATGCTTCTGCAGAATCATTCAATGCTAAAATAAAAGCATTTAGATCAAAATTTAGAGGTGTTAGAAATATAGAATACTTCCTTTTATCAATAGACGAAACCTCACTTTCAAATGGCGAACTCTATACTATTTTAACCAACAAATCCGGTAAAGGTAGAAAAGGGATCATAACATATTGTTGTGGGGAAATATTAAAATCTAGATATTTGTATGTTCAATCTATCCCCCAATGCAAGATTCTTTTATCGATATCCTTAAGTTGTTATTACCTGAGATAATAGTAGACTACTTCGAACTTACTTCTTATAAAAAGAAAGATGAAACACTCCATCTGTATTTAAAAGAGATTAATTCGATACCTAAAGAATACAGAGAATCAAAATTAAGCTCAAAAGGATTCTTCGAAGAGATAACGGTTCAGGATTTTCCTATCCGTGGACACCAAGTATATCTTCACATCACTCGCAGAAGATGGCTTAATGAAGATACTCGAAAGATCGTTTTTAGAGATTGGAATTTAGTAGCAGACAGAACTCGTGTAACCCAGGAGTTTGCGTCTTTTTTAAAAGAGATCAATAGATTCCAGTCCAAATGATTGTAATACCATTGCCTCTTTCTATGGAGTTTCTGGTAGAAACCTGCAATGTCAATACAAAGATTTTCTAAGTGATTTCAAAGTTTGGGATCAAATATCACATGCTAAAAAATGGCTTCTTTTTCCACAAAATATTGGAAAGCGTTTATCAATAGACGAAACCTCACTTTCAAATGGCGAACTCTATACTATTTTAACCAACAAATCCGGTAAAGGTAGAAAAGGAACTATAGTAGCTATGATTGCAGGAACTAAAGCAGAAACAGTTATTGGCGTTATTGAAAAAATTCCTCTTAAACAGCGGAATCTAGTCAAGGAAATTACTCTGGATATGGCCGGGAATATGGGATTGATAGCTAAAAAGTGTTTTGCTAATGCTACTCGAGTTACAGACCGATTCCATGTTCAAAAGCTAGCTGCAGAAGCCCTGCAGGAAATCAGGATTAAATATCGTTGGCAAGCCATTGATCAAGAAAATGATGCTATTGAAAAAGCCAAAAAGTCAAAAGTAAATTTCGAATCTAAAACACTTTCAAATGGGGATACCCTTAAGCAATTACTAGCGAGGAGTCGCTATTTCTTGTATAAATCCAAATCGAAATGGACTCAAAATCAAATAGAACGTGCTACCTTACTATTTGAGTTATATCCTGATATTCAAAAAGGATACAATCTAACTGAAGAGCTCCGTGGCATCTTTGAGAATACAACCGATAAAATCATTGGTTTTGCAAAATTAGCCAGATGGCATGAAAAAGTAGATCAATCTGGATTTAAGTCTTTCGGTACAATCTCTCGTACAATTATGAATCATTATCAAACCATCTTAAATTATTTTGATAACAGAAGTACTAATGCTTCTGCAGAATCATTCAATGCTAAAATAAAAGCATTTAGATCAAAATTTAGAGGTGTTAGAAATATAGAATACTTCCTTTTTAGGCTAACTAATATTTATGCTTAATTTTTGCATCCCCACAGGTTTTTGCTTTGATCCTTAGTTTACATAATAATTTAGGAATATCTCATCCTTTGATTATTTAAAAGCTTTCATAAAACAAAAAAACGCAATTACTTAAGTTATAGTAATTGCGTTTTTTTAGGGATTTGTACTCAGAGCGGGACTTGAACCCGCACGGACATTGCTGTCCACTGGATTTTAAGTCCAGCGTGTCTACCAATTTCACCATCCGAGCATTTTGTGGTACCTCCAGGGATCGAACCAGGGACACATGGATTTTCAGTCCATTGCTCTACCATCTGAGCTAAGGTACCTCATTTTAAACAAAAAACCCTATTCTTTTTCAGAATAGGGTTTTCAAAAGAAAGGCGACGACATACTCTCCCACAAAACTGCAGTACCATCTGCGCTGGCGGGCTTAACTTCTCTGTTCGGAATGGGAAGAGGTGAGCCCCGCCGCAATAACCACCTTAAGGTTGTTAGTAATTAGTCCTTAGTGCTTAGTAATTAGTTTTTAAGCTAATCACTACTTACTCTTTACTAGTTACTTTCCGCGTACGGACAATATCTTAACATACTGAGATAAAGAAAACTATTATTCTATTAGAAAGTGCTTCCCTCCCGTCTTTTACACGGGAGGAAAAGGGTGTACATAAGCTTACGGATTATTAGTACTACTCGACTATGACATTACTGCCTTTACATCTATAGCCTATCAACGTGGTCATCTTCCACGATCCTTAAAAGAAATCTCATCTTGTGGTGGGTTTCGCGCTTATATGCTTTCAGCGCTTATCCCTTCCCAACGTAGCTACTCTGCGGTGCCCCTGGCGGGACAACAGATACACTAGAGGTTAGTCCAATTCGGTCCTCTCGTACTAGAATCAGATCCACTCAAATTTCTAACGCCCACAGTAGATAGAGACCGAACTGTCTCACGACGTTCTGAACCCAGCTCGCGTGCCACTTTAATGGGCGAACAGCCCAACCCTTGGGACCTTCTCCAGCCCCAGGATGTGACGAGCCGACATCGAGGTGCCAAACCCCCCCGTCGATATGAGCTCTTGGGGGAGATCAGCCTGTTATCCCCGGCGTACCTTTTATCCTTTGAGCGATGGCCCTTCCATGCGGAACCACCGGATCACTATGCTCTACTTTCGTACCTGATCGACCTGTATGTCTCTCAGTCAAGCTCCCTTATGCCATTGCACTCTTCGCACGGTTACCAAGCGTACTGAGGGAACCTTTAGAAGCCTCCGTTACTCTTTTGGAGGCGACCACCCCAGTCAAACTACCCACCAAGCACTGTCATCTTCTTCGAAGAGTTAGGCCTCAGATAAACAAAGGGTTGTATTTCAACAATGACTCCACAACGCCTGGCGACGCCGCTTCATAGTCTCCAACCTATCCTACACATCATTTATCCAAGGTCAATACTAAGCTATAGTAAAGGTGCACAGGGTCTTTTCGTCCCACTGCGGGTAAACGGCATCTTCACCGTTACTACAATTTCACCGAGCTCATGGCTGAGACAGTGTCCAGATCGTTACACCATTCGTGCAGGTCGGAACTTACCCGACAAGGAATTTCGCTACCTTAGGACCGTTATAGTTACGGCCGCCGTTTACTGGGGCTTCAATTCAATGCTTCTCCGAAGATAACATCTCCTCTTAACCTTCCAGCACCGGGCAGGTGTCAGGCCCTATACTTCATCTTACGATTTTGCAGAGCCCTGTGTTTTTGATAAACAGTCGCCTGGACCTCTTCACTGCGGCCCCGATTGCTCGGGGCGACCCTTCTCCCGAAGTTACGGGTCTATTTTGCCTAATTCCTTAGCCATGAATCTCTCGAGCACCTTAGGATTCTCTCCTCAACTACCTGTGTCGGTTTACGGTACTGGTACTAATTACCTGAAGTTTAGAGGTTTTTCTTGGAAGCCCTTAGGCGCACTATCTCTTTGTCCGAAGACTCCGAGTACTATCGTATTTCACCATTCTCTACGGATTTGCCTATAGAGAATATAGCTAGGTACTTTAACGAACTATTCCGTCAGTTCGCGGCGCTTTCATCACTCCGTCACCCCATCACAGTAATTAGTAGTACGGGAATATTAACCCGTTGGCCATCGACTGTCCCTTTCGGGTTCGCCTTAGGACCAGACTAACCCACAGCTGATTAGCATAGCTGTGGAAACCTTAGTTTTTCGGTGTGCGGGTTTCTCGCCCGCATTATCGTTACTTATGCCTACATTTTCTTTTCCAGCCAGTCCAGAATACCTTACGATACACCTTCAACCCTGCTGGAATGCTCCCCTACCACTTACAGTAAACTGTAAATCCATAGCTTCGGTAATATGCTTATGCCCGATTATTATCCATGCTCGTCCGCTCGACTAGTGAGCTGTTACGCACTCTTTAAATGAATGGCTGCTTCCAAGCCAACATCCTAGCTGTCTGGGCAGACAAACCTCGTTCTTTCAACTTAGCATATATTTGGGGACCTTAGCTGATGGTCTGGGTTCTTTCCCTCTCGGACTTGGACCTTAGCACCCAAGCCCTCACTGCTGTAAAACATTATATAGCATTCGGAGTTTGTCAGGAATTGGTAGGCGGTGAAGCCCCCGCATCCAATCAGTAGCTCTACCTCTATATAACTATTATCAGCGCTGCACCTAAATGCATTTCGGGGAGTACGAGCTATTTCCGAGTTTGATTGGCCTTTCACCCCTACCCACAGGTCATCCGAAGACTTTTCAACGTCAACCGGTTCGGACCTCCACACTGTGTTACCAGCGCTTCATCCTGCCCATGGGTAGATCACACGGTTTCGCGTCTAACACTACTGACTAAAGCGCCCTATTCAGACTCGCTTTCGCTACGGATCCGTGACTTAATCACTTAACCTTGCCAGCAACGTTAACTCGTAGGCTCATTATGCAAAAGGCACGCCGTCACCCCACCAAAGGGCTCCGACCGCTTGTAAGCGTATGGTTTCAGGATCTATTTCACTCCGTTATTCACGGTTCTTTTCACCTTTCCCTCACGGTACTGGTTCACTATCGGTCTCTCAGGAGTATTTAGCCTTAGCGGATGGTCCCGCCAAATTCAGACAGGGTTTCACGTGCCCCGCCCTACTCAGGATACCACTATCTATTATACTTGTTACCCATACGGGGCTATCACCCTCTTTGGCGCTACTTTCCAGTAACTTCTGGTTCCGTGTACATAAAATATCGTGGTCCTACAACCCCAACATTGCCATAACAACATTGGTTTGGGCTAATCCGCGTTCGCTCGCCACTACTTACGGAATCACTTTTGTTTTCTTCTCCTCCGCCTACTTAGATGTTTCAGTTCAGCGGGTTTGCCCACCTATCGGTGTACTATGTCTTCAACATAGTGGGTTGCCCCATTCGGGTATCTGCGGATCAAATGGTGTGTGCCCATACCCGCAGCTTTTCGCAGCTTATCACGCCCTTCATCGCCTCTGAGAGCCTAGGCATCCCCCATACGCCCTTATTTTGCTTATTGTACCAATCTTGTTACTTAAAACAAGACCGTTTTTTTTGTTTTCTTTTATTTGTATTACTACTAATAATAAAAAACGCTTTCTACTTTTTAATTTTTTCTTATCTCAATATGTCAATGAACTTTAACAATTAATAATTATCAATTGATAATTTTCAATTATTTCGTGGAGAATAACGGAGTCGAACCGTTGACCTCCTGCGTGCAAGGCAGGCGCTCTAGCCAGCTGAGCTAATCCCCCCATTTTTTAGTTGTCAGTTAACAGTTTTTAGTTAACAGTACTTAAAACGGTTACTCAACCTCTAAAATTTCCTTTTTTTTAAGTTAAATAGTAGTCCCGGGCAGACTCGAACTGCCGACCCCTACATTATCAGTGTAGTACTCTAACCAGCTGAGCTACGAGACTCTGTTTTTACTTAATTTTCATTATTTTTTTAAATTAACAGCAAGAGTAATCAAATCTTTCAATTCAGAACTTTATAAATAATCATCTTTTATCCCCAACGTGTGTATCCACTAACATATGAGGCTCTAGAAAGGAGGTGTTCCAGCCGCACCTTCCGGTACGGCTACCTTGTTACGACTTAGCCCTAGTTACCAGTTTTACCCTAGGCAGCTCCTTGCGGTCACCGACTTCAGGCACCCCCAGCTTCCATGGCTTGACGGGCGGTGTGTACAAGGCCCGGGAACGTATTCACCGGATCATGGCTGATATCCGATTACTAGCGATTCCAGCTTCACGGAGTCGAGTTGCAGACTCCGATCCGAACTGTGACCGGCTTTATAGATTCGCTCCTGCTCACACAGTGGCTGCTCTCTGTACCGGCCATTGTAGCACGTGTGTAGCCCAAGGCGTAAGGGCCGTGATGATTTGACGTCATCCCCACCTTCCTCACAGTTTGCACTGGCAGTCTTGTTAGAGTTCCCGACTTGACTCGATGGCAACTAACAACAGGGGTTGCGCTCGTTATAGGACTTAACCTGACACCTCACGGCACGAGCTGACGACAACCATGCAGCACCTTGTAAATTGTCTTGCGAAAGTTCTGTTTCCAAAACGGTCAATCTACATTTAAGCCTTGGTAAGGTTCCTCGCGTATCATCGAATTAAACCACATGCTCCACCGCTTGTGCGGGCCCCCGTCAATTCCTTTGAGTTTCAAACTTGCGTTCGTACTCCCCAGGTGGGATACTTATCACTTTCGCTTAGCCACTGAACTTGCGCCCAACAGCTAGTATCCATCGTTTACGGCGTGGACTACCAGGGTATCTAATCCTGTTCGCTACCCACGCTTTCGTCCATCAGCGTCAATCCATTAGTAGTAACCTGCCTTCGCAATTGGTATTCCATGTAATCTCTAAGCATTTCACCGCTACACTACATATTCTAGTTACTTCCTAATAATTCAAGTTCAGCAGTATCAATGGCCGTTCCACCGTTGAGCGATGGGCTTTCACCACTGACTTACTAAACCGCCTACGGACCCTTTAAACCCAATGATTCCGGATAACGCTTGGATCCTCCGTATTACCGCGGCTGCTGGCACGGAGTTAGCCGATCCTTATTCTTACGATACCGTCAAATTCCTTCACGAAGGAGTGTTTCTTCTCGTACAAAAGCAGTTTACAATCCATAGGACCGTCATCCTGCACGCGGCATGGCTGGATCAGGCTTGCGCCCATTGTCCAATATTCCTCACTGCTGCCTCCCGTAGGAGTCTGGTCCGTGTCTCAGTACCAGTGTGGGGGATCTCCCTCTCAGGACCCCTACCCATCGTAGCCATGGTAAGCCGTTACCTTACCATCTAGCTAATGGGACGCATGCTCATCTTTTACCGTTGTGACTTTAATAGTAGGTTGATGCCAACTCACTATACTATGGGGTATTAATCCAAATTTCTCTGGGCTATCCCCCTGTAAAAGGTAGATTGCATACGCGTTACGCACCCGTGCGCCGGTCTCAAAGCCCGAAGACTTCTACCCCTCGACTTGCATGTGTTAAGCCTGCCGCTAGCGTTCATCCTGAGCCAGGATCAAACTCTTCATCGTATATTTTAATATTATATTGCGATGAATATCTATCGGTTCTTCCCTAATCTATCGATTCCATTACTCTTATTCTTTTGTCCTAACATCTCTGTTAAAACGGCTGTCAATTCAATATGTCTACGAACGTAATTTTCTTTATTTTTTTCGCTTATCGTTTGTTTCTCAAAGCGGGTGCAAAAGTAAAAATTCTTTTTGTTTCCTGCAAGAAAAATTTAAAAAAATTGAAACTTTTTTTTCGTTTCTTTTTTCTCCTTTTTCTTTCAATCTCTCAACGAACTTTCCGTGTTTTACGGGGTGCAAATGTAAAAGCATTTTTCAAATCTCACAAGCTTTTTCTAATCTTTTTTTTTTGAAAATCTTTTTTCTCTCAATCAGAGTGCTTGCCAGTATTTCAGTGAACGCCTTTCGTTATTGCGGGTGCAAAAGTAACACCTTTATTTACATTTACAACTCTTTTTTTTATATTTTTTCAATCTTTTTAAACCTTTTTTATTAACTAACTCATAACAAATTCCTTACAGATTAGACTTTTTTGAAAAATTGTAAGTTTTTTCTACTACAAACTGATTTTCCCTTATTTCAGCATGCTTTTTGAATTCCGTTTTTGAGGAGTTTTTAATCTTTAATACTGTTTGCTGAACAAAAGTTATGTTTTAAAAAAGCTTCTTTTCATCCTGAAAAGCTTTGATTATATCTTTTCTACAGCTATTTCTCTTTAAAAAGCACCTCATAGCCCCGATAGAAGTGAAAATCCTTTTGCTTTTTTCTTTAAAAAGCAAAAGATTGAAACCAATAGCGGGAAACAGCTCCTTATTAAAAGTAAATACCCTTTTCTTAAACTTCAATCAGACTGCATAAACTCTCCTGCTATACTATTATATATATGTATAAAAAACAATCCCGATAGTATTAAGTAACTATCGGGATTGGTTTTTAGTAAATATTCAAGACTATTCCCTGACTTTATTAATTGTTTGTATAAAAGCCTCAACAGGCTGAGCTCCCGAAATGCCATATTTTCTATCAAAAACAAAAAACGGAACACCCTGCACTCCAATTTCCTGCGCTTCGGCAATATCCTTTTGCACATCATTTAAAAACATATTCTCATTTTCTATTACTTTCCGAACTTCATTTTCATCTAAGCCTGCCTGAATACCTAACATTATTAAAACCGAAGGATCATTTAAATCTTTCCCTTCTGTAAAGTATGCCTTAAAGAAAATTTCTTTTATTTCATTAGCCAATTCTCTTGTCTTTGCTAAATGTATAATGCGATGAGCTGTTAGTGAATTCGAAACAATTGTTTTGTCAAAATGATAATCTAAACCAGCACTTTTCGCACGCTCAACAACCGCTTTATGCATTTCTTTTGACTGCTCAACTGAAATACCTTTCCGTTCAGCCAAAAAAGTATAAACATCCTTACCACTCTGAGGGGTTATTGACGGATCGAGCTGAAAACTTTTCCACTCAATTTCAAACTCCTCATTTGGAAATTCTGTCAAAGCATTTTCTAATTGTCTCTTTCCTATGTAACAAAACGGACACATGATATCCGACCAAATTTCTATTTTCATATTGCAAAGTTAGGAAAAATTGTTTCAGGTTTAAAGTTTCAGGTTTCACGTTGAATACTTTGAGTAAAGTTTGACCACAAAGCAATCCAAGTTTTTTCTCAGCTTATATTTAAAAACACAAAGTTCGCATAGCTTTATTTAAATCTCAGCACTTTACGATTAGACTAACACCTAACTTGAAACGTTAAACAAAATAAAAAACCGCAACTCCTTTTAAGAATTGCGGTTTTCAGGTATAAAAAATGGTTGGTTAATAGCGATATTTTTTTTTACAATGATATACTTTTAATTCGAAATTAAAAAAAATCCCTGTAACAAAAACGAATTTTGATGTTAACTATTTAACATAACAGGCATCACCAACATTGTAACAGTTTCTCCTTCTTCCAAACCATCTACAGGAGTTAGAATTCCGGCTCTGTTAGGCAATGACATCTCTAACATAATCAAGTCTGATTGTAGGTTAGTAAGCATTTCTGTTAAAAAACGTGAATTGAAACCAATTTGAAGATCATCTCCCTGATAATCACAGGTTAGCCTTTCTTCTGCTTTGTTTGAGTAATCAATATCTTCAGCAGAGACATTTAATTCAGCTCCTGCTATTTTCAAACGAATTTGATGAGTAGTTTTGTTTGAAAAAATCGCAACACGCTTAACAGAACTTAAAAATAAAGAACGATCAATCATTAATCTGTTTGGATTTTCTTTTGGAATTACCGCTTCGTAATTTGGATATTTCCCATCAATTAAACGGCACATTAAAATATAATTATCAAATGAGAAAGTTGCATTTGAATCATTATATTCAATTTTTACTTCAGCATCAGAACTTCCAAGAATACTTTTTAAGATATTCAAAGGTTTTTTAGGCATAATAAAATCTGCAACCTGAGATGCTTTTACATCTGCACGCGCATACTTTACCAATTTATGGGCATCAGTAGCTACAAAAGTCAATCCCTCTGGTGAAAACTGGAAGAAAACTCCAGACATTACCGGACGTAAATCATCATTACCAGCTGCAAAAATAGTTTTGCTTACCGCAGTAGCCAATACATCTGCAGGAACAAGAGTCACAGATGGATCATCAAGATTTACTGATTTAGGAAATTCTTCTCCGGCAGCATATGCTAAAGCATACTTTCCTGAATTAGAACTAATTTCCACAGTGTTATTATCTTCAACTGTAAAAGTTAAAGGCTGTTCAGGAAATGTTTTTAAAATTTCAAGTAAAAGTTTTGCAGGCACAGCCACACTTCCCTTACTCTTAGAATCGATTGATAATGTTGCTGACATTGTAGTTTCAAGATCTGAAGCAGAAACTGTCAACTCATCGTTATTTAGTTCAAATAAGAAGTTATCCAAAATAGGCAACGTATTGTTACTGTTAATTACACTACCTAAAACTTGTAACTGTTTTAATAAGTAAGAACTCGATACTATAAATTTCATCTGTTTGTTTTTAATTTTTGAGCCTATTTTTTTGGTTATTTAAACTTTAAAATAAGGATTACAAATATATCGTAAACAATCTTAGTTTTACAATTTTTTTATTAACATCTATTTACTGTATTTTCTTTTTCGGATATAAGTAAACATAAGACCGAAAACCAACAAAACTAAGATTGGAAGTCCGATAGTTATGAATTGTGTCTGAGTATAATTTTCATAAACTTTCTCTTTATCCAATAACGGTAAATCTAAATCTTTACTTCTAATGTTAATAAGTCCGGTGTCATCCAGTAGATAATTAATACAATTCATTACAAAATCTTTATTGTCGTATAAATTTCCTGAGCGCTGGTCGTAACCCAACTCTACCGGCATTCTGTTTTTATCCAATTGATTTCTACCAAGATCACCATCAGAAACAACAATCATTTTAGTAGGCTTTCCTTTTGCTAAAAATGACTTTTCTTTAAAAGCCAAAACACGATTTTCAAAAACAGAATGAAAACTTCCTTCTAATAAAACCGACATTGGTAAATTCCCTTTATTAAGATAATCTTTTGGAGAAGTCTGCTCTGAAACAATGCCTAAATTAACCTCAAAAGGTGTTCCTGTTTTTTTTGAATAAGGTGATGACTGCAATAAAACGGTCTTTTTAATTCCGTTTTTCAATGTATCAATTGGACTTGCAAAATCAAATTTGATTCCGCCTAAATTTTTCACAATCGGATGTTTACTTTCAGGTGACACTAATGGAGCAAATTTCCAGATAAAATCCTGATATTGTGTTGCGCTTCCCTGTTCACCGGTGGCTAATTTTATTGGAGTACCCTGTTCGTCTTTTATCAAATCAGGATTAATGCGGAATCCGTACTTAAAGAACATATCATTTAAGTGCAAATCTCTTGGATAAGCCAGAGTGGCTCCAGCCTGATTATAAAGGCTATCCATATCAGCAGCAACCTGATCAATAAACCATAATGATTTACCTCCGTTCATGATAAACTGATCTAAAACCTGTTTTTCCTCATCAGAAAAAGCTTCTGTAGGTTTTGCGATAATGGCCAAATCATATTTTTTTAAAGCCTCTAAAGTTCTATTAGGATCTTTGACAACAGAATCTAAAGTAAAAGGCCCGATATAGTAGCTTTCACGAATTTGCATCAGCATTTTGGCAACATGAATTTCATTTATTTCACCATTTCCTTTTATGAAAGCAACTTTCTTTTGCTTTTTTTTGACAATTTTATTGATAGCATCTGCTATTGAATATTCTAAATGCTGAATTGAACCAACTACTTTTTGCGTAGTAGAAGCCCCCATTCTATTTTTTAATAATGGTATCTTTTCTTCTCTACTATTATAAACTACAGTACCCCATGGAAAAACCATTTGCTGAGACTGCTTTCCTTTGTCATCAATAGTCAAATTTATTGGTGTTAATCCTTTTTTGAAAAGAGATTCGGTTAAAGCAACACTCTCATCCTCATTTTCCAATGGATCAACAAATTCAAAAACAATATTTTTATTATACGCCTGAAATTCTTCTAGCAATTGTCTGGTTTCTTGCTGCAAACGTCTAAAATCGGATGGAAGTTTTCCATCCATATAAATCTTAATCGATAATGGATTTTGAACTTGTTTTACAATCTTTAAAGAAGTTTCGGATAAAGTGTATCGCTTGTCTTTGGTCAGATCAAATCGGTAAAAAAATAAAGTTCCTAATACATTCAGGACAACCAAAATAAAAATAGTAATCCATAACGTTTTGATATTTATTTGAGCAGATGGTTTCATTAGGCTTTAAAAGATTTTAATTGATAAACTGTAAAAGATAAAAACAGAGTTGTAATACTTAAAAAGTAAATTACATCGCGAGTGTCAATTACTCCCCTACTCATACTTTTAAAATGATCCTGCATCCCTAAAACCGAAATAAAACCAGAAAATCCGGGAATTAGAGAAGCCAGACCTTCAAAACCGTAATAAAAGAAAAAGCATAAAAAAACAGAAATGATAAAGGCTACAATTTGGTTTTCTGAAAGTGTAGATGTAAAAATTCCAATAGCCGAGTAAGAAGCAATCAGAAATAATAATCCGAAGTAAGAACCGATAGTACTTCCCATATCGATATTCCCTTCAGGAAAACCTAAATTAGAAATTACTTTTACATAAATAAATGTTGGTATAATTGCCAGGACAATCAAAAATAAAGCTCCCAGAAACTTCCCGTTAACAATTTCCCAAATTGATAATGGTTTAGTGAACAGTAATTCCATTGTCCCCTGTTTTTTTTCATCAGAAAAGCTTCTCATTGTTACTGCCGGAATAAGGAAAATTAGAATCCAGGGTGCCAAAGTGAAAAATGGAGTCAAATCTGCATAACCTGTATTTAGAATATTATAATCCCCTTCAAAAACCCATAAAAATAGTCCGTTGCTGATTAAGAAAATTGCAATGACCAAATAGCCTATTGGAGAACCAAAAAAGGATTTTATTTCCCGTAAAATGATTGATTTCATGTAAAAACATTTATTTCGTTTAATCGTTTGATTTTGTTATTTGCTTTGGTATCCTATCCAAAAGCATTACAAGCGCGCAAAAATACCAAAATTGATTCTTCTTTTTAGAAAAAAAATAAAATTCCAATGAATATGTTTTGGCTATTCATGAGCAACTAAATGCATTCTAATCTTAACTTTTTACCTAAATTTTAAATTCTTAAAAAAATTGTATCGTAATCACATCACGATAATTCAATCCCAACAGACTATTAGCAGAACCAACTTTTGAAGGATTGCTTCTAAAAATAGCTATTTCCAGAAAACCAGCTTCATTAAAAATAGCCAGTTTTTCGCCTTCATAAGTTTTTATAGGATATTTATCAGAAGTTGCAATGGCGGAATAATTAGGCAGAATCGTTTTGATGTTTTTGGTATTCATAACGATTTCGTACGCACGTCCTTTGGCAACATCCAGAAACTGTTTTTTAGAAATATTGGTTACCACGTTTCCAAAATGGTCAATGTAAATAACATACCCTTTAAGTGAATTACCATCTGCGGCAACAACTGCCTGCAGTTCTGTTACTTCTTTAATCTCCGAAATTTCTTTTCCGATAACATTCAACAAGCCTCCTTTTGCTATATGACAGGCAACTTGTATAAAAATATCCAAATCACTTGATTCAGCCGGAAAACGGTCATGAATATTAATAGCAACCATTTTCTGCGGAACAATCTTTTGTGTAAGCATACTTAAAATTCCGTTGTCAGCACAAATAAAGTAGTGATCATTCCACTGCATGGCAATATGTTGATTCTCTTTATTCAATTCAATATCGACACCAATTAAATGAACAGTTCCTTTTGGAAAGCTCAGATAAGATGCGCCAATAACGTAACTTGCTTCAGCAGTGTTAAATGGATCAATGTCGTGAGAAATGTCAATAATTTTTGCTTCCGGAATTTCAGAAAGTATTTTACCCTTCAGCGAACCAACAAAGTGGTCTTTCAATCCGTAATCGGTAGTAAGGGTAATTATTGACATCATTTTGTTTATAACTATTGATAGTATTTAAACCTAAATTTCATTAAATTTGAGAAATGCAAATCTAGTAATACTTAATGCAAATTGAAAGAAACAAAATACAATTTGCCCTTAAAGATATAAACATACCCGACAGCAATAGATTTACAAACAAATTTATTTTTAATTTAAAATTACCTCATTTGAACGAAAGAATAATCGAGCTAATAGACATCGCCCCTAAAGAGTTCTGGGGTGCTCATGACAGCCATTTGGAAATAATCAAAAAGTACTACCCAAAGCTTAAAATCGTAGCACGAGGGACCACTTTAAAGGCTTTTGGCGAAAAAGAAGTTTTAGATGAATTCGAAAAAAGATTTCAGAGGCTTATGCTTCATTTTACCCGATATAATAATATTGATGATAATGTAATTGAACGTGTAATTATGAGTGATGGTCAGGATGAAAGAAAATCATTAGATCATGACAAAATACTGGTTCATGGTGTTGGAGGTAAAATTGTAAAAGCCATGACGCCTAACCAGCAGCTGTTGGTTGATACCATCAAAAAAAATGATATGGTTTTTGCCGTTGGACCTGCGGGGACAGGAAAAACATACACAGGTGTGGCTATGGCCGTAAAAATGCTGAAAGATAAAGAAGTTAAAAGAATCATTTTGACGCGTCCAGCAGTTGAAGCAGGAGAAAATCTGGGATTCCTGCCAGGTGATATGAAAGAAAAGCTGGATCCTTATATGCAGCCGCTTTACGATGCTTTACGAGATATGATTCCGAACGAAAAACTCGAAGACTACATCCTGAAAGGAATTATTCAGATTGCCCCACTCGCTTTCATGCGCGGACGAACTTTAGACAATGCTTTTGTAATTCTTGATGAAGCACAAAACACAACCCATTCACAAATGAAGATGTTTTTGACCCGAATGGGGAAAAATGCTAAATTTATGATTACAGGTGATCCGGGGCAGGTCGATTTGCCACGACGCACCATTTCAGGACTTAAAGAGGCCCTTTTGGTACTTAAAGATATTGAAGGAATTGGAATAATTTACCTCGATGATAAAGATATCGTACGTCACAGACTGGTTAAGAAGGTAATTGATGCTTATAAGCAAATAGAAAACCACGATTAAGATTTGATTTTTAGTGAAACATAAATAGTAAATTGTTTTTAACATTTATAATATTCGTTTTGTACGTTTTCAAAGAAAGATGCAAAACGAATATTATTTTTATGTAATGATGGTTGCTAATTTAATTGAAATAAAAGCTGTTATATATTATTTCAATGAATAAAAAGTGACGATTATTTTGAAAAAGCATTTTTGAAGTTAAATAAATAATAAACTTGCCTTAATTCGAGCCTTCAGGGCTTCTAAACTTTGGTCTTCCGGGATTAGAACCGTAATTTTGCATTTCATAAATATTTGATTATTAATATGACTAAGCTTAAAAACATAAAAGTTGTAGTAAGTGACCTTGACGGAACTTTACTCAACCCTCAACACAAAATCTCAGACTACACAAAATCGATTTTTCAGCAACTTCACAATCAAAATTATCTTATTGTCGTTGCCACTGGCCGTCATCATCTGGATGCAATGGCTATTATCGAAACATTAGAAGTGCCTGTTTATTTAATAAGTTCAAACGGAGCAAGAATCCATTCGCCTGAAAAAGAAGAATTGTTTTCTTTTAATTTAGACAGTGAGGTGGTAAAAGCTGCCCTAAATATTGAAATAGATCCCGATATTACAGTGGTTTTATTTAAGGAAAACGTTTGGCAGACCAATAAAGTAAATGAAAGATTAAATGCTTTTCAGGCAGAATTAAAATATCGCCCTGAATTGGTTGATTATAGAAATCTGGAAGACTTTGGTGCCATTAAAATCTTCTTCTCATGCGATAATCACGAAAAGCTGGTAAAATTAAAAGATGCGGTTTTAGCCAATTCTTCTGAACATTTACACCATGCATTCAGCCTGCCAACCTGTCTTGAATTTATGGACAAATCTATTGATAAAGCTGTCGCTATTGGAATAATTCTGGGAAAAGAAGGATTTACTCTAAAGGAAGCTGTTTCATTTGGTGACGGGTTTAATGATGTCCAAATGCTATCTGCATGCGGAAAAGGATTGATTATGGGAAATGCCCCTGCATTATTAAAAGAGACATTACCTGATTTAGAAGTTATAAAAACCAATGCAGAAGATGGTGTAGCAAAGTACATCGCTTCTAAAATTTTAGATAAAGAATTTGTTTAATAATTGCTTTTCTTAATAAAATTAAATTCTTGAAAACTTCTTTAAGGATTTTTGTTTAAATTGATTTAAATTTAGACAAACATTTATTATTGCATCTCCTTCTTTTTCATTGTGAAACTCTCTGAAATAGTTTTAAATTTGCATCCATAAAATTCAACACAACTATAAAGACAATGAGTAATACAATCACAACTACAAATTTTAATTTCCCGAATCAGAAATCAGTGTACCGCGGAAAAGTGAGAGAAGTTTACAATATCAACGACGAACTTTTAGTAATGGTCGCTACTGACAGACTTTCGGCTTTTGATGTGGTTTTGCCAAAAGGAATACCTTATAAAGGTCAGATTCTGAATCAGATTGCAACAAGATTTATGGAGTTGACTGAGGATATTGTGCCAAACTGGCTGATTGCAACTCCAGATCCAAACGTAGCTGTTGGACATTTGTGTGAGCCATTTAAAGTTGAAATGGTCATTCGGGGTTATCTTTCAGGACATGCTGCAAGAGAATATGCTGCAGGAAAAAGACAAATCTGTGGAGTTACAATGGCTGAAGATTTAAAAGAAAATGATAAATTCCCTGAACCTATTATTACACCAACTACAAAGGCTGACAATGGTTCACATGATGAAGATATTTCACGTGAAGACATTTTATCAAAAGGAATTGTTTCTGAAGAAGATTATATTGTTTTAGAAAAATTTACCCGTGATTTGTTTCAAAGAGGAACTGAAATCGCTGCTGATCGTGGTTTAATTTTAGTGGACACCAAATATGAATTCGGAAAAACGAAAGAAGGTGTTATCGTTTTAATTGATGAAATACATACTCCGGATTCTTCACGTTATTTTTATGCAGACGGATATGCCGAAAGGCAGGCAAAAGGTGAAGAGCAGAAACAATTATCAAAAGAGTTTGTGCGTCGCTGGCTGATCGAAAATGGATTTCAGGGAAAGGAAGGTCAGCAAATACCTGAAATGACAAATACTTACATCGAATCAGTGTCTGAAAGATATATCGAATTATACGAGAATATTTTAGGAGAAAAATTCGTTAGAGCTGATATTAATAATATTGACCAACGTATTGAAAAAAATGTATTAGATTATCTTACTTCCAGACAGTAATTTTTAGGGATTAAATTAATTGTTACTTATAACAATCTTACAATTACAAATAAAAAATGCCTTGCTATATCATAGCAGGGCGTTCTTATTTTTGTCATAGATTAAAAATTCATGTTTTTTTATGAAAAGAATTAGTGTAAACTTACTACCCGTGCAATTTTCCAATCATTGTTTACATTTTTCCAAAAGATCATAAATCTTCCTGCCTTTGATTCTGTATTTGCCGGCTCAGTATTATTGTGAAATTTATGCAGGCCAATTTCTAAAGCTCCATAATCTTTTATTGGATACACCTCAATGCTACCTTTTACTAATTCACGCATGACTTTTCCACAAATATTTTTCTGAGTAGCCGCTATAATATCTTTTTTAGAATTCATCATTCCTCCTTTGTCATGATAAAATTCAATATCCTCTAAATAAAAATCACCATATTTCTCAAGGTTTTTGTCACAGGAATTATAAAATCCGAAGAAAATACTATCCAGACTTATAATCTTTTTATAGAGTTCCGGATCATCCGGTTTATAATTTTTGGTTACGGCATAATCATAATTCTTTTGAGAATTGCAACTGGTCAGGCAAACCATCAACATTAAAAAAGTTAAAGAAGGTATTACTTTTTTCATATAAATATCGAAATTAAATAAAGCTTATTTAAGATTTGTGTGAAAATGTAAATTTAGATAAAATAACATCTTGTGCTTAAAAAAATTAACAATTACAGTGCCTTTTGTAAAATTATCAAAACTACTGTAACGAAAATGATAATTTAGCGTCTATATAGATGTCGAACAATTTACACAGTCTGTTTCATTAGGCAAATGTTAAGAAATAGTTAAAACATAGTACCTTGTAATGCATAATACAAAAATTGGATTACTTTTACATCAGAATTAAAAAATCATCATCATTAATCAATCAAAAAACAACATTCATTATGAAAAAATCAATCGTTTATTTAGGAGTAGCTTTAGTAGCTTTTACAAATGTTTCTTTAGCATCAGATTTCAAATCTTTTAATGGAGAGAAAAAAGTTATAACATCTCCTTATGATGCTTCCCCACTAAATGTGGCAATTTTTAAAGGAGATGTTCAAATTGTTTTGAAATTTATTGAATACGGAGCCGATGTTAATCAAATATCAGAGGACATGACTCCTTTAATGACAGCTGCACGTTACAACAAAGTTGAAATAGTTAAAATTTTATTAGCACAGGGAGCAAAACCAGGCATTAAAAATGAAAAAGGATTTACAGCTTTGAAATATGCACAATTATCTAATGCAACAGAAGTAGCTGCTATTTTGTCGAATCTAAAGTAGTAAATCTAATAGTTTTAAAAATTTTGAATTAGTATTTAAAACGGTCTTTTTAAACAAGGACCGTTTTATTTTTTTAGCGCAATGGAAGTGATATCCTTTTTGCTGCTTCTTCAGCAGTGAAAAGATATAGTGTACAGCTAGACAGACTTTTTATGAAAATTAATTTTCTGTTTCTGAAATACATTAATAATAAATAACTGGAGCATTAGTTTTATGGTATAAAAAAAAATGCCCAATACAAAATTAGTATGGGCATTTTTTTTATTTATTTCTTTTTTCATGATGCTGCCAAAGGATTTCTTTGTGCTTTAATGATGAAGAAAAGACCTATTATTATAAAAGGAATACTTAACCATTGTCCGGTTGAAAAATAGCCTAATGTACTTTCAAAACCTCCCTGACTTTCTTTTACAAATTCAACTATGAATCTTACTACAAATAAAAGTACCAAAAACAGTCCAAATAAATACCCTGATTTAAGTCTTGCATTTGTTTTCCAGTATAAGAAGTATAAAATGGCAAATACAAAAATATAGCAAAACGCTTCGTATAGTTGTGTTGGATGTTTTGCGGGAACCTGAGCTAATAAATCTGCAAATTTTGGATCATTTGCAATTGCGGTGTAAGCATCTGCAGGATTTGCAATTTGAGTAGCATTAACCGCTTCGTTTTTGCTAAACTGATCGTGTAGAAAACGAATTCCAAATGCAGAAGTAGTTTCGTTACCTATAATTTCAGAATTCATGAAATTTCCGATACGTACAAAAATAGCACCGCTTGCAACCGGAATGACTACTCGGTCTAAAATCCACAATAACGGACGCTTTAGAATCATTTTGCTGTAGTAATACATCGCAATTATAATAGCAATGGCAGCACCATGACTTGCTAGTCCCTGGAACCCTGTAAATTGAAATTCAGGTTCAAGTTTAAATGGTAAAAAGATTTCCAGTAAATGATTTCTAAAATATTCCCAGTCATAAAATAAAACATGACCCAAGCGTGCCCCTATTAAAGTTGCAAGAACCGTCCATACAAATAATGAATCCAATTTGTCTATTGATTCATTTTCTCGTTCAAACATTTTTTTCATCAGGAACCATCCTAATCCAAAAGCGATAACGAACATTAAGCTGTAGTAGCGAATCATAAAAAATCCTAAATCGATTCCTTCTGAAGGATTCCAAACGATGTTTAAAGGGTGTGTCATGTAATATTATGTTTTTTTTGAGTAGTTGTAAAAATAAATATTTAAAACAGAGTTAGTCATTAATAAAAGTTAATGTTTATGCGAACATTTTTTTTCAGGAACCGGATCATAGCCAGTTCTTCCCCAGGGATGACAGCTCAAAATACGTTTGATTCCCAGATAACCTCCACAAAATAATCCATGTTTTTGCAGCGCTTCAATCATATAACCTGAACACGTTGGTTCGAATCGGCATGAAGCCGGTGTAAATGGCGAAATGGCATTTTGATAAAAGCGTACTAATAAAACAAATGGAGTGATGACTTTCATGATTTATTAGAAGATAATGTGATTATATCGAAAAGGTTGTGCCTTCTTTTCCATCTTTTAATTGAATGCCTAAAGCAATCAATTGGTCACGAATCTGGTCAGAAAGAGCAAAATTTTTGTCAGCTCTGGCCTGATTTCTCATTCCGATCAGCATGTTTACTACACCTTCTAACTTGTCATTATTACTGTCAGCAGCTTTTTCGTCACTTAGTCCTAAAACATCAAAAACAAAAGCATTGATAGTAGTCGAAAATGATTTTAAATCTTCTGCAGAAATAGTCTCTTTTCCTTCTTTCAGTAAATTGATATAGCGAACACCTTCAAACAATTGGGCAATTAAAATGGGAGTATTAAAGTCATCATTCATTGCGTCGTAGCACAATTGTTTCCAGGATTCAAAATTAATAGAACTTGAATTCCCAGCTGAAATAGTTGACAAAGCATCAAGTGCTTCCATTAGCCTCTTATATCCTTTTTCAGCAGCAGTTATCGCGTCATCAGAAAAATCCAAAATACTTCTATAGTGTGCCTGTAGCATAAAAAATCTCGTTACAGATGCAGAAAATGGTTTGCTTAAAACGGTATTATCTCCACTTAAAATTTCTCCCGGTAAAATGTTATTTCCGGTAGATTTAGCCATTTTTTTCCCGTTTAGCGTAAGCATATTAGCATGCATCCAGTAATTTACCGGAGACTGACCAGTGCAGGCTTCGTTTTGAGCAATTTCGCATTCGTGGTGTGGAAATTTTAAATCCATTCCGCCTCCATGGATGTCAAAATGATTTCCTAAGTATTTTGTACTCATGGCAGTACATTCAAGATGCCAGCCAGGAAAACCATCGCTCCAAGGAGAAGGCCATCTCATGATGTGTTCTGGTTCAGCTTTTTTCCAAAGGGCAAAATCCTGTGGATTTCTTTTATCTGACTGTCCATCCAAATCGCGGGTATTGGCAAGCATATCTTCTATGTTTCTGCCGCTTAAAATTCCGTAATTTTTAGTTTCATTATATTTTACAACATCAAAATAAACCGATCCGTTGGCTTCATAACCAATGCCAGTATCAATTATTTTTTTGATGATTTCGATTTGCTCTATAATATGTCCTGTAGCTGTTGGTTCAATACTGGGCGGTAAAAAATTGAAGGCTTTCAGAATATCATGAAAATCTACAGTATAGCGTTGCACAACCTCCATTGGTTCTAGTTGCTCTAAGCGTGCTTTCTTTGCAATTTTATCTTCTCCTTCATCAACATCGTCTACAATATGACCAACATCTGTGATATTACGTACATAACGTACTTTGTAACCCAGATGCAAAAAATACCTGAAAATCACATCAAAAGACATAAAAGTTCTAACATTTCCTAAGTGCACATTGCTGTAAACTGTAGGTCCGCAAACATACATTCCAACATTTCCTTCATGGATTGGTTTGAAATTTTCTTTTTCACCCGAAAGCGAGTTGTATATTTTTAGATGTTGATTAGTGTATAAAGGCATATTTTAACTTATTGTTTATTGTTTTTAGTTAGGATGTTATTTGAATTTTAGACCTTTGATTTCACTATTGTTTAAATAGTTCATCATTGCGCCAATTTTATTCTTAACTAATTCAATCATTTCATTTAATTTTAAATGTTGTTCTTCAGTAATTAATTTTTTATCAAAAGCTCTGTATGATTGTGATTTTACTTCTCCTGCAGAACCTTTTGCAATACTTAAAAATTGAATGAACTCTCTATTGCCATTCCGCTCAAAGCCTTCTGCAATATTGTCCATGATTGATCCTGAACTCCTGTCGATTTGATCTCTCAATGAATAATTAGTTTTTAAGTTTGTGTTTTGAATTAAAAATTCAACTTGCTGGCAGATTGTTCTGTATAGTCTCTAAATTTCTAAATCTTCGAATTTTTCTATTTTAGCCATAACAACAATAAATTATTAACTAAAAACAATAAACTTTTTAGAACTGAGTATCCAATTTAATATAATCTAAAAACTCTCTTTTTGTTTGAGGTTCTTTGAATTTTCCACCGAATTCAGATGTTACTGTACTGCTTTCGATATCTTTAATTCCTCTTGAGTTAACACAAAGGTGTTTTGCATCAATGACACAGGCAACATCTTCAGTTCCTAAAGCTTTTTGAAGTTCCTGAACAATCTGCATAGTCAAACGTTCCTGAACCTGAGGCCTTTTTGCATAATATTCCACTATTCGGTTCATTTTGGATAAACCAATAACTCTTCCACTTGAAATATAAGCTACATGAGCTCTCCCTACTATAGGCAATAAGTGATGTTCGCAGGTAGAATAAACGGTAATGTTTTTTTCTACCAGCATTTCACCATATTTATAATTATTGTCAAATGTAGAAGCTTTTGGCTGTCTTGAAGGGTTTAGGCCACCAAAAATCTCTTTTACAAACATTTTTGCAACTCTGTTTGGAGTTCCCTTTATGCTGTCATCTGTTAAATCCATTCCAAGAGTTTGCAGAATGTTTTCAACATCTTTCTTTATTTTTTCTATTTTTTCCTCATCGCTTAAAACAAAAGCATCTTCTCTTAAAGGGTTTTTTGCATTACTGCTGAAATGACTATCGCCTATTTCGTCTAAAAAATCTTCGTTATTTATCATTAAAAACTACTATTATAGTGGGTATATCTTTTTAAGGCGGTAAAGATAATTAATAAATAGGAAACCTTTTCAATCGTTTTTATTATTAATTACTCCTTTCGATATAAATATTAGATTAAAGCTCAACTTTGTTTTTTAAAAAGACGAAAGAGGGTGTCCGAAAAGTATGAACATCCTCTTTTTATACTAAACTACTTAGACTCCTATTGGAGACGAATTTCATTTATGCAATTCTCAGAGACTAGCTTCGACTTTTCGGACAGCCTCTTTTGAAATCCTATTTAATTATTATTATTTTTTGTTGTAAGCGGTAAGTGCTTCTTTCAATATGTTTACAGCTGTTTTTAGATCCTTTTTATTTAACACATAGGCAATCCTTACCTGATTAAGTCCCATTCCGGGAGTTGAATAAAAACCCGCAGCCGGTGCTACCATTACTGTTTCTCCGTTCAAATCATAACTTTCCAGAAGCCACTGTGCAAAATCTTCGGAATTGTCTATTGGCAACTGTGCAATACAATAAAAAGCGCCTTTAGGCTTAGTAACAATAACCCCTTCAATTTTGTTTAATTCAGTAATAAGTGTATCACGGCGGCTTTTGTATTCTGAAATTACTTCATCAAAATAACTCTGTGGAGTATCTATTGCTGCTTCGCAGGCTATTTGTTCAATTGTTGGCGGACTTAGTCGTGCCTGAGCAAATTTCATTACTGTTGCCAGAACCTGTTTGTTTTTTGTTACCAAACAGCCAATTCTTGCACCACACATACTATAACGCTTTGAAACAGAATCGACCATGATTACGTTTTGCTGTACCTCTTCTAAATTCATTACTGAAAAATGCTCATCATGTCCATCGTACAAAAATTCCCGATAAACTTCATCAGCAATTAAATACAAATCATGCTTTTTTATTAAGCTTGCCAATTGTTTAATTTCTGCCTCTGTATATAAATATCCAGTCGGATTTCCGGGATTGCAAATCAGAATGGCTTTTGTTTTAGGTGTAATTAGTTTTTCGACCTCATCAATACTTGGCAAAGCAAATGCCGTTTCTATTGTAGAAACAAGTGGGACTACAGTTGCACTTGTAGATGATGCAAAGGCATGGTAATTAGCATAAAAAGGTTCCGGTATAATAATTTCATCTCCGGGATCTGTAATTGTGGCCAGTGCAAAAAGTAGGGCTTCAGAACCACCCGTAGTTATAATGATGTCTTCTGTATTAACGTTTACATTTTGGCGCTGGTAAAATTGAGCTAATTTTTTTCTATAGCTTTCATATCCGGCAGACGGACTATATTCTATAAGAGTTAAATCAATATTTTTTACCGCCGCGATGGCTACTTCGGGTGTCTTGATATCCGGTTGACCAATATTTAAGTGATACACTTTGTGTCCTTTTTTCTTTGCTAAATCTGCAAAAGGAGCCAGCTTGCGTATCGGAGATTCGGGCATGTTTCTTCCCTTGTGTGAAATTGTTGGCATGAGTATAAATTATTGAAGTGCAAATTTGCATTTTTTTTTCGGATTTAACGTAAACAATAGAGGCAGTTGTAAAAATGTAACAATAATCAGTTTTTTTAGTAATTTTATAATAAAAATTGTCAATGAAAAAATATATCTTATTGTTTTTTTTGCTTTTGAAATCTTTTATATCAGATGCTCAGGATGATTTTTTAATTGAAAGGAATAAAAAGAAAGTGGTGATTCCTTTTAAACTAATTAATAATTTAGTTTTTATTCCAATTAAGGTGAATGGTATTGAGTTAAACTTTTTATTAGACTCTGGAGTTGATGAAACAATTCTATTCAGCATGGAGGACAAAAAAGAGGTTAGTTTTAAAAATGTGGAGAAAATTAAACTTCGCGGACTAGGAAGTGAAGAAGAAATTGAAGGCTTAAAATCAACACATAATATTCTCGAAACACACGGTTTAAAATCTATTAATCATTTGGTTTACATAATTTTAGACCAGGATTTCAATTTATCTTCGCATGTTGGAATCCCGGTTAACGGAATAATAGGATACAAATTTTTTAAAAATAATGTAGTAGAAATTAATTATCAAAGGAGAAAAATTTTTGTACATCAAAATAAAGAGAACATCAGAAATAACTTTATTGAATAATTTAAAACAATACCTATTACTATTGAAAAATCTAAGCCTTACGTTATAGCCTCGGCGGTAGTTTCAGATAAAAACATTCAGGCAAAATTACTTATAGATATTGGTAATAGTGATTCATTCTGGGTTTTTGAAAATGACAAAATTAAATTACCGAAAAAGAATTTTCCGGATTTTTTGGGAAAAGGATTTAGCGGTGACATAGAAGGTCACAGAGCCAAAATTTCTAATTTTTCACTTTCCGATTTTACATTTAAAAATCCTATTGTTTCTTTTCCTGATTCAAACTCTATAAAAAATGTAAAGCTGGTTGAAAATAGAATTGGCTCAGTTGGAGGTGAAGTTTTAAAAAGGTTTACAATTGTTTTAGATTATGCTGGTAAAACAATGTATCTGAAAAAAAATAATAAATTTAACGAGCCTTTCAGTTACAACAAAAGTGGAATTACAATTCAGCATAATGGATTGCAATGGGTTCAGGAAACAGTACATTTAGAGACAGTACGTGTAAGCAACGCAACAGATGAAAGTTTTAACGGTAAAAACAATAATGATTTCAGATACAAATTTCAATTAAAGCCAATTTTTGAAATCGTTAATGTTCGCGAAAAATCTGCAGCAGAAAAATCTGGCCTGCAAAAAGGTGATGTTATTGTTAGTATTAATGATACAAAACCTTATAAATATACACTACAGCAAATTAATAACCTCTTGAAATCAGAAGAAGATATCTGGATTAATTTAGAAGTTGAGCGCAACAGTGTGTTGCTAAAATTCCGTTTTAGATTAGAAGACGAGTTGTAGTTTTTTCTTTGTTTCATTTTGTTTTTTTTTTGCATCTGGTAATAAAATGATTAGCTGTTTATTTTTTTTTTAAGATTAAATAGTTTTATTAAATAATTTAGTATTCCTTTAGAAATTTGTAAAATAGCTCGTACTTCAAGAAGTAAAAATAGGTAAAGAAGTTTTGTTCACGACATTCATTATCTGAAAGATATAATATTACAATTTTCAGATTGTGTGCTACTGGGGCATAGCGGCTACCTCTCTCAAACTATTCAGCTTGATTTGTTTAATGAAGTTAATATTCAATTAGAAACCCCAAAAAGAACAAATCAAAAAGACTATAAACCGCAGTTTTATCAATTTAAAAAGTTCAGAAAAAGAATAGAAACTTGGTTTTCTCAATTATGTGACCAGTTTATGATTAGACGTAATTATACAAATCTTTTCTAGAATTTAAAACAAGGATTCATTCAAAAATAACCACTAAAGCCGATAAGATTGCAGCAGAAGAAGTAAAGAAAAAAGAAAAAGTAAATCAGATTTTAGCGCAGGAAAAAGATGTTGTCAGAGATAAAGACAGGCTGATTATAAAAACGGATCCTATCTATTTTGATTACAATATGTGGTATATCCGAAAAGAATCAAAAGTGGTTTTAGGAAGGGTTGTAGAATTGATGAAGAAATACCCAGGAATGGTAATCGAAATCGGATCACACACCGATTCAAGAGGGAATGCTAAATTCAATGAAGATTTATCTCAAAAGCGAGCGACTTCCACCAGAGAATTCATCATACAATCTGGTATTGATGCTAAAAGGATAACTGCCAAAGGTTATGGAGAATCTGTTCCAATTATAAAATGCAAAACAGATGATGCCTGCTCCGAATAAGAAAATGAACTGAACAGAAGATCTGAATTTGTCATTAAAAATTTGTAGATTTTAAATGGTAAATTTTAAGTAAGAGCCTTTCCATTGGCTTCTTTTTTATTATTTTTATGGGATAACCTTGAAATTATAAATGTCGAATTATGAAAAAACTAATTTTATCCTGTTTTATTTTGTCTCTGGCCGGACTGCAAGGCTGTAAAAATGATGAAAAACAAAAAGAATCCGAAGCAGCAAATGCTGAAGCTGAAAAAGTGGTAAGTACTCAATGTTATAAAGCAATTTATGAGGACGACACTATTGATTTAAAATTGAATACTTTAAAAAACGGAAAAATAAGAGGAAACATGTCCATGAAAGTTTCTGGTGCCGCAGAAAGAATTGGTGAAATCAAAGGTGAATTTCATGGAGATACCTTGTTTGCAGATTATACTTTTACAGAGGGAACAGATAAAAAAGCGTTCAAAAATCCGATGGCATTCTTAAAAAAGGAAAAACAGCTTATTTTAGGAAACGGAACCATGCAGACTACTATGGGGGTGACGTATCTGGTTAAAGATAAACCGATTGACTTTGAACTTGTAAAATACAAATTTGATAGTGTTGACTGCGTTGGTAATTAAAATGTAAATTATTTCAGAGTTAAATAAAAATAGAAAGCCGTTTCCCTCATGAAAGAAACGGCTTTTGTTATTTTAGTGATTTTAAAATGCTTACTGAACCTCGCCTTTAATTTTTAAAGCAACCCTTCCGTCAGGGTAATTAACGGCATTAGTTTCAACAGTAATTGTTTTACGGATTGGCCCTGTAGCCATATTATATTTTACGTCAATTTTTCCTTTTTTTCCCGGCTGTATGGCGCCAGAGGGTTTTGTAACAATAATTGAACTCAATGTAGATTGGGCATCAATAATTAATAAGGGTGCATTTCCGGTATTGGTAAATTCAAACGAACGGACTGCATTATCGTTTTTAGAAATTTTTCCATAATCGATAGTATTATCCGGAGCTGAAAACTCAATTTTCGGACCGTTTTGGGCATAACCCGCTACGCCAAACAATACAATCACAATAAATTTAATAACATTTTTCATTTTGAAATTGTTTTTAAGATAGGAGTAAATATACTTTCTTTTAATTAATACACAAATTATTAATTCGTTTTTTATAGTGTACTTAATTATTTACTTTTGCTGTCAGTTATAATTACAAAAATTGAACCAATTTTTTGTTTAACTGTTTAACCGTTATTTTGTTTAAATCATTTTTTGAGTTGTAGCAATAATGACATTATTACAGAAAAACAATTAAAACAGGCAATTTAGAAAAATTAAACAATTAAAAAATCAACGATTAAAACAACCTATTAAATGACAATTCCAGCACAATTTGACGCTAAGACGATTGAGAGTAAATGGTATGAGTATTGGATGAAAAATAATTATTTTCATTCAGAACCAGATCACAGAACACCTTATACTATTGTAATTCCGCCGCCAAACGTCACTGGAGTCCTTCATATGGGGCATATGTTGAACAATACGATTCAGGATGTTTTAATTCGTCGTGCGCGTCTGAAAGGATTCAACGCTTGCTGGGTTCCTGGAACAGATCACGCTTCTATTGCGACTGAAGCAAAAGTAGTAGCGAAATTAAAAGCAGAAGGAATCAATAAAAACGATTTAACCCGCGAAGAATTCCTAAAACACGCTTGGGAATGGACCGATAAATATGGCGGAACAATCCTTGAACAGCTAAAAAAGCTAGGTGCGTCTTGCGATTGGGAACGTACTAAATTTACAATGGATCCAGATATGTCTGCTTCTGTAATTAAATCGTTTGTTGATTTATACAATAAAGGATTAATTTATCGTGGTTATAGAATGGTAAACTGGGATCCGGAAGCAAAAACTACGCTTTCTGATGAAGAAGTAATTTACGAAGAACAGCAAGGAAAATTATTTTTCTTAAAATATAAAATCGAAGGTTCAGAAGATTTCTTGACCATTGCTACAACACGTCCTGAAACTATCTTCGGAGATACTGCCATCTGTATCAATCCGAACGATGAGCGTTTTACACATTTAAAAGGTAAAAAAGCGATCGTTCCAATTTGTGGAAGAATAATTCCGATTATTGAAGACGAATATGTGGATGTAGAATTCGGAACAGGATGTTTGAAAGTAACGCCTGCACACGATATGAACGATAAAACGTTGGGTGAAAAACACAACCTAGAAATCGTTGATATTTTTAATGAAGATGCGACTTTAAACAGCTTCGGGTTACATTATCAGGGAAAAGACCGTTTTGTAGTTCGTACTGAAATTGCAAAAGAACTGGAAGAAATTGGGGCTTTAGCAAAAACAGAAACACATTTAAATAAAGTGGGAACTTCTGAAAGAACAAAAGCCGTAATCGAACCAAGATTATCAGATCAATGGTTCCTGAAAATGGAAGAATTGGTAAAACCAGCAATTAAGTCGGTTTTAGAAACAGGTGATATTAAATTGCATCCAAAACGTTTTGAAAATACGTACGCGCATTGGTTAAACAATATTCGCGATTGGAATATTTCACGCCAATTATGGTGGGGACAACAAATCCCTGCATACTATTATGGTGACGGAAAAGAAGATTTCGTAGTAGCAGAAAACATCGAAGATGCTTTAAAATTAGCACAGGAGAAAACTTCAAACTTGAAACTTGAAACAAAAGATTTAAAACAAGACGTTGACGCTTTAGACACTTGGTTTTCATCTTGGTTATGGCCAATGTCTGTTTTTGGAGGAATAATGGATCCGGAAAGTCCAGATTTTAAATATTACTATCCAACAAATGACTTAGTAACTGGTCCGGATATTTTATTTTTCTGGGTGGCGAGAATGATCATCGCAGGTTACGAATATGCTGGCGAAAAACCATTTACAAATGTATATCTGACAGGTTTAGTTCGTGACAAACAACGTCGTAAAATGTCTAAATCATTAGGAAATTCTCCTGACCCTTTAGATTTAATTGATGCTTTTGGAGCAGATGGAGTTCGTGTAGGATTGCTTTTAAGTGCTTCTGCAGGAAACGATATTATGTTTGATGAAGAATTATGTAATCAGGGAAAAGCGTTTTCAAACAAAATTTGGAATGCCTTTAAATTGATTAAAGGTTGGGAAGTTTCAGAAACTATTCCACAGCCAGAATCATCAAAAGTAGCAATTGAATGGTACGAAGCGAAGTTGCAACAAACTTTAGTTGACATTGAAGATAATTTCGATAAATACAGAATTTCAGATTCATTAATGGCAATCTATAAATTAGTTTGGGATGATTTCTGTTCCTGGTTCTTAGAAATGATCAAACCAGCTTACCAACAGCCAATTGACAGCGTAACTTTCGCGAAAGCGATCGAAATGTTAGAAAATAATTTGAAGTTATTGCATCCGTTTATGCCTTTCTTAACAGAAGAAATTTGGCATTTAATTGCAGAAAGAACACCAGAGGAAGCTTTAATTGTTTCAACTTGGCCGGAAACGAAATCTTTTGATGCTAATTTAATTGCTGATTTCGAAAATTCTATTGAAGTAATCTCAGGAATCAGAACGATTAGAAAAGATAAAAATATTCCTTTTAAAGATGCGATTGAATTAAAAGGTATCAATAGCGAAAATGTTTCTACTTATTTCGATTCAATCATCACGAAATTAGGAAACGTTTCTGCTTTCGAATATGTTTCAGAAAAAGTAGATGGTGCATTGTCTTTCCGTGTAAAATCAAATGAATATTTCATTCCGATTACAGGAAACATCGACGTTGAGGCTGAAATCGCAAAACTGACAGAAGAATTAAATTATACTAAAGGATTCCTGAAATCTGTTGAAGCAAAACTTTCTAACGAGAAATTCGTAAACGGAGCTCCGGAGAAAGTCCTTAATTTAGAAAAACAAAAACAAGCCGATGCCTTGGCTAAAATTGCTACAATCGAGCAGAGTTTGGCTGGTTTAAAGTAAAATTTTAACTTAGTTATAAACACCAAACCCGACAGATTTTTAAAATTTGTCGGGTTTTATTTTGCACAAAAATGACCGATTTTTATTCAAAAAATATATTAGATTTTTATGATTTTGTATTTTAAAATGCTATAAATTTAGTACGCTTTTACATGATCCAAATTTTATTTTTCTAATGAAAAGAATCCTCTTTTTTGCTTTTATTTTTTATCTCTTTTTATCTTGCTCGAATAAAATTGAGAATGTTGAAAAATCTATTTATTACTGGAAAAGTGACAGTTGGGACTTAAGTACAAAGGAAAGTACTATTTTAAAAGATTTAAAAATCAGAAAACTTTATATTAAGTTTTTTGAAATCGACCATAATGAGGCTTACGGAGATTTTCCTGTTTCCAAATCGTCTCTGCGTTTTTATCAAAATGAAGATTTTGTTATTGTTCCCACTGTTTATATTAAAAATGAAGTTTTTAAAAATACTAACAAAGAAAGATTAGATACACTTGCAAATAATATTAATTTCCTGATTACTAAATATGTAAAAGACAAATTCGAAAGAGCATATCCTGTAAAGGAGTTTCAAATGGATTGTGACTGGACACTGACAACAAAAGATAATTATTTCTATTTTTTAAAGAAACTAAAAAACATTTCGAAAAAAGAGATTAGCTGTACATTACGATTATATCCTTACAAATATCCCGAAAAAATGGGCATTCCACCAGTTGATAAAGCGACATTGATGTGTTATAATTTAATCAATCCGTTAGAGAATCATTCCAAAAATTCTATTTTAGATATTGAAGAATTAAAGCTTTATCTCAATAAAAAAAGAAAGTACCCATTGCATTTAGATATTGCGCTGCCAACTTACTCCTGGATGCAGGTGTACCAAAATGATCACTTTTATAAAGTAATTTACGGTGGACAGAAAGAGATTTTAAAATCTTTAAAAGAGATAAAACCTTTGTGGTACGAAGTTACAAAAGATATTGTGGTTGATGACTTTTACTTAAGAATCGGCGACAAGATTAAATATGAGAATTTAACTCCTGTGAAAATTAATGAAGCAATCGAAGTGATTAAAAAAAATGTAGATTTTGACGCTAATACTACAATTACCTTATTTCACTTAGACGAAAAACAATTAAGTAATTACAACAATGAAGAACTTTCTGCTTTTTATAGCAATTTTAGTAACTAACAGCATTTTTGCCTGCGGTTTTTATCCGTTTGGAGAAGACATTCGATATTCTTTTTTAAACCCAGCAAGTTTCAACTACTATTCTTATTCTGAATTTAATTATTCGTTTAATACATTTTATCCAAATCCAGATGGTGTTTATCCGGAAGGTGCAATCGATGAGAATGAAAAATTATGGATAAAATATTGCAATAATAAAGTTTCTGCTGAAGCGATACGAACTGTTTTATATAGCTTCAATGAAGAAGATATTAACGAACAATCTTCGAATGAAATGCTTCAATATTTTTATAAAACTAAAGATATAGCAGCCATAAATTATTTAAAGTTTGCTAAAACCTGCGAATTTTTTAATGGCATGTATGAAGATCCGTGGGAAAGAAAAGAAGGCGCTTCTATGCCGCAAAGAAAAGAACTGATTGATAAAGCTGTTTTTATTTCTAATAAAACAAAGAATAAGCAACTTAAGTTGCGATATACCTTTTTAGCAATAAGACTGGCTTACTATAATAATGATTTCGATCAAATTAAATCCTTATTCGATACCGTTTTTAAATCTCAGAAAAAAGATATCCTATATTATTGGAGTTTGTATTTTAGGACACTTGCAGAAAAGGACAAGGCTTTGTCAAATTTTTACGCAGCTCAGGTTTTTGTAAATGCACCGGATAAGCGTTTTATGATTGCGCAGCAGTTTGATTCTAAAATTTCTCTGGACGAAGTTTTAAAATTTGCTAAGACAAATGAAGAAAGAGCCAATGTTTATTTTTTGGCAGGAATTAAAAAAAGTGACCAGACCTTATATTGTTTAGAGCAGGTATATAAATACAATCCGAAATTTGAGGGCTTATCTTTTTTGTTATTAAGAGAAATCAATAAAATTGAGGACTGGGTTTTTACACCCTATTATTCTTTATTTAATCCATCTGTTTCGAAATTTAGTTATTGGGAAGAAGAGGATAAAGATAATTCGATACAGGATATTTTAAATCGGGTAGAAAATGACAGAGCGTACGCCAGCAGAGTGTTACAGTTTGTAAATAAAGTAAAGTTTAAAAAGATTAATGATCCGGTTTTATGGAAAATAGGAAAGGCGTATTTGTCATTTGTAACTCAAAACAATCAAAGCTGCTTAAATGAAATTGCGGCTGTAGAGAAAAATATTTCTGAGAAAGAAACAATTTATGATCAGATACAGATTATAAAAGCATTGGCTTTAACTGCAAATCAGGAAAGTGGAAAAGCTTTGATTATGGAAGATGTGAAACCAATTCTTATTAAAAATCAAAAAAATAAAAAGTTTCTATTTGCTATTGGAAGAGAATTAGAATATAAAAAGAATAGAACTGATGCTGCTTTTCTGTATTCTAAACTTAATGATGTCAAGCAGGAATACGGAAATTATAATTATAACGTTGCCCACTGGAAAAGTCCTAAGAACAAAAGAACATCTTATAGGGACTATTACTCAGATTATTTCGATTATATTGATGTAAGCTATTCTCCTGAACAAGTACAGGAAATTGTTTCGCAAATTGAAAATACAGACAATACTATGGATTCATTTTCTAAATGGAAACAAAGTTATCTCAAAACTCAAATTCCAAGACTGTACGACCTGATTGGTACAAAATACATTCGCCAGAATAATTTAAAACTCGCAGCTAAATATTTTGCTAAACTAAATATTGATAAATTGGCGAACTATTCTGATTGTCTGTGGGAAAAGCCAAATTGTAAAGAATCTGATATGTTTGATGCAAATCCGTTCTTTGTACTTAAATATACACCTGAGTTTATTAAACAGGAGAAGCTTTTTAAATTAAATAAACGGAGTATTACAGAACATTTGATATCATATCTTAAAAAAGCATCTGATCCAAAAGAAGAAAATAAAGATTATTACTATTTTCTGGCAGCCAATGCTTATTACAATATGACACAAAATGGCAATTCATGGATGATGCGTCGTTACTACTGGCATAGTTACACTGATGATGCTCCCTTTGAAGATGAAAAAGAATTTTATGAAAGTAATCTGGCACAAGAATATTATCTTTTAGCATTAAAAAATGCAAAAACAAATCAGTTTAAAGCCTTATGCTTAAGGATGCTTGGGCGTTGCGAAAAGAATAAACTGGAATATCAGAATCCAAATGATTATGATAACAGAATTGAAAATTATGATGATTTTCTATTGAATAAAAACAGATATTATCAGGATTTAAAATCTAACTATCCGGATGATTATGAAACTTTGATGTCAAGCTGCAGTTCATTTGAAGAATATTTTAAATCCAGAAGATAAAAACAAACCCCGACAGAATTAGATCATGTCGGGGTTTTACATTTTTTTTTTAAAACACTTATTTCTTATTAAGCTCAGCAGCTTTTTGTTCCCAAAATGTTTCAAGTTTATTATAATCAATCGCATCTGCTGGTTTCTGGTAAGACAACCTGCCGGATTCAAATGCCCGGATGAGAATGGTTTCTATCAGATAATCTTCGTTGACTTCAAAAGGTTTATATTCCCGTTTTAAACTGATGTCAAACATATTCGCAGTAGCATTTGACACAAATGCCTTAAAACCGCTTTTTAACGTTTTTACTAATTCGTATGTAGTGATTCCAGTCTGTCGATGGATAAGTTTGACTAAAATTTGCCCTTGTTTTCTCGAAAGTTTTTTTAATCTTGCTTCGAACTCATTATTGAGATAATCTTCAACGATTTTGAAATATTTTTTCTTTTCACGGCTGGTTTTCAAACGAGCCATTCCGTTGTTCAAAGCCGTTAATCGGTCTGCTGCCAGTTTTGCATAAGGATAAACTTTATACACCCTGTTCTGAAGAATCAGAAACTGTTTTTTGGCTTCCGGATCCAGATCCCCTTTTGAAATAACAATTTCCGCTAATTCAATTGTATCATTCAGAATTGAATCATTTTCAGTGAGCGTGTAGCCCATTTCACTTTCTTTTGGCGTAATCTGTGCTTTAACAGCAAAAGAAATTAAAAGAAAACATAAAATACAGGTTGTAAATCTCATGGAATATATATTTAAGTGTAAAATTATACATTATATACACAACTGTAATACCAAATTTATAAATTAGCAAAAAAAAAATTTTATGAGTACAAAATCTATACTGAATGATACTTCAATTGCTTTTTTAGAAAACTACCTAAATAATGCTTCGCCGACAGGTTACGAGAGCAAAGGACAAAAAATCTGGATGAAATATCTGGAGCCTTATGTAGATACTTTTATTACGGATACTTACGGTACTGCCGTGGGAGTCATCAATCCGGATGCTCCTTTCAAAGTGGTGATTGAAGGACATGCCGATGAAATTTCGTGGTATGTAAATTATATCACAGATGACGGTCTGATATATGTTATTAGAAACGGAGGATCAGATCACCAGATTGCGCCTTCAAAAAGAGTAAATATTCATACCAAAAAAGGAATTGTAAAAGGTGTCTTTGGATGGCCTGCTATTCATACACGTTTACGAGATAAAGAAGAAATCCCGAAATTAAGCAATATTTTTATTGATTTAGGTTGCGAAACCAAAGAGCAGGTTTTAGAATTGGGGGTTCATGTGGGTTGTGTAATTACCTATCCGGATGAATTTATGATTTTAAACGAAAATAAATTTGTCTGTCGTGCGATTGACAACAGAATGGGCGGTTTTATGATTGCCGAAGTAGCACGTTTACTGAAAGAGAACAACAAAACACTTCCGTTTGGGTTGTATATTGTGAATTCTGTTCAGGAAGAAATTGGTCTTCGTGGTGCCGAAATGATTTCGCAACGCATCAAACCAAACGTTGCTATTGTGACTGATGTTTGTCATGATACGACAACGCCAATGATAGATAAAAAAGTTGAGGGAGATTTAAAAATAGGGAAAGGACCAGTGATTGCTTACGCTCCGGCAGTACAAAATAACTTAAGAGAGTTAATTGTCGATACTGCCGAGGAGAAAAACATACCTTTTCAGCGTCATGCGACTTCCAGAGCTACGGGAACCGATACCGATGCATTTGCTTATAGCAATGGTGGTGTGGCTTCAGCTTTGATTTCGCTCCCATTGCGATATATGCATACGACTGTAGAAATGGTCCACAAAGAAGATGTTGAAAATGTGATTCAGCTGATTTATGAGTCATTACTAAAAATCGAAAACAATGAAACTTTTTCTTATTTTAAATAAGACGATTTAAAAAGTTAATTCGTTTATTTACTATAACCGAATTAACTAATAAAAACAAACATGAAAATTTTACTGCTCGAAGACGACTTTACTTTATCCAAAGAAATAGCTGTATTCTTTGCTTCAAAAGAATTCGAGTGTGTGCCGTATTATGATGGAGCATTACTTTTAAGGAAATATTTTCCTTATGAATATGACCTGATTATTCTCGATATTAATGTTCCCGGCATAAACGGAATAGAAGTTTGTAAAAAAATCAGAGAAGTTGATAAAAAAACGCCTATCATTATGTTGACCGCTTTTAGCGAAATCGAAGACAAACTGGCTTCCTTTGATAGCGGTGCTGATGATTATCTGGTAAAACCTTTCCATTTTGAAGAATTGTACGCCAGAATTTCGTCTCTTTTAAGACGAAAAGAAATTCCGCAGCAGGCAGAAGAAAAGATTGTAATTCAGAATTTGGAAATTTCAGAATCTGAAATGAAAGTTTTTCGCGCAGGCGAAGAAATCAAACTTACGCCTAAAGAATTTAAACTGATTTTGATTTTGGCTCAGGCCAAAGGAAAAGTGCTTTCAAAACAATTCATAGCTGAAAAACTTTGGGATTATCATATCGAAACCAATCAGAATACCATTGAAGTTTACATCAATTTTCTCAGAAAAAAAATAGATAAAGATCACGAAACAAAACTAATCCGAACCAAAATAGGTTACGGATATTATTTAAGCGATCAGGAATGACCTTAAAAAACAGGATATCACTTTTAGTAAGTCTGCTCTTTACAATTCTTTTTGGATTGGCTTCGACTGTGATTTTTGTTTTGTATTCTAATTTCAGAAAAGAAGAATTCCGGGATCGTTTAGAAATAAAAGCACTTTCCAACATTAAACTTCTTGTAAACGTAAAAGAAGTTGATGATCAGCTTTTAAAAATGATTGATCAGAATTCAATCAATAAATTATATGATGAAAAAACGCTGGTTTTCAATTCTAATTTTAAACTTATCTACAGCAGTATTGACGATGCCAAAATTGACTGGTCTGTCGACGATTTAAAATACCTTAAAAAGCACAAAACGTTTTTTAAACAACAAGGTGATTACGAAGTATATGGCGTTTTTTATGATACCAAAGACCGTGATTTTTATGCTTTAATATCGGCCACAGATGATTATGGAAAACGCAAACTACTTTTTTTGCGATATATTTTAATCATTTCTTATATCTTTTTTACCTGCATTTGTTGGGTATTAACTTCATGGATGGTAAAAAAAGCCATGAATCCGTTAAGTATTTTCCATCAGAACATTAAAAATATAAACGAAAACAATCTGGATACCCGGGTTGAATCTAATAGTAATAAAAATGAAATTGACCTGATTGCCAACGAATTCAATTTTATGATGGACAGAATCGAGGTTTCGTATCAAAAGCAAAAAGAATTCACTGCTCACGCTTCGCACGAACTCAGGACTCCTCTATCAAGAATAACATCACAAATTGAAAACACCATTGCGGATCCGGAAACATCTATTAAAGGAAAAACTTTTTTGAGTACTATTTTATCAGATGTTAATCATTTATCGGAACTGATTCATTCTTTACTGGTATTGTCTAAAATTGATACAAATACTGCCGCCAACAATGAAATTCAAAGGATGGATGAAATTCTGTTTTCGGCTATTGAAAATTTAAATAAAACCTTTCCTGATTTTGTTATTTTGTTTGAAATAGAAGAAAGCGACAATCTTGATACAGCTTTAGAAATCAAAGCAAATAAAAACCTTTTGGAAATCGCTATAAGTAATGTGCTAAAAAATGCCTGTGTTTACTCCGATAACAAACAGGCAAAAGTCAAAATTAGTACTCAGGAAAATGATTTGTTGATTTCAGTTTTAAATACAGGAAAAACACTCAGCGAAAACGAACAGAAAAATCTTTTCCAGCCTTTCATGCGTGGCGAAAATTCAAAAGGTACTTCCGGTTTCGGACTGGGATTGCGTATTGTAAACCGCATTTTAATACTTCATAATGCAAAAATCAATTATAGCATACCTGAACAAAATACTAATTTATTTCAATTGATTTTTCATTAATTTAATCCTACTTAAACATTTTTAAGCACTTTTTAAGGTCTTTCTTAAGGTGACTTAAAGTCCTGCAATAGCATATTTGTATCAAATAAAAATGATACGATGAAAAAGTTATTTGCATTATTCCTGCTGATTGCCATGAATCAGATGGCTCTGGCTCAAAAAACAGTCACTTTAGAAGATTGTGAAACTCAGTTTCTAAAAAACAACCTCTTTCTGCTGGCTTCGCATTACAATATCGATGCCTCAAAAGCGCTGACGATTCAGGCGCGTATCTGGGACAACCCAGTAATTTCAGCAGAACTCAACGCTTACAATCCGGATCGGGATAAATATTTTGATATCGGAAAACAAGGCCAGAAAGTTTTTGGTATAGAACAGCTGATTTATCTGGGCGGAAAAAAACGCAATGAAATAAAATTAGCAAAAACCAATGAACAGCTGGCAGAACTGCAATTCAACGATTTGCTCAGAACGCTGAAACTGCAATTGCGTAAAAGCTTTTATACGGTTTATTACAACTCCAAAAGTCTGGAAACCACAGACAAACAATTAGCTCATATTGAAGATTTAATTAATTCCTATTCAGTTCAGGCGCAAAAAGGAAATATTCCTTTAAGAGATGTTGTTCGTTTGCAATCGCTTTATCTGAATTTTAAAAATGAGCGAATGGAAGTAGTGAATAGCAACATCGAAGAACAGGCGAATCTGAAATTGCTTTTAAATTCTACTGATGAAGTTGTTCCGAATGTTTCCAAAGACGAATTCAGCAAATATTTAAAAACGATTGATTTCGACTTAAAATCTTTCGAAAATGAAGCCATTGCAAACAGACCTGATTATCTGGCGAAACAAAAAGAAATTGATGCCAATGAGCTAAATGTAAAATGGCAAAAATCACTTTCGGTTCCTGATATTACTTTGGGTGCCAAATACGACCAGCGAAGCGGTGCTTTTAATAATGAAGCGAATTTGACTGTTGGAATTCCGTTGCCACTTTGGAATCAAAACAAAGGAAATATCAAGTATGCAAAGACCATTCTGGAACAGTCAAAAATTGAAAAGCAAAATTTTGAACTACAGCTTCAGACCGAAATTACCTCTGCCTGGAATAAATGGGATGAATCCCGTAAAAATTATGTTTTGATAAAACCAACCGTAAACTCCGATTTTGAAGCCGTTTACAACGGAATCTTAACCAACTTCCAGAAACGAAACATCAGCTTATTAGAATTTACTGATTTTATGGAAAGCTACAATCAGGCAAATGTTCAGGTAAACGAGTTAAAGAAAAAACTGGCGCTGTCTGCCGAAGAACTAAACAGTACAATCAACAAAGACTTATTTTAAAACGAAATAAAATGAAACATAAACTAATCATCGGAATTGCAATTGTGAGTTTATCCATCGCAGGCTGTAAAAAAGAAGTAGAAAATCCGCAGATCAACACCTCTTTTGCATTGAGTGATAATATGCTGAAAACGACAACGACGGCAGTTGCACAAATACAGCCCGTAACAAACGAATTGAGCTTTTACGGAAAAATAACGGCCGACAACAATAAAATGATTGATGTTTATCCGCTTGTAGGCGGAAACGTAATCAAGGTAAATGTAGAACTTGGCGATTATGTAAAAAAAGGTCAGGTATTGGCAACTATAAAAAGTACTGATATTGCTGATTTCGAAAAGCAATCCCTTGATGCTAAAAGTGATTTGCTGGTTGCTAAAAACAACCTAAAAGTAGCCCAGGAATTATTTGACGGAAAATTAAATTCTGAAAGTGATGTACTTCAGGCAAAATCTGAAGTAAACAAAGCGCAATCTCAGTTAAGCAAAGTTCAGGAAACGTATAAAATCTACAATATCAAAGCGGGTTCTATTTACGAAGTGACGGCTCCAATCAGTGGTTTTGTGATTCAAAAAAGCATTAATCAGGATATGCTTTTGAGAAGCGACCGTTCAGAAAATATTTTTGACATAGCCGAAATAAGCGAAGTCTGGGCAATGGCAAACATTAATGAGACCGACATTAATAAAGTAAAATTAGGAATCAATGCAGATGTTACGACTTTGAGTTATCCGGATAAAGTTTTTAAAGGAAAAGTAGATAAAATTTTTAATGTGATTGATCCGGAGACTAAAGCGATGCAGGCTAGAGTCAAACTGCAGAATCCTGATTTTTTACTGAAACCAGATATGAATGCCAACATTAAATTATCTTTTAAAGAAGATAAATCGATGATTGCAATTCCGAGTGAGGCTATTGTTTTCGATAAAAGTAAAAATTTCGTTATGATTTTTAAAGATCGTCACAATATCGAAACCAGACAAGTTGAGGTTTACAGAGTAGTTGGAAAAACTACCTACATCTCAAGTGGTTTAAAAGAAAATGAAAAAGTCATTACCAACAATCAGCTATTTATTTACCGTGCTTTAAACGAATAAGAGATGAACAAATTCATACGAAATATTATTGCTTTTTCGCTCAAGAACAAAGCATTCACCTTTTTTTGGGTGGGATTACTGGCTGTTGCAGGATTTATTTCCTTCAAAAATATGCCCATTGATGCTTTTCCCGATGTAACCAATACTCAAATTATCATTATTACGCAATGGAACGGTAAAAGTGCTGAAGAAGTAGAACGTTTTGTCACTTCTCCTATCGAAATTTCCATGAACTCGGTGCAGAAAAAAACAAGTGTTAGAAGTATCACTATGTTTGGATTATCGGTTATTAAAATCATTTTTGATGATGGGGTCGATGATACATTCGCCCGTTTTCAGGTGAATAATTTGCTGAAAAATGTTACGCTTCCGGATGATGTCGAACCGGATGTTCAGCCGCCTTACGGACCAACAGGAGAAATATTCCGATATATTGTAAAAAGCGACAGCAGGGATAGCCGTGAATTATTAACGTATCAAAACTGGGTGATCGACAAACAGCTTCGTTCTGTTCCTGGTGTGGCCGATTTGAATGTTTTTGGAGGTCAGACTAAAACTTATGAAGTGGGTGTTGATCCCGTTAAATTAGCAAAGTACAATATTACGCCGCTTCAGGTTTACAATGCTGTTGATGCAGGGAATTTGAATGTTGGGGGTGATATCATCGAAAAAAACGGACAGGCATTTGTAGTTCGTGGGGTTGGTCTTTTAAAATCCCGAAAGGATATTGAAAACATTATTGTTGATCAGGCGGGTGGAAATCCGATTTTGGTTAAAAACGTAGCTTCTGTCTACGAAAGTTCAATGCCAAGAGTAGGGCAAACAGGTATTGGCAAAAATGATGATGCCGTTGAAGGGATTGTCGTGATGCGTAAAGGTGAAAATGCGCAGGAAACTTTGGCTTTAATCAAAGATAAAATCAAGGATTTAAATGAAAATGTGCTGCCAAAAGACATTAAAATAGAAACTTTTTACGATCGTGATAATCTGATGAATTTCACGACAGAAACGGTAATGCACAATTTATTCGAAGGAATTATTCTGGTTACCTGCGTGGTGTTTCTTTTTATGGCCGACTGGAGGACTACTTTTACGGTTTCTATTGTGATTCCACTTTCGTTATTATTCGCGTTTTTATGTCTGAAAATGATGGGAATGAGTGCCAATTTGCTGAGTCTGGGTGCTGTCGATTTCGGGATTATAATTGATGGAGCGGTGGTGATGGTCGAAGGATTGTTTGTGGTTTTGGATCATCGTGCTCATCAATTAGGAATGAAAGCCTATAACAAAATTGCCAAAGGAAGCCTGATCAAAAAAACCGGAACAGAAATGGGTAAAGCTATCTTCTTTTCTAAATTAATCATCATTACAGCTTTATTACCTATATTTTCTTTTCAGAAAGTAGAAGGAAAAATGTTCTCACCTTTGGCTTTTACGTTAGGTTTTGCCTTAATGGGAGCTTTACTTTTCACTTTGACACTGGTACCGGTTTTGTCCCACATTCTTTTGAATAAAAATGTAAAAGAAAAGAACAATCCTTTTGTGAATTTTTGGGACAGAATTGTAGGTAAAGGTTTTGCCTGGACATTTAAACATAAAGTGAAATCATTAGTTATTTCAATTTCTATTATTGCGGTAACTTTCTTTTCAGCTTCATTTTTGGGTACCGAATTTTTACCTCAGTTAAACGAAGGGGCCTTGTGGGTAACAGCAGAATTGCCAATGAGCACGTCGCTTCCGGAGAGTGTGCAGACGGCGGCAATGATCAGAAAAGATCTGGAAACTTTTCCGGAAGTAAAAAAAGTACTTTCGCAAACAGGCCGAAGCAACGATGGAACAGACCCGAATGGTTTTGGGTTCATTCAGCTTCAGGTAGATTTAAAACCGAAATCAGAATGGACGCGTAAAATCAATATGGACGAACTGATTAATGAAATGGACCAGAAACTAAAGGTACATCAGGGTATCACCTATAACTATTCGCAGCCGGTTATTGATAACGTAGCTGAATCTGTAGCGGGTTTCAAAGCTTCAAATGCAGTGAAAATTTATGGAGATGATCTGGATAAACTGGATGAATTGTCAAATCAGGTTCTGGAAAAAATCAAAAATATTCCAGGAATTAAAGATGTCGGAATTCTGAGAAATGTTGGGCAGCCAGAAATCAGTGTGATTTTGGACAGAGAAAAAATGGCCGCTTACGGTGTTACTTTGAGTGATGCGCAGGCTGTATTAGAACTGGCATTTGGAGGAAAAACAGCTACTCAAAAGTATGAAGACGAAAAGAAATTTGATGTAAGGGTTCGTTTTTCTAAAGAATACAGAAAAGACGAAGAAGATTTGGCCGAATTAAAAGTGCCAACAATCAGTGGTGCCAAAATTCCGTTGAAAGAAATATGCGATATAAAAACGGTTACTGGACCGGCTTTTATTTACAGAGATAATACCAAACGATTTATTGGGGTTAAATTCTCTGTTCGTGATCGTGATTTGGGAAGTACCATTGCGGAAGCGCAGGAAAAAGTAGCTCAGGTAAAAATGCCTGCAGGCTATACCACAGGCTGGACAGGTGAATTTGAAAATCAGGTTCGTGCCAGTGCGCGTCTGGCTCAGGTAGTACCTATCAGTTTGATAGGGATTTTTGTCCTGTTATTTATCTTATTCGGAAATATTAAAGATTCACTGCTTGTTTTGGCTAATGTTCCGTTTGCTGTAATTGGTGGAATCATCGCATTACATTTAACCGGAATGAATTTCGGAATCTCTGCAGGAGTTGGTTTTATAGCCTTACTGGGAATCTGTATTCAAAACGGGGTTATTCTTATATCCGAATTCCATCATAATCTCAAGGCTAAGTTTTCACTCGAAGAATCTATTTTTATGGGTGTAAAGGCCAGAACGAGAGCCGTAGTGATGACAGCTTTGATGGCTTCGATAGGTCTGTTACCTGCCGCAATTTCTACGGGAATCGGTTCTGAATCACAAAAACCTTTGGCTATAGTAATTATTGGAGGGTTAATCACCGCAACAGTTTTGACATTATTAGTTTTCCCAATTCTGTTCTGGATATTCAATCGTAAAAAACATGCTTCAATTGAGTAAATAGTTATAGTTGGTCATTTTAATTTAGGGAAAAGAAGCATCATTATTTTTTAATGGTGCTTTTTTTGAATTTAAGAAAGAATGATTTTTAGCAGCTTATCACGATCCCTACTGTATTTTCTAAAATCTTGAAAAAAAACGAAACCATAAAAGAATGCAGTACCAAGGTTATCTATCAATATCATTAAGTTAAGAATTAAAAAATAAAATGATTACTGATTTTTGATTTCTGATCTAAAAAACCTCGTTAAATCGACAATCAAATATTTAGCCACATCAAATTTTAAATCAAAAAGGACTAATCCTCAATCTAAAATCTCTTAACTTAATTACATTGGGCTAACTATGGTATTTCATTTTCATAAAAAAGATAACGAACTTATAAGTTTTGGTCAATTAAAAAGCTTCTGACTGACCAGATCAATGCAACTCAACAGAAACATTCAACTAAATTTATTTTTACCCAGAGTCCGCATTAGAAATCTACTACATCTGAATTCTTATTCAAAACCAAGCAGTTAATTCGATTTCTAAAATCAAAACATAAAAGTATTCCTCATTAAAAACAGTACGTGAGCACTTGCTTTTATGGAATAATTCAGCTTCATAACGATGTTTAATGCGGACTCTGGATTTAATATGCTATCCAATCATTATAAGACAAAAAAAGATCCGGCTTTCGCCAGATCTTTCAATATGTAAAATTATATAAAGCTTAAATTTTAATTATGCCTTATTGTGTTTGTCTTCAATTATATGTTTTTCCTCAGAAGAAATTGTATCAACCAATACTGGTGTAGCAATAAATAACGATGAATAAGTACCTACAATAATACCAATTAACATAGCAAATATGAACCCTCTGATTGACTCACCTCCAAAGATAAACATCGTTAATAATACAATAATCATCATTAATGAAGTATTCAATGTTCTTGATAATGTTGTATTGATAGAAGCATTTACGATATCTTCGAAACTTCCTTTACGGTTTCCAATAATAAACTCTCTAACCCTGTCAAATACAATTACTGTATCATTCATAGAATAACCAATTACGGTTAGAATCGCTGCGATAAAGTGCTGATCCATTTCCATGTGAAAAGGCATGAATTTGTAACATAAAGAGTAGATTCCTAATACAAAGATTACGTCATGAGCAACTGCCGCAATCGCACCTAATGAATACTGCCATTTACGGAAAGAAATCATTAAGTACAAGAAAATTACTGCCATTGCTCCTAAAACTGCCCAGTAAGAGTTGGTTTTAATATCTTCTGAGATAGAGGCTCCAACTTTAGAAGCTTGTAAAACTCCAATCTCCTTACCATCGTAAGTGTTTGTGAATTTTTCATAAGAAACATTAGGGAAATATTTCGCTAATGCTTTATATAATTTTTGATTCACTTCTTCATCAACAGCTATGCCATCTTCTTTAATTTTATATTTAGTAGTGATTTTCAACTGATCATCATTACCCAATATTTTAGCCTCAACAGGAGTTGCAAAAGCTACAGATAATTCATCTGAAACTATACTCGCGTCAACTGGTTTTTCAAATTTGACCTGAAATGTTCTACCCCCAACAAAATCAACACCTTCATCTAATCCATTAACAAAGAAAATAGAAATTAAACTTACTACAACTACAATAGAAGAGAAGATGTAAGTGAATTTTTTGATTTTAATAAAATCAAAGTGAAAATTAGTAAACCAGTTTTTAGTAATATTTGTAGAAAAAGTTAAATCTCCTTTACCAGCAATATTTCTGTCAATAAAGATTCTTGCAATAAAGATTGATGTAAACAATGAAGTTACGATACCAATTAATAATGTTAGTGCGAAACCTTTAATAGGACCTGTTCCGAATATGAACAAAATTGCTCCAGTTAAAACGTGAGTTACGTTAGCATCAATAATAGAACGCATTGCCCCGTGCCATCCGTAAGAAGCCTGAACTGCCTCAGACAATGATTTACCTTCACGTAATTCTTCTTTCGCTCTCTCGTATATAATAATATTAGCATCTACCGCAGTACCTAATGTTAACACGATACCAGCAATACCAGGCAATGTTAATACGAAACCAAAACTTGCCATAATCCCGAATAAGAATAGTAAGTTTAATAATAAAGCAAGGTTTGCATACCAACCTGCCTTACCATAATAAAATACCATCCATAAACAAACTAGTAAAAATCCTAATATAGATGAAATTGTTCCTGCATCAATTGCTGCCTGTCCTAAAGATGGGCCAACAACAGTTGACTGAATAATATCTGCTGAAGCTGGTAATTTACCTGCATTTAAAACGTTTGCTAAATCTTTAGTTTCAGCAACATCAAAAGACCCCGTAATTTCTGACCTTCCTCCGGCAATTGGTCCACTTGTCACTCCAGGTGCAGAATAAACTACATTATCAAGAACAATAGCAATATAACTTTTTTGAGCAAAAGCTCTTCCTGTTAACTCTTCCCAAATTTTTGCTCCCTGACTGTTCATTTGCATAGAAACAGCTGGTTTTCCTAATTGGTCAAAAGTATCTTTTGCGTCTGTAACAACACCTCCACTCATAGCAGGAGCGTTATCTCTGTTTCCTTTTAAAGCGTATAATTCTACCGCCTCAATATCTTTTCCTTTAGCATCTTTAGTAATAGTTGGCTTACTCCATACAAATTTTGCATTGTGCTGGTCTCCTGCCAATAAAACTTTAATCTCAGGTCTTTTAAAATACTCATTAACTACAGCAGTATCTTTAGGAGCAAAGTAACCTAAAACAGGTCCACCGCCTTGACCAATCATTTTGTCAAATAAAGGATTGTTTCCTTTTTTAGTATCAAGTGAATCTTTTGCATCTGTTAATAATGCATTTAATGAATCTTTAACAACAGCTTTAGTTTCTGTTTTCTTGATTTCAGTCTTTTTCAAAGCCTCATTAGTAGCCACCAAGAAATTTCCAATTTCTTCAATTTTAAAAGTTTCCCAAAACTCTAATTGCGCTTTACCTCCTAATAATTTCTTGATTCTGTCAACATCTTTAGCCCCAGGCAACTCCACTAAGATTCTTCCTGTTTCTCCTAATTTCTGAACATTTGGTTGTGTTACACCAAATTTATCGATACGCTCTCTTAATACTTTAAAAGCACTTTCAACAGACTCATCAACTTTTCTTTTAATTACTTTTTGAGCTTGTGCATCAGACATTTGAAAATCGATTCCTCCTTCTCCCTGTAAGCTTCTGTTTGCAAAAATATCTGGAGAAGCCAATCTTACAGTTCCATTAGAATTCGCATCAAAAGCTTCAAAAAACTTATTTAAATAGGTTTTATTACCTTCTAAATTTGCACTTGCATCGGCTAACGATTTGTTAAAAACAGGGTTTTTAGAATTATTAGCCAAACCTTTCAAAACATCTTTAATAGAAATCTGAAGAATCACGTTGATCCCCCCTTCTAAGTCAAGACCTTTGTTTAACTGTTTATTTTTTACTTCATTATAAGTAAAATCTGTAAAACCAAGATCAAAAACTTTTACTTTGCCAATAGAATCTAAATATTTTAATTCTTTATCAGGATTATCTCCTGCAAAAGCTTTAGCTTCCTCTTTGACATTATTTGCCACAAAAGTGAAAGAAAGTTGGTAAATACTTACCAATGCAAATAGAATTGCGAAAAATTTAATAAGTCCTTTATTCTGCATTATTACTAAAAATTAATTATGTTTTATTGTTTTGTTTTGCTTTAAATCCCCATAAAATAAGCCCTGACATGAGTTTTTAAAACTAAAAAATCGTGATCACGAATTACAACATTTTTTTTAAACCGAGCAAATATATAATTCTCGAAAAGATTAAACAATTTATTTATTAATTAATCTCAAAAAAAAGACTGCAAAAGTGCAGCCTTTTTCTTTTTTTACAAAAATCTTTATGCTAAAATCGATTTTAGAGCATCATTCATACCCCTAACTGCATCTGCACTTTTAGCGAACAGAACTTTTTCCTCTTCATTTAAATTAATTTCTAAAATTTGTTCAACTCCATTTTTACCAATTATACAGGGCACTCCAATACATATATCTTTTTGCCCGTATTCTCCATCTAAATAGACAGAACACGCTATCATTTTTTTCTGATTATTTAAAATACTGTCAACCAAAAATGCAACAGAAGCACCCGGAGCATACCATGCTGATGTTCCTAAAAGCCCTGTTAGTGTAGCTCCTCCAACCATTGTATCTGCTGCAACTTTTTTCAATACTTCTTCCGAAAGAAATTCTGTTACCGGTATTCCGTTGTAGGATGCCAAACGGGTCAATGGAATCATAGTAGTATCACCATGACCTCCGATTACCATTGCCGAAATATCATTTGCCGGTTTATCTAAAGCCAAAGAAAGATAAGTTCTGAAACGTGAACTATCTAATGCTCCTCCCATACCAATTATTCTGTTTTTTGGCAATCCAGTAGACTTTAAAGCCAGATAAGTCATCGTATCCATTGGATTAGAAACCACAACAATAATCGTATCAGGCGAATATTTAAGTACATTTTCAACAACCGTTTTTACAATTCCTGCATTAATACCTATTAACTCTTCTCGAGTCATTCCGGGTTTTCTTGGGATACCTGAAGTAATTACTACAACATCACTTCCTGCGGTTTTAGAATAATCATTTGTAACACCTGATACATGAGTATTAAAACCTGTGTTTGTAGCGCATTGCATGATATCCAATGCTTTCCCCTCGGCAAAACCTTCTTTAATATCCAACAACACTACTTCGCTGGCTATTCCTCTATAAGAAATAACATCCGCACAAGTGGCTCCAACATTTCCTGCTCCTACAATGGTAACTTTCATATTTTATACTTTATTGGTTATTACTTTATTTTAGGTTTAATATACAAATTGTTTAAACGACTGACTAATGAGTTTCTTGTTTTTTTGAATCAAAAAACTCCATGAGCAAAAAATATCAACTAATACTATGCATCAATGTTAGCGTAAACAGCATTTTTCTCAATAAATTCTCTACGAGGAGGCACTTCATCCCCCATTAACATAGAAAAGACCTGATCAGCCTCTGCTAAACTTTCGATGTTTACCTGACGTAAAGTCCTGAAGTTTGGATCCATAGTAGTTTCCCACAATTGCTCAGCATTCATCTCTCCAAGACCTTTATAACGCTGAATAGCTGCACTACCTCCCATTCTTTCATTCGCCTGATCTCGCTGAACGTCATTCCAAGCGTATTCTTTTTTATTTCCTTTTTTAACTAAATATAAAGGTGGAGCTGCGATGTAAACGTGACCTTCTTCAATCAATTCTTTCATGAAACGGAAGAAAAACGTTAATATTAAGGTAGAAATGTGACTACCATCGACATCGGCATCACACATGATGATTACTTTATGATAGCGCAATTTTGAAAGATTCAATGCTTTACTGTCTTCTTCAGTTCCAACAGTAACTCCTAAGGCAGTAAAAATATTACGAATCTCTTCGTTTTCGAACACTTTATGATGCATTGCTTTTTCAACATTCAGAATCTTACCTCGTAATGGCAAAATGGCCTGAAAATTACGGTCACGACCTTGCTTGGCAGTTCCTCCTGCCGAATCCCCCTCGACAAGGTACACTTCACATCTTGCAGGATCCTGTTCCGAACAATCTGATAATTTTCCTGGCAATCCTCCGCCACCCATAACGGTTTTACGCTGTACCATTTCGCGGGCTTTTTTCGCAGCATGACGAGCCTGGGCAGCCAAAATTACTTTTTGAATAATTACTTTTGCATCATTTGGATTTTCCTCCAGATAATTTTCCAGCATCTCCCCTACTGCCTGAGAAACCGGAGACACCACTTCTCTGTTTCCTAGTTTCGTTTTTGTCTGTCCTTCAAATTGCGGTTCTGAAACTTTTACCGAAATAATAGCAGTCAAACCTTCACGAAAATCATCTCCCGAAATTTCAAACTTCAGTTTATCCAACATTCCAGAAGCATCAGCATATTTTTTAAGTGTTCTTGTCAAACCACTTCTAAAACCCTGTAAATGAGTACCCCCTTCATGCGTATTAATATTATTCACATATGAGAAAATATTCTCAGAATAACTGGTATTGTAAATTAAGGCAACCTCAACCGGAATTTCTCCTTTATCATTGTCCATGCTGATTACATGAGAAATAATCGGCTCGCGATTACCGTCTAAATAACGAATGTATTCCTTTAATCCTTCATCAGAATGAAATACTTCGCTTTTAAATTCGCCTTTTTCATCTACTTCTCTTTTATCTGTAAACGTTATTGTAATCCCTTTATTCAGAAAAGAGAGCTCACGCATACGAGCTGAAAGCGTATCATATGAGAACTCAATAGTCTGCTGAAAAATAGTATCATCTGGATAAAAAGTCTGACGGGTACCTCTTTTATCTGTTTCCCCTATTTGTTTAACAGGATATAATGCTTTTCCTCTTTCGTATTCCTGTTCGTAGATTTTTCCTTCTCTGAAAACAGTAGATTTCATATGAACAGAAAGTGCATTTACAACAGAAACCCCAACACCGTGAAGACCTCCGGAAACCTTATAAGAATCTTTATCAAATTTACCTCCTGCACCAATTTTAGTCATCACAACTTCTAGCGCAGAAACTCCCTCTTTTTTATGCAAATCAACCGGAATACCTCGTCCGTTATCTTCAACCGTTATAGAACCATCTTCATTTATTGCGACACTGATAGTATCACAATGTCCTCCCATCGCCTCATCAATAGAGTTATCCACAACTTCATAGACCAAATGGTGAAGCCCTCGAACACCTACATCTCCAATATACATCGATGGACGCATTCTTACGTGCTCCATTCCTTCTAATGCCTGAATACTATCTGCTGAATAATTGTTCTTCTTGATTTCTTCGCTCATATAATTTATTCTAAAAAATGTAATTATTGTCTTAACACGCAAATATATGAAAACGCAATTTATATACCTCTTAAAATACCATTTAAAGCATCTAAGTTATTAACAGAATTATTAAAAATTACAGAAAATAAATTCCAAAAGACACCCTCAAATTCCAAACTTCATAAATTCGAAATTCTAAAAATAGGGATAACATAAAAAAACCGAAATAACATAAAAACGCCATTTCGGTTTCTTTCAAATTATCTTTCCAAAATTTAAATCTGGAATATAAAAATTGTTTTTTTTTAACCCGTTGGGTGAAATTAAATTAGTTGATTTTTAATATTGTTGATAGGTCTGTCAAATATGAATTTATTAATGTATTGAATTAATGTCATGGCCGTTATTTTTGCTAAAATTCTTGTTTTAAAACCATTAAAAGATTTAGCATAATTTCTTCGAATTAAAAACTGGTCGCATAGTTGTGAAAACAAAGTTTCAATTCTTTTTCTGGATTTTCTAAAAATATATGGCTGTGGTTTATAGTCTTTCTGATTGATTCTTTTTGGGGTTTCTAATTTGATTTTAACTGTTTGAAATAGGTCTAATTGAACACTCTGGGAAAGATAACCTCTATCTCCAAGAATAACACAATCAGACATTTGGTTTTTGATGTTATTTAAAAAATGAACATCATGAACTTCTGCTTTTGTAATGTCTAAAGAATGAAAAACTCCAGATACAGAACAAACCCCATGAAGCTTATAACCATAAAACCAGCTGTTTTGTGAAGCACAAAAACCTTTAGAAGGAGCTGTTTCAAATTCATCTTTACAGATCTTAATTCTGCTGTGACGAGAAAATTTACAGATTTCCAACGGCATACTGTCAACAATAAAATAGTTTTCGAACTCCAAGAATCGGTTGGCTAATTTGGTTCTGATTTCTTCAGAAAACAAAAACAGTTTTCTTCTTCTTTTATTGAATTGACTACGTTCAATTAAATTAGGAATCATACCGGAACTAATCTGTTTAAAAAGTGAATTCTCACTATCAATAGACATGAATTCAGCTGTTAGACTAAGTGCTATTACCTCTAAATCAGACATCTTGCTACTTCTTCCAACTCTTGATTTAGATACTGAATCATAATTCAAAGAACTTATAACTTCTAAAACCTTAAAATAATTTTTAACTATATTTGACATGGATATTGGTTGTTTAGCGACTTCAAGATACTGCTTTGCAGTGTCTTGACCAATATCTAATCGTTTTTAATTTAACTCAAATAATTTCACCCAACGGGTTTTTTTTACTAAACAATTACACCTGTCTTTGCTATTTCAGTATCTGCATTTAGATGTGCAGCATTAGCTCTCCCACTCGGATCAGGATTATCCTGCCATTTTGGAATCCACTTTCTTACTGTTTGGGCTGCACTGACTTGCGGGTAATGTTTATGAAAAATAGACCTGTACAAATATGCCTCTTTTGTTGTTGGTGAATTATACGGATATTCTGCTGCCGCACCGGCTAATTGTTCATCTGTAACCTGAGAACTACAATATTCAATCAACTTATTCACCCAGTTATACCCAACACCGTCTGAAAATTGCTCTTTTTGCCTCCATAAAATTTCTGATGGCAAATAGGGATCTTCAGGCATATCGAATGCTTTTCTTAAAATATATTTTTCAACAGCCTCATATGTTTTTGGTTGTTTTTCTTCAGTTTTAATTTGGATTGCAACGTCAAGGAAATCTTTGTCCAAAAAGGGTACTCTAAGCTCTACGCTATGTGCCATTGTAGATTTATCTGCACGTAATATATCGGCCGTAAACAGCTTTTGAACCCTTTCGATCGTTTCTTTTTGAAATTCCTCTGAAGAGGGTGCATTTCTAAAATACAGATGACCGCCAAAAACCTCATCTGCCCCTTCTCCTGAAAGAATTACTTTTATTCCTTTTTCACGGATTTTTTTTGCTAACAAATACATTGGAACACCAGAACGTACCGAAATAATATCATATGTTTCGATGTGATAAATCAATCTGTCCAGAATTTCAAATCCCTCCTCAACGGCAAAATGAATTTCATGGTGTTGTGTTCCTAAAAACTGCGCCGCTTTTCTGGCCGCAATATTGTCCGGAGAATCTGCATCTAATCCAATAGAAAAAGAATGCAGTTTTTCATTTTTCCCTGCTAATAATCGTGATGTAATTGCTGAAGTTAATGACGAATCTAATCCTCCTGACAACAATACTCCAATAGGTACATCACACATTAAACGTTTGCGGGTTGCTTCAATGAGAGACTCTCTTATCAAATCTAAATCTAGTGGCTGGTTCGCATTTTCGTACTCTTCATATTCTGGTTCATAATACTTAACAAAGCCTGTTTTAGCTGTATAATAATGCCCCGGAGGAAATGTCGCAAATGACTTGCACTGATCTGCAATGGATTTCATTTCTGAAGAAAAATAAATCCTTCCTCTTTCATCTAATCCATAATACAAAGGCTTAACACCAACTGGATCTCTTCCTGCAATATAATCGTCACCATTAATCACTACAAAAGCAAAATCACCGTCAAGTAAATTACAGAAATCATAACCAAATTCTTCATACAAATGCACTATTACCTCCGAATCTGATTTTGTTCCGAATGTATGATGCTTTAAAATTCCGTCTCTTAATTTCTGGTGATTATAAATTTCTCCATTATGAACCATCCATGCATTTTTCGAGCCCTGAATTGGCTGTCCTCCCGAATTTAAATCAATAATTGACAATCTTTCACAGGTTAAAATGCTTCCATTTTCCATAATATGCAAATCACTTTCATCACCTCCCCGATGCGACATTCTTTTCGAAAGTTCTTTTACTAGCTGAGGATCTTTCCCTTTACCGATAACAGCCAATATTCCACACATACCTATTCTTTTTTATTATATTTTTCTCCAGCCCTTATATCTGTAAATCTCTTATTTCGGTAAAAACCAAATATAAAAAATCCAACTAAACATTAAAATACGAACAATTAAGTTCAAAAAAGCATTTAAAAAAGTTTTATAAACCAAGAAAAACGTCCTCAGAGAGAACGTTTTTCTATAAAATTAAGTTCTAAAATAAACTTTACTATTTTTGATAAGCATCATCATGCACACTTGCAACCGCTCTTCCAGATGGATCGTTCATGTTTTTGAAAGCCTCATCCCACTCCAAAGCAATTTTTGTACTACAAGCCACACTTGCTTCCTGAGGAACACACAATGCTGCTGCGTCACTTGGAAAATGCTCTGAGAAGATAGAACGATAATAATACTCTTCTTTTGAAGTTGGCGTCTGCAATGGGAATTTAAATCTCGCATTGGCTAATTGCTCGTCTGAAACTTCTCTAGCAACAACTTCTTTCAAAGTATCGATCCAGCTGTATCCTACTCCATCAGAAAACTGCTCTTTTTGTCTCCATGCCACACTTTCAGGAAGCATATCTTCAAAAGCTTTACGAACTACCCATTTTTCCATTGGGTGTTCTTTATTGATCATTTTATCTTGTGGGTTGATGCGCATTGCAACATCCATAAATTCTTTGTCCAAGAACGGTACACGACCTTCAATTCCCCAGGCTGCTAAACTTTTGTTGGCACGTAAACAGTCATACATATGGAGTTTACCTAATTTACGAACGTTCTCTTCGTGGAATTCTTTTGCGTTTGGTGCTTTGTGAAAGTATAAATACCCTCCGAATAATTCATCTGCTCCTTCTCCAGAAAGAACCATTTTAATTCCCATTGACTTGATCACTCTCGCCATTAACCACATTGGGGTCGAAGCTCTTACTGTAGTTACATCGTAAGTTTCTAAGTTGTAAATTACATCACGAACAGCATCTAAACCTTCCTGAATTGTAAATTTGATTTCGTGGTGAATGGTTCCGATATGATCTGCTACTTTTCTTGCGGCAGCTAAATCAGGAGAACCTTCCAGTCCAACTGAGAAAGAATGCAATTGCGGGTACCAGGCATCTGTAGTATCGTCTGACTCAATACGTTTTTGAGCGAACTTTTTAGCTACAGCTGAAGTAATAGAAGAATCTAAACCTCCTGAAAGTAAAACCCCGTAAGGAACATCACTCATTAATTGTCTGTGAACAGCCGCTTCTAAAGCTTCTCTAATTGCCGGAATGCTCGTTTCATTGTCTTTTACAGCATCATACTCTGTCCAGTCTCTTTTGTACCATTGTACAAATTCACCGTCTTTGCTTGACAAATAATGCCCCGGAGGGAATAACTCAATTTTTGTACAGTATCCTTCTAAGGCTTTTAATTCAGAAGCCACATAAAAAGTTCCGTTTTGATCCCATCCAATATACAATGGAATAATTCCCATGTGGTCACGAGCCACAAAATATTCATCTTTATCAACATCATAAATCGCAAATCCGAAGATTCCGTTTAATTCATCAACGAAGTTTACTCCTTTTTCTTTATAAAGTGCCAAAATAACTTCACAATCACTTTCAGTCTGAAAGTTGTATTTTCCTGCAAACTGCTTACGAAGTTCTCTGTGGTTGTAAATCTCACCATTTGCAGCCAAAACCAGTTTTTTATCTTCTGTAAATAAAGGCTGTTTTCCTGAAGCAGGATCCACAATAGCCAAACGCTCATGAGAAAGAATTGCTTTATCATTGCTAAAAATTCCGCTCCAGTCTGGTCCACGGTGACGAATGATTTTAGACATTTCTAATACTTGAGGCCTTAAGCTTTCGGCCTTTTGTTTTAAGTCAAAGGCACATACAATTCCACACATAATTTTATATTTTATATTTTTGAACTTTTAATTTTATTTTGACAAGGCAAAGATGTGGTATTGGTTTTAATTGAAAAACATAAATAATAATATCAATTACAAATTTTAACCAAAATAATGAATTTACATACTAAATGTAAAATTTTAATGTAAAAAAAAGCCTTAGGCTTGAAAATTTTAATTTTATACCTAAACTATATTTAAAACATCAGTTTTACGAAATATTATTAAAGTAAATTTAGCAATATTCCAAAACCATTAAAATATTCTTAAAGCAAGGAAATCATAGATACCAAAAAATGCTTTTTATGACATTAAAGTCTTAAAACATTCTTATGGCAATGCTTTAAAAAAATAAACTATTCCACTAATTACACACATTACAATTCCAGCCCAAGCCTTAAATTTCCCTGCTTGTATTTGAAACTTATATAGCTTATTATTTTCAGTTACATCTTTATACCAAAGTTTATGAATTTTATAAAATGTAAAAGCCACAACAAACCATGAAAAACTACATACTAAATACCAATAATCCATTTTCTGACATCAATTAACTTCCTCAATTAAATACTTTGTTCCTTTAATCTCAAAAGCAAACCCAACTTTATTTCCCATTAAATGATTTCCTAAAGGCGATTGCGGTGAAAGCGCAATAACATTTATTCCGTCAATTGTAATTTTAGGTAACGCTACACTTACATACAAATAGATTCCGTTTGCCTTTACCAAACTTCCTGAAATAATATTTTCGGTTATTTTTGAGGAATCAATTTTGTCTAAAACCGCTTTCTGAGTAATTGCTTCTTTTAGCTTATTGGTCAGTTTTTCCTGCTCGATATGCATCATGGATAAAGCTGTCTCGTGTTTATCACCAGCCGAACCTTTTGCATCGTTTTTAGAATCTTCAGTAAGATTTGAAATCATATCCCTGAAAACATCAATGCGATCCTGAACCATTTGTAAATAATGGGAATGTATTTTTTGTTTGAAAGTCATTTTTAAAGATCCTGAGGTTTTAAGTTACAAAGATGCAAAGGTTTTAGTTTACAGATCTGAAACAATCCTAATTTTATTTACTATATAGCAATTTAAGCCGATTTTCTTCACTGTAAAAAATTAACACGATGTTTTTTATTTTTTGACAAACAATCTCTAATTTTAGCACTCATTAATTTTAACTATCATTATGAAAAGATCTACAATTATTACGACAATTACAATTGCATTTACACTGCTTTTATCATTAAATGTCAATGCTCAAAAATTTCCTGACTTAGACAAAAGTCCAATGGATGCAGCGGCTTACCCTAACGATTATAAAGAAGCTGCGAAAATTGTAAAAATTACTTATAGCAGACCACAACTGAAAGGGCGTGCATTAAGCGAACTTGTTCCAGAAGGAAAAGTATGGAGAACTGGAGCAAATGAGGCCCCAGAAATCACTTTCTACAAGGATATGAAATTAGGTGATAAAAAGATAAAAGCAGGCAGTTATACTTTATTTACCCTTCCTGAAAAAGACAACATCACTATTATCATCAGTAAAGATTTAAATGTCTGGGGATCTTACTCTTACAAAGAAGCAAATGATGTAGCCAGATTAAAAGTTCCTGTAACACAAGCTGCAGATTCATTAGAAGCTTTCTCAATGGTTTTTACAAAAGGAGATAAAGGAGTTATCTTAAACTTAGGCTGGGATAAATCAAGAGTTGCTGTTCCTTTTACTGAATAAAAAATTTAAAATTCCAAAAAAAATAGCTTCCGGACTGGAAGCTATTTTTTTATCATTATTTACTAAAAGTCAAACTTGTAATTCGCACCACCTAGCACCTGAAATCCCTGAACCGGATAATTCAGCCATTTTTCGTAAGCCTGATTCCCGATGTTATTCAACTTTAAAAAGAAAGTCAGACGTTCGCTAAATTTGTATCCTAAATGCGCATTGGCATCAAAATAGCTTTTTAAGGTAACCGGAACGCCCGGAGTCGGAACACTAAAATCAGTTTGTCTTGTTTGCATATCCTTACGTTCGCCAACATAAAAAATATTTAAGCCTGCATACCATTGTTTTGTTATATTCACGTCAAGATTAGAGCCTAATTTGATTGTTGGTAAGTTCCATGCTTCTACAGGTTCGTCAGTTTTATAACTATTAAATGTACCATTAATTCCAAAAGTAACATTTTCAGAGAAATCTGCTTTTAATTCTGCATAGAAACGAAATGTTCTGATGTCTTCATAAACCACTCCAAAAGAATTTCCGTAAGCATAATTCTCGTTTGAAAAATCTTCTGTGTAATCATTGCTTTTGAATAAAGCTTTATTTTTTTCATTCAGATAAGAACCTGTCAGATTATAACTTACATTATTAGCCAATTTACCTTTCAAACCGGCAAAAACATTGTATTGAGTACTTGAGGGTGTCATGTTTAATGTTGGCGATAAAAACGGGTTTTCATTTACAAGATCAGCATATGAATTCTGAGTTAAAGTTCCATTTACTCCAGTGTAGAAGATCATTAAATCTCCGACTAATTTATACGAAGCATTTATTTTGGGGTAGATATAAAACTTATTTCCACTATTCTCAGCATCCAATGCATAAAATAATCCTGCTCCTAATTCTAAAGTCCAGTCGTTTTCATTGACTACAAAACTTGGTTCAACTCCAAAATTGGTCAAACTGTATTTTAGAGGATCTGTATTGTTTTTTAAGTAATTATTTTCGAAACTTCCGCTTACGTGATCAATAATTACATTCGTATTAACTGAATGATCCATTATATCCACTTTAAAAGTTGGTTTGAGATAAAAACGATTTTCTGAAGAAGAAAAACTATCCGAAAAGTGCGTGAATTTTGTTGCTACTTTGCTAAAAACACTTTCGTTGAATTCAAAATTCCCCCCTAATGAAATGGTGTTATAAGTATGTCCGGGATTGATTTTATTTATTAAATCAAGACGATCCTGAGGAATCAAAGATGCTCCAAAATTCTTTGGCAGTCCGTACCAGTTGTAAATTTGATTTTGGTATCCTAATTCCACATTCCATGACATATCCCTGTTGTTTTGACCATATCCAACGTTTAATGCTGTATCATAAAATTCATCATTCAGAAGCACATCTTTAATTCCGCCTTGCGATGAATGATGACGAAACATTCCAGACACAAAATCATTATTTCCTAAATCCTGATTAATAAATAACTCTGCGTTTAATGTACTATAATTTCCGGCTCCAACGGTGGCATAATTATTAAACAAACGTTCCTGCTTTGATTTTTCAACATTCGCTGCTTTTCCCTTTGAAGGTGTAAAAGTTGATGCTACAGGCACTGACAAGATACTATATTTAATAGTTTCTTTGGCCTGATTTCCTGAATCGTCAAGCGACGGAGTTTCTTTTACTTTATATGCATCTGATATGGTTGGAGAATATGGCTTTACAACGTTTACAGTTTCTGTTCCTATGTTCTCATTTTTCTTTTGGGCAAATGAAAGCTGAAAAACAAACAGCAATATCAAAATGATGGTTTTATTCTGGAAATTAATTTTCATATTTTATTTTTTAAAGAGAATAGATGCAAGAAGAAAGAAATAGACTTTGTCATAATTTATTCTTTTATCAATACTCTCATTTTATCTTATTTAAATCTTTACTCTTGAATCTTTATCTATTTTCTTTGCTAACTAAGCTTCCCATTCACCTTTAGCAACAAACTGAACTTCTCCTCCTATTTTAATGTCAAAATCATTTTCTGTTAGTTTTCCTTTGAAATGAATCTGAGAAGGACGACCAATACAATCTCCCTGGTAATTGATTAATTCGAATTCTGGCTTATGATTTTTTAACAGATAAGCTTGTAAACATGTACTTGCGCTTCCTGTAGCTGCATCTTCGACTAACTGATTATGATGAATATATAACATTCTGCTAAATAATTTTTCCCCTTCTAAATAGTAAAAATACAAGCCCTGGTGCGCCGTTTTACAATGTTTTTTAAGCCATTCATCCGTTTTATCTTTATCCAAAACTAAGCTTTCCAATGCTCTTTTACTGCTTAATCCAACCATGATAAAAGCACTCCCGGTTGTCACTTCCTGAATTGGGAATTGGTTTTCAAAGTCGCTGCTTTTCAGATTACTGAATAAAGTAAAATCTTCTTTCGAAAAAATATCCCAAAATTTAGGCTGCGCGGCTTTCAGCCAAATCAAGTCCTCCGTTTGATGAATTGCAATTGGACCGATTGGAACATTCAGCTTAATTTCGTCAGGCGAGTTGTCAAAGATCTTATTCATTAAAACCCATGAAGTACCAATTATAGGATGCCCTGCGAACTGCATTTCATACTCAGGCGTAAATATTCTAATTTCTGCTTTATTATTTTCTTTATGCAGTTTCGTAACAAAAGTGCTTTCTGCAAAATTAATTTCGCGGGCAATCTTTTGCATTTCTTCTGAACTGAGATTTCCGGCATCTAAAAAAACAGCTAATTGATTCCCAGCATATTTTTTATCAGTGAAAACATCAACTATATAAAACGGTAAACTCATAACTTATAAAATGTGATTTGTGAGATGTAAAATGTAATTTCCTTTATGTTCTTTTTACAGATAACATCTTACTTTTTACTTATAAAACTATTTTGTAATTGACGAATTGGTTTTAGACTCTTCCAATTTGATTGCGTTTAACTCCCTTTTAGCTTCTTCAACCACATCCTGATAATCAGTAAAATTGTTGATTACGTTATCCAAAATATAAGTCGCCTGATAGCTGTCTTTTAGTCCGTAGAAGTTTTTAGCCATTAAAATCAAACTCTTTGCCCCGTAATATTTGTATGCCGAATAGTTTTTTGCCAACTTCTGAACTGATACATTCGAAGCATCAAATTTGCCTTCTTTCGTTTTAAAATAGGCATCATAATACAAAGCCTCTGCTGCTAATTCTCCTTTTGATGTTGCTGACAATTTCGCATAGGCAGCCTTTGCTTTGTCCTCGTCTCCTGTCTGCATTGCTGCACGTGCTACGATGATTTGAGCATCTGCTTTTACATTCGCATCTGCTTTAGGATTTTGAAGTACCTTATCAGCATATATTACAGAATTGCTATAATCACTTTTATCGTAATAACATTTCATCAAATTGGCCTGAGCAAAATTTTGATTCTGAGCAGAATCTGATTCTTCGCTTAAGCGCACTAAAACCGGAATTGCTTTATCACAATCTTTTGCTTTCAGGAAAATCTGAGCCAGTTTATTTAATGACTGTTCTGTAAATTCATTTCTTGGCTGAGCGACAACATATTGATAATTTGCCACCGACTTAGTTTCTGTACCTTCTGCATAAAGCAGTTGTGCTAGATAAAAATTAGCCTCTAATGAATGTAATCCAGATGGAAATTTACTCACATAACCTGAAAAACCAACGATTGCCTGTTTGTTGTTACTTTGACTGTATTGCTTGAAAGCAGCATCATAAGTATCATTGTCTAACTCGGCATCTGTAACTGAAACAAAATCCAGCGTTCGAACCCATGTTGCATATTCATCTACTTTACCGGAATCAACGTAAATCAATCTCGCTGTCGAAACTGCTTCAAGAGCTTCTGGAGTTTTTGGGAACTCGGCTGCTACTTTTTTGAATTTCATTAAAGCCTGTTCGTCACGATCAGAGTTGTAATAAATCAAACCTTGTCTTAAAATTGCTTTTGAAGTAAACGACCCGTTTTTATATTCTGAAATCAGCTGATCGTAAGTTTTAATTGCCTGATCGTTCTTTTTATCAGCCACATACGTATTTGCCAATTCAAACAAAACATCATCACGATATTCAGATTTTTTATACATCTGAAGAAAATTATTCAACTCGTCAATTTTCTTGTCATTTCTCGACATAAATCCATAAGAAATCGCTTTTTGAAACTGTGCATAATCAGCATCAACACCTTTTGCACTGATTGCTTTTCCGTATGCTTCCATTGCCTGGGCATATTTAGAAGTTACAAACCGGCAATCTCCCAAACGCAAATACGAATCGTTTAGGCGAACTTTATCTGCCGGAGCATTATCAATCTGAGCCTGAAATGAATTCCCTGCCTGATCGTATTCTTTCAGTTTAAAATACGTGTATCCAATATTATAATTAATGTTTTTATATTCGTCAGTTGTTTTTGCAGCAGCTAAACCTGCGAATTGCTTATAACTTAATAATGCATTTCTAAAATCATCCGTTACATATTCAGATTCAGCTTTCCAGAAAGTGGCTCTTGCTGTAAACTCAGGGTTCTTTTGTTCTTTAACAGCACCATTAAACATTTTTAATGCCTCAGCATAATTAGACTCGTTGTACAATTCTAAACCTCTGTAAAAAAGCACTTTTTGGTACGCTAATTTATTTTCCGGAGTTCTGTTTTTCTCCAGTAACACCAAAGCTTCTTTGTAATTTTTAGTCGAAATATATGAGTCAACCAATAATTTCTCAACTTCGGCTCTGTTTGAATTGTTTGGATATTTTTTTAAGAAATCAAGCAAAATCCCGGGAACAGTTTGGTACTGATTCCCAATTTCATAACTCAGTTTCGCATAATTCAAAGCAGCATCTTCCTGAATCAGGGCATTAAAATCCATTTCAGAAGCATTTTTAAAAGCGTTTAAAGCTTCTTGTTTTTTTCCTGTATTTAGATAAGCCAAACCTAAATGATAATAAGCGTTCTGTGCAACAAAATCTTTCCCTTCAATAATTTTATTAAATTGGGAGATCGCTTTTTCGTAGTCTTTTTGTTCGTAATAAGCATAACCTAACTGGTAAAAATCGGTATTGTTCCATTTTCCTTTTCGCCCTGCGTATTGCTCCAAATACGGAATCGCTTTACCGTATTGTTTTAAATTGAAATAACTTTCTCCGATAATTTTATTCAATTCAGATTTTTCAAGTGCATTCGACTTGGCCATTGCAGCTTGTCCCAGCTCGATTGCTTTTTGAAAATTACCCAGTTTAAAATTCATATCTGCCTGAAAATACGACAGCTTTTCCTTGTATTTTTCTTCTCCCGAAACTTCATCAAAATATTTGGTCGCTTCTTTGTAATCATCGCCTTCATAAGCCATAAAACCTAAATAATATTTGGCTTGCGAACCAAATTCGGGAGAATTCACCACTTTATTAAAATACGTTGTGGCTTCTTTTTTCTTTTTGGCATTAAAATAACTGTATCCCTTTTGGAAATTAAATTTATCCTGATCAGATCTGCTCATGTAGCTTTCGTCAACCCTGTCAAACCATTGCAGAGCTTTTGGATAATCTCCCTGCTCGAAGAAATAATGCGCAACCTCAATATAAGCCTGGTTTTGCTTAGTACTTGTTGGATAATCTTCAACAAATTTTTCCATCAAATCATCAGCATTGGCCTGATTCGTTCTTATTGCGCAATTGGCGATGTAATACGCACAATCTGATTTAACCTCTTCTGTTGCAGCCTGATTTTTTACAGATTCAAAAATATGCTGGGCAGAAGCGTATTGTTTGTCATTATATAAAGCCAGTGCTTTATCAAAATCCTTTAATTCGTAGGTATATATAGCTGATTTTTGTGCCGAAACCATAGCGGAAAAAAGGACGAATGGTATTAAAAATAACCAGGAAATTTTACGCATTTTAATTATATTTAGTATTCAAATGTATCATTTTATACCGTTTATAACGAAACGTTTTAAGCTTTTATTATGAACAAAAGTTTTAAGTTTTTAATTTTTCAAGCTTTACAAGGCTCAAAATGCCAATTGTAAATTTCCCAAACCGATTCGTTTAGAATTAGATAGTTTAACGACAAAGTAAATCTTGCTACACTTTGGCTATGACTATTTTTTCTGTTCAAATGATTAAAATTTATTTTGAATCCAACCGTTAACTTATTACTTTTACATTCAAATCAATTTTATTATGTCAGAAACCGTACTATCTCTTAAAGATGTCACTATATTTCAGGAAGGAAGAAGAATTTTATCTCATATCAATTTAGAAGTTGAACATGGAGAATTTATCTACATAATTGGAAAAACAGGTTCCGGAAAAAGTAGTTTCATGAAAACTTTATACGGAGATTTGCCTCTTTCTGAAGGTGAAGGTCATATCGTTGAATTTGATTTGGCTAATTTAAAAGAAAGCCAGATTCCGTATCTGAGACGTAAAATCGGAATTGTATTTCAGGATTTCAAACTGCTTCCGGACAGAACTGTAAAAGACAATATGCTATTTGTACTTAAAGCGACAGGCTGGGTAGAAAAAGAAGCCATGCAGCATAAAATCGACGAAGTTCTTGATAAAGTGGGTATGAAAGATTTCCTGAATAAAATGCCACACCAGCTTTCAGGCGGAGAACAACAAAGAGTTGCGATTGCAAGAGCTTTGTTAAACGATCCTGAATTTATCCTTGCTGATGAACCAACCGGAAACCTTGACCCTCAAACAAGTTCTGAAGTTCTGGAAGTATTGAAAAAAATCAACGCCAACGGAAAAACCATTATCATGGCAACCCACGACTACGCATTGTTGATGAAATTCCCTTCTAAAACATTAAAATGCGAGGACGAAAGAATTTTTGAAGTTGTGCAGCGAAGTGTGTAAACTTCCCTCTACTCTTTTTTAAACACTAAAATATCCTGAAAATCAAACAGCCCTTCACAGGTTCTTTTTGACCAATTTCCGTATATTTTATTTTCTAGTTTTAGACTCGCAATTTTTATCATTTCGTCAATATACTTTTCATTGAAAGCGATATTAGCAGAAGGCACTTTTTCATTCATCAACCTGAAATTTTCTCTTTTATAAGGAAAATTGATTTTGTTTACTTGAAATCACTTCTTCATTTTTGTCATCATATAAAAAGAAAGTGCCAAGACATTTTCCTCCAGTCTTCAAAACCCTTTGAATTTCATTGAAGTAATTTTGTACTTCTAAAGGCTGCATATGTGTAAAAACTGAAAATAGAAAAATAGTATCAAAAGAATTATTTTCATAGGGAAATACAAATTCCTCCGCTTTTTGATCTGTAAAATGATACAAATCATTATTTAAGGGAATATATTGAAAATTAAAATTTGGAAAGTCTTTCGTAATATGTTTTTTACACCATATTATTCCTTTTTCAACAACATCAAAACCTTCATATTTAGCTTGTTTAGATAAATATTGAGTCAATGCAACAGCAGCTCTTCCTATCCCACAACCAATATCGAGTACTGAATGGTTTTCGTTAAGCTCTGCATATTATTAAAAGTTCCAGATGATGCTTTCCCTGTGCTAAGAAATCACCTGATCCAATAAAAATATCTCCTTTATTCGGAACATATTTATTTTTCTTTCCCAGAATACCATCCAGAATATCTACCGGATAATAGTATAATTTTCTAATCAGCAACCGGGATTTAGGTGTAAGCGAATAATAAACAGACCTTAAACTCATTTCATTTATTTTTCAGAAATTTGAAATCAAATTTACACTAAACTATGGGATGTTTAATAAAAAATATTTCCTTTACAAATATATTAAAAAATCGGTTTTAGATGCTTTCCATACTTATTCCTGCTTATAATTATAATGCTGTTCCTCTGGTTTTAGAACTTAAGGAGCAAGCTGATTGTTTAGGAATTGATTATGAAATTCTGGTTCAGGATGATGCTTCTTTTTCTATATTAAACATTGAAAATCAAAATATAAATACAATTAAAAGCTGCTGTTTTTTTGTAAACAATTATAACCTTGGAAGAGGGAAAAACATCAATTTACTAGCTGAAAAGGCAAAATATAATTGGTTACTTATTTTAGATTGTGATACATTCCCTACGCAAAATGATTTTATAAAAAAGTATATCCTAAGTGCCAAAGATCCAGAACATGCAATAGTTTTTGGAGGCATAAAATATAAACCGGAAAAACCGGAAAAGGAAAAACTTCTTCGTTGGGTTTATGGAAATAAGAGGGAATCCCTTTCTTTAAAAGTAAGAAAAGAAAAACCAAATAATCGCGCATTAACCTCTAATTTACTGATCCATAAAGAACTTTTTATAAAGAATTCTTTTGATGATTCAATAACAAAATATGGTTATGAAGATTTATGTTTCCTCGCTGATTTAGAAGCAAAAAACATTCAAGTCTGCCATATAGAAAATCCAACTTTTCATCTGAATTTGGAAACTTCGGCTGTTTTCATTGAAAAAACAAAAATAGCTTTGGAAAATTTAGCATTTATCATTGATTCCAAAATTATAAATCCTGATGACAGTAAAATTGTCTCTGCTTATAATTTATTACAGAAATTTATGCTTGTTACATTAACTTCTTATATTTTTAAAAAATTGGAATCCCTAATTACAACTAATCTACTTTCTGAAAATCCTTCATTAATCCTATTCGATGTCTATAAATTAGGTTATTATTGCACTTTAAAAAGATAATCTATTATGGCATTTTTCTCTATTGTTATTCCACTATACAACAAAGCGAATTATATTGAAAGCACTTTAAATAGTGTTCTCAACCAGACTTTTACAGATTACGAAATTATTATTATCAACGACGGATCTACGGACAATAGCGAAATTAAGGTATTAGGGTTTAACGACAGCCGTATACAGCTTTACAACCAAAAAAATCAAGGTGCATCAGTAGCAAGAAATCTTGGAATTGAAAAAGCAAATTGTAATTATATTGCTTTTTTGGATGCAGATGATTTGTGGATGGCTAATCATTTAGAAACATTAAAAACTTTAATTCAGAATTTTCCAAATGCAGGAATATATGCCTCGCGTTATAATTTAGTATTTAATAATGGAAAAAATTACATTCCAAAATTTAATGGAATTTCTACAAATTTTGAAGGTATTGTTTCAGATTATTTTGAATCCAGCTTAACTTATCCAATTTCTACATCATCTTCCATCGTAATCCCTAAATATGTATTTAAAGAAACAGGCTGCTTTAAACCTGCTATATCGAGCGGGCAGGATGTCGATATGTGGATTCGGATTGCGTCAAAATATCTTGTTGCAATAAGCAATAAAGTTACAGCATCTTACTTGCATTACATCGAAAACAGTCTTTCTAAAACCCCGATACTAGACAAAAAGTTAAAAGATTTTAATGACTATAAACCATTGGAGGAAAATAATCCAAGCCTAAAAAAATATCTAGATATTTATCGAATAGAATACGCACTGCAATATAAAATTGCCGGAGAGAATAAAAAATCAAAAGAATTGTTTAAGAATATTTCAAAAGAAAATATTTCTTTTAAAACCAAAATAATATACTCTTTACCTCGGTTTATGCTGATTTTTTTGTTAAAAACAAAAAAGCTTTTAAGAAGATATGGTTTTAATTTTTCTATTTATCAGTAGCTTTTTTTGAACATATAAATTCATCAAAATTTCTAATATAATCGTCTTCGATGTAAACATCAGAAGCAACTACCAAGCACACTGCTCCTGAGGAAAAATCCTTTAATTCTCTCCAAATACCTGTTGGAATTAATAAACCAATATTAGGTTTGTTTAATGTCACAACTCTTTCTGAAATGCCATCATTCAAAACAACATCAAAGCTTCCGGATATCGCTACCAGAAACTCCTGCAAATCTTTATGCGAATGACCTCCACGTTCTGCTCCACTAGGAATATCATACACATAATAAACCCTTTTAATATCAAAAGGAACGGTATCATTTTCTATTACGGAAAGATTTCCTCTACGATCTTCAATTTTAGGAAGTGAAATCAGATTTATTTTACTCTTGTTATCTTCCATAATTCATGACTTCAATTGCTTTTCGCCCTTTATTCGCATTATAAATTGCTTTAAAAAAAGAACTAATTTTTAACCTTTTTTGCTTTATATCAAAGAAGAGCTTTGTCATCAGCCAAAATGGATAATTGGTTATTAAAATTCTTCTTAATATTGCCCCATAAATATAATATTTACGCAGGCTGTCTATTTTATTAGAAGACGTCAAACCTTCATGCTTTACAATTACCTGATTTTCAAAAGCTATTTGTTCATTTTTATCTTTTAAATCAAATAAAAAAACGGCTTCTTCTCCTAATTCAAAGCTGCTCCCTAAACCAAAATTTTCGTCGAATCTAATTCCTACTGAATCTAATTTTTCTTTATTTATTGTCATTTCAATAGAACTAATATTGAAAATTTCAAAAGCGTTTAACTGTGGTTTCGAAACTCCAGGGTATTTTTTTATACTAACTCCTTTTTCTTTGACTGCACAGAAATTTATTACAGTTGCTTTATCGAACTTATTATATGCTGTGATAATTTTTTCAATAAAATTATTCTGATAGATCACATCATCATCCGCTATTATTAGAATTTTTCCAATGGCATTATCTATTGCTGAATTCCGACTCTTTGACAAGCCTAAACCAGAGGTATTAATTACTCTGACTGAAGGAAATTCAGATGATAAAGTGGTGGTTTTAGACTGGTTAATTATAAGGATATTGTAGTTGGAGAAGTGTTTTGACGGAAACATTGGAAATAAAAAATCAAGGCTTTTCTGATTCATTGTAGAAATCAAAATCTCAATATCATTTTCCGTAAAAGCTTTTCCCATTTTATAATATATAATCACAAATATATGTTTTTTTGAAAGCAAAAATCAAAACATACCAACAGAAAAACATACAAGTAATATTAAGCGGTTTAAATAATGTCTAAGTAATACTCATTTACTATTCCAAAAATCAACATATTGCTGAGCTACTAGTACATAATTATGATGCTTTTCGACAAATTTTCTACTATTTGCTGAAATTTCAGGAATACTCTTTTTGTTTTGTACCAGGTCTTCTAACTTATTGTAAATATCTTCTTTTGATGGAAATACATTAACAATTGGATGATTATTATGCTCATTCAACAACTCATACATTTCCGGTTCTCCACCGCCCACCAAAACCAATCCCTGAGACATGCCGATTAAGCCATTCATTGCAGGAGTATAAGAATAAAGCTGATCCAATAGTACATCAGATCCTGACATAATTTTCACATACTTGGCCCAGGGTAAGGAAGTAACTTTATTCACCAAAACCTCTTTTGGATAAGCTTCCTGAATTTTCATTAATTCCTCCAGAAGTAAATCAGTTCCTTTTAATTTGGATTTAAGTTTTTGAATACCAATAAAAAACTTGATTTTATCTTCCTGAATTCCTTTTTGCTGATACTGTAGTAAGTCAGTGTTAATAGGCAATGGAATATAGGCTACTTTATTTTTGTAGTATGGCTCATAGGCCTTATAATATTCATATAAGCAAGATACTATACCGTTACAAGTTTCTGCAATTTCTATATTTGCATCTTTAAATTGGCTTTCTGTCCATTCACATTTATATATATCCAAAGGCTTTTCCCCAATAAATAAATCGGAATATCTAAGTACTTTATTTTCTAAACATATTTTCTCCCAAAAATAATCAGTTCCAAATGCCCCTAAAAAGACTTTTGCATTATTCTTTTTTAAAAATCGATAAAATTCAAGATTTCTTTTAATCTTCAAATCTAAAAAAGAGGGGCTTTTTATTTGGACGACATCATACCCAACAAATTTTTTAAAAGTCTCTTTTAAGTTTATAAGATATTTAATCGAATTATATAAATCATATCCTGGTCGTGCTAAATTAATATCCCTGTCGTTTTCCATCCATTTACACCCATCAGAAGCTACTGTAACATCATGTCCCAATAATCTAAGACCATCTGCCAATGTAGAATGAAGGTTACTGTACTCGCCTAATAAAAGAATTTTCATATATGGTTGAATTTAGAACACAATTAGTAAAAGTTACTTAAACGAATCTAGTTATATTAGGTTATAAAAACTGATGAGTTTACCCAATTAATTGATACTTTCATTATAATTTTTATTTTTTTGCATTAAATCTCATCATAAGATCAAATAAAACAGGTACTTTAAAAACAATTATCAGCAAGACATATCTTAATCTCATTGAAAGTATGGCATGGCTAAAAGTAAAAAAATAAAAAAAAATATTTAATTGATTTTTTTTGAAATCTAATAAGTAGGACTTTACTTGCTCTTTATCAATTTCAGTTTCAAAATCATAAAATTGAAATTTAGATGATAATTGTAAATATCTGGTAAGTATTAAATATTGAATGCTTACAATATGGCTTTTATCAAAATTGTTCTCTTTAAGTAAATTAAAAAGTCTGAATAAAGTATTTAAAGTATAAAAGTTTTTAGCTGTAAATGTTTTAGTTATAGCTTGCAAATTATCTTGTCTGTAATAAAACATTCCTTCACAAAAAACAACTTTATTACTATTCAGAAACAATTTCCGGCTTATAAATTCGTCTGTATCAAAAGCATCTTCAAAAAAAAACTCGTTTAGCAACAAACTAGTTTTGGTTAATGGAAATCCATGAATACTCCAATTTAATGATGCTATACACGCCTCTTTTCCACTTAAAACAACATTCCTATTGCCGTTAAAACCAATTATTTTTTTATTGTTAGATTTGTTTTCAAAATAAAACTCCATGTCAGGAAGTACACTATCTGCATTAGTCTCTTTTTGTTTTTGAACCATTTTTTCAATTAGATCTAATGAAAAAATATCATCCTGAGAAGAATAGAACACATAATCACCTTTTATTTCAGGCATAATAAAGTTCCAGGAAGCAGCTGCCATTCCACCGTTTTTTTTGGTAAAAACTTTAAATCTATCATCATCATTTGCAAACTTATCTAAAATAATTTTACTCCCATCAGTAGAAGAGTCATCGACCAGCAAAACTTCAATATTGATGTAGGTTTGATTTTTGATCGAAGTTAAGGTTTCGTTCAAATACTTTTCTCCATTATATACTGGTACAAAAACTGTTACAAGCAAATCCTGAATCATAATTTTAAAATAAATATTTTCTAAAATATACTAATAATACAATTAAATATACTGACGCTTCAAGACACTGACCAATTAAAACCCCTTGAATACCGAACATTTTTATACAAAAAATACTTGAAAAATATAAAAGGAATATGGCCAAAACCTCAATGATTATATAGTGGAAAGTCCTTTTTTGGGCAATTAACAAGAAAGCTAAAATCAAACCACAAACTCCAAATACATCAGCTATTAATTGTCCAAAAAACAATTCAGCAACAGGTAAAAACTCCTCTGTAAATAATGCTTTGACAATTATAAATCGTGAAAAATAAATTAAAAACGTTCCTAAAATAAAAACAGGAAGAATAAATTTATAAAAACTCCAAATTATTTTTTTTATTTCAACTGCCTCAGTAGCTTTTATTAATTGAGGATAAAAATAAATACTCACTATTGTACTGACAAATAGTAAATATAAGTTAGAAATTTTTGTAATAGCCTCCCAAAAACCAGATTGATCTAATCCAACATTCTCGATCAAAAAATTTCTTGTTTTCAATTTAAAAATTGGACTTAGTATTGTTGGTGGGAGAACCATTAAAGAAAAAGAAAAAAAGTTTTTTAAAATATTAAAATCAAATTTGTGAAATTTTAAAATCCTAAAACTTTTAATTTCTTTAGGTAAATAAAAGGTGGTTACCAAAACTAAAATAACTGGAACAAAAACAATTGAAAAAAGTGCACCAATTGTCCTAAAATAATATATTAGTACAACAGAAAGTAACATGCATAAAAAATTAGCAATAACATTAGCATAGATCACTTTTTTATACTTGCTTAAACCATTTAAAATTGATATAAACAATATCGAAATGGCGTTCCAGGGTAAAACTAATCCAACCACATTTAATATGATTGCATATCGAAAATTGTTCCCAAAAATTTTATAACAAAAATAATCTGAAAAGGTAAAAATCAATATACTTAAACAAAAAGCAACAACTAAAAAGCTAATCAATAGTGTGCTAATTATCTTTTCTAACTCTTTTTGATTGTTCTCATTTTCACCTATATACTTTATAATACCATTTTGAAATCCTAATGTAGAAACACCCTCAGCTGAACTTATAAAATTACGTAGATTACCCATCAGAGCCATTCCGCCAGGCCCAACAAAAACAGCGAGTAATTTAGACGTTATTAAACCTATTCCTAGTTTTAATAATATACTCAAACTATTTATAGATGTAATTTTAAACAGATTGCTTTGTATTGCTTTTCTTAAAAAATCCACTTAGTATTTATTTAAGATCTCAATTACAAAACTTATCTCATCTTCAGTCATTACAGGACTCATTGGCAGACTTAAAATTTCATTATGTATTTTTTCAGAAATTGGAAAACACAAATTATTCCAATCTGAAAATGCTTTTTGTTTGTGTGGCGGAATCGGATAATGGATCATTGTCTGAACTCCGTTTTCTAATAAATATTGCTGTAAATGATCTCTGCTTTCGGTTCGAATAACAAACAAATGAAAAACGTGGTTTGACGAAAAACCCCAAACCGGCAGCTGAATCTTCTCGTTTTTTATTTCTTCCAAATAACGTTTGGCAATTGCTCTTCGTCTGTTGTTTTCAGGATCCAAATTAGGTAATTTTGCATTCAGAAAAGCGGCCTGAAGTTCATCCAGTCTTGAATTTACACCAATATATTTATTTTGATATTTGGCTTCTGAGCCATAATTCCTAAGCGATTGAATTGTTTTTGCCAATTCATTGTCATTTGTTGTAACTGCTCCTCCATCGCCTAAAGCGCCTAAATTCTTTCCGGGATAAAAACTAAAAGCAGCAGCATTTGACAAGTTCCCTGATTTTTTTTCCGCTTTCGGCTTTCGGCTTTCGGCTAAAACAGCTCCGTGTGCCTGAGCAGCATCCTCAATTACCAATAAGTTATTTTGATGGGCAATTGCATTAATCTGATCCATTTCTGCTAATTGCCCATAAAGATGAACCACCAGAATAGCCTGGGTTTTTGAAGTGATTTTTTCTAAAATCAAATCAGGATTTATATTATAAGTTTCTAATCTTGGCTCCACTAACACCGGAATCAAATCAGCTTCTAAAACAGCCAGAATGCTTGCAATATAGGTATTTGCCGGAACAATTACTTCATCTCCTTTTTGAAGTTTTCCTAATTGAATGTATCCTTTAAAAATCAATACCAAAGCATCAAAACCATTCCCTACACCAATACAATATTTTGAATTGCAATATGCAGCGAAAGATTTTTCAAATGTTTCGACTTCTTTCCCTAAAATATACCAGCCATTGTCCAACATTGATTTCAGTTTGTCATGAAAACCAGTTTCGTATGGTTCATTTATTTTTTTTAAATCCAGAAATTTTATCATTTAACACTTATTTTATAAAAATCCTGATTATAGACTGAACAGCCTAACTCTTCTTTTTGTTTTAAAAGCCCAGCATTATATCCTTTTTTACTGTCATCACCTACAATACCCATATCAAAAAAATATTTTCCTTCGCTTTTGTATTTTTCTATTAAATTAATAAATAAAAAATCCAGCGCTCTTACTTCTTCTCCTTTTTTTGTAGTAGCTCCGTATTGCGACTTCACAATCTTTTCTGTCTCAAAGACAGTTATTCCGGCAATAATTTCACTTTCATTATAAATTGAAAACTGTCTAATATTTTCAGGAAAACTTTTCTTCAATAATGTAATTTCTTCTTTTGTATGAACAGGCCTTGCATTATGTTTTTCTGCTAATCTTGGCTCTAAAACTTCTTCCCAAAAAGGATACAGATTTTGTTCTTCAATAATTTCTAAATGAAGATTTTCGATTCTTCTGAAATGTTTCAGTTTACTTTTGGATATTTCTAATGGAATTGTCAAATTCACTGCCAGATTCATTTCCTTTTTCTCTAACAAAGCGCCTTTCTTAATTAAAAAGTAATCTATTTCCTGATTCCCTTTCGAAAAATAAAAACAAGGAACTGGTTTATAGTAAAAAGTATGAATTGCATTTTTTTTTAGAAAAAATAAAATTTCATCTAAAATCAATTCTACTTTTTCTGCTTTGAATTTAGAAGAAAACACTAACCCTCCATAAGTCAGTCCCTGATGTGAATATAGTATTTTTCCTGATACATTAGCCGGCATAACAGCAACGAGTTTTTCTTCTTCAAAAACCATTAAAGAATAATCTTCAAAACGATCTTTATGATATTCCATAAAATCCCGATGAAACAGAAACGTGGCATTTTTGGCCTGAGCAATAAAGTCATTCCATTTTTTATAATCGTTTTCGGTATATTTTTTTACGGTATATTTATTCAATTTACTATTTATTTATGATCGAATGCCGGCAAATACCACTTGAATTTTACAGCAATCAAACGCACCGAAATTATAACAACTGAAGTCGTTAAATATAAAATATCATTATCTAAATCTAAACTTCGCAATGCAAAAAATACAATTCCGCCAAAAATACAAATCGTGGCATAAATTTCCCGTCTGAAAATGGTTGGGATTTCAGTACATAAAATATCCCGAATTACCCCGCCAAAACAAGCGGTCATTGTTCCTAATGCAATACAAATGACCGGATGCAGACCAATTGTAATGCCTTTTTCAAGTCCGATTAAGGTAAAAACTCCCAAGCCGATGGTGTCAAATAAAAATAGTGAGGTACGAAGTTTATCAAATTTTTTCCTGAAAAGAATTGCCAAAATAAACCCTAAAATAATTACATACACATATTTTAAATCCAGCATCCAGGTCACGGGAGTTCTTCCTATCAGGACATCACGAAGTGTCCCGCCACCAACTGCCGTAACAAAGGCTATGATAAAAACACCAAACGGATCCAGTTTTTTATGCATGGCCGTTAAAGCTCCTGACATCGCAAACGCCATTGTACCAATAATATCTAACAGGTTGAACATCATTATAAAGCTCTAAGATTTTGATTAGGTAAGTTTTAAAGATTATTTTTTTAAAAATTGTCATTGTCATTGATATTGCAATTTTACATATTCTGAGTATAGAAATTATAATCTTTCAAAACAGTACGGATAAAACCTGTTGGATCTCCGATGGACTGATTTTTGATTCCGGTTACATTTTCAATTTTATGAACTAACTTATAAATAATCTCGTAATCATTTTTCGCTTCAGCCCTCAAAAATGTTTCCTTTATGATACGCATATCATTGTCTGACAATTTAATAACGAGAGGATAGGTTGGCACATAGGTTTCTTCTATTTCTTCTAAAATCGTATGGCTGATATCAATTTTATTTTTTAAAGTGATTACTGAAGTACCTGCCACCATATCACCCAGTCTCTGCCCTTTTTTACTTGAAACTACAGCAATCAAAGCTATAACTCCGTTAAGAATCGAAATATCTATCAGCCTAAAAAACCAGCGCATCAAATAATCTCCAAAGCCAGCCTGATACCCGTCAATTTTAACCACTTTTATTTTAACTAGTTTTTTTCCTATCGTCTGTCCTTCAAAAATGCTTTCAAGAGTAAGGGAATAAATCATAACGGGAAAATAAAACCCTAAAAGAATTGTGCCTACAGACCACTCATCTAAATTTTTAAATAAAAAATCCAGATTGAGCCAATTGAAAAAAATCAGGTAAACCACTATCCCATAGGCTATTTTAATCACTAAATCGATAAAATATGAACCAATTCTCTCGCCTGCAGAAGCGGTGATAAAATTTATTTTAACATTTTGTGTTGTGGTTATAGATAATTCTGACATATTTTATATTTTAGCCCTCAATGAGAGAAGTTGCATTCATAAAACAAAATAAAGAAAAATGGCTGGAATTTGAACTGGCTATTTTTGGTAAAGCTAAAAAAAATCCTGATGAGTTAGCTAATTTGTACATTCAAATGATGAATGATCTGTCGTATGCGCAAACGTATTATCCAAAAAGTAAAACGGTTATTTACTTAAATCACCTCGCATCACAGATTTATCAAAAGATTTACAAAACCAAACGAGCTGAAAAAAACAGATTTTTTGAATTTTTTAAAACCGAAGTACCACTTCTGGTTTACGATTACAGGAGGTATTTGCTCTATGCATTTGTTCTGTTTTTTGCAACCGTTGCCATTGGTGTGATTTCTGCCAGATATGACCATGATTTTGTCCGGTTAATTTTAGGTGATGGTTATGTAAACATGACTTTAGACAACATCAAAAAAGGAAATCCAATGGCGGTTTACGGATCAGGAAGCAACTGGGGAAGTTTTGTCGGGATTACCATGAACAACCTTTATGTAGGTGCCAGATGTTATATTTGGGGACTTTTTGGAGGAATTGGCACTTTTTATATTTCCTCTCAAAACGGTATCATGCTGGGCGCTTTTCAATACTTTTTTTTTGAACAAAATGTCTTCTGGAAAAGTGTGCGCGGAATCTGGATTCATGGTGCTATGGAAATTTTTGCCATTGTTATTGAAACTGCCGCCGGATTCATTTTAGGAGCCTCTATTTTATTCCCTAAAACTTTTTCGAGAGCAAATTCATTTAAAATAGGTTTCAAAAACAGTTTTAAAATCTTTCTCAGTACATTTCCTTTTACAATAAGCGCAGGATTTCTGGAAGGTTTTATAACGAGATACTCTATTGATATGCCCAATTGGCTTAGCAGTTTTATCATCCTTTTTACACTGGGTGTTATCTCTTTTTATTATTTGGTTTATCCTTTTATTGTCCACAAAAAAACACAACAGCTTTAAACCAAATTGAATTAACCATAATCAATAATGAATAGATTATTACTTATTTTATGTTTTATGCTGTGCTGCAATATCCTGAATGCACAGGATACTTTGGTTAAAACCGAGCCTCTAAAAGCTGCTTCAGTAAAATATACTGAGGCAGATATTTATGTCGATTCAGACACTATTGAGACCAAAACATTTCAGAAAAATTTCAAAAAAAAATATACCGACAGCGACTTTGTTTACGAACAAAAAATACCTGAAAAAAACTGGTGGGATCATTTTAAAGAGTGGCTGGCAGACGTCCTTAATCGAATATTTACTTTTAAAAACCCGCAGGCATCACTTAATTTTGTAGCAATTTTACTTAAAGTACTGGCCATATTAATTGTCGTTTTCGTAATTTATTTGATTGTAAAGGCTCTGATCGGAAAGGAAGGAAAATGGATTTTCAGTAAGGAAGCGAAACAAAAAGTAGTTCATTACTCCAATATTGAAAAAAATATTCATCTTCTGGATTTCGAAAAACTCATTAAAGAAAGCATTGAATCCGGACAAAAAAGAATTGCTGTTCGATACTATTATCTATGGTTGTTAAAAGTAATGGCCAAAAATCGTTATATCGAATGGGATATTGAAAAAACCAATTCTGATTATTTACACGAAATTAAAAACCCTCTCCATAAAGAAGAATTCACCTATTTATCATACGTTTATAACTATATATGGTATGGCGAATTTGAAATTGATGAAAGAATGTTCGAAAAAGCAGAAAACCGTTTTAAAAACGCAATAAAAACCTTTAGCCATGGGTAAATCGATTAAAATTTATATCGCTATTCTGGTTTTGGTTTTTGCCTTAATTTTAATAGCTGGCGGCAACTCTCCTAAAAAAATTGACTGGACACCAACCTATTCTGTCAATGATAAAATTCCGCTTGGATTGTATGTTTTCGACAAAGAAATTAACGGCCTCTTAAAAAAACAAAAGATTGAAAGAGTTTCCGCTTTAACCCCGTATGAATTTCTCGACTCAAAATATGTTCCGGATACTGTTGTGGGCACTTACAAAATAAAGGGAACTTTTTTTAACATTACAGAGTTTGCTGCCATTGATGATCAGTCGATGAAGGAGCTTTTTTATTTTGTATCCCATGGAAACAATGCTTTCCTGAGTATGAAAACGTTCCCTCAGTCACTCTTAGACAGCTTAAAAATTGACTTCAGAACGGATTTTCAATACACTGACAGTACGTCCATTTGGATGGCTAATAAAAATTTAGGTAAGAAGAAGTTCCATTTAACCGAAGGTATGGGGGCCTACTATTTTTCAAAAATTGATACTCTGCAAACAACCGTCTTAGGTTATCAGGGTAATAAAAATCAAAAACAGATTAATTTTATTAAAGTACCGTATGTAAACGGGTACTTTTATTTACACACCCAGCCTGCTGCTTTTTCTAATTTCCATTTATTAAAAGATGATCACTATCAATATACCCAAAGTGTATTGTCATACGTACCGAAAGGCGATGTTTTTTGGTACACAAAAGGACAAAACAGCGAATCCATATCAGGTTCGCCGCTTCGGTATATCTTAAGTCAGCCTGCTTTAAAATGGGCTTTATACTTATCTTTAATTGGAATATTGATTTTTATTCTTTTTAATGCGAAGAGAAAACAAAGGATCGTCCCGATACTAAAACCATTGCCCAATCTGACGGTTGATTTTACCAAAACTATTGGGAATTTATATTATCAGGAAGGTGATCATGATAACATCATTGATAAAAAAATCATTTATTTTCTGGAAAGAATCCGTAATGAATATTTGATGGACACATCAAAATTAGATGATGATTTTATAAAAAAACTGCATCTTAAGTCCGGAAAAGATGAAAAAGATATCAGAGAACTTGTATTTTTAATCAACGAACACCGAAAAAGTTACCACGGAAGCCTCGAAGAAGATTTAATCCGAATTAATAATGCAATAGAAAAAGTTTTACATTAATATTTTAACTGAAATTCATTCAAAAGAAAACATACCAAACATGGACGATATCAATACAACAGAAAGCGAAATCACAAACGAGAATGTAAATTTTGAAACCAGACTTAATCTGACACCGCTTTTAGAACACGTTAACAGCATTAAAAAAGAACTGGAAACAGTAATTGTAGGGCAGCATAAGATGATCGACCAGCTTTTGGTTGCTATTTTATCAAACGGACACGTTTTGCTCGAAGGTGTTCCGGGAGTTGCAAAAACTATTACAGCTAAATTATTATCCAAAACACTTAATATTGGCTTTAGCCGAATCCAGTTTACACCGGATTTAATGCCTTCTGATATTTTAGGAACTTCTATTTTTAATTTGAAAAGTTCAGAGTTTGAATTTAAACAGGGGCCTATTTTCTCTAATCTGATTTTAATTGACGAAATTAATCGTGCTCCTGCCAAAACACAGGCTGCTCTTTTTGAAGTAATGGAAGAACGTCAGATTACTATTGACGGTTCTGCTTATCAGCTTGAAGCTCCTTTTTTGGTTATTGCTACACAAAATCCAATTGAACAGGAAGGCACTTACCGTTTGCCTGAAGCACAATTAGACCGTTTTTTATTCAAAATTTCGATTGATTACCCAAAATTAGACGAAGAAATCCTGATTATCCAGAGAGAACATCTTTTGCAGGATCATGGAAAATTAGAAGCAATTAAAACGATTCTTTCAGCCGAAGAAATAAAACAATATCAGGCCCTGATCAAACAAATCAGGGTAGAACAAAATTTACTGGAATACATTGCAAGGATTGTAGTGAATACACGTGAAAATGCCTTTTTATATTTAGGGGCTTCTCCTCGTGCATCTATCGCTATTTTAAATGCTTCCAAAGGCTTTGCTGCCATTAGCGGGCGGGATTTTGTAACTCCTGAAGATATTAAAGAAGCTGCTGTTCCGGTTTTGCAGCATCGTGTCATTGTGGCTCCAGAGCGTGAAATGGAAGGAATTACAAGCGCCGAAATCATCAAACAGATTATTGAAACAGTAGAGATTCCACGATAACTTGTATTCCTGCAAGGTTTTAAAACCTCGCAGGTATCTTAATTCTGCAATTTAACCTACAAGGTCAGAAAAAAAACTTGCAGGAAAACACGAAACTTTAAACCTGAAACAATAAGAAAGTGAAATTCATAAAAAGCCTATACCTTAACAACTTTTTTTTCTATGTCCTTTTGGGCATAATCGGACTATTCGTGTGCGCTTTTATTTTTCCGGTAATATACAACGGAGTCTGGTTTCTTATTTTGGTTTTAATGACTTTTCTGGTATTGGATGTTTTGCTTTTGTATGTAGCCCGTAACAGAATTGAAGCTTCAAGAGAAATGCCTGAAAAACTTTCGAATGGCGATTTAAATCCGATAAGCATTTCGATAAAAAACCATTACACTTTCCCGATTTCAATTAAAATCATTGATGAAATTCCGTTTCAGTTTCAGATTCGTGATTTCAAAATTGAAAGAAATGTTAAAGCATCTGCTCAGGATAAAGTTTCATACGATTTGCGTCCAACAGAACGAGGTGAATATTATTTTGGGAATTTAAATATTTACGTTTCATCGCCTTTAAAACTGATTTCCAGAAGATTTACTTTCGACAAAAACAAAATGGTGCCTACATATCCATCTTATATTCAATTGAGAAAGTATGATTTATTGGCTTTCTCAAATAATTTATTCCAATACGGAATCAAGAAAATACGTCGAATTGGGCATACAATGGAGTTTGAGCAAATCAAAGAATATGTTCAGGGTGACGATCTTCGAACATTAAACTGGAAAGCTACTGCCAAGAAAAACAGCCTGATGGTCAACCAGTTTCAGGATGAAAAATCACAGTCGGTTTATCTGGCAATTGACAAAGGCCGTGTAATGCAAATGCCTTTTAACGGCTTAAGTTTACTGGATTATGCGATAAATTCAACGCTGGTTTTGGCTAATGTAATTCTGAAAAAGCAGGACAAAGCCGGAATTTTTGCTTTCTCTAAAAAAGTAGAAAACAGGGTTTTTGCCGAAAAAAGAGGTTCGCAGATGCAAAAAATACTGGAAACCTTATACAACATCAAAACCGATTTTTTTGAAAGCGATTACAGTCGTTTATATGTAGATATCAAGAAAAACATCAACCAGCGCAGCCTTATTATTTTGTATACCAATTTTGAAACCATGGACGGGCTAAATAGACAATTGCCATATTTAAAAGGAATTGCAAAAAGTCATTTATTGGTTGTCGTATTCTTCAGCAATACCGAACTGAACGAAATCATCAACAAAAAAAGCAATACTATTCAGGAAATCTATGACAAAGTAATTGCCGAAAAATTCATGTTCGAAAAACGTTTGATCGCCAATGAACTTAAGAAATACGGAATCCATTCGGTTCTGACACAACCTGAGAATCTGACTTTGGATGCGATCAATAAATATTTAGAGATTAAGTCGAGAGGGATTTTGTAGAGTTTATGAAATGTGTTACGAAAATGTAAAATGAGCATTATCAATAAATCAAGTTCATAATTAAAATTTAATAATCCTCAAAAATCTTTGAACCTTTGCGATGAACTTTGTAATTCAAAAAAGACATGAAAAAACTAGTTTCAATCGTATTAATTTTCAGCGGTATTTTTGCTAATGCCCAAAAAACAGAAAACATCATAATCATAACGACAGACGGCTTTAGATGGCAGGAAGTTTTTAAAGGAGTGGATTCGCAAATTGCAAATGACAAAAAATTCAATCAGGGAGATAGTACCTACATTTATAAAAAGTATGCTGATTCAGACTTCAAAGAATCCCGAAAAAAAATAATGCCTTTTTTCTGGTCAGAAATTGCTTTAAAAGGACAGATTTACGGCAATCGTGATTTGGGATGTAAAGTAGACGTTTCAAATCCGTACTGGTTTAGTTATCCAGGATACAGTGAAATCATGACCGGGAATACTGATCTTCAGATAAACTCAAATGGTTATAAACCTAATCCTAATGTGAATGTTTTAGAATTCCTGAACAAACAATCAAAACTAAAAGGAAAAACAGCTGCGTTTGGTGCATGGAACGCTTTTGACCGAATTTTAAATGAAGAACGAAGTGGTTTTCCAGTAATTTCAGCTTTTGATAATGTAGGCGGTAACAAACCAACTAAAGTTCAAAAACTACTAAATGAAATGCGTAATAACTCATTTAAACCATTTCATGAAGATGAATGCCTGGATGTTTTTACACATTATCAGGCAATAGATGAACTCAAAAATAAAAAGCCAAAAGTACTTTACATTGCCTATGGAGAAACCGATGAATGGGCACATCATGGCGACTATCGCTCGTATCTTGATGCTGCAAATCAAGTAGACAAATGGATTCAGGAAATATGGACTTTTGTACAAAATGATTCACAATACAAAAACAAAACGACACTTTTTATAACTACTGATCACGGAAGAGGCGATAAAACAAAAACACAATGGACAGACCACGGTGCAGATGTTGCAGGCGCATCAGAAATCTGGTTTGCTGCAATAGGACCTGAAATTCTTGCGAAAGGGGAAATCAAAACAGAATCTCAGTTTTATCAAAAACAATTCGCCCAAACCATTGCAAAATTCTTAGGTCATAACTTCACAACAAACCATCCTGTTGCAGAAGAAGTAAAAGAAATTTTTGAAAAATAGTTCTTGTTCACCCAGAATTCACAAATTTTATTTTAGTCTTAAACTAAAATAATTCGTTAATTCGTATTCAAAAAACACTTTCAATCTTTGCTCCTTTGAAGCCTTGCCTCTTTTCAAAAAATCTCAGTACCTTAGCGGCACAGAAACTTAGTCGCTCAAATAATGAAACAAATTACTTCAGTCCAGAATCCGTTTATAAAATCGCTTGTTTTATTACAGGAAAAAGCGAAAGCCCGCAAACAAACCGGCACATTTTTAATTGAAGGATTACGTGAGATTTCATTAGCTCAAAAAGGCAGTTACGACATCGAAACGGTTTTGTTTTTACCCGAACTGGTTACTGAAAATCAAATTAGCAAACTGGTTTCATCATCGGTTCAGTTAATCGAAATCAACAAAGAAGTTTATCAAAAGCTGGCTTATCGGGATACCACTGAAGGAATTCTGGCGGTAGCCAAAACCAAATCACTGCAATTATCCGATTTAAAGTTGTCAGAAAACCCATTGATTCTGGTAGCCGAAGCTCCTGAAAAACCAGGAAATATCGGTGCTCTTTTGCGTACTGCCGATGCCGCCAATCTGGATGCTGTTTTAATTGCCAATCCAAAAAGCGATTTATACAATCCGAATATCGTTCGCTCCAGTGTTGGCTGTTTGTTTACCAATCAGATTGCAACCGGAACGACTGCAGAAATCATTACTTTTTTGAAAGATAAAAAAATCAATTTTTACTGCGCCACATTACAAAATTCAACCTCCTATCATACACAGAATTTCACTACCCCAACCGCTTTGGTTGTAGGAACAGAAGCTACCGGACTAACTCAGGAATGGCGAGATGCTGCAACACAAAATATTATTATTCCGATGCAGGGTGAAATTGACAGCATGAATGTTTCGGTCGCTGCTGCTATTTTGATTTTTGAAGCTAAAAGACAAAGAGGTTTTTAGAGTTATTAGTTGAAATTAAAAGTCTGCAAATTTGCTTTTTTGTTTCCAAACAATTTTTATCAGATTTTTATAAACTTTTAGAATAAGACTAAGCGAGATTAAAACGCTTTGACCTGCTCAATTTATATCAAAATACCTTCCAAAATTTAAAACTTAAAACCCAAAATCAGCAATCCATTCCCTTGCGTATATTTAAACAAATTCATATTTTTAGGAATTGAACCATGCGTTATGACAGAAATAGATATTGAAAAAGAAAACAAAGCAATTGCACAAGAGTACAAAGAATTACTTCGAATCAGTTACCAGACTTTAACACTTGCCGATAAAAAACTAATTAGGAAAGCCTTTGACGTGGCTGTCGATGCTCATAAAGAACAAAGGCGCAAGTCTGGTGAAGCGTATATCTTTCATCCTATTGCAGTTGCAAAAATTGTTGCCTCCGAGATTGGTTTAGGAGCCACCTCTATTGCTGCGGCCTTATTACACGATGTTGTCGAAGATACTCCAATAACGGTTGAAGATATTGAGCGTTTATTCAACCCGAAAGTAGCACAATTGGTCGAAGGACTAACCAAAATTTCGATGGTTCAGAAGGATTTGAATGCTTCCATGCAGGCAGAGAATTTCCGTAAAATGATCCTGACACTGAACGACGATGTACGTGTTATCCTGATCAAACTGGCAGATCGTTTACACAACATGCAGACCATGGATTCTATGGTGGAGTACAAACAGACTAAAATCGCTTCTGAAACTTTATACATCTACGCTCCTCTCGCCCACCGTTTGGGACTCTATAACATTAAAACAAAACTTGAAGATCTAGGTTTAAAATACACAGAACCTGCTATTTATAAAGACATTGTAAGCAAAATAAGAGAAACAAAAGAAGAACAGGACGCATACATCAAAGATATATCGGATGTTTTGAAAAAATCGCTAGATGCTGAAAATATTGACTATATCATAAAAGGCCGTCCAAAATCTATTTATTCGATTCGCCGAAAAATGCGAGCTCAAAATGTAAGCTTTGATGAAGTTTACGACAAATTTGCGTTGCGAATTGTCTATAAATGCGATTCCCATGAAGAAAAATTTATCGCCTGGAAAATCTATTCTATCGTAACTGATCATTACAGACCCAGCCCGAGCCGCTTGCGGGACTGGATTTCATCTCCTAAATCAACTGGGTACGAAGCTTTGCACATAACTGTTATGGGGCCAAAAGGGCGTTGGGTTGAAGTACAGGTGAGAAGTGAACGAATGGATGAAATTGCTGAAAAAGGATATGCTGCACATTACAAATATAAAAACGGTGCATCTGAAGAAAGTGGTCTGGATGTATGGCTTAATTTACTTCGTGAAGCCTTAGAAAATCCTGAAACCAATGCAGTGGATTTTGTAGAAGATTTTAAAATGAATCTCTACTCACAGGAAATTTTCGTTTTTACTCCAAAGGGAGAAATTAAATCATTACCAAAAGGTGCAACTTCGCTTGATTTTGCTTTTAGCATTCACTCTGAAATTGGAATTAAAACCCGAGGAACCCGAGTAAATGGCCGTTTGGTTCCTTTGAATCATGAACTAAAAAGCGGTGATCAGGTAGAAGTCATTACTTCTCCTAATCAAAAACCTACGGTAAACTGGCTGGATTACGTAACGACTTCGAGGGCTAAAAACAAAATCAAAAATGTCCTTAACGAGAACACCAAAAAAATTGCCGAAGAAGGAAAAGAACTGCTTAACAGAAAGCTAAGGCATTTAAAAGTTACCCTGAACGAACAGGTTACAAATGAATTAGTCAACTTTTTTAAATTAAAAACAAGTTTAGATTTGTTTTATCGTGTTGGAATCGGTGCTATCGAAAATCAGCAGTTAAAAGATTATGCAGCACAAAAGAGCAATACTTTTATCAATTTCTTTAAAAATAAAATCAAAAGAACAAAAGATACTGCAGCAGAGGATATCCATAAACCGGTTATCAGCAGTAATTACGACATGTTGGTTTTTGGAACTGAGCACGACAAGCTGGATTACAAACTATCCCAATGCTGTAACCCAATTCCGGGTGATGATGTTTTTGGTTTTGTAACTATAAACGAAGGAATCAAAGTACATAAAAAAGATTGTCCAAATGCCATTGGAATGCAGTCCAACTACGCTTACCGCATTATGAGCGCCAAATGGATCGACTCTTCTCAGGAAGAATTTAAAGCCATTATCAATATTACAGGAATGGATGTTTTGGGACTTACCAATCAACTTACAAAAGTAATTTCTAACAACATGAGCGTAAATATTCAAAGTATTTCGCTTAGCACAGACGCGGGAATTTTTCATGGACAGGTGGCTGTAATTGTGAAAAACAATACCATTTTGAAAAAAATGATTAATGCTATTAAAAAAATCGATGGTGTTGACAAAGTAACCAGAGAATACAGAACCTAACTTTTTAACGACTCTATAGGGGTTTTATAACTAAACTTTAAACCCGAAACTTTTATTGATTAAAAATAAAAATTTATCTTTGCCGGATATGACACTCATTTCAACTGACAACACTAGAAATCAAGAAATTGTAAAAAATGTATTTACAATGTATCTTGAACAAAAAGGGCATCGTAAAACTCCTGAGCGTTATGCTATACTCCAGGAAATTTATGACAGCGAGGAACATTTTGATATAGAAAACCTATATATCAAAATGAAAAACAAAAACTATCGTGTGAGCAGAGCCACATTATACAACACGATTGAGTTATTGTTAGACTGCGCATTGGTGAGAAAACATCAATTTGGACAAAATCAGGCTTACTACGAAAAATCATATTTTGATAAACAGCACGATCATATTATCATGACTGATTCAGGAGAAGTAATTGAATTTTGTGATCCAAGAATCCAGACCATCAAAAAAACAATCGAAGAAATTTTTGATATCGAAATTACAAATCACTCGCTTTATTTCTACGGAAACAAAAAGCAGAGCTCAAATTCATAGTCTGCTAAGACTTTTCAAAAAACTAAAAAAGAAAAATTAACTACATAATCAGTAGGACAGTTTAGATTGTCCCAACGCAAATTAAAACAGAATGACCGTAGATTTATTACTAGGATTACAATGGGGAGACGAAGGTAAAGGAAAAATTGTTGACGTACTTACCTCAAATTATGATATTATTGCACGTTTTCAAGGAGGACCAAACGCAGGACATACATTAGAATTTGACGGAATTAAACACGTACTTAGAACCATTCCTTCCGGAATTTTTCATAAAGATTCAGTAAACATCATCGGAAATGGAGTTGTAATTGACCCTGTAGTTTTTCAAAAAGAAATCGAAGGTTTAGCAAAATTCAACCTTGACATTAAAAAGAAATTAATCATTTCAAGAAAAGCACACTTAATTTTACCAACTCACCGTCTATTAGATGCAGCTTCTGAAGCATCAAAAGGAAAAGCGAAAATTGGCTCTACTCTTAAAGGAATTGGACCAACTTACATGGACAAAACGGGTAGAAACGGTTTACGCGTAGGTGATATCGAATTGGAAGATTTCAAAGAACGTTACAGAGCTTTAGCAGACAAACATGAGGCAATGATTGCTTTTTATGATGTTGCTATTCAATATAATTTAGCCGAATTAGAAAAAGAATTCTTTGAAGCTATTGAGGAACTTAAAAAATTAGATTTTATTGACAGTGAAGAATACATGCACCAGGCTCAAAAAGCAGGAAAATCTATTCTTTGCGAAGGTGCGCAGGGATCTCTATTAGATGTTGATTTCGGAACTTATCCTTTCGTAACTTCTTCTAATACAACTGCTGCCGGAGCCTGCACAGGTTTAGGAATTGCTCCTAACAAAATCAAAGAAGTTTACGGAATTTTCAAAGCGTATGTTACACGTGTAGGAAGCGGCCCTTTCCCAACTGAACTTTTTGACGAAGTAGGTGCTACAATGGCAAGAGTTGGTAATGAGTTTGGTTCTGTAACCGGAAGACAAAGACGTTGTGGATGGTTAGACTTAGTAGCTCTTAAATATGCTGTACAGGTAAATGGTGTTACTCAGTTAATGATGATGAAAGGTGACGTTCTCTCAGGATTCGAAACTTTAAAAGTTTGTACTGAATATAACTACAAAGGACAGAACATCTCTCACTTTCCATACAACATTGAACCAGAAAACGTAACACCGGTTTACAAAGAATTTAAAGGCTGGAAACAAGATTTAACAGGATTGACTACTTACGATCAATTGCCAGTTGAGCTAAAAGAATATATTGAGTTTATTGAGAAAGAAATCGAAGTGCCAATCAAAATTGTATCGGTTGGACCAGACAGAAAACAAACAATAACAAAATAATACGTTTAAACGCTCTGATAATCAGGGCGTTTTTTTTTGACATAAAAATTATGAGAAAAAATCCTGAAATAGAAATAACAGAAACTAAATTATTATCCGATAGCTGGTATTTATTAAATAAGGTTACCTTTAATTATAAAAAAGAAAATCAGCCTGTAGAAACACACATTCGTGAAGTATACGACCGTGGAAACGGAGCCGGAATTTTATTATACAATTCATCTAAAAAAACAGTAATCCTGACAAGACAGTTTCGTTTACCAACTTTTCTTAACGGAAATAAAACCGGAATGATGATTGAAGTTTGCGCCGGGCTTTTAGACAAAGACAATGCTGAACAGGCCATAATTCGTGAAACGGAAGAAGAGACAGGATACCGTTTAAATAAAGTGCAAAAAGTTATTGAAACATATATGTCACCAGGATCTGTAACCGAGATTTTATACTTGTTTGTAGGTGAATACGATGAAAACATGAAAGTAAGCGAAGGAGGCGGACTGGATGCTGAACAGGAAAATATAGAAGTTTTAGAATTTACTTTCGATGAAGCTTATGCGATGATTGAATCTGATGAGATAACAGATGCTAAGACTATTATGTTATTGCAGCATGCCAAAATAAAAGGATTGATTTAAGATCGTTTTTATTATTTTAGATTTGGAATAACTATACCAAATCTAAACTCAAAACTAAATGAAATCATTTAAAAACTGGACAAATTACATAAGAGTAATCCTATTCATTTTTATAATTATGAATATGGTTGCTTTTTCTTTCATCTAAATTTAATCTAGAAGAAGAGAAATCAACCAAAAACATTTCCCAGTTCATTATGAAAATCCAATAAATAATCATAAAAATTCTATAACGTGAGCTGATGCTAAAAAATAGACCTTTACCATAATCAAAAACACCAATATTATGAAGAAGCTGTATTACATCGCAAACGCATTACTTTTACTGATTTTAGTTTTAATGGTTTCTTGCAAAAAAAGCGACACCATTACTCTATCCGAAAATAAAAAACCTAAAAAAACCGTTGAATATAAAAAACCGGAATCGACTGTTTCATATCAGTTTATTAAAGGTAAAGAATGGCTAAAAAATAATGAAACCGACAGTGTCAAAATGAATATTGTCTATGCTTTAAACAGAGCTGATAAAGCAAACCTCCTGAAACTGGACTCTCTTATCGTTCCTTCAGATTTCAGTGGTGATTTGGCTTATTACCTCCCATTTCCTTTACATGTGAATGCCTTAGAAGCCGTTTCAAAAATCATCATTTTCTCTTATCCAACGCAAACTTTTGCAGCTTATGAAAATGGTGAGTTAGTTCGTACAGGGCCAACCAGTATGGGTAGAAAAGCAGACCAAACTCCAACAGGATTATTTTTCACGAATTGGAAAGCGGAAAAAACGACCAGTACTTTTAATGACGAATGGGAACTAAAATGGAATTTCAATATTGAAAATAAACTGGGAGTTGGTTTCCACCAATATGAACTACCAGGCTATCCTGCATCACATTCTTGCTTAAGATTACTGGAAAAAGATGCTAAATATCTCTATAGATTTGCTGACGAATGGATATTGAAAGACAAAGAGAATGTAAAAGTAAAAGGAACTCCTGTAGTGGTTTTTGGGAGTTATGATTTTGACGGTCCAAAACCGTGGCTGCAATTAGCTTCTGATTCTAAAGCTTTAGATATTTCTGAAGTTGAAATCGAAAAGCAGATAAAATCTTTTATTACACAGATTTTAGAAAATCAAACTTTGAGAGAAACGGAAAAAATGACAACCTCTCTTTAAAACATGATTTAAATTAGATGCACTTTTTATATACAAAAGCAATAAAACTAAAAAAGGCGTAAGAGAATTTATATCTTACGCCTTTTTAGATGTTTTAATTTAAGAAATCAATATTTCAACTTGATCCAAATTAATCTCTTTTTGCTTTCTTAATGAAAAAAAGTTAAACAAAAAATCACTAATCATATCTCTTATTGGCATTGGCATTAAATCTTTTACAATCATGTCTTCAAAGTTATGAACTGAGATTCGACATTTAGTGTATTTATAAATTTCAAAAGTAAAAAATTTAACAGCCTTAATTCCGTTTTTATAATCCCTAGCTTTTAAGTTTTTTTCCCTTAAAAGAATTGATTCATTTGTTTCTAAATCAAGTATTTCGACAAAAAAATCTGGATTTACCTGAACATCAAAACCTCCTAAAACATAAATATCATAAAAACCATAATATAATTCAGTTTCAATAACATCGTTTAATTTTAGTTTTATAGCCATAAATTATCTGGAATAATTTGGAGCTTCTTTTGTAATGGTTACATTATGTGGGTGACTTTCTGTAATTCCACTTGATGTGATTCTTACGAAGCGCCCTGTCTCCTGCAACGTCGGAATATCTTTTGATCCACAGTATCCCATTCCGGCACGAAGACCCCCAATGAACTGAAGCATACTTTCGTTTAATTCTCCTTTGTAAGGAACACGCCCTACAATTCCTTCCGGAACTAATTTTTTAACGTCATCTTCAACATCCTGAAAATATCGGTCTTTAGAACCTGTCTGCATGGCTTCAACAGAGCCCATTCCGCGGTATGATTTGAATTTTCTTCCTTCAAAGATAATTGTTTCACCAGGTGATTCTTTTGTCCCTGCCAGTAATGATCCTAACATTACACAGTCAGCACCGGCGGCGATAGCTTTAGGAATATCTCCTGTATAACGGATTCCCCCATCAGCAATTACCGGAACACCGGTTCCCTTGATAGCGGCAGCCACTTCAAGAACTGCAGAAAACTGAGGAAAACCAACACCTGCCACAATACGTGTTGTACAGATAGAACCAGGTCCGATTCCTACTTTTACACCATCTGCACCGTTTGCTACTAAATATTTAGCAGCTTCCGGAGTTGCAATGTTTCCAACAATTACGTCTATTTTAGGGAATTTTGATTTAACCTCTTTTAATACATTTACAACACCTTCAGTATGACCGTGCGCTGTATCAATAATGATAGCATCTACACCAGCAGCAACTAATGCGCCTGCTCTTTCTACAGCATCACCAGTAACACCAATAGCCGCAGCGACTCTTAAACGACCAAATGTATCTTTATTCGCAATTGGCTTTTGGGTCAGTTTTGTTATATCTCTAAAGGTAATTAAACCAACTAATTCGTTTTTAGCATTTACAACCGGTAATTTTTCAATTTTATGCCCCTGTAGAACAACCTCAGCCTGCTCTAATGAAGTCCCTTCGGCAACTGTAACCAGATTAGCGCTTGTCATAACCTCCTCGATTGGTCTTGAGCTGTTTTTTTCGAAACGCAGGTCACGGTTGGTCACGATTCCTTTAAGGATTCTGTTTTCGTCAACGATTGGAATACCGCCTATTCCGAATTCTTTCATAGCAGATTTTGCATCTGCAATTGTTGAATTCATGGGCAATGTTACCGGGTCTAATATCATTCCGGCCTCAGCACGTTTCACTTTTCTAACCTTTGCAGCTTGCTGCTCAATGCTCATGTTTTTATGTAAAACTCCAATTCCGCCCTCCTGCGCCATAGCGATTGCCATTGCACTTTCAGTCACTGTATCCATAGCAGCAGATACGATAGGAACGTTTAATGTTATGTTTCTTGAAAATTTTGATTTGATACTCACTTCGCGTGGAAGCACATTAGAGTAGTTTGGTACTAATAGTACATCATCGTAAGTTAAACCTTCGCCGATGATCTTGGAGTTGTGTGCTATCATGTTGCAATTTCTAGTTGAATTGCGTGCAAATATAGTGAAAAAATTGGAAACTTGTTCATTAACTTATTCAGATTTTTTTTTGACTCTAAAAGAAAACATTCTCTTATACCAGAGGCCGAATCAAAATAAAAAACCACGAAAGAGAAAAACACTTTTTTTCTTAATTTAAACGCAACCAGCGAAAGCTCTTTTAAACCCCACGAAAAAGTGTTTCTACCCGAGTGCTTGTAATGGAGAGCCTGACTAGCTGCTTCATAAATTTGAAATTTCAATATCAATAACCCGTTGGGTGAAATTATTTGAGTTAAATTAAAAACGATTAGATATTGGTCAAGACACTGCAAAGCAGTATCTTGAAGTCGCTAAACAACCAATATCCATGTCAAATATAGTTAAAAATTATTTTAAGGTTTTAGAAGTTATAAGTTCTTTGAATTATGATTCAGTATCTAAATCAAGAGTTGGAAGAAGTGGCAAGATGTCTGATTTAGAGGTAATAGCACTTAGTCTAACAGCTGAATTCATGTCTATTGATAGTGAGAATTCACTTTTTAAACAGATTAGTTCCGGTATGATTCCTAATTTAATTGAACGTAGTCAATTCAATAAAAGAAGAAGAAAACTGTTTTTGTTTTCTGAAGAAATCAGAACCAAATTAGCCAACCGATTCTTGGAGTTCGAAAACTATTTTATTGTTGACAGTATGCCGTTGGAAATCTGTAAATTTTCTCGTCACAGCAGAATTAAGATCTGTAAAGATGAATTTGAAACAGCTCCTTCTAAAGGTTTTTGTGCTTCACAAAACAGCTGGTTTTATGGTTATAAGCTTCATGGGGTTTGTTCTTTATCTGGAGTTTTTCATTCTTTAGATATTACAAAAGCAGAAGTTCATGATGTTCATTTTTTAAATAACATCAAAAACCAAATGTCTGATTGTGTTATTCTTGGAGATAGAGGTTATCTTTCCCAGAGTGTTCAATTAGACCTATTTCAAACAGTTAAAATCAAATTAGAAACCCCAAAAAGAATCAATCAAAAAGACTATAAACCACAGCCATATATTTTTAGAAAATCCACAAAAAGAATTGAAACTTTGTTTTCACAACTATGCGACCAGTTTTTAATTCGAAGAAATTATGCTAAATCTTTTAATGGTTTTAAAACAAGAATTTTAGCAAAAATAACGGCCATGACATTAATTCAATACATTAATAAATTCATATTTGACAGACATATCAACAATATTAAAAATCAACTAATTTAATTTCACCCAACGGGTTATCAATAGTAAAATTCAATATCAAGTTCAAATTCTAAATTAAATTCACCCTTCTAATACATTGTTGAAAAGAAAACACTTATTTAATGATATTTACCGAACAATTTTGAAGCCTCATTATAAGCGCTTTCGAAGCTTAGAGAATTTAAACCGGTCATTTTTTTATTGGCAGTAAAATAAGAAACAAGCTTTTCAGTCGGCATATTACCGGTCAATTTATCCGTTGCCATAGGACAGCCTCCAAATCCCTGAATGGCACCGTCAAAACGTGTACAGCCTGCTTTGTGTGCAGCATCAATTTTCTCGAACCAGCTATTTGGAGTTGTGTGTAAGTGTGCGCCAAACTCGATTTGAGGGTATTTTGGAATTAAATGAGAAAAAAGATAGGTTATTACCTCTGGAGTTGAGGTTCCGACAGTATCAGAAAGGGACAATATTTTTACACCTATTTCAGACAATTTTTCTGTCCATTGGCTAACGATTTCAACATTCCAAGGATCTCCGTATGGATTTCCGAACCCCATGGAAAGATAGGTTACGACTTCTTTATTTTTTTTATCCGCAATTTCAAAAATTTCCTCCAGTGTAAGTAATGACTGAGCAATCGTTTTATGTGTATTTCGCATTTGAAAATTCTCTGAAATCGAAAAAGGAAATCCTAAATACTGAATGCCTTCATGTTCTGCAGCAGCCTGCGCACCTTGTGTATTTGCTATAATGGCCAAAAGTTTACTTGTTGTCTGAGATAAATCCAATTGTGACAAAACCTGTGCTGTATCCTGCATTTGCGGAATCGCTTTAGGCGATACAAAACTTCCAAAATCTATCGTATCAAAACCCACTCTTAACAAAGCCTGCAAATAAGAAATCTTATTTTTAGTAGGAATAAAAGTTTTGATACCCTGCATAGCATCACGTGGACATTCGATGATTTTGATTTCTTTATTCAAAGCTTATTCTTTTATAAAGGCTAAGTTAGTTTGTTTTTTAAAGAAATAAAAATTAACTATTTCCTGAATTATTTTTTGAACGAAATGTATCAGTTTATTTAACGCATTAAAACAAAATACATGCAGCTATGAGATTTTTTGAATATTATAACTTCTGTATTATTATCGAAAATGGTAATATTCAACGATACTACTTAAGTCGGTAACAGTTATCAATATTACCAAAAAAAGTAATAAATTAGAATATTACCAAAAAAGGTAATAATAAAAAATATTACTTATATTTGTAATAGAAAGTTTATCTTTTAATTATATTGATTATGACTAGTATACTTACAGGCGATATAATCGGTTCCAGACATCAGGAATCGGAGCATTGGGTGGAAGATTTAAAAAAAATCTTAGCTCCATTAGGCGAAACACCTAGTCAATGGGAAGTTTACAGGGGAGACGAATTTCAAATCGAAGTAAAAAATCCTGAAGAAGCTTTACTAACTGCTATTTTGATAAAAGCCCATTTAAGAGCTATAAAATCTGATGCGCGTATGAGTATTGGTTTTGGTGATAAAACCCACGATGCCGAAAAAATATCCGAGAGTAACGGATCTGCTTTTATTAATTCAGGAGAACTTTTTGAAACGTTAAAAAAACAAAAAGTCACTTTAGCTATGCGAACCGGTAATAATGAAACAGATGAAAAATTAAATCTAATGATACAGCTAGCACTTACCTTTATGGACAACTGGCTGGCTCAATCAGCTGAATTTGTGGCATTGGCAATAGAAAATCCAACTTTATCGCAAGAAGACCTGGGATTAAAATTAGGGATCAATCAGGCTGCTGTAAGCAGAAGACAAAAACGTTCCCAGTTTGATTTGGTTATGAATTTAGACCGCTATTTTAGAAAACAAATAAAACAACTTATATCATTATGATTTTGTTTATAAAACTGCTTTTAGCGCATTTACTAGGTGATTTTATCTGGCAGCCGACTTCATGGGTAATCCATAAAGAATCGAATAAGCATAAAAGTATTTATTTATATCTTCATATTTTACTTCACGGATTTTTAGCCGTAATACTAGCCGGAGAAATCAGTTTTATACCATATGCTGTTTTGATTGCTGTTACTCACGGAATAGTCGATCTGATAAAATTGAATTTTCAGAAAAACAAAACCAAACAAATCTGGTTTATTATCGATCAAATTGCCCATTTGTTGATTTTAATTGGCGTTGTATTTCTTTACCAGAAAGAGAACTTAAGTTTTTATGAGCCTGACAACCGATTCTGGATTCTGATAACCGGGATTGTACTCGTCACTAAACCTACTTCGGTTTTCATAAAAAACATTATTTCAATCTGGAGTCCGGAAAATCAGAACAGCCATCACGACAACTCGCTTGCCAACGCTGGAAGTTATATTGGCGTTTTAGAACGTCTTTTAACACTATGCTTTATTTTAACCGGACACTTCGAAGCCATTGGCTTTTTACTTGCCGCAAAATCCATTTTCAGGTTCGGTGATTTAAAAGAGGCCAAAGACCGAAAACTAACCGAATATGTAATGATAGGAACTTTAATCAGTTTTGGAGTTGCAATCCTAATTGGCTTGCTTATACAGTCACTTCTTCTACAATTGCTGTAAAACTTTTTTATTGATTGCTTTTATCAACGCCGGACCTTCATAAATAAATCCGGTATATAATTGTACTAAACTTGCCCCCGCATTCAGTTTTTCGATAGCATCATCTGCAGAATGAATACCTCCTACACCAATTATAGGAAATGCTTTATTGCTTTTTTCAGAAAGAAAACGAATCACTTCTGTCGAACGCTTTGTTAATGGCTTCCCTGACAAACCTCCTGTTTCTACCTGGTTATCAGACTGTAAACCATCTCTTGAAATAGTTGTATTTGTAGCAATTACACCTGCAATCTGAGTTGTTTTTACAATATCGATAATATCTAACAATTGCTCATCCGTTAAGTCAGGAGCAATTTTTAAAAGAATTGGTTTAACTTTTTGAGTGCTTGTTTTTTGCTTTTCCACATTTCTGTTTTGCAAGGTCTGAAGCAGAGCTGTCAAAGGCTCTTTATCCTGTAAAGCCCTTAGGTTTGGGGTATTCGGAGAACTTACATTTACTACAAAATAATCTACGTGATTAAACAGCGCATCAAAACAAATGATATAATCCTTAACAGCATCTTGATTGTCAGTCACTTTATTTTTTCCGATGTTTCCACCAATCAAAACTCCCGAATTCTTTTTTAAACGCTCTACAGCTTCCAGAACCCCGCCGTTATTAAAACCCATTCGGTTAATAATCGCCTGGTCTTCTTTTAATCTGAATAAGCGTTTCTTTGGATTCCCTTCCTGACCAACCGGTGTTACTGTTCCGATTTCAATAAAACCAAAACCAAAATCCCCAAGCTCTTTGTACAACTTAGCATCTTTATCAAATCCTGCAGCAAGCCCAACCGGATTTTTGAATTTGATTCCGAAAACTTCTCTCTCTAAGCGGACGTCTTTTACTTCGTAAATTGATTTGATAATGGATGTAACTCCCGGAATCTTTGAAATGAACTTTACAAATGAAAACGTGAAATAATGGACTTTTTCAGCATCAAAACAAAAAAGTATCGGGCGGATTATCAATTTATACATAAGTAGGGTGTTGTTATTTTTTTGGATGCAAATTTAAATATTATACTTTAAAAATGCGTATTTTTCTAAACACATATAATTTCTATTGTTTGATATTTAAAAACAATAAAAATATTAATCCTATAGAATAAATAGAATTTTTTATTTATTTTTGACAAGTTTCATATATTATTACCAGTTAAATACAATCACAATGAAGAATAAAGCCTTTTGGTTATTCAGCACACTTACAATCTGCATTATTTCAATAGCATTTGGCTATGGTAAATTAGTCCATGTGCAAAAAAAAGAAACTGCTACACAGGAATGCCATGAAACTCCTGACACCTCTGGAAATTTATTTAAGCCAACTATTGAAAACAAAAACAAACCTGCTGGAAAAGCTCCGAAAGGAATGGTATGGATTCCGGGTGGTGAATTCTCAATGGGTTCTAATGTTGAAGACGAGGGTTTATGTAGCATTAAAGGGGCTACCCAAGATGCCGCTCCAATTCACAGAGTTTACGTAGATGGCTTTTATATGGATGAAACAGAAGTGACGAACGAAGAATTTGAAAAATTTGTAAAGACTACAGGGTATATAACTGTAGCAGAACAAAAACCAACGAAAGCCGAATTCCCAACTGCAAGTGAAGAAGATTTAATTACAGGTTCTGCAGTCTTTACCCCTACCACAACCGCTGTAAATCTAAATAATTACCTTCAATGGTGGCGTTACGAACCAGGTGCTGACTGGAGACATCCGGAAGGTTCGCAAAGCACTATAAAAGGAAAAGAAAAATATCCTGTTGTACATGTTGTTTACGAAGATGCTGTAGCTTATGCAAAATGGGCTGGAAAACGACTTCCAACGGAAGCCGAATGGGAGTTTGCGGCACGTGGAGGAAAAACAGGAAATCTTTATACCTGGGGAAACAACTTAAAAACAAATGGGAAATTTCAAGCCAATATTTATCAGGGAAATTTCCCTTTAAAAAATGGCGATACTGGCGAAGATGGCTTTAAAGGAATCGCACCTGCAAAACAATACGCTCCAAATACCTACGGCTTGTATGATATGGCAGGAAATGTCTGGGAATGGGTTCATGACTGGTATAGTGTAGATTATTATAAATCATTAGCAGAAACCGGAAAAACCGTAAGAAATCCACAGGGACCTGATGCTTATTACGATCCGAATGATACAGCTGAAATAAAAAGAGTACACCGAGGCGGTTCATTTTTATGCACAGATCAATACTGTACACGATACATGGTAGGAACCAGAGGAAAAGGCGAAATCAGATCTGCCTCCAACCACGTTGGTTTCAGATGTGTAAAAAGCAAATAATTATAAAAATCACTAAAACGAATTCTTTGCAAAGTCTCTTTTTTATTACTTCTGATACTAAAAGCTAAATTTTCACGCAGAAAAAATTTCTATATTTGCTAAAAATTCAAAAAAATGCAACATATCATAGATCGCTTTATCAGTTATGTAACAATTGATACAGAATCCGACCCAAATTCACAAACAACACCGAGCACAGCGAAACAATGGAATCTTGCCAATAAATTAGTTGAAGAGCTAAAAGCAATTGGGCTTGAAGATGTCACTATTGACGACAAAGCGTATATTATGGCAACGCTTCCGAGCAATGTTGAGCATGAAGTACCTACAATTGGTTTTGTTTCGCATTTTGATACTTCACCGGATTTTAGCGGTGCAAACGTAAAACCGCAGATCATTGAAAATTACGACGGAAAAGACATTGTTCTGAATGCTGATAAAAACATTGTTTTATCTCCAGATTACTTTAAAGATTTATTACAATATAAAGGACAGACCATCATCACAACTGACGGAACAACTCTGCTAGGAGCTGATGACAAAGCCGGAATTACTGAAATTGTTTCGGCAATGGAATATCTGATTCAGCATCCGGAAATTAAACACGGAAAAATCAGAATTGGTTTTACGCCGGATGAAGAAATCGGTCGTGGAGCACATCATTTTGATGTAGAGAAATTCGGAGCACAATGGGCATATACTATGGACGGTAGCCAGATTGGTGAATTAGAATATGAAAATTTTAATGCCGCCGGAGCCAAAATTACCTTCAAAGGAAAAAGTGTCCATCCGGGTTACGCGAAAGGAAAAATGATCAATTCGATGCTCATTGCAAATGATTTCATCAATGAACTTCCAAAAGGAGAAACACCACAGGAGACTAAAGGTTACGAAGGTTTTTTCCACGTTCACCATATAAAAGGAAACATTGAAGAAACTGTTTTAGAATTGATTATTCGTGATCACAATAAAAAGAAATTCGAAAAACGTAAAGAGTTAATTGAAAAAATTGCTAAAAAATTCAACAAAAAATTTGCTAAGCAATATGGAGAAGACATTGTAATTACTGAAGTTAAAGATCAGTATTACAATATGAAGGAAAAAGTGCTACCGGTAAAACATATTGTAGACATTGCAGAGAAAGCAATGCGTGAACTGAACATCAAACCAATAATCAAACCAATTCGCGGCGGAACGGACGGATCTCAATTATCTTTTATGGGATTACCTTGTCCTAATATTTTTGCAGGCGGTCATAATTTTCATGGAAAATACGAATATGTTCCGGCTGAAAGTATTCAGAAAGCAACTGATGTAATTGTGAAAATTGCAGAGTTAACTGCTATTCCGGGTGTTTTTGACACTCCTGAAAAGACTAAAAGAAGAAGATAATTTGGGCGCAAAATCAAACTTTAAATTCAAAAATACGTAATAAAACCTTTATCAAAATTGCAAACTTTGATAAAGGTTTTGCTTTTTTTTGTCATTTCGACCCAAGGGAGAAATCACACAAAAAACTCCGCAAACAAATTTGCCAATCTTTGTCGATTCACGAGTGTGATTTCTCGTTCCTCGAAATGACATCATTGTACAAAACAAAAAATCCCAAACTCCAGTTTTAAAATTGGAATTTGGGATTTAATATTTTTTGAAATTTAAAAAAACTTAAGCCTTTTTAGCATTCAAAGCAGCGCTCATCTCCATTGAGATTGCAGAACGCTCTAATTTTAACTTTCCAGACATTGTTTCGATTACAACTGTAGTTTCAGCTAATTCAGCAATTTTACCATGGAAACCACTTTTAGTTACTATTTTGTCACCTACTTTCAGGCTGCTTTCAAATTCTTTTTCGTTTTTGGCTCTTTTTTGCTGTGGTCTGATCATGAAGAAATAGATGACCACAAACATTAAAAGAAATGGCGCAAATTGAGTTAATTGTCCTCCCATAATTAATTTGTTTTTGATTTATATTTAAAATATTCTTTTTGAAATTTGTTAATGATTTTTTGAAATTTATGTAAAATTACATTAAACCTCTTCCAACCTTAACCATCTTTTTATTGGCGGTAAGTTCTTTTACAAGGTTATCCAAAATTCCGTTGATAAAAATACTGCTTTTTGGTGTAGAATACTCTTTTGCAATTTCTAAATATTCGTTAAGAGTTACTTTTACCGGAATTGAAGGGAATTTTAAAAATTCGCAAATTGCCATTTTCAGGATAATAGTATCGATTTCCGCAATTCTTTCGCTATCCCAGTTGGGTGTTTTATCATCGTATTCTTTTGCCAGAACTGATTCATTTAAAACCGTACGTCTGAACAAATCTTTCGCAAAATCCTTATCTTCAACATCTTTATACAACTTCGGAACCCTGAAATCATCCGGATCTTCTGTTTTGATTGCTTTTAACTGTTTTACGATATGTGTATTTACAACCGGGATATCATCAACCCATGTCAATTTATCATCTTCCAGGTATTCATACAGTTTTTCATTCGGAACAATAACATTTTCGAACAAATCAATTACAAATTGTCTGTCTTCTTCAAACGTATTCACATTGTTGCTCATGTATTTTGCATACAAATCGCTGGCTTTAATATCATTCAAAAGCAAAATGATATAATCGTCGTTTAAAGACCAATTGTTGATTTTACGATTTTCTAAAGCAATGCTAAGAGAATTGCTTTCGGCTAAAAGCTGAAAAATTTTATTCTTGATGAATTTTTCGTTTGGATTACGTTCTGCAGCAGTTGCAAGATGTTTTTTGCTTGAAAGATGTAAAAAAACAGCCTCTTTTTTGCAAATTTCAATCAATGAAGAAAGCATTATTAAATATAAATCCTGAATATTATCTATACTGTAAAAAAGAAATTTTTCTTCTTTTTCCAGATTATCAGAACCGCTTTGATGCATTGCATAAATGGATTGCATGACTTTAATGCGTAAGTGTCTTCTATTTACCACCTTGTAAGAACTTTTAAAAATTAGTCTGCAAAAATATAACTTTTAAGCGTATTTTAAAATTATATATATTAAAAAAAGTTTATTTCAGGAAGGCGTAGAGAAAGTATCCAGTACTCCGTTTTTTAGTGTCCCGTTTTTAAAAACAAAAAGTCTCAATTTCAGCAAAACTAAAATGAGACTTTTTTTCCATTATAAATCTTTAAATATCAACTCAAGGGCTGAACACTAACCACTAATTACTTAGATGCGTTCTCGATTTTTCTTTGATCGATACGATTCTGAGCAATTGTAAGAGCAGCTTTATGTGTCGTTAAGCCATTTTTGGCGGCAAAATCAATAATTTCTAAGGTTGTATTGTAGATATTTTCGGTTTTACTCATGATTTCAGCTTTTCCATAATGCGCTAATTCTGCATAAACATTGATGATTCCCCCAGCATTGATTAAGAAATCAGGAGCATATAAAATGCCTCTTTCCTGTAATCTTGCTCCGTGAACATTTTCATCTGCCAACTGGTTGTTTGCAGCACCCGCAATTACTTTTGCCTTAATTTTTTCTATCGTAGCGTCATTGATTGTTGCTCCCATTGCACATGGCGCATAGATATCAACATCCGCAGTATACAAATCCTCACCAGTATAAATAGTTGCATTATATTTTTGAGCCACCTGATATAATTTCTCTTCATTGATATCCGTAATCGTTACCTGCGCTCCTTCTTTCGTTAAGTATTCAACCAAAGTTTCTCCCACGTGTCCAATTCCCTGAACCAAAACTTTTTTGCCATCTAAAACATCAGAACCAAACTGACTTTTAGCAGCTGCTTTCATTCCTAAATACACTCCGTAAGCGGTAACAGGCGAAGGATTTCCAGATCCTCCTCTTTCTTCAGAGATTCCGGTAACATAAGGCGTTACATCTCTAACAGTGTCCATGTCTTTAGTTTCCATTCCAACATCTTCTGCAGTAATATATCTTCCGCTTAGAGAGTGTACGAACTCACCAAACTTACGCATCAGCTCAGGTGTTTTCTGGGTTTTAGCATCACCAATAATAACCGCTTTACCACCACCAATATTTAGCCCGGTAATGGCTGATTTATAAGTCATACCTCTTGAAAGACGCAAAACATCGTTTAGAGCTTCCCATTCCGTAGCATAATTCCACATTCTTGTACCTCCTAAAGCTGGCCCCATAACCGAATTATGAATACCAATAATTGCTTTTAAACCTGTATCTTTGTCATTGCAAAATACAATTTGTTCGTGATCGTTAAAAGATAACTGACCAAAAACGGGATCCATTTTTTGAAGTTCCTTTCCAGTTGCGAAAGTTGCATCCATAGCTAGTGTTATTTAGTTAAAATTATGAATTCGTCAAAAAGACAACTCAAACATACATAAAAAATACACATGTGCTAATTTTTAAACTTAAAATTAATAATTTTACAATATTATTATTTTGATTAAAATGTAAATTATTATATTTTTAATTCGTAATAATTCAAAATTTTAAATCAATTCAATATCACATTTCTTAAAAAAATGAAAGAATTAAGCTATTTAAACAAATATTTCATTAAGTACAAATACAGTTTTTCTTTTGGAATTTTAATCACTATAATCGCACAAATATTTTTCTTATTTACTCCAAAGCTGGTTAGCCAGTCTTTTGATACAATTGAAAAATTCCTAAAATTACCCGAAACCGAGCGACAGTCTTCGATTATGATTGGCTACTACAAACAGGAATTAGTTCATAACGTGCTGTTAATCATTGGAAGTGCAATTGTTGCCGGATTTCTAACTTTTTTGATGCGTCAGACTTTAATTGTAATGTCGCGTCATATTGAATTTGATTTAAAAAACGAGGTTTTTAATCAATATCAAAAACTTTCTCAAAATTTCTACAAACAGAACAGAACTGGAGATTTAATGAACCGTATTAGTGAAGACGTTTCTAAAGTTCGTATGTATGTTGGACCAGCCGTTATGTACACGATCAATACCTTTATACGTTTTACTATTGTTATTATATATATGTATAATGTCTCTCCATTATTAACTTTATACACTATTCTTCCTTTACCCATTCTGTCCTTTTGCATTTTTAAACTTAGTTCAGAAATCAATAAACGCAGTACTACTTTCCAGCAATATCTTTCAAAAGTTTCCAGCTTTACACAGGAAATATTTTCAGGTATCCGTGTTATCAAAGCGCATTCATTAGAAGATCAGCAACAGAACAACATGATTACTCTTTCTAACGAGAGCAAAAGTAAAAGTTTAAGTTTGGCCAGAGTTCAATCACTATTTAGCCCTCTGATGATTGCCCTTATCGGAATTAGTAATCTGGTGGTAATCTATTTTGGAGGCGTTATGTACATTAACGGAAGTATTCCAAATATCGGAACAATTGCTGAATTTATTTTATACGTTAATATGCTTACCTGGCCAGTAGCTTCTTTAGGCTGGGTTTCATCAATGGTCCAGGAAGCCGAAGCCTCTCAAAAGCGTTTAAATGAGTTTTTGAAAATTGAGCCTGAAATTAAAAACACTAATCCTGACTCATCACATATTGAGGGTTCAATTGCTTTTGAAAATGTAAATTTTACCTATGAAGACACTAACATTGAGGCTTTAAAAAATATAACATTCTCAGTAAAAAAAGGGGAAACTCTGGCTATTTTAGGAAAAACGGGTTCCGGAAAATCAACTATATTATCTTTAATTTCACGTCTGTATGATGTTACCGAAGGAAAAATAACAATCGATAACAACGAAATCAGTACTTTGAATCTGAATGATTTAAGAAACAGCATCGGAATTGTGCCTCAGGATGCCTTTCTGTTTTCGGATACTATTAAAAATAATATCAAGTTTGGCAACCAGAATGCAACTGATGAACAAGTAATTGAGGCTGCGAAAAATGCAGTGGTTCACGACAATATTATCGCTTTCAACAAACAATACGAAACTATTTTAGGTGAAAGAGGCATCACACTTTCAGGAGGACAAAAACAGCGTGTTTCTATTGCACGTGCCATAATTAAAGATCCAGCTATTTTACTTTTTGATGACTGCCTTTCAGCAGTTGATACAGAAACAGAAGAAACAATTTTGAATAATTTATTTGAAATCTGTAAAAACAAAACAACCATAATTGTAAGCCATCGCGTTTCTTCTGCAAAAAATGCCGACCAAATTATTATTTTAGAAGATGGTCAAATCCTCGAACAAGGTTCTCATAATCAATTAATAAATAAAGAAGGGTATTATGCAGCGTTATATTTAAAACAACTTTCGGAAAAAGAATTACTTTAAATGTTGCGTAATAGATAATTTTTTATGATTTTTGAGTACTATTAATTCCAAAATGATAGAACGTATTATGAGAGAAAACGACATGTTAGAAAAAGAAGAGATTTTTTCTAAAGTATTACGAGCAGGAAGAAGAACTTATTTCTTTGATGTGAGAGCTACAAAAGCTGACGATTATTATATCACGATTACTGAAAGCAAAAAATTTACTGAAGAGGATGGTTCTTTTCATTTTAAAAAACACAAAATTTATCTATACAAAGAAGATTTTAGCTCTTTCGCCGAAATTTTAGACGAAATGACTTCTTATGTCCTGAACCACAAAGGAGAAGAAGTAATATCTGAAAGACATCAAAAAGATTTTAAAAAAGAATATAGTTCTGATAAAGCGGAAGGAAAAAGATCTAGCTTTACAGATATCGATTTTGACGATATTTAATCCCATATAATTTTCAAAAGTACGAGTCCAATATGTTCAGCATTTTGGACTTTTTTTATATATTTAAGTTTTTAAAACTACTAGCTTTGAAAACATTAACCACAAGATTACTTTATTGTTTATTATTTACTCTATTAATAAGTTCAATATCTTACAGCCAAAAATCAGATTTAAACATTGAAAAAAAGATTGATAAGGTCATAAAAAGCATGACTTTGGAACAAAAAATAGGTCAGGCATGTCTGAAAGGAACTTCCAGCCGCAGTAAAGGATTATCTGAAGAACTTAAAAAAGAAGTCCGAATGGGATTGGTTGGAGCCATTTTAAATCTGACGGATCCTGATCTCGTTCTTCAAATACAAAAAATCGCTGTAGAAGAAAGTCCAACGCATATTCCGCTATTATTTGGCAGGGATGTCATTCACGGATACAAAACTATTTTCCCAATTCCCTTAGGATTAGCTGCATCCTGGGATATGGAATTGGTTGAAAAAACCTCAAAAATCGCAGCTAATGAATCCTATTCAAGATGCATCAGCTGGACATACGCCCCAATGGTCGATATTGCCAGAGATGCCCGCTGGGGAAGAATAGCCGAATCTCCGGGTGAAGATCCTTTATTGGCATCCAGATTAGGGACAGCATATATTAAAGGGTTTCAGGGAAATGACCCTTCTGTTCCCGGACAGATTTTAGCCTGTGCAAAACATTTTGCAGCTTATGGTGCTGCAGAAGGAGGAAGAGACTACAACACGGTCAGCATGTCTGAATCTTTACTTCGAAATGTGTATCTAAAACCTTTTGAAGCAGCAGCAAAATCCGGCGCAGCAACTTTCATGAGTTCATTTAATGACCTTAACGGAATTCCGGCTTCGGGGAACCGTTTTTTGCTTAAAAAAATTTTACGTGAAGAATGGAAATATGATGGTTTTGTGGTGAGTGACTGGAATTCGGTTACCGAAATGATTCCGCATGGTTATGCCGCTGATGAAAAAGACGCAGCTCTTAAATCTGCATCAGCCGGACTGGACATGGAAATGACCAGTTTGTCCTATGCAAATCATTTAAAAACACTGATTGCAGAAAAGAAAATCTCTGAAAAGCAATTAGACGAAATGGTTCGCAATATCCTTAGAATAAAATTCAGAGCCGGAGTTTTTGACAATCCGTATTTTAAAGACCGTGAAAAATTCTCTTTATTAAATGCAGATGCCTTACAAACTGCGAGAACAGCCGCCAGCAAAAGCTGCGTTTTATTGAAAAATGAAAATCAGATTTTACCTTTAAAACCAAGTCAAAAAATAGCGGTAATTGGTCCGTTGGCAGATGCTCCAAGAGAACAATTAGGTACATGGGTTTTTGACGGTAACAAAGGAGATTCTCAAACTCCACTTAAAGCTTTACAAAATAGTTTCGGAGAGGATAATGTATTTTATGCTTCCGGACTTTCGCATAGCCGTTCATTATCTGAAGAAGGTTTTGCAGCTGCAATAACAGCTGCCAAAAAATCAGATGTTATTTTATTTTTTGCAGGAGAAGAAGCTATTCTCTCAGGAGAAGCACATTCGAGAGCCAATATTAATCTGCCGGGATTACAAGAGAAATTAATAGCAGAATTACAAAAGACTGGGAAGCCAGTTGTAGTAATTATAATGGCCGGAAGACCTATAACTTTGGGCGCTGTTTTACCAAAAACAAATGCATTAATTATGGCCTGGCATCCCGGAACTATGGCTGGTCCGGCAATTTCTGATTTAGTATTGGGAGTGGTAAATCCATCCGGAAAACTGCCTGTAACCTGGCCAAAAGAAGTCGGCCAGATTCCTATCTACTACAATCACCCCAATACAGGAAGACCTGCAGACCCTAAAACTTTTGTGGCTATTCAGGACATTCCGGTCGAAGCATGGCAAAGTTCTTTAGGAAACAATTCACATTATCTTGATGCAGGTTACGAACCTCAGTTCCCTTTTGGATTTGGATTGAGCTATACCACTTTTTCCTATGACCATTTAAAAATTGAGAAAACTGTCCTTAAAAACAATAACAGTGAAAAATTAAACGTTTCTGCCATTATTACTAATACAGGAAAGCATACAGGAACAGAAACTGTTCAATTATATGTACGTGATATTGCAGGAAGCATTGTCAGACCAGTGAGAGAACTTAAAGACTTTGTACAAATCGAATTAAAGCCTCAGGAATCCAGAACTATAAACTTCTCAATTTCTGTTTCAGACCTTGCGTCTTATAATGATAAAATGGAACTAAAAACAGAACCAGGTGATTTTAAAGTCTGGATTGCTTCACATGCCGAAAATGGCTTGGAAGCTGATTTTAAAGTTGAATAATTATTTATATATGAATAAAATAGCGTTATTACTTAGTTTGTTTATTGTTGGAGTTTCCTCTTTTGCTCAAAAATTAGAATATGAGCTAAAAGAGAACATTCAGTATTATAATGCAGCCACCAATAAATCTGATTCTTATATTAATGAAAGATGTGTTTTAGACATCTATTATCCAAAAAACACTAAGGGATTTGCTACCATAATATGGTTTCACGGAGGCGGATTAACCGGTGGCAGTAAAGAAATTCCTGAAGCATTAAAAAACAAAGGCTTTGCTATTATTGGAGTTAATTACAGATTGTCTCCAAAAGTAAAAGCAGCAAAATGTATTGAAGATGCGGCCGCTGCTATTGCGTGGACTTTTAATAACATTGCGGGCTACGGAGGTGACACTACTTCAATTTTTGTTTCAGGGCATTCTGCAGGTGCGTATCTGGCATTGATGACGGGTCTGGATAAAAAATGGCTGCAAAAAGAGAACGTTGACGCCAATAAAATTGCAGGATTAATTCCGTTTAGCAGCCAATGTATAACCCATTTTGAAATTAGACGAGAAAACGGAATCCCCGAGAAACAACCTACAATTGATGCTTTTGCTCCTTTATTTCATGTCCGGGCAGACGCTCCGCCTGTTTTATTAATTACAGGAGATCGCGAATTAGAAATGCTGGGACGTTATGAAGAAAACGCTTATATGGAGCGTATGATGAAACTTGTTGGCCATAAGCAAACTAAACTTTACGAATTAGACGGTTACGGGCATAGCATGACTGAACCGGGTTTCCCATTGTTGGTAAATGAAGTAAACCGAATTTTAAAAGAAAAACAACTTCAAAAATAATCAATCAAAACAATCCACGGCAATGGAGACACAACTATTAATTTTACCGGGACTTGGAAATTCCGGAGAAAAACACTGGCAGACCTTTTGGCATGAAAAATTCAAAAATTCAATTCGTTTAATCCAGGACAATTGGGATGAACCGGTTCGGGAACATTGGATTGCACGCTTAAACGAAGAAGTTTCAAAACTTACAAATCCAACCATTTTAGTTGCTCATAGCCTCGCTGTTTCTTTGGTTTTACATTGGGCAGAAACAAATTCTAATAAAAATATAGTCGGGGCTTTATTAGTTGCTCCTGCTGATGTCGATTCACCTGAACACACTCCGGATGTGATCAGGAATTTTTCGCCAATGCCGCTTTATCAGTTGCCATTCCCTTCGATTGTAGTTGCAAGTGAAAATGATCCTTATGCTTCTTTCGAAAGAAAACAATATTTTGCAAAAATGTGGGGCAGCGATTTTGTAAATGTAGGACAGCAGGGTCACATCAATTCTGATTCTGATTTAAAATATTGGGAAGAGGGACAGTTAATTTTGCAACAATTAATTGAAAAAATTAATAGCTAACAAATTTATTTCGACACATAGGAAGATAGCTCTGTATTAAACTATGTTCTTATGTGTTTAATTAAAAACTCAGCCAATCCTCAATCCATTCGGTATTTTAAAATCAGGAGCCAATAAAATAACATCTCCCTCCTCACCTACTGCACCTAAAACTAAACATTCACTCATAAATTTTCCTATTTGTTTTTTAGGAAAATTTACAACAGCCACAATTTGACGATTTAATAAATCTTGTTTTTGGTACCGTTTTGTAATTTGTGCCGATGATTTTCGGATCCCAATTTCGAAGCCAAAATCAATTGTAAGCTGATAGGCTGGTTTTCTGGCTTCAGGAAAATCATTTATCTCGATTATGGTTCCAACACGCATGTCGGTTCTTTCAAATTCTTCCCAGGTTAAGTCCATGTTGTTTCCATTTATACAAACGTATTAATTTTGTAATTGTTACTCCTAATTCTATAACCCCTTTTTTTGTAGTCCTTCTAATTTTACAAATCAAATTATTAAGCTAATACAAAAAAAATATAAAAATGGAAAATAGTCTAATAAACTCCAATACATCTCTTAGAGATTCAGAATTTGATATTCAGCTGCAAAACACAGATAAATACATTGAAACAGCTCAAAATGTAAAACTTTATGTTAGAGATTACGGAAAAGGAAAACCGGTAATTTTAATTCATGGATGGCCGCTTTCTAACGAAATGTGGGAATATCAAATTGAATTTTTAGTTCAGAATAACTTTAGGGTAATCGCGTATGACCGTCGCGGTTTTGGTAAATCATCACAGCCTTGGGATGGTTATGATTACGATACTTTGACAGACGATTTAAGTGAAATTATTGAACAGCTTCAATTAGAAAATGCAACACTTGTTGGTTTTTCTATGGGAGGAGGTGAAGTAGTACGTTATTTTAGCCGTCATGGCGGAAAAGGCGTTACAAAAGCGGCCCTAATTTCATCCATTATTCCTTTTTTATCCAAAACTGAAGACAATCCGGAAGGACGCCCAAAAGAAAAAGGGGAAGCAACCGCGGCCGCAATCAGAGAGGACAGAATAGGATTCCTTGAAAATTTTGGTAAAACTTTTTTTGGTGTCAACATAATAAATAAGCCTTTAAGTACTCCTTTATTAGAATATTACAGAAATCTATGTTCATTAGCTTCACCAAGAGCAACATTAAAATGTGCTGAATCTTTATCAAATACAGATTTTAGAGATGAATTACACACTATTAAAGTTCCTACTTTAATTATTCATGGAGATGATGATAAAAATGTTCCTATTGAAGTGAGCTCACAAAAAACTGCTGAAGCAATAACTAACAGCACTTTTATAGTGTATGAAGGAGCGCCACACGGTTTATTTTATACTGAAAAAGAGCGATTAAACGAAGACTTGCTCAACTTCTTAAATGCATAAAATTTAAACTAATATCCAAAGAACTTTAAAATTTCTTTGGATATTTTTTTTTACAGAAGCGTACTTTCTTTAAAGAATTTAAAGTTATTTTTGAATAACTAATTCTTTAGAAAATGGCACAAACTCCTTCAAATATGATTCCGCTTGGTACTATTGCTCCTAACTTCAATCTCAAGGATACCAATTCAAATAACGAATATTCTTTTGAAGATTTAAAAGGATCAAAAGGCACACTTGTCATTTTTATGTGCAATCACTGTCCTTTTGTACTTCACGTAATCAATGAAATTGTCATGATTGCTAATGATTATCGTGTTCAGGGAATTGGTATCATTGCAATTTCCAGTAATGACATTGAGAAATACCCACAGGATTCCCCAGAGATGATGACTAAGTTTGCTTTCGATAACAAAATAGACTTTCCCTATTTATTTGATGAAACTCAGGATGTAGCAAAAGCTTACGATGCTGCCTGTACGCCCGATTTTTATTTATTTGACAATCAAAAACGTTTATTTTACAGAGGCCAGTTAGATGCTTCAAGACCGGGAAACGGGATTCCGTTAAGCGGAAACGATTTAAGGAGTGCGATTGATGCTTTGATTTACAACAGAAGCTTAAACAAAACTCAAAAACCAAGTATAGGCTGTAACATTAAATGGAAATAGGTATTATCTAATCCGTTTTCCTTATCTTTACAATTCTATTAATTTTGTGATCGTGAATATTATGTTACTTATAGTTTCTGCATTATTGTTTTCTTTTGAGAGAAAACCAATTGCTGCTATACTTATTTCACACAGCAAGGCCTTTATTATTTAGGCCCCCGTCTATCTCATTTTTCTTCTTTCAGACGGAGGATTTTCACCAAATATATCATGTTTTTTTCTATTTGAGAGATTTTCATATTTCAAATAAACACAAATTCAATTAAACAATATATTAAGTTTCAGTTAGCACTTTATTGCCAATTGGAATTTAACATAATCAATTATTTTATCCACGTTTAATATTAAATACTATGAAACCAACACCTGTTTTCTGTAAAAAAGAGCATCAGTTTCTTCGAGAGTTGCTATTAAAGAGTAAAAATGATTCAAATGCAAAAGAAGCCAGACTGCTTTCACAAGAATTAGACCGTGCTATTATCAGTGAAGAAAGTATTCTTGACAATTCAATTATCCGGATCAATTCGCATGTGACAATTGAAGATGTTAAATCTAATAAAGAAATAAAAGTTCAAATTGTTTTGCCTTCTTTAGCAAATGTACAAGAAGGAAAAATATCCATTTTAGCCCCTTTAAGCGTTGCTATTATTGGCTTTAAAAAAAATGATCAGGTGGATTGGGAATTACCTGCCGGAATAAAAACATTAAAAATAACTGAAGTAAACAATACCGTTGTATCCCATTCTTAACTTGCAAACACCTCATTTATGAAGGTGTTTTTTTATAACCATCATTACCACATTAATTCCCATGATTTTGAATTTTGAATGATCTAATTCCTGATGAAAAAAATAAAAAAATCCCATCCGGAAAACCGAATGGGACATTATTAAGATAATAGAATGTCTTTTTATTTTACATCCATTAATTCTACGTCAAAAATAAGAGTCGCATGTGGAGGAATAACACCACCTGCACCACCTGGTCCATAAGCCAAATCTGATGGAATTACAAAACGCGCTTTGTCTCCAACCTGTAATAAAGCAATACCTTCATCCCATCCTTCGATAACCTGGCCAACACCTAATTTGAATTCGATTGGTTTTTTTCTTGGGTAAGAGGAATCAAAAACTTTTCCGTTTTCCAAAGACCCTTCGTAGTGTACCGAAACTGTTTTCCCTGCTTCTGCTTTTTTACCTTCTCCTTTTTGAATCATTTTGTAACGTAAACCACTTTCTGTTTTATCAAAACCGGCAGCTAATTGTTCCATTTTTGCTTCAGATTCTGCTTTTAAAGCTGCTTCTCTTTTTAAACGAGCCCCTTTTAAACTAATAAAAGCCTCAATAGCATTCCATTTTTGAGCTTCTTCCCCTACTCTGATTATCTCTACATTTTCTAATGCATCACCTTGCGCAACAGCATCTACCACATCCTGCCCTTCAACAACATGTCCAAAAACAGAATGTTTATTATCTAACCATGGAGTTGGAACATGCGTAATAAAAAATTGAGACCCATTACTTCCCGGGCCAGAATTAGCCATCGACAAAATTCCCGGACGATCATGCTTTAAACTTGGGTGAAATTCATCATCAAATTTATATCCCGGATCACCGGTTCCTGTTCCTTTTGGGCAGCCTCCCTGAATCATAAAATCAGGAATTACTCTGTGAAAAGTTAAACCGTCATAGAATTTTTGTCCCTGAGGTTTTACTCTGTTTTCCATATTTCCTTCTGCAAGCGCTACAAAATTCCCTACAGTTCCTGGTGTTAACTCGTGTGTGAGTTTTACTAAAATCGAGCCTTTACTAGTATTGAATTTAGCGTATATTCCGTTTTCCATTGTTGTTATTTTTTAATTGAACGCAAATTTACAAATTAATTTTATATCAATTTATCTCTCTATTTTTTTAGATTTTGGTTTATAAGTAAGCCCGTAAACGGTTAACGCCAATATTGATAAGCCAACGCATCCGATAGTTACAGCGTGCCATCCGCCTAATTTCCATAATAACAATCCATAAGCTGAACCGGCAGCAGTTCCTAAAAAGCTAAAAGACATAAAAACCGTATTTAATCTGTTTCTGGCTTCAGGAAGCAACGAATAAACACGAGTTTGATTTGAAATATGCACACCCTGGATTCCGATATCAATAAATACAATTCCGATTGTTATTCCAATAACGCTTTCTATCGAAAAATAAAACACCAAAAAACTGATTAGTATTAACAAACACCCATAGCCAACAACTACTCTTGAACCACCTTTATCCCCCATTTTACCTACTAATGGTGCTGCCAAAGCTCCTGAAGCACCCACGATTCCGAATAAACCAATTGTTGCGCTATTAAAATGAAACGGTTCTCCCGAAAGCAACAAAACCATAGTGGTCCAGAAAGCGCCAAACTGCGCAAAACTAAACACATTGATTAACGTCGCTTCACGCAATACAGGCTGCGTTTTTATAAGTGTAAAAAGAGATTGAATTAATTGACCATAAGATCCCTGAAACTGAGGTTTATTAACAGGAAACTTGTTCTGAATTACAAAAAAGATCAAAAGACAAATTCCGGCAGCGATATAAAACATCGATCTCCAACCCAAAACCTGACCAATAAAACCGCTTAAAGTTCTGGAAAGCAATATCCCAACCAATAAGCCGCTCATAATCGTTCCTATAACTTTTCCTCTTTGTTCCTGACTGCTTAATGATGCCGCCAAAGGCAAAATAAGCTGCGGTACTATCGAAGTGATCCCGATAAGCAGTGATGCGATTTGCAATATCAGGAAGCTTTTTGCCGTGGCTGCAATTAACAATGCAATTACAGAAGCAAAAGTGGTAATCAAAATTTGTCTTTTCCGTTCTATTTTATCGCCCAAAGGAACCATAAAAAACAACCCCAGAGCATATCCAGACTGCGTGAGATAGGTTATTGTTCCTGCATTTGCTTCAGGAATTTTAAACTCGTTGGCTATTAAAACAATTAAAGGCTGGCAGTAATATAAATTTGCAACAATGAGGCCTGTGCAGGCTGCCATAAACAAGACATTCGTTTTGGATAAATTCATTTTGCAAAAATACCAATCTAATTTTTATCCAAACTTTAAAAAAAGTATAATTTTTTGAATTTTCAGGCCTAATCAGATTGGTGTTTTAAAAATCGTATTGATTTATTATTTCATGAAGTCTTCACGCATTGGACTAAAAACATCCGTCAGCATTCCTTCTTCTAAACACAAAACACCATGAATTGCATGAGGCGGAATATAAAAGCTATCTCCTTCTTTCAGCGTTTTTGTGATCCCGTTTATCGTAACATCAAACCTGCCTTTTGCCACATAAGTTACCTGCGTATGATAGTGTTCGTGCAAAGCTCCGATAGCACCTTTTTCGAAATGTACATTTACCAGCATAACGCGATTATCAAAAGCTAAAATTTTACGTTTTACACCTTCTCCAACCACTTCCCATTGAATTTCCTCTCCAAAAAGAAACTCTTTACTTGCAACAGAATTTTCCATATTAATATTCATTTATGGTACAAAAATAAGACATTTCAATCATTAAGGTTTAATCGATTCTTCTGAATGATAAAAATTTTAACTGAAATAAAAAAATGAAATAAATACAGTTTATTATGTGTTATAGTAAAGTTATTACTCAACCACGGCAATATCTCTCTTTATTAATTGGAGTTCCTTTGTTAAATTATTTTTTTCAAAATATTTTTTCAGTTCAGTAAGTCTTTTTTTGTTGTCGTACTTTATACCTGAATTTAACTTTCTCTGACAAACAGAACATAATCTTGCAGAATTTTTGTCTGTTTCGCTCATACTATTGGTGCCATTCATTACACAATCTGCAAAAATGCAATGTTGTAAACCAAACATATGACCAATTTCATGGGAACTTATTTTAAGAAGTCTGGACAAGCACAAATTAAAATTCTCCTGAGTCAGTTTGCCGTCCTGTAGTCTGTAAATAGAACTTACTCCTACTTTGTCACGATAAGAGGCCAATCCGAAAACGAAATTCCATTCCGGTTTAGGATACAAATCAACTTCGGTCAATCCCATAAGTGCAATTCTTTTTAAAGGCTTGTCTTTTTTTAAAACATGATCCAAAATGTACCCCGCCAAAAACTGCTGGTTATTTTCATATCCAATTCTCTGTGCGGATTCAGGAATAATATCATTAGAAACTGTTTCCAAAATTTTTGTTTTTAACTGAAAATAAATTTCCAGATATTCCCTTAACAGTTCTATTTGTTTGTTTTGCAAAGAATTAAAATTTCCAATAGGTCTTATGTAAATAATATTGTATTCACTGGTTGGAACAATATGTTTTGAATTCATGAATTGATCAAAAGTCTGACCTTTTTCTTTATGAGAATAGAGCCAATCTCCTTCAACCGGTTTTGTTAATTCAACATCATTTTTTTTAATCTGATCGAAATATTCATTCCCATCCTGCTTAATACATGTAGTACAAAAAATTATGATGATAAGAAGTCCTGCTTTTTTCATTTAGATTTGGATTACTTAACCAAAAATAAATAAACAAACTCTGAAAACCGTAATATTTATATAATTTTTCTTATACAAGATTAATTATTCTCTTTTTTTTGTATTCTTTATTGCACAAACAGAGTCATAACAGTTGTCTGACACTAAAAACACATGAAAATTATTACACAGAATTCACATACAAAATAGTCAAACATTCTTTAAAAATGGAATGCCTATCTTTGCACTCAAACTCGCAAAATGAAAGCAGCAGACAATACTGAGAAAAATAATTTACATCCTCGAAATCTACATCGTTCACGTTATGATTTCGAACTTCTTATTTCAAATTGTCAAGAACTAAAAACTTTTGTCGTCATAAACCAACACGGAATTAAAACAATTGATTTCAATAACCCGATTGCTGTAAAAACGCTTAATAGAGCTTTGCTGCAAACATACTATGATATTGAAAATTGGGATATTCCTAAAAATTATCTTTGTCCGCCCATTCCTGGAAGAGCAGATTACATTCATTATTTAGCCGATTTACTTGGTGAATCCAATAACGGAAATATTCCTGTCGGGACTTCAGTTTTAGGACTGGATATTGGAACAGGAGCCAATTGTATTTATCCTATTTTAGGAAATACAATTTACGACTGGAGTTTTGTTGCGACCGACATTGATAAAAAAGCAATCGAAAACTGCAGCAAAATTATCAAAGCGAATCCGAAATTGATTGAAGCAATCAGTTTACAACAGCAAACAGAATCACGTTTTATTTTTAAAAACATTATTACACCCGAAGACCGTTTTACTTTTACCATATGTAATCCACCTTTTCACGCTTCTGCAGAAGAAGCTCATAAAAGTGCTCTCAGGAAAATATCAAATCTAAATCCGAAAGATAAAAAAAACGATAAACCTGTTCTGAACTTTGGAGGTCAGCATGACGAATTATGGTGCATTGGCGGCGAAATTGGTTTTATAAACCAAATGATTTACGAAAGCGTAAAATATGGTTCACAATGTTGGTGGTTTACAACTCTTGTTTCTAAAAAAGAGAATCTTTCTGCTATTTACAAAACCTTAAAAAAAGTAAATGCTTTAGAAATCAGAACTATTGCTATGGCTCAGGGACAAAAAAACAGCCGAATTGTGGCCTGGACTTTTTTGAAACCTAAAGATGAGGAAAAGTGGTTTATTTAAAACACTGATTTTCAAACTCAATCCTTGACTTTGCAATTTACTTTTGCTAAATTTAACCTAAACTATTTAATATCAAAGCCATTATAGAATATAGGTTATCCTACATTTGCACTTACAGTATGAGATTTTTTACTAAAAGATCTTAGAGCTATTCGGCTGATTAATCTTTTTGACTGCATATCTTTTGGAATTTATGGATTTTCTTAAAAGATTTCAGTGATATTAATCAATGGCTCTTATCGGTAATTATTCCAAACGCCATTTTAACTTTTGTACAGATTTATCACCTAACAGTCAAAAAATCATAAAGCTTATAATTATGATATTTTGAAACAAAATTCTGGAAGGCAATGTATATTCTGTTATTGTACTTTTATACTAAATACAAAATATTATGACAAGAGTACTACTTCAATTTATGCTTTTGGTTATGCTTTTTGGTTGTGGATCTTCTAAAAAAGCAAAATTTGAAGACTATGTCTTCCAAACCCAAAAAGAAAAACAAAGCTATCTAAACTCCTACGACAAAGCTTTAAAACTTTGGAATATTCCCTATACCGAAGAAAATATTAAAACCAGATTTGGCAATGCCCATGTGATAATTACAGGTCCTAAAAACGGAAGAGATTTGGTACTGCTACACGGAATGGATGCCAGCTCAACAATGTGGTATCCCAACATTAAAGCCCTGGCGAAAAACCATCGAATATATGCCATCGATTTTCTGATGGAACCCGGAAAATCTAATCTGACTGCCCAGACTCTTTCTAAAGAAGAAATTGTTGTGTGGTATAATGAAATTTTTGCCCATTATAAATTAAACAAATTTGATATTGTAGGAGCCTCACGTGGTGGATGGATTGCAACATTACTGGCTGTACAAAAAGAAAATTCCATTGATAAAATAGTCTTGTTAAGCCCGGCTCAAACTTTTAAATTCATTGATAAAATGGGTAAAACATCCTCTGCATTAATGCTAAAACTTTTTCCAAGCGAAAAAAAATTCGGAAAAACTTTAGAGACTTTTTCAACCCATCCCGAAAAAATTGCCCCTGCTTACAAAAAACAATTTTATTTAGCTAATAAATACGCTAAATCAAATTCTAGTATGCTAAAAATGACTCCTTTTTCTAATGATGAATTAAAATCTATTAAAAATCCGATTTTAGTACTGATTGGTGACAAAGACGTAATTAATTCACCCGAAAGCTTAGAAAAAGTGAAGGCTTTTTTGTCAAACAGCAAGACAAAAATAATCAAAGATGCAGGACATTTTTTAAGTATTGATCAGACTAAAATTGTAAATGATGCCATGATTGAGTTTTTAGAATAAAAAAGAACTTACCATTTAATAGCGTTCAAACTTGTATCTTTACAAAACTAATTTTTTCATAGTTCGAAATGAATTTTCAGGTATCCTCAGAATATAGTCCAAAAGGAGATCAGCCACAGGCAATCCAAAAACTTGCGCAAGGCATTATTGCTGGCGAAAAATACCAGACTTTATTAGGTGTAACAGGCTCAGGTAAAACTTTTACAATGGCCAATGTCATCCAGGAAGTACAAAAACCCACCCTGGTTCTGGCACATAACAAAACTTTGGCAGCGCAGTTATATTCAGAATTCAAACAGTTTTTCCCAAACAATGCGGTAGAATATTTCGTCTCATACTACGATTATTATCAACCCGAAGCCTTTATGCCCGTAACCGGTGTGTTTATTGAAAAGGATTTATCTATTAATGAAGAACTGGAGAAAATGCGTTTAAGTACCACTTCTTCATTACTTTCCGGACGAAGGGATATTTTAGTAGTTGCTTCAGTTTCCTGTCTTTATGGAATTGGAAACCCCGTAGAATTTAAGAAAAATGTCATTGAAATCACAAGAGATCAGGTTATTTCGAGAACTAAATTATTACACAATCTTGTACAAAGTTTATACGCAAGGACAGAAGCCGATTTTAATCCCGGAACTTTCCGTATTAAGGGAGATATCGTAGAAGTGTATCCAAGTTATGCCGATGATGCGTATCGAATTCACTTTTTTGGAGATGAAATTGAAGAAATTGAATCATTTGATGTAAAAACATCACAAGTAATAGAAAAATTTAAAAGGCTGACCATTTATCCTGCCAATATGTTTGTGACTTCTCCGGACGTCTTGCAGGGCGCAATCTGGCAGATACAGCAGGATTTAGTCAAACAAGTTGATTATTTTAAAGAGATAGGCAAACATCTTGAAGCCAAACGCCTTGAAGAAAGAACCAATTTCGATCTGGAAATGATTCGCGAATTAGGTTATTGCTCCGGAATTGAGAATTATTCGCGCTACCTTGACGGAAGAGAAGCAGGAACAAGACCTTTCTGCCTGCTGGATTATTTTCCAAGTGATTATTTAATGGTAATTGACGAAAGTCACGTAACGGTTTCGCAAGTACACGCTATGTACGGTGGTGACAGAAGCCGAAAAGAAAACCTTGTAGAATATGGTTTCCGTTTACCTGCCGCAATGGACAACCGGCCGTTGAAATTTGAAGAATTCGAGGCCTTGCAAAATCAGGTGGTGTATGTTTCTGCCACTCCGGCCGATTACGAATTGCAAAAATCAGATGGTATTTATGTAGAACAGATTATTCGTCCAACCGGATTACTCGATCCGATTATTGAAGTCAGGCCAAGTCTGAATCAGATTGATGATTTAATTGAAGAAATTCAGGTGCGTTGCGAATTAGACGAAAGAGTTCTCGTCACTACCTTAACGAAAAGAATGGCAGAAGAATTAGCAAAATATCTGACTAAAGTAAATGTACGCTGCCGTTATATTCACTCCGAAGTAGATACTTTGGAACGCATCGAAATTATGCAGGATTTACGAAAAGGAATTTTTGACGTATTAATTGGAGTGAATCTACTTCGTGAAGGACTGGATTTACCGGAGGTTTCTTTAGTTGCTATTTTGGATGCAGATAAAGAAGGATTCTTAAGAAACCACAGATCTTTAACACAGACTATTGGTCGTGCAGCGAGAAATATTAACGGAAAAGCGATTATGTATGCTGATAAAATCACAGCCAGTATGCAAAAAACGATAGATGAAACGAATTACCGCAGAACCAAACAAATTAATTTTAATACAGAAAACGGGTTAACACCACAGGCCTTAAACAAAAAAATCGATTCAGCCTTTACTAAAAATCCTTTAGTCGAATACGAACTTGGTCATTCCCTACAAGCAGCAGCCGAACCCGAGGCCGCTTACTTGTCAAAACCTGAATTAGAAAAACTGATTCGCGAAAAGCGCAAATCGATGGAAAAAGCAGCAAAAGATCTGGATTTTTTACAAGCTGCCAAATTACGTGACGATATTAAAAAGTTACAGGAACAACTTTCTTAGAAAGGTTCTTGTTTCTTTTAAAACCCTTAATTTTGCAGTTCTTAAAACATTCATCTCTTAATTTTACAGATGCTTACAAATTTTGAAAATCATATTTCGGCAAGATTTGCTTTTTTGGAAAATAAAAAACTCTTTCTTGCTGTTAGTGGCGGACTTGACAGTATGGTTTTACTGCATTTGTTTCAGCAATTAGATTATGAAATTGCAGTCTTACATTGTAATTTTCAGCTTCGCGGATTGGAAAGTTTAGGTGATCAGGATTTCATTCGAAATTACTGTGAAGAAAATAATATATCTCTTTTCACAACGCAGTTTGATACGGAAGCTTTTGCAAAAGATTACAAACTTTCTACCCAGATAGCAGCCCGCGAACTTAGATACAGCTGGTTTTATGAACTATTGGAAACCCATAAATTTGATTATATCCTGACAGCTCATCATGCAGATGATAATCTCGAAACTTTTATCATCAACCTCAGCCGTGGTACAGGATTAAATGGTCTTGTTGGTATTCCCGAACAAAATGATAAAATTATCCGTCCGCTTTTGCCTTTTTCAAGAGAAGAAATCCTAAAATATGCAAAAGAAAAGAATATCCAATGGCGGGAAGACAGCAGCAATGCATCTGATAAATACCTTCGTAATAAAATTCGGCATGATTTAGTTCCTGTTTTAAAGCAAATCAATCCTAATTTCCTAAAAGCTTTCCAGAAAACACAATCCTATTTGCAGGAAGCTAATGAAATGGCCGAAGATGCTTCGATTATGATTTATCAGCAGGTAGCAAAAGAAGCCGGAGAAGAAATTCATTTCGATTTAAATAAGCTTAAAAAATTGCCTAATTACAGATCGTATTTGTATGAATGGCTTAATGAATTTGGATTTCTGGCATGGAATGATATTTATGATTTAGTAGACGGACAATCCGGAAAACAGGTTTTCTCGGCTGAATTTAGATTACTTAAAAACAGGAAAACCTTGATTTTAAGTCCGATTGTAGAAGTATCAGAAAAACAAGAGTTTGAAATTAATGAGAACGATCACGAAGTTAATTTTCCCTTAAATTTGAAACTTTGTAACGTTAGTCACATAACTATAGAATCAAATAAGATTATATTTGCGGATGCTGAAAAAATTCAATATCCGCTGGTTTTAAGAAAATGGAAAGAAGGGGATTCTTTTCAGCCTTTTGGAATGAACGGAAAATCAAAAAAAATCAGTAAATTTTTTAAGGATGAAAAGTTATCGCTGATTGAAAAAGAGAACTCCTGGCTTTTATGTTCAAAAGACGAGATTGTATGGGTAGTCGGAATCAGGCAGGATGAACGATTTAAAATAGAAAAAACCACAAAAAAAATACTTAAAATAGAACTGCAATAATGAACTTTAATCACTCCCGTCAGGATGTAACGTCAAGAAACTTCTTGACTACATCCATTTTATTCTTACTATTTTTCTTTTTTGCTTTTGCAAGTAGTAATGCCCAAATCATAGAACCGGTAAAATGGACATCTAAAATCGAGAAGAAATCAGAAACTAATTTTGTTTTAATTTTTGACGGAATTATAGAGAAAGACTGGCACATGTATTCCCAGTTTACACCAGAAGGAGGTCCGTTGGCTTTAGAAATTTCCTTTAAAAATCAAAAAGGCAATTACAATTTAGTTGGGAAAGCCAAAGAAGGAAAGACCAAGACATCCTTTAACGATGTTTTTGAAGTAAACGAAACTTATTTTGAAGGTAAGGCACATATTGAGCAGGAAATTCAGATCGTAAACCCTAATTTAAAAACTGTAGAAGTTGAATTTGATTTTCAGGTTTGTAAAGAAGTCTGTATCAATTCGAATAAAAAATTCTCAATTACGGTTCCATCTTTATCAAAAACAGAAGCAGCAATTCCAACAATAACTGAAGCAAAATTAGACGAAACTAAAGTAACAGGGATTGCCGTAGATACATTGACATCTTCTACAGAAAAAACTAAAACAGCATCAGCTAAAACTGAAATAGAAAAGAATGCCACAAAATCTAAATTACCTGAATCAACTTCCGGAATGAGTTTATGGTCTATTTTCTTTTTAGCCTTTTTATCAGGATTCGCTGCTCTGTTTACACCCTGCGTATTTCCTATGATTCCAATGACAGTTAGTTTTTTTACAAAACAGAGTAAAACAAGAACACAGGGAATTAGGAACGCTATCTTTTACGGAATTTCTATTATTGTAATTTATGTAGCTTTAGGCTGGCTGGTTACCTGGATTTTTGGTGCAGATGCCTTAAATGATTTAGCGACAAATGTTTGGTTTAATTTAGCATTCTTTGTTCTACTGGTTATTTTCGCAACCTCATTTTTAGGGGCTTTCGAAATTATGCTTCCTAACTCATGGGCAAATAAAGCTGACCAGCAAGCTGATAAGGGAGGGCTAATTGGAATATTGTTTATGGCTCTTGCTTTGGCCGTAGTTTCTTTTTCTTGTACAGGACCTGTAGTTGGACCTTTATTGGTGATAGCAGCAACGACAGGAGGAATCGCTCCGGTTGTAGGCATGCTTGGTTTTTCATTAGCCTTGGCTTTACCATTTATGCTGTTTGCGATGTTTCCGGGCTGGCTGAATTCATTACCAAAATCAGGAGGCTGGCTGAATACCGTAAAAGTGGTTCTTGGATTTTTAGAATTGGCTTTAGCTTTTAAATTTTTATCAAATGCTGATTTGGTTTTACAATTACATTTTCTGGAAAGAGAAGTATTCTTAGTAATCTGGATTGCTATTTTTGGGGCTTTAACTTTGTACCTGTTCGGAAAAATTACATTACCTCATGATAGTCCTTTGCATCATATTTCTGTTGGAAGATTATATTTAGGATTGATTACGCTGATGTTTACTCTTTATTTAATTCCCGGACTTTGGGGAGCTCCTTTAAAATTAATCAGTGCTTTTCCTCCACCTCAAACCTATAGTGAAAGTCCGTTTGGTGTAGGTGGTTCAGGAAATGGTAATAATACAGCTTCATCAGAAAAAGACCTGCCAAAAGGAGCCGAATCAGGACCACACGGAATTATGGTTTTTCATGATTATGATAACGGTTTAGCCTATGCAAAATCTGTAAATAAACCTATCATGCTTGATTTTACAGGACATGCATGTGTAAATTGCAGAAAAATGGAAAACAATGTGTGGTCTGATGAAAAAGTTTTACCAATCTTAAAAAATGAGGTGGTTTTGATTTCTTTGTATGTGGACGATAAACGTAAATTACCTGCAAACCAACAATTTATAACTGCCTCGGGAGATAAAATTGAAACAATTGGTGACAAATGGACCGAGTTTATGATTTCAAAATACAAAACTAATACTCAGCCTTTATACGTTATAACTGATCTTGAAGGAAATAATCTGAACAGCTCAAAACCTACAATTAGCTATGTTAATACTGAAGAATATTTGATGTGGTTAAAACAAGGAATTTCAAACTTTAAATAGTATTACTTATAAACCTTTGTAGAAGCATTGAAAAACTCATTATTGTAAACATAGTCTCAATTACTTCAATACGGTTTTATTTCATGAATTTCAGCTAACTATATTGAAGCAATTATCCGTATGAGATTACTGGGCAATAAAGACAAAGCGGGAATGTTGCACTAAATAAGAAAGTTTCTGCTTCTTATAATAAAAAAGGCTGAATTAATTCAAAATAAAATGCCCTCTAAGATTCAATTTAGAGGGCATTTTTTATAGTATTTAAACTGAATAATTCCTTATAGGTACTCTCCGTGTTGAGAAATATCTAATCCTAATTCTTCTTTTTCTTCCGTAACTCTTAGAGGAGTAATTTTGTTAACAATAAAGAACAATGCATATGAAGCAGCAAAAGCAAATATAGAAACAAGTACTAAAGCTTTTAATTGTGTAAGGAATAAAGTAGCATCACCAAAGATTAATCCTTGGTTATCCCCAACAATAGAATTTACCTCTTTAGAAGCAAATACCCCTGTTAACAGCATTCCTACCATTCCACCAACACCGTGGCAAGCGAAAACGTCAAGAGCATCATCAATTTTTCCTTTAGGAAATTTGCTCACTACAAGATTACTAATTACAGCAGCGATGATACCAATTGCTAAAGCGTGAGGGATAGATACAAAACCAGCAGCCGGTGTAACAGCTACCAAACCTACAACAGCACCAATACATGCTCCCATTGCAGATAATTTGTGACCTAAAATTTTATCAAGGAAAACCCAAGCCATAGCTGCAGAAGCAGCTGCAACAGTTGTAGTTCCTAATGCCTGAGCAGCAAGACTTCCTGCTCCAACAGCAGAACCAGCATTGAAACCAAACCATCCAAACCATAATAAACCTGTACCTAATAATACATAAGTAATTCTCGCAGGATTTACTTTTTGAACTTTACGTTTTCCTAAGAAAATAGCTCCGGCTAATGCAGCCCAACCAGCACTCATGTGTACTACTGTTCCACCAGCGAAATCTAAAACTCCCCATCCGAAGAACAATCCATCAGGATGCCATGTCATGTGACATAATGGAGCGTAAATAAATAATATGAATAAAACCATGAATAATAAGTAAGCCCAGAAGCGTACACGTTCAGCAAAAGCTCCTGTAATTAACGCTGGCGTAATGATAGCAAATTTAGCCTGAAACAATGCGAAAAGAATAAAAGGAATTGTAGGTGCCAGCTCCCAAGCGGTATTCGCACTAACTCCCTGAAAGAATATATTTGAAGTAGGATCTCCTATGAATCCGCCTATTGATGGACCAAAACATAATCCAAAGGCTATAACTACCCATAAAATAGTAACAATTACCATTGCCATAAAACTTTGCAGCATGGTACTAATTACGTTTTTCTTACCAACCATACCTCCATAGAAGAAACCTAAACCTGGTGTCATTAATAATACAAAAGCAGTTGCAACAACCATCCATGCGGTATCTCCTGTGTCCATTTTCAATTCGACAACATGAGCTCCCAATGTTTTTGATTCAGTAACAAATGAAATAGAAAAAATGGACAGTAACAAAATTGTGATAAGAATCACACTTAAAATAATTTTTCGCATCGTTATATAGTTTTAAAATTTTTGATAAAAGTATAAAATCATTTAATACCCCCATAAAAAATACCCTATAATGTTTAATTTTTGTTAATTTTTCATTTTACCCCCCTTTACATTACACCTATTGATTAAAAAATATATGATTTTTAAAAAAAATTGATCCTGAATTACAAAAAACGAGCTTCTTTTTAAACTTTAACAAATACTATATGTAAGAAATAGCACAATAATATAGAAAAAATGCATCCATCATTTCATTATGTTAGTTTATCTTTGACTGTTTTAACATTTTTACAAACTATAATTCAAGATGAATAAAAAGCAAAAAATAAGATGGGGGATTATTGGTTTAGGAAACATTGCAGACCAATTTGCTGCTGATTTACAATTAATAAATGAAGCTGAACTAGTTGCCGTAGCTTCAAGAGACATCGGTAAGGCCGGCGAATTTGCCAAAAAATACGATTGCGATACATTTTACGGATCATATAATGACCTGTTTTTAGACGAAAACGTTGATATTGTTTATATAGCAACACCTCACGATTCACATGCCGAATTATCAATCTGCGCAATGGAAAACGGCAAACATGTATTATGCGAAAAGCCGTTGTCTTTATCCTACCACGATGCGGTACGAATGACTGAGGCCTCAAAAAAGTACAATAAATTTTTTATGGAAGCTTTTTGGACACGATTTATTCCTTCAATCCAGGAACTACTATATAAAGTAAAAACTGGTGAAATAGGATCGGTTAAATACCTTAAAGCTGATTTTGCTTATTATAATAAAGAATTAGGAATTAGACTGACAGACAAAAAATTAGGCGGCGGGGCACTTTATGACATCGGGGTGTATCCCCTATTTTTATCTTATATCATACTCGGAATTCCGGAAGAAATCATAGCAAAATCAACTTTCCACACAACAGGAGTCGATTTGCAGACTACTATGATTTTACAATACGAGTCCGCTCAATCTGTTTTACACGCCGGTTTAATTTCTGCTTCTGACATGAAAGCTACTATCAGTGGCACTCAGGGAAGAATTGACATAGACTCTCCTTGGTTTATGACGCAAGGGTATTCCATTATTGAAAATGACGAAGAAAAAAAATTCAGTATTCCTACTATAGGAAAAGGTTTTGCACATGAGGCAATCGAATGCCATACCTGTATTAAAAACAATCAAATAGAAAGTAAGCTCTGGTCGCATCAAAATTGTTTAGATCTAAGCAAAATTGTCGAAAAAGTAAAGAATCAGATCGGTTTAGAATTCGATTAAAACTAAAGAAAAAAAATATTCATTGTAATACTTTGTTTATTAAAATATTTACTTATTTTGCTAAAAATAAAAAAATATTTACAAATAAAGAAGTATGCTCGTTAAAGTTTTTGGAAGTGCTGTTTTTGGAGTTGAAGCTACTACTATAACGGTAGAAGTGAATATGGATAAAGGAATTGGTTATCATTTGGTAGGCTTACCTGACAATGCCATAAAAGAAAGCAGTTATCGCATAGCTGCAGCCCTTAAGAATAATGGTTATGCCATGCCAGGCAAAAAAATAACCATAAATATGGCACCTGCTGATTTGCGAAAAGAAGGTTCTGCTTATGATTTAACTTTAGCTATTGGAATTTTAGTAGCCTCAGACCAAATAAAAGCCACCGAAATTGATCGGTACATCATTATGGGAGAACTCTCTCTGGATGGAAGTTTACAATCTATAAATGGAGCATTATCTATAGCTATTAAAGCAAAAGAAGAAGGGTATAAAGGTTTTTTTCTTCCAAAACAAAATGTAAAAGAAGCTGCTATTGTCGCAGGGCTTGATGTTTACGGAGTAGAAAATGTTCAGGAAGTTATTGATTTCTTTGAAGGAAAAGGAACTTTAGAACCAACCGTTATTGATACCCGTGCAGAATTTTACAAAACCCTGGATTTTCCCGAATTTGATTTTTCTGATGTCCGTGGACAGGAAAGTATTAAACGGTGTATGGAAATTGCCGCAGCCGGAGGGCATAATATTATTCTTATAGGCCCTCCCGGAGCAGGAAAAACAATGTTAGCGAAACGTTTGCCAAGTATTTTGCCTCCAATGACCCTAAGAGAAGCATTAGAAACAACAAAAATTCATAGCGTTGCGGGTAAATTAAAAGAAGTTGGCTTAATGAACCAAAGGCCATTTCGCAGTCCGCATCATACTATTTCGAATGTTGCACTGGTTGGCGGAGGAAGCTATCCTCAGCCGGGAGAAATCTCCATGGCACATAACGGAGTCTTATTTCTGGATGAATTGCCCGAATTTAAAAGAGATGTTTTAGAAGTAATGCGTCAGCCTTTAGAAGACAGGGAAGTTACGATTTCAAGAGCAAAATTTACAGTAACTTATCCCTCTTCTTTTATGCTGGTAGCCAGTATGAATCCAAGTCCGAGTGGTTTTTTTAACGATCCGTCTATGCCAAATACTTCTTCTCCACATGAAATGCAACGCTATATGAGTAAAATTTCCGGGCCATTATTAGACCGGATTGATATTCATATAGAAGTAACACCAGTGCCTTTCGAGAAACTTTCAGATGATAATAAAGCAGAGAGCAGCGCCTCCATTAGACAAAGAGTGACTTCTGCGCGTGAAGTACAGTCTGTTCGTTTTCAAGAATTAGCAAATATTCATTATAATGCACAAATGAGCAGTAAATTAATTCGAGAGTACTGCGTTCTTGATGAGCAATCTAAAGAATTATTAAAAACAGCAATGGAACGTTTGAATCTGTCCGCCAGAGCTTATGACAGAATTTTAAAAGTCGCCAGAACCATTGCCGATTTAGATGCTGCTCCTCAAATTGCTTCATCGCATATTGCTGAAGCAATTCAGTATCGTAGTTTAGACCGGGATGGCTGGTTGGGGTAGAGGGATTAGTTATTCAATAGAGCGATTTAAGATTTAGTCCAAGTCACTCCGTTTAATTTCTTTGTGTTTGTATGTATCGAATTCAAAATTTCTATGAAGTGATTTAAACTTTTTGTAAAATAAAAAAGGGTTATTGAAATTTGTGTTGCAAAACATAGCCATTTCTAAATAAAAAAAGACAACCATTTCTGATTGTCTTTTTCCAATATATAAATAAGATCACTTTTAACTATGCAATTTTAGCAATAATAGCATTGAAAGTTTCGCTAGGGCGCATCGCTTTGCTCACTAATTCAGGAGTTGGCTGATAGTAACCGCCAATATTCTGAGCTTTACCTTGTGCACCAATTAATTCAGCATCTATTTTAGCTTCGTTAGCTTCAAATTCAGCAGCAATTGGAGTGAAGATTGCTTTTAATTCAGCATCTTTTGCCTGAGCAGCTAAAGCCTGAGCCCAGTAGAAAGCAAGGTAAAAGTGAGAACCACGGTTGTCAATCTGACCAACTTTACGAGCAGGAGATTTATCATTAGCCAGGAATTTATCATTAGCCTGATCTAAAGTTTCAGATAAAACAATAGCTTTAGAGTTATTTAAAGTTTGTCCTAAATGCTCTAATGAAGCACCAAGTGCTAAAAACTCTCCAAGTGAATCCCAACGTAAGTATCCTTCTTCTGTAAATTGCTCAACGTGTTTAGGTGCAGACCCTCCCGCTCCGGTTTCGAACAATCCACCACCGTTCATTAAAGGAACGATAGACAACATTTTCGCAGAAGTTCCTAATTCTAAAATTGGGAATAAATCTGTTAAGTAATCACGAAGGACGTTTCCGGTTACAGAAATTGTATCTAAACCCTGGATGATTCTTTCTAAAGTAAATTCAGTAGCAGCAACAGGGTTTAAAATACGGATATCTAAGTTTGTAGTATCGTAATCTTTAAGGTATTTTTGAACTTTTACGATCAATTCTCTGTCGTGTGCTCTGTTTTCGTCTAACCAGAAAACTGCAGGAGTATCAGATAAACGGGCTCTGTTTACCGCTAGTTTAACCCAGTCCTGAATCGGCGCATCTTTCGCCTGACACATTCTGAAAATATCGTTTGCTTCAACATTTTGTTCCATTAAAACATTTCCATTTTGGTCAACAACACGAACAACACCATCACCTTTAACTTGAAAAGTTTTATCATGAGAACCATACTCTTCAGCTTTTTGAGCCATTAATCCCACGTTAGGCACACTTCCCATTGTTTTAGGATCAAAAGCACCGTGTTTTTTACAGAAATCAATTGTTGCAGTATAAACTCCCGCATAACATCTGTCCGGAATAACTGCAAATGTATCTTGTGCTTTTCCATCTTTGTTCCACATTTGACCTGAAGTACGGATCATTGCCGGCATAGAAGCATCAACAATTACGTCAGATGGAACGTGTAAGTTTGTAATTCCTTTATCAGAATTAACCATTGCTAACGCTGGTCCGTTTTCTATAGCTTGTGCAATAGCGGCTTCAACCTCAGCCTGCTCAGGTCTTCCAGCGATTTTTGCATAGATATCACCTAACCCATTTCGGGTATCAACGTTTAATTCAGCAAATAAAGATTCATATTTTTTGAAAACATCTGCAAAATAAACTTCAACAATAGCACCGAAGATAATGGGATCAGAAACTTTCATCATTGTAGCTTTTAAGTGTACAGAAAGTAAAACTCCTGCAGCCTTAGCTTCCGCAATTGCATCAGCGGCAAAAGCTTTTAATTTACTTACACTTAAAACAGAACTATCGATAATTTCACCCGCTTTTAGCGGAGTACTTGCTTTAAGAACAGTAGCAGTACCGTCTTTAGCAACAAATTCAATTTTTACATCATTCGCTTCAGCAACAGTAAGAGATTTTTCACTTCCGTAAAAATCACCACCTGACATAGAAGCCACCTTAGTTTTTGAATCAGCAGACCAAGCACCCATAGAGTGTGGATTTGCTTTTGCAAAGTTTTTAACCGCTCTTGGTGCTCTACGATCAGAATTACCTTCACGTAAAACAGGGTTTACAGCAGAACCTAATACTTTTGCATATTTTGCTTTAATTTCTTTTTCAGTATCATTTTGAGGATCTTCTGGATAATTTGGTACGTTGTATCCATGCGATTGTAATTCAGCAATAGCAGCTTTTAATTGTGGTACAGACGCTGAAATATTTGGTAATTTGATAATATTAGCTTCTGGTTGAGTTGCTAACTGGCCTAATTCAGCCAAAGCATCCCCTGTTTTTTGAGCATCGGTTAATGATTCAGGGAAATTAGATAAAATTCTCCCTGCCAAAGAAATATCCCTGGTTTCAATTGCGATACCGGCTGTAGAAGTAAAAGCCTGAACAATAGGCAATAAAGAATAAGTCGCCAATAGTGGCGCCTCATCAGTTAAGGTGTAAAAAATTTTTGAATTCTGTGTCATTTTTTTTTTTTTATGATTGGTATTGCCGAAATCAGCAATTTCAAAGTATAGTTGGCTCAAAATGAGCGGAGCAAATATAGTAAAAACACTGCGAAAACGGTGTAGTTTTGAGTAGAAATCCAGAAATTAACAGATTACTATTTCGAAGACTTTAAATTGTTAAATCAATGATTTTTACAGCAAAAAATTATGTTTTTGGTATTTCGGAAAAATAATCCAAAAAAAAACTCGTTTCAGATTACCTGAAACGAGTTTTTTATAACAAAGAGATAAATGATTATCTTCTTTTATCTTTAATCTTAGCTTTTTTACCAGTAAGATCTCTGAAGTAGAAGATTCTTGCTCTACGTACAGCACCTTTCTTGTTGATTTCAATTTTTTGTAAAGCTGGAAGATTTACTGGGAAGATACGCTCAACACCAACTGATCCAGACATTTTACGAATAGTAAAAGTTTCTGTATTACCAGAACCTCTTCTTTGAATAACAACTCCTTTAAAAAACTGAGTTCTTGTTTTTTCACCCTCTTTAATTTCGTAGAAAACTGTGATAGTATCTCCAGCTCCGAAATCAGGGAAATCTTTTTTAGCAACGAATTCGTTTTGAACGAATTTTAATAAATCTGCCATGATAATTTAAATTATGGTTTTTATAATAAAGCAACATACACGGATTTCGCCAGAGGTTGGTCTAATTCGGGTGCAAATGTAGAAAATAATTATAAATTATGAATTATAAATTATAAATTATTTCAAGTGCTATTTTTGTTTCATGTTTCAAGTTTCAAGTTATTGAAATAAAAAACTTTAACTTGAAACAAAAACAACATTAAACCTGAAACTAATCATGTCCTTCAAGTAAATCCGGACGTCTGTTTTTTGTATGTTCATACGCCATATCTTCACGCCATTTATCAATTTTGGCCGCATGACCGCTGGTTAAAACTTCAGGCACTTTCCAGCCCTTGTAATCTGCGGGTCTTGTATATATAGGCCCTGACAGCAGATTATCCTGAAAACTATCTGTCAATGCGGAAGTTTCGTCACTTAAAACCCCTGGGATCAACCTGATTAATGCATCTGATAACACTAAAGCACCTAACTCACCTCCGGACAAAACATAGTCGCCAATTGAAATCTCTTTGGTAATAAAATGATCACGAACACGCTGATCGACACCTTTATAATGTCCACATAAAATAATAATATTTTCATACATCGACATAGTATTGGCCATTTTCTGATTCAGTGTTTCACCATCGGGAGACATATAAATGATTTCATCGTATTCACGCTGGCTTTTCAAATGTGTAATGCAATCGTCAATCGGCTGAACGGTCATTACCATTCCGGCACCTCCTCCAAAAGGATAATCATCGACACTTTTTTGTTTATTGGTAGTATAATCGCGTAAATTATGAAAATGAACTTCAACCAGACCTTTATCAATGGCACGTTTCATAATCGAAGCCTCAAAAGGGCTTTTCAATAATTCCGGCAAAATCGTAATAATATCAATTCGCATTTTATTTCTTCAATTGTTCTGAGCGGCAAAGATACAAAGTAAATAGCTTCATCAAATTCGAATGGCAATGTCAATTTCAAAATTCCATGTTTAATCCGCACATTCCATCAACAATAAATCACCTTTATTATGAGTAATCGTAACAATCCCGTCTTTTGCAACTGAATTGCTGCTTCCTGTTCTATAACCCATTGTCAAAGTGTCATTTTGTAGCGGATATTCTAAATTAGTTGAATAAATACCGCTCACAACACCAATAGGAATCAAGGAAATTGGTGTTTTTTCTGTGTACCATTTTTCAAATTTATTCGGCAGTAAATATATTTTAGAATGATCGTCCAGAATTACAATTTTAAGCAAATCACGGTAACGAACAATATTGGTTAGGTTTGTAATGGTATGGTCAGCGCGTTTTCCGGTGGCCCAGACTACATTTACGGCCGGAATTTTTCTTTCTACAAGATAATCAAATGCTTTTTCGAGATCTGTTTTATCCTGATCGGGTGTACAGACAATTTCGATTGGATATTGTGCTGTTTTGTAGATTTCCGGATCAAACCCTCTATCAAAATCCCCCAATAAGACATCAACTTTAATTCCCAGATCAATGACACGTTCAATAGCCGAATCGAGTACAATAACGAGCGGAGACCATTCGAGCAGCTGCCCCAATAATTCGGCACTACAGGCGGCCCCGTTTGCAATAATTAATGCTGGTTCCTGATCGTCGCGAACTATATGATGTGATGACATGCTGAGTTTTTTTTGAATGCTTCGCAAAGGTAATGCTCCTATTTTACATTTCAAATTTCAGAATTATGATCTTTTACAGAATTAAAAATCCAGCATCCGCCTATGGTAATTGATTTGTCCTAAATGATATGCTAAATGCGTAGAAAGATGCACCATAAAAAAGCCTGTCTTCATTTCTTTTTCAAAAACAATTTGCGGATAGATCGCTTCTAAATCAGTTTCCGTTAAAACATCCAGAATGTTGTTTACCATCAAAATTGTTTCTTCAATTTTAGCTATTAATTGATCTTTCCGAACATCTTTGGATGAAAATTCTAAAGGGCGATTACGGACATATCCTGTTTTTCCTAGTTCAGCACCTATGTAAGTATTGAGATTCCCAATTAAATGCAGACAAAGATTTCCTGCAGAATTAGCAATATTTTGATCCACAACCCAAAGCTGGTTTTCGGTTTGATACACTTCAATTTCTTCTTTTAGTTTATTGAGATCGCGATTAAAAAGCGATCGTAAAATTTCTATCAGCATACTATTAAACTTTATTTTTTACAGGAATCCAGATTTCCTCTTCTGAATTCGGATCATCTTTTTGGTAATTTTCAGTCATAACAGCAAAATGTGGACGGTCGTCAACAGAGTATTGAGAATCCGGAAGCCATTCTGTAAAAATAAAACGATAGGATTTCTCTGCTTCTGTCGATGATCCTTTGTGAATAAAAACAGCATACAATCCATCAGGAATCAACAAACTTTCCATACCTGCCGGAATTTCATTTAAATCAGAAACTTCAACAGCTGCCCATTTTTCAAAAGTATTTTTAGGATTGAAATTATTAAAATATCCTTCAGGAAAAACTTCAATTGAATATAAATTAGAGTCTATAGGATTCCTGATTTTTTTTCTCTCCGGCATGAAACCACTCCATAATTGGAATGTTTTATTTTCGACGAAAGACATTGTAATGTGTTTGCCTATAAGTTTTTTCCCGGCTAGGGTTTCGATTCTGGAATCCATATCATTAATTATTTTACCGTATATTTTACTGAAACAGTTTCACTTAGTGAAAAATAACCTAAAGGATAATTATTTTTATCGGTTATATTCATTATATTGCCTCTTACAGTTGCCGGAGGCGTTTGAAATGGGCCGCCTATATTACTGCCTGCAATACTCACCAATATACTCATATAATTATAATATTGCTTCGAAATTCCATAATGTGTTACTTCGATTTCGTCACCAGCTTTTAAATCTTCATCATTAGAAATGCTAAAAAATTCATTGCCCTGATAGAATTCATCTTTATCAACATAATATGTAGAGGTAACTTTATTTGAATAGGCATATTGATATAAATAATAATTATCAACATCTGCCGGATCATCATAAAAAGACCTCACTACAATGCCTGCAATTTCACCTGCATAGTTTTGTTCTATGTGGGTTATTGGAGTTACTGATTTCATAGTTTCTCTTGCTGTATAGGTATCTCCCTTATTAATTACAGTTAGGGTGTATGTATCGCCTATTACAGGCTTAAAATTATTACAAACGTACCTTCCGGAATTAGGCACTTCTGTAAAATTAAATTGCTGGTTGGCACTGTTTTTAACATACACTACTGCACCTGATACCACCGGAATTTTACCTTCAAAATAACCTGCTGTAGTGGTGAGCTTAATAGTCTGCTGTGCTCCTGAAGTCCCTTTCCTCCAGTTTATCGCTCCTTCTATTACTAATTTTGCCGGTGCGTTATTTAAGTTAACCTCAACTACTTCTTCACAACTTGTAAAGAATAAGGTCATAAAAATTATTATTAACAAAATTATCTTTTTCATATTCAACATTTTTTTTGCTTTCAGAAAATAACTTTAGAATTTAAAATTGTAATTAACTGCCGGCACAATTCCGAAAATAGAAGTTCTTACTGCTTCATTATAGCCGGTGTCTGAATTTTGGCGGAAATTCATTGAAGCAGCATTCTGGCGGTTATACAAATTATAAATACTAAAAACCCATTCACTTTGCCACTTTCTTTTTCTATTTTTTGCCAGTGTCAGTGTCGCTGAAACATCCAGATGATGGTAAGCTGGTAATCGGTTTTCATTCCTTAATCCATAACTGGGAACTACTATGCCTAAATATTCGTACTGCCCGTTTGGATAGGTAATGGGCTGGCCTGACTGTAAAATAAAATTAGCTGCAAATGACCATCTGTCATTTAAATTATAAGCAGATGTAATGGCTAGATTATGCATTTTATCATATGCTGAATTATACCACTTCCCGTTGTTTATTCCGGGTTCTTCAGGAGTTCTGCCGGGAGTCTGCTGCTCAGATTTTGAAAGAGTATAAGAAATCCAGCCATTGAATCTGCCCTCGTTCTTCTTAAACATGATTTCCAGACCATAAGCACGCATACGTCCATTCAGGATTACCTGCTCGATTGCATCATTCGCAATCAAATCAGCGCCATCAATATAATCGAGCCTGTTTTTAACCTTTTTATAATAGATCTCTGTTTCTAATGAATACGTTCCATCATTAAAATTTTTAAAATACCCCAAAGCAATCTGATCTGCAATTTGAGGTTTGATATAATTATCACTAGGCATCCACACATCAAGAGGGGTTGGTGACGACGTATTTGAAATTAACTGAAGATATTGAGCCATTCTGTTATAGCTGGCTTTTATAGACTGATTATCATTCAACTGATACGAAAATGAGAATCTTGGCTCAAAATTATTATAATTTTCAATTACTTTATTGTTACTATAATATTTGGTTGTAATTGGTGTACCTTTTTCATAAATCTGCATATCAGGATTAAATACAACTGCATTATTATTTTCATACAGATTAATGGCAGAAGTCCCCAAGCGATAAAAATTACTGAATCTTAAGCCGTAATAAACTGTCATTTTTTTTGAAAGTTTATTCTCTGCATCAATATAAGGTGAAAGTGAAAGCGCATATTTCCTGTCTAACTGTTTAGGATTAATAGTGAAGTGATCACTTAATGGTTTTATTTTCCCCGGATTAAACTCATAATAAATGCCATTTACACCATAATTTAATTTGAACTTATCTGATCTATATTGTTCAAAATCACATTTAATAGTATAATTTTTAATTCCTGAATCCCATTTGAATCCAATAAAATTCAAATCAAGTCCGTAATAATAATCACTATAGATTAAAGATAAATTTGCAAATAATTTATCTGAATACAAATGACTCCAACGCAAATTCAAGGTAGAATTTCCATAAGTATTGCTAAAAATTTGGTTTAGTTTAAAAACATCCCGGCCAAAATAACCGGATAAAAACAAACTGTTATTATCGTTTAGTTTATAGCTTAATTTGGTGTTAAGATCATAAAAATAGGCTGCGTTGTCTTTTTGGTTTTCTGATAATTTTAAGAATAAATGTGCGTAAGACGTCCTTCCTCCTATCAAAAATGCCCCTTTATTTTTCACTATCGGACCTTCTGCAAGAATTCGGCTTGAAATCAGGCCAATTCCTCCATTTACATGAAATTCTTTGCTATTTCCGTCTTTCTGATATATGTCTAAAACAGAAGACACTCTCCCACCGTAACGCGCTGGAATTCCTCCTTTATACAATTTCAAATTCTTAACAGCATCCGGATTAAAAACGGAGAAAAAACCAAAAACATGCGATGAATTAAATATCGTTGCTTCATCCAATAAAATTAAATTCTGATCAGCGCCTCCTCCTCTTACATTAAAACCTGAAGCCCCTTCACCAGCATTCGTAACGCCTGGCAAGAGCAAAATAGACTTTAAGACATCTACTTCACCCAAAACTACAGGCATTTTCTTTATAGAAAAAATGGATAGCTTATTGACACTCATTTCAGGCGATTTAATATTTGTTTTATATCTAACTCCCTTAATTACCAATTCCTTAAGCTCTTCACTATTTTCGTGTAATGTCAGGTTATTTTTAGTATCACCCTCTATCACTATTTTTTTTTCGACTTCCTGATATCCTAAATGATTTATTTTTAATTGATGTTCTCCTGCCGGAAGTACTATAGAATAAAAACCATACTTATTAGTGTAAGTTTCAATCATCAAATCCGGAATATAAATTTGAACCCCTATCAGAGATTCATTATTCCCAAAGTCTGTGATAGTTCCGCTTAAGGTAAATTTCTCCTGAGAAAAAGAAAATAAAGAAATAATAAAAACAACTAATGTGCAGATTTTTTTTGCAATCATATCCTACCAAATATCCCTTAGTTAACATTTTGGCTAGATAACTAACACCTAAATGTTTTTAAGAAAGAGTTAAGAAAATCCTTTTCGATTACAGACAAATATAAATTTTAGAATTTATTTTGCTAGTCTCAAAAAATTTAAATTTGTACCCATAATACTTTTTTTTTAAAACATTACTCTTCTTTTGTATTGTGTGATAACATTTATTTTTTAAGCTAAAAAAAATCTCTACAGCTCATTAACTCTAGAGATTATACTATGAATTATTTAATGCATTACAATGAAATGTCTTTTTTTTTTGATGTAAAAATTTCATAAGAATCTTACTTTCAACAGTAAAAACGTTTGTTCTTTATCTGAATTTGTTTCGGAGAATAATATTTTTGAATTTAGCTTTCAAATCTTCGCCAGTATCAAAAACCATTTGTTCATTGTTTGGAAAAGGCACTGCACGCTTATTAAAGTATGTAAGGTATTTTTCATCACACGCACTTTTATCTCCCGTATAAGTTGAATAAACATTTTCAAAAACATATTCACTCGCCACTGGAAATGATTGTAATAAACTATTGTTTTTTAAATCTACGTAATCCACTTTGGCTGTTACCTGACATGTCTTAAACTGTCTGAATTCGAAAATTTTGATTTTAATCTTTTTAAAATTATCAACTTTTATAATACGTCCTAAACTATCCTTAACCGGATTGCCTCTACTATCCAGAAGTGTTTTAACACCATCCTTAATTTCTTTTTCATTAACGAATTCCTTTTCTTTTATTTGTTCAGGAGAAATATGAATTTCCCTGAAATTCAAAATCAGGCTATAATCATAATGCGTATTTTTTTGTTTAACGTTATGGTAAACTGTCCATTTATCATTCAATCCATAAGCATTAAAATCCAGCAAATCGTCTTGTAACTGCTTCGGAATAATCATATTGGTTTCGTTTACAGCATAAACGTTTACAAAATCAGTCCCTTTAAATTGTGCGTCATTAATCAGTTTTTTGGCATTTTTATAATTCGGATTAATGTTTTCTAAATAACTTAAATCATCATACGCTTTTCTTGCGTCTAGTTTATTGGAAGACTTTAAAAGAACTTGTGCATTATCATATAAAAACTTCGATAAGGCATTTTTACTGTTCACAATCTGATCAGAATAATTATCAAAAACAAATTGAGCACTCTTTCCCTGTTTCAATAACTTAAGCGGTAATATTGGTCTGATTTTTTCCTGACGATTGTTTAGCTGCACATACGTATTGTAGATGATCTCCAGATTAGCAGGATTTTTTTCTTTTTCCATCATTTCCAGATTCCTCAAATCACGGTCTTTTGCTTTAGCAAATGCTTCTTCCAGCAAATACACATAATCCTGTTTCCCTTTCGAATCTTTGTTGGTTTTTAATGCCTCAACAGCACGGTTTATAGCTTCATCATAATTCCCGTCGCTAATTAGGGACTGGGTTGTTTTTACACCACAGGAAAAAGCCAGAAATAATATAGAAACGAGTAAAGTAATTTTTTGCATAAAAGATATCGTTTTGAAAATGTAAATATATCTTTTTTAGCTTTTCAACAACTATGCCTTTTCACATTTATTTTGAGAAGCATAAAAATTTAACTCAACCACAAAACCAGTCCCGCTCTCTCCTAAATCTTTTACAGCGAACCCCGCTGTAAAAGGATACCGGATCGATCGGGGCTAAATTAGAAAACTTGTTTTCAGAAGATTAAAAAACTCAACTTGTTTTTAACAACAATCATTTATAAAAAATCCTGCTCCAACAAAACAGGATTTCATGCATGACGGAGTAAATTTCAGCATCCTGAAAATTTATTTTTTATCAACCGGAAAAAAGAATTTGAAAGAATTTGAAACCGCAGGATGCAAAATGGTTCCATGGTTTTCCTGAGGCAGATAATCAAAAAATACTTTGACATTTTTACTTTTTGATGCTTTTATTTTTTCGGCTAAAATATTCGCGTCAACTTCCATAACCCTTGGAATTTCAGTTGGTGTAAGTCCTTCTTTTCCAACTGCAATATAAACTGCAGTTTGCGGTGTAAAACTCTCCTTCAGTATTTCAGAATCTAAATTGAGTAAAGAGCCGTTATTCCACCATAAACTTGGACTTACGATTACATATTTATTAAAAAGTGACGGCTTTTTCAATAAGATTTCAGTTTCTAACAGTCCGCCTAAAGATTGACCAATAATTGTTTTAGAATCGTTGGTTTTATATTTCTTTTCCATAAATGGCTGTAATTCTTTTTCAATAAAAGCTATAAATTTATCCGAATGGCCTGAAGTCGGAAAACGTTTTTTATCTGTTTCAATACTTGTTGGAAATGTAAAATCCCTTCTTCTGTCAACTGTAGCAATACCTACCAAAATGGACTTTGGAACCTGATTAATCCACTCAAAGCTATTAAACTGTACCAAGCCTGAAATATGAATAAAATCTTCATCTGCGGAGCCGTCTAGCAAATAGATGACAGGATATTTTGTCGCCTCTTCCTGCTTGTACCCTTCCGGCAGATAAATATTTAAAATTCTTTTTTCATTTAATTCTTTTGACGGGATTTCATCAATAACACCTAATATAAAAGGTTTGACAGCTTCAACAGGTTTTGAGTTTTCTTTTTGGCTGAAACTTATGGTACTAAATACTAATAGGATAAGGATAAAAAACTTATTCATTTTGATTTTGAAATTTTATTTACATTTTTTTTTGCCTCTTATTTTTCAAAATTTCATCATCGAATAAGTTTAGCCTGTAAAATTTCTTCAAGATCTTTTATGCTTTTTCTGCTTTCCCCTTTGAAGCCAAAAACAACCATTATTATTCCAAATAAAAACATAAAATAAGGTATAAACATAAAAAATCCTGTTTCAGAAGTAATAGCGTTATTAAAAATCAAGGCATAAGTAACTCCCAGACAGGCTAAAAAAACACCCCCAAGCCAAATGCTCATAAAAACTTTTACAAAAACCGCAATATTCATTTTTACATAGATTACAGAACCCGTTAAATCATCTTTCACGAATCCTTTTATAACCGGTAAAAAAGAATTCCGATAATTAATTGCCCGTTTTATTTCAAAACTATCATTGTAAACTTTACCTATATAAGGCTTACTGTATGAATAATTATTTGCTCTAAAACCAAAAGATTTTTGTGCTTCAATTTCATTCTGAACTCTTTTTATCAGTTCTTCTTTAGTCAGATCTGAATGGTAAACTAATTCTTCAAGAGGTAGATATTTTCTAAACATATAAGATATTTTTTAAACGAAAATAGGAATTAAAATCATTCTTTATTTTATAATAATCATTAGTCAAAATCTTTTTAAGTAATACAATCTGTCGCAAATGGTAGTAACTATACTCAATCATACATTCAATATATCTTTTGTAAACACCCTATTTTTCATCAACAAATACCTGATCCAGTTTCTCATTAGATATTTGTTCAGCAAAAAAATAAACTCCTCAGTATCAGCCCAAAATTTGTCTGGAAATATTTCTGATTCTTACTGGGAACGAATCGGAGTGAAATCAAAACTGAATTTGTCTTTTATATCCAGTGTTCCGACTTTAAAAACATTATTTATTCCATCGCTTTAATTGTGAATATGCTGCGCAAGAAATGAAATTGTATTTAGTTTTTGAACTGGTGCATCTGCAATTTACTAATGCAGATTTCCTAGTTGATCTTTGTAATTGGTATTCGCAACCAGGTATCGTTTAAAATAACTTTCTTAAATCGATTTGCTATTTCTGATGTGTTTCCCATAATCAAAATAATTTAAATAGTTTAATTTTAAACTGCTTTACACCTCTTAAATACATTAGTATCTAAAGTCATCAGAAAATCAGTCTTTTTCCATTTCTATATGTAATCCTAAGCCACCTTTTTCCAGTTACTGTACTTCTTAGAATTTCTATTATTCCATCTGATTTATCTCAGTCAAAATCACATAAAACCTTGTTTATTCATGCTCTCCGAAAGCTATAATTACAGTTGCTTTTTAATTTCTTTAGGCAAAGCGTTTCCTAACTTTCACCTGATACACAATCTCCCAAAAAACAATAGAAACAACAGCATTAGTCATTATTGCTGTTTTGATATCATAAGGATCATACTTTGAAAACAAATGCAAATCTGAAGTTTTCAAAGCCAGAAATAAAGCCAGAAAGGCTATAGCAACAGAAAAAACGATATTTAATAACGGTTTCCACTTTAAAACCAGAAAAGCATAAATGATATTAAAAACAGTAAAACCACAACTTAAGGTTATGTACAGATCCGTTTTTAATTTCGATTGAACCGAAAGAAAAAATGTGGTTAAAATAAGATATAAAATAAATAGAACTGAATAAATTAGGATTCGAATATGTGCTTTCATTTTTTGTGTTTTTTGATGAAGATTTTTTAACTTAAAAATACTATTTACGGCAAAATAGTTTCAATCTTAGCTTCTGATTTTTCTCTGACAGGACTGTCAGGATGGAAACTCCAAATAATGAGAAACTTTCCTTTAACGACATACTCCTCTGGATGTTCATCAGTAGGTTGCCCGCCTTTCCCCCACAACAATCCCTGCAAAAAACGATCTCCTTTGAATACGTGTTCGAATTCGAAATACATAATTGACCCGCTATCCGGTCTGCTTTTAAAACTTTGCATAGCTTTACTTTTTACTTTTCCAACAATGTTGCTATAGGTCTCAATATCGTTATAAAAAGTACAGGCCTGAACAGAAACACAGTTGTTACCATCACTTAACGTATAGCCTTTCGGAATTTCTTTTGGTTTCAGTTTTAATTCAGCAATAGTCTGGCTGAATAAATTAAAAGAAAGTAAGAAGAATGCAACCGGCATAAAAATAGTCATTTTCATAGGATTTTTTTTAGGATTAGATCTGGATTTTTTACAATACAATATTTCCGAAAACTTTTTTAACGAAAATTAATTATATCAGGCTAAAATAATTTTTTTATTTAAGTTAATTGAATTAAATTGTGGGGGAAATAAAAAAATTACGAGAGGTGGAGGCTTCTGACTTATATACTTGTAAAACTTATTCCTTTAAAAAATCACTCCAGTCTAAGAAGAAATTATAATACAATATGTTAAACTAAAAACCTTAAAACCAAACAGCATATTTTACAGAAACAAGTACAAACTAACTAATTATCTTATAAACCATGGCTAATAAATCTAACCTAAAAGAAAGAAGTGAATTTGAATTATTTCAAAACAATGAAGAAGGAGATCAAAGAAAAAACAGAGAAGTAATGTTGGCAACAATTGGCTTAATTATTTTCTCATTTTGTTTACTGCTCATAGTCTGGAGTCATGTATTTTCGATACGTGATTTTGTATAAGCATTCCTCTTATTAATTATACTGACAGCCTGTTCCTGATAAAAATTATCGCTGATACCCAACAAAATTCTTTGTAGAATTCTTCAGCTAATCGCATCAGGAATAGAGGCGGTATCCTTTTACGTAGCAAAACAAAGCAAAAGATATGAACCCGATCCAGAGTGACATGTCCCGAATATTTTACTTTTCCGTTGAAATTCGATGATAACCTATGCTGTTTTAAAAAGTTCCGATAAAATGGAGTCCCACCATAGAATTTGAGATTTGAGGAATCAGTTGTTTATGCATTCTGATTTTCTTAGGATCATAGTGAAAAGCATTGAAGTTGTTTTTTGCCCTTTGCCTGCGACTGCCAATCACTATAGAACGTCCAATTATTGTACCGATTAATCCGCCTGCCAGTAAATCTGAAACCCAGTGTTCATGGCTTTTAATATCTGAAAGAAAGACTGCAGTTACAAATGTATAAGGTATCCAGTAGTTATCATATTCCATTTGAAACACTTTGGCGACAGCAAAATAAGAGGTTGCATGGAAAGAGGGAAATGAAGTACCGGTGCCACCATGACCAAAGTGAATATTGTCGTAGTTTCCAAAATCCCACTGATTTTTTGTAAATGGTGCTACTGCTTGTCTATCGTCATTTATTTTTCTTTGAGGCCTGTTTCTTGAGGTGATTGTTTTTAATACAATCTGAGTAATAACATAAGAATAAGCCAATGATTTTGCCGCATTTAGAGCCACAACCTGTCCTTTCTCATTGTTAATAATTAACGATCCCGCATATAGCCCGATTATTGGATACACAATGTAAGAGTCAGTTCCGATTACATGAGGTATTGTACTTTTAATCTCTGGCAAACTATAATCGATATTGGGTTCTATCTTATCGTGCAAAAAACCGGTAGTATGTTTATCAACAGCTATTAAACCTACAATTCCCGCAGTATAAAGAGCTGTTCTTTTCCAGTCACTTGATATGGTATTTCCCATTGCAGAAAAATCGCCCGGAACACTTAAAAAACTGTCCGCTATAACGGAACCTGCCACCTTGAATCTATTGTCTTTTTTTATTTTTAGGCTATCACTCTGTTTTTTTGTCTTTAAGGAGTCTTCCTGAGAAAAGCACAGAATTGATATCAGGCTAAAAAAAATTATATTGAAAAATTTCATAGTGACAATTTAAAATTAAATTCAATGGCTCATATCTAGGATGTAAAATAAAAAGTAAACCAAAATACACGCCGTATTTGAATTACAAAACAGTCTGAATTTCAAATTTAACAAAAATAATGTAAGAATTCTCAAGAAGATACAAAATATTTTAATCTTAAATCAAACAATATCAGTCGATTTTAAAAAAAAAACTCAAAATTAAAAAAACGTTTTGAAACTACACCAATGCCTTAATTGTACTATGATTTGTTAAAACTCTGATGTGAGCTAATAGGAGAGACCTTGTAGCAGAAGACTAAAATAGGCCGTCTAAAAAATTACTTTTCAGACAGCCTATTCATTTTATAATCACAGTTGAATCAGATATTACACAGTGGCAAACATCTGTATCATCTCTTTCAATTGGTAATTCAATTACCAATTTTTACTCCAGGGTCCAAAGTTTTTATACGCTGGCCCAGTTAATTTTTGTCTCTCTGAGCCACCTATTTTTACTTCGGCCAGATTTTCTTTTGGCGTATTTCTAACTGGCTGCTCATTTTTAAATGCTGGCCCCTGTAATGATACTTTGTTGGTTTCAGCATATATTTTAGCAGGCACTGTTTCATGTTCCCAAACTTTATAATTTTTAAATGCCGGACCTTTTAAATCACTTTGTTTCACATTCGGTTCCTCTTGTGCAAACCCACCAAAAGAAATAAATAAAACTCCTAAAATTAATGCTATATTTTTCATAACTATTACCGTTTATTGTTTTTATAAATTTACAATTGGTAACAGCCTTCTAGGATTATGGAAATATACCCAATTTGCATCCGTATTTATACGGATAGTAAAGTTTCTGATTTTGTTATATTAAATTCATTTTTGCCGCTTTTTTAATAAGTTCGGCGGTATTTTTTACTTCTAGCTTTTTTAAAATATTAGCACGATGGGTTTCTATTGTCCGGGAACTTACAAATAGCTGATTCGCAATTTCTTTAGTTGTCAGTCCCTTAGAAATTAAGCCTAAAACTTCAGTTTCCTTATTGGATAAAATATCTTCACTGATACTTTGTGTTGACATAAAGTTGATCATTTTTTCAGAGATTTCAGCGCTAAAATATTTTTTCCCATTACTAACGCTTCTTATTGCCAGGATTAATTCAGATTCGTCTGTATTTTTTAACAGGTAGCCGTAAGCCCCCATTTTAGCACATTTTGCGATATAATTTCCATCATTGTGCATTGAAATCACAATAGGTTTTATGGAAGAAACAGCGTTATTTAATTCTTTTAAAACCTGAAAACCGTCCATATTAGGCATAGTGATGTCCAACAATACAATATCAGCTTCAAAGTTAGTATTGATAAGCTCCATAAACTGAATACCATCACCAACACTTTTAACAATTTTTATATCATCATGCTTTCTGAGGAGCTCAGCAAGTCCGTTACGAAAAAGCTCATGATCGTCCGCTATTATTAATTTGATTTCGTTCATAATTCTATAGGTAACTCGATTTCAAAAGTTGTGTTTCCGGGAGCTGCATTGATTACAATAGTACCATTGCAAATTTCTATACGTTCTTTGATGTTAATAATTCCTAAGCCTAATTTAACAGTATTTATATCAAACCCGATTCCGTCATCAAAATAAAAAAGAGAAATAAATTCATCAAATTCCGAAAGCGTAATCCGGATATTTTTTGCATCAGCGTGTTTTAATGTATTATTAATCAGCTCCTGTGTTATTCTAAATAGATTAATTGCTTGATGATGATTGATATTAGAGTTATCCTGCTGGGTTAAATCTTCATATTCAATAGTCACATTTGTCGATTTTTTCAGGCTTTCGATAAAGTTGGTTAAAGTAACTCCAACCCCAAAATCATCGATTGAAGCAGGCATTAAGGCATTTGACATGAGTCTGATTTCAGAAATAGTTTCATCTACTATCTTTTTCATTTCTGCTTTCTTCAATTCATTTTTAACCCTGTTTTCAATATAGTGTTTCAAAGAGGTTAAATAAGGTCCCACGCCATCATGGAGCTCACGCGAAAGCCTGCGCCTTTCATCTTCCAGACCGTTTACCAGCATTCGTTTGGATTGTATTCTGGTATTTTCATCATTATTTCTGAACTCTATCAGCTTATCCCGCATCGCCAAAAGGCTTTTCCCTAACAAATCATTCGGACTTTTAGGTTTAAAATCGGTATGGAGATTCATTTTTCCAATATCATCAGAGAATTTCACGGCACCCTGCAAAGAGGCTTTTAAATTGGCAAGCGCATCAAACATCTCCTTTATTTCCTTAGAATTTTTTATAAATTCGTTAGTCTGATTATAGTCACCTTCTGCCATAATGCGAAGGCTTTTTTGCATGTTCTTAATGGGATTGGTAATAAATCTTGTCAGAAAAAGAGAAAGCATAACCCCCAGTAAAAAAATACCAAGAGTCAGCACTATAAGTCTTTGTCTTAATTCCTTTAGGGGAAGTGTCACCTCATCAACATCTATTTCAGACAGAATTACCATTTTTAAGTTCTGAACTACTATTGGACTGTACACACTATATACCTCAATACCTCTGTAATCCTCAAAAACACCTCTGCCATTTATCCCTTTAAAAGCATTGATTACACCTTTTGTTTTAACCAATATGGTGTAAGGCGTTTTATTGGGATAAAAACGGGATTGCGAACGCATTCGGAAATCGCTTCCCACCAGATACGATTCTCCACTATCCCCCATTCCGGTTCGCTCGAGGAGTATTTGTTTAATTTTACTGTAGTCTAAAACTTTAATACTTGTGCCTTTTTTAGAATTTGAGACAAAACCTATGGTTGTTTTTTTAGCAACATGATACTTGGTAAAATCGTAAATACCGTTACTTTTTTTAATGTTTTCCGGAAGCTTTAAAACGCTAGTGTCAATGTTTTGCCCATACAATTCGGAAGTCTCAAATCGTTCCCATTCTGATTTTAATAAATGTTCTATCTGATTTTGCTTAAGTGTTTTGATAGAATTCAACTGCAGCAAAATACGATCGTTTAATACATTTGAAAACTGCTGGTAGGATGAAAAAGACAACAAAGCAATTACCAGCGCAATTAAACTATTAATTATGATCAGTATTAATGTTTTGATGTTCATTAAATCTATTTTAAAGATATAGCCGGATTAGTATGACTGATTTAAGTCCTAAATATAACTTTTTCCAAGTTTTTTATACTTTATGTAAATATACTTGGTTTGGTGCTTTAAAAGAAACTTTGAAGCAATTGTTCTGCTAAATCTTTATATGCTATTTTAGATTTAATTAAACATGTTGTCAGCTTAACTAGACCTTCACTTTAAAAGTCAGGAGACTTTTAGACTTTTACGATTGTAATGTCATTTTAAAAATTACGCAAAGTCTGAAAAAGACTTTTGCGTAGCAGATTCCAATTTAAATAAGTTTGACTAACATTACTAAAAAAATTATTCAGCTAAAGGCCCTTTAGAAAAAGGTATTAATAATGAACGAATCTCACTCCATGCTTTTAATATTTTATTTATATGCTCAATTGCAAGTGGAGAGGCTGCTAAAAGTATTCCACTTATATCTATTTGTTGTTCAGAAATTTTATTAAATCCTTTTTCAACTTCTTCAATTACTTCAAGTCCAATTGGGAGTATTTTGCTTTGTAATTCAGGAAAATTTATTTCAACAAATCGTAATACAGTTGATAACATCATACTTTGTCTTATAGGAGCTGGAGGATGAGTGTAACTATCAAGATTATCTAAGCTAAAACTAAGTCGTCCAAAAATTCGATAAAAACAATAATTAGCAAAATATATTAAGTAAATGTTATTTTCTAAATCTGTATAAAACTCTGTAAATGCTTTTGGAATAAATTCTCTATGATCAAGTAAAACTTCAGCTTCCATGATTAAATTATTAACAGCAATACAGTCAGCATCCATTTCTAATGCTTGCCACATTAAGTTACCTTCAACTAAATTATTTATTTGCGTGAATTCATTATAGCTACTATCCGAAAAAAGATTTTTTTTGTAATCTAAATGTCCATTTTTTACATGTGCATACTCATGCATCAAAATTGTTTTAAGACAAGTTTGTGTAAGATATTGCGCTAAACTTGCACGTTGTGGGTCTTTTGGAATAACTATTTTTTCTTCAGTTGTATAATCTTTTAGCACATCAAAATCTATAACTTGCACGTCAAAAATTTTTTCTGGGGGAGTTTCTTTAGAAGAATCTCCATATTGTTTCAATATTTCAGGATGAGAAAGCATTCTGTTAAATAAGTTACTGATACACACTATGGTTCCTGCATTTATTCCAATATAATATTGATTTTCAAAAAGAGTAGCTTTTGCATTTACTCTTGAATTATTGATAATATTAAAATTACAAGAAGGTAAATCCTTTCCATTATTTCTAGACCACTCAAGTATTTTGCTTCCATAAATCCTGAGATTATCTGTCTCAAAAATACCTTTAATTGGCCAAATACCACCATCTAATCTAAAAGCCAAATCAAATTCTTTTTCTTTTTGTGTGAGAACTAAATCATCCATGAATTTACGTATTTATTTTATTACAATATTAATTTCTTACCATTACAGAAACTACTATTATGTTGTAATTTCGGATAAAAATAGTCATTTTTTCATGCATGAGGATAGAAGGTAGTATCATTATTTTTAAGCAGCAGAATAATAACATAGTCGAAACCCCGGGTCGCCCCCCTTCCTTCATTAGAAGACAAAATTGTGCAAAAAAAATCCCATTCACCTTTCGGAAACGGGATATATAAAAAAATTGTACAAATTATCTGAAGATTATTTTCAACTCTTAACTCTTCTAAAAGAATGAATATCCAAGTATTAATGAGGTGGTTTGATAAGAAGAATTCCATGAAGAATAATCAACTAAAAGTCCTCTTTGGGTTAAATATCTTATTTCTACAGAATATTTATCTTTAAACTTACAACCTAAACCTAATCCCAAATATAATGCGGATGAAACATCTAATGCACTTATTTCCGAACCGTCTTTTCTAGTGAAAGTAATTTTAGAGCTTGAAGCAAAATCAAATACTATTGAAGCATTTGTGAAAATTTTGAAGGAATTATTAACAAAAAAGTAACGACGTATACCGACAGGCAATTCAACGGACTTATAATCTACCCTTCCCTGAACTTCACCTCCTACAACATTTGAACTTGGTGCAGCTTTTTCTGCTCTAAAATATTGATAAGTAGGCTCTAGTATGACAGACCATCTATTTTTATTAAATGGCAAAACAAATTCAGCCTCAACTCCTACCGTGAAAGATGAGTTAGATCCAAAATCAAAATCACGAAAATCCGAAACAGAGTTATCTATAGATAATGAGCTATTATTTACTCTTGGACGAACAGTCAAATTAAATAAATCTCTTTTTTCTTTATTCTCAAAATCAACAAATTCAGAGTTATTACATTTATTGTATTTCAAAAATAAGCTTGTTAGATCATTTTTCTTATAATTCAACTTTTCATATTCATTCTGCTTAATACTTTCACATTTTAAATCTATATAAAGCTGTTCTCTGAAATAGTTATTATGAGCGATAGAATCCTCATGTGCTAAATAAGGTTTATAAACCAGTTGTTTTATTTCAGAATCATCAATTTTATAAAAAAATCGTCTTACATTTACATCTGTAAATAAAAATAATGTTGCATTTCCTTCTATGAGTACCTGTAAAAATAATTTTTCCTCATTAAAAACAGGTTTTTTTTCCTTACTCATATATTCAATAAACTTACTTGATCTGTCTATTTTGACTACAGAACGAATAAACTTACTTTGACCATTTATTCCAAATTCTTTTACAGTTTGAATATCGGCATTTTGAACATCCTGATTTTGCAATAATTTATATCTAAATTCTAACGGTGTATTTTTCCAATCAATATTTTCGATTAAGCAATCTGTTTTTTTTCCATCATCAGTAATAAAATATCCATTTTCAAAAGCGATTTGTGAATAAGAATTAATACTTAAAATTAAAGCAATAGTTAAAAATAAAATTTTTTTTTTCATTATAATTTATTTGGGATTATGAAGATTTACTAGAATCTTTTTAGCTTACCTTATAATATCATGCAATTGTAATAAACATAATTTATTAAGAATAAAATGACCCCAAATGTATGATATTTTTTAGTAAAACTATTTAGTTATTAAAATCTTGGGCAAAAAAAATCCCGCTTCACAAGAAACGGGACTTAGCATTGATATTCTCTTTTTTTTTATTTTTAAACTGTTGCTTCTATTGGCAACGGAATTTGATTTTTAAGCAAATCTTCAAAAGTTTCGTGAGCTCGAATCAGGATTCCCTGACCGTTCATCCATAAAACCTCAGCCGGTTTGTATCTTGAATTGTAGTTCGAAGACATGGAGAAACAATAGGCTCCCGCGTTTCTGAACGCTAAAATGTCACCTTCTGTAATTTCCGGAATTCTGCGGTTGTTGGCAAAAGTATCGGTTTCGCAAATGTAGCCTACCACGGAGTAAAAACGCTCTTTTCCTTTCGGGTTCGAGATGTTTTCGATATGATGTGAAGATCCGTAAAACATTGGACGAATTAAATGATTGAAACCACTGTCGATTCCGGCAAAAACTGTTGAAGTTGTTTGTTTTACCACGTTTACTTTTGCTAAGAAGAAACCTGCTTCGCTCACAAGGAATTTCCCTGGTTCGAAAATCAACGTTAGATCTTTACCATATTCTGTACAGAAAGCATTGAATCTTTTAGATAATTTTTTACCTAGTTCTTCAATATCCGTTTCGATATCGTCTTTTTTGTAAGGTACTTTGAATCCGCTTCCGAAATCTAAAAACTCCAGATTTTTGAAATTTTTAGCGGTGTCGAACAAAATTTCAGCAGCATACAGGAATACTTCGATATCTAAAATATCAGATCCCGTGTGCATGTGAATCCCTACAATATTCATTTTGGTGTTCTCTACAATTCGCAATAAATGCGGCAACTGGTGCACAGAGATTCCGAATTTACTATCGATATGCCCAACAGAAATATTAGCATTTCCACCTGCCATTACGTGAGGATTAATACGAATACAAACTGGTGTTTGAGGATATTTTGTCCCGAATTGCTCTAAAATTGATAAATTATCAATATTAACCTGTACTCCCATAGCGGCAACTTCTTCAATTTCTTCAAGAGAAACGCCGTTTGGTGTAAAGAAAATTTTGTCAGGGTCGTAGCCAGCATGAAGTCCTAATAAAACTTCCTGAATCGATACAGTATCTAAACCAGACCCCATGTTCTTTAATAACTGAAGAATCGCAATGTTAGACAATGCCTTCATGGCATAATTAACTCTTAACTTCTCCACCTTAGAGAAAGCTTTAGTTAATCTGTTGTACTGAGATTGGATTTTTTCAGCATCGTAAACATACAATGGACTTCCAAATTGGTCTGCTAACTGCAGTAAATCTTTTGCTTGCATTTTTAAACTTATTTTAAGCAAATTTATTACTCTTTTATCTACCAGCAAATAATTTATAGAAAAATAACAAATTATAACAAATTGTTTGTTTTTTAAACTATATGTGAGTTTTGTTTAAATTTAAAACATTTTGAAAATTTGTGAAAAATAATAATAAAAAAGCAAAACGGCTATCAATATTGACAGCCGTTTAGAAATTTTATTGCATAATTATTACACTCCAGGTAAATCTCCACCTTCTTTAGTAGGCAAATCAGATTTGCCCATTAAATAAATATCAACCTGACGAGCAGCTTCTCTACCTTCAGAAATAGCCCAGACAATCAAGGACTGCCCTCTTCTCATATCTCCTGCTGTAAATATATTAGGCACATTTGTCTGATAATTATTTGCTTTATAGTTGCTTCTGAAATCAATTTCCAGTCCTAATTGCTCACTTAACGTTTTTTCAGGTCCTGTAAATCCAAGTGCCAGTAAAGCTAAGTCACAAGGCCATATTTTTTCAGATCCTTCTACTTCAAGTAATTCAGGACGCTGACCCGGAACCATTTTCCACTCTACTTTTACTGTTTTCAAAGCGATTAATTTACCATTTTCGTCTTTGATAAATTCTTTCGTATTGATTAACCAGTCTCTTTCACAGCCTTCTTTATGAGAAGTAGATGTTTTTAACTGCAATGGCCAGTAAGGCCAAGGAGTTGATGCACTTCTTCCAACCGGCGGTTTTGGCATAATTTCAAAATTCGTTACCGATTTTGCCCCTTGGCGGTTTGATGTTCCAACACAGTCAGAACCTGTATCACCACCACCAATCACGATTACATCTTTTCCGGTAGCCAATACCTGATTTTCGATTTTTTCTCCAAAAACTACTTTAGTCTGCTGGGTTAAGAAATCCATTGCCTGAACCACACCGTCTGCATCAGCTCCAGGAGTAGGTAAACCTCTTCTTTCAGTAGCTCCTCCACAAAGCACGATAGAATCGAATGCTTTTAGATCTTCAATGGAATAGTTTACACCTACATTAGTATTTACTTTGAAGGTAATTCCTTCAGCTTCTAAAATAGCGATACGTCTGTCGATAATTCCTTTTTCTAATTTGAAATTTGGAATTCCGTAACGCAACAAGCCTCCAATAGCATTATCTCTTTCAAAAACAGTAACAGTATGACCTGCCCTGTTTAATTGCTGAGCTGCTGCTAAACCAGCTGGGCCTGATCCTACCACCGCAACTGTTTTACCAGTTCTTACTTTTGGTGGCTGTGGTTTGATCCATCCTTCTTTAAAAGCACGCTCCACAATGTTTTTTTCTATATTTTCGATAGAAATTGGCTCTTCAATAAGTCCTAACACACATGCTTTTTCGCATGGCGCCGGACACAAACGTCCTGTAAACTCAGGAAAATTGTTTGTTGAATGCAAAATCCATGAGGCTTTTTGCCATTCTTCCTGGTACACCATGTGATTGAAATCGGGAATTAAATTCCCAAGAGGACAACCACTGTGACAAAAGGGGATACCACAATCCATGCAACGAGAACCCTGAGTAATAATTTCAGCTTCACTCAAAGGAATCGTAAATTCATTATAATTCGTTACACGTTCTTTAACTTCTATATATGATTCGTCTTGTCTTTCGAATTCTTTAAAACCTGTTACTTTTCCCATTGTATTATGCTGTTAATTCTTCTACCATTTGTTCTTCTGTTTCCAGACGTTTCAACGCTTTTTTGTACTCTGTAGGCATCACTTTTACAAAATTGTCTAAGCTTCCTGCCCAGTCGTTTAATAATGCTGTACCTCTTGTACTGTTTGTGTACTGAACGTGTCTTTCGATCAAATTTCTTAGGTCGTCAGCATCAGCGCCTTCAACTGTCTCAAATTCGATTGTTTCCGTATTACACAATCCGTTTTTAAATTTGTTTTCAGGATCATAGACATAAGCAATACCTCCGCTCATACCTGCCGCAAAGTTACGTCCTGTGTTACCAAGCACCACAACTTTACCTCCGGTCATGTACTCACAACCATGATCTCCAACACCTTCCACTACAGCAATCGCTCCAGAATTACGTACTGCAAATCGCTCTCCGGCTATACCATTGATATAAGCCTCTCCCTCGATTGCACCAAATAAACAAACGTTTCCAACAATGATATTATTCTCAGCTACAAATGTTGCATTTGCAGGCTTTTTAATAATTAATTTAGCCCCGGACAAACCTTTACCTAAATAATCGTTCGTATTTCCTTCTACAGTAAATGTTAGTCCATGAGCACTGAAAGCGCCTAAACTCTGACCTGCAGAACCGGTAAAATTAACATTCAAGGTATCCTCAGGTAATCCAAGGTGACCGTATATTTTAGAAATCTCATTACTTACAATAGCACCAACAGAACGGTTTATGTTGTTAATTGGATAAGATAACGTCATTTTTTCTTTTCTGTACAAAGCACGATGCGAATCTCTAAGGATTTGGAAATCCAATACGCCTTCTAAACCATGATCCTGCTTTTCCGTATTACGGATCGGCATTTTTTTGTAAGCATCAGGTCTGTGTAAAATCGAAGATAAATCTAGTCCTTTAGCTTTGTAATGCTCAATTGCTTTGTTTGAATTGATTTTATCTGTCTGACCTACCATTTCAGCTAACGTTCTGAAACCTAACTGAGCCATAATACCTCTTAATTCTTCTGCAACATAGTAAAAGAAATTAATAACGTGCTCAGGAGTTCCTTTGAAATTTTTACGCAAATCTTTATCCTGAGTCGCAATTCCGACAGGACATGTATTCAGGTGACATTTACGCATCATAATACAACCCGAAGCGACAAGAGGAGCCGTTGCAAAACCAAATTCTTCAGCTCCTAACAAAGCAGCGATAGCTACGTCACGACCTGTTTTTAACTGACCATCACATTCTACAACGATTCTGCTTCTTAAGTTATTTAATACTAAAGTCTGCTGCGCTTCTGCTAGTCCAAGTTCCCACGGAAGACCAGCGTGTTTTAATGATGTTAAAGGAGAAGCTCCTGTTCCACCGTCATAACCTGCAATTAAAACAACATCTGCTTTGGCTTTTGCAACACCGGCAGCAATTGTTCCAACACCAACCTCAGAAACCAGTTTCACATTGATTCGGGCTTCTCTATTGGCATTTTTCAGGTCGAAGATTAATTGTGCCAAATCTTCAATAGAGTAAATATCGTGGTGTGGCGGAGGAGAAATCAATCCCACAAAAGGAGTTGAGTTACGTGCTTCTGCAATCCATGGCAATACTTTTTCTCCAGGTAGCTGACCACCTTCTCCAGGCTTAGCACCCTGAGCCATTTTAATCTGGATTTCTTTTGCATTTGTCAGATAGTGGGAAGTAACCCCAAAGCGTCCGGAAGCAACTTGTTTAATAGCCGAGTTACGACTGTCACCATTTACATCCGGCTGGAAGCGCTTTCTGTCTTCCCCGCCTTCGCCTGAATTGGATTTCCCTCCAATACGGTTCATTGCAATGGCTAAATTTTCGTGTGCTTCTCTTGAAATAGATCCGTAAGACATTGCTCCCGTTTTAAAACGTTTTACAATTTCTGTCCAAGGCTCTACTTCTTCTAATGGAATCGGATTTAAATTATCAAATTCAAACAATCCACGAATCGTCATTAAGCTTTTCGCCTGATCGTTAATAGTATTTGAATACACATCATAACTATTCTGATCGCTTAATCGAACAGCCTGCTGTAATTTTGCGATGGTAGTAGGATTAAACAAGTGTCTTTCTCCGTTACGTCTCCATCTGTATTCTCCTCCAATATTCAAACCTAATCTACTCGAAATCAACTTATCAGGATAAGCATATTTGTATCTTTCTGTAATTTCTTTTTCGATTTCGTATAACCCTATACCCTCAATTCTTGAAGTAGTATATGGGAAGTATTTTTCAACGAATTTAGAATTGAATCCAACAATTTCAAAAATCTGAGAACCTCTGTACGAATGCAAAGTTGAGATTCCGATTTTATTCATAATTTTCAAAATTCCTGAACCAATTGCCTTATTGAAATTATCAACTGCTTTTTGTTCTGAAATTCCGGTAATAAATCCTTCCTTAACCTGAACACGAATAATTTCATTTACCATATAAGGATTGATCGCACTAGCACCGTATCCAAATAATGTAGCAAAATGATGCGGTTCGCGAGGTTCAGCAGATTCCATGATAATATCAAAGTAAGAACGCTTACGCAAACGGTTCATCTGGTGATTTACATACGAACAAGCCAATAAAGCAGGGATTGGAGCAAACTCTTTATTCACTCCTCTATCAGAAAGAATAATAATATTGGTTCCTCTTTCTACCGCTTTTGTAATTTGTACAATAATAGCATCCAAAGCATTTTCTAAACCGTTCATACCCTCAGCTTTAGGATATAAAATTTTAAAAGTTTCTGCTTTGAAGTTATCTATAGAAATCGTTCTGATTTTTTCTAAGTCACCGTTAGAAATAACCGGATTCTGAATTCTTAGTTTACGGCATTGCTTACTTGAAATATCAAAAATATTACGATCCTGACCCAAGTTCAAAGCAATATCCGTAACAATTTCTTCACGGATACCATCTAACGGGGGATTGGTTACCTGAGCGAATAATTGTTTAAAATAATTAGGAATCAACTGCGGCCTGTCTGACAACACTGCAAGAGGTGTATCAATTCCCATAGATCCCAAAGCCTCTTTACCTGTCTGAGCCATTGGTGTAATTACATCCTGAATATCTTCTAAAGTATAATTAAAAAGACGTTCTCTTGTAGGCAGATCACTTGTTTCAACCGGGCAAACATCTGATGTTTCAGGAACATCTCTTAAGTGTAATCTGTATTGGTTCAACCATTCCTGATAAGGTCTTTCAGAAACAATTTTACTTTTAATTTCTTCGTCATTGATGATACGGCCTTCATTCATATCCACAAGGAACATTTTACCAGGCTCTAATCTACCATGGCTTTCAACATCTTCTGCAGGCACATCAACAACCCCAATTTCAGAAGCCATTATTAATTTACCGCTTTTTGTAACTGTATATCTTGAAGGTCTTAGTCCGTTACGGTCTAATAACGCTCCTACATAATCACCATCTGAAAACGGTACAGAAGCAGGTCCATCCCATGGCTCCATAATACAAGCATTGTATTCATAGAATGCTTTTCTTTCAGGAGACATTGTTTTGTGTTTTTCCCAAGCTTCCGGAATCATCATCATCATTACTTCAGGCAATGATCTTCCTGTATGCGTTAACAACTCCACAACCATATCCATAGAAGCAGAATCTGATTTACCAGGTAAAATAATTGGGAATAATTTATCTATTTGTGGCCCGAAAACCTCACTTTTCATAATTTCTTCACGAACACGCATTCTGCTCACATTACCACGCAAAGTATTGATCTCCCCATTTTGACACATATATCTAAATGGCTGAGCCAACTCCCATGTAGGCATTGTATTAGTAGAAAAACGCTGATGAACTAAAGCCAAACGTGTAACCAAGTCCGTTTGTTGCAAATCAGTATAATACGGCCCAATATCTTCAGGCATAATAATACCTTTATATATTATAGTCGTTGTAGATAAACTTGGAAGATAAAAATAAGAGCTTTGGGATATTTTTGAATTTCTGATGCTATGCTCCGTAATTTTACGCGCTGCATATAATTTTGCTTTAAAAATAGCATCTTCTATAGCTTCACTCTTACCAATAAAAATTTGTTCAATAGTTGGTTCTGATGCCAAAGCAATTTCTCCCAGCTGAGAAGAGTCAACCGGTACCGTTCTCCATCCTAAAACAGAAAGTCCCTGCGCTTTAATTTCTTTTTCAAAAACTTCTTTACAAAAATCGTATTGATTTTTAATTTTTGGTAAAAATACCATCCCAACAGCATACTCACGTGCAGCAGGCAATTCAAAATCACATATCCTCTTGAAATAATCATGAGGAATATCAATTAAAAGTCCAGCTCCATCTCCTGTTTTTCCATCAGCACTCACTCCACCTCTGTGTTCCAGCTTAACTAGAATCTCAAGAGCATCATGAATAATTTGGTTTGTCTTTTCTCCTTTAAGATTGCAGATAAAACCAGCTCCGCAGTTTTCATGCTCGAATTCTGGCAAATAAAGACCTTGTTCTTTTAGTTTCATTCTTGATATTTTTTTTTTACAAAAATAAAGATTTCATTAAATATAATGTACCAAAATCACACTTTGCCTCATATTTTTATAGGAATATTAGAAAAAGGGTTCTTAAATGATAATAATATTATAGAACCCATTGTGAATTGCCAAAATCACAATTCGTTTTAAATTATATTAAGAAAAATCAACAACTTTACCTGAAAACATGTTGCTTTTATGCTAATTCTAAAACGATATAGTGGTTAAAAATTAACAATGAGGATATATTAGCTTAATCTTTTTTTTGACTTTAATTAAATTAATTTAACAAAGTAAGATTGGTTTATTATTAATTAAAAAAGATTTTAGTTTTTAGTTCAATTTTGCTACTTTTGTTGCACTTTTATTCTGAAATAAATTCAGAACCAGACAAATTCTATATTATGAACATACACGAATATCAAGGAAAAGAAATTCTAGCGAGTTACGGAGTACGCATTCAACGCGGAATTGTAGCTAACAATGCGGTTGAAGCTGTTGCTGCTGCAAAACAATTAACTGCTGAAACCGGAACAGGATGGCATGTAATTAAAGCACAAATTCACGCAGGTGGTCGTGGAAAAGGTGGCGGAGTTAAACTTGCTAAAAACTTACAACAAGTTGAGGAACTTGCAGGACAAATTATCGGAATGCAATTAATCACTCCTCAAACTTCTGCTGAGGGTAAAAAAGTAAACAAAGTTTTAGTAGCTGAAGATGTTTACTATCCTGGTGAAAGTGAAACTTCTGAATTTTATGTTTCTGTTTTGTTAAATAGAGCTACAGGACGCAACATGATTATGTACTCTACTGAAGGAGGAATGGATATCGAAGAAGTTGCTGAACACACACCACATTTAATCTTTACTGAGGAAGTTGATCCTTCTGTAGGTTTACAAGGTTTCCAGGCCAGAAGAATTGCTTTTAACTTAGGTCTTTCTGGAAATGCTTTTAAAGAAATGGTTAAATTCATCGATGCACTTTACAATGCTTACATTGGTTCTGATGCTTCTATGTTTGAAATCAACCCTGTATTAAAAACTTCTGATAACAAAATCTTAGCTGTTGACGCCAAAGTTAATATCGACGATAATGCTTTATACAGACAACCTAAATACGCTGAAATGAGAGATATCCGTGAGGAGAATCCAATCGAAGTTGAAGCTAAAGAAGTTGGTTTAAACTATGTTGACCTTGACGGTACTGTAGGATGTATGGTAAACGGAGCTGGTCTTGCAATGGCGACTATGGATTTAATTAAATACGCTGGTTTTGAACCTGCTAACTTCCTTGACGTAGGAGGAACTGCTGATGCTAAACGTGTTGAAACAGCCTTCAGAATTATCTTAAAAGATCCAAACGTAAAAGCAATTTTAATTAACATCTTTGGAGGAATCGTTCGTTGTGACCGTGTTGCTCAGGGAGTTGTTGATGCTTACAAAAACATGGGAGACGCTATTAAAGTACCAATTATTGTTCGCTTGCAGGGAACTAACGCTGAAATTGCAAAAGAATTAATTGACAACTCTGGTATGCCAATTTTATCTGCAGTTCAATTCCAGGAAGCCGCTGACCAGGTTAAAGCTGCTCTTTCTTAATTAAAATAAGAAATAAATTTATATATAAAATCCATTCCATTTTGCGGAGTGGATTTTTTTTAACCGCAAAGCACGCAATATTTTTTTCTCACTGCTACAATTACAAACACAAAGTTCGCAAAGATATATCAGATAACTTTGCGAACTTTGCGTAAACCTTTGCACTCTTTGCGGTTAATTATTTCTTATTCTTACCGTTTTTGTAAACTACTTTTTCTACAACAGATGGTTTTCCATTTCCTTTTGGAAATTCTTTCTTTTTAGGTTTTTTAGCTGTCGAACCAGACTTTGAAGAACTTTGATCACCTCTTCTTCTTTCACTGTCTTTTGGCACAGCTTTAAACTCAGGTCTTTCTTTCGTATTATCTTTCTTCGGAATCTCAGCTTTATGCTTTGCTAAAACATCATTTGGATTTTTTGGATTTTCTTTTGTTCCTCTTAAATGAATTACCAATCCGTTTAAAAAGTTACGCAAAACCTGATCACCGCATTCCATATAGTTCGGATGATCTTCTGCTCTAAAAAAAGCCCCTAATTCTGATTTTGAAATTCTAAAATCTACCAATTCTAAAATTTCTACTATTTGATCATCACGTAACATTAAAGCCACGCGAAGTTTTTTTAAGATATCGTTGTTTGTCATTTTTTGTTTTGTTTCAGGTTTGAGGTTAAAGTTTTATTTATCTTCCCTCATTATCGTTATTTTGCAAAGGTACACTATTTTAAAAGGAAATATTAGAATAAAATCACACCTGTTCCTTTACGGTCCGGATAATATGTTCTACCATCCATTATCCTTACACCAGTCGCAATATCTTCTTCCAATAATAATGAGCCATCCATATCAACATAATCCAATTCGGGCAATAAATGTGCGATAGCGGAAATCCCAACTGTAGATTCTGTCATACAACCTACCATCGTTTTCAAGCCCAGTTTTTTTGCTTCAGTAATCATTCTCCGACCTGGTGTTATTCCGCCGCATTTCATTAGTTTAATATTTACACCGTGAAAACAATTATGACATTTTGCAACATCTGATTCTGTGATACAACTTTCATCGGCTATAATAGGCAAAACAGCATTTTCAAAAACTTCCTTATGCCCTTCCCAATCATTAGCTTTTAAAGGCTGTTCAATAAATTCGACACCTAAGTTTTTTAAAATAACTGCATTTTTCAAAGTTTCTTCTACAGTCCAGGCGCAATTTGCATCTACCCTAAAAACAGCATCAGTATACTTTCGTAACTCAGTTACAATTGCAATGTCTTCAGGAGTACCCAACTTTATTTTATAAATCGGCCACGGAAATCCCTTCATCTTCAGGATCATTTTTTCAATAGTATCAATCCCAATGGTATAATTCGTCAATGGATTATGGCTGATATCATAATTCCACAATTCATACAGTTTTTTGCCATTTTTTCGTGCATACAAATCATTATACGCATTGTCCAGAGCACATAACGCAAAAGGATTATGTGTTAAAAGCGAATTTATTTTCAGCCAAAATTCTTCTGGTGTTTCATCATGCGATTCTTCTACAATATCACGAATTTTCTCAATATCTCTCTGCAAAATTTCTACTGTAATACCATAATACGGATTCGATGTAGCCTCTCCATACCCTGAAACCCCATCATCCTGCAATTCTACGATTAACGAAGGCTGAAAATCAATGGATTTCCTCGAAATTCTAAAAGTGTGTTTTAGCTTTAGCTTATAGGTTCTTAAAATTAATTTCATACACAAACACTTTTACAATTTATTTTAAACCGGATTCGACGATTTTAATACTTCAGACATTGCGTTGGCCTTTAGCAAACATTCTTCATATTCTTTTTCAGGAACAGACTGAGCCGTAATAGCGCTTCCAACGGAGAACGAAACATATTTATTTTCCTGATTATATAAAATACTTCTAATTACAACATTAAAATCAAAATCTCCTTCGGGAGTAAAATAACCAACTGCCCCGCTATACAAACCTCTTTTGGTTTCTTCCAGGCTTTCAATGATTTTCATTACCGAAATTTTTGGTGCTCCTGTCATACTTCCCATTGGAAAAGTTGTTTTCAAAACATCTACAGAAGAATACTGAGCATCTAATTTTGAAGTGACCGTCGAAATCATTTGATGTACCTGCAAAAAGGAATAAATTTTGCAGAGTTCCTTAACTTCTACCGACCCTTTTTGTGCTGTATGCGACAAGTCGTTTCGAACCAAATCTGTAATCATGATATTCTCTGCACGTTCTTTTGCATCGTTTTCAAGATTTCGTTTTGATTCTACATCCTGATTCAGATCTTGAAATCGTTTTGAGGTGCCTTTTATTGGCTGCGAAATAATGATATCACCGGTTTTTTTCAGATAACGTTCAGGTGATGCCGAAAGCAAAAATTGTTTATTATTTTTAAAAAAAACCGAAAAAGGCGCTTTTGAAATCTCATTTAGTTTTTGAAATTTTTCCAGCGGATTGATAATCGCATTTTCAGCATAAAACTCCATACAAAAATTAGCTTCGTACATATTACCTGCATGAATATGTTCCAGCATTTTTGTTACTTTCTGAAAATATAATTCTTTTGAAATTCGTTGCTGCACTTCGACTTTACCCAACGTTTCAAAAGAATCATTTTTACTTTGAATAATTTCTTCAAAATCCTCTTCAACTTCATCATCACAAAGCAACAAATAACTGATTTCAAGCTGATTTTCTTTCAATAAAAAAATCTTTTTTGGCTGAAAGAAAAATAAATCCGGAAAATTAAGTCCGTCAAAATTAGATGATTTTAAAGATTCCGTGTCATTCTTAAGATCGTAAGACAAATACCCAAAAAGCCAGTCTTTAGTAGTTTGCTGATACTGTTTTAAATCTTCAAACGCATTATGAAAATCGGTTTTTAAAGACGTAAAAGCATCAACAGCCATCAAACAATCGAAACTGGAATATTCTTGAGGATAGGAATTACTATCCAAAAAAATAACCTCTCGAAATTGTTGTGACCAACTTAAAAGCTGTTGCTTAAACTGCTCCGGATCCGGAATATGCTTGTGAATGGAAACTCTCAAAAATGAATCAATTTTAGATTTCAAAATTACGACAAAAAAATTCCTTCAATAAAGTAATCTTAAAAAAATATTGGCACGCTTTTTAGTACACGAGATTAACGTCAATTTATTAATCTTTTTAACTATAAAATCAAAATTACTTACACTATAGCATATTTATTAATCAACGCTTTTAAACCTTTTATGAAAACAATTGTAAAATTAAGCCTGACCTCATTGGTAATCATCACATTACTATTTTCCTGTAAAAAAGCAGACTCAGCATCCTCTGATTCAAGCGCAGAAGATCGTGCAGATGTCGAATCAGCAGAATCATCTTCATCAGAAACAGATCAACAACAACAAATTCAGGCTGGGCAAATTACCGCCGGTGAATGGAATGACTTAAGCAATTGGAAATTTTGGGAATCTTTAAACTCAAATTCTGAATTCTCTGAAATGAGTGATTATTGGAAATATTACTTAAAAGACAGAATTTCTGTAAATATAAAATACGATTCAGAAAATGTAGTCGATGTACCAGTTTCATTAATTAATTCTCAAAATGAAATCATCTGGTCATCCAGAACTAACAATAAAGGAAATGCGGAATTATGGCCTTCTCTAAAAAATAAAAACCAGTCTGGCAATCAAAATTTAAAAATAAAAATTGGCAATCAGGTATTTAAAAACATTCTCACATACAGCGATAAAAAGGTCAATCGATTAGTTTTAAAAAATTATTCTGAGGAGAACACAGAAAAGAAGATCGATATCGCCTTTATGGTTGATGCAACAGGCTCTATGGGAGATGAACTAGAATACCTGAAAGAAGAACTAACCGATGTTATTTCAAAAGTACAACGTAAAAATCAAGGCGTTACCGTAAACATGGGATCTGTTTTTTACAGAGACAAAGGAGAAGATTATGTAACAAAAGTATCTGATTTTTCTACAGATATTGATGATACTGTTAATTTTATAAAAGAGCAATCTGCTGAAGCTGGCGGGGATTTTCCGGAAGCTGTTGAAACCGCATTAGACAAATCAATCAATGATTTAGAATGGTCTGAAAATGCAACTTCCAGAATTCTGTTTCTTGTACTTGATGCCCCACCTCATTATGATGATCAGATTATTTCAGAAATTCATGATTTGATTGCAACAGCCAGTAAAAAAGGTATCAAAATCATTCCAATAACTGCTAGTGGAATTGACAAAGAAACAGAATTTTTAATGCGTTATATGGCAATTGCAACTAATGGAACATATGTTTTTATAACCAATGACAGCGGAATTGGAAATGACCATCTTGAGGCATCTGTGGGAGATTATCAAGTAGAATATTTAAATAAATTAATGGAACGCTTAATTAATGAAAGTTTAAAATAAATCAGAGCTTAAAATTCAGCAAAAACTAATAAAACTGTTAATAAATCAGCAATTTCATAATAAAAAATTTACTATATTTGATATAGAATTCAATTAATCTCAAAACGAGACATAGTTGATTACTAAATACTCCAATATAATAGCGTTTTATAATTAATTATTTGTTATAAACGTAAATTTTAGATTATAGATTTCAAGCACATAATTTATATTTTTTAACCTTAAAAAATCCTAAGCATTATGAAAATTGCTACTATTATTGTTCGCGTTTTAATCGGCCTTTTGCTACTTTTCGCTTCCATCAGCTTTTTCTTTAAGCTGGCACCTGAACCAGAAGTAACCGGAAACTTTAAAGCTTTTAATGTAGGTCTTGTTGCATCAACTTACTTACTGCCTCTGGCAAAATCAATTGAATTACTTTGCGGAATTGCTTTCGTCACGGGACGTTTTGTAACATTAGCCAATATCCTGATTTTGCCGATAACCGTAAACATTTTATTCATTAATTATTTCCTTGCACCTGAAGGTCTTCCTATTGCCGGATTATTATTCTTAGCAAATTTATTTCTAATTTACAGATACTGGGATAATTATAAAAGTGTTTTTACTCCATGATTTAGATTCAAATTTAAAATACAAAACCCGATAGACTTTAAGAATCTGCCGGGTTTATTTTTTTTAGTTTGCTTTGTCGTGTTTTACCCAGACTAAATCAGACGTTTTATATCCAATTTCCTGTGCTTTTTTCAAATAAGCCGTTTTAATGTTTTCAGGAAGTATAGTTTCTCTCGAAAGTATCCACATGTATTTTAAACTTTCTCCGGCAACCAAAGCATATTTATAATCCTGGTCAACTGCAATTACATTATATCCGGAGTAAAAAGGACCAAAAAAAGAAACCTTCAACATCCCTATATTTTCTTTTTCAACGAATTTAGCTTTTCCAATACTTTGTTTCCACTTATTTTCTTCAACCTCATACCCTTTGTTATCTACTTTTATCGTTCCGTTATCATTTAGGGAATATTCTGCAGTTACGTTATTTAAACCTTTTTCATATTTAAAATCCAGTCTGGCAATTTCATACCATTTTCCAAGGTATTTAGCTTTATCAAAATTATTGACAACAGTTGCTTTTTCCGGAATAGTTGAGCCACAGGAATAAAGCAAAAAAGCGATTCCTACTCCAAGCAAAACTGGAGCTATATATTTATTTTTCATGATGTTGGCTTTTAAAATTAATCAAAGATAACATCTAAAAAAGAAAATCATTTTACAGAATTTTTTATGCTTATTACATATTGCAAAACAAAAAACCGTCAAAATAAAATTCTGACGGTTTTCTAAAATATGATTTTACGTAAAAAATTATACGTGCAAAGCTCTGTTTTCAGTAGCAGCTAATGCTGCTTCTTTTATCGCTTCCGCAAAAGTTGGATGTGCGTGGCTCATTCTTGAAATATCTTCAGCTGAAGCTTTGAATTCCATTGCAGTAACCGCTTCAGCAATTAAATCTGCTGTACGGGCACCAATCATGTGAACACCTAAAACCTCATCTGTTTTCTCATCTGCAAGGATTTTTACAAATCCGTCTAAGTCAGCACTTGCTCTTGCACGTCCTAAAGCTTTGAATGGGAAACTTCCAGATTTGTATTTAACTCCAGCCGCTTTCAATTGCTCCTCAGTTTGTCCAACTGCGGCAACCTCTGGCCAAGTGTAAACTACACCAGGGATTAAGTTATAATCGATATGTGGTTTTTGACCTGCTAAAATTTCAGCAACCATTACTCCTTCTTCTTCCGCTTTGTGTGCTAACATGGCTCCACGAACAACATCTCCAATTGCATAGATATTTGGAACACTTGTTTGTAAATGATCGTTTACTTCGACTTGTCCTCTGTCTGAAATTTTAACTCCGGCTTTGTCCGCATTCAATCCGTCTGTGTAAGGACGGCGACCAACGGAAACTAATGAATAATCTCCTTCCAGCGTAATCGTTTCTCCTTTTGCGTTTTCAGCCTGAACAACAACAGCATCACCGTTTCTTTCAACTGATTTTACTTTGTGAGAAACATAGAATTTCATTCCTTGTTTTTTCAATACTTTTGTCAATTCTTTAGAAAGAGCTCCATCCATTCCAGGAATAATTCTGTCCATGAATTCTACTACTGAAACCTGAGCTCCTAAACGAAGATACACTTGTCCAAGCTCGATTCCGATAACTCCACCACCAATGATAACCAAGTGTTTTGGAACTTCTTTTAAAGCCAAAGCTTCAGTAGAAGTGATGATTCTTTCTTTGTCAATTTTGATAAAAGGTAAAGAAGATGGCTTTGATCCTGTGGCAATTACCGTATATTTTGCTTCGATAGTTTCAGATGTTCCATCAGCTTTTGCAACAGCAATGTGTGTTGCGTCTACAAAAGAACCTAAACCATTGAAAACAGTAATTTTATTTTTATCCATTAAGTAGTTGATTCCGCCTACGGTCTGATCTACAACGGCTTGTTTACGCGCAATCATTTTCTCTAAATTGATTTTTACATCACCAGAAACTTCAATTCCGTGATCTGCAAAATGAGCAATTTCAGCATAATGATGAGAAGATGATAATAATGCTTTTGAGGGAATACAACCTACGTTAAGGCAAGTTCCGCCTAATGAATTATATTTTTCTACAATTGCAGTTTTGAAACCTAATTGTGCGCAACGAATTGCTGATACATATCCTCCAGGACCTGAACCTATAATGACTACGTCAAATGAACTCATAGTATTTGTTTTTATTTTAGCGGTTACAAAATTAAGGAATAAAGTTTTGTTTGAAGTTTAAAGCTTCAGGTTTTTTGTTATGATTTATTTAATTTTTAAAAAGAAAGTGATTCTTTTTTGATTTTTTGATTAATGAATTTGGATTTTATAAAACCTGTAAATTGATTCCCGAAAGATTAAAAATTTTTAGCAAGAAAATTTAGTGAATTTTATTAAAGTTAAAACTCAGGGTTTTCTTTGAGGATTTCTTGAGGTATGGAAAACAGAATGAATGATTACTTCGCTTTGAATAATTTCATAAATAATAACAAATGGAAACTTAACCAATATTAATTCGCGATAACCTAGATTCCTTTTTATTTCGTACAATGCTGGATTTGTTTTTAAAACCTTGAAATAAGATTTTAAATAAGTTAGAAATTTTTTCCCTAAACCTTTACTTCTGCTTTCGTAAAATTCAATAGATTCATCAATTTCTTTTTCTGCTAACGGTAAAATAGTAATGCTAAAAGCCATACTTAGCATTCAGACGTTTTTCCACTTCCTCCCAGGAACTAGACTGATTTTCTCCGGAAATATATTTTTGTCTTTCTTCATTAACCAAATCATAATGCGAATCAGGAACAATTGACTTTTTTTCTTCATTATTTATAGCATCGAAAAAACTTTCTAATATTTCCAATTTAGAATCATCATCTATGAATTTCCCAAAATCTTTTATAAGCTTGAGTCTTAATTCTTTTGTTTGCATTATCCTTATCATTTTAAATCAAATTTAATGTTTTTTAGTTTTGAATTGAGAATTGACACGTGAATTTAACTCTAGGTCACAATGACTACACAAAGTTTTTTAAACGAAGATTTAAAAATATTTAAGCTAATACACTTAGATTCTATTGACAATTAAATCTACCAAATCCTGGAGAATCTAATTGAAAAAACATATAAACCTACTCAGTCAGTTGCAAAAAAAAATCCGTTCCGAAATTAATATAAAGAACGGTTTTTTAAATATAATTTTAAATTCTAACTTACAACTTCTCAACAAAGTTCAGCTTACTATTTTTCCGACTATACGTAAAGTAAATCAATAGTCCGATCAACAACCAAATTGTGAAGTAAATCCAGTTCCATACACTTAATTCTGCCATCATATATAGACAACATATAAGTCCTAAAAGTGGAATTAAAGACAGTTTTTTTCTGAATGCCCAAACGGCTAATCCCATCAAAACAAAAAGAAAAATCCACATTGGAATTTTATGTTTGAATAAGCTGAAACCTGATTCGTATTTTAGCGAATCATTAATTGGCAATCCTTTTACTACTTCTTCATACTTGGTTTCATTGTCCTGATATTGACTTAATAAATGTTCCAAATCAGATGTTTCAGCAGTTTTATTTTTACTATCAATACTTTCTAAGTAATTCAGAACTTTTGTTGATTCTTCTTTATTTAATGACGTAATAATAGTTGTTGCGTCAAAAGTCTGCGCTTCATTATTAATAAAAGACATTGTAGCTTTAGTATTGAAAGCGAAAGCATAATACAATCCTGCAATCATTAAAACTGGCAAAATGTATTTGGAATTGATGTAAGGCGTTTTGAATTTTCCCCTTGGAATTTCTGGTTTATTCTGCAATACTAAAACTCCGGCACAAACTAGTACAAAAGCAAACAAGGTTCCGATACTGCATAGATCGGTTACCATCGTCAGATTTAAAAATAAAGCCGGAACTGCGACTACAAAACCTGTTACAATGGTAGCAAAAGAAGGTGTTTTGAATTTTGGGTGTACTGTAGAAAATTTTTTTGGCAATAATCCATCTCGGCTCATACTCATCCAGATACGAGGCTGACCCATCTGAAAAACCAGTAAAACACTTGCCATTGCAATAACTGCACTTACTGCAATAATGCCGGACATCCATTTTAAGTCTAATTTTTCAAAAACAAATGCTAAAGGATCGCCAACATTTAATTCGTTATACCTGACCATTCCGGTTAAAACCAATGCGATAGCAATGTATAAAATGGTACAGATGATAATTGCCCACATCATTCCTCGTGGTAAATCACGCTGTGGGTTTTTACATTCTTCTGCCGTTGTTGAAATGGCATCAAAACCTATGTAAGCAAAGAAAACTGCCGAAACTCCTTTTAAAACTCCACTTACACCATTTGGCGCAAACGGATCCCAATTGGTCGTATCCACATAAAAAACTCCAACTGCAATTACTAAAAGTACAATACAAAGTTTCACCACTACCATTAGATTACTGGCATTACGCGATTCCTTCATTCCGCGATACACCAAGGCGGTAATCAATACAATAATAAACAAGGCCGGCAAATCTGCGACAAAATGGAAAGAACCAATCGTTGGTGCTGTTTTCCAGGCTGTATAAGCTGCCTGTAATCCTGTGTCTAAATTTTCAAAAGTTTTCCCTCCCTGCATCAGGCCCATTGCGTCTTTAAAACCGTTTGAAGCCGTTAAATAATCCATCTGAATCCATTGGGGCAAATTAACTCCCTGGCTTTGAAGTAGTCCTGTAAAATAATCACTCCACGATATAGCAACCGTTATATTTCCTACGGCATATTCCATAATTAAAGCCCAGCCAATAATCCAGGCAATTAATTCGCCGAAAGCTACATAAGAATAAGTGTAAGCACTTCCGGAAACCGGAACCATCGATGCAAATTCGGCGTAAGCAAAAGCTGCAAAACTACAGGCTAAAGCTGTAAAAAGAAATAGAAAAATAACCGCTGGACCGCCGTCAGCACTGGCTTTTCCGATGGTGCTAAAAATTCCTGCCCCAATTATAGCTGCAATTCCAAAGGCGGTTAAGTCCTTTGCAGTTAAATGCTTCCCTAATGCATTATGACCATCTGCTTCATTCTTTGCAACCTGGTTTAAAATATCCTGTACTGTTTTCTTGCGGAATAAACCTGACAACGCCATATGTGATTCTGGTTTTAAATTGATAAATTTCAGACTTTGCGCTTTTATTTTGCAAATAATGCAAAAATTATCCTGAAATCAAATATATAAAACGATTTTGTTTATCTGACTTATTTTTCGTCAAGAATTACAGAAATTTTCTTAATTATATTTATGGAGAAATATGTCGCTTTTTTAGGATAATAAACTTATAATCATTTAATTTGAAGTTAATTATATTCTCTGGAGCACTTAGCAAGAAATGTAAATATCTCTTTTTCTTGAAAACTGCTTACTACTAAAATCCTATTTAATGTAATATAAAGACAATTTTTATGGAAAAAATATCTAGACGTTCCTTTGTAAATAAATTGGGAATTGGTGTTGGCGCTTCAGCCATTTCAACAAGTCTTCCTTCTTTTTTATTAGCAGCAGAACCTGAACCTATTCCTTATAACGGAAAAAAAATAAACCTTGCCCTTTGCGGTTTAGGGATTTATGCCAATATAGTAGCTGAATCCATGCAGGGCTCTGAGTATTGTAATCTTGCAGGTATTGTGACCGGAACACCTTCTAAAGCCATCAAATGGAAAGAGAAATATAATATTCCTGAAAAGAATATCTATAATTATGAAAATTTTGACGAGATCATAAAAAACAAAGATATCGATATGGTTTACGTTATCCTGCCAAACAGCATGCATAAAGATTTCGTTATTCGTTCTGCAAAAGCGGGAAAGCATGTTATCACTGAAAAACCAATGGCAATTGATGTAAAAGAATGCGAAGAAATGATTAAAGCCTGCAATGATTATAAGGTGCAGTTAGCTATTGGATACCGCTTGCATTACGAGCCGACTCATTTAGAAATTAAGCGATTAGGGCAAGAGAAAGTTTTTGGACAGGTACGCTACATCGAATCATCTCTGGGGTATAGAACGTATGACACCGTTGCTAAAAAACCAGTGGATATAAATAGTCCGGCTAACTGGAGACTGAACAAAAAATTATCCGGAGGAGGGCCTTTAATGGATTTGGGGATTTACTGCATACAGGCCAGCCGCTATATTTTAGGAGAAGAACCCATTTCCGTTACTGCACAGTTTGGTACGATAAATGATAAAAACCGATTTTCAGAAACAGAGGAAAGCATCTCCTGGCAAATGGTATTTCCAAGCGGTGCTATGGCTAATGGCACTACCTCTTGTGGTTATAATATTGACCGGACTTATGCATCTGCTGATTATGGCTCTTTTGAATTAAGTCCTGGACTCAGTTATGGTCCTTATGAAGGAAAGACCTCAAAAGGTCCTCTTAAATTTCCTCCAATCAAACAACAGCAAAAACAATTGGATGAAATTTCTAAAGTGCTGCTGGCCAACAAAAAACTTCCTGATCACATTACGGGAGAAGAGGGATTGAAAGATATTAAGATTATTAATGCCATCTACAAAGCAGCTGAAACCGGAAAGAAGATTGCAATACTATAAATTTTCTCTCGCAGATTTAGCTGATATAGCTGATTTTATTGCAATGAAAAGATTATGCAGATTTTAGACAGTCTGCTAAATCTGCGAGAAACAAAAAATCATTTCGTTTTTGGCGTAAATCTTAGCGAAATTTGCGGTTAAACTTTACTTCAAACAGCTTCTCAAAATACTTACAGGATGTTGCGCTTCCCTACTCGTTCCGTCAAATATCTGATGACGACAGCTCGTTCCAGCAGCTGCAATTTTTACATTTTCGGCTGTATTACGAACTTTTGGAAATAAAGTATCTTCACCCATCTGCATGCTCACTTGGTAATGTTCTTTTTCATAACCAAAAGAGCCTGCCATTCCGCAGCAGCCTGAATTGTAAATCGTAACCGTGTTGTTTTTAGGCAGATTCAGCATGGCAAATGTCGCTTCAACAGAACTCAATGATTTCTGATGGCAGTGTCCGTGTATTTTAATTTCTTTCGTCTCTTCTGAAAATGAATCTGCTGTGATTTTTCCGTCGATGATTTCTTTTTTGAAGAATTCTTCAATTGTAAAAGCATTTTGGGACAATTTCTCAGCACCTTCTTTATCATCAGCCAAACGTAAGTATTCATCCCTAAAAGTCAAAATCGCGGAAGGTTCAATTCCGACCAAAGGTGCATTAGCTAAAACCAAATCTTTAAAAATGTTGACATTCTGATTGGCAATTTTCTTAGCCTCTTCTAAAAAACCTTTTGATAAATAAGCTCTTCCGCTTTCTTCATGATTTACGATTAAAACTTCGTAACCTAATTTCGTCAATAATTCAAAAGCATCAATTCCGATATTTACGTCGTAATAATTCGTGAATTCATCTACAAACAAATACAACCTTCCATTCGGGAAATCAGTTTTTTTTGGTTTATTATTGGCAAACCATTTCCTAAAAGTCTTTTTTGCCAATAACGGCACTTGTCTTTCTGGTGCAATTCCCATTGTTTTTTTCACCAATGACTGATTCGAAATAAAATTCGTAATCGACGGGAATTTACTTCCCATTTTGTTCAGTTTAGCGTTGTTGGCAAAAATCTTATTTCGGGTTGAGAATCCGTTTGCTTTTTGGTATTGGTATAAAAATTCGGCTTTTAAAGTGGCTAAATCCACATTACTCGGACATTCGCTGGCGCAGGCTTTACAACTTACACACAATTCAAAAACTTCGTATAATTCTTTCTGGTCGAATTTATTTTCTTTTTCAGAATACGTCAGATATTCCCGTAATGCATTAGCTCTCGCACGGGTAGTTTCCTTTTCATTTCTGGTCGCACGATAACTCGGACACATCGCTCCCCCTGCCGATGGTAATTTTCTGCAATCGCCCGAGCCGTTGCATTTTTCGGCAGCACGCAAAATTCCTAAACTGTCTGAAAAATCCTGAAACGTTTTAATATCCGGTTCAATTCTGCCTGAAACTACGCGATGATTTTCATCCATTTTCAAGGCATTGACAATCTTCCCGATATTCAAAACCGAATTTGGATCAAATGCCAGTTTGATTCTTTTCAGCAATTCGTAATTCTTATCGCCAATCATAAACGGAATAAACTCGCCACGCACGATTCCGTCACCATGTTCACCACTTAACGAACCTCTGTATTTTTTTACCAAATGTGCTACTTCTGTCGCAATGGTTCTGAATAATTTTAAATCTTCGGTCTTCTTTAAATTCAAAACCGGACGAAGGTGCAATTCCCCAGCTCCCGCATGTGCATAATAAATCGCTTCCTGTCCGTGACTTAACATCATCGCCGAAAACTCTGCAATATAGGCTGGTAAATCACTCAATTCAACCGCTGTATCTTCAATAGAGTCTGCTGCTTTATCATCACCTACAATACTTCCTAAAAGTCCGAGACCGGCTTTTCTTAGTTCGTTGGCTTTGTCAATATCAGCTCCGTAAATCTTTACATTGGCATAACCAAAATTGTTTTTTTCTAAATCAGCAATCAGGGCATCGGCTTGCTTTTCGGCTTCTTCGAAAGTATGGGCTGCCACTTCGAACATCATAATCGCTTTTGGTTCGCCTTGCAAAAAGAACCTGTTTTTTACATGTTCCCGATTCGTTTTGGTACAATCCAAAATTGTATCGTCGATCATTTCGCAGGTGTACAAATGATGTTTCATTGCTACGACAACCGACTCTAACGATTCCTGAATCGTATGATAATGTCCAACCACCATAATACTGTGTGGAGGCGGAAGATCATCCACTTTCAATGTCACTTCGGTTGTAAAAGCTAAAGTACCTTCGCTTCCGCAAAGCAGTTTCCCGAGGTTAATTGTCGGTTCTGTTCCGCCAAACAACTCCGATTTTAGCAGAATATCAACGGCATAACCGGTGTTTCTTCGGTGAATTTCAGGTTTTGGAAACTCCTTTATAATTTCTTCCTGATTTTCTTTTACTGAAAGCTCGTCGTAAATTGTTTTATATATTTTATTTTCTAAAGTATCGCCTTTTGTTTTTTCGATAAATTCAGCCGAAGTCAGGTCTTTAAAAACCACTTCAGAGCCGTCGCTCAAAATTGCTTTAACTTCAGCAATTTTATCACGTGTTACACCATACCGAATGGAAGTTGTCCCGGAAGAATTATTCCCCACCATACCGCCAATCATGGCGCGGTTTGAGGTTGATGTAATAGGGGCAAAAAATACACAGTGAGGCTTTAAGAATAAATTCAGCTCATCGCGAATAACACCGGGCTGAACGGTTACGGTTTTCTTTTGGGGATCAAACGAAATAATTTTAGTAAAATGCTTCGAAACATCAATTACCAATCCGTCTCCCACCGCCTGTCCTGCCAGCGAAGTTCCTGCAGTTCTTGGCGTAACCGACATATTATGACTGCCAGCAAACCTGATTAGTTTGACAATATCTTCGGTCGTTTTCGGGATAGCTACCGCATTGGGTTTAATTCGGTACACCGACGCATCGGTTGAATAAAGCGTTTTATGAAGATCATCATATAAAAGTGTTCCTTCTAATGATGCTGACAGTTGTTCTAACTCCTTAATTATTGACATTCTGATTTGAATTTATAAACTAAAACGGATGGTTTTTTCGGCTACAAAAATACTCTTATTTCCTTTGTTTTTATTCTAAATTAAGAAAATTGGGCACTGATTTTTCAATGTTTCCGGCAGAATACTGAGAACTCCTGCTTTATTTAAGATTTCAGTCCGTTTATTAAGTATGTTTTTTTTATTTATTTATTCGAATATAAAATATAGAGCAGAGTTCATTCGGCTCTGACAAGGATAAGTTTCATAGATCATCTTTTAATAGTATAAGCGATGACGAAGTAAAGTATCTAAAACCTCAATAATATTTTCTATATCATTCTCTGTTGTATCAATAGCGACACTGTTGTTATTGTACGGTCTGTATTTCTTCGGATTTGTAACACTGAATAAGCCTACAACAGGTACTTTGGCAGCACTGGCAAGATGCATGATTCCGCTGTCTGCTCCAATAAAAATGGATGTATTGGCAATAACGGCGGCTATTTCCCGAATATCCCTGCTATAAAAGGATGCAGCTTTGAAGCCGATTTGCGAAACATTTTCTACAGGCAAAATTTCTATAATAGTATGATCTGGAAAGCTAAGACACAGGTTTTCATAAAACCCTTCCCACCATGCAGTACAATGGCATTTATCTCCTGTGGCATAGGTAAATAAGCTGATTATCTTTTTGTCAACTGGCGCTATTTTTTGTAAAATTCTCTGACCATGTGACAGTTCTGAAGCATCTAATTTTAAATCCAGATTGGGTACTTTTTCATTCCAATCGAAAATAGTTTCAGAAGAAATTACAAACCGAAAATCATATACAGCTGTTTTGGCAACATGTTCAAAATCACAAAAAAAGGATGCTATAGATACATTCAGTGTGTCTCCAAAAAATTTAAACCTGCTATTTGAATATTGGGTTGATAATCTTCCTGATGATGAATTTCTATCTGCATTAATAGTCAGGTCATATTTAGTTCTTCGGATTTTTAACCAGGATTTCAGATATTGAAAAGGCTGTTTGAAAGGCTTTTTAGGAAGCTGAATAATAGTGTCAATAGTAGTATAGTTTTTAAAAATTTCAGGTGCGATATTGCCTTTTACAAATAAATCTATCTTACAATCGGGATATTTTGCAGAAACTTCCTGAAGCAATGGGGTAATTAGCAAAAGGTTTCCAAGCCTGTGATTTGGTCTGCAAATTAAAACCCTGTTTACATTTGTTATGGCATCGTTTTTTTGAAAGGATTGATTTTTATAACGAATGTTTTTAGTCAATGCTTTCTTGATCGATTTTCTCACTTCATTAACTTTTCGTTTAAATTTTATTTTGCTCATGCCGTATTATTTACTCATATATGTTTTATCGTATAAAAATCAGATGATTACAACGAGGTAACATTAGTTCTGTTTTAATTGAGATTTAAAAGTAAGTGTACATTTATCTATGTATGCACATCAATCGACTTAACGAGAAATTTTATAGACGAATAATGTAATTTGATAATAATAAGTAAGATTAGTATTTAAGTTACAGAGATCGGGTTTTAGAAAATCAATTTCCAAACGTATATCGCAAAGTAAATCCTGAACTTATGGTAGTAAGTGGAAATGATGTTGAAATAACAGGCTTCGAAAACGAGTGATTGTAATAAAATACCATTGTTAAACTTTTACTTAGTGAATAATCTGCTGTAGTTTTTAAAGTCCATATATTTTGTCCGGCAACCAATTCATTGTTATCATAATCCAGATATCGCACAATAGTCTGATTGTTTCTCAGTGTTAAGTCGGCTTTGAGAATGATATCGCTTTTTATAGTATTGGTAGGATTATCAGCCAGTTTTGAGGTAAAAGTCACGTCTTTAATTCGATAACCAATACCCACAACATATTCAATCCCGTTTACTTCAGTCAAATTGTTGTTGTCAAAACTCATTGATAAGGTTCTGTCTTTATTAATTTGAGTTACGAGTTTTAAAGAATTTTTTAATTCAAAATCAACTTTTAAGAACGGATTAAATTGTTCTGTCAAAATCACATTAGACATTATAGTAGGGTTATAATAATTACCATTGTCATCCATTCCGTTGGGGTCTTTAGCATAATTATAATTTGAATTAAAGGCATTTACCGTATAAGTCGCCTGATAACTGTGCTGAAGGGAAAATCGTTTAAAAGTATCTTTAAAAAAAGCATATCGCATAAGACCATTATATTTTAATGACCAGTTTGGAATCGGAATATCCCTGAAAATTCCCAATGCTGCATGATCAGCATCAGTTCCTGTGTAAGCAGCAAGAAAAGAAGCAAGTAAAACAGCCTGGTTCGTACTGCCATATCCTAAAGGAAACCCGTCAGTACCAATATTGGAACTATTATTTATATTAATCCCTCTTTGAGTGGCGAGCCTGTTGGCAATCGTAATTCGGTTTTTTCTAAAGGTTTCAAAAACTTCAGAGCCATTTTCATCGCTGGCAAAAAATGCTGTTTTGATCAATACGGTAGAAATGGCAAAAGTCCCTGAGGTATAAGGCGATCTTGAGTTGTAGTTACCATTGCTGACATCATATTGTTCTGAAAAATTTTCTGAATAAGTTCTGCTTGCTGATAAATCAATCTTTAAATCTGGTATAGGTTCTATATTGGCGACACCTTTAAAAATCTGGTTTTTTGAAGTAGCAAAATTTTGATTGAATTCCTGATAAGTCGTTAACCAGCCTTTTTTAGCAGCTTCGTCACGAATGTCGCTTTGACTTCCAAAAATAAATCCTAAAGTTGGTTTTGAAAACCCCATGAAACCGGAAGTTGGAAGATAACCAGGCAAAACAGTACCATTGTTTTCACTAAAATTCAGGGTAATATTTTTTACACTCGTCAGAACGCTATAAAGATTTTTAAAAAAAGAATTTCGGTTCCTTTTTTCAGGAACATCTCTACTGACTATTTTTTCTCCGGGTTTTATCGGAGTTGTTTTCTTGGGAGCATTTTTGGGAGTACTGGTTTGTGAAATACCTATATATTTATAAAAAGTTTCCATGTTGAAAGAAGCAGTTAAGTTGCCTGTACTGGCATTTTGAACAGTATTACCCAGATTATACGTAATGCCGTCAACTTCAATTTCTGTTAATGCTTCCGAAGACCGCTGCCAGCTGTAATCTCCTGTGTAGGACAAATTGGCTTTTACAAAACTAAATACCGGAATTTTATTAATGGGGATTTCATAATTTACGACCAGCTTTTGTACATGTTTATTAGGCTCTCCCGGATTAAAATAATGATCCGAAATTTTAAAACCATCAATAGTTTTATTATCGCTGGTCATATAATTTTTGACAATATTGCTGGTCGATGAAGTAAAGTTCAATTTCAAAGATTTGGTCAGGTTAAAAGTAAAACCATACTGAATATTGAATTCAAAATTTCTGCTGAAAGAAGTTTCCAATGGAATTCCTTCAACTTCAGTCTGTCTGAATTGCTGTTGGCTGGACTGCCTGATAATATTGGTACTGAATGTAATATTAGAAGGCATATAATTAAAGTTAAAATCACTCAGAAGCTTCCAGTAATTATTCTTCTTCATAAATTTTGTTTTTGCAAAAGGTTCAATGTTTCTGGACTCTATATTAAAATCATAATTTAAGGCAGTATTGCTTCTTTGATCAACATAACTCTCTCTTTCATAATCATGACTATACGTTTCGCTGAAGGATTGAGAGAATGTAAAGTTTTCAATATCATAAACATGTGCTTTTTTTTCGGGTTTTCTTTCTTTTCGGATACCTATAAAGTTAATGCTTGTGGTTTTAGTATAATCAATCGCCCTGTTTTTGATATTGGCTTTTTCCTGTTCCGTTTGTGCAGCATTTAGCATAGTTTCCAACGTAATATCCGGATTTTCGGGATCGTATTTTGGAGTAATTGTTGTTTCAGAAGTAGCATAATTAAAAGGTAAATTAATGCCCCATGTTTTTGGCAACAGTTTACCAAAATTGACATTAGTAAGCAGGCTGTATTGCTGAAGATCTTCCTGACTTCGTTCGACTGATGTTTGCTGTAAAGCCCCAAAACCAGTCGTACTCATTTTTCCGGTAGCCGAAATGGTCGCAAAATCGGCAAGATTAGTGTCGAGATTTACTACGGTAGCCATTCCGCCTGAATTATCCAAATCTGCCAGGCGCAGTTCATTAAACCAGACTTCTCCCTTAATATCCTGCTGTTGATCGCTATTTTTAATTCCAATCATCAAAGTCCGGACATATCCTAAATTGGGACTCCCTTTTACGCCCAATCGCAGCTTATTGACCTTGCTGCTTAATGAAGGATCTAATTTTTCATTGTCTTCATCCAAAAAGTAAATCCCGTCAGCAGGAAGATCAGCAGTGGCTATTTTTTTTGACAGCATTTTAAGCTGTGATAATAGCGATAAAGACAAATCGATTTCATTGCTTTCTGGCCAGACCAATTCAGAGCTCAAAGTTGAACAATTAGAAGACGATGTAACCTTTAGCGGAATTTCTATCTGATAAAAATTTTCGGTGTAATCATTTCCTAACCTTATAAAAGCAGTCATCTGATTGTCTGAAAGCGGTATTTGCCCGGTGAGCGATTCGGCATGCAGGAACATTTTCAGTTTTTTATACTGACGCATATCCATACTGATGCTTTTGTAAACCGCACGGGAATCATTAGGTTCTAATCCTTTTCCGGAAACTTTTAAGCCTAAAGACTGTTCGTTTTGGTAAATCAGCGTGTTTCCGCTATAGGATTGTTCTCTTTGAACTCCGGGGGGGAGTACATAATTTACTGGACATTTTCCGTCGTTTTCCTCAATATTTACGGCAAGGACATCAAGTTCGGTATTGTCATCATCAGTATTGGTATCCTTTGCATCCAATGTTTCAGTGTACGTTCGCCATTCGCCTCTTTGCAGATCCAATGACCCAAAACGAAGCGTTACAGGTTCGCTGAAACCGGTCATAAACATTCGCATAAAACGTATTGAAGTAAAATCAGAGATGCTGCCAATCGTATTTTCGGGCTGCGAAACCGGAATCTTAAACTGAATCCATCGTGCTTCTGTAGTAGTACCGTTGACGAGGGTAACCTGCGTATTTCGAATATCGGTAATATAGTTTTGACCAATTTCCATATTGGCTTTCATATCAATACTATATTCATAATAGGCATTGACGGTATTCATGGTAAAATCGCCATTTATATCTTCAGTGTTTGGCAATGTCGAAGATCCCTGATTGTCATCATCTGCGCTTACGGGTGAGTTTCCTTCTGTTCCGTTGTATTTTTTATATCGTTCTAAAATATCGCCACTGGTGTTAAGATAATACGTATAATCGTCTGCTGCGGGGTCAGATTCAGAGGCATAATTGGTATAGATTTGAGCCTCCTGATTGCCTTTTAAACCATCTAAACCAACATCCTGATTTGAACGGTTTGCCGCATCGGTATCAAAAGCATAAGTCAGAGATTGCGAGGCAGGAACGTCTCCCCAGATTCCGCGTGGCGTTACCATTAATTGGTCAGTCCCAAGCCCGTTTTCATATTGTTTTCTTCCGTCTTTCAGAATGTCTTCTGAAATTTCGCCCAAATTAAAATACAGTTTCCCGGAGTTACTAGCACTCGTTTTCCCGTTCCCTACATAAGGATCTAAAACCCAAAATTGAATATACTGCACATTTCCCTGTTCAAAATTGGTCGTGTTTAAAGCTCTCATAATACCTCCAAAATTTTCTTTTGGTGAAGAAGCAAAATCTAATGCGTTGTTGTAAGGACCTCTTTCTGAAGGATAATAACTTAAATCTAAAGTATTGACGACAAGAGATTGTCCGCTTGCAGTTTCTGTGTTTGGATATAATTCTTCAGTATAAATTCTTCTGGTAGAATTCAGTGAAAGATCGTCATTTGAAATTCCGGAAGGCTTAGAAGTATAAAAAACAGGATCGATAGTGTACCAGGCCAGCTTTGCCCTTTTATATCCATAACTTAAATCATTGGCACTTTCGTTAAAATTATACATACTCGATGCGGTATTACCGGGTGTCGATGCAAGGCTCCAGGAATAAGCAGAACTTAAATCTATAGTAGATGCAGTCGTTTCAAAATCGTCTACATAAATGGTCGATTCTCCTTCAAAATCACTCGCTTTTGCTGTGTTGGGCTTTAAAAAAGCAACTTCGCCCCGAACTGAAATATTCGAGGGAACATCAGTATCGATATTCGGTAGCTTATTAACCAGTCTGGTAAAGAAAGGCACTTCGCTGGAAAAATTTGTATTCAGTCCAAAAATGGTATTATCAACAGACTCCTGACCATAAACCGATTTTTGAGTATATGGTTTTTCGGTATATTTTAAATAAGTGGCACCAATAGTAAACTGGTCCGATATTTTATGATCGACATTAAAACCGATAAAGCTTTTAGTCTGCTGTCCAAAAACAGTATTATTTTCTAAGGTTACCGTAATGCTTGCATTGGAAGCCAATAATGCTTCATCCAGAATATGCACTTTCCCTAGCTGGTAGTCAACGCTGTAATCAATTCCTTCAGCCAGAGTTCGCCCATCGGCGGTAACCACTACAGACCCTTTAGCTACGTTGATTGAACCTATCGAAATTCCGTCTGAGCCAGACGATTTATATTTTCCTTTTAATAAATATTTGTTTTTATCACTGTCCTGCAAAGCACCGGTTTGGGTGTTGTTGTACAAACTTCTGAAAACATATTTTTTCTGATTGGCATTATAAGAAGCTGTATTGTTATAATCTTCTGCTGTGCTTGTAGCCAGTTTTTTAAAAATCAGTTCACCAAAAGGCTCTTTGGTCGTAAAAATAATTCGCCCGTTTGACGAGTCTATTGTTATTCCGGAAACGAAATCAAAAAGACCGTCTCCGCCATCCTGAGGATCGTTATTCGAATTTAACCGGTCCATATTAAAAACTTTTAATAATGGTGTTTCGGCAACTTTGTTTTCATCTGTTGGATTTGAAGGAAAAGCAGTTACAGGCATGATGTAATTGAGCTGGGAAGGATCTGTGTAAAGAATATTAAATTTGAAATCTTCCTGTGCAATTTGATAGGCTCCTGGAATCTGATAAATATTTTTCATCATTAAATTCCAGACCGGATTTTTGATGTTGACCAGACTGCTTTTTAGCATTTTCAGGACTAAACTTTGTGTGGTAACCGTTTCAGAATCGGTAACTACGGTCGCATCAACACCATCACCTGCAAATTCTCCAACCTGATACACCTGATCGCCTAAAGTGTACTGATAAGCAACAGCCAGAACTTCGTCATTAGCCAGTTTTTGGGTTAACGAAATGTAGCCTAATTGTTTGTTCAGCGTATATTCTGTAGCACTTAACTTTCTTGCATTTTCGAGTTTTGAATAATCCTGACCTTCTTTGACAGTAACATTAAATCCGGATGCTGAAGTTGCAATTTCACGAATATTACTGTTGAGCAAACCGCTCCCAGATTTAATTTGTGCAGGATCATAATCATTATTTGAATTATCCGAAGGTGAATCGGCCGGATTATTGAACATTCCCGTTGGAGGACTTAAAACCACAACCTGATCGTCGTTAAGACCTGTTAATTGTGATTCTCCTAAATCCTGAATGGCGACTATATTTCTTAAATTATTCGCTGTGCTGCTAACGTGGCTTTGTTTGTTTGTAACCCAGACTTCGATTCTTGAAATTTGGATCCGGCTATTTATTAAAGGATAATTTTTAAGAGTAGCATCATATTTATTCCTGAAATATTGTGATAAAAAAAAGTGTCTGTTACTGTCATAGTCAAAGGCATACAAATTAAACTCCTGAACCGCTCCGCCACCCTCTGCACTCACTGTTTTGGTTTCTGATTTTTGTTGTGAGAAGACCCCGGTAACTGTTGTTTTTCCGAATTGCAATTGTGTCTTTACACCAAATAAATTTTGTGCTCCGGTAATGAGGGTGCTGTTTAAAGGCATACTTACATTACCAACTTCAATTTTCTGCACAATATCATCTTCATCAGGCGTATATTCTAACTTGAATAAATTCTGAAAAGCAAATGTAGATTGTGTATCATAATTGACGTTTACATTCAGTCTGGTACCTATTTTACCTACTAATGCCATGCTAATGCGCTGATCAAAATCAAAAGTAAGACTGGATCTGTTGCTCGCCGATAATGCCGGATTTTCCTGTTTGGAATACAATAATCCCAAATCCATTTCTACAGATCCGGTGGGTTTTATATCAATGGTATTACTTCCGAATATCGATTCAAAAAGACCTGAATTAATGTAATATCTGGGTAATAAATCTTTTTTTGCAGATTCGGAATCCTTCTTTTTAGCATCAATAGCATCCGATTTCTTTTTGAAATAATCTCTTCTCGATTCTTTCAAAATCAGCTTTTCATATTCTGCAGGCGTTAGAACCAGAGGATATGAAATTGAAAAACCATCTACTGAACTGGTATAAACATACGTATTGGTAAATGAATTATAAGTATAAGCGGACAGGATGCTTTTTGGATTTTCAATTTCAATTTTCCCTACATCAAATCCAGTTTTTATAGTATCCTGAACTGTCTGGGCATTTGACATTAGGGCACAGAAAAATACCGGAAAAAAAAATAATTTTTTAATCATTTGCCAGATTCCGGTAACCTTTATTTATTGTTTTTGAAACGATTGTAATTTCCTTAATTCAAATGCGATTTTGTACGATCCGGAAGAGGATACAAATTGGTTTTGAAAAAAAAATGATTGATGTTACCGGAAGTAGTTTTGTTGAATAGGCTTAGAATTTTTGGGACTTTCTGATGCAAAAAAAATGTATCATATTAGAGTAGTTTCTCTCCAAATGCTGTTCAAAGAAATGACTTAAGACGATGATAAAATAATAAAGTAGAAGTATGGAGATTTTCGCTATACTAAGGTGTCAATAGCATCGATGAAGTTTTCGTCGATAAATTATTTTTAATGCGAATTGGCTAATTTTAAAGATAGTTGAAATCAAAAAAAGGGTTTACTTACAATGAAGTGAACCCTTTTTTGTTTTTTTAAGTAAAAATTCAATCTAATGAATTCTCAGATAAGTAATTCATAAACTGTGTTTTATATTGATCTGAAACTGTAATACGTTGTTTGTTAATTATAATTTGACTACGTTCTACAACTTCCACATTTTTGAGTGCCACAATAAAAGAACGATGCACACGCATAAATTGATCAGCCGGTAACTCTTCTTCCATTGTTTTTAAACTCATTAAGGTCAGAATCGGATGTGGTTCGTTCTTGATCCAGATTTTAATATAATCTTTTAAACCTTCGATGTATAAAATTGAATCCAGATTTATTTTCAACTGTTTGTACTCAGATTTTACAAAAATAAATTCCATTTGATCGGTTTTCTCCTTTTTGGCATTTTTGGTCATCGAAAACCATTCTCTGGCTTTGTTGACTGCGGTAAAGAATTCGGTATAGTCAAAAGGTTTCAGTAAATAATCAATAGCTTCGGCTTTTAAACCTTCTAAGGCGTATTGATCAAAAGCGGTTGTAAAAATAATTCGGGTAGATTTCGGAATCAGTTTTGCCAATTCCAGTCCCGTTAAATCCGGCATCTGAATGTCCAGAAAAATTAAATCAACACGTTCTTCATTTAAAAACTCTAAAGCTTCAATGGCACTGTTGCATTTTTTTTGAAGTTGTAAAAAAGGGGTTTTAACCACATAACTTTCAACTAAATTCAAAGCCATTGGTTCATCATCAACAATCAGGCACGTTATTTTATCAGACATACATTCGTTTGTATTATACAACAATTAAGTTTCTAACGTAAGGTTTACAATAAAAAAACCGTCTTTTACAGCTGTAGAAAATTCATGTTTACCCGGGTAAAGCAGCTGCAGTCTTTTTTTCATATTCTGCAACCCAATTCCCGAACCGCTTTTGTCAGTTTCTGTTTTAGGGAAATTATGGTTTTGGATACTGAAGTCAATACGGTTTTCATCAATACTCATTTTAAAGCTAATTTCAGATTCCTGACTTGCCGAAACGCCGTGTTTGAAAGCATTTTCGATTAAGGAAATAAATAAAAGCGGTACAACCTGAAGATCTGTTTTTAAGACCGGAAAATCATATTCAATTTTTGTGTTTTCCGTAAACCGGAGTTTCATTAATTCAATATAATTGGTAATAAACTGAATTTCGTTTTTCAGGCTGACTTTTTCATCATTAGTCTGATACAATAAATAACGCATTAACTTGCTCAGACTGTGAATAGTCTGTTTGGCTTGTTCAGGGGAAGTATCTACCAAAGAATAAATGTTATTGAGCGAATTAAAAAAGAAATGCGGCTGTAACTGGTATTTTAAATGCTGTAATTCAGATTCTAATTTGATAGTAACTGCTTCTTTGCGTTCTACTTCGGTTTTTATCCAGCGCTCTGTTGTTTTTACTGCAATAGAAAAAACAACCGGAACGCTAAATAATATAAAGTCACTGTAGATGAATAAGCTTCTGGAGGGTCTGAAATCATCATTTTTATCCGGATGAGGCATTCGAAGATCAAAAAAAACATCTTTAATCGATTGGTTTGCCCAGATGAAAAGTGTGATAAGAACGAGATTGATTAAAATAAACCAAACGAATTTTTTAGAAAACAGAAAACGTTCAATGAGTACAAAATAGTTGCAGTAAAATATGATGGAATACCAGAATAATGGAATCCATGAAAAAAACAGCACTGCTTTGATAGCCTGATTTTGTCCTGATGAGAGCAAATAAGGAAGCATAAACAATACAAACCAGATCATGGCATGCAGAAATCCTATTAGCAATTTATTCTGTTTAAAATTCATTAGTTTCTTGTTTTATTCATAACGCAATGCCGTAATCGGATCTAAAGAAGCCGCTTTTTTCGCAGGATACCATCCGAAAAATATTCCTGTAATAGCACAGACTAAAAACGAAATTACAATAGAATAACTGGTTACAGCTGTTGGCCAATGCAGTACTTTTTCGATAAAAAGAGTAGTACCTAATCCCAAAGATACACCAATTATTCCTCCGGTAACGCTAATCATAATAGCTTCGATTAAAAACTGCATCAAAATATCGGTATCTTTTCCGCCAACAGCGAGGCGTAATCCGATTTCCCTTGTTCTTTCTTTTACCGAAACATACATAATATTCATAATCCCAATTCCGCCTACTAATAATGAAATACCGGCAATAGCAACTAATAAGATGGTTAACATTTCACTGGTCGAACTAAAGGTCGAAATCATTTCTTCCATCGAAAAAACATTAAAATCGTCTTCTTTATCTCCGGTAATTTTATGTCTTTCTCTTAAAATTGAAGTTACTTCGTCAACAGCCTGCTGCGATTTTTCTTCACTAACAGAAGAAGCAACAATTGATTCCAGATATTCCTGAGCCAAAATACGTTTTTGAACTGTCGTATAAGGCGCCAGAATGACATCATCCTGATCCTGACCAAAAGTACTTTCGCCTTTTTTCTCCAAAACACCAATTACCTTAAACGGAATACTATTGAAACGAATCATCTTTCCAATCGGATCTTCATTTGGGAATAAATTCGTAGCCACAGTCTGTCCAATTACAGCCACTTTTGCAGCCGATTTTATTTCCTGATCCGTAAAGATGCTTCCAGTTTTGACTTCCCAGACTTTAATTTTTAAATAGGCTGAAGTGATGCCATAAATAGAGGTCGGCCAGTTGTGCGAGCCATAAATCGATTGTCCGCTTCCGTTTACCAAAGGAGAAACCGCCGAAAGCATTTTGGTCTGTGTCTTCAAAGCCTCATAATCACCCAAAGTCAGCGTTTGCATGGCGCTCGGATCTAAACGGACACCGCCACGCATATCAGCACCGGGGCGAACGGTTATCATATTAGAACCCATACTCGAAATTTTACTTTTAATGCTTTCTTTCGAACCTTCGCCAATAGCTAACATCGCAATAACAGACGCTACACCAATAATGATTCCGAGCATGGTAAGCAAAGTTCGTACCTTATTCAGGATAATGGCTCGCCATGCGATTTTAAATAAATTTAGAATTCTCATAATTATTCGTCTTCTTTCCCTAGTGCAGCCAAAGCTTCGGCAGCAGAGAGAATATTAGTATTTGGACTGTCTTTCATAATATGTCCGTCTTTGAGTACAATGGTACGACTGCTGAATGTGGCTATGTCCGGCTCATGAGTTACAAAAACGATTGTTTTCCCCTGTTTGTTTAACTCTTGAAAAAGTGCCATAATTTCATAAGAAGTTCTCGTATCCAGGTTTCCGGTTGCTTCATCGGCCAGAATCACAACTGGATTATTAACCAAAGAACGGGCTATGGCCACACGCTGCTGCTGCCCGCCCGAAAGCTGTGCGGGTGTATGATGCAACCTGTTACTCAAATTTACTTTTTCGAGAGAAGCCAGTGCCAATGCATCCATTTCCTCAGAATCATATTTGGTATTGTACATCAACGGAAGTTTGACATTTTCGATGGCTGTTGTTTTCGGCAGTAAATTATATGACTGAAAAATAAACCCGATTTTTTCATTTCGAATTTTAGCCAGTTCTTTTTTAGATTGCTGCTTTACCACGACATCATCAATATCATAAACTCCGGAAGTAGGCTGGTCCAGACAACCTAAAATATTTAGTAAACTACTTTTTCCGGAACCGCTGGAACCCATTATGGTTACAAATTCTCCTTCTTCAATCGAAAACGAAACCCCTTTTAAAGCGTGAATGGTTTCCTCTCCCATTACAAACGAGCGCTTTAAATCTTGTATTTTTATAATTGTTTTAGCCATTTTTATTTCTTTTTTCCTGGAGGTTTTGGCATAAAAGGACTGTCATTGTTTCCTGTTTCAGCCGGCACATCTTCTTTTGTAATTTCTCTTAAACCATAAACGAGTTTATCGCCCTGTTTTAATCCGCTTAGAACTTCTACATTGATTCCGTCACTTGTGCCTAGTTTCACAATTGTCGGAAATATACTTTTACCATCGAAACCCCAAACCTGAGCATTTCCTTTTTCAATATTCTTATTAGATCCTGAAGGTGTCATTGCAAGATTGTTTTGCTTTTGATACGAAGCCAGAACTTTAGCATCTGGCGCAAAATTGGCTGCTTTGGCTTCTATTGTCAGAACATCTTTTAATTCTAAAGTATAAATCGAAATGGTAGCTGTAAGCCCAGGTTTTAATTTCAAATCCGTATTATCAGCTTTGATAACTACCGTATAAGTCACAACATTTGAGGTTGTTGTAGCATTTAATCTTACCTGAGTAATGACACCCTGAAACTCTTCGCCCTGAAAAGCATCTACAGTAAAAGTTACGCGTTGCCCTTGTTTTACCTGACCAATATCAGCTTCGTCAACATTGGCTTCAACCTGCATTTCAGTCAGGTTTTTTGCGATTGTAAATAATGTAGGAGTGCTGTAACTTGCCGCTACGGTTTGCCCTTCGTCAACAGCTTTAGACAATATAACACCGTCAATTGGCGAATAAATATTGGCATAGCCTAAATTAGTCTGAGCTTTCTGCAAATCAGATGAACGCTGAATTACTGTACTTTTTGCACTGTTCAGGTTGTATAATGCTTCATCATAATCAGAGCGGCTGATTACTTGACTATCATATAAAATCTTTTGTCTGTTAAAAATACTCTGTAAATAGTGCTGCTCGTTTAAAGCACTGTTGTATAAAGCTTTCGCCTGTACTAATGCCGCTTGTAAATTCGTTTTATCTAATTCGGCTAAAAGCTGTCCTTTTTTAACAACGCTGTTATAGTCGACATAAATTTTCTCTACAACTCCCGAAACCTGAGTTCCAACTTCAACTTCATTAATCGGCTGAACGGTTCCGGTAGCCGTTACTGTTGTTTTAATATCTGCAATTTTAGCTTTTAGCGATTCTACTTTTATCGGAGTTTCTTTAGATCCCGGTAAAAAGGAAAAACAAATAGCTACAAGTAAGAAGCCAACGGCAGATAATACAATAATTTTGTTCTTTTTATTTTTCATTGTTTTTAGATTTTAATGTCATTTCCCTGATAAAAGGATAATAGTTGTGTGTATAAAATGTTGAGGTATTTTGCCTGAATATAATTTTGAGCAGAATTAGTATACGTATTTTGGCTGATTACCAAATCGGTAGTACTCAGAGCACCTAATTCATATTTTTTTTGTGCCAGAGCATACGATTCTTCCGCAGCTTCTTTTGCTGATTGTGCAGAAATCATTTGTTCGCTCGAAGCTGTTGCATTTTCCCAAGCGGTCTGAATTTTTTTATAGAGTTCTTTTTGAGCAGTCTGCAAAGCTATTTCGGCTTTATCAATGCTTATTTTAGCATTTTGAACTTGTGCTTTGGTTTGGTTTCTGTTGAAAATTGGAACACTTAAAGATAGCCCTACACGTTGATTAAAGTTTAAATTCAACTGGTCTGAAAAACTTAACTCCTGCGTATTGGTGTAACCAGAACCTAAACTCCCCGAAAGCGATAAAGTTGGGAGATAACCTCCTTTTGCGATGTCTAATTCCTTTTGAGAAACGGCCACATTCAGTTGCGAAGATTTAATTTCCGGCATCATTGAAACCGCTTTATTATAAACCTCAATCTTGCCCGGAATTGTTTCTGCCGTTTTACTTTCTAAAGGAAAAGCGATTTCAAAATCTTCTTCTGGACCTAATTCCAGTAATTGTTTTAATACTAAAATTTGTTTCGAAAAATCATTTTGAGCGGCAATAAGATTGTATTTATTAGTTGCAGCCTGCGAAAGTGCATCAGTATAATCTTTTCTGGCAATACTTCCGGCGTCCAGTCTTAATTTGGCTCGTTGTACTTCTTTTTCACTGGCCTTTAAATTGTTTTCGGCTATTCGAATACCTTCATTATTGTATAAAATTTGTACATAAGCTTCAGTAATACTTAAAATTACGCTGTTTTCAGCTTCCTCAACAAAAGCCGAATTTTGGTCAACCAGCAATTTATTCTGTCTAATTTGATTCGAAATCTGATTTCCCTGAAACAAAGTAACTGAAGAGTTGATTCCTAGGCTTGTAGAATTGATTTTTTGGTTCACATAATCACTTGTAATAGGATCTATTGAGTTTCCAAAAGATAAATTTTGGGATGCAGAACCCGTTAAATTGGGTAGTCTTGACAATTTCGACTGATCGTAGTTTACTTCAGCAGCATGTTTACTCAATACAGATGTTTTGATGCTGATGTTTTTTTCTTTAGCGTAAGCAAAACAATCTTCGAGTGTCCATTGCTTTTTAGTATTTGATGTCCCCTGCCCGTAACCGAACAAGGAGTATAATATAAAACTTATTACTATAGTGGCTTTCATTTGATACTTTTTTAATTTGAATCAAAATTCAGAACTATCTGCAAACTAAGAGAATGCAATAGACAGGTGGCTGACTCAAATAGACAGAAAGTCTTTTTGTATAGATGAGAAATATGCAGATAATAGATAAAAACAGGAGTTTATTGTCTTATAATATAAGCCAATACAAATAATAGTTCGAATTAAATACTCCTTCTTTTGAAACTCTGGGGAGCAATCAAATAAGTTTTTTTTCTTGCAAAAAACTATTTAATCCATTTAGAAAATATTAATTTATTTAGATTGATTAAAAATAATTTGCATAAAAGGCTTTTAGCCCTTACTTTTGCCGCATAAAAAATTAACTCATACCAAAAATGAAATTAAATACCATCAAAAAACTCCTATTTAGTTTGCTGTTTTTAAGTTCTATAAACATGTTAAGTCAGGAACTTGGAAAAGTAAGCGGAAAAGTATCTCTAAGCGGAAAAGTTCCTGCTGAAAACATTTCAATTAAACTTAAAGGAACAAAATACACCGCCGATACAAATGCAAACGGACTGTATGACATCAAAAATATTAAACCGGGAAGCTACACTATTAGCATTAATTCAGTAGGAATTAAATCGGTAGAAGAAAAAATCGAAGTCATAGCAAAACAAACTACTACTAAAAACTTCACACTTTCTGAAAGCCAGGAAGATCTTGATGAAGTAATTATTACAAAAAATAAGTATAAGCAGAATAAACCTTCTTTATCGTTACGTCTAAATACTCCGGTATTAGAAATCCCTCAAAACATTCAGATTGTTAGTTCTCAAACATTAAAAGATCAACAAATTACCAGTATGAGCGACGGAGTTATTCGTAACGTGAGTGGTGCTGTACGTTTAGAACACTGGGGAGACATGTATACTAACATCACCATGCGCGGATCTCAAATCCAGGCTTTTAGAAATGGTTTTAACGTTGTTTCTTCTTATTGGGGACCTTTGACCGAAGATATGAGTTTTGTTGACCACATTGAATTCGTAAAAGGACCGGCAGGTTTCATGCTTTCAAGTGGTGATCCGAGTGGTTTGTACAATGTGGTTACCAAGAAACCAACCGGAATTACAAAAGGCGAAGTAAGCATCTTAGCCGGAAGTTTCGATTTTTATCGTGCCAGTATTGACTTAGATGGAAAATTTGATAAAGCCGGGAAATTCCTTTACCGTTTTAATGGTGCTTTCCAAAAGAAACGTTCTCACAGACCTTTTGAACATAATGACCGTTATGTAATTGCTCCGGTGTTGTCATACCAGATCGATGATAAAACCAAAGTTACTTTAGAATATAACGGACAGTTTGCTAAAATGACTGAAGTAGGTTCTTATTATGTTTTTGGCCCAACCAGTGATGGTTATGGAACTATGCCTGTAGATTTTACGATGACACAACCTGGTTTGCCGGACACTAAAATGAATGACCACAGCGGGTATTTGATGTTTGAACATAACTTTGATAGCAACTGGAAATTGACAGCGCAGACTTCTTATTTTAAATATTTGCAGGATGGTTACAGCTCCTGGCCTGGTGCGGTCGGTCCAGTAAGTGTTGATACTAACGGTGATGATATTTTAGACACTGAAGTTTTGTCTAAGGGAGAAATCATCAGAAGTGTTAGTATTTGGGATGCAGAAAGCGATATGTTTTTAGGTCAGATTTTCGTGAATGGAAAATTCAATACAGGTCCTGTAAGTCATAAAGTTTTGGGAGGTATGGATTTAGGAAGAAAAGATTATATGGCCGATTGGGGACAAACTCACGCATTAGATACTTTAGAAGATCCATTTAATGTTTTAAATCCAGATTATGGGACGCCTGCGAACGGAATGCCAAATTTTGATGAAAGTACACCTTTAAGCCAGAGAGCCGGAGGGATATATGGTTCGCAATATGCTGCCGGATATGTTCAGGATGAGTTAGGTTTCTTTGAAAATAAATTAAGATTAACACTTGCAGGCCGTTACACCTGGATTAAACAAACGAGCAGCTACAGTGATCCGGCTGCAGATAGCCACATTACGCCTCGTATAGGATTAAGCTGGTCAGTAACACCTTCGTTGGCTGTTTACGGAGTATACGATCAGGCATTCACTCCACAGTCCGGAAGAGTGAGGCCTACAGAAACTATAAAACCACTTACAGGAACAAACCGCGAGATCGGTATAAAAAAAGATTGGTTTAACGGTACCTGGAGTACCACCGTTTCTGCTTATAGCATCATTAAACAGAATGAACTTACTACGGATCCTGTTCAACCGGGACCTGACGACGATTTTTATATACCGGGAGTTGTTTACAGTACCACATTAGGAGAGAAAACAGCTGAAGGTTTTGAAGTTGATTTAAGAGGTAAAATTATTGATGGTTTAAACTTAATTGCTAATTATGCCTTTACCGAATCAAAAGTAACAGAAGCTAATGTCAGTACTTTTAAAGAAGGTGATATAGTTCCTGGGTATTCTAAACATGTAGCTAATGCATGGCTGAATTATGTAGTTCCTTCAGGAATTTTAAAAGGTTTTGGTGCCTCTATTGGAGGGACATACCTTGCAGGTCGCCAGACAGATACCTGGAGTGTAGGATTAGAAAGATTACCAGATTACTTTAAGTTAGATGGCGGATTATCGTATGAAACCAAAAAAATCAAAGTAACAGCTAATGTCTTTAACATCTTAGACGAATATCTATACAGTGGGTCTTACTACGCCTGGCTGAATTCATATTACTGGCAAACAGAAGCTCCAAGAAACTTTAGAGTAGGTGTAACATATAAATTCTAAAAAAACATTTCTGTTTTATCATACAAAACCGCCTCAAAGTGCTATTTGAGGCGGTTTTTGCATATAATCTGTTTGCTGAACTTTATAAAAGAGCTATTTCAGACTCTCTAAAATTTTTAAGGTATTTTTAAGTCCGTGATTATTGTACTAATAATCAGTATCTTTCATTGTTACAAAACTGTTTTTATTCTTTTACAGCAAAACTTAATGATACAATAAACAGTATCTATTTGTAAATTAGCGCAAAACATACCACAATGACAGTAGTAACATTCACCCTGATTATGCTTTTAGGGGCTTTTTTAGCCGGTTTTGTAGGCTCCTTATCCGGATTAGGCGGCGGAATCATCATTATACCACTTTTGACAATCATCCTCGGAGTCGATATCCATTATGCCATTGGTGCAGCTTTGGTATCGGTAATCGCAACTTCATCAGGTTCTGCGGCGGCTTATGTAAAAGAAGGAATTACCAATATGCGTCTCGGGATATTCCTCGAAATTGCCACTACACTTGGAGCCGTTGGCGGAGCATTGCTTTCAACGATAGCACCAACCTCTTTTATCGCTGTTTTATTCGGACTCACACTTATTTTCTCTGCTGTTAATTCACTCCGAAAAAAAGAAGAGCATATCGTTTTAGAATCCAGTCCGCTGGCTAAAAAACTGCATCTAAACGGCACCTACCCTACTCATGACGGAGAAGTAATTGCATACGGAACAAAAAATGTCATTGGCGGGTTCAGCATGATGGGCATCGCCGGAATGATGTCGGGATTGTTAGGGATCGGTTCCGGAGCTTTCAAAGTAATTGCTATGGACAATATCATGCGCATTCCGTTTAAGGTTTCTACCACCACCAGCAATTTTATGATGGGTGTTACGGCAATGGCGAGTTCCGTAATTTATATTCAGAAAGGTTATATCGAACCCGGAATTTGTATGCCAGTCGTAATTGGGGTGTTGTTCGGAGCGATGGCCGGGGCTAAAATTCTGGTGAGAACCAACCCTAAGAAACTGCGTATTTTCTTCGCCTGCCTCATTTTTGTACTGGCAATCAACATGATTTACAATGGTATTAACGGAAAAATCTAAAAATATGACACCCAATACATCTCAGGAAAAAGATTTTCAGAACATCATAGGTAATTTATTGCGCTATGGCGTTTGGACAGCATTGTCTGTAGCCGCTATTGGAGGCATCGTTTACCTGCTGCACCACGGTCAGGAAATCGAAGACTACTCGGTATTTAAAGAAAACGACAGAAACATTTTCGAAGTAATTGCAACCATTTACCATGGACTAATTCAGGGAAAAGGCGACTCGATCATCTTCTCCGGAATCATACTTTTGTTCCTCACGCCTGTATTTCGGGTATTGCTGTCGTTATTTTCTTTTCTCCTCGAAAAAGACTACCTCTATATGGCCATCACCACTATTGTAATTGGCATCATTATTTTAAGTATTTCGTTTGGTTTTTCGCATTAATAGAGCTACTTTATTTTAAGGATTTTCAGGAGCTATTTCCAGCTGTCCGCTATATCTTTTCCGGCAAACCCTGCCACAAAAGGATGCCGCTTCCATCTGGGCTAGGACGGTTGGTTTCATGAGAACAAATATGCAAATATTGACATACACAATAAAATTCCTCAATCTTGTCATTTCGACGTAAGGAGAAATCTCACGCGCTGAGCATTTGCAGTTTCAGGGTTCTTGAAATATTTCTCCTTCGTCTAAATTCACAAGTTAATAACTCTGTTGCTCGATTTCATCGAGTATCTAATTTCTTTAGGATACTAAACGTAGCGTTTGCAACGCGGATATTTAGAACTCAATATAATCTAATGAAATTGAGATTGTAACATTTCACTTTTATAAAAAACTTTCATTTATTATCCGCGTTACAAACGCTAAGTTTTGTTTACATAATTTAAGTAGATACTAGATGCAATCGAGCACCAGGGTTGTTGATAAACGAGCGCTAGATGGTAAAACATTTTTAAAACTATGACTTCTCATAAGGTCTTTTCAAAAATAATTCGCAGACAATTAAAAACTTTTCTCTTAAAGTTTTTAATTGATATTTCTCATAATAGACTGTATTCTCTAAGTCCTTAAAAATTGGCTCCGTAACATAATCAAATAGAACATGTCCTGAATATTCGAGTTTTATCTTATGATGTATGCAATATAACTCGAAAGACAACATGTTTTTTAATCGAAATAATGAGAACTCTTGATCAGACATTTTTTCCTTATCAAAAATTACAAAACTAACATCATCTAAAAAACTCATAACCAATATAGAAAGCTCAATAACAGACTCTTCATACAAAATAATCAAATCGGAATATAAATCTTTATGAACAGATTTTATAAATAAGGCTTTCTTTCTTCGTTCTATTTTTTCATGATCAGAAAGTGTAGACCACTCGATCCTTTCCATTAAACCATCAAAAATCTGTATTTCAGAACTAAACGATCTGTTTTTCTCATCCCTGAAAAGATAATATTCTTTTATTTCTTCAATTTGTCTGATATCATCAAATTTCATACTTCTTATAATTTTAATCTAATGATGATTCCCGAACAACTCTATAACACTTAAAGACACATCCAAAAGGAGTACCTTCTATTTCTTCAATAGTTAACCAATCTAAAATTCCTTTATTTATAAGCTGATAAAGTTCATATTCGATATATTCAGAACTGTAATTTAATTTCTGATATTCAGGATGAGTTCTAATTAACTCTGTGAGATCCCATTGGGTAAATTTAATCTCGTTAATACCAATATCGTAAGTATAAATAACTCCATCTTTTTGGGCAGTGCATCCACTTCCGTGAAAACGATATTCGATTCCGTCTATGTCTCCCATTCTTTCAAAAAAAATACTTGAAAACGAACACGGATTTATGTCTTGTTGGTATTTATCTTTTAATAAAGCCTCAAAGCTTCTTATAAACTTGACGTAGTCTGTCAGTATTTTTTCAATCATGCTCCAAATTTAAACAAATATGGCCTACGATTTTAAAAGAAAAAACTACTTAATAAACAAATTCGGGTGCCCGATAAATCGAGCACCCGAATTGTTGATAAACGAGAACTAGTCTATTTACTACACATTAATTCGATTTCTTAACCATGAAATCATAACTTTTGACAACTTTTACATCATCGTATTAATACGAATGCTGGCTTTTATAAGAGCCAATGCAGATATTTTTGAGATATGGATATCTTTTGGCTGATGGTGTGAATTCTGGCTTACTAATTTTACAAAATCATGACCATTTTCTGATTTCTGTACATATTTTACTGTAATGTATTCTTCCCAATCGTTTAACTTAACGCTTAAAAGATACATTTCTCCAAAAAAGATATTTTCAAACTCCGTTTCTTTATACAATATAATATCTCCGGATTTCAAAAGGGGATACATACTGTCTCCGGTTACAGATATAGCACCATCACATTTGGGCAGGTTCGGAATTTTTATAGTATCCAGAATTCTTTGCGGTTTACCGCTATTAAATAATTCTCTTAATCCTGCTACCGCTTCTAAATCATATAAAGGTATTTCCTGAGTTGCATGCAATGAATCCATAGTTTTTCTGTCGCTATTCATTATTATAATATCTGTATTATTCTCCTTTAACATTTCTCCATTTCCTGTAAGCAGCCATTCCGAGTTTATATCCGGATAATGATGTAATATTTTACACGCCTTATCCGTTCCCATGTTACTGCTGTTATCTAAAAACTTATTCGAAAAACCTAAATCATTACAGAACTTATACTTAGTAATCCCTTTATAATCAAGATATTCCCTTACTCTTTCAGTTGACCCCATAAAAAGATGTATTTTTTTTACGTTAAAAATTTGTTTTGATGTAATATTTTACATTATATTTGCAAAGTAAAGAAAAATAAAGATTAAAAACAACACAAATTACCATAAAATAACGATTTAGAGTCAAAGTTCTAAAAAAAGCTAAAAACATATATTACTGAATATCAGAAACAAATAAAAATTATAAAACTAAAAAAACAATCACTACACTAAAAATGAAAAATATTACGAATCTGCCAAAGTAAAATTAAAAGCATTTCAATAAAATAAACATTGTATTCATAGTAACATTTAATCAAAATCGGAATGGAAAAAATTCAAATCAAAGAAAAAATTCAGGAGCTGGAAAACTGGCTGATCGAAAATCCAAATAGCCAGGAAAGAAATTTAATCGAATCGGATATCCAAAAATTAAAAAATCAATTAGAAAAAAAATCATGAGTAAAAAACAAATCGAAGACCGCATTGCATTTTTGTATCTGGCACTCCAGTATTGTTCTGAAAAAACAAAAACCTTTACTGCCGGAGAAAGAATTTGTATCAATCAGGAACGTTTTCAGTGGATGCACATTCTGGATGATGAAACTGCTTCACCGCGCCCCGTTTCACAAAGCATTGAAAACAAATTAAAAGAGGTTTCCAGACTTGTCGTTCAGCACAACTTCAAGCCTTATTACGGAGATCCGTTTAAAAATGAAACAGAAATTTTATTACAAAACTAAAAGCCAAATATTATGAACACTTCAGCAACAGCCAATTTCAATTCAGCTATGGACTTATCTCAATTTTCTGCACAACAATTAAAAGAAGCTTTGAACCGAATCGAAAATAAAAAAAACGAAGAAAGAGACGCTTATAAAAAATTAGTCGCCGAAACGATTCCGAAAGCACTTTCACGATTACACGAAACATCTGAAATGATGCGAAATGCCAAAACAGAAACCTTTCAGCTGTTTGAAACTATTCTGGACCTAAAAAATCAGGTTTATGGTTTTAAGGAAAAACAAATGTCACACACTTTCTCTAATGACAAAGAAGAAATTACGATTGGATATCGCATCAATGAAGGCTGGGATGATACGGTAACGATTGGTATTGAGAAAGTTCAGAATTATATTTCATCACTTTCTACCAGTAAAGAAACAGCATCGTTGGTAAAAATTGTATTTAATCTTCTGAAAAAAGATGCCAAAGGAAACTTAAAAGGTTCAAGGGTTCTGGAACTTCAAAAACTGACTAAAGAATTCAATAATGAAGAATTTACAGACGGTGTAGAAATTATCGCCTCGTCTTTTAAACCTGTACGCTCCAGCTGGTTCATCGAAGCGAGCAGAATTGATGAAAATGGAGTAAGAACCAACATTCCACTGTCCATGTCATCAGTTGATTTTTTGCAGGGCTATGCATTTAATTTTTTTAATCAGCAAAACGAACAAAATCATGCAGCCTAATAACGACATTTATGCCTCGGCACTTTTAGCCATTTTACTGATTGCAACCAACTTAAAGCCTATACTTTTATTCAGGGAATGGCTTTACTTCAGAATACGAATAATTTTTAAACAACATCTAAATGAGCGTAAAAATAAAACCGATTACAGACCATGAAAGCTATAAGGTAAATGACCACACCATTTTTAAAGACGGACTTGGCAACTGGAACTGCTGGAATGACTTATCCAGCAAAGAGCGACAGGCTTTTAATCAGTATGAAAATATTGTGATTAAAAATCCCCGGTTTAAAAAACACACCACAGCCACTTATAAAGGCTAAAAATGATCCTCATACTGCAACCTCAAAGAGATTGACAAGTAAAAAAATGGTTCCTGCTTCTTCTTCCTTCTGAAGAGAACCAGGAACCGGCAAAACGGGCGATTTCTGCCCTTATAACAAACAGCCAAAACGCATTATTTCTATTGGAATCCGAACCTTTTCAGGTTTAGGAAACAGGATCGTCATGCGGAGTTTGCTGACCCGAATTGTTAAACATAATCTTTAACAAATACAACCTCAGAACGAGGTACATACAAATGGCATCAGAGAAGTATAAAGCCATTCCTTAAAAATGATCAAATGGTTTTGGCTGTCTTAAATATCATGTCATTATTTATTGTTCAACTCATTAGTAACTCTTCACACTCTTCGTTCTTCTTAAAATCTTTCTTCATTTTTTATCATTCATAATACCATATCCTCATGCCAATATCTGCAAACAGAAGTCTCGGAATTCAAAAAAATAAATTACTGCGTTATAAACTCATCAAAGAACTGTATCAAAAACACAAAACAGAAGACATTCCTACCACCGTAGTATGGCGCAAATATATTTGTCCTGTCTATCCAATATCGCGAACTACTTTGTATGAAATTCTCTGTACGCCTATTACGTCAGAACTAAAAAAAATTGAACAACTTTTGAATAATCAGCAAAAAGCTTCTTAATCTGTTTAAAAAGAAAAACATTCTTTTAAATCATCAGAATATCCTTTTCTGTGATGCAAAGATGAGGCATTTACGGCTTCTAAAATGAGCTTTGCCCACTTTCCTTACAACCCTGTAAAACAATAGAATACAAGTGTTCAATCGCCTTGCATTCGTTTTTTTTAGGGCTTTTTTTACCTAATCTTTGCCATCACAAAAGGAAACAACCGTACTAAAAACCGAAAAAAATCCGGTAACGCTTCTCTTCCCAAGAACAAAATTCAGGGGTTGTTTCTCAAACACATTTTTAATCTAATATTCAATTTTAATAACAATTATATGGAGCAGTTTTTATACCCCACTCTAACCGCATTCTTTGCCGCTTTTATTACCTGGCTTTTCTCTATGCGAAAATCACTGGCCGAAGACCGGGCAGCCGAACTTGACAACGCCGTCAGTGCCGTAAAATATTACCGGGATTTACTCGATGACCTTACCGCCAGGCTCACTGCAGCCACCGAAACCATCAAAAAAATGGAAACACAGCATCGCGAACTCATGCTGATCAATCAGCAGCTGGTCGATGAATTGCAAAAATTCAAACAATTAAACGGAAAACAATCATGACACTTGCACAAAAAACCTTAGAAATCGCCTCTGCTCAGGTAGGCGTTGAGGAAATTCCGAGAAACAGCAACTCGGGTCCCGAAGTCGAAATTTATTTAAGAAGCGTAGGGCTTAGCAAAGGATACGCCTGGTGTATGGCTTTTGTTTACTGGTGTACCCAAAAAGCGGCACTTCAGATCAATGAAAAAAATCCTTTAAAGAAAACCGGAGGCGTTCTCGACCAATACAATTCGAGACCCCTTCTGGTAAAAAAAACACCTCAGCCGGGAGATATATTTATCATAGACGCAAACAACGGCAGTGGACACACCGGATTTGTCGAAAAAGTAACCGGAACCACACTTTACACTATCGAAGGCAACACTAATGATACCGGAAGCCGCGAAGGCTACAAAGTTGCCAGAAGAAAACGAGAAATAAAAACAATAAAAGGATTTTTAAGATTATAATATTACTCTAAAACAAATCATTTCTTCAAAATTCGAATTAAAATATCAAGCTTACAATCTGCAAAAGATGATGTATTGTGGCCACAAACAGGAGTGGAACTACTATTTTAAATCTCATCCTTGGTCCTTCAACACTTCCCGGTACCTAATATGAATCCTTCATATAGAGGTTTATCAAAGTGCTTTCGAGTACTAATTTCCACTCCTGTAATCATCAGGCAAAACAAAATAACATTGGACATTATTATCACATTCTTTTTTAAAAGCAAATTTTATACACAACAGTTTAAAAAATTCAGCGAATGATGTCCTGAAATTGCCACTGCTCTATGGCAAATCATTGGGGAGTTCTGCCATTAGGGATGCGGCATTTCTTATTATGGTTTATTGTTCCTGCAGGTATCGTAACACAGTTGCCTCAGGAACAAAAACCAATTTCTAAATCCCTAAAATTACTGTACAACAGACATACCCACCACTCTAAATTCAATCTACCGTATGTCAATTTCAACCAACAGAAGACTGGGCATGCAGAGAAACAAACTGCTGCGCTACAAACTCATTAAGGAACTTTATTACAAACACAAAACAGAGGATATTCCGACCACTGTTGTGTGGCGAAAATACATCTGCCCGGTGTACCCTATTACGCGTACAACGCTTTACGAAATTCTTTGCACGCCTGTCATTACCGAACTTAAAAAGATCGAGGAAGCCATAGAAAAGCAAGTTAAATCTTAATCTTTAAAAGAAACTCCCGTTTGCTTGCTTTACAACTTTGTACGGCTTCAGAACACAGGAGTTCAAACGCTGTGCAGTTATTTTTTCAGCCTCCATTTTAGGCTAATCTTTGCTGCATCGGAAAGGATAAAACCTTAAAAATCAAACCCAATTATTATTTTCTTAAATCTATATACAGAGATGAACAAAAATCTAAACCGAATTGTTTTTTTGTTTTTTTCAGCCTTAGTACTGGTTTCGTGCAAAAGTCCGAAACCGGTTCTAAGCGAAGAAAAAACAAAGACCATCACCATCAGAGAAACGGTACACGATACTGTTTTTAAAATTGAAAAAGACAGTAGTTCCTATAACGCATTACTCGAATGCCAAAACGGAAAAGTAATCCTAAAAAATGTTATTCAGGCCGAACCAGGGCGTACATTAAAAAGCCCAAAGGTTCGCCTTGATAACAATAAACTTAATGTAGACTGCGAACTCAAGGAGCAGGAACTCTACGCCCGATGGAAATCGCAACAGGTAAAAGAAACAGAAGTAAAAACCATCAACACCACAAAATTTGTCAATTATTTGACTTTCTGGCAAAAGGTGCAGATCTGGCTGGGACGACTGCTGCTGCTTGTATTGCTTTTTCTGATTGCCCGATTCCTCTATAAAATCTACAAGCCTTTATGGTTTAAATAAAACTTTTAAAAACACTTCAAAATATGTCCACACAGTCACATTTTTTCATTGAGTCGGGAGGATTTTCTCAGGAACTATCAGCTCAGGCTTTTGGGCCTGTTTCTGAAACTGAATTCAGACTGACTTCTAAATTTACTTTGGATAATCCCAAAAAAGCCTTTTCGATCTGTAAAGGAGTGGTTTTAGTACAGCCACAGGAAACCGATCCTCAAACGGCAACCGTTACCAAAGTAAACCTTATTCTCCGTCCTTACAAACAGCCTTTTCCGGGTTTAAATGTAAAATACTTTGTATACAGAGGTTTACAATTAACAGACTTTTTTAAAGAAGGCGTTAATGGACCTGAAATCCTTACTGATAATCCAAGTGTAAATTCTGATTTCATCAATAAAATAAATATAGATTTCAAAGCCTTTCACGAAGGCCGCAAAGATGCGCAAGGCAATGTCATAGACCCTCTTCCTTCATTTATAGCCAAATATATTGGTTATGACGAAAGTATCGATGATCTGACAATTCCTCTGGCTGCTTTCTTTTTTAAAGAATCAGAATTTGTAGCGGCAGATGATACTTTTGATGAAAAGGATGATTTTGAACTGCCAATGATTGGCATGGGTATGTCATTAGGGAATTTTGCAGTAGGGGAATGCGGGATTGATGTTGTCCTGAATTATGGTGATTACCAGCATAATTTTGACAACGCCGAATTTGATTTCAATTTAGCCTATGCCAGAGCAAAAGAAGCTGTAATCACACTTAGCGGTGATGATGTGAAGAAAAAATTACTTCGTGAACAATCTACCCAGTTTATTGATATCGCAGCCTTTTATGGTTTATTTGTTCCGGAAGGTATTGTAACCACGGTTGCCTCCGGAACAGCAACCAAAAGAAAAGGCACCGACATTTATAATGAAGTCATTGACAAATTTGCTACCAAAAACAATTGGTACGTTTACATCCAGAGCGACCGTACACGCAGTTATGATTTTTACGGAAACTATAAAATCAATGAAACGGGAACCGAGAACCTGAAAACAGGATTATTGACAGCCCCGAACTCAGAGGAAGTTCCGATGACAGCTGCCACTTATGGTACTCAGGGCTGGCCGGTCTTAATAAATGATCAGGCACAGGCCAATACTGTTACCACAAACAACCTGTACCTGCAGTTTACAACCGATAACAATAATAATTCCGCCTTTTATGGACAAATCGCCGATGTAGCCAATGCCCAAAAAGGCAATTTTATCAATGCAGACGGTTTGCGATTACCACCAGACGAACAGGGAAATTATAGCAACTTAACTACAACAATCCTGCTTACCACACCCGCAGCAGCAGGAAAAAACATTGCAACCCTCAACATATTGCTTTATCAGGGAAAAGTGAATATGTATACCGCCGGACAAACGCTGGACGAAAATAATGAACTCGTTATTCTATACGGAAAAGCCAACTTTTTTGATAATGTGTTTAGCTTAATTCATGCGAAGCCACTGTTAAAATTAGGGGGCGACCCTAGTTTTTCTAAAATGACTTCTGAAAAACTGAACCTTATCAATGAATTTTATGACAAAAAACAGCAGGGCATCTCTGTCGCACAAACACTAACTGTAAACGACATTATAGAAACAGGCGTTGAATCCCCTGCCACTGTTAAACGTGTAACCTATATCACGGAAGCCGGCGATGTCATGAACAATGCCGTCTCTGCAACCGGAAGTACCTCACCTGACACAAAAACCAGTGCTTCAGCCAGCGGTGCGGTAACTAAAAGCAAAACTTACGAGCTGCCGGATCCTTACTATTACAATCTAAAATTATTTACCGATAGTACACAAACCATAACCGGACTGGAACTAAAAACCCTGGATGGCAGTACGCCTAACAAAATTATTTTAGGATTAACCGAAGAAGAAAACAATAAAATAAAAAGATTGATTACTCCCACTTCTGGATTAAAGAATCCCCGCCTGTTTCTACTAGATCTTTTTGAAGATGGAAATGAATTGATTTCATCTGAAAACACCAAATACCAAAAATATAAAGTTGGTTTTGTAGCAGAAAACGCTGACGGTAAAAACGAATTATTTAAACCGGAGGATGATGATACTGTTTTTGTGTATTCGCTTGACAGGAGATATCATTTTAGTAAGGGGTATAGTGAGTATATGCCCAATATAGACATCAACATACCATTTTTCAATATTAACACAGTTTTATAGTATGGCAACAACTATTGCAATTTTAAAAGATGGAACTCCTGTAAGGATACATCTTTTTGACAACCCAATTTTCGATGTTGATGGTTTTTTAGTTCGATTTACGACACTAGAAATAAACCCACAAGTTTATAGATATCATCAACATGCGGAATTCAAAAGAGAAGATCGTAAAAAACCAGATTTATCGGGATATTACAATGAAGACTTATTTTTAAAATACGTTCAAAAGGTCGAACCTATTCCAACTTTAGATATTCTCACTAAATATAATTTCGATAAAATTTTAGCTACTGAAGAAGAAGAAATTACAGTTAGTACAATTGATTTCAACGAGCCTTATGACTATTTTTATAATGAAAAAAAATATACTTTTAAATTACAAAGAACTTTAGATAATAAGGGAGTACGAAATTATTTAAAACCAATAATAGAGAATTTTAAAACTGTTGATATCAAAATTAATACTGATGGTGTCAATGGAGTAACTGTTATTAATGATCAATCAACAACATCTGGTGGATATTTCTATAAAAAGAATTTAGGAGATTTTATCAATACCTCTACGATAACTAATATTCAAAAAAGTAATTTTAAAAAGATAATGACTTTGATTGTTTTTAAGATCAGAGAAATTAATAGAGATATTATTCCAATTATTGCAACTAATACACACCTTTTTGATAAAGAATCAGGTGTTGCAGATGGAGATATTGATTATAGCGATCCCACTCACGGGTTTACAGATCTTGAAAAATTACTATTTGATTTAAAAAGAGGTTGGGGGTATTATTATAGTACTCCTCCATCGATTATACCCCGTCCCTTCCGAGATAGTTTTGATGCACAATTTTCTTCGCTTTCTACTTATGAAGATTATCTGAATTATTATTCAAGTCTTCAAAATTTTTACACAAAATGTTATAGCACTAAAAATCTTAAGCATTATCCCTCAGATAAAAAATTACAATATTTATTAGAAATTTTAACGCCATCAGGATTGAGTCTTTTACCATATAATCTAATTCTGGAAACTATAAAAAGCTATTTAGTTGGCAAATTGTCCGAAGAGAGCCAAAGACATTTAGTTAGGCTTATAATCTCAATAACTCCTGCACATGCAAATGATTTTTTAGATTTTTTACTTGAAAAACAAAATGGTGATCAGACTAATTTTGAAACTATATATGAAACTCTAACTGATGGAAGGCTTGAGAGATATACTTTTGTTAATTGGTTTGTTGATGAACAAACCAATAAAAAATATTTTGCTTTTGCAATATTTGAGCTTTGGAAAGTATCTAAATACAATTTAGCTTATATAGCACCTGGCATAACACCCACATATACTTTTACAAATTTTTCAGGAGTTGATCCTACGAATTATTTTGTAATTAACCCAACCGAATACAACAATAATAATTTTTTAGAATTCTCCTCTAAGGATATTGGAATTCATAAAATTGATGTGTCTTTTGAATCTTCTATTGAAGGTAAAAAAATAAAAATTGATAAACTAATTAGAGATGAGCATGAAGTTGATATTAGAAAAACTCATGATGATAAAACTGTTTTCTTTGGGGCCTTTCATTTATACCAACAAATATCATTTTCTGGTTTTGAAGCTAATCTTGATTTAAGTATTCCGAAAAAGGCAACAGTTCCCGCCTTCTTATTTCATTTTATTGAAGAATTTGATCGTATAGCCGATTTTGACGCTGCAGCTTCTTTAGTAATAGATTTAACCACTGATGTATTATTAACTTATTTTTTAGGAGGAGCTAATTTTATTGCAGACTTAAATTATTTAAAATATACAACTAAAATAGGTAGGGCGTTAATAGGGAGTCTTGAACCCACTGAAGCAGTTGTAGTATGGAGAGGATTTGAAACAGGAAGTGAAGCTTTTACACTTACAGCAAGCTCTTTAACTCATATTAATACTTATTTAATCAGCACTGAAAACAATCTAGCTAAAAAACAAATACTAGAAGGATATCGAAAAGTATTAATTCCTCTAATCTTTTTAGGAGCGGGAGCATCACTTACAGCAAGGGCACATGCAACACGTGAAGCTGAAAGAGTTCTTGATTTAGTAAATGCTTTACCATCAGGCGTACCTCATGGATTAAGCCTGGATATGATTAACCTGTTAAATACATTAAAAGGAAGCAAAACTGTGTCCTTAACAACTTTTGGGAATAGATTGAATACTTTAGATCTCGGCGGAGTTACTAATACTATTTTTTCAAAATACAATACTGTTTTTACAGATGCGCAAAAATTAAAATTCTTTAACGATTTTCAACATATTGAGGATCTTGCATTTTGGAGATTACTAAACAATGGTAGAAATGCAAGTGGCATTCGCGATGGTAGATATATTGACAATTGGATTAGTTTAAGCGAACGAGGTCTGTCTGAAGCTAAATTTACTGAGTATATCTGTGTTCAAAGAAGAACTGATGCGCTAATTCGTTATGTTGATGATCCAATTACCAAACCAGTAATAAGCACTCTTAGTTATGAAAGAAAATTAGTTTTTATTGATACTTTTGGAGATGTGGATGATGTTACCTTTGCTAAATTTGTTGACAAACCTCAATTAATAACTTATTGGAAGAGATATTATGATGATGTCATATTGAGAGGTGATTTTTTAGGGTTAGGTCAAGGTGGAATGATAAAAATTATTGAAGAATTAGGAGATATATCTAATGATTTATTTTTAGGTTTCAAACGTAACCCTAGTAAACTTTCAGAATATATAAATTTGAATGATAGTGGGAGAGCTTTTTTAAAGAAAAATAAACATTTTTGGTTAGTTAATGGATACAAATATGAATATATTGATTCATTTAAATTAGAAATTATTAAAGCAGTAAATGAATATAAGAATAATGTATTATTTACTAATCCATTAAAAAAAGTAGAAGCATTAGACGAATTGAGAATTAGTTCTAAATTTACAAAAGGTGATTTTGTAGAAAAACCAATGAAAATTTATTTGAATAATTTGATTTCAAATGATGAGGATGTAATGTATAGTGTAGATATTTTGTTTAAAAAAGCTAATGGTACCAATTTTAAACCAAGTATATATTTAGACATAGACGCAATGGTGGTTAATACATCAATTAATAAAATTAAAACTCCATATAGTGCTAAATTGAATATAGGCGATACATTTAAGAGCGCAGGTACAAAAGCTTATGATGATGCACAAAAATTAGAGTTTTTTAGAAATTTGCCCGAAGATATAAGTCAAGCAAAATCTTACATAATTAATCAAAATAAAAAAGTTTGGAAAGACGTCTCAAGGCCTCAAGATTTAAATCAAATATTTTCCATTGAAGTAAAATACATCGATAAATCAGGACAGAGTCAGACAATGCCTTTATCAAATTTTAAACAAAAATTAAAATCAACTCCATATTTAAGAAATGATTTTATAGAAATAAATCCATCAACATTTGGGACGACTAGAGAAAAGTTAATGGAAAGTACTTATAATAGAATAATAACCGATTAAAATAATAAATATGTCATTTGAAATTAGATACATTATAGGAAATTTAGACACTTATTTTAGAAGAGAAGAAATGAGTGTATTACTTTATTACGCAAAAAGCATTAATGATACTTTAGCTGGTAATTTTTATTATTTACTTCAAAAAGAAACAGTTTATAAAATAAGAAATAATATTAGTATTGGCAATTCTAACTCTTTTGATGATATGCATGCCTATTTCAATATAAATGAGATACAAAATTGCATTCAATTTATAAATAATCAATTAGTACCAGCAATGCAAAATGAAACGATAAGTATGTGGGAGAAATACGGAGGTTTTGAAATTATGAAGAGTCTTATAAATAATGCTCCAGATAATCATTGGAGCCATGATTTAAGTATAAATCATGATTATGTCCCAGAAGATATGGAATATTATATTGACATGGTAATTGAGATAAAGGAATTATTGCAAGAATCTTTAAATGTAAGCACTCCAATATTGATAAGCTATGTGGATTAGCCATGTCTAGTACCCCTCGCTGGCGCGAGCGCAATGTCATTAAGTTAAGAGTTTTTAGGTTGAAATATCAGGTGTTTTTAATTTTGCTTTAATACTATTTTTTGTATTTTTTGCAATCAAATAAATCATCTAAATTTTGAAAAAAAAACGACTACTTTTATCTTCAACAAAATTAAAAACGAAATTTTTTCAGAAGAATTTAAGTCGCAATTTAGAATGTCTGATAAGTATTTCATTAGAAACCGAAAGCAATATTTTCCTATCATTTTACTCTTTATGCTAAACCTTCTGAAAAAAAGTTTATCTCTTGAAATTGAAAATTTTATTTCATTTTTTAAGCCCCCCTGCTGGCGCGAGCATCATGCTCGTGAACGCAAAGTATATCTTTTACAGTAACTCAAAACCGTCCCCCCCTGCTGGCGCGAGCATCATGCTCGTGAACACAAAGTATATCTTTTACAGTAACTCAAAACTACCCAGTTAACAAAAGAGAAGTATTTCTTACATTAGCTCAAAAAAATAAATGAGCAGAAAATACAAGTTTGGAGAAAAAACCGGAGCATACTTTATAAGTTTTGCTACGGTTTACTGGATAGATGTATTTACAAGGGATGAGTATTTTGCAAACATCACAGAATCATTAGATTATTGTCGGAAGCATAAGTCTATGGAGCTTTATGGCTATTGTATCATGCCTAGCCATATTCTCCCCGCTGGCGCGAGCATCATGCTCGTGAACACAAAGTATATCTTTTACAGTAACTCAAAACTACCCAGTTAACAAAAGAGAAGTATTTCCCACGCTGGCGCAAGCGTCCCGCTCGTGAACGCAAAGTATATCTTTTACAGTAACTCAAAACTGTACAGTTCATAAAAGCGAAGTATTTCTTACATTAGCTCAAAAAAGTAAATGAGCAGAAAATACAAGTTTGGAGAAAAAACCGGAGCATACTTTTTAAGTTTTGCTACGGTTTACTGGATAGATGTATTTACAAGGGAGGAGTATTTTGCAAATATTACTGAATCATTAGATTATTGTCGAAAAAATAAATCTATGGAACTTTATGGCTATTGTATCATGCCTAGCCATATTCATTTAATTTTTAGATCAGCAAACGGAGATCCTTCAGGATTAATAAGAGACTTTAAAGGCTTTACTTCCAGAAAAATGCTCAAAGCAATCGAAGAAAATCCACAAGAAAGCAGAAAAGAAACCTAACGAAGTGGTTCGGCGGAGCCAATGGATGTTATGGATGTTTGAAAGAGCCGGAAAGAAAAATAGCAATGTAAAATTCAGGCAGTTTTGGCAGCAAAACAATAAGCCCATTGAAATCTGGTCTTTAAAAGTTTTTGAGCAAAAATTAAATTACATTCATAACAATCCAGTTGAAACCGGCTTTGTAACGAATCCTATAGACTGGAAATATAGCTCTGCCAGAAATTATGGAGATAATGACCAAACTGTTTTAGAAATTGATATTAATTGATGATGCTTACGTTCACGAGCGGGACGCTCGCGCCAGCGGGGGTTTGACAAAGCTGGAAGACCTAGAATGAACGATACAGAAACTAAATTTTTATTTAACGACTTATTAATTTAATTTCCGTATATTAGTCCTTTATTTATAAAGGCTATGGAAGATTTTAAGGGTCAAAATATACTCAATTTGGTAAAAGAATTACCAGATGATTTGTCATGTAAGGCATATTTAAGCAAAATCAAGTGGATGGATGGCTTTAAATGTAGTAAATGTGGTTCTGATAAAGGATGTGAGAAGAGTGGTTATAATTATCACTGTTACGGTTGTAATCATGTAGAAAGTTCAACAGCTAACACGCTTTTTCATAAGGTTAAATTTGGTTTGCAAAAGGCATTTTTAATTGTATTTGAAATGAGTACATCCACTAAAAGTTTATCCAGTACTCAAGTAGCAAAGCGCTATGGAATTAGTCAGACTACAGCCTGGTTTTTTATGCAAAAAGTGAGAGTTGCTATGAAAAGCAGTAAAAATTATCCTTTGTCAGAAATTGTTCACGTGGATGAGTTTGTAATTGGTGGAAAAGAAGATGGTAAACAAGGTAGAAGTTATGATACAAAGAAGACAAAAGCAGTCATAGCCGTTGAATTGACTAATAAAAAAAGAATAAAACGAGTATATGTAAAAGCCATTGATGACTATTCTGCTAAATCATTAACACCTATTTTTGAAGAACATATTTCTACAACAGCCAAAGTTTTTACTGATAAATGGAGAGGTTATAACCCTTTAAAAGCGACATACAATATCGAACAAACTCAAAGTAATAACGGAAAGAATTTTAAAGAATTGCACATCATGATTCATCAAATAAAGTCATGGATAAGGACAATACCTTCACATATAAGTAAAAAACATATACAAGGTTACTTTGATGAGTTTTGCTATAGAATAAATAGATCTATTTTTAAAGAAACTATTTTCCACAAAACCATACAAAGAATGGTTAAGGAATCTCCAATTAAGCATAATCAAATAATACAGAAACTAACTATATAACTCGTTTTATTTAATTTTTTTGAGAATCATTTTCATAAAGGTAATAGATTTGTTATTGAAATAGAATCAGGGCTTTATACTTGTACATCGTGTCAAAAATATTTACAAGCAGCACAAAATTTTGCAAAATCCGAAGGTAAAATTTTAGAAATTAAATTTATTGCGCATCCAAAAGCTGAAGATTCAAGAGAAGTCTTTAATTTATTAAAAAAATAAAAATAATGAATATAGAAATTTTAACCTATTTAAGAGATAATCCAATAAAATACCCTAACGATACAGAATATCGAGGAGAAATAAAAGGAATTGCATTAAATGAAATAGAAGAATTAGAGCAATTATACAATAATGGTATTGCGTTCCCAAAAGGATTAAGAGAGTTATTGTTTTTAGCAGGTGATTATTGTTATGTATTAGATACAGGTTGGTATGACTCCCAAGAAGAAATGCAAATAGCAGCAAGAGAATGGTTAGTAAAATTTAGTAAGAACATATCAAGACCCTTTTTTGTTATTGATGTATATAATGCTACTGACCAGTTTTTGTATGTTTATTTAGATGAAGGAGACAATCCATATGTTTATCAGGCTTATTTGCCAGAAAGAACTGATGTTGAGCATTTTTATAGTTTAAATAAAAAATTATCAGAATACATTAATGGTCTCATAAATACAGTAAAACAAGGATATAATCCATTTTAGAATTAGTACAAATATGTGAGCTTTTGTATAATACATTAGTCTTTTTACTAATATTAAAAGTTACAATTATGTTACGAATAGAAATTAATAATCCCAATTTAATTCTAGATGATATGCCTACTAATTGGGGAGAAGGAATTTTTCACTATAATGGAGAACTTTTTGAAGGCATTATGTATGAGTATTTTCCTGATTCAACTCAATTATCCCCCCTGCTGGCGCGAGCATCATGCTCGTGAACGCAAAGTATATCTTTTACAGTAACTCAAAACCGTCCCCCCCTGCTGGCGCGAGCATCATGCTCGTGAACACAAAGTATATCTTTTACAGTAACTCAAAACTACCCAGTTAACAAAAGAGAAGTATTTCTTACATTAGCTCAAAAAAATAAATGAGCAGAAAATACAAGTTTGGAGAAAAAACCGGAGCATACTTTATAAGTTTTGCTACGGTTTACTGGATAGATGTATTTACAAGGGATGAGTATTTTGCAAACATCACAGAATCATTAGATTATTGTCGGAAGCATAAGTCTATGGAGCTTTATGGCTATTGTATCATGCCTAGCCATATTCTCCCCTGCTGGCGCGAGCATCATGCTCGTGAACACAAAGTATATCTTTTACATTAACTCAGAACTACCCAGTTAACAAAAGAGAAGTATTTCTTACATTAGCTCAAAAAAATAAATGAGCAGAAAATACAAGTTTGGAGAAAAAACCGGAGCCTACTTTATAAGTTTTGCTACGGTTTACTGGATAGATGTATTTACAAGGGAGGAGTATTTTGCAAATATTACTGAATCATTAGATTATTGTCGAAAAAATAAATCTATGGAACTTTATGGCTATTGTATCATGCCTAGCCATATTCATTTAATTTTTAGATCAGCAAACGGAGATCCTTCAGGATTAATAAGAGACTTTAAAGGCTTTACTTCCAGAAAAATGCTCAAAGCAATCGAAGAAAATCCACAAGAAAGCAGAAAAGAGTGGATGTTATGGATGTTTGAAAGAGCCGGAAAGAAAAATAGCAATGTAAAATTCAGGCAGTTTTGGCAGCAAAACAATAAGCCCATTGAAATCTGGTCTTTAAAAGTTTTTGAGCAAAAATTAAATTACATTCATAACAATCCAGTTGAAACCGGCTTTGTAACGAATCCTATAGACTGGAAATATAGCTCTGCCAGAAATTATGGAGATAATGATCAAACTGTTTTAGAAATTGATATTAATTGATGATGCTTACGTTCACGAGCGGGACGCTCGCGCCAGCGGGGGTGATAAACAAGAAGCAATTTACATTAAATGGGCGGAAATTTTAGGAAAAAAAAAGCAATGGGCAAAAGATGAAATTAGAAGTATGAAACGTTATTATAAAAATAGAGGTTTTATTCCAAAAGAAAAGATAATTAAATTAAATGGAAATCAAATAGAAACTTTAGCTAAAAATTTAGAGAATTATCCTGAACTTCTTAAAACCGATATTACTATAAAATTAAGAGGTATTAACGATGTTAGTCCTTCAATACTATATAAAAATTAATATTATGAGCACAACCATTTATTACACAAATAATGATGATCAGTTTTTAACAAATCAACAATTAAGTTTCATAAAAGAATTTAAAAAAGTTACAAATGTTAATAATCAGGTAAAAAAAATTGAATATTATGAAAATGAAATTATAAATCAAATAGACTATTATAAACATTCATCCGAAAATTTATTAGATATTTTTAATTCCTTAGGCTCTAACACTGTAAATATAATAACAATTGAAAATGATAATAGTTATGTTATTATGATTGAAAGTTATTATATAGAAAGCATTTTAAGTAATGTCGAGAAAAAATTATTATCAGATTCAAAGGTTATTTGTGTACAGGATTATGGGGCAAATAATATTCCAAAATTAGACACCACAGTAAAATACATATATGATAGCTTAGGGTCTAAAATAGGTGAAGAAATTTTTAGTTTTAGATATAATGCTGATGGATCATTAAAAAATGTTTCAGGTATTGGCTATCCTTTTAGTAATGATAATCAAACACTGGATGCTGATGAAATTCCTCTATATTTCCCAAATCTGTTAATTGACAACCCATATTATGCTAATGCAACTTTTTTACCATAAAAAAGATATGGCAACAACCCCGTATCGTCCTAAAATAGGTTTACACTTTCTTGTAAACCTATTTCCAACACAAGGCACTCATAAAAAAAAACAGCTCAAAGCCTAAACTCTTTTGAGCTGTTTTAAACTACAATTTCAGTAAAAAACACTGAAAAACATGATCATAAAAACTGTCATGCTACAGACAGAAAATCATGATCTTATAAACCCAAAAAATACATTCTGCATACCTGGCAGGGAACTTAAAAACCATAAGCTTCCCTCCTCTTTTACTGGCTTTTTTCAAAGCCGGAACTAAAACTATTATCCGTTTGCTTTACAACTCTGTAAAGTCCCGGAACAACCCTGTTAAACCGCTAAGCATCCGTTTCTTAAAGCTCAAAATTAAGCTCATCTTTACACTGTCAAAAGGAATAAATCACTGATAAAAACCAAAGAAGCGAACCCTTTTAAAAGTATTATGAAGCTAAAATAAAGTATCGCAGCTTATAAATTACCGAACCAAAAAATCATGCATTTAATTGTGCTGATCGGTTTGACAGTACTACAATTTATCATGCAAAAAATGAACAAAAATTAAAGTCAAAAAAATACAGAATATGTCAAATCCAATTACAGCGGTTCCAATTCCTGCAGCAAGATACTACCCTCGCTTGTCCGAGATTATCTCTGTAGACGATTTACCTGAATTTTTATCGTTTGTCCAAAATGGTTTAAATTCCATTTTTGATAAAATTCATTACAAAAACTTACAATATTCAAAAGGATATCGCGGTGACTCGGCTTTTTACAGCCTGGATATCGTAACGAGCAAAAAACTGGCGCTTCCTTTGCCTTTTGGCTTAGGACTTGTGCTTAATCCCGACCTCAAAGACAACGACTCTTCGATTTCATCGTTTCCTATTACGCTTGAATATCAATGGGAGATATTAGCTTTCATAAAAACATTCAGCTCCAGCAGTTTTTCTTTTTCCTTAGAAGATTTTTACAAAGTAGGATTACAGGTTTTCCGTATCAGCGAAGAACAGGTTATTGCCCACATGCTGAATATTTTTGTTGAAGCTTCTGAAGGAAAAACAAAATTCGAACAGCTATTGGCTGACATTACTAACAAACAAGGACTTACAGACGAATTAGAATTCCCTGAAGACGTTGAACAATCAATCAACAGCCTTATCACGCTCATCAACAACAATACAACGATTACAAAATCGATTCCGATGCTTTTGTTTGCCGTTTATATCGCAAAAAATGATATCGCAGATACGAAAGCAAAGCTTCAGGAATTCTACAACATCATCGCTCCGGACGGCATCGAAGCCCATATTAAAAGAATTATTATGCCAAAAGCCAAAGCGACACTTGAGTTGAGTGCAGGTATTGAGTTTCCGCCAAATGTCCTAAAACCAGTTAACGAATTCGGTCAGCCTGACAACCAGGCAACTAAATCAACATTTGTTTTTGCCAAAGCCCAGTTGTATGCAGACACTGAAGCCGGTATTGGTTATCAATTAGAATTGGGAGGATCATTATTCCCTCCTAAAGCCATGATTGGCAACACCGGAATGATCCTTGAATTAGACACTTTAAAAGTCGATTTAAGCAAGAGAACCAACATTCCCGAAGCTGATGCCGATGGACGTTCAAATGACTTCGTAGGTGTCTATGCAAGAGCAGTATCAGTCAGCCTGCCTTCAAAATGGTTTAATCCCCCTCCTGAGGAAGAAGAGGGTACTGAGCCTACCATAAAAATTGGAGCTTCTGATTTATTGATTGGATCAGGAGGTTTATCCGGAAATATCTATCTGGAAACAATTCCTGTACCTATTAATGGCGAATTCAGTTATTTCATCGACAAATTCGACTTATTTTATCCTGTCACTATGTACGGAAAAAAAGAGGAAAGTGATGAAGTAGAGGAAATTGAAATTGAGGATTATGAGGCCTTAATTGCCTTTTTACAGCAATTAAAAACTGCCGGGCTGCCTTACCCTTTTAAATATCCTTTAACATTAGAGACTAAAGAGGATTTAGTACATGCCACTATTAAACCATCTACTCTCTATACTTTTGATAATGCAAAAGACTATCAGGCATTTTTGTCACAGCTTATTGAAAATACACTTTGGAAAACTATAGGTTCACCAAGCCGAGGATTTAAGGTAGGTTTCAATAAATTTGATATTTCTTTTAAACAGAATAAGGTTATCGGTTCTAATATTAAAGGACAGTTAATCCTTGAAAAATTTAAAAACGCTGATAATGATCCATTCAGTGCAATTGTTGAAGGACATTTATACGAGGATGGCGATTTTAATCTAACCGCTTCATTTAATAAAGAAAACCCTCCTACTGCTACATTATTCAAGCTGGTACGTTTTGATTTCTTAAGCATGGAGTTTGGAAAAGAAGATGACGATTATTACATCGGTACTTCGTGTTATATTACGTTTCCGAATCCTGTCATGCAGAAGATCCTGAACGGACAAGGGATTTCTGTAGATAAACTGCGTATCTACAGCGATGGAAGCATTGAAGTTGAAGGTGGTTCTATTCCTATTCCGGGACATATTAATTTAAATCTTGGACCAGTAAAAGTTGCCGTTACCAATATTAACTTTGGTTCAACCCAGATTAATGGCCGCAAATTTAACTTTTTTGGATTTGACGGCGCCATTAGTGTAAACCCTTTAGGAGTTGATGCCCGCGGAGAAGGTATTAAATATTATTTCCCTGCTGATGGCAGTTTTGACGGTGATTTTTTAAGAATCCAAACGATCGAAGTTGATTTGATGATTCCGGGAACAGCCACGACTGCATCGGCTATGGCTATTATTCACGGTATGATTTCTCTTCCTGAACCGGGAAAATCAAAAGAATTCATAGGTGAAGTTTCCTTAAAATTACCAAAGGCTAAAATATCTGGTAGTGTCGGCATGCGTTTTATGCCTAAACATCCTGCTTATTTAGTAGATGCCTCTATTGAATTGCCTACTCCTATTCCGATTGGATTTATGTCGATTTCAGGTTTCAGGGGGCTTTTGGGCTACAGATATGTGGCAACAAAACAAGCAGTAGGATTAAAAGTCGAAGATTCCTGGTATGATTTCTACAAATCGCCAAAACCGGGTATTAATATTAAAAAATTTGTTGGTCCGCCAGATTCCTTAGAATATGATTCACCTTTTTCTATTGGAGCGGGTGCTACATTAGGAACTACAGGTGATGGCGGATATATCATGTCCTTACGAGCCATGATGCTGCTCTCCCTGCCTAACCTGTTTTATGTGGATGCAGGACTAAACGTTATTTCACAAAGACTGGGTATGATTGAAGATGATCCAAGCAATCCGCCATTTTTTGCTATGGTTGCGTTTGGGGATGATTCATTAGAATTAGCTGCCGGAGCCAACTTTAATATTCCTAAAGATGGTGGAGAAATCTTTCAGTTAAAAGCTTTATTACAAGCCGGATTTTACTTTAAAAATCAAAAGCCCTGGTATGTAAATTTTGGAACAAGAAACAATCCTATTGAGGCGAAGATATTTAATCTGTTCACGGTCAAAGCCTTTATTATGATTTCTGCTCAGGGAATTGAAGCCGGTGCAAGGCTAGATCTTAATCTGGACAAAAAATTTGGTCCTGCTCAGGTAAAATTATGGGCTTACTTAGAAATGGGAGGGAAAATTTCATTCAAGCGTCCTCAAATGGGAGGTTATATGAGTGCAGGAGGTGGCATCCGTATCAAAATATGGATTGTAACGGTTGAAATTACCTTAAATACTATATTTTCAATCGAATCATTCAAACCATTTTTAATTTATGCCCAGTTAAATTTATCCGTACGTATTAAAATAGGTTTTGTGAAAGTACGTAAGAGTTTCAAGATTGAGCTGCAATGGGATATTAACAGAATTATAGACCGTACGCCTTACAGTCCGCTTCCAAAAGGAACTGCCGGAGACGATCAGGATAACAGAACATCAGATTCTGTAAAAGGGGTACACATGCTTACCAATCAGCCTTTTGCACTTGATTATTTCAAACTACCAGGTGAAAAAGGGCATGATGCTAATAAGTTTGACGCCAATGGAAAACCTAAAGGAGATGCAATCACAAAAATAATTCCGCTGGATACCTATATTGATATTAAAATGGCTAAAGGATTATTGCCAAATAAGGACTTAGCCACTAAAATTGGCGGATACACCGCTGATGCAAAAAATTACACCATTTTAATGCCACCAGACAAAACTACCAAAGCAGGGAGAACGCTTCGTCAGGTTAAACATCAGTTTTCTATTAAATCTATTGAGTTAAATACCTGGAATTACACAACAAACCAATGGGAAGAATATCATCCTTTTGAAGCAGTTGTAAAACCAGCAGACAGAACGTCTGAATTAAAAAAATTACCATGGGCACAATGGCAAAAAGTAATGGATCAGTATGATACAATTCGTGTTTTAGCAACCAATCCGTTCTCTTTTTTAAGTTCCGGAGAACCAGGCTGGCATATTCCTGAACAATATGGCATTACAGCTTCCAGATTATTCTGTCCATCCGACAAAATCGCATCTGAACATACCGATTTTCTTAATAAGGATATTGGAACACGCTATTATGTACCAACTCAATATGAGTCTGATAAAATTAACGGTCTTTTCTTTAAACTGATTGGTGAAGACCTGGTTATTGAATCTGAAGAAAACGAAGAGGAAGGCGAAGGTGAAACTGAACCAGTAACTGAAACTCAACCGGTAACTGAAGTTGAAATTGGAGATTTTATGAGCATTACTGGAGAAACTAATTCGCATAATCATAACAGATCTTTATCTTTCAAAAACTACAACCAGCTGGAAATTTTGTTCCCTGATTCGGCTATGGAGCCTACCCTAAGATTGTCTACGCAGGCAAAACAGGTAAGAATCAGCGCTTACGTTTCTGTATTCAAAACAGACACCGATAAATTTGCTACGTATGAAAAAGTTCAACTGAAAAAAACAGCGGACGAAATAGTAGAGGAAACAGCCTCAAAAGAGTTAACATATACGAAGGAAGAATTATTGTCAGCTATAACCTTATTTCACGAAAACAATGAAGATCCTTCAAAAAACAAAATTGATAAAATCGTCATTACTCCTGTAGGTGCCAATACAGACCGTATTATTGAAATCAGAAATGAAATTGCAGCCCTGTTTGATGAAGCCTATAATGATGATGAAGGAAACATTAGCATTTCCAGCCCTTCTGATTTAGAAGGATACAATGAGTTAATGAATGAATTGACACAATTAAAAGAAGAAGCCGGTAATACCAACAGTACTCCTGTGGGGAATCCTGCTCCATTAACGTACACGAATTTTTACGGTTATCTCGGAAAAGCTGTTTATGAATTCGATAACGTATTTAAATATGGCGATACAAGTCTTATTTCGTTCAGTCCGCAGGAAAATACAACAGTTCTTGTACAAATTGATGCGCAGGGAAATATACTAAGAGAGCGCTTACTAAGCGGTGTAATCACTTCTATGCAGGTTGTAAATGGCAATTTATTACTTACTCAGGGTCTGACTACCAAAGTATGTAAAGGAATTGGAAAAGCGGCTATTGATGTTGATTTTGTAGTAGGATGTGCAGATCCGGCGGCGACAACGGCAATCATTGAACTGGATTCAGAATTAAACCAAATTTTCGCAAAACAATATCAAAATACCTATTCAGACAGCTTCAATAAACTGTTTGCATTAGCCAATAACGAACTGCTTTGGATCAATACACTTGAGGATAAAACACAAATCAACTGGATTAACGGTACTGACCGTGCTGTTGTTCAGCGTGTAGAAATCGACACAACGGCAATTAAAGCTCTTCAGCATAATGCGACTGAATTTATTCTGATTACAAAAGATAAAAAAATCATTCGTTTAAAAATTAATCCGGAAACGAAAGCAATAAGCGTAATAGAAACAAAAGTAATCGCTGATGTTTCAATTACCGAAATTACTGATGCCGTAATTGCTGACAATAAAGTTTTTGTTTCGGTTAAACTGCAAGACGATAAATTCGGACTGGCACAAATCAACGGTACTACGCTGAATATTGTTAAAAATAATACCATTTTTGATTCGGCTATTTATTTCTCTAACAAACCGTTAAGTGACAATTCTGTTATTGTTTACAACCAAAGTTATTTATTCGTATTCAATGCAGCATTAGAGCTTACACGATTAATCAAAAGAAGCAGTGAAGAAGATAATGCCTCTATTATTAACATTCAAAATGAACCGTCGGAAAATGAAATTGTGATGCTCTCTTCTAAAAAGAATGAGAAAGGAGTTTACTATTCCTTATTTAGTAATCTGTTTGACAACTGTTCACTGCATTCTGCGACGATTAATCCGGTTACGCTGTCAACCTCAGCTTTAACAAGCGGAACGGTTCTTTTGACGCCACTTAGTTTAGTAACAGACACCAATTATATAAAAGAACCTAAAACTTCGAATTTAATTACAGTAAACAGTGTTATTTGTTCAAATGCAAACCATGAGGATGAAGAATTAGAATATACTACCAGTGTACAACGTATTGACTGGTTAAGTAAAGAGAGTTACATCCATAATATCAACATCCCTGATTCTTTCGCTGTAGAAGCAAGTAACAAGGCTATGGGAGATGCAATCCGAAATACGGTTCAGCCTATCTGGAGACCAAACACTACCTACTGTTTACATTTTACTTTAACAGATAAAATAGATGACAAAGAGGAGAAAGAGTTTAAGTATTACTACGGGTTCAAAACATTAGGACCTGTTGGGCACTACCCTGTTCCGCCAGCTACAACTTCTGCACCACAGAATGAGCTGACCAATTTATCAAACTCTCCGTTGAGTTCATTGAGACAATACTTAGATTATAACCGTTCTTACCCGAATGCAGATGGTAATTTTTTACAATCTAAACCTTCTTTTTATGGAAACGAAGATTGCAAAGTAGCCCTGTTTTTTACAAGTCCGTACGTATATCACATGTTTACAGATTGGGAAGAATACGGAAGCAGCAGACCGGCTATTGAAGGTGCTATGAACCTTACCATTAAAGACCCTCTTAACGATGTTCTTATTAATTATCCATTAGACAGCACTACAGCGGCTCATCCTAAAGCAAATCAAAACATAAAGTGGGCCGACGATAATGATCCCCGAATTCCTTCAAGTATCCAGCTATTGAGGAATCTGGCTAAGGACAACCATTGTGCATTGGTAATTGGAGACGGTATACAGCCAAAATCATATAGCTACGAAGTAAGTTTAACCGATTTGAAGCCTTCTAAGTTATACACCATTTTAGTAAATAATTATTATGATCTTAACCCTGATCCAAATGTAAAAGGAGAAAATATTTTAGTACACCAGTTTGGATTCAAAACTTCACGATACAAAAACTTTAAGGAACAAATACAAAGTTTTTATACTCCTATTGATGAAAGTGAATCACGTAAAGCCATATTCGATGTTAATTTAAGCTTAACACAAGGTCAGGTTGATGCTTTATATCATTTGGTTTCTGCAGCAGTAACTCCAAATCCGTTGAGTGATGCCATTGCTACTGAATACCTGCATCCGTTTGATCGTGCAATTGACGGAATCTTAAAGATGCCTCCTCTTGATCCTGCTCAAAGTACTGAAGTCAACCGAATTGTTGATACTGTAACAGGCAATGTTGTAGCGTTATTGATCCGTAATCCGGAGCCGTTTAATATTCCGAAAATGCCATTAGAAGAAATAAAGGATACCATTCTTGTTGGAAGTACACATATCGAAATGGTTGATAATGAAGAAAATGTCGAATTTACTAAAAATAATCTATACAAGGTACTGCATTCAAAAGATTATTCTCAGGCCTTGATTATGCTTGAAAATAATGCAATTACAGAAACCGGTTTAAGCATCCAGTTTGAATACAGAATGTGGAATGATGCCGGAACCCCACTGACGGTACCAAAATCATCAGAAATTATAAATCTTTAAAAAACAATAAAAATGAGTTCAATAAATCTCCAGGAGAGCCAGTTTTCGGGTTGCGAAACCTATATCGCTATCGTTGTCGACGAATCGGGTTCGATTAACGCTGACGAAGCAGACCAAATACGTGAAGGGCTTGCTGAATTTATCAATTCTCAGGCGCAAAGTAACATTACGCTTTCCTTAATCGGAATGTCAAATAGCGACAGCGATTCGAGAACAGACCATGTTATCCAAAAAAGAATTTCTGGCAATCAGGAAGAATTTTTAGACTGGATTGACTCCTATTTAGGATCAGCCCATCCACAATCTGATTATTGGGCATCCGGTTTATCTGTAGCCAACAATCTTACGGTAATCCCAGACATTGTTGTTATTGTTACCGATGGACTGCAGGTTAATAATCCCAATTTGCTTAAAGATTTATATGGCGATCTAAACGAAAAATCACACGTTTTTGTTTATGGCGTAACCAGCAGCGAAAGCAATACTGCCGAATTACTGACACCGCTAAATTTGTATTTAGGGCAAACACCGGTACTAAAAAGCAACGGTCTGTCTATGCTAAACGCAGATTACATCAGAGTTCCAGACTTTAAAACTTTGGGAACCGAGTTAATCCAGCTTCATAATGATTTATCCAAAGAACAGATTGGATGTGTTGCGAATGTAAGCATTATCGAAAACAAACTGGTTTATCCTGTTTTAAGAAAAGGCCGTGCTGTTCATCAGCAGGCCGGTTCTTTAGTCCTTAAAAATAGAAGCCGTATTGATCTTACTCTCGCTGCGGGAACAAGAATCCATACATCCAGTAACCTGAACGGGTTGGTTTTTAAACTCAATGAAACTATTACCATTTCTGCCTTATCCCAGGCAGAAGTAGCAATAAGAATTGAGGGAACACCAAAGCTTCTTGGTAATCATTCGGAATTGCTTTTTATAAACAAGGTTAAAAATCCTGGTGGGTTTACTATTAATTTTAATGTAGCGAAAGAAATACATGTTGTTGACATTACTTCAGATAGCACGGCATTACAATCTACCAGTTTGCAAATTGCTGCTGCAGGTTCTAAAGGAATTGACAGTACAAAAGGAATTCACCTCCGTTGGTTTTTTGCAGACGAATTAGGCGAAAAACACCTTCCAAAAGGAAATTTATTTACCGGTACAAAATTTCATAATTTCAATAAGCCTGATGATTTTGTTAAAGTTTACAGAGCGCCTTATACCAAAGTCAGCACCACTTTAAATTTAACCGGTAATCCACAGGGAGTAGATAACAGAAATGCCTTTTGGATTTATAAAATCAATGCTAAAAGATCTATTTATGTTCGTTTTCGCAAAAAATCAAAATATGCTTCAGTATTACTTAATATCAATCCGTTAGAGAATGCAGCAGCTTTTATTCAGGCTTATGGAAATAATATAATCGAAATTGAGAATAAAAATGAATTGTTTTTTGCTGCTGAATTGAACTTTACGTCTGTAAACACTAGTAGTCTTGTGAGGCTGGAAACACTGTCTGTGGCCGAAAACACTATTTTAGCAACAAAAAAAGTTAGCAATCGTAAAACGTATTCCAGTGCCGATGCAGCTGCAATTCGGGTAGTTGCAGAAAATGGCCGAATTATTCAGCTTAAAGCAAATAACTGTCTTTTAAACGAAATCAAATTTGAATTTTATTCCGATTTTATTACATACGCCAATCAAAACGGAAATTGGGAACTTAAAGGGAAATTTGCCTTAAATACAGACGATAGCAAAGTATTTGAACAGTTAGAACCAAAATTAAATTCGGTTCACGGAAAATGGCTGAAATATAATAATGGTGAATATGTAAACATTAACAATTATAAAGACAAATGGAACAAACCAACCAGTGATGATGACAGGAATATTAAAGAAACCGTTGAAAATTATCTGAGTATAAGTCAAAATGAACCTCTAAATCCTACTGCAACAGAAACTGTATCTTTTGGAGACCAGGTATTAGCAAGCGAACCTTTAGAAGGCCAGGATCCTGAATACATATCAAACTCTACTAAGGTATCCAATCTTGATTTATTAAACATAGCTGCAAACGACTATCACGTCGCGCGTATGCTGGGTCTGGGATTCATTGATATTGAAGAAACTGTTTTATCAGGAGAGTTTATTTACCTTACGGAATATACCACACTGGTTGATTTAAAAGATGTTTCAAAACCAAAAGAAGTACTGCATCTTTCTATGAGTATTCCAACTTCTGTAGCAACAGAAAGGTTGCCACTGCCTGTACATTTAACTAAAATTGTTCCGGGGTTAAGTGTCAATTCAGAAGAAAACGAACCGTTGAAAATTACAGATGAAAACGGATATAGTTTTGATGGAAAGAAAAGATTTGTGAGCTTATTTATGAAAGACATCCTCGATTATGATACTTATAACGGATTCTTTAGTTCTTCATTAGAATTTGACGGAAGCTCTTTTACTGTTCCTGTTTATGCAGGCGTCAATCACAAAATTGAAGGGCTCGACCCTGACTGGGTAAAACCAGAACTGGCGTCTGATCCGGAATATTACAATGTTAACAAGGACTTAGAAGACTCTTTTTATGAACCTAACCCAATCGTCATTCCTGAGTCAGGAGAATCCTTATTGAATATCCGTCAGGAAAAGGTAGGAACTTATACCTATATCTATCAGGGATATGGTATTAATTTTTTTTCGAGAGCAACATCTGGTGGTGAAATAAGTATTCAATCTGAAATTAAGCCTGCAAATACGCTGATACCTCCTACCGGTATTAATCCGCTTTTGATTACAGAAGAAAAGCCTGTGATGCTTACTTCACAAATGGAACAGGCTCGCTTACACGCTATTCCTGGAAATGATAAAAGTTTTATCAGGCTTGTTTTCGAATACAATGCGGCTCATGAATTAATAAAATATGATATTCCTGAAGGGATGACTGTTGCAGAAGCAGAGAAAACAGATACTATTTATCCGGATGATAAGGAAGTTTTTGCAGATTCCTTTAAGCTTTATTTCAGGGACAGCCTGCCTCTAATAGAATATGCCGCAATTGTAGGGATTCAAAACAAAACTGTAAACGATCTTACTTCGGTTATTACAGTAGGCAAAAGTTATACAATTGCCAGCACCGGTGAAGAAATTAATTTAAACGGCGATAATTTAAATCGATTTGTTGGAGGAATTTTATCTCTGGGAGATGTAAACTATGTGATTCAGAATATAAATCCGCTTTATAACACTAATGATGAATTTAATGGTGCCGAAATTCATGTCCTTAAAAAAGAAGTAACGGACAGTGTTCTTGCCGATGGAGAAGCTACAGTTGATTCTGAACAAATTAAAGAAATCCAAATACCTGAAAACCGTTTATGTGCTCTGGTAGAAAACATGCTGACCAAAACCAATTGGCATCCTTTAGAATCTCTTGACTTTAAGGTAGATTATCCCGAAAATTTAAAGGATGTCAACAGAGAAACGGTTAAAGACACAGACAGTGAAGGAATTGAAAAATTACAAATAGAAAAAACAAGAGGAATCTGGGAAAATGCCGTAATCGAAAGAGTTACTGAAAAGAGTTATCAAATGGATGCTCAGGGAAATTTTGTTTTAGATACTGAAGAAAATCTGATTCCATTAGGAGATGACGATTTGAAGCATCTGGGATTATACAAAATAACATTTCCTAATTTCAACTTACCACAGCATCCGCAGTACAAAGGCCAGAACATCGAAAATTCGGTAGAATGGTTTAATGGAACTATTCGATTATTGACCAAGAGCTGTATGCAGCCGGGAAGTACTATTCCAGTAAAACCGAGAAAAGATTTCAAGGTTGTGCGAACAGAAAATATTGGAGAAACAGGAGATTTGGTTGTATATGTAAATGATCCCGATTTTAAATTAGGTGATTACATCAATCAGACGATGCTTGAAGGCTATGATGAAATTTTAGGGGTACAAGATTATTCGGGAGATTATGTATCTCAAAAAGTAAACTATTATCCAGGTTATAAAGTATATCTTTTTGCTAATCCTACGTACGGAATTACAGAAGCGAATATTTTGCCAAGAGCCGGTGAGAGCACGCATTATTCTATTTTTGGAATCAGTACATACGCTGATATGTCTGCTTTTGCTATCGAGGACGGTTATGACTCTAAAATTAGTACGCCAAGTCCAATGTATGCTGTAAAAATTACAGCTCCTAAACGACCAGAAAAACCAAATGGCGGATTATTCGCTACCAGACCGGATTTCTTTAAACGTTCGACCTATACATTTACAACTGAATATAAGCAAAAACCTTATGGGCTGTTACATTACAGAGCGAGTGATGAGGCCCTGCTAAGTGTTTTGTATAAAAGGCAAACCATTAATTTAATCCGTGAGCGTTTAAGTGAACTGGGCGGAACTAATGATATTTATTTTGGAAACAGATGGCAAAGTCTGTTGAATTTTGACGGATTATTAGATTCTAATAATGCTTTAAACCCAAGTGATCTATTAAGTTTGGAAGACCAGCCAAATCCACCGGCACCAAGAATTCCGATTTATTATGAAGAATATCCTGAAGAAGGCGATCCTTTGCTGCAATATCGTTTTCCTGTTCCTGACAATGAAGAACTTATCAACGAAATAAATGAGTTCATTAACTGGCATAATTCGTCACTTAGTCCTAGTTCACCAAAAGCACCAAATATTACTTCCCTGGCAGCGCTAAATGATGTTATTATTGATGTAAAATATGGCGTTGAAAGAAATGTATTAGCCATCCATTTTATTGAGCAGGCGATTCATACCGCATTTGTACCTCTTACAGAAGTACCTGTTATTTATGATTATATTAATGCTGATCCTACATATACGCCGATAAATAAAAAACAAACGATCAAAGACAAGAATGGCTATCTCTTAAAAGCAACGGATACCGGTTTTGATATTGCGCCGATGATGAAAATCACAGCTGCTACACCAATCAAAAACGCAGCACAGTTTACAGATTTTAATCTTGACGGCGCATCGCAGAACTTTTATTTTTATGGAGTTCGTGAAATAGACATCAAGATGAATTTTGGTGAATTCAGTCCCTTTTTAGGACCTGTAAAATTAGTGCCTTCGAATCCGCCGCAGACACCGGAAATCAAACGAATTATGCCAATTCTGGAGAATCCCGTATTAGGAATTAAACCAGCCATTCAAATTGAATTAAACGCTTATCAGCCAGAGTACAATATCAAAAAAATAAATATCTATCGTGCCTCTTCAATGCTTGATGCACAATCTATAAGAACCATGACTCCGGTAAAAGAGATTCTGATTAATGAAGAAACTTTGTCAACAGATTTTGATAATGTCTGGACCGTTTACGATGAGTTTGAAGATTTGGAAGATTTGGAAAATGTGCCGTTTGGCGAGGGGATTTTTTACAGAATTACCGTTTCAAGAGAAATTGAATATGCTAAACCAGGTTCTGGTGATGCAACAATCAATATTGATTATACGCCGTCTCAGCCATCAAAAATTACTGCAACGGTAATAGCGGATACTATTTCACCTGAATCTCCTGTGTTAGAAGCTTCCGGAAATCCAACAGGAACAAACGGGTCGATTTTAAAACCAGTCATTTTTAGTTGGGAAAAAACAACTCATAATGGTAAATACCTTCTTTACAAAATGAATAATCAGGGTAACTGGGAAAAAATTCATGAGATTGCTTCTAATGAAAGTACCGTGTCTCTTCCTTTGGCTGATGTTGCATACTACACTGACGAATTAGTGATTAAAAATGAAGATGATGAAAGAATGTATCATCATTTCAAAGTTATTGCGGTAAACTCATCAGGTATGTTTAGCAGTGAAGAAAAAATCCTAACCCTTTAAATTCTAAATGAATCCCAATGCAAAATTCATTGGGATTCAAAATAACCTCATCAAATAAATATTTACAGAAATAAAATAAATAACATGGCAACAACAAGCAGACCTAATATCAGAAGCAAATTTGAGAATAATGATATTCCTACGGAAGAACATTTCGGGCAAATTATTGAAAGTTTCGTTCACAAAGACGAAGACAAGGCCGACTTTCAGATGGTAGAAATTGGTACAGATAATGAACATTATATCACTCCGGCACTTTTGAATGTCGGTTTACAAAATATCGGCATCATTACCGGCAACTCCTATATGCCTAAAAAAGAATATTTTGACATTTCATTAACTGGTGCTACCACTGTATCTCTGGAGGAATTTCCAATCCCAAATAGTGTCAGGGTGTATAAAAACGGACAGCTTTTACAAGAAGGTGAAGCCGAAGGTCAGGATTATGATTATTCGGTCAATTACAACACTGCCATCATTACGTTTTCGGGAGTGGTTAGTGACCGAAATATCGAGGTCGATTACTGGTTTAAAAATTTAAGCCCGTCACCAGGAAATGGAAGCGGAGGCGGAGGAAGTCAGCCTGTCGATTTAACCAATTTTTTACATACCACAGGCAACGAAACCAAAAATGGTATTTTAACTTTTAATAATACTACCGCTGCTTCTACCAGTGGAATTGCTCTGAGTAATAGTGGTTCGGGCGCAGCCTCAGCTTCTCTGAATGTGAGCGTAAGCGGAGCAGGAAAAGGAATTTCAGTAGAAAATTCATCGACCGGAACGGGGGTATATCTAAACTCTACTACAGAAGCTACAGGCGATATTTTACAAGTTACAAAAAACAATGTCGTTAAAGTAAAAATTGAAGACGATGGTGTTGTAACTGCGTCTAAATTTGTTAGTGAAGGAGGAACTGAATTTAAATTCGTAAAAGGTGATGGTTCCCTTGATCCTACAGTTTATGCTGAAGATTCAAAAGTACTTCATACAACAGGAGAAGAGTCCAGAGACGGAGCCTTAACCTTAACCAATAGTTTACCACAGGATGTTTTAACCATTAGTAAAAATGATAGTGCCAATTGTTTAAAACTGGTACAAAACTCTATTGATGCTGACACAACTGCAACCTGGGACACGAGCACAGACATTGCCGGAAGAAAAGCCATCAGTATTGAAAAACTAGGAGACCCAACAGCTTTTATAACGCATGATGGTGATATTGTGGCACGTTCCTTTAGCACCACAAAAGCAGATCTGACAGATGATGGTTTGTTTTCATTAGAAAGCCGTACTTCGCCGGAATCATCAGAAGGCAAAGCCAAATTATACGCCAAAAGTGATGGTACTGACACGCATATGTATGTTATGGGCAGTGATGGGGTTGAGAAGAAGATTGGAGCATCAGGTAGTGCTGCACCAGAGCCTTCACAAATTACAATTTCTACAACTTCAGCTATTACAACTGATACATTGGATGCAAACAGTAAAACTCAGATTGGTAAAAATGTAGTGATCAGTAACGGATCAAGTGCTATAAACATTACCGTAAATGGAGGAACTGATTTTAGCGCCTCATACTTAAAACATGGTACAGGAGTCATAACTTTTGTACAAGGTACAGGCAGAACACTTGTTCTTGTTGATGGAACCGCTGTACTAAACGGAATAGCCGGAAGCACCGCAACAATTTCAAGTGTAGGAACGACTGATTATTTACGAATCTCTAATGCATAAATTATGAATCCTTTATTACATTATGAGTACGGTGCTTCAAAAAAAGCATTTGTCTCGACCTGGAGAACATCAAATACTTCTACCGGATCCAGTACTGCAACTCAGATAAAACTGCCATTAGTAAATGGAGGAACATACAATTTTAGAGTTAGCTGGGGTGACGGAACCACAGATACAATAACAAGCTGGAACCAAGCTCAAACGACACATGCCTATGCTATTGCAGGTGATTATACAATAAGAATTACGGGAACTTGTAATGGATGGGTCTTCAATAATACTGGAGATAGATTAAAAATACTATCAATTTTATATTGGGGAAAACTTAAATTAGGTACAATACAAGGGAATTATTTCTATGGGTGTTCTAACTTAGACTTATCTGGGGTTACCGATATTTTAGATTTGAGCTCTACAACCAGTCTAAGTAGTGCTTTTAGATTCTGTAAATCATTGACAACTGTGGGTAAAATGAATGAATGGAATACATCATCTGTTACAAATATGAGTTTTATGTTTCAGGAAGCTACATATTTCAATCAACCTTTGGATAACTGGAATACATCTAATGTTAAAAACATGAGCGGTATGTTTATTTTATGTACGAATTTCAATCAGCCTTTGGATAACTGGGATACATCAGTTACTACAAACATGAGTAGTATGTTTAGTTCTGCTACAAATTTTAATCAGCCTCTAAATAACTGGAACACTTCATCTGTTACAATCATGAGCAGTATGTTTAGTTCAGCTACAAATTTTAATCAGCCTCTAAATAATTGGAACACTTCAGCTGTTACAAGTATGCGTAATATGTTTGCTTCAGCTACAAACTTCAATCAATCCTTAAACAGCTGGAATACGTCAGCCGTTACAAATATGGGTTTTATGTTCTACATGGCTGCTTTATTTAATCAGCCTTTAGATAGTTGGGATACATCTGCTGTTACTGATATGGGAACAATGTTTTATCTAGCCCCAAACTTTAATCAAAATATAGGTGCATGGAATGTAAATAATGTCATAAATTTTAATTCCATGTTTGCAGGCGCATCAGCATTCAACAATGGTGGAAGTCCTAATATAAATAATTGGATACTAAACACAAGCGTAGCAATTCAAGCAATGGCAATGTTCAATAGTGCTACAAATTTTAATCAGCCTCTGAACAACTGGAATACGTCAGCTATTACAAATATGAGTTACATGTTTCATGGAGCTACACTATTCAATCAATCTTTGAATAATTGGAATACGTCAGCCGTTACAAACATGCTAAGCATGTTTAGAGAAGCTACTGCATTCAATCAGCCTTTGAATAATTGGAATACTTCAGCTGTTTTAGATATAAGTTATATGTTTTATGCTGCTACAAACTTTAATCAGTCGTTAAGCGACTGGAACACATCAACTGTTGTAAACATGAGGTCTATTTTTCAAAATGCAACAAACTTTAATCAAAACATAGGATCCTGGGATGTGTCAAATGTAACAAATTTCACCAACTTTATGTCCGGAAAAACTCCATCAACATTCTCTTCAGCAAATTTAGACGCAATCTACAACGGCTGGAGTACCAGATCAGTAAAACCTTCCTTAAGTATCTCATTCGGGACTGCAAAATACACCTCTGCAAGTTCCGCAGGAAGGGCAATATTAACTGGAACTCCAAACAATTGGGTTATTGCTGACGGCGGTATATAATTTTTAATACAATTATATCATTTTTTATTCAACTCTAAAATTCGTTAATCCGTATCAGTTATCGTTTCAATCATCTAAAAAAATTAAACTCAAAAACACATTAAAATAATAAAAATGGAAAAACAGTAATTCAAAACGAAGAAGCTAAGACAATCAGTGCAGAACAATTAAAAAAGGTACAGGATTTTAATGCTTTTATGGATAAAGCCAGATTATCATTAGGCGAATTGTCTATTCAGTTCGAGTTTCAAAAAGCTGATATTTTAAGTCAGATTGCCGTTCAGCAGCAAAATTTTAATGAATTGGAAAAAGCAATTAAAGATGAGTACGGAGATATCAGGATCAACATCAAAACAGGAGAAATTGTAAGACCTGAACAACAATAAAAGTCCTGAAAACCATATTAGAACATTTATCTGGAACCACAAACTTGCAGGCTTATCTGGCGTGGTTCCTTTTAACTTTTAAAGGTGCTTTTACAGCCATTGTAATTCGTGCCGGACTCAGCTGCCAAAACCAACTCACTCTCCCCTATCGCTGGTCCTGGCCGCTCTTCATCAGGGATAACCTGAACAATTTACTGTTGGTTTATTTTATCTCTTTTATTCTTTTCAGATCATTAAATCCAATTATTCTAACGGAACCCAATACAGGTTTTGCCATTTTAGCCGGCACAATAAGTAACGAACTGGCACTGTTTCTTTTAACATTCAGCTTTAATCGAAAAAAATAAACTGAAGACGATCTTCTAAAAGGATAAAATAAATCCTGAACAAAAAACTACAAAAAATTTAGTCCAATATTCTCAATGTCCTTATGGATACCATTGGACAGATCATAATCTATAAAAAAATATGGAATATTATAACATAGCAAAGTCACTGACTGCAACGAAAAACGATTGTGCTGCCGGAATTATGGGAACCCCCGTTACACTCACTGCCCATGCAAATCAGTTTGTATCGAATGTAAGTGTCGAAGATGCAAATGCAAAGGCCGATGCCTGGCTCGCCGCAAATATACAGGCGTATGCCAATAACTCCGGAACCTGCAGGGCTACTGCCTGGAGAGGAATTAACCCTTCATGCCTGCCTGAACCTGACACAACTTTATCTCCTTTTGACTATATGGTAATCAGGTACAAATGGGCACTGGGAGCCGGAAGGGATTTGGACACCTATACCGGAATTATAAATACCGGAATTCCATCTCTAGATAAAAAATGGATGGGATGGGGACACCAAATGGGTAACGAAATACCTGCGGGTGCAACGCCTGAAAATTGTTATATCATGTGGGCTGGTGATAATACACAGGCAAACGGAATAGAATCTTGTCTGGTCAATTTTAAGAATATTATTAATCATTATCCTAGTCTGAATACAGCACAGATACGAATGGCAGGCTCCTGGTATTCTTCTAAAGGAACCGGAAATATTGAGATTGAAGTAACCACTTATCTGGGCGGAAAAATGATCAAAGACGGATATAATATTGTAAATGACGGTGGAGGCCATTTGGTGCAACAGCTTACATTTTCTAAAAATATAGCTATTGCAGGTCAAAATCTGGCCAACAATATAGAAGCAGTTACCAACATTGGATACATCACTTATAGTAAAAACCAAGCCGGACAAATTGTAATCACTTATTAATAAAAACAAATATGGCAAATTCAGGATATAAATCTTTTGAAACACTGGAATTATACTACATCGACGATAAAAGCTATGCAGGAGAAAGAAAACCAAATGTAATCACCGATCCGGATTATATTGCACCCGTTTTAGATACTGTAAGCTGTGCTCCTGGCGTAAGATATTACAATACAGAAAAATCGGTATATGCAACCCGCAACAACTGCCCCATCAGTTATAAAGGAAGCAGCGTAAAAGTCACCGCTTATCCAAATCAGTTTGCTTCTGATATAAGTGTCGCTGATGCTAATAATAAAGCTCTTGCGTGGCTGGCAGCAAATGCACAGTCATTTGCAAACAGTTCCGGATCCTGTATATTCAGTCCGGGTCCGGTTATTTTACCGGTAAACAAATCCGTAATTTTTGAAAATCAGGATTCTTCATGGGATGTATGCAGAGGTGCAGCTTCAGCCGATTTTCAATATACTGCCAATCAGGTTATAGGATCCGGATACATTGATTCTGTTTTTTACCTGAACCGATATCGAGGTGCCATTGACACATCGTCTGTGACAACGAGACCTAAATCTGCGAAATTGAAATTTAAATTCAGTACCAATACTGTAGGCAAGGCTTTAACTTTTAATTTAACGTGAGTTCGATATAAGGAAGTAAAAAATATTTGGAAAACAGAGATGGTTTTTGTATATTAATGTCTGACAAACAACCAATTACAATTAAAACCATCCCTATGTTATCCAATGCTAAAATTACAGAAATTTACTTTATTATAGACGAATTCTCGAAAGAATTTGATAAAACCATGACTGCTCATAGCTTAAATGAAAAAGATTCTCCAAAGAAAAGAAACCGAAAATTTACGATGACTGATAGTGAAGTTATGACTATTTTAGTGCTTTTCCACGCTATGGGTTACAAAAATTTGAAGCATTTTTATTTGTTTTATATTGGGAAGCATTTGAAAAAAGAATTCCCAAACCTTGTTTCCTATAACAGATTTGTAGAACTTCAAAAAAAAGCTATTGTCCCAATGGCGCTATTTTTGAAAACTTGTTGTTTGGGACAATGTACAGGAATTTCTATTATTGACTCAACCCCTTTACGATCATGCCATATTAGACGAGAAAAACAACACAAAACATTTAAGGATTTAGCAACAAAAGGGCATACTTCAACAGGATGGTTTTTTGGATTTAAGTTGCATTTGATTATAAACGACAAAGGAGAAATTCTTGATTTTATGCTTACTCAAGCCAATGTTGACGATAGAGAACCATTAAAAAGCAACAACTTTCATAAAAGAATATTCGGAAAACTTTTTGGAGATAAGGGATATATTGGAAAAGATTTGTTTGAACAACTTTTTATTGATGGAGTCCATTTGGTCACTAAAATCAAAAAGAATATGAAGAATAGTATAATGCTTTTACAAGACAAAATTATGCTTAGAAAACGATCATTAATCGAAACTGTTTATGATCAATTGAAAAATATTTGCCAAATAGAACATACAAGACATAGGAGTTTTGATAATTTTATAACAAACTTACTATCAGGACTTATAGCCTATTCTTTTTTTCCTAAAAAGCCTTCTATAAATGTCGATTTTGAAAATAACAGACTTGTTGCTTAAATATTCTTATATCGAACTCACGTTAATTTATATACTTCCACTACAAAAATTCCAATAAGTCAGGCATTTCAGCTTTCTGACTGGAACGACTGGAATAGTGACTCTTTTGTAAATAAAGTAGAAGTAAATAAAGACTCAACCAACTATCAAGAAATAGCTTTAACCCCGGCTCAACTGAACCTATTGCTTTCAGACCAGGTTTATAACTTTTTCCTGATCTCTAATGGTGACAAAGACGGCTCAACTCCTACTACAAACAACAGACCTGTTTTGTCTATTGCTCCCGGTAGCATCTATCTGGAATGTACTTTTTAGGCTTACCTGTTAAAGTAAAATAAGGTTTACACATTGAAATCTAAATTAAATAACGGATATCAAAATCATTAAAAAAACACAAAAATGAGTACAGATCATAACAGAATAAAAGTAGCTGATTTAGAAAAAAATGAGTCGGATAAAATACTCTTAACCAATACAATTGGAGAATTAGAATTTAAAGATATTAGCGAAATAAAAACGGATAGCTACAATGCGCTTGATTATACTGCTGAAGGAAAAGCTCTGGATGCCAGACAAGGTAAAGCACTAAAAGATTTAATTGATACTATAAACCAATTGCTAGTTTCTGACAATGTTAACCTAAATACTATCCAAAAATTAGGGGATGCAATTGAAACAGTGCAGAATTCACTCAGTACCATTTTAGTAAATGATTTGACTACAGGCGGAACCACAAAAGCATTGACAGCCGAAATGGGGAAACTGCTGCAAACTAATAAAGTAGATAAGGTATCGGGTGAAAGATTGCTTAACGCTGCTGAAATAGTAACATTAAGCAATCTAAGCGCCAATCTAGCATTAAAACAGGATATTGACAATCAAATAGAATGGGCTACTACTGGCTTAGTGCAAGATTCATGGCATGGCAAGCTTGTTATTTTCAAAGGCAATATCACCATAACCGTCCCGGCAAGTGGGTTAAGAAACGGCTTTACATTCGAAGGCATAGTTGATCCAACCTTTACAGTAAATACAGCTATTACTGCCCCAAAAGCATGGTATGGAACCTATACAGGTACTGCAATACCGGCAAACAGCATTTTTACATTTTTACAACGCGCCTCTGATAGCAATAAAATTTCAATTTTTGGATTATGAGAATAAGAAAAACAATTTTTGGCAGGTCAAAAATCAAGCCTAATACATTTATTGGAGGTGTTTCAGCAACTTTGAATACTCCTTCATTGGTAGCCTCTAAATTAGGAATTTCAGTATCGAGAATTAAAGCTTTTAATATTACAGGTAGTGATATTGAATTTGCTGTTATTGGAAATTATATTATTAGGCATTCATGCTTTCTGAATGACAAAAGCATCACATATTACAGGGATGAAACTGGTTTAGTTACTGGTATAGAAGGTCGAGCTTTTAGAAGCTGTATTTCGCTAATGTTGATAAAAACAGATAACGCATTGTTTTGTGGAGATGAAAGCATCACCAATACAAAAGTTACAGAACTTATTTTTCCTAATATGCAAAGTTTTACAGGTGCTTATGGGTCTTTCCGTCTCAATCCTGAATTAAAAAAAGTGGATTGCCCGAAAGTGACAAGTTCCAGCTGGTCGTATTCTGGCATCGATGTTTGTCCAAAATTAGAATTGGTTAATTTACCCAAACTTTCTTTATTAAGAAGTGGAGTAAATGCTAATAATAGTAATTATATATTTTATCTTTCTAAAGTTGGCTTTACTCTAAATGTGTCGAGTGCTGCTTTAACAAGTAACTCAGGTAATTTAGATAGAGACGTATCATTTGCAATAACCAATAGAGGTGCAGTTGTTAATTATTTATCTTAATTAACAACTATGCCTTGTATAAAATTACCTGATTATCAAATTAATTAGAATAAAAACAAATAGATCACAACTGATTAACACAAAAAAAATGAGCATAAATCATAACAGAATAAAAGTGGCTGATTTAGAAAAAAATGAGCCGGATAAAATACTTTTAACCAATACAATTGGAGAATTAGAATTTAAAGATATTAGCGAAATAAAAGCGGATAGCTACAATGCGCTTGATTATACTGCTGAAGGGAAAGCTCTGGATGCCAGACAGGGTAAAGCACTAAAAGATTTAATTGATACTATAAACCAATTGCTAGTTTCTGACAATGTTAACCTAAATACTATCCAAAAATTAGGGGATGCAATTGAAACAGTGCAGAATTCACTCAGTACCATTTTAGTAAATGATTTGACTACAGGCGGAACCACAAAAGCATTGACAGCCGAAATGGGGAAACTTTTACACACAAACAAAGTTGATAAAGCAGCCGGTGAAAGACTCATCAATACTGCCGAAATAACGAAACTTTCAGGTTTAACAAATGTAACCACAACAACAAAAACAATACTGTCAACAGCCTTAGTGACTCAAAACGTAGCCGGATTTGTTACCTATATAAATAGTCTTAATCCTGTCTTAGTGGTAGGACCAAATGAAGTCGTAAAATACACAACATCCGACACTGGGCGAACTTTTGAATTAAATCTCAGAGGCCGCAGCTTTGGTGTTGGCCAGCCTGCAATTGTAGCGGCAAACGTTATCGAAATTACAGATTTTTTGAATAAAGACATTCGTCTTAGTAATTATCCATCTACACGTAATGATGGGGTTAATCCGGCAAATAAAGTACTGGGAACTGATGCTAATGGTAATATGAAATTATATACTATTGCCACATTGCCGGCTCCTCATCTTAGAGAAATATCACCCAATTTTTATTTACCGAGTACAACGGGAAATATCATTATAAAAGGATCGTTTTTTACTCCGTCAATGACAGTTGCAATAGCCGGTCAAACAGTTAATTACGTAACATTCATAAGTGATAATGAAGTTCATGTAAATGTTACAACCGGTACTACTGAAGGGAGTTTTGCAATTACCTTAAATAATGGAGTTTCAGCAACATTTAACAATATGTTAATGATTATTTTAGGTATTGTTGATTATCCAAAGTCATATTCTTGGACAAACTTTTTATCTACACCAAATGTATCAGAAGATGGAGGCATTAAAGTCTCAACCAATGTGTCAATTCAAGGAGCAGATTGGAAAATTATACCTGCAAATGAAGATTTTAGAATAATAGGAGTTGGTGGTCGAAGTCCTTTTTCTATGACATACGATCTTTGGCCATCAAAAGGAAACTTCCAGTTAATTTCTACAACAGATGGAATAATAAAATTCTGGATGGGTTGGAGATGTTGGGGACCTGGCGCATCAAATGGTGGAAATTTAAGAGCTGCTAATTATTTAGCAGAAGATTCAGGAGATGCTACATCAACAATTGCTTACGGAGATCCTACAGGTAAACAAGGTATTTTGGAAAGAAAAGCTGGAATTTGGAAATTCTACGTTAACGGAATATTAATAAAAACTTTTGCGGGAACTGTTAATGAAGAATTAATCATCCGTTTAAAAATCCAGAATCAAGATATTTTAGGAATAAAATATGTTAAACTTGCAACATAATTTATCTATGATTACACAAATGTTCTATGTAATATATCGTATTAAATATCGAAACATGACAATACTTTAACAGATATTCATTTGATAATTTAGTTTTAAATTTAAGTGACTTTCTGTCTAAATGATTTTATAATCAAGAATCGACAGTATGTCTAGATTTAACGCTATAAATCCTTTAAAAAAAATCTAATACAGAATTAAAGTACGATAAAAACATATCTAGTGGATTAACATACTATTCGAATTGTAGCTAATCAATAATTTAGAAAAAAATTAAAAGGGGACGATTTCAAAATCATCCCCTTTCTGTTTTACATTCTTATTACTGAGATTAAAGAATTATTCTGACACTAATGGTTAATCTTTCAAATTGCTTATAAGCCAATATAGAAAAAGAAATAGTTTTGATCTTTATTCTTTTAGATTTACAGCACAAATTTGAATATTGAAAATGTAATATAACATCCAAAAATTGACTAAAAACGATAACTTTATATCCAAAATAATCTGATTTTCGTATTCCAAATACAAGGCATCTTTAAAAATTCATTTCAAATGAACAAAAACATAACCGCTCTTTATCATATAGCTCAAAAAGAAACTCGAAAAATAATTGGCCTAATGTCCGGAACTTCCCTTGATGGGCTAGATATTGCGTTGTGTGAAATTTCGGGAGCGGGCGAAAACACAAACGTTATCATTCTCGAATTTGAAACTATCCCTTACTCAGAAGATATTAAAACTGAAATCAGGAAAGTTTTTGCTAAAAAAACAATCGATTTTCAGCATTTGTCTTTACTTAACGAATGGATTGGTCTTTTGCATGCTGGTATGGTCAACGACTGTCTTCAAAAATGGAATATTCCGGCACCCGAAGTTGACTTAATTGCTTCGCACGGGCAGACGGTATTACACGCTCCAAAGTTTTTGCATCAGGAGGAAAAATTTCCCAATGCGACTTTACAAATTGGCGATGGCGATCATATTGCGGTAAAAACCGGAATTATCACACTCTCCGATTTCAGGCAAAAACATGTTGCAGCGGGTGGCGAAGGCGCGCCATTAGCCGTTTATGGCGATTATTTGTTGTTCAGTAAAAAAGGCGAAAACCGAATCATGCTCAACATGGGCGGAATCGCAAATTTCACTTATTTGCCCGCTTCCCTTAACGCTGAGGACGTTTTTGTAACCGATACCGGAACTGCCAATACCTTAATTGACATTTTCACCAAACAGTTTTTTCCTGAAAAAAGTTACGATAAAGACGCCGAAATAGCCCAAAGCGGAACCGTAAATCAAACCCTTTTAACGGAACTGAAAAATGATGCTTTCTTCAAGAAAAGTTTTCCAAAAACGATTGGTCAGGAATTGTTCAACAAGGGTTTTGTCGATTCTGCCCTTTCAAAAACCAAACTCGAAAACATTTCGGCACCAGATTTGCTGGCAACTTTAACACGCCTGAGCGCAGAGACAATTGCCGAAGCGATTCATTTTGTGGTTAAAAACAGCGGAACACCTATTGCGGATTTTAAAGTATATATGTCAGGAGGCGGTACAAATAATCCGTTATTGGTGAAATGGTTAAAAGAATTATTGCCTTGCGAATTTCAAAAAAGTGATGATCTGGGCATTTTAAGCGATGCAAAAGAAGCGGTTTTATTTGCTGTTTTAGCCAATGAAACAGTTGCCGGAGGCGATTACAATTTTGGAGCAAAGAAAGGAATCCCTTCTGTAACAATGGGTAAAATTTCGTTTCCGGATTAAAGATTTGGCCAAGAATTCACGAATTTATCGCTAATCTATGCGAAAAATAGATTATTAAACGAATATGCTGATTGGATTGCGTTCAATCATTAAATAAATCCGTGAATTCGTGGCGAAAAAACTTTGATTAAAAAAAATTCGTGAATTCGTGGCAGAAAAAAAATTAAGCCTATTTTTGGTTTCTGTTAAAAAAAGATTGAAATGTACAAAAATCAGCACCTAATATACCCTATCATATTCTTATTTTTCTTTGGATGGAACATCAATTCGCAGGAAAAAGCCAAACATCCTAAAAACGAATTTAGAGGTGTCTGGATCGCAACTGTTGTAAATATTGACTGGCCCAAGACTGCCCTAGACGGTGTTGAAAAAGAAAAAGCAGATTATATTGAAATTTTAGAGACCTACAAAAAACTGAATTACAATGCCGTAATCGTTCAGATTAGATGTGCTGGTGATGCTTTTTACCCTTCAGAACTGGCGCCGTGGTCAAGATTCTTAACAGGAAAGGAAGGTCAGGCTCCCAATCCGTATTACGATGCATTGGGCTGGATGATTGAGCAGGCACACGAAAGAGGTTTTGAATTTCATGCCTGGATGAACCCATACCGTGCTACTTTCGATTTAAACAAACAGCAATTAAGTCCAAATCACGACATTTTCAAACACCCGGAATGGATGATTGAATATGGCGGAAAATTGTATTATGATCCGGCTTTGCCCGAAGTTCAGTCGCATTTAACCAAAGTGGTGAAAGAAGTAGTAGATAAATACGACATCGACGCCATTCACTTTGATGATTATTTTTATCCGTATGCTGTTCCAGGAAAAGTTTTTAATGATACAGCATCCTACAAAAAATATGGAAGCGGTTTGTCTCTTGCCGACTGGCGCCGTGCCAATGTGAGCAATTTTGTACACACGATTTCTACCACTATAAAAGCCAGCAAACCGTGGGTGCAATTCGGAATCAGTCCGTTTGGGGTTTGGCGAAATAAATCGGTTGATCCAAAAGGTTCTGAAACACAATCCACTTCTAATTACGACGATTTATATGCCGATCCGGTTTTATGGATGGACCAAAAATGGATCGACTACATCCTGCCCCAGTTGTACTGGAGTATGAACAATCGCGTTGCCAATTACTCTAAATTAGTAAAATGGTGGTCTGAAAATTCGAAAAACACTGCAATCTACATTGGTCACTCATCCTATAAAATTAGAGCTGACGGTGACAAAAGCTGGAATTTTATGTCAGAGATCCCGAATCAGATTGATTATTTGAGAAGTTTCAAAAACGTAAGCGGAAGTGCTTATTTTAGTGCCAAATGGTTCATGGACAAAAACTTTGATATTGCGAGATATTTAGAAGAAAATCAATATAAGTATCCGGCTCTTCCACCGGCTGTTCCCAATTTAAAACGTGTTATTATTGATACACCCATTGTAATGGAGTACCAAAAAGACAGTCTGCAGCACACCTTTAACATCAAATCGCCGTTAAATACAAAAGTGAGATACATGGTGGTTTACGGAGCAGAACATATTTCGAAAATCGATATTACTGATGCCAGACAAATTGTTGAAAAAATAACAGCCTGTCAAAACAATGGAACAATTTCATTTTCGGTTCCAACAGCAAAAATGAATCAGTATAAAGCTTGTGCTGTAACATTTATTGACTATTTTGCAAACGAAAGTACACCAACTATTATCGACCTAAAAAAGACATTCAACATCTATTCCCCAGCACAACCTGATGAAAACAGATAACACCCCTTGGTTTTGGATTCCGCTTCTTAATTTTGCATCTGGACTTCCTTATGCCGTCATCATTTCGGTTTCGGTAATAATGTACAAAAATTTAGGAATTTCCAATGAAGATATTGGTGTTTACACCAGTTTATTGTATTTGCCATGGGTTATAAAACCGCTTTGGAGTCCTTTTATTGAGTTGAATGGAACCAAAAGAAAATGGTTTTTATCAATGCAGTTACTTATTTCGATTGCATTTTTGCTGGTTGGTTTTACGATTCCGACTAGTGGATTTTTCATGATGACTCTCGCAATCTTTTGGGTCGCGGCTTTTGCTTCGGCTTCAAATGATATTGCCAGCGATGGTTTTTATTTATTAGCATTGCGAAAAGAACAGCAATCTTTTTTCCTAGGCATCAGAAGTACTTTTTACCGACTTGCAATGCTTTCAGGAAATGGTTTAATTGTGTTGTTTGCAGGCTATTTGGAACACAAATACGGAGATAATACAAAAGCCTGGTCGTACACGATGATTGCAGTTGGTTTATTAATGACATTTATTACACTTTATAATTTCGTTTTTACACCAAAAACCGAAATAAATGTTGTTGAAAGCAATAAAGACCACCATTTAAGCTTCGGTACTGTATTTGTGACTTTTTTTAAGAAAAAACAAATTGGTCTGGTTCTGGCATTTATTTTAGTTTTTAGATTAGGAGAATCACAATTACTAAAAATGTTAAGTCCATTCTTGTTAGATAAGAAAGAACTGGGCGGTATGGCTCTGGACACTGAGGCTGTGGGTATTATTTATGGAACTTTAGGAATTCTGGCCTTAACGATTGGTGGTATTTTAGGTGGCATTGCAATCTCTAAGCATGGTCTTACCAAATGGATGCTTCCTATGTTTCTGGCAATGCACCTGCCTATCCTTGGATTTATTGGATTAGCTCATTTTCAACCTGAAGAGCTTTTTCACCTTCACATCAACTTATATTTTTTCGAAATAAATTCCAACCTTAATCTCTACACTTGCCTTGTAGTCATATTAGAGCAGTTTGGATATGGTTTTGGTTTTACAGGATTTATGATGTATCTGATTCATGTTGCCGAAGGAGAATCAAAAACAGCACATTATGCACTGGCAACCGGTTTTATGGCTATGGGAATGATGCTTCCTGGCATGTTAAGCGGTTTTATACAACAATATTTAGGCTATCAGAACTTCTTTATCTGGGTTTTCATAGCTACAATTCCAGGTCTTATTTTATCACGTTTTTTAATTTTTCCGAAAGATTTCGGAAAAAAATCAGAAGAAGTTTAACCCCAAATCAAACTTTTACCTATGAAAATCAATGAAAATTTGCAGGCAGAACGCAACCTGAAAGGCGCTGAGTTCGAAAAAACCGGAGATCTTGAAAAAGCAATTGAACTGTATGAAGAAAATGTTGCAGAAAGCTTTAAAGGAAACCATCCATACGACAGACTGGCAAATATTTACAAAAACCAGCTGGATCTGGACAATGAAATCAGGGTTTTAGAAAAAGCTATTGTAGTTTATGAAGAAATCACACTCGAAGACCGGTTAGAAGGGCTTCCAAAACTCTTTCGCTTTAAAAACCGACTGGAAAAAGCAATTGAAACTAAAAAACAACTGGAAAAACAAAAGAAAAAAAAGCTGAAATAAGAATATTTCTTTTAAACAGATAAAAAGATAGATTTTTTGTCTGAAAAGAATAAAAAGAGAAACTCATTTCTCAACACGTAGCTATGTGTATTTGTATATAGTGAAACGTCTTTTCCGAGGACTAAATGCTATGTTTCCATGTGTTAAAAAATGAAACGATACTGATCAATAAATTTTCAATCATGATTAAAATAAAACGAACTAATTCAGACGATAATGATTTTATCAATCTGGTTGCTTTATTAGATCAGGATTTAGCAATCAGAGATGGTGAAGATCATGCTTTTTACAATCAATATAACAAAACTGATAAAATAAAACATACCATCGTGTATTACGAAAACGAAATTCCGGTTGGCTGTGGTGCTTTCCGCGAAAAAGAACCTCACACAACCGAAATTAAACGAATGTATGTTCATCCTGATTACAGAAAAAAAGGGATTGCTTCTGCCATTTTAAAAGAACTCGAAATCTGGGCTAAGGAAGTTGGTTACACCTATACCATTCTTGAAACCGGGAAAAAACAGCCCGAAGCCATCAACTTATATCAAAAATTAAATTATTCCATAATACCCAATTATCCGCCTTACGAAAAAATGGATAATAGTGTCTGCATGAAAAAGACTTTATAATAATGAAAATGACAGCCGAAGCATTACGACAAAGAATAGGACAATTTTTCTTTCCAGCCGTTTTTATAAACGATACCGAAGAAAATATTCAGGAAACAGAACGCCTTATAAAAAACTATAATATTGGCGGACTGACCTTTTTTCACAGTCGGGCAAGCGCTGCCACGAATTACGAAAGCAAACAGAAAATTGTTTTCAATGATGACAGCTACGAAAAAATCAAAGCATTAATCGTTCGCTATCAAAAAGCTGCTACAACTCCCCTATTAATAAGCATCGATGCCGAATGGGGTTTGGCTATGCGTATTGAAAAAACACCGCAATATCCATATGCCATTACGCTTGGCGCTCTACCTGAAAACAAATCCGATTTGGTTTACGAAGTTGGAAAACAAATTGGACTGGATTTAAAAGCAGCTGGTATTCATTACAATTTAGCTCCTTTGGCAGACATTAACAACAACCCAAATAATCCGGTTATTGGGTATCGTTCTTTTGGAGAAAACAAAGAAAAAGTAGCCCATTTTGCGGTTGAATATTTAAAAGGAATGTCGGAAGTTGGCATTTTAGGCTGTCTGAAACATTTTCCAGGACACGGAAATACCAATGTCGATTCGCATTTAGGATTGCCGGTTTTAAAAGAAACTCTTGAAGAATTACTGGAAAACGAGCTATATCCTTTCATCAAAGGAATTAAAAATAATGTCGACTCGATTATGATTGGACATTTGGCTGTTCCGAGTTTAAATGACGGAAAAGACACTTCTGCAACCTTGTCAAAAGCTGTTATTCAGGATCTTTTGCGTAACAAATTAGGTTATGACGGTTTAGTCATTTCTGATGCTTTGAACATGCACAGCGTTTCTAAATTATACCAAACCAAAGGTCAGCTGGAATGGGAAGCTTTCAATGCTGGAAATGATATTTTATGCTTCGCCGAAAATGTTCCGGAAGGAATCGAAGCGATATTTAAAAATGCTTCGCCAGATCGTATTCTTGAAAGCTATGAACGAATCAGAAAAGCCAAAGAAAAAGCGGGATTATTTTCGAATAAAACTTTTAGTTCTGGCGAATTGGATTTCGAAAAAGCTTCACAATTAAATCTTCAAATTGCTCAAAATGCTATAACTCAAATTATCGATAACGGAATTTCAGATTTAGCTCGTGAGGCTCATAAAAACAACACATTAGCTAAACTGAGCTTATATAAAAATACCGAAAATACATTTTTCAAAACTTTAAGTACCTCATTAGCTTCACCAGAATATGCTTTTGAAAACATAGAAACTTCGGATATTTCAGCGATTAAAAACGAATTAGAAAATTTCGAAACTATCATCATTTCATTGTTTGTTCCGAAAGCAAAACCGTTGAATAACTTTGAAGTAAATGACGAAGTTTTTGAATTGCTTTCGGATCTGATTCAAACAAAAAAATGCATTGTTTACGTTTTCGGAAATCCGTATATTATATCGCAAATTCCAAATCTAAAAAAAGCTTCTGGATTAATTCAGGTCTATCAGGACTTTGAAGAATTTCAAAAAACAGCCGGAAATCAATTTTTGGAGAAAAATACTTTTAAAGGAATTTTACCAGTAAATATTGATATTCAATGAATTACAACAATACATAGTCAAAATTTATCAACTTATAAGCATTAATAATCACATCTTATTGTAAAACCTTCACTTCTAACCTACTTTTGCATCAGAAATAAATTTTAACGTAAAACCAATATTATGTCTTTAGTAGGAAAGAAATTCCCAAGTATTGCAGTAGATGCTATCTCAGAAATGGGTGATAATTTAAAAATTAACATCTTTGAAGAAGCAGTAAACAACAACAAAAAAGTTCTATTGTTCTGGTATCCAAAAGATTTTACTTTTGTATGTCCAACTGAATTACATGCCTTTCAGGCTGCATTACCAGAATTCGAAAAAAGAAATACTATCGTGATTGGTGCTTCTTGCGACACAAACGAGGTTCACTTTGCCTGGTTAAATACCCCAAAAAACAATGGTGGAATCGAAGGTGTAACTTACCCAATCTTAGCGGATACAAACCGTAACTTAGCTAACATTTTAGGTATTTTGGATATCGAATCTACAAGCTACAGCGAAGATACAGATTCAGTTATCATCGAAGGTTCAAACGTAACTTACAGAGCTACTTACTTAATCGATGAAACTGGGAAAATTTTCCACGAAAGTGTAAACGACATGCCATTAGGCCGTAACGTAAACGAATATTTAAGAATGGTTGATGCTTACACACACATCCAAACTAAAGGTGAAGTTTGTCCTGCTAACTGGGAAGCTGGTAAAGAGGCTATGACTGCTGACAGAAACAGTACTGCTGAATACTTAAGCGCTAATTAAGCTTCTAAGATACTGAGGTTCTAAGTTGCTAAGTTTTTTAACTTAACTTTTGAATCTTAGATACAATTCTACAATAAAAGTCAAGAGATTCTAAGATTACAATTAGATCTTAGAATCTCAACGACTTAAAAAATTCATCAAATAAATCCACACAAAGTTATTCGGTTCGAGAGCAAACTTAGCATCTTAGAGCCCTAGTAGCTTAGTGTCTAAAAAATAAAAACTATGTTAATCGACTTAAACGAAGATACCTTAGCAGATTTAGTTGCTAAAAACGAAAAAGTAGTAGTACAATATTCAGCTTCATGGTGTGGGAATTGCCGTATTATGAAACCAAAATTCAAAAAATTAGCAGCAGAAAATGAAGCTATCACTTTTGTTTTGGTTGATGCAGAAAATGCTCCTGAATCAAGAAAATTAGCTAACGTAAGCAACCTGCCTACTTTCGCCACTTTCGTAAACGGACAATTAGTTGGCGAAACGCAAACAAACAAACAAGAAGTTTTAATCGATCTTGTAAACGAAATAGCTTAATTTAGATTGTTAGACTTGCTTAGATTTTTAGACTACTTCGATTCTCTGAATCTTTGTTTCAAAATCTAGTGAAGTCCAAAAATCTAAGCAAGTCTAAGAAGTCTAAAAATCTAAGAAGTCTAAATATGAAATTACCCGTAATCAAGCATTTAACGCAATTCATCGAAGAAAACGATCAGGATTATATCATCGAGACAATCGAAGTTCTGGAAGCGATGACCGAAATTCCTTCTCTGAAAGACGAAGAATTAGACGTAATCGGCGAATTGATTTCAAATATGTACGGCGCCCTTGAAGTACAAAAATTAGTAGCTCAGGGAACCGATAAAAAAGAAGCTTTAAATACGTTCATGAAACGTGTTTTAGGTTCTATCGATAAATAATCGAGCTTACTTTTCAAAGAAAAAACAAAAAAACATAACAAAAAAGCGTTTCTAATTGAAGACGCTTTTTTTATGCCTTAAAATATACTTTGGACGAGCCGGGTGAACGGCTTTAATAAAACTCCGAAATCCCAGCTTTTATTCATACTTTCAAAATCATGCCAATATTATCTAAAAAATAAAAGACTGATTAGTGAATTCACGCCTATCCAAAAACCGTTCTTAATCTATCCTTAAACCCATAACAAATACTTTTAGATTCAAATTTTAATCCTTACTTTTGAACCTCATTTAATTTAAAACAAAAACATGGCTTCAATAACTTTAGGAGGAAATCCAGTTCATACATCAGGCGAATTGCCTGCAGTTGGCTCACAATTAGCTGATTTCAAATTAGTACAAAATGATCTATCAGTAGCTTCATTAAGCAGTTTCGCTGGTAAAAAATTAGTTTTAAATATCTTCCCTAGTGTTGATACAGGAACTTGTGCTACTTCTGTTAGAAAATTTAACGAAAGTGCAAGCGGATTAGAAAACACGACTGTTTTGTGTATCTCAAAAGATTTACCTTTCGCTCAAAAACGTTTTTGTGGTGCTGAAGGCTTAGAAAATGTAGTAAACCTATCCGATTTTCAGGATGGATCTTTTGGAAAAACAAATGGTTTAGACATCATTGATGGTCCTTTAAAAGGTTTACTTTCAAGAGCTATCATTGTAGTTGACGAGAACGGAAAAGTTATTCATACAGAACAAGTTGCTGAAATTGCTAACGAACCAAATTACGAAGCTGCTTTAGCAGTACTATAATACCATTAAATGGAATTTCAAAAAGACAATACTTTTGTTAAAGGCCGACTTAAAAGCGTAATATACGCTTTTAAGGGTGCTTTAAAACTGATCACTACCGAACATAGTGTAATGGTACAGTTTTCACTTGGGATACTAATAACCGTTGGCGGTTTTTATTTTAATATTTCCCATGAAGAATGGCTTTTTCAAATCTTTGCAATTGGTCTGGTGCTTAGTGTAGAAGGACTGAACACTGCTATTGAAAAAGTTGCCGATTTTATTCACCCAAATTATCACGAGAAAATCGGTTTTATTAAAGATATTGCTGCCGGAGCAGTATTTTTTGCCGCAATGACAGCAATAGCAATAGGCTTGATTATTTATATACCAAAATTTATATAGGCAAAAAACACGATAAGCAGGAATGGCAAAAACAAAAAAAGAAACTTTAGACAAAAAAAGCGAATCAAAAAACGAAACTACAAAATCCTGGGAGTTATCCAAACAACAAAAAATTGTTTTTGGATGTCTTTTGGTATTATTTTCTATTGCATTATTAGTTGCATTTGTTTCTTTTTACATTAACGGGCAATGGCAAACAGACCAAAGTGCTGTTAGTCATTTGGATGACCGTAATGAAATTGTACAAAACTGGCTCGGAAAATTCGGCGCTTACCTTGCCGACTTAATCGTATATAAAGGTTTCGGAATAGCTTCATTTGTTTTTGTACGTTTATTTTTCCTTACCGGAATGTTCCTTGCATTAGAACTTTCAATTAAAAAACTCAAAAACACCTGGTTTTGGGATTTATTTGCCATTATAATTGTTTCAATCCTTTTTGGTTTTTTCGCCACATCAGCTCCGGAACTAGGTGGAACAATTGGGTATGAACTTAATTTATTCCTTCAGGATTATATCGGAAAAACAGGTACTTTACTTACGCTGCTTTTCGGATTAATTGTTTATTTGATTTTCAAAATAAAAGTATCCCCTGAAAAAATACAGTCTTATTTTGACTCTACTAAAAGTGAATTAAAATCAGAATTAAAAGCTGTAAAAACTACTCAGCAAGAACCTGAAAGTGCTTATAACTTAGAAGAATTTGCTATTGAGGAAGAAGATCCTGAGTTAGACAATATTCATCTTAAAACTGTTGATTCTCAATTCGAAATTAACAAAGAAGCCTTAAAACCAACTATTTCCCACGCATCAGAAATCGATTTAAACCCTGTTTTAAAGCCGGTTGAAATGAATATAAATCCGGCAAGAGAACCACAAGCTCATCATAACGAGGAGTTTGTTATTGAAAAAGCTGAAGAAGAAGATATCATTGAAGAAAATCTGGCATCTCGTTTAGTTGCTGATTTCGGATTATTTGACCCTACTTTGGATTTATCCAATTATAAGTTTCCAACTATCGATTTATTAAAAGAATACTCGTCAGGCGGAATCACAATCAACCAGGAAGAGTTAGAAGAAAACAAAAATAAAATTGTAGATACACTTCGAAACTACAAAATTGAAATTGCACAGATCAAGGCAACCGTTGGCCCATCTGTAACTTTATACGAAATTGTGCCGGAAGCCGGAATCAGAATTTCTAAAATTAAGAGTCTGGAAGATGATATCGCTTTATCTTTATCAGCATTAGGAATTCGTATTATTGCACCAATTCCAGGAAAAGGAACTATTGGTATCGAAGTCCCTAACAAGACTCCTACTATGGTTTCCATGAAAAGTGTTATTGGAGCCGCAAAATTTCAGGAAGCTGAAATGGAACTTCCAATTGCGCTGGGTAAAACGATCTCAAACGAAACTTTTGTTGTCGATTTAGCCAAAATGCCTCACCTATTGATGGCTGGTGCCACAGGACAAGGAAAATCAGTTGGACTAAACGCCGTTTTAACTTCGCTTTTATACAAAAAACATCCTGCTGAAGTAAAATTTGTTCTGGTCGATCCGAAAAAAGTGGAACTTACGCTTTTCAATAAAATTGAAAGACATTATTTAGCCAAACTTCCGGATACAGAAGATGCCATTATTACAGACAATGCCAAAGTGGTCAACACGTTAAATTCACTTTGTACCGAAATGGACAACCGTTATTCTTTATTAAAAGATGCGATGGTTCGTAACATTAAAGAATACAATGAAAAATTCAAATCCAGAAAATTAAATCCGGAAGCAGGTCATCGATTCCTGCCTTATATCGTATTGGTAGTAGATGAGTTCGCCGATTTGATTATGACTGCAGGTAAAGAAGTCGAAATTCCAATTGCGCGTCTGGCTCAGTTAGCTCGTGCGATTGGTATTCACTTAATTATTGCTACACAGAGACCTTCTGTAAATGTTATTACCGGTTTAATCAAAGCTAACTTCCCTGCCAGAATCGCTTTCAGGGTGACTTCAAAAATTGACTCAAGAACTATTCTGGACACACAAGGAGCTGATCAGTTAATTGGACGCGGAGATTTATTATACTCCAATGGAAATGACGTGATTCGCGTTCAGTGCGCTTTCATTGACACTCCTGAGGTCGAAAAAATAACCGATTTTATTGGCTCACAAAAGGCGTATGCTACAGCTTATTTACTTCCTGAGTTTACTGGAGAGGAAACTGGCATCAATCTTGATGTGGATATTTCCGAAAGAGATACTTTATTTAGAGAAGCAGCGGAAATTATAGTCAATGCACAACAAGGCTCAGCTTCATTATTGCAAAGAAAACTAAAATTAGGCTACAACAGAGCTGGACGTTTAATAGATCAGCTGGAAGCAGCCGGAATTGTCGGTCCTTTTGAAGGCAGTAAAGCCCGTAATGTCAATATCCTAGATTTAAGTGCTCTTGATCAATTTTTTAATAATGAACAAAATTAACATCATGAAAATTAAAATTCAGGAAATCACAAACAATTCTATTATGAAAATGAGTAAAAAGTATCTGCAAATAGCCATTTTACTGCTTTTGAGTTTTACTTCTGTTCAGGCTCAGGATAAAAAAGCCAAGGATTTATTGAACCAGGTAACATCTAAGATTAAAAGCTATAATAATATTTCTATCGATTTTAAGTATTCCCTAAATAATACCAAAGAAAACATCAATCAGGACAGCAAAGGAAATGTAATCATGAAAGGCAATCAATATGTATTGAATTTCATGGGGGTTACTAAGATATTTGATGGGCAAAAAACATATACAATTGTACCTGAAGATGAAGAAGTTACCATTTCTAAAGTAAACGAAAAGGACGATAATGCGATTACTCCTTCAAAAATGCTGACTTTTTTTAATTCCGGATACAAATACACTATGGATATTGTACAAAATGTCAAAGGAAGAAAAATCCAATATATCAAATTAGTACCCACCAGCGGAAAAGATCAAAGAAAGGAAATTCTTTTAGGCATTGATGCTCAGACAAAACACATTTATAATTTGATTGAGACCGGAAAAAACGGTACAAAAACAACTTTAACCGTTAATTCTTTTAAAACCAATCAGCCTTTATCAAAAAATCAATTTACCTTTGTAGCGAGTAAATACCCGAAATACTACATCAATAAATTAGATTAATTACAAGGTTGAAAATTTTAGACAAATACTTATTAAAAACATTCCTGATTACATTTACTACGGTATTTGTAATCCTTTTTTTTATATTCATTCTTCAGACAGTCTGGCTCTTTATTTCTGAACTTGCCGGTAAGGATCTGGATTTGATATTAGTTGTAAAATTCCTTCTTTTCTCAATGCCTAGAATTATTCCGCTTGTTTTGCCTTTATCGGTTTTATTAGCTTCGATAATGACTTTTGGTAATCTGGCAGAAAACTATGAATTTGCAGCAATGAAATCTTCGGGCATTTCTCTTCAGCGCGCGATGAGAATGCTGATTATTTTCATTTTCGTATTAAGCATTGTGGCTTTTTGGTTTTCTAACAATGTAATTCCTTATGCGGAATACAAATTTGTCAATTTCCGAAAAAACATTGCTCAGGCTAAACCCGCCATGGCAATTGCAGAAGGACAGTTTAATGATGTTGGCTTCTACAATATTAAAGTCAATAAAAAATCAGGAGAAAACGGCAATCTTTTAACCGGAGTTACCATTCATGAAAAGCCTTCAAATATGGGGGAAAACAAAACAGTAATAAAAGCCAAAAACGGAGAATTAATAAGCAGTGAAAAATCCAGTATTTTACAATTAGTCCTTAAAGATGGTTATTATTATCAGGATGTTACCCCAAAAAAATACGAAGACAGGGCTAAATTGCCTTTTATAAAAGGGGCTTTCAAAAAGCAGATCATCAATATTGACCTATCTGAATTAAACAAAACCGATACTGAAAACGAAAACATCAACAGCACAAGCAGCATGCTGAATGTTAACGAATTACGTTACACACTAGATTCTCTAAATAAAAGCAGGGACAATGAGGTTGTATCCTTTACCGAAAATATAAATCAACGGGTCGGACTATCCAAATTTGCTACAGCTTCAAAAGTAAAAGATAAGAAAAAGTCATTACCTGACAACCTTTTATCTCTTTACGACACTAAGCAAAAAAAGGCTATTTTAGATATGGCAAGCAGTAATGCCACAAGCACTATCTATTCTATAGAATCCACTCAAAAAGAATTAAAAGACAAGCAACGTGATATAAACAAACACATCACAGCTCTTTATGAGAAATTTGTTATTGCTTTTGCCTGCTTTTTAATGTTTTTTATAGGTGCGCCTTTAGGGGCAATTATTAGAAAAGGAGGACTTGGTTTGCCAATAGTATTTGCCGTGTTAATTTTTATTACATTTCATTTCATTAATACCTTTGGCAAAAGACTTTCACAAGAAGGTGGTATGACACCGTTTATGGGAGCATGGATGTCTTCATTTATATTATCTCCTTTAGCTATTTTATTGACTTATCGTGCCACAAATGATAATGGCTTAGTCAACTTTGATGCGATAACAACACCTCTCCAACAACTATTTCAGAAAATTTCCGAGCGTTTTTTCCCCGCTCAAAACAATAAATAATTATGTCAACAAAAATACAATTAAATACCATTGAGGAAGCTATAGAAGATATTCGTCAGGGTAAAGTCATCATTGTTGTCGATGATGAAGATCGTGAAAACGAAGGTGATTTTTTGGCTGCAGCCGAAAAAACAACTCCGGAAATGATCAACTTTATGGCTACTCACGGACGTGGATTAATTTGCACTCCTCTTACTGAAAGCCGTTGTAAAGAGTTAGATTTACGACCAATGGTAACTAACAATACAGACCATATGGAAACCGCCTTTACAGTTTCTGTTGATTTAAAAGGGAATGGCGTTACCACAGGAATTTCTGCCGCTGACAGAGCAAAAACAGTTTTATCGTTAGTAGACCCCAATACGAAACCACATGAATTAGCCCGTCCAGGACATATTTTCCCTTTAGTTGCCAAGCAAGGAGGCGTTCTAAGAAGAACAGGGCATACAGAAGCAGCTATAGATTTTGCCAGATTAGCCGGTTTTAAATCTGCTGGTGTTATTTGTGAAATTTTAAACGAAGACGGAACAATGGCACGTTTGCCGCAATTGGTTGAAGTGGCTAAAAAATTCAATTTAAAATTGGTTTCTATTGAGGATCTGGTAGCATACAGAATGCAGCACGACAGCCTGATCGTTAAAAAAGAAGATTTTGATATCGAAACCCGTTTTGGTACTTTCAGATTAAGAGCTTACGAACAAACCACTAATAAACAAATTCATATTGCTTTAACGAAAGGCACCTGGAATTTAGGCGAATCTATTTTGACCCGTATCCATTCTTCACAGGTTAATAATGACTTACTGGGTACTTTAACTAATAATGCCGATCAGCAATTAGATGATATGTTTAAGATCATCAATGAAGATGGAAAAGGAGCTGTTGTTTTTATCAATCAGGATATGACTGCTGTCAATCTTTTAAATCGTATTTCGGAATTAAAAGCTTTACAGGCAGAAGGCACCATGAAAGCGCCAAAAGTAGTTATTGACACAAAAGATTACGGAATAGGAGCCCAAATTCTGCACGATCTCGATATTTCAAAAATCAGATTAGTTTCTAATACCCAGCAAACCAAACGTGTTGGTATGATAGGTTACGGATTAGAAATTACAGAATATGTAAACTATTAATATGGGAACTTTAGAAGAAAGAATTATAAAATCAGAAACCCGTATTTTCAAGGCCGTTTTTCCAAGTACGACCAACCATTACGATACTTTATTTGGAGGTACAGCACTTCATCTGATGGATGAAGTTGCTTTTATCTGCGCGACACGATTCAGCAGAAAAAAAGTAGTAACCATTTCAACGGGCCAAATCGATTTTAAAAAAGCAATACCGGCCGGAACTTTAATCGAATTAGTTGCAAAAGTAATCAGTGTTGGAAGAACAAGCTGTAAAATTCATGTAGATATTTTTATGGAACAAATGTATTCGGAGCTTCGCGAAACGGTAGTTTCAGGAACTTTTTCGTTTGTTGCCGTAGATGAAAACAAAAAACCAACACCTATTTTAGACGATTTAGAATAATCTTTAAAAAATTCACACTTTCATAAATACTGATAATTAGACACTTGAAAATAGATTCAAAAAAGTTTAAAAAAAACTTCCAAAAAAGTTTTGATAACCGAAAAAGCGTCTTATATTTGCACTCGCAATCAGTAAATGAGAGCAACATACTGGAGAAATGGCAGAGCGGTCGAATGCGGCAGTCTTGAAAACTGTTGACTGTAACAGGTCCGGGGGTTCGAATCCCTCTTTCTCCGCTGAGAGCTTAAAAAGAGACTTTTCAAAGTTTACAAAAAAGGCTAAAATTCACGGAAAACCCTGCAAATCTTAGGATTAGCAGGGTTTCTTCTTTTATACTGCTTTTCAATATTTATAAAATCGAACAAAATCTTTGTGGCACATTCGTGGCACACTTGGAAATTTCGAAAATGTGCCACAAAATTTCATCTTAAGTCCCGAAATCAAAGGGGTTAAGCACGTTTACATCTTGTTTAAATAAGGTTATAATTCTACATTTACTAATCTAATAAGTTGAATTATGCTAGAGAACAGCTTTGGGTTGATATTCTTTTTGAAAGCATCCCGCAATGAGAGAAACATTAGAACCGTTTATTTCAGGATAACCGTTGACGGAATCCCGAAAGAAGCATCCACAAGACGGAAATGGGACAGCGAGCGCTGGAACCAAAAAACCGAGAGAGCAACAGGTACAAAAGAAGACGCAAAATCCCTAAACTTTTTTCTGGATTCACTCGCTATGAAGATCCATGAGATCAAATCCGAAATTATGTACTCCGGAAAACCCATAACTTCCCAAAAGATTATGGACCATGTTATGGGAAGAATAACTCCCAGAGCAAGGGTGCTGGAAGAATTTCAAAAACACAATGATGAAATGAAAGCCCTGATTGGCAACGGATATACAGAAGCCACACTGGAGAGATTCAATATTACTAAAAATCACGTAACGGCTTTCATTAAATCTAAATAATGTGAGTTCGATATAAGGAAGTAAAAAATATTTGGAAAACAGAGATGGTTTTTGTATATTAATGTCTGACAAACAACTAATTACAATTAAAACCATCCCTATGTTATCCAATGCTAAAATTACAGAAATTTACTTTATTATAGACGAATTCTCGAAAGAATTTGATAAAACCATGACTGCTCATAGCTTAAATGAAAAAGATTCTCCAAAGAAAAGAAACCGAAAATTTACGATGACTGATAGTGAAGTTATGACTATTTTAGTGCTTTTCCACGCTATGGGTTACAAAAATTTGAAGCATTTTTATTTGTTTTATATTGGGAAGCATTTGAAAAAAGAATTCCCAAACCTTGTTTCCTATAACAGATTTGTAGAACTTCAAAAAAAAGCTATTGTGCCAATGGCGCTATTTTTGAAAACTTGTTGTTTGGGACAATGTACAGGAATTTCTATTATTGACTCAACCCCTTTACGATCATGCCATATTAGACGAGAAAAACAACACAAAACATTTAAGGATTTAGCAACAAAAGGGCATACTTCAACAGGATGGTTTTTTGGATTTAAGTTGCATTTGATTATAAACGACAAAGGAGAAATTCTTGATTTTATGCTTACTCAAGCCAGTGTTGACGATAGAGAACCATTAAAAAGCAACAACTTTCATAAAAGAATATTCGGAAAACTTTTTGGAGATAAGGGATATATTGGAAAAGATTTGTTTGAACAACTTTTTATTGATGGAGTCCATTTGGTCACTAAAATCAAAAAGAATATGAAGAATAGTATAATGCTTTTACAAGACAAAATTATGCTTAGAAAACGATCATTAATCGAAACTATTTATGATCAATTGAAAAATATTTGCCAAATAGAACATACAAGACATAGGAGTTTTGATAATTTTATAACAAACTTACTATCAGGACTTATAGCCTATTCTTTTTTTCCTAAAAAGCCTTCTATAAATGTCGATTTTGAAAATAACAGACTTGTTGCTTAAATATTCTTATATCGAACTCACGTTATTATACAAATTTTTCAAGCTAATCAGCACTACAATAACTACTCCACACAAATTTTTGCATTTATAAAGCGCTTATTTTACAAAAAAATTAAACACTATATGGCTTATTTTAGGATGTCTTCTTCCACATTTATTTGTTTATTATCCCTCTTCTTACGTCAAGTAAAAGTTGTAAAAAACTTGACAATTGATATATAATTGTATATCTTTGCAGTTATTATGACAGTAGCAGATAAAATAGGACGTAAAGTAAAACAGATTGCGCCGGGAGAGGTATTTGGATATGCTGCACTTGGTCTTTCTGCTGATGAATTACTGGCAGGAGCAAAAGCGCTTGGCAGGCTGACTTCTAGAGGTATAGTTAAAAGAGCAAGAAAGGGATATTATTATAAACCCAAAATAAGTGTGTTCGGCGAACAGAAACCCAGGGAAGAAGCGCTGCTGGGATTGTATTTGTATGAGGACAGTAGACAGACTGCTTATGTTACGGGCACAAGGCTTTATAATAGGCTGGGGCTGACTACACAGGTTACAAATGCAGTGCGAGTTGCCTCTCAGAGCAGGCAGATAAAAGGACGTGCTGGGAGTATGGCTGTAAAACCTGCGAAGAGTTATGTTAAGGTTACACCTGATAAGATTCGTTATCTTGAGATTCTGGATGTTATGAAAGATTTTAATTCTATTCCTGATATGCAGGCCAAAGACGGACTTACCTATTTAAAAAAAGAAATAGGTCGTTTAAAAAATGATGAGATTAAAAAGCTGGTATCTTACGGGATTTCATATCCTCCAAAAGTAAGAGCGCTGCTTGGAGCGGTGCTGGAAGATATAAAGGATTTCGGAGACTTAAAGAAGCTAAAGGCGTCAATTAATCCAGCAAGCCGTTACCAGTATGGGATTACTGCGGAATTACTGCCTACTATTAATTTCTGGAACATAGGATAATGAATTTACATTTAGATAAAGACAGTTTTGAAGGAGCCATTGTAATTGCGGCGGAGCATTTTAAAGTTTCAGAGATTTTAATAGAGAAAGATTACTGGGTTACATATGCACTGCAAGAGCTGTTTTCGTCTGCAGTAAAAGATAATATTGTTTTTAAAGGCGGAACATCCCTTTCCAAATGTTATAAAATTATTCACAGGTTCTCTGAAGACATTGACCTCATAATTATAAAAGAGTCTGGTGATTCTGGCAACGCATTAAAAAATAAACTAAAAGAAGTAACGAATATAACAGATGATTCGATATTAAATCCTGTTGAGGATCATCCCGGTACAAATAAAAAAGGGAGCATTCGTAAAATAGTATATTCTTTTCCCAAGCTGGGCATGCAAGGACAGTATGGTGAGGTTGGAGAATTTATTGCGGTTGAGGTTTCTCATATGGGAAGTTCTGAGCCCCGCCAGACCACATATATCTGCAGCTTGATAGCAGAATATATTAAACAAAGCCAGACTCCTGAACTTATTGAAAGATTCGGGCTTGAGGATTTTCAAGTTACGGCGCTGGGAATTGAACGCACGTTCTGCGAGAAAATTATCAGTCTGGTGCGTTTTTCACATACGGAAAAACCCATTGAAGAATTGTCTAAAAAGGTGCGCCACACTTATGATCTTCATCTGCTGTTAAAGCAGGACAAAATTAAAGAATTCACTGCTTCAAAAGAATTTGACCAAATGCTGCTGCAGGTCGGACTCGATGATGATAAGGCCATTCCTAACAATAAAGACTGGCTATATGTGCACCCTGGAGATGCACTATTATTTAAAAGTACTGCAGCTGTGTGGGAACAATTAAAGAAAATTTATACTTCTTCGTTTAAAGAAATGGTGACTGGTGAACTTCCAAAGGAGGGTGAAGTTTTGGAGACTCTGATGTTTCTATCTGGGAGAATTCAGAAAATGGATTGGCCGATAACAAAATAATATTTCAGAAAAAATTAAGCGCTGGAAAACATTTATTATTCAAAGATTTGAAAAAAAGTGAATTGTCTGAGTGATTTATTTTAAACAAAAAACTAAACTGATTTACTTTAAAAAGTAAAAAAAACTGTAGATATAATAAATTGTTATCCATCTATTTTCTTTTTATGATATTTTTTCAGCCATTTTTCCATTTTTTGCAATAGTTGAATTTCTTTCAGGTCATCGGTTTGATCTGTTCCTTCCCCACAGTGGCTGATTTTTCAGCGGCAAAATCTTGAGAAAAACGGATAGCTGCAGATTCGAACCTAACAGTTGGATAGGCTATCATAACTCGTTTTTATTTCTAAAATACTGGCGCGCCACGATTCTGCCACAAAACTTTAAACTGGAGAAAATTGTTAAAAACCGCCTTAACTTTTTGTGGCAAAAAAGGTATCCACTCCAAAATCCATGTGCCATGATTCTGCCCTAAAATTTTGACTTTTAATATATATAAACCGCTTTATCTTTCTATGTCAAAAGGTATCCCTTCATTTTATATTTTTTATCACTGTAGCATCTGTTTTTATCTAGAATTTCGACAATTTATGTTGTTTTAATAAGTTTTGTATTTGAAAATCAGTAATATATGTTTTATTGAAGTGAATTAATTCGTAATTTTAACCATCTATTATAACGTGAGTTCGATGTAAAAAAGTAAAAATATATTTGAAAAATAGAGATGGTTTATGTAAATTAATAGCTGATAACCAATTAATTATATTTGAAACCACCTCTATGTTAGATGCGAATAAAATTACTGAAATTTACTTCCTTATAGACGAATTCTGTAAAGAATTTGATAAAACTATATCTGCTCATAGCTTAAAAGAAAAAGAGGCTCCAAAGAAAAGAAACCGAAAATTTAGTATGTCAGATAGTGAAGTTATAACCATTTTAGTGCTATTTCACATTATGGGTTTTAAAAACTTAAAACATTTTTACTTGTTTTATGTAGGAAAACATTTGAATAACGAATTTCCAAACCTTGTGTCTTACAATAGATTTGTGGAACTTCAAAAAAGAACCGCTGTACCAATGGCCCTATTTTTGAAAACATGCTGTTTGGGTCAATGCACAGGAATTTCTATAATTGACTCTACCTCTTTGAGAGCATGCCATATTAGACGGGAAAAACAGCATAAAACATTCAAAGATTTAGCTACAAAAGGGCATACTTCAACGGGATGGTTCTTTGGGTTTAAATTACACTTAATTATAAATGATAAGGGAGAAATTCTTGATTTTATGTTTACTCAAGCCAATGTTGATGATAGAGAACCTTTAAAAAGCAATAACTTTCACAAAAGAATTTTTGGAAAACTTTTTGGTGACAAAGGATATATTGGAAAAGATTTGTTTGAACAGCTTTTTATAGATGGTGTGCATTTGGTTACTAAAATCAAAAAGAACATGAAAAATAGTATGATGCTTTTGCAAGATAAAATTATGCTAAGAAAACGCTCATTAATTGAAACTGTTTATGATCAATTGAAAAATATTTGTCAAATAGAACATACAAGACACAGAAGTTTTGACAACTTTATAACTAATTTATTATCAGCACTAATAGCCTATTCTTTCTTCCCTAAAAAGCCTTCTATAAATATTGATTTTGAAAACAACAGGCTTGTAGCTTAATTATTGTTTACATCGAACTCACGTTATAATATATACCTTATAAATGGAAAAATTTGTGTTCACTAGCCAATTTAGGATTGATTAGCTTTAAAAATTTGTAAAAACCAATCTATATTCAAAGGTTAATCTTAAATTTCTTCATCACATAAATAACTTAAAAATGTTTTGTTAGTGATGTCATAAAAATTTGTATTTTGCTACGCAATTAACTACAGATTATAACACATTGTTAAACAGATGATTACGAGTAAAAAAATGACAATTTGAAATTTTTGGCACAATCGTGGCACGCAGTAAAAAAATATTAGAAATGCAGTATACAAGCGGGCTGCGGGCTTAAGGTTCGAATCCCTCTTCCTCCGCGGAATTTACAAAACCTTCAACACATGTTGAAGGTTTTTGTTTTATTGACTATTTTATTGTATCACATTTGGGATTGAATTCAATCACCTAACTTATACAATTTATTACATTGTTCAAGATATAATTTTCTGTACTAACTTGCTTTTCTATTATAGAAACTGTTTCCAGCGCCATAATAATTAGAATAAATATGCTGATAAATAGTCACTGTTTTAAGACTAACTTCTTCATCTGTGTAAACTTCTTGAGGAAGCCAAAGTAATTGATTATATATTTCACTTTTTACTTGAGCAGTTACCTCTCTTTTTTCTCGCCAGCGATCAATTTTCAATTTTTCAGCTTTTAGTTTGTCTAGAGTTTCACTTGCTACTTTTTTCACTTGTTTAAGATCATCTCCATATAACTCTTTTCCTTCGCGAAGCAAATCGAAAATTGCGAGTGTTTCCTGATCCGCTAATTGCTCTCTAATAACTCTTTTCTCTTCAAAAGTTAAATCGTTGTAAAAGTTATTTAAATTATTAAAGGCAGTTAATGTATCTTCTAAAGACTTTCCTTTGTTATACTCATCAACGATTTCTTTATAACGTTCATAAAATTCCAATCTTAAAGGATTTTCCTTAAGCATCTGTTGCAATTTTTGACCGATCGCATTTTGCAAATCGTAAACAAATGTGTTTTTATTTGGCATCTTTGCAAAAGCTTCTTTTAACTTTTCAAAATTTAATAGACTTAAATCAACATAAACTTCATTTTCAGGCTCATTTAACTCGTCTTGTTCTAAATATATACTCTCATTAACAATAGCTTGCAATTGCATCATGATTTCAGTTACATCTGCCGATTTTATATTCTGATTTAATAAACTATAAATTGCATCAATAGCATTAAATTCTTTTATATATAATTTCGCTTGTTCTTCAGGAAAAAGAGCTTTGTATTTTCTAAAAACATTTCGAGCCATCATTTCAAAACTTGTTCGAGTTGTTTCATTTAAACAAATACAATCTCCTGCTTTTTTTAGTAAACCTATTTTTTCCATAGGTTTTACATTAAACAAATCAGAAAGTTTGAAATTTATAGAAGATAAATAATCTTTAGTTTCTTTAATAGCAGTTTTTAATTCGCCTTCAAGGTCTGCAATCTCTTCAACCGCTTTTGCATTATTAGAATCATTACTTCCTTTACCTCCTTCTCCATATACAGAATATGCTTTCTCCAATTGCTTATAAACATTTCCATAATCTACAATTAAACCATTTTCTTTTTCGTCATCATAAACTCGATTAGCTCTTGCAATGGTTTGCATAAGAGTATGTCCTTTGATTGGCTTATCTAGATATATTGTTGATACACATTGAGCATCAAAACCAGTAATCCACATTGCGCAAACAATAGCTAAACGAAAAGGATTTTCAGCATCTTTAAACTCTTTTTCCAGATTACGCTCCACCATTTTACGACGGTGTTGCTCAATATCCAATTTCATTTTACGAAATTTATCAACTTCATTCTGCTCGTTACTTACAACTACGCAGATTTCTGTTTCTAGAACTATATCGTATTTACGTTTTAATTCTTGTGCTTCCTGCTGATCTTTCGCTTTTAGAATTTTATCCTCTAGTTCTTTTAAATATACAGGCCAATATTTCATGACCAATTGGTGCATTCTTACCGCTGTTGGTTTATCAAGAGCAACATACATTGCTTTTCCCTGATATCCTCTATCATTGAAATGCCAAACTAAATCTTTTGCAATATCATCTAAACGACTTTCAGCAGTTAGAATTGGATAGTTCTTTTGGAACAAATAAGATAGTTTTTTCTTTTCATCTTCTTCTAAATTTTCATCCTCCAGAACCTCAGCCATCTTTTCGTCAAGCTCAGGATTTTCAATTCCTAATTTTTTACCTCTGTTCACATAAAGCAGAGGTAATGTTGCATCATCCTCAATTGCACGTTTGAAATCATAGACTGAAACATATTCTCCAAAGATATTTTTAGTCAATTCTTCTTCATCTTTTATTATTGGAGTTCCAGTAAAACCTAAGTAGGAAGCATTTGGCAAACCAAAGAAACGCATATTGCGAGCATAAGTTCCGCCTTGAGTACGGTGTGCTTCATCTGAAATAACGATGATATTTTTTCGATCGGTAATTAGGGGATATTCAGTTTCTTTTTCCGAATCGATAGAAAACTTGTGAATTAATGTAAAAACATAACGATGATTCTCCGAAAGTAATTCTCTTAGATGATCTCGCCCTGTAATTCCTGTTTTTTTTCCAGCAACAATATTTTTATCATTTACAATTCCAACACCAGAAAAAGTATCATATAATTGATTTTCTAATTCTGTTCTATCTACTGCTATTAAAAATGTATATGCTCCTCCAAACTTTCGATGTACTTTTTCGCATAAAAAAACCATCGAATATGATTTCCCACTTCCTTGTGTATGCCAATAAACTCCAAGTTTTCCTTGTAGATTTTCAATGTTTTTAACATTTTCTAATACTTTATTAACTCCAATATATTGGTGATTTTTAGCCATTAGTTTGACCACATCGCCACTATTCTCATCAAATAATAAAAAGTTTTCAAATAAATCCATTAATCGATGTGGAGCACAAGTACCACGCAACATTGTATCTAAACTTACGACTCCTTCTTCCTCTTCTTCAATTCTTTTCCAATCTAAAAAGAATTTATATGGACTCGTAACAGTTCCAACTTTACTATCAACACCATTACTTAAAATGATGAAAGCATTGGTGAGAAAAATAGGCGCGATTGTATCTTTATAATCCTTTATATTGTCATTATAAGAATTGCGTAAATCATTACAATGTGCTTTTAATTCAAAGAAAACCAAAGGAATTCCATTTACAAAACCAATAACATCGGGGCGACGACTGTACAATTCTCCAACAACTTCTAACTGCCGGATTGCCAAAAAATCGTTGTTCTCATAATCTTTATAATCAAATACTTTGAGTTTCTTTTTTATTAATTCTCCTTCGTTGTTAGTGTAACTTACTGGTATACCATTTTTAAGCAGATCGTATTTTTCTTTATTTATACTTCCTAATGTTTTATCAGCTATTTTTTGAGAAAGAACTTCATAAGCTTGCTCATAAACAGAAAATGGTAAATCTGGATTTAATTTCGCTAATGCTTGTATTACATAACGTTTTAAAATTACTTCAGATTTATTTTCACGACCTAATAAACCTTTTTGTCCAAAGGTCTCTTTTGTCCATGCTGTAACCACTTTCCAACCTAACTCTTCTAACACATCTTGAGTGGCTTGTTCTATAAGGGCATCTTCTGAATATTCGTAGCTCATATCAAATATAATTTACTCATTAAAAATTGCTGATTTAGCGATTAGCTCTTCAATTCTTAGTAAAAATTCAATTTCACTTTTTCTAATATCATGCATATTCATTTGTTCTTGTATAAATATACCGTCAACTATAAATGCATGTTGATTATTTTCATTTCCAAATAGACTTGTCGAATGTGCATTAAGTTTATTTATTTCTGAAGAAAAAGGATATAGTAATCCTCCAAATATAACCTTAGGCTGATAATATTGAATATAAGAATGAATTTGAAAAAAATCACTTCTATCAATATCATTTTTAAAAGATCTCATTTTTTTAAACTTGGCATCGAAAACTATTATTTTATCACTTTCTTTATGTTTCATTACTAAGTCTGGAAACATTTTACGACCATAAAACAAGTTTTGATAAACATCCAATTCTTCTTGTCCTGTAACATCCCAATCATTAAAATGTTTGCTTAAAAGTTTTTCTAAGTAAACTTCAAATAACTGTGAAATATCAAATAAATACCCTTTGGTTTCTAAAGCGGTATTATTGCTTTCTGATACCAAATTTTGTTCCTTCAAAATAATTTCAGCATAAATTAATACATTTTTGAAATTCCCAAACATTGGATTTTTTAATACATTATGATTTTTTACTTTTTCAATAGTCGAATGTTGTATATAAACTCCAGAATAATTTTGTTTTAGTAATTGAAAAACTCCGTGAATTTTACGGTGTATTTCTTTACCAAAACTCTGTTCTAGTTTTTTGCATGCGAGATACAAAACATCGATAATTTCCTGAACATACACTTGTTCGCGATATGTTGTTGTTAATTTACCCTGAAAAGGAAAATCATGTTTTAAGTAAGCATTTACATCAACTTTTCCCCTGACCTTATAACTGCGCTGTATTTGAGATTTATATATTTTTGGTAATCCCATAATAGAAGCTTTCTCTAAAGCATGAATAAAAAGATAAGCTATAATATTTTGAAACTCATTTGTTTCTTTTGATTGAGATGCCTTTGATTCTTGATTATCAATATAAATATCATTTATAAAGTTCAACATTCTTTTTAAGAATGCTTCGCCATACGGAGTTGTTAAATTAAACTGGCAACCTTTATGATATAAAACGCCTGCAAATAATCCTGTTTGGATAATAAATTTTGTTTTATCTGAATTTTGTTCACGAGAATAAAGTTTCAAAATTAATTGCTCCTCTTCTTCCAATTTATTAGAGCGGTTTTTAAAACCAAAAATTTTTATCTGTTCTAATGATTTATTTTTAGTTGTCAACTCAAAAGTCGAGGTAAAAAAATTACTTTTAATTGTATCACAATCTTGCTCTAAAAGCATACCGAATTTCTCAATTAACTGGTTTTCTGTTAAAGGAGATTCTTCATAAAAATTATGATTTGTTGGTATACTTATACGCATCATTAATTCACTTGAAAATGTTTCGTAAATTCAGCTAATGCCTTTTCTAATTTATCATCTAATTCGCTTTCTGCAAACATTGATCTAAGATATTCTTTAAGAGTGGGGCTTAAATGAAGATGAAATAAGTATTCTAAATTCTTTTTAGTAATTTCTTTTCTACCTGCTATTGCAGACATTTTCATAAAGAAAGAATGTCCAAATTCATAGGATTTTCCTAAGCCTAAGTTATTAGCTATATAATTGTTTAACCTTTTACATGATAGGGTGTAATTTTCTATATTTGTGAATACATCTCCATTTTTAAATCTAGTTTCTCGCTCAATAACCTCGTAATCGCAATCTTTACGAATCCATTTAAATCTTCTACGTAGTGCCAAATCAAATGCATCGATACTTTTATCAACATCGTTCATCATACCAATAAAAAAAACATTTGCAGGAACGCCAAAATAAGCATTACCTTCTACAAAATGATATGCTAGATCTTCTTTATCGGGATCTTCCTTAATCATTTCCTCAATCAAAGTAGAATATTGTGTTTTAATAAGATTTTCATTATTTCCATTTACTACGTCATGACGATAATCTTTCTCTAAACACAATAATGTTTCGCCAAATACTGAAGACAAATTTGCCCTGTTTATTTCGTCAACCACAAAGTAAAATTTCTTGTCTGGATTAGACTTCGCTTTTTTACAAAACCTTTTAAAAATACCATCAACCAGTTCGAATTTTATATTTCCATCTTTTGTAACTCCTTTTGGTTTGATACCTTCAATAAAATCTTCGTAAGTAAAGGATGGGTGAAATTGAACGAACTCATATCTACTTCGATCTCCTTGGCAAATAAAATTTAAACTTTCTTTTACAGCAAAAGTTTTTCCAGTTCCCGGCGGACCGTATAAAATAACATTCGGTGTGTTTTCGTCAGCGATACTTTGTGTTTTAGCAAAATGCCATAAAAACCAAGATAACAATACCGAATCAACTACATTATTATCTTTTAGATCTAAAATTTGATTGGCAATAGTTCTTATTTCATAGTTTTTACCAAGATTTGTCTGCTCATCACTATTTACAAATTCATTATGTAAAAAGTCAATAACACTATCCGAATAAATAAATAAAAAATCAGTTGTATTATCTAAAACAGCCATTTTTCGTAATATCTGTTTGGAAGTATATTCACTAGTTTCTACTAATGGAATTTTTTCCGTTGGATCTCCAGTGTTTACAATATCTTGAAAAAGTTTTTTTATTGTATCATCGAATAATATAGATGCTTTACTTTTATCATTTCTATTCTCCTTTTCACCGTGTTTTAATTCTTTACGAATAGTATAAGTTTCTCCATCAAAATTTAATTTTATCTCAAAATTATTAGCATTACCTGGTTTTGATGACCCAAAAAAAGTACTGGTAGTTCGTTCTAAAAAATTGCATAAATAACCGCCAGGCATTTGCGCGTTATCTGAATTTAATCTATTAGTGTAGTCATCAATTGAAAAACTATTATCCTTTATTTTAGATGCATATTTTTTCCATTCATCCAATAAAGCTTCTACATTATTTCTTATATCAACATTTTTTTTACCATCGTAGAAAAAATCTTTATATTTTAACCACATAATCTTGATTTCCGATTGTCTTTCAGGACTCAATTTTATATTTTCCATAAGTGTTTTTCTTGTTGAGACTTTATACCATTCTCTGATAAAATCGTTTGTTGCATTATTGCCTTGGCATTTTGTTAAAGTTCCTGGTGCTTGTATATAATTTTTATCATACTTTTTAAGTAGTCTATCCTTTATTTTAGCTATAGAGTCTTCATAAATTGCTACTAATGTTATATTTCTTCGCAGGTTAAACCAATCAAAATCTTCATTTGTCTTATTTTCTAAAAATGCCTTGCTCTCAATTCTCACTAGAGCTACGGGAGTTATTGTATCACGTATCATTACAATATCTCCAATTTTCATTTGATTTTCAAATACTTCAGGAGCAATATTGGGATTTCCATTTTTATCTTTCCATGAATCCCCCAGACCAATAACCTGTTTGGTCTCAAGTATAGAAACAACAGTTTCTACAGATAAGCGATCATCAGGATGCAATTGCATATGCCAATAGTTCATATCTATTTTGCTGTTTATAAAGTTCCCAATTCTACCTCCTCTACATCAATCATCCCACTCATCAATCTTGGCGATAAAATATCCCGAGCTTCCTTGAGAAGGCGATTTTGATAACCAAGATTAAAAATCGATTGAAACAAAGGATCGATTTCTTCATTAAATTTCTTTAATGTTTCAATGTCTGGAACTTTAACTTTTTGAAATTCCAAAAAAGCGACCCAATTGTAATTCACAATATTACTAGCACTCCTTTTTTCAAAAATTTCAGTTAATCTATTTTTTCTAAGATATTTAAAAAACAAATAAATCATATTTGTATACTCTATTGATACTGGACGTATAAGTTTGCAAAAACTGGCACACATTACATCTGAAGAAAAATGTTTTAATAAATCATTTGTTATCAATAATGATTTTGCAACCCCTTCATTAGAACTTCCACCTGAAACTTCAAAAACAATGTCACCATGAATTAATTTTCTAGATTTTAAATTTGATTCGGTATGCCATCTGTTTGGAACATTTTCTGAATTACCGTAAGACAACTTATCGATATCTGTCCCTCTGATCACAAATGCATTTTGAGAAAATTCATTCGTTTGTAATTCTTCTCCCCAGCCTCCTCCTATATCAAAGCTAATAAGCTTTCTTAACTTAGATTGAGTCCAACCATTTGGAATTCCTTTCACACTAAATAATTCCTCATAAATAATCTGTGTTTTTTCTTCTAATAATTTTATACGTTTTAAATTGTTTTCAATTAAGTCATCGTACAATGATAATATTGATCCTATTTTTTTTTGAATAAGCAAATTCGGCACATTCACTTTAATTGCGCAAAAATTTGATTTGCTAACGTGATGTCTTCCAGAAGCCGTACCTGGGTTTGCATTTTCAACCTTCGGTAAATTATACTTCAAAAGATAAAATACAAAATCTTCATCATATTTTTCAGATGGAATTACTACGTTTACTGATTGATTTGTAAAACAATGCTGATCCGCCTGAAATATTTTTTGTCCAACTGTCCCAATAGTAACTACTCCTGTTGCTTTTGGAGGAATATATGAATTTTTATATTTTTTAAAAGCTTTCTCAGAATAGTTCTCTTCCCAACTAGTAACATGTCTCTTATCTATATCCATATCTGTTGGCTTAATAAATGGATATGAGCCACCATAATTTTCAGAATCTTTTTTAGGTGGGGTATTACCAGTTATAACTTGACCGAGATCACCAATAGTTATTTCTTTCCAGTTTTTCTTCATAGTTGTACTCCTTGAATTTGCTTCATTAATAAATTAGCCTCATCATTCAAAATTGCTAATTCATTATGAATTTCAACCATACGACCTTTATAATCAAAATCCATATCAAGATCTACTACAACACCTACATAGCGTCCGGGATTCAAACTATAATCTTTTTCCGCCACTTCTTCCAGGTCGACTATTTTACATAGCCCCTCTATGTCTTCGTATACTCCAGATGGAAATTTATCTTTAAACCATTCATTATTGGGTTTTATCTCTGGCTTTTCACCGCGAAACATAGCCATAATAGCGGTTAATCCTTCAAGTTGGTCTTCACCAAAATCATTGATCGTCGTTGTAACCTTACGAAAGGTATTACGAGCATCAATCATTAATATTTTCTTTTTGTTTTTAGGCTTTTTTCCTTTATTGTAAAACCATACATGACATGGTAAAGAGCGTGTATAGAAAAAGTTATTTCCTACTGAAACAATACATTCTACATCGCCTGTTTCTATCAATTTCTGGCGAATGCGTTTTTCAGCATTTCCTGCATCTGTTGCAGATGAAGCCATTACAAATCCAGCACGTCCTGTTTCGTTTAAATACGAATGAAAATATTGCATCCATAAATAATTTCCATTGCTTACAGTTCCATTACCTGTAAGTGGAGCTCCAAAAGGAAGACGCTCATCTTCAGCAAGAAATTTATTTTTAGCATCAACTTTATCCACATTAAAAGGAGGATTTGCCATTACGAAATCACACTTTCCCGTAAGATTATGCGGGTTGGTATAAAAGCTGTTGCTTTCTATAATTTTACCTTCTATACCATGAATCGCTAAATTCATTTTAGCCAATTTAGCATTGTTGCTTTTTAATTCTGTACCATAAACATGAATTGCTTCATTGACTTTTTTATTTTCATGATCCTGAACAAAATGAGCAGTCTGTACAAACATACCGCCAGAACCACAAGCAGGATCATGTATTATTCCGTGATTAGGCTGTATAAAATTCACAATAAGATTAACAAGCGACGGAGGCGTAAAGAATTCACCACCTTCTTGAGCACCTGCACCTTGCATAGAGAATTTCATTAAGAAAAACTCGTAGATACGTCCGAAGACATCACCTTTAGCATTACGTACAGCATCTTTATTGAAAACACGTACTAAATCACGTAGTAATTTGTCATCAAACTCTTGTTAACTTTTTGGAAGAATACCGGCTAAATCAGGATATTCGGCTTCAATCAATTTCATTGCATTGTTGATAGCTTCGGCTATATCTTCACTTTCTGGAAGCAATGAAAGGTATTCATATTTTGCTTTTTCAGGCAAAAGAATCGCTCCTTCTCCTGCAAAATCTTCTTTTGTGGCCTCGCGTTGTTTTCCTGTACGTGGGTTTATGGGTAAAGAATTTGCAAGACTTGCTTTTGCATCTTCATAACGATTTTGTGCGAAACGCAATAATACTAAACCAAGTAAAGGATCTTTGTATTCAGCAGCTGTAAGTTTAGAATTTCCTCTTAATTCATCTGCAGCATCCCAGAGTTCTTTTTCTAAATTTTTTATTTGTTGTTGGGTCATGAAATATTATAAAACTTGTATTTATTCTGTTTTTTTCGATTGGCTAAAATATCGATTATTTAATTAATAAGATTGTGGAAATCCATAAAAGGATAGAAAAAAAACATCGTATAAGCTGGAAAACATTTTCAAGATGTTTGCCTAGAAGTTTGCTCTTTAGAAATTTGTGGCAGAATCATGACACAGATGAAAATTGAATATAAAAAGTGTTTAAAATTTGTCATCGCCAACTGCAGTTCGAATCGGGATGAGTCCGATATGTTTCTGATGTGGGTGAATCAAATTCCAATCCTGTAATTTGTTCACATTTTTAAATAGTTCACGTTTCGTGAGCACTACGAAAAAATGAACATCATTAACTTTAAGATAAGCTAGCTACAAACAAATACATTTTCCTGTTTTGAAGTCATAAATTAAAACACTCTAAAATACTTAACCGTCAATAGTGATTTTTTTCTATTACTTATTAGCAAATCATATTTTAGATTTTTGCATTTCAAAGAAGTTTAATAGAGATTATATTAATTGTACATATTTGTATTCGTCGCAAATATCTACAATATTTACGACAAAAGAAGGTCAAATAAAGATCATAAATCATTAAATTTAAACAACTTGAACATACAATAAAATCCAAGGGGGGCTCTGTATTTTTATCAAGTTTTCGAACGAAAATTGTAAAAATTATTAGCAAAATTTTATATGATTTATGGCAGAGCCGCTATCTATTTTGATTTCATTAAACATAAAATCGATCAGAGCAAATGCAGTTAATTCGATTACTGTCTCATTTCTATTATATCTTGTAGTGCTTAATCTATTAAATGCTGCTATTCTCTCAAAGAATTTCTTCTGTTTTTTTTCGGAATATTCGCGCCAAAAGGGATTTTTTCACGCCATATTCGCGCCAAAAGAGATACATTCACGCCAAATTCGCGCCAAAAGAGATACATTCACGCCAAATTAGAATAACTCATATCGTGTATTTTTACCAGTTCCAATCTTTTTAAAAACCTGCAATTTAATTAAGTCATGTAGATCACGTGTAGCTGTTCGCGCAGAAGAAAATGTTTCTCCTTGATAAATCATATTTGTTATAAAACCATTTTCTTTAACATAGTCCACCCCAGCCATCTGACGTTTATTTAATCCTAAAGCCTCTAACAAATCCTGACTCGTTTTACTCTTATACAAAATAACTAGAACTCCCCCTCCTTCTTCTTTTATTTCTGGTTCAGGCAGACCGTGTTTTTTGCATTCCTCAAGAATTTTGATTGTTCCTCTTCCCCACGACTCTATTAACCCACCTTTATAAAATATTTGAGCTAAAAGTGGATTTCTAGGATATGAACTATGAGTTTTTTTTAAATCTTGAGGAGATAATTCTTTTGGAAGTGTTCCAAAATTCCATATTTCTAATCTATCGTTATAAACTCTTACAGTAATAGGTGTTGTTTGATAGATTCTATGGACAATTGCATTTAAAAGAATCTCTCTGATAGCTTCATACGGATATTCAGTAGTTTCAATCCTCTGATTTCCATCATAAGAAATAGTTTTCTTAAAATACTTTTTATCGAGTATCTCCAAAGTAATATCAGCTTGTTCGAAAACATTAGCTTCAACTACATCCTGACTTAATAAATCAGCCCCAGTTTTACCAAATCTTCCGATTTTAATAAATGCTGTGGTAAAAAAAATCAAAGGGTCTACAGCAAATAAAAGCAAACCTGCTCTTTTAATTTTATTATCACTATCAACTAATCTTAAATTTTTTAGAATATTGAGATAGTTGTAATCTTGTTTGGTAAAAGTTAATCTACCACTAACATTAGCACTATTTTTAAAATATTCAATTGCACTTTCGTCAATATCAGAAATCGAGGAATTGGGCTCACTTACTTCATCCCAGTTAAGACCTGTCTTTTTAAGTAAAAATTCATTTAGAGAATTCCCTGTTAATAATTGTGTTGTACTTCCACTTCTTATATAGTACTTTCCTTTATAGGAAATAGGGACAGAGTAAGCATTGACATTAATTTCTATATAATGTTTATTATTATCTGTTAAATGATTTACTTCGCAAATTACGCCTACAAGATCTCTAATGCGATTAGGAAGGTTCACAAGAATTTTTTCATAATCTGAAATACCAATAATTTCACCTTTATCATTTATACCAATATAAATTTTGCCTCCATCAGCATTTGCAAAAGCAGAAATATACTCGAAGTACTCATCTCTCCACGATAACTTCCACTCTATATTTTGTTTTTCAATCATAATGAATTGTTCCTGGTTAGTAAATTCCTTTCAAAGATAAAATATTTAAAGTAGTAAAATATTTAATTCGGTATTGTAAAATATAGGTATCTCTCCCGATCTAAAATAATTTAATCCTAAAATATTCTTGAAAATACTCTATAACTTATTTTTTTGTAAAATAAGCACTTTATAAATGCAAAATTTTGTGTAGAGCAATTATTTGGACTTATTAGCTTGAAAAATTTAACTCTTCAATCATTATTGGATTTTTCCATCAAAAGAATCAAAGAGCTTTTAGCTGTAATATATTTTCCATTAAAATAGCACTTTAATAAATAACTTTACACGATGAAATTCACAAAATTAAAATTTTGTCACGGCAAAACCTCTCATGTTCACCTCGTTGGATATACCCAAGCTGATTTGTTACCACATTTGTATTTCCAATTTTAAAATCTTTAGTATTATAATGGCTGTGTCCATAAATCCAGCACATTGGGTCGAACTTCTCAATAAACTCTGAAAGCTCAACAGCAAAAGCTTCATTCAATAGGCTCTTTTTATACATTTTCGGATATTTTTTAAAAGTTGGAACATGATGAGTTGCAACGACAACTTTTTTAGAATCTACTATTTCCAAGGCATTACCAATAAAATCTACATTCTCAAAATACAGCTTATTATAATTATCTGCTGAAAACCTATCTCCATCGTATTTAACAACATGAAAATCACTAAGTCCTCTTTCAATGTTCAATCGGGAAACCTCACTAATGTGGGTCCACAGAGTCGAGAAGACCAGCTTTAAATTATCATATTCTACAACATAATTATTTAGAAGGATTACATTATTTCTAATCTTCTCATAAAAAGTTCCTGATTTAAGAACAGCATCAAAATGATAATACTCATGATTTCCAGGAATCCAATATGTCATGTGGAAATTATCGGATAAGAAATCAAAAAAATCCTGATGTTTATCCATGAGCGAAAAAGGTACAATATCCCCAGCCAGAATTAAGATATCTCCGTTTGGAATTAAGGGATTATCTCTTATGAATTCTTTGTTTTTAATAAACTCCAGATGCAGATCTGAAGCATATTGAATTCTGTTTATCTCCATATTATTATTTTTTAAAGAACCAAGACTCCTAAAAAGAAAGAAAGCTGCTCTTTATATTGTTATTAAAAAAAGATTCATTCAGATACTATTCCTACGAAGAGTTTCCTCAATCTTCACACTGTCGTATAGAAATATATCTCCTAGTTTAGTGTAAGGTAGAATCCCAGTCTGCCTGTATTTTATAATAGTATTATTAGACAGCCCAAATATCTTTTTTAAATCTTCATTTCTGTAATAGGCAGGTCTCAAGGTTTTCCCTTTACTGATTTTTGAATCGATCACTTCCAGTTTTACCATTAAAGGATCTATAATATTTTTAATCTCCATTATAAAAGCCTGTCTTTTTTCTTTCTTTGTCATAATTGAATTGTTTATTAATGTTATATTTTTTCATCTCGAGCTTACCAGTTCTCAAGTTTTCTTTTTCGCTCCATCAATATCCCAATCAATTCATCTAAAAATTTCATCTGTTTCTCTTTATAAGTATAACCTTTACACTCAGAAAACTGTCTGCTTATTCTAGTTATTTTTTTCTGAACTCCTTCATTATCTCTATATGTGAAATTTTCACTTACGAATTCCTGAATACAGATTCTATTTTTTTTCACATCAGATGTATCAAAAAATAACACACCTTCATCCATCAGGATATAGAAAAGAATTGCAAGCTCACTTTTACTATAAGAGCTTTTGCATCTTTCGGATGATGATAGATTAATCTGAGATTCATTTAAGAGCAATAAGTTTTCTATCTTCTTTAATCTCTGATCAAGTTTAAAAAAAATATTGATAATCTTATATGTCTTAGCTTTTTTCATTTAAGTAAGTTGGAATTCCTAATTGCTTGATTGATGTTTTGTTCTAAAATCAACAAAAGCCTGAGTAGTTTGTTTCATAAAACCGATATGATTTTAACACTGCTAAAATAGTTTTCGAATACGAAATTATATGTGTCATTTGTCACAGTTCGCTCTTTTGGTTCTCTAATTTTTTAACTTTTCATCTTACATTTATAAGTTCAAAAAAGAATAATGCTAACTGAGATGATCATTTCTGATCAGATTTGGTCTCCCGAACAAGAAGAACAAGAAGAACAAGAAGAACAAGAAGAACAGAACAAACAGCTAAATTGATTGTTATTTCAAACAAATAAGGTAATTTTGTCTGAAATAACAATCAATAACAATATTAGTGATATTATGATATATCGAAAAAGATGAACAGGAAGAAACAAATCATTTATCCTAAATATAAGGTAGTGATGGAACAAATGGGGGAAAATATTAAACTAGCAAGAAAAAGACGTAAACTTACAACTACTCAATTAGCGGAACGTGCAGATATTTCCAGATCTACTTTGTATCTTATAGAAAAAGGAAATGAAGGTGTAGCTATGGGCGCTTATTTTAATGTGCTTCGTGTCTTAGGTCTTCAGGAAGATTTTCTTAAACTTGCAGCTGATGATACTTTTGGACGAAAATTACAAGACTTAGGGCTGTTATAATTAGTAAAGATTGTCCTTTTATTATTAATATATATATTCTATTATATGCAAAAGCATATATTTTTAAAAGTATAAGCTTTTTTATATTCAAAAGCATATAATTTACTATAGAATCAAAACATCGGAAACAGCATTAAATTATATATTCACATTAAACACAAATACAAATAACTGCATCAGAAATTGATTATGTTATAAAAAAATGTATTTTTGTCATATTAAAAAACCAGAATCATAACCACTTAACAAACAACAAGTTATGCGCCAAATTAGCACGTTTGAAAATTCGTGGCAGAATCGTGGCACAGAGCTTAAAAAAATATTAGAAATGCAGTATAAGAGCGGGATGCAGAATTATGGTTCGAATCCCTCTTTCTCCGCGAGCCGAAAGGCAAATAGTAACAAAACCCACTAAATTCAACAATTTAGTGGGTTTTTTATTTTTGGGCTATAGCAAATTATTCATTAAATCTCAAAGTTTAGGTGTCTTTCGAGGATCAAAGCAAAAACCTGTGGGGATGCAAAAATTAAGCATAAATATTAGTTAGCCTAAAAAGGAAGTATTCTATATTTCTAACACCTCTAAATTTTGATCTAAATGCTTTTATTTTAGCATTGAATGATTCTGCAGAAGCATTAGTACTTCTGTTATCAAAATAATTTAAGATGGTTTGATAATGATTCATAATTGTACGAGAGATTGTACCGAAAGACTTAAATCCAGATTGATCTACTTTTTCATGCCATCTGGCTAATTTTGCAAAACCAATGATTTTATCGGTTGTATTCTCAAAGATGCCACGGAGCTCTTCAGTTAGATTGTATCCTTTTTGAATATCAGGATATAACTCAAATAGTAAGGTAGCACGTTCTATTTGATTTTGAGTCCATTTCGATTTGGATTTATACAAGAAATAGCGACTCCTCGCTAGTAATTGCTTAAGGGTATCCCCATTTGAAAGTGTTTTAGATTCGAAATTTACTTTTGACTTTTTGGCTTTTTCAATAGCATCATTTTCTTGATCAATGGCTTGCCAACGATATTTAATCCTGATTTCCTGCAGGGCTTCTGCAGCTAGCTTTTGAACATGGAATCGGTCTGTAACTCGAGTAGCATTAGCAAAACACTTTTTAGCTATCAATCCCATATTCCCGGCCATATCCAGAGTAATTTCCTTGACTAGATTCCGCTGTTTAAGAGGAATTTTTTCAATAACGCCAATAACTGTTTCTGCTTTAGTTCCTGCAATCATAGCTACTATAGTTCCTTTTCTACCTTTACCGGATTTGTTGGTTAAAATAGTATAGAGTTCGCCATTTGAAAGTGAGGTTTCGTCTATTGATAAACGCTTTCCAATATTTTGTGGAAAAAGAAGCCATTTTTTAGCATGTGATATTTGATCCCAAACTTTGAAATCACTTAGAAAATCTTTGTATTGACATTGCAGGTTTCTACCAGAAACTCCATAGAAAGAGGCAATGGTATTACAATCATTTGGACTGGAATCTATTGATCTCTTTTAGAAAAGACGCAAACTCCTGGGTTACACGAGTTCCGTCTGCTACTAAATTCCAATCTCTAAAAACGATCTTTCGAGTATCTTCATTAAGCCATCTTCTGCGAGTGATGTGAAGATATACTTGGTGTCCACGGATAGGAAAATCCTGAACCGTTATCTCTTCGAAGAATCCTTTTGAGCTTAATTTTGATTCTCTGTATTCTTTAGGTATCGAATTAATCTCTTTTAAATACAGATGGAGTGTTTCATCTTTCTTTTTATAAGAAGTAAGTTCGAAGTAGTCTACTATTATCTCAGGTAATAACAACTTAAGGATATCGATAAAAGAATCTTGCATTGGGGGATAGATTGAACATACAAATATCTAGATTTTAATATTTCCCCACAACAATATGTTATGATCCGATCGAACCAGGGACACATGGATTTTCAGTCCATTGCTCTACCATCTGAGCTAAGGTACCTCATTTTAAACAAAAAACCCTATTCTTTTTCAGAATAGGGTTTTCAAAAGAAAGGCGACGACATACTCTCCCACAAAACTGCAGTACCATCTGCGCTGGCGGGCTTAACTTCTCTGTTCGGAATGGGAAGAGGTGAGCCCCGCCGCAATAACCACCTTAAGGTTGTTAGTAATTAGTCCTTAGTGCTTAGTAATTAGTTTTTAAGCTAATCACTACTTACTCTTTACTAGTTACTTTCCGCGTACGGACAATATCTTAACATACTGAGATAAAGAAAACTATTATTCTATTAGAAAGTGCTTCCCTCCCGTCTTTTACACGGGAGGAAAAAGGTGTACATAAGCTTACGGATTATTAGTACTACTCGACTATGACATTACTGCCTTTACATCTATAGCCTATCAACGTGGTCATCTTCCACGATCCTTAAAAGAAATCTCATCTTGTGGTGGGTTTCGCGCTTATATGCTTTCAGCGCTTATCCCTTCCCAACGTAGCTACTCTGCGGTGCCCCTGGCGGGACAACAGATACACTAGAGGTTAGTCCAATTCGGTCCTCTCGTACTAGAATCAGATCCACTCAAATTTCTAACGCCCACAGTAGATAGAGACCGAACTGTCTCACGACGTTCTGAACCCAGCTCGCGTGCCACTTTAATGGGCGAACAGCCCAACCCTTGGGACCTTCTCCAGCCCCAGGATGTGACGAGCCGACATCGAGGTGCCAAACCCCCCCGTCGATATGAGCTCTTGGGGGAGATCAGCCTGTTATCCCCGGCGTACCTTTTATCCTTTGAGCGATGGCCCTTCCATGCGGAACCACCGGATCACTATGCTCTACTTTCGTACCTGATCGACCTGTATGTCTCTCAGTCAAGCTCCCTTATGCCATTGCACTCTTCGCACGGTTACCAAGCGTACTGAGGGAACCTTTAGAAGCCTCCGTTACTCTTTTGGAGGCGACCACCCCAGTCAAACTACCCACCAAGCACTGTCCTCTTCTTCGAAGAGTTAGGCCTCAGATAAACAAAGGGTTGTATTTCAACAATGACTCCACAACGCCTGGCGACGCCGCTTCATAGTCTCCAACCTATCCTACACATCATTTATCCAAGGTCAATACTAAGCTATAGTAAAGGTGCACAGGGTCTTTTCGTCCCACTGCGGGTAAACGGCATCTTCACCGTTACTACAATTTCACCGAGCTCATGGCTGAGACAGTGTCCAGATCGTTACACCATTCGTGCAGGTCGGAACTTACCCGACAAGGAATTTCGCTACCTTAGGACCGTTATAGTTACGGCCGCCGTTTACTGGGGCTTCAATTCAATGCTTCTCCGAAGATAACATCTCCTCTTAACCTTCCAGCACCGGGCAGGTGTCAGGCCCTATACTTCATCTTACGATTTTGCAGAGCCCTGTGTTTTTGATAAACAGTCGCCTGGACCTCTTCACTGCGGCCCCGATTGCTCGGGGCGACCCTTCTCCCGAAGTTACGGGTCTATTTTGCCTAATTCCTTAGCCATGAATCTCTCGAGCACCTTAGGATTCTCTCCTCAACTACCTGTGTCGGTTTACGGTACTGGTACTAATTACCTGAAGTTTAGAGGTTTTTCTTGGAAGCCCTTAGGCGCACTATCTCTTTGTCCGAAGACTCCGAGTACTATCGTATTTCACCATTCTCTACGGATTTGCCTATAGAGAATATAGCTAGGTACTTTAACGAACTATTCCGTCAGTTCGCGGCGCTTTCATCACTCCGTCACCCCATCACAGTAATTAGTAGTACGGGAATATTAACCCGTTGACCATCGACTGTCCCTTTCGGGTTCGCCTTAGGACCAGACTAACCCACAGCTGATTAGCATAGCTGTGGAAACCTTAGTTTTTCGGTGTGCGGGTTTCTCGCCCGCATTATCGTTACTTATGCCTACATTTTCTTTTCCAGCCAGTCCAGAATACCTTACGATACACCTTCAACCCTGCTGGAATGCTCCCCTACCACTTGCAGTAAACTGCAAATCCATAGCTTCGGTAATATGCTTATGCCCGATTATTATCCATGCTCGTCCGCTCGACTAGTGAGCTGTTACGCACTCTTTAAATGAATGGCTGCTTCCAAGCCAACATCCTAGCTGTCTGGGCAGACAAACCTCGTTCTTTCAACTTAGCATATATTTGGGGACCTTAGCTGATGGTCTGGGTTCTTTCCCTCTCGGACTTGGACCTTAGCACCCAAGCCCTCACTGCTGTAAAACATTATATAGCATTCGGAGTTTGTCAGGAATTGGTAGGCGGTGAAGCCCCCGCATCCAATCAGTAGCTCTACCTCTATATAACTATTATCAGCGCTGCACCTAAATGCATTTCGGGGAGTACGAGCTATTTCCGAGTTTGATTGGCCTTTCACCCCTACCCACAGGTCATCCGAAGACTTTTCAACGTCAACCGGTTCGGACCTCCACACTGTGTTACCAGCGCTTCATCCTGCCCATGGGTAGATCACACGGTTTCGCGTCTAACACTACTGACTAAAGCGCCCTATTCAGACTCGCTTTCGCTACGGATCCGTGACTTAATCACTTAACCTTGCCAGCAACGTTAACTCGTAGGCTCATTATGCAAAAGGCACGCCGTCACCCCACCAAAGGGCTCCGACCGCTTGTAAGCGTATGGTTTCAGGATCTATTTCACTCCGTTATTCACGGTTCTTTTCACCTTTCCCTCACGGTACTGGTTCACTATCGGTCTCTCAGGAGTATTTAGCCTTAGCGGATGGTCCCGCCAAATTCAGACAGGGTTTCACGTGCCCCGCCCTACTCAGGATACCACTATCTATTATACTTGTTACCCATACGGGGCTATCACCCTCTTTGGCGCTACTTTCCAGTAACTTCTGGTTCCGTGTACATAAAATATCGTGGTCCTACAACCCCAACATTGCCATAACAACATTGGTTTGGGCTAATCCGCGTTCGCTCGCCACTACTTACGGAATCACTTTTGTTTTCTTCTCCTCCGCCTACTTAGATGTTTCAGTTCAGCGGGTTTGCCCACCTATCGGTGTACTATGTCTTCAACATAGTGGGTTGCCCCATTCGGGTATCTGCGGATCAAATGGTGTGTGCCCATACCCGCAGCTTTTCGCAGCTTATCACGCCCTTCATCGCCTCTGAGAGCCTAGGCATCCCCCATACGCCCTTATTTTGCTTATTGTACCAATCTTGTTACTTAAAACAAGACCGTTTTTTTTGTTTTCTTTTATTTGTATTACTACTAATAATAAAAAACGCTTTCTACTTTTTAATTTTTTCTTATCTCAATATGTCAATGAACTTTAACAATTAATAATTATCAATTGATAATTTTCAATTATTTCGTGGAGAATAACGGAGTCGAACCGTTGACCTCCTGCGTGCAAGGCAGGCGCTCTAGCCAGCTGAGCTAATCCCCCATTTTTTAGTTGTCAGTTAACAGTTTTTAGTTAACAGTACTTAAAACGGTTACTCAACCTCTAAAATTTCCTTTTTTTTAAGTTAAATAGTAGTCCCGGGCAGACTCGAACTGCCGACCCCTACATTATCAGTGTAGTACTCTAACCAGCTGAGCTACGAGACTCTGTTTTTACTTAATTTTCATTATTTTTTTAAATTAACAGCAAGAGTAATCAAATCTTTCAATTCAGAACTTTATAAATAATCATCTTTTATCCCCAACGTGTGTATCCACTAACATATGAGGCTCTAGAAAGGAGGTGTTCCAGCCGCACCTTCCGGTACGGCTACCTTGTTACGACTTAGCCCTAGTTACCAGTTTTACCCTAGGCAGCTCCTTGCGGTCACCGACTTCAGGCACCCCCAGCTTCCATGGCTTGACGGGCGGTGTGTACAAGGCCCGGGAACGTATTCACCGGATCATGGCTGATATCCGATTACTAGCGATTCCAGCTTCACGGAGTCGAGTTGCAGACTCCGATCCGAACTGTGACCGGCTTTATAGATTCGCTCCTGCTCACACAGTGGCTGCTCTCTGTACCGGCCATTGTAGCACGTGTGTAGCCCAAGGCGTAAGGGCCGTGATGATTTGACGTCATCCCCACCTTCCTCACAGTTTGCACTGGCAGTCTTGTTAGAGTTCCCGACTTGACTCGATGGCAACTAACAACAGGGGTTGCGCTCGTTATAGGACTTAACCTGACACCTCACGGCACGAGCTGACGACAACCATGCAGCACCTTGTAAATTGTCTTGCGAAAGTTCTGTTTCCAAAACGGTCAATCTACATTTAAGCCTTGGTAAGGTTCCTCGCGTATCATCGAATTAAACCACATGCTCCACCGCTTGTGCGGGCCCCCGTCAATTCCTTTGAGTTTCAAACTTGCGTTCGTACTCCCCAGGTGGGATACTTATCACTTTCGCTTAGCCACTGAACTTGCGCCCAACAGCTAGTATCCATCGTTTACGGCGTGGACTACCAGGGTATCTAATCCTGTTCGCTACCCACGCTTTCGTCCATCAGCGTCAATCCATTAGTAGTAACCTGCCTTCGCAATTGGTATTCCATGTAATCTCTAAGCATTTCACCGCTACACTACATATTCTAGTTACTTCCTAATAATTCAAGTTCAGCAGTATCAATGGCCGTTCCACCGTTGAGCGATGGGCTTTCACCACTGACTTACTAAACCGCCTACGGACCCTTTAAACCCAATGATTCCGGATAACGCTTGGATCCTCCGTATTACCGCGGCTGCTGGCACGGAGTTAGCCGATCCTTATTCTTACGATACCGTCAAATTCCTTCACGAAGGAGTGTTTCTTCTCGTACAAAAGCAGTTTACAATCCATAGGACCGTCATCCTGCACGCGGCATGGCTGGATCAGGCTTGCGCCCATTGTCCAATATTCCTCACTGCTGCCTCCCGTAGGAGTCTGGTCCGTGTCTCAGTACCAGTGTGGGGGATCTCCCTCTCAGGACCCCTACCCATCGTAGCCATGGTAAGCCGTTACCTTACCATCTAGCTAATGGGACGCATGCTCATCTTTTACCGTTGTGACTTTAATAGTAGGTTGATGCCAACTCACTATACTATGGGGTATTAATCCAAATTTCTCTGGGCTATCCCCCTGTAAAAGGTAGATTGCATACGCGTTACGCACCCGTGCGCCGGTCTCAAAGCCCGAAGACTTCTACCCCTCGACTTGCATGTGTTAAGCCTGCCGCTAGCGTTCATCCTGAGCCAGGATCAAACTCTTCATCGTATATTTTAATATTATATTGCGATGAATATCTATCGGTTCTTCCCTAATCTATCGATTCCATTACTCTTATTCTTTTGTCCTAACATCTCTGTTAAAACGGCTGTCAATTCAATATGTCTACGAACGTAATTTCTTTATTTTTTTTCGCTTATCGTTTGTTTCTTAAAGCGGGTGCAAAAGTAGTCAGTTTATTAGAATACACAATACTTTCTACCGATTTTTTACAATATTTTTTTCTACTTTTTTTTAACTCACTGATAACATTAAATTTACGTATTTATTTTTTTTCTTTTATTGAAAGTTTTTTCTTTCTTTACTGTTTTTAAAACAAAAATACCTTGAAAAAAAGAATTGTGTTTATAAAATATTCAATCAAATCTATATCATCATCTTATTTTATAAAACACTCTATTACAAAAAAATTATGCCTAATGAAATTGCTCGCTAATTATCCACAAAAAATTAAGGCGGTTTTTTAGAAATATTTCTGCACGCTTTGAGTTAGATAACTTAAGGATGTAATACTCTTCAAATAGTATAGATGATGTATGATGCTAATGCAAAATCGGATAAATAAGTTAAATTATGAAAATATGCAGAAAACCTGAAAAAGGTGACCATTGGAATTAATTTTCTATCCACTTTAGTATTTAGCTGATAAAATCTGTTTACACCCTAAAAAAATGAGCTGCCATCCAGCGTTCTTTCCAAATGCTCCATACTTGTTCGAACTGGACCGTATTCTCTTTATAAAAGCTATTAAACCATTCTTTTGTCTCAATGATATTCTTATTCTCTTTAAAAAAACACAGAAAATCATACTGCTCTTTGTGCAGATCGTAAATGGACAGTTTAAATTTGTGCCTTAACACCACACAATAACTTTCTTTTCCAAAAGGTAGAGCGGGGTTTTTTCCATTTTTGAATTCATGATAATACTTTCGAACCGGAAACTGAAACTTAAATAAAGCAAATACAGGTACCAACTTTAGTTGCTCTTCGGATGTATCGATTGCTGCCAGCTGGTAATTTTCTTCTGCCTTCTCTTCAAAAAGAAGACCAATTGCATATTCAAAACGGGCCAGTTCAATCATAAAATCAATCCAGTCTTCTTTGATATCTTCATTAGCATCGGGTCTGTTGTTTTCCAGATAGTCTGCAAAATGGGCTCCCAAAAAAGATAAATTGTAATTATTTGAGGGGTTTGAAGCCAAATAGTCATCAGCGAAAGCACAAAAAATTGCTTCACCTAAAGCATATTCCAATGCACTAAACTGCTGTGACATACAATTTCGCAATCGGGCAATATAACTCCTTTGGTAAATGGCCAGATGTTCCTGAGCCGTAAGTTTTTCTGAATGACAAATTACATCTTCAATTGAAGCTGCATTTTCTGCATTCGAAAGCAAATCATCAGGGTTTACTCCTGTTTGCTGATAAGGATCGAGCAAAAGCTGCTGCATCCATTGCTGAAAGTCTTTTAATGGTATTTTAACCGTTTTCTGCATCTTTGGAGTTTATAAAAATTTGTCTACAGCAAATAAATTCAATGGGTTTGAAACCTGCTCTTTATCAATAGAGAAAACTTCTTTTTCAACTCCAACAAATGCTGCATCCATATATTGCTTTGATTTCAGTAATTCAGAATGGTACACATCAAAAGCCGGAATGTTTCCATCCCATTCTAGTAAAATTGAGGCCTGATTAGCCAATTGATAAGCTTGCTGAAATAATTTCCAAACCTGACTGTTTACTTCTCTATCGTGTGTATCAATAATGTAATTGCCACAATTTTGATGGCCTGCCAAGTGCATTTGAACTACTTTATTATGCGGAATTCCGTTGATGTATTCTACAGGATCAAAATCATTATTAAAAGAAGACACATATACATTGTTTACATCCAGAAGCAATCCACAACCTGTTTCTTCGGTCATGATTCGTAAAAATTCCCATTCCGGAAGTGTCGAATTATTGAAGGCTGCGTAGGTACTTGGGTTTTCTACAATCAGCGGTCGTTCTAAATAATCCTGAACTTGTCTGATTCGGTTACAAACATGTTTTAATGAATCTTCGTTTAACGGAAGCGGCAATAAATCGTGCGAATTGGTGGTTAAAACTCCTGTCCAGCATAAGTGATCGCTAATCCAGGCTGGCTGAACCTCAGCTGCCAGTTGTTTTAAACTCTTTAGATAATCAAAATTTAAGGGATCAGTGCTTCCTATAGAAAGCGATACCCCGTGCATGACCACGGGATATTTTTCTGCTATTTGTTGTAAAATATATCTTGGACGTCCGTGCGAATCCATAAAATTCTCAGAAATTACCTCAAACCAATCTACGGCAGGGTTCTTTTCCAGAATATGTCCAAAATGCTGGCTTCTGAGTCCTAATCCCAATCCTAAATTGGGTAATCCAAGTCTAGTGTCCATTATTTTTGGGTTGACAATTTGAAAGACTCTCCGGTAGTTTTTTAGCGCTTTCTTCCTCCATCTTCAAAACTCTTTCCGCTGCCGCAATTTTTCTTTCAGCAGGGTTGCTGATGTAGGAACAAGATCTTGAACCGCTTTGTCCGCAAGAAGAATAATCTACGCCTGAGGTGCCGCGAATGGAATTTACGTACTCATCGCTTGGCCCGTATTGCTGCGGAGCTTCACCAAAGGATTCTCCGTTTTTTATTCTTTTTTCTTCAAAGCGTATTCTTGCCAATTGCCAAACACTAAGTCCTTTGTTAGGGCCTTGTGCCATAAAACGGGAAGACAAAATAGGCACACCGCAGCTGCCCTGATAGCGACAATCATTTTCGCCGGGATGGCAAAGTTCTTCAGTCGTTCCAAAAATCCCACAGCCTCCCTGCCCTTTACAGGCATTTAAGGTGTGGCAGGGATGACCAACTGCTGTTGAGCAATCGCCTTGGCCTGCACAATCATTATTTCCTGAATATCCCGCATTTTTGCATGAATTAAGCCCCATGCATACATGAAGTTCTTTAGTTACTAATTCTGACATGTTGTATCTTTTTATATTAATGATTATGTCTATAAGGTGTACCTGGTACTTTAGGAATATCGGCTTCAATGCTGTAATCCAATCCTACGTCTGGTAAAGACGGGAAATAGTTTTCGCTTTTTATAGCCCAGCCCCAATTAACAGGGTCTGCCTTCGCCAATTGATCCACCAAACTCATGATTTGTGCTTTTGGTCTTAAGAAACTTTGCTCAAACGAAAAAGGTTCAAATGTTAAAGCACCTTTATAAGCCTGATTGCCTTTCGTATAGGTGTATTGATTGATTTGGTTACCAACTCCACTCAAAAGCCAGATCATTGATTTATGAATACCAAAAATGAATAAATCGTATTGTGTACTTTCATCTTTATGATAACAAGCTTCAATCATTAAAAGGATATAAGCAAAAACTGCATTACCTAATTGTGAACATAGCGCCAGCGCCTGATTGCCAGAAGCTATATAATCGGCTGTTTTAGGATTAGCATCAGTATCATATACAAAATAGCTGAAGAAATCATCTAAGCCCTGAATGTTACGAAACTTTTGCTGATAATGCCCGCCAAGTGTATAGGCTTCAAGAAATTTGGCAAAATGAGCAGGTTCTTTACCAGAATCATCATAATCACCTTCCCAAAAAACTACTTTGCCCTCAACAATATCCATTGGTACCGGCATTTTATTTTCGCCCCAAATTAAGGTATGCTGTTTGTATTTACTTTTCCCTTCTCCCTGATCAATAATACGTTCTATCGCATCAATTGCCGATTGAGCGTCATGTACTCCAACAAGTCCGCCGCTATCATCTGCATTAGCAAATTGAGGATTGTGCTCTCTGTCATAATGAACCGTATTCATTGAATTTTGAGAATAATATGGTCTCGGACGATTTGGATTCTCCGGAGGAAGCAATTGAGGTCTATAATTATAAGGCCCAGGGAAATCCTCCTTTATACATTTGATAATCATTTCATACAAACGCCCGATTGTTTGATATTCAACCGTATTCAGCAATTGTTCATTTGCATAAGGATCTTTAAACGGTTCGGGGCTTTCAATTTGTAAAAATGTAGTTAATTGCTTCAATGACAATTTTGCTGCATTAATTTGAAATTCAGGAATATGTCCGTCTAATTGTGTTGGAAAAGATAATACTTTTCCAATTCCCATTAAATCTGGTGCCGTTTGACAAACTGCTTGTTTCACATTGCATGAAAGTGCCAGATGCAGCATTTCTTCGATCACAACGCTCATAATTAAGGCAGCCGATTTATTCGAATAAACTAATATATCGAGTTTCAGTTCTTGCGCCAGTTCGTCGATTTCGGCAGCAGTACGCACGCCGGATTGTGAAAGCTGTGCATGAAGTTTAGCATACAGTTTATCCTGATCCTGTGCTCTGTTTATCGAATAATAGGTCGATAAATACGTTGGAATTGTAGCAAGCTCCAGCGCAATTGCCTGCTGCATTACCTCTTTGATATTCTCTTTTGTTACCGAAGTAGAAAAGTTAAATAGTTTTTTTGTTTTCATTTGTTTTTGGTTAAAATAGATTATTCCGGACTGATAAATGGATAGTATTTTTCGTCAATAATAGGTTCCATTCCAAAGAAATCATTCAAAACAGATTCAGCAGTACAAAATGCCCCTTCTACCCAAGCCTGATCGTTTGAATAGGTTTCTCCTACAATAAAAATTTCGCTGTCTGTATTTGGAACGAGCTGAGATGGTTTTCTAATTTTTCTTTGCACATCACCTAAATTATAATGCGATTTATAGGCATGATATCCTGCATTAAAAGGAGGAAGTGACCAGTCCATATATCTCGTTTCTAAAGGCTCAGGCACATACGAATAATCAGCCTGTGGCCCAAAATGCAATGATGCTAATTGTGAACGAAGCATTTTTACCATTACAGGAGTGGCATCTCTTGGCCCTTCAAGCGGCTGACAGTCTCTGGATTCAGGAATTTCGCGTGTAGCATCTGGTCCAAGTTCCAGAGGTTTCCAAAATGTTGAATATTGAATATCATCATAACTGGCTAAAATACCGTATACTTTTTTCCCTTTTCCGTCTCTGGCATTATCACCAAAATAAACTACTTGACGGATAGGCATATCGGTAATACTTGGCCCAATAGTATCTAATTCTGCAATCGCTGCGATTTGTTTTTCTTCTTTAAAAGTTAAACGTTCTTCGATTGCATTTTCTACAGCAGCTATAAAACTGGCTTTGTCATTAAAGGTATTTGCTATAATAACTGGGTTTTTAGCCTTTTCTATTTCTTTAAGATATTTAGACGGGAAATTTTCTTTTTTTAATTTCTCAATTCCTTCTTGTGTCAGGAAATAACTTGTTAGTTTAGCTGGATAAGTAGGGCTTCCGGCCTCGGTTACTCTCCACCAGGGTGTATCGAAAAACATTCCTATTTTGTATGACGGTTCCATCAATACAGACTCTAAATACAGCTGTACTTTTTCATGATTTAGTACATCTACACCTTCTGCATCGCTATATCTCGATGCCTGTGCTACTAATTCAATAGCTGCCCTTGGCATAGCAAGAAATGCTGCATCACATTTTTTTCTTTCTGCAAGTGCATCCGGATCTTTGCGTGTTGCAGTTGTAAAATTTACTCCAGATTTGGTGTGCAAAATAGAACGCAGCCTAACATTTGGGTAATAATTTAGTGTAATTCCTTTTTGTTTTGCCAATTTTTCAACTTCTTCAAATAAGCTGTCAAATAAGCTGGAATATCCTTTTATTAATGTTTTGTATTCTGTTCCCGGAAGAAACTCATCATTCACATTAAATGACTGAGCACTATTGCTGTTTACTACGTTTGAACTGTAGCCGTTACCATCAGATAAATAACTAAATCCTTCTTGACCAAGCATATCATAACCCAGGTTCCAATATCCAATTTCTTTTAATAAGTCTCCTTTTTGAAAGATTGAACTGTCAGGCATATCAATATTGATTCTTCCTTCTTCATAAAATTTACACCATTCTCTACGGGTAGTCGGCCCAGATGTTTGTGTGATCGCTACAGATTGTATCGTTGTAAACCCATTATCTGGCGGAGCATCCTGAGCATAATTGTTTGCAAAATAGGGAGCTGGCTGGTTAGAATTGATATCTGAGATATACATGTTTTTTGAACGCAAAGACAGTAATGGGTCTGCTGATTCATTAAACGGAACTGAATCTTTCTTTAAATCCAGTTCTTCAATGGTTTTAGTCACTAAACGATGTCCGGGTCCCTCAGGAGTTCCATCCCAATATAAATATCTCATACCTCCTAATTCAAGGTACGAATTGTCTTTGTCGTCTTTATAATGCCATGTACAAACACGTGCGCCCGGTTCTCTGGTTCCTGGATTTTTTTTAGAAAAATCATATTTCCCCCAATCGTAGAGTTCTAACACATCGCCTTTAACGAGCATTTTTTCGTTTTTGGCGAGTTTAGATTTTCCATCGAGTAATCTCCACGCCGTGTAGAGTCCGGCTGCGCCTGCTCCAAAAATAGAGTATGTCTTTTTGCTCATGATAGTATGTTTTTAGATTTTTTAGTAGTTTTATAGATAGTGGCTTTATTCATTTCCCAGTCTTGCCATTTGCTGTGCCAGATCTTTTTGAGGAATTACAATTTCTACCAGAGTGGGAAGATTTGTTTTTTTCTTAAGTTTTAGAAGCACTTCGTCTAGCTCTGACACGGTTTCAGCTCGGTAGCTGTTTGCTCCAAATGCTTTGGCAAGTGCCTGATAATCCCATTTTGGAAGAATATCAAATGCATCAAACTTATGATCTGGGCCTGCTTTAAACGAGTCCATGTCAACATATACCTGTTCAATTGCATATACTCCATTGCTCATTACAAAAATTACAGAGTTGATGTTGTATTTTACAAGAGTAGAAAGTGATTGTGCGATCATCATAAAACCACCGTCACCGGCTACAGTCAAGGCTTGTTTACCGCTTCCTAACTGAGCTCCTGAAGCTGCACCGGTTTCAAAACCAATACACTGCCACGCAGCCGAAGAAATATAAGCGTTTTGAGATAATCCGTAAATATTGGTAGCTACGTACATTGATGAACTTACACCAAAAGTCATTACAATATCATCCAGCATTTTTTCTTTTTTCAGAAAAGATGCAGCATGCTCAAAAAAGCGGTTAAATGTTATAACTTCCGGCGTTAAATCGTATTTAGGGTCAGAGTTGGAACGCCATGGTTCCGGGAATTTTGGCTGAGCCGGAGCTATTGCTTTTAAAGGATATCCCGAAGCTCTTTTAAATCGTTCTGTTAAGGCTTCGATAAAGTCTTTTAAAGTTACTCCCGAATAGGTAAAATAACCAGCTCTGGTTTCCTGAGTTGTTACCTGAATCATATCCGAAAATTTATTTTCTACCAGCCATAAATAATCATCAGTAATAATAGTTCCTAAAGATAAAATACAGTCTGAAGCTTCGACCAATTTTATAACTTCGGGTATGGAAGCCTGATCAGAATAGGTTCCGATAAATTTATCGCCTTTTTCATCCAGAACCGTTTTTCCAAGTGAAGTTGTAGTGTACAACATTCCACTGGCTTTAATAAGTTCTTCTAATTGTTTTGTTAGTTTATGACGCAAAAGCTCTACACCTGCCAAAATTATAGGTGTTTTGGCCTGACTAATTTGAGACCATGCCTGAGAAACAGCATTTTCAAGTGCTGCTGGTTCACTTTTTATTATTTCGGGTTCCAGTTTTTTATTGGAAGGTTTAGGACAAGGTTCGCCCCACACCTCTTTATAACACGCTATATACACAGGTCTTTGGTGTGTAAGCGCTGCAATCAGTAATTTATCGATTTTTTCAGGAGCGCCTGCAGAAGTGCTTAGTGTCTCGGCAGCAACAGTTACTCTTTCATACACTTCCTGATCGGCGTTAAGATTACCTGTAGAGTGATGATAAAGTACATTGTACATACTTCCTATTTGTCTTGCATCTGCTCCGGGTGTGGCACTAATTACAACAACCGGGCTGCGCTCTACATAAGCTCCTGCAATAGCATTCAATGCGCTAAAAGTACTTACTCCGTATTGTAAAGATACGGCAGCTAAACCTCTGGTACGTGCGTAAGCATCTGCCGCATAAGAAGCATCTAGTTCATTTGAAGTCCCAATGGTTTCAATTCCGTCAAAGTATTCCAGAGCCTGTGTAAAATGCTTTACATAATCTCCCGGAATTTGAAAAACCTCGGTGACATTTAATTGTTTAAGTCGGGTAAGCAGATAATCTGCGACCGTAAATTCTTTGGCAGGTTTCATTTTTTGGTTATTATAATTAGGGGTGTTTTGTTTTCGGTAATAAACCCCTTCAGCAATAAAACTGAAGAGATTTATGTTAGTCTTTTAAATTTTTATACGTACCTGAGGACTACCAATATTATCCGCTAATCCGGCTCCGTATTCAGCATTTAAATCATCGTTGATGCATAATTTCAATGATCCGCTTTGACCTGCGGGAGTTGTAACGAGTCCATTTCCAATATAAAATGGAGCATTATTTCCAACTTGTTCTATAAGGGCATGTTTGCTGTTGTAAGCCGTTTGAATTTTCCATTTTGTTATGTATTTTGATCCTTTTCAGGTTAGTTACGTCTGGTTTCGGAAAGTGATTCTGAGGCAAATTGGTGCATGCATCTAATCTTATTTCTGTAATAAAATTAGTGTGAGGTCATAGTTCAAATTAAAAAAAAGGCATGAATACGGGATTTTTATCCATGAGAGGTCGAAATAAAAGCATAAGACTATTTCGTTATATATTTATTAACTGCTTCCCGATATTTAATCTGAAAAGAATAGGTGTGCAAAAAAAAGCGGAGAGACAATTAAAATACACATTGGATTAGTTCAAAAGTAGAACGGAGTGTATATAAATAGAAGAAAACGGCAGTTATTTCCTTACATCGAAAAAATCAGAATGAAAATGGTTGAAAAATTTAATGAATTTGAAAATTATCTTGTGGTTGACAGTATGCCTTTAGAAGTTTATAAAATAGATCGTTCTTCAAGAAGTAAAATAGGTAAAGAAGAAACTTATGCACGACCAAATAAAGGATTTTGTGCTTCTCAAAATCTACATTATTACGGTTACAAATTACATGCAGTATGCTCAATTGAAGGTGTTTTTCAAAGTTTTGATTTGACACCTGTTTCTGTTCACGACATTCATTCTCTGAAAGACATAAAATTACAATTATCAGATTGTGTGCTACTTAGCCATAGCAGCTACCTCTCTCAAACTATTCAGCTTGATTTGTTTAATGAAGTTAATATTCAACTAGAAAAACCAAAAAGAACAAATCAAAAAGACTATAAACCGCAGTTTTATCAATTTAAAAAGTTCAGAAAAAGAATAGAAACTTGGTTTTCTCAATTATGTAACCAGTTTATGATTAGACGTAATTATACCAATCTTTTCTAGAATTTAAAAACAAGGATTCTTTCAAAAATAATCACCTTAAACACAATACAACATTTAAACAAATTTGTATTCAACAGAAATATTAATAACCTAAAAATTAGTCTAATTCAATAATGCGCTACGGGTGAAACTTATTATTTTCTAGTAACAGGCACCGAAAAATCTATTCTTATTTCGTTAGAAACTTTTTTAGACATCCCTTCCATATTTCCAATTTTGTAATCCATTCTGTTTACACTAAAGTTTCCTTTAAAAATTTGGTTTGAAAAGGTAAATGGAATTGTGATTTCTTTTTGAATGCCATGTATTGTTAAAATGCCTTTTACGGCAAAACCCGCAGCTGTTTTCAAAAATTTTGTGGATTTAAACGTAATATTCGGATATTTATCTGCATCCAGCCATTTGTCATTTTTAGCATGACGGTTTTTCAGCCAGTTTCCTGTTGCTATAGATTCTACTTCAATGATCAAAGAGAAATTGGAAACTTCTAATGCGTTTTCATTAAAAATAATTTCTCCTTTAAATTTCTCAAAAATTCCCTCTACACTATTACCTGAAAAATGAATCCTGAATCCATCTTCAATATTCCATCTGTTAATAATATAACTTGTAAAACTGCTTAATATCAGCAATAGACCAATGAATAAAATAGTATTTGTTTTTTTAATTTTCATTTTTTAATTATTTAAAACATTTTAAGTAAACACTCTGTAACCAATGCCCAAGTGTTATTTTAAAAGGACGAAAGTACATCTTTTTATTTATTCAGGATGAAGATATTATTGATGAGGTAATTATTTCCTGTTTCATTTGTAGCTCAGGCATACTTATAAATAATTATATTTTGATTCTATTTGAAAAGGGGGGCGACTTTTTAATTAAAGCTGAACCGCTTTATTTTTTTGTTTTTGCTTTCTTTTTTATGCAGCATACAACTCTTGAAACAAAATCGGCAATACTCTCTCTGGTTCTTTAATAAAACTTGACTCTGCTTATAAATTATTGGAAATTCTGTATCAAATTATTATATTTATACATTTACCTTTGATAAATGAAAAATATAGAACTTCCTATACCTCACAATGAAAAAGAACGTTTAGCAGCATTAAAAAGATACAACATTCTTGATTCATTACCGGATCATGCCTTTGATGATGCGACAAAACTTGTTTCCTATATTTGTGGTGTTCCAATCGCTCATATTTCTTTTATAGACGAGAGCAGACAGTGGTTTAAATCGGAAATTGGGATCGGTGTAACACAGGTTCCTCGCGAAATTAGCTTTTGCCAGTACACGATTATGGATTCTAAATTGGTTGAAATCCCCGATACCCATTTAAATGAACGGTTTAAAGAAGACCCTAATGTTACAGGAGGATTTAAGGTAAGGTTTTACGCAGGCATTCCACTTACAACACCTGACGGTTATAACATTGGAACCTTATGTGCAGTAGACCACGTTTCTAAAGAACTTAATGAAGACCAGCGAAATGCGTTATCAATTATTGCAAAACATGTAATAAACCAATTAGAATTATCTACGAAAAACACTGAGCTTGATGCCCAGAAAAAAATTGCTGAACGCGCGGTATTAGCAAAAGATAGTTTTTTGGCTAACATGAGCCATGAAATCAGAACCCCTTTGAATGCTATAATTGGTTTTACAGACCTGTTGGCGCAGACAGCATTAGATACTACCCAAAGAGATTATATTGATAGTGTACAAATTGCCGGAGAGAATCTGCTTCTGATTATCAACGATATTCTTGATCTTTCTAAAATCGAATCAGGCAATCTGACTATTGAGGCTCAGCCATTCAATTTAAAAAAGACACTTAAACATATCTATAACTTACTGAAAATAAAAGCATCCCATGGTGTCGAATTTAATCTATTCCTAGATGCCGAATTGCCTGAAATGGTAATAGGCGATCAGGGACGATTAAACCAAATATTAGTTAATCTTACAGGCAATGCCCTTAAGTTTACCGAAGAAGGAGAAGTCACTATATCAGTAAAAAAGGTTAACGAGACTGATGATGATTATTCGCTTCGGTTTTCGGTTAAAGACACCGGAATAGGGATACAAGAGGAAAAACTTAAGACTATATTTGAACGTTTTACCCAGGCTGAAGAAAGCACAACCAGAAGATTTGGAGGAACCGGACTTGGTCTAAGTATTGTGAAACAATTAGTAGAACTGCAAAACTCTGAAATGCATGTAAAAAGCAAAGAAGGCCGGGGTTCAGAATTCTCTTTTGTCCTGACTTACAAAAAAGCTGATAATACTGAACCTCCAATTGAAAACTTACCTGAAGAAGAACTGGGCAAACTGAAAATCCTTTTGTGTGAAGACAATGCACTGAATCAGAAACTTGCAAAAAGTGTCATTGAAAATTTTGGGTTTGAATTAGATATTGCCGAAAACGGCGAGGAAGGAATTAGTCTGTTATCAAAAAACAACTATGATTTAGTATTAATGGATCTCCAGATGCCTGTCAAAGACGGATACCAAACAACAGAGTATATCAGGAAAGAAATGAAATTAACCATTCCGATTATAGCCATGACCGCACATTCGCTTGTAGGAGAACAGGAACGCTGCTATGATGCAGGAATGGATGCCTACGTGCCCAAACCTTTTAAACAGGCAATGCTTTTAGAGACTATAAGAACAGTTCTGACTAAAGATGCCAAACATCCGCCAAAGATAAAAATCGATTTATCATTTTTAGATGAAATGTCCTGCGGTAATAAAAGCTTTAAGCACGATATGATAGATTTGTTTATACAAAAACTCCCAAATGAATTAGCTCAGCTGGAAGAGGCTTTTAATACTAACGATATAGAGAATGTAAAGAGACTGACTCATAACATGAGATCCAGTGTGGATATTTTCATGCTTAAAGATCTGTCGAACTTTCTATCGTTTATCGAGCAGGAAGCCGTTGTGGGGAAATTTACCTCTGAAAGCTTTGAAAAGATAAATATTTTACATTCTGGAATTATTGAAGTCGTTAAAGTTTTAAAGGAATTATGATAAGACGAAAATATAGTATAGCTTTACGTATGCACTTTCTTATTAAATTAATTTGCTCAAAGATAAATATTCAAACCAATGAAAATAGTTTTAGCAGAAGATAATGAAATCTTACGCAAATCATTATCTTTTTTCTTAACTTCTAAAGGATTTGCCGTTGACCAGTTCTCTGATGGTCAGGAGGCACTTGATGCTATTGAAAAGAATACTTATGACCTCATCCTGACAGATATTAATATGCCCGGCAAAAGCGGAATGGAAATTACACAATATGTCAGACAAAATATCCAGTCTGACATTCCAATAATTATATTTACTTCTTCAGGAGTTGAACAAATAGAATTAGACTCTTTTGATATAGGCGCAAATGAATTTATTGCCAAACCTATTAGCCCTCCAGTACTCTTAATAAGAATTAATAAATTACTGAATATTCGTTTATAATAAAGTTTTAATATGATGAATATCTGGGAACTTTATAGAAACAGTCATTGGGTAGAACCTTTTCTAACGGGTTCAATCTTTTTATTTGCTGGTTTATCAGTTATCCTGTATTTATTAATTATCCAAAGCCGAAACAGAAAAATAAAACAGGAAAAACTCAGAAATAATTACGAGCAAGTCATTGTAGAGTTAATGTATTCAGTAGTTTTTATGGATACTCCTTTTTATACAGTCAAAGAAGATTCAAATTATGCGCTTTTTTTGAAGAACACTTACTTCAGAGCAGTACTCGCCGAATCTGTTATCAATCTCCACAAAAATTACGATGGTATTTATGCATTAAAACTAGAGCAGTTTTACAAAGATTCAGAATTAATAAATAATTCTTTTAAAAAACTTAAAAGCCGTAAATGGGAAGTAAAATGTAAAGGAATTACAGAATTGGCCGAAATGAATATTACAGAAGCTTTTGATACTATCATTAGCATTTCTAAATCCAGAAACAAGACCTTAAAAATTACAGCTATTAATGCTTCCATTAAGCTGGAAGGGATAAAAGGAATCATACATCTCAAGGAACACCCCTATCCTGTTGATGACTGGACTCAGCTCAATATTATAAATGCCTTCAAAAAACACGACATTGGTGATGTTCAGGGGGTAGAATATTTGCTTGAATCTAAAAATACAACAGTTGTGACGCTTGGGCTAAAACTCATCAAAGAGCTTAAGCTTATGCAAAAACTAAAGCATGTAGAACAATTGGCACAAAAAGCTCCCAATACACTCATACAATATGAAGCACAAAGTGTATTACAAGCCTTAACCGTAAATCTTGCATACGAATGAGTTTTTTTAATAGTGAAACAATGTGGTTTTTGGATGCTTATATACTCCTAATACTAGGATATGCCATCCTAATCATGTCATCTTATCTCATATTAGCTTATCTTTCTACAAAAGCGCTAAGGAGCTATCTTAAAAAGAATAGTTTTGTAGACTACGAAGTATTGCTTACCAGCGAATTTGCACCAAAACTTTCCTTAATTGCCCCTGCCTATAATGAAGGGTTTACTATCGAAGAAAATGTAAAATCATTACTTTCTTTAAATTACAATAATTATGAGGTTATTGTCGTGAATGACGGAAGCAAAGACAATTCGATGGAAATCCTGATGAATACCTACAATCTTGTCCTGACAGAACTTGAAGTCGATTTAAAAATCGAAACCAAAAAAATCAGGGGAATATACACCTCCGGAAATGCTGCATTTAAAAAACTGATTGTTGTCGATAAAGAAAACGGAGGTAAGGCCGATGCTTTAAACGCTGGACTTAATATTGCACAAAATCCTTACGTTGTCTGCATCGATGTTGACTGTATCCTGGACAAAGACTCCTTATTAAAATTAGCAAAACCTTTTTTAGAATCTCATGGTAAACGCATTATTGCTACAGGCGGTGTTGTAAGGATTGCGAATCAGTGTGTGATCCGGAATGGTCGTCTTGTTGAAGTACACATCCCGGATGCTATTTTACCAAGAATACAGGTTTTAGAATACCTTAGGGCTTTTCTTTTAGGAAGAATGGCGTGGGGCAGACTTGACGGACTATTACTTATCAGTGGGGCATTTGGGGCATTTGACAAAGAAATAGCATTACTATCAGGAGGTTATGACACAAAAACGGTAGGTGAAGACATGGAACTCGTAGTCAGAATGCGCCGATATATGGTTGAAAATAAACTCCCCTACTCTGTTAGCTACATACCTGACCCTCTTTGCTGGACAGAAGCTCCAGAAGATTTCAAAATATTCAAAAAACAGCGCAGCCGATGGATGAGAGGAACAATTGAGACTCTTACAATTCATAAAAAAATGTTCCTGAATCCTAAATACAAACTTCTGGGCATGCTTAGTGTACCCTATTGGACATTTTTCGAATTTCTGGCTCCAGCCATAGAATTTACAGGCCTACTTATAACCTTATTATTTATCGTTTTTGGTTTTATTAACTGGCATTTCTTCTTATTACTAATCCTTTTTGTCTATACGTTTGCTGTGTTCTTTTCAGTTATAGCCTTGTTTAGTGAAGAGTTTACTTATCATAAATACCCAAAGCAAGCCGATTTTTTGAAGCTTCTGCTGGCTGCTTTCATAGAACCATTGTACTTTCATCCACTTACGGTATATGCTGCCTTAGTTGGCTACAAAGAAAAAATCAGGGGAACTAAAGGCTGGGGTGAAATGACAAGGAAAGGTTTTACAAAAAAAGAATAATTCATATATAGTTATCCAGATCTGTGCTCTAAGGCATTAAAAACTTTTTTTGTATTTTTACAGCATACAAAATCTCTCTTCATGAAACGTTCCGGAACAGCAGATCTTCCATTGTATTATGGACATGTACCTCCATGGCTTGCCGAACGTATGTCGAAACTTGGCTTCGCAATTGTTGAAACTATTGCAATGGAGTTTTCTACATCAGAAGTGATCAGTAAGCTGAGTAATCCTTTCTGGTTCCAGAGTTTTGGCGCTGTTATGGGAATGGACTGGCATTCATCGGGAATTACAACTTCTGTACTCGGTGCCTAAAAAAATCGATACATCCAGACCTACAGACTGTTGAAGAATTTATAAACGATAGTCCAAACAGAACTTCAGAAAAAAAATAATTCGAACCAAACGGTTACTGATTATTATGAAGAAAAAAACAATAGCTAAAAAAAGGCATACCTATTTGACTGTATGCCTTTTATAATTATTCATGAAGACTGTTTTATTTTATAGCTCCTATAATATCGTATTTCGTAATAATATGATGATTTCCATTTTCCAAATCTACCAAAACAGCATCATTTTCCTTTGTGAACAGTTTTGAAACCTCTTCAATTGAAGTACCTAATTTCACAATCGGAAAAGGTTTTCCCATTACTTCTTTAATCGGTTTTTCGGCAACATTTTTGTCTGCTACATAACTTCTGAACAGGTCTGTTTCATCAACTGACCCCACGAAGCCGTTAATATCTACTACCGGAATTTGTGAAATTTTGTATTTACGCATACGTTCAATAGCATGCGAAACCAATTCTTCTGTACGAACAACAATTAATTCTTTGTCAATATGATCTTTGATAACATCTTCTGCTTTTGTTACATTTTCATCCAGAAAACCACGTTCCCGCATCCAGTCATCGTTAAACATCTTACCTACATAACGACTTCCCGAATCGTGAAATAAAACCACTACAACGTCATCAGGCTTAAAATGTTCTTTTAGCTGCAATAATCCTTTTATACAAGCCCCTGCAGAGTTTCCAACAAATATCGCTTCTTCTAATGCAATTTTTCGGGTATAAACCGCTGCATCTTTATCTGTTACTTTTGTAAAACCATCGATTAACGAAAAGTCAACATTTTTAGGCAATATATCTTCCCCTATTCCCTCAGTGATGTAAGAATAGATTTCATTTTCATCAAAAATTCCTGTTTCGTGGTATTTTTTAAATACAGACCCATAAGTGTCGATTCCCCAGATTTTGATGTTCGGATTTTTCTCTTTTAAATATTTTCCAACTCCGGAAATAGTTCCACCCGTTCCTACTCCCACTACAAAATGGGTAATTTTTCCATCTGTCTGTTTCCATATTTCAGGTCCTGTCTGTTCGTAATGTGCCTGAGAATTTGATAAATTATCATATTGGTTTACATACCACGAATTTGGCGTTTCTTCAGCCAGACGTTTAGAAACCGAGTAATAAGATCTTGGATCCGTCGGTTCAACATTGGTAGGACAAACAACTACTTTGGCACCAACAGCACGCAAAATATCCATTTTTTCTTTAGACTGTTTGTCTGATATTACACAAATCAGCTTATATCCTTTTGTGATCGCTACAAGTGCAAGTCCCATCCCAGTGTTTCCTGAAGTTCCTTCAATTATGGTTCCGCCCGGTTTTAAGCGTCCATCTGCTTCAGCATCTTCAACCATTTTCACGGCCATTCTGTCTTTCACAGAATTTCCCGGATTAAAAGTTTCGACTTTTGCCAATACCAAAGCATCAATCTCAGCCACAACTTTATTAAGTTTCACTAATGGTGTATTGCCAATGGTTCCTAAAATATTATTTGAAAAGTCCATATCTGTATTTGTATAATTTTGCTTTAATATAAAAAAAACAAATTCCGTTTTTTATTGAAAGAAATTCCAAACTAAACCAAAGCGGATAGTAAAATCGCGATATGGGTTATTTGGAGCTGAATAATAATTGCTTTCGCCAAAAGTCGAATTAAAATGCTCTGCTTTTAAATAAATTCTGGTCTGGCGAATTTTTGCATTCAGGAAAAAATCAAAAGTTGGATAACCTCCTATCTTTTTAGTGTTCTGAACAAACATTTCTGCCACTACAGGATTGTAATCATTTGCATAGTATTTTGTAAAGTAATTAAAAATAATTCCGGTTTGAATAAACAGTGCCTTATTAAAGAAATAAGCCGAGTAATAAAACGTATTTCTGGTTACAAAATCCGGAACATTTAAAATCAGTTCTGATTGTGTTACCTTTTGATATAAAAAGGTATTATCGAAACCAAAATCCCCAAATTTAAATTCCCTGTTTGCTTTTACCGATATATAGTTGATTATGTTCCCATATTGAGCCGGATTCACGATTTGAGTTCTGTTTTCTTTTTGTTCCGGCGTTGAAACATCTTCAAAATACAAATGATCATTCAATACAGAATACTGAACCTCGCCATTTAGCCATGGCGTATAAATTTTTCCGCTAAATGAATTAATTTTTTCATTTTTAAAATCTTTCCCCCAATTATACTGTACATAACTGCTTTGGTAAAGTTCATAATTATTATTTGGAAGTTTGCTTATGTTTTGGTAACGAAAATCAAACTGGATTTTTTCGTTTAAATTATACCTCAGCTTAGCATCTAAATCTGAAATGGTTTCTTTTGTAATGGACCTTGTCAATAAAAACCTTCCATTCCATTTGTTTTTCTGATATTCATACTGCCCTCCAATATTATTAACCTGCCTGTATAAATTGTCATTAACAGCAACCTTTCCTTTTTCTTTTTCATCAAGAATAATACGGTAATATTTATAATTTGAACGGTAATCGTCAATGAAAAAATTAAATTTCCCAAGCAGTACATTCTCATAAGTCAACCCTGCTTTATTATACAGTTTTTCAAAACGGGTTTGATCTTTAATGTTACTTGTAACGTACGATTCCCCAAACCGCTCTACAAAAGTATTTTCTACTGTTGATAAAACAGTAGGCTGTTTGTATTCAAAAAATTTATTTTCAAAATTAAACTGGTGCGTAACGTATAAATTATTGCTTGCTTGTTTAGGGTTTATCCTGAATGCATGATCAAAAAACAGCCTTTTCCCTTTTAAGAAAGATTCGGCATCAGTAAGATAAACCTCCAGTCGCTGACGATTTGTAAAAGTTGGATCCCCGCTTTCAAAATCATCAGGCGTTGTAATGCCTCCATTTTCTTCATTTAAAACATCCTGATAAGTATAATGGGCATATAAAACATAACGCTTATCCGTTGTATTATAACTAGCCCCAATCCTGAAATTCCCAATACTGGTTAACTGGTTGATGTATTTCCCTTCTGAACGCAAACCTCTGTAAGCTGCAAAAAAATTGAGATTTTTTGAAGTATTCAGGGTAATGAAAGAATCTACATTTTGTCCTTTACCAACAGAAGTATTAAAAAACAATTCAGTCAGCGGTGTTGCGACATGGTAATAACGAATATCACTGGCATTCATAAAATTAAAATGCTTTGCCTGAAACCCCATATCCGGGTAAGGAGAAAAATCAGTAAGACTGTATTGCAATATATTGTAGGTTTGCCCAATATTAGAAAAAGGCAAAAGTCCGAAATTATCTCTCCTAAGGTAATTTTGTCTATAGGCACTTTTTATGGTTAAAGAGGTATCTACAATGGTGGTATCATGTTCTATCGTAACAATTTGATATTGCTCAATTTTAGCTACAAGCGCTTTTTTCTTTTTTACAGTATCCGTAATACTTGAATATTGCGAATTCATATCTAAATTCTTTTTAGGAGTTACTTTCTGAGAAAACGATAAGGAAGGCAGAACTAACAGATATAGAAAAAAAAGTATTCTCATTTTATAGCGTATGTATAATGTTTTTTGGATATGATTGCGAAAGCAAAGGTAAATTATAAATATGTATAAATAAAAAAACACATCAATTTATACAATGGCTTTAGTAAACAGAATGAGAACGCATATTTTTAGAGAAAATTTTATAATCTTTGTGTTTTAAAACGCATCAGAATGCTTCAGAAAAATTTTTCAGGATATGTTTTCGAAACTGGCACCGATGAAGCCGGACGAGGTTGTCTGGCTGGTCCCGTTACTGCTGCAGCTGTGATTTTACCTGCTGATTTTGAGCACCCATTTTTAAATGACAGTAAGCAGTTGTCTGAGAAAATAAGAGAATCCCTGAAACCGATTATAGAAGAAAAAGCAGTTTGTTTTGCCGTAACGCATTTGCATCCGGATGAGATTGACGAAATTAATATCCTAAATGCTTCGATGAAAGGAATGCAGGAATGTATTTTGAAATTAAAACAAACACCCGAGTTTATCATTGTTGACGGTAATCGTTCACTAAATGCAAAACTGGAGCTGAAAAATACTTTGGGAAGACAGTTTTCTGCTACTGAAATTGAGTTATTAAAATCAATTCCAAATCAAAGCATTATAAAAGGTGATTCAAAGTTTTTAAGCATCGCTGCAGCTTCTGTACTGGCAAAAACCTATCGTGATGAATTTATGAACGAAATTCACAAAGAATTCCCGATGTATAACTGGAAACAAAATAAAGGTTATCCTACCAAAGAACATCGCGAAGCCATAAAAAAATACGGAACTACAAAATACCACCGAATGAGTTTCAGGCTCTTGCCTGAGCAGTTGGAACTGGATTTTTTTGAGCTCTAAAAAAAGCACTTGAAAATCTGTTCACTAAAATTGAAATGAATATCAAAAATCAGAATGAGTTTTCAATCTGCGAATACTGATTATTCTTTTAAATGGAAGTAATTCGTTATTTTTTACTCTTCAAAAATTCAGCAAATTGTTTGGTATCAAAATAAAAAGGCGTGATTCCAGTAATTTTTCCGTTTTTCAAATCAAAATGTTCAGAGACTGGCATCGAAAGTGTTTTGCCAGATTTTTTAGCCTTACAGCTTATGGTAAAATAAATAAAAACTTCATTTTTGGAAGCATCACTAAAATAAACAGGTTCTTTTTCTATCTGAAAATCAAAGAATTCAGCTGATTTAGCAAACATTTTATTCCATTCATCAAGACCTTTATAAATCCCACCATAAGGAAGTCCTGTCGCCTGATTATAAACGGCTTCATCATCGATTAAAGTAGCTATGGCATTCAAATCTTTCGTCTTAAAAAGGCTTTCAAAATATTTTTCAACCACTTCCAAATTATCAGCTTCCAGATTCTTTAAAATATCAGCCTCCGATAAGGTTGCATCTTTGTTCCAGAAACTAATTATTTTACTGATTTGTCCTTTACCGTTTAATCGGGCAAACTCACGGCCTCCCATTATCAGTTTATTTTTAGAATCCTGTATTTTCCAGTCCCAGCTTACATAATTATCTTTTACAATTTTTGCCCCTGATGTCAATACAGCATCCGGATATTTTTTATAAAAATCATTGATAACATTATTAAATGCAGCAATACCTTTTATGGATGCTGAAGCATCCTCAAAAGTACTTTCCTCGAGCCAGATTGATTTTATCATTTTTAATCTTACATCAGTGTTACGCTCCTGCCATATCTTTTCATAAACCGTAACCGGATATAATTTATCTTTCTTTTGGCCAAAAAGACCAGTAAGCACAAAAAGGAAACAGAATAAATAACTTTTTCTCATAACCAATCAGGAATTAAAATTTCATAGCACTACTCAAATTTAGTGCAAATACTCAAGAGAATAAAATCTAGGCTGCAAATTGTCTTTATCTCAAAATCTTAACTTTTGCAAAATATTTTTTTTCTTTTTTCAGTATAATTTCACAAAAAAACCGCTTTCTATTTAAAAATGGGGCAAAATAAAAAAACCGTTTCAAATAAATACTTGAAACGGTTTTACTTTTTTAGAGCTGTTATTAAACAAATTCAGCTTCAAAGAGTTCTTTAAAATGTTGTAAGATTTTAGCTTTCACTTCTTCTTCATCCACTTTTTCAACACCAAGTTCGACATTTAAAGTAGTAACGCCTTTTCCACGGATTCCACATGGAATTATATTATCGAAATAGCCTAAATCAACGTTAACGTTTAAGGCAAATCCATGCATCGTTACCCAGCGGGAAGCACGAACACCCATAGCGCAGATTTTGCGGGCAAACGGAGTTCCAACACCTAACCACACACCTGTTTCTCCTTCGCTTCTCCCCGATTCTAATCCGTATTCAGCCAAGGTTAAAATAATAGATTCTTCAAGCAAACGCAGGTATTTATGAATATCCGTAAAGAAATTTTCCAGATCCAGAATTGGATAACCAACAATTTGCCCGGGACCGTGATATGTGATATCACCGCCGCGATTAATTTTATAAAAAGTCGCTCCTTTGGCTTCTAACTGTTTTTCGTTTAACAGCAAGTTTTCAAGATCGCCGCTTTTCCCTAAAGTATAAACATGCGGATGCTCTACAAATAATAAATAATTAGGCGTAGGCAGATCAAGTTCTTCCCTTCTGTTTTTGATTTTTAAATCGACTATGTCCTTAAAAAGTTCTTCCTGATATTCCCAGGTCGATTTATAATCTTTTTTGCCCAGATCCTGAAGTTGGATTTTTTTATTCATTTTGTTTATTTTTCAAACTCAACATCAAAGTTAAGCTTGTCCGGATTCTCCATATAATCCGTAAAAGGGTATTGAATGGTAATTGTTTTTCTGTCTTCACTAAACAAAGCATTCGGATTCGAAACTTTCTTTATTCTTTTAGGAAAATGATACTTTAAAATATAATTAGACGATGCAAAGATCATTTTTGACATATCCGGAGCAGAATCTTTTGCTTTTTCAGCCCCTTTTTTGGTATCAATAACTGCTTTTCTGCTAAACTTCTTTCCGTCATAAGTATAACTTAATTTACTATTGTTATTGCCAAAATTACTCCCAAAAGGCGATGTCGCTGCTCCGCCTTCTAGTTTTTGAAGTGTGCCGAGTGTTTGCAGAATATCCTGCATTTCGTTAACATTTTTAAAATCACTTGAAAGTGTCATTAAAAACTCTTTCTTTTCAGAACTCATTTTAGTGTTCACCACAAAATTTTCTAGTTTTTTCAGCTCTTTCTGAATTTCTGGCGAAAGTTTTGCGATACTGTCTTTTTTCGCTTCGAATAATTGTTTGAAGGTAAAAGAAGAGTCAATTTCTTTTTTTGCTTCGGCCCCCATTTGTTGGCTCATCTGGTCTCCGGCCATAGCCATTAATGAGGAACCGTCCATATCTACAGAGAATTTTCCGGTTCCGTTATCGTTGATTGTAATGCTTTCAGTAAAAGTACAGCTTGTTAATATTGCTATTAAAAAAGAAAAACTAAGTAGTTTATATAATTTCATCATGTTTAATTTTTTATCAAAGATACGAACTTTTTTAAGCTACTAAGGTTCTGAGATTCTAAGTTGCTAAGTTTTTACAGCCAGTTCAACACTTTTATTGCTAAGACCTCTAACTAAAACGCCTTTTGAAAATAAAAATTTCTAATCTAGCCCCGATAGAAATGGAAATCCTTTTATGCCGGGGTTCGGCATAAAAGATTATAATGAATAGCGGGAACAAAAGTTCATGAAAAAACCTCAAACTTCTGCTGTAAAAAACCTTAACACTTTGAGTTGAAACTTGAAACAAAAATTTTATCTTTGCAGACTTAAAAAAAGAGCACAAAATGGCATTATCAGAACAAGAAATCATCAGAAGAGAAAAACTTCAAAACTTACGCAACTTAGGAATCAATCCTTATCCGGCAAATCTTTTTCCTGTAAATCATACATCTAAGCAGATAAAGGAAACTTTTGAAGAAGGTAAGAAGGTTATCGTTGCGGGACGTTTGATGAGTGTTCGTGATCAGGGTAAAGCTTGTTTTGCTGAATTACAAGACAGCGAAGGACGCATTCAATTGTACGTAAACCGTGATGTTTTATGTGAAGGCGATGATAAAACTTTATACAACCAAGTATTCAAAAAATTAACCGACTTAGGAGATTTTATTGGTATTGAAGGTGAATTGTTTACTACGCAGGTGGGTGCAAAATGTATTCGTGTAAGCGGATTTACTTTCTTGAGTAAAACATTACGTCCGCTTCCATTGCCAAAAGTGGATGAAGATGGAAAAATATTTGATGCTTTCAACGATGCTGAATTGCGTTACAGAATGCGTTATGTAGATTTAACTGTAAATCCACAAGTAAAAGAAACGTTTATTAAACGTACCAAGTTATTTACTGCAATGCGTGGTTATTTTAACGATGCAGGATACCTTGAGGTTGATACTCCTGTATTGCAATCCATTCCTGGTGGGGCTTCGGCGAGACCATTTATTACGCATCATAATTCGCTTGATATTCCGCTTTACATGCGTATTGCAAACGAATTGTATTTAAAAAGATTAATTGTTGGTGGATTTGAAGGTGTTTATGAGTTCTCCAGAAATTTCCGTAACGAAGGAATGGACAGAACGCATAATCCTGAGTTTACTGCAATGGAAATATATGTAGCTTATAAAGACTACAACTGGATGATGGAATTTGCCGAAGGCTTATTAGAGCATTGTGCAATTGCCGTTAATGGAACTAGTGAAGTTACTTTTGGCGAGCACAAAATCAACTTTAAAGCGCCTTACGCACGTGTGACGATGACCGATTCTATCAAACACTTTACAGGATTTGATATTTCTGGTAAAACAGAACAAGAATTGTTTGAAGCTGCCAGAGGAATGGGAATCGAGGTTGACGAAACAATGGGTAAAGGAAAATTAATCGATGAGATTTTTGGAGCTAAATGTGAAGGAAATTATATTCAGCCAACTTTCATTACAGATTATCCAAAAGAAATGTCTCCGCTTTGTAAAGAGCATCGTAATAACCCAGATTTGACAGAACGTTTTGAATTAATGGTTTGTGGAAAGGAAATCGCCAATGCGTATTCTGAATTGAATGACCCAATTGATCAGAGAGCGCGTTTTGAAGATCAAATGCGTCTTTCTGAAAAAGGTGATGATGAAGCAAACGGAATTATCGATGAGGATTTTTTAAGAGCTCTTGAATACGGAATGCCTCCAACATCCGGAATGGGAATTGGAATGGATCGTTTGATTATGTATTTAACAAATAACGCTTCTATTCAGGAGGTTTTATTGTTCCCGCAAATGCGTCCGGAGAAAAAACAAACCATTGAACTTTCTGATGAAGAGAAATTCATCGTTGATTTATTGAAAGGAAATGATAATAAAATGGATCTTCAGCAACTAAAAATTACTGCAAATTTAAGCGGTAAAAAATGGGATGCTTCGATGAAAAATTTATCTAAACATGGCTTGACTAAAGTTGCTGTGGAAGGTGAATTTAAGTTTGTGGAATTGGTGGGGTAAAATATATAAGATATTCATTTAATCTGTTGGATAATAACATTGATAACAGGTTATGATTGTGGTTTGTTCCTTAAATTAGGTTTAGGCATTTTGTATGAATGTATAACTTGTTACTTAAAAAAATTAAATCTTATGGAAAAAATAAAAAACGGCGTGTTTAAAACTTTGACTGCGTGAGCACAATTTTTATGACAAACCACTATCATAATGGATAGCTTAAAGTTAAGGGTTGGAATCCCTTCTCACGCGCAAAAAAAGAGCTTCGGACGAAGCTCTTTTTTTATTACATATTTTTTTGATTTTCTAAATAAATTACTAATTGATCGACATTAGTAAAAGGATTTAAATTAAATACTTCTACTCCTTCATTATTTTGAATAACCGTTAATCTGCTTTTTTCAGCATGAGATTTCGCTGTAACTATTTTATCTTTTAAAATTGAATAGTGCTTGAAATTATTTTTTTCATAATTCTCCATTCCTGCACATTTTTTCAATTCCTTTTCTAATTCCGCTTCCGAAGTAAAAGCTTTTGTAGAATTTTTAAAGTGAAGCAGGTACCAAGTCTCAAAACATATACTCGAAAAAATAACGTCAGCATTTTTTTGAGAAGCAAGTTTGAAAACATCTCCTCTTCGTGGGAAATTATCATGATCAAAAACTACAAATATCTTTTCAAAACCCTCTTTCTTTGCATTTTTTAAAACATCCGTTACATCACCTTTACAGTCAATTACATTTACAGCTATGGTTTTAGTCAAACCTAAATCCTCTTTCATTGCATTAAAATAATTCTTCTCAGTCAATCCTTCACAAAGAATCAGAACTTTTGATTTAAACTGCCTTTCCTTAAAATTATTCTTAGGTCTTTTAGCCATAATTATGAATTTATAAATTCAATTAATTCATATCTAAAAGTTTCTTTTGCTATATTAGGCACTCCACCTAATCTTCCTTCTGTATACCATTTCTCAAAATTTCCTTCTCTAATACCTTTAATATCCGAAACCGTATATAATTCGGTTTCACCTTTTGAATTTTTCTCAACTAAATTGATTTGATCTCTTCTTAAATTATTTTCAGCACTTAATAAAGTTGTGTCGTGGGTCGCGAAAATAAATTGTGCTCCATTTTTATTCACTTCTGGATCATTGAATAAACCTAATATATATTGCGCTATTTCAGGATGCAAACTTCTTTCAAATTCATCAACTATTAAAACATGACCATCAATCAAAGCATTTAATATAAATGGTACAAAAGCAATAAATCTTTGTGTCCCAGAAGATTCATCTTCAAAATTGAATTCAATTTTTTCCATTTTACTATCCAAATGGAAAGTTTTAATTCGACCTTCTTTTTCTTTAATATCAACAACTTGTGTATCAATTTTCTGAATCATTGACTTAGATAAGTCTAAAATCCCTCCCCAGGCATCTACATCCTCGAACATAATTTTACTGAACACTTCATTAAATCTATCAGAATGCAACCTATCAGTAGGCAAAATATATAACCTTCTTAAATTTTCATAAACATCCTTCGCTAAGTTAACATTCTCTAATGCAGCTTTTCCTAAAAACAATTGGTTTTCATTTGTACGTTGCTTTATACTTTCAAAAATCCCTTCATACCCATTTCCCTTTGTAATTTCTTTGTGATCTCTCTCAAACACCTTAACTTTCAAACCTTTTGGAAAACTAAAAAGTGATTCTTTCAAAACTTTATTATTAAAGACCTCTACAGAATATACATACAAAATATTTTCAATCAATAAATCAATAGAAAAAAAAGATGGTTTTTTTAAACATGTAGCACTCAATTTGAATGGATTAAATAACTCAATAAATTCATTTGGTTTATAATCTGTTGAATTTTGCACAAAAGTTTTAAAATCAAATAAAGCTTTTATAATATTACTTTTGCCACTTGCATTTGCCCCATAAATAGCTGCAGAAGTTAAGGCATAATAATCTTTATTTTTTGTTGCTTGGAGATTTGTTTTCTTGATTACATTGATTGGATTTTTTAAATCGCTAGGTATCATAGACAATTCAACCATTTCATTTATGGAACGAAAATTAGACACTCTGAAATTTAACAACATAAGTATAGGTTTTATTTGTAAATATATTACAAATATATGGTTTATTCACGCTTCATAAACGCAATTAGCAATTACTTTAACATGTACTAAAACGAATATCTCTCCAATTTCTTCCCCTGAATATCCAAAACCTTAGAACTTCCTTTCGGGAAATCCCCTTTATGTTCGGGCTGAACAGATGGATTTGAAGGATATTTTCCGTTTTTTAATTTTATATGATGAAACTTTCCGCTGCTTTCCATAATTAAATCGTAAAACTTTTCAGTTGGTGTTGTAGTGACATAAATCGGGAAATCGGTTACTGTAAATTTATTGATTAAACTTCCGTCATTGTTTAAAATATAGCCTGAACAGCCTCCGCTTCCGCAGAAATAGGAGTTTGAGAAACCAACCAAATATTCATTTTTTTGATCGTTATTCAAATCGAAAGCTTCGTAGTAAAAATAGCGGTCTTCTTTTGTCATTGCCGGAAGATCTTTCTTTAATAAAATCTGCAATTGTTTACGAATCAATTCGACCGCTTTCTGATCATTTTGCGCATCACCACTTACATCTGCTGTACCGCCGAGTGTTTTAGACAAAGTATCCTGAACAATTGCTTTGATTATATTTTTGGATACCGCTTCTTTATTTCGGCAGGAATATAATATTGAAATCCCGGTTAAAATTAGAATTATACGCTTCATAATTTGTATTTTAAGTAATCAAGATACAAAAAATATCCGAAACACTAAACCTAACAGGTTTTGAAAACCTGTTAGATTTCTACCACAAATTATTTTAAACCAACAACGCCGATTTATTTTCAATATCATTCTGAACTAAAAGTGATTTTATATTATTAAAAGTCACTAGTGCAATCTGCGTTAAAGCTTCATTGGTAAAAAACGCCTGATGAGCCGTAACCAAAACATTCGGAAAACTCATTAATCGCTGAATTGCGTCGTCCTGAATAATATCATCCGACAAATCCCTGAAAAACAGTTTCTCTTCCTGTTCATAAACATCGATTCCGAGATAGCCAATTTTCCCATCTTTTAAACCTTCAATTACGCTGGCTGTTTCTATCAGTCCGCCACGACTGGTATTGATAATCATGACGTTATCTTTCATCGAATCAATCGACTTTTTATTGATTAGATGTTTTGTCTGGTCGTTCAACGGACAATGCAGTGAAATAATATCACTCAATTTAAAAATATCTTCTAAACCTACAAAAGAAACACCGTCTTTGAGCATTTCATCATTTTCGACAATATCATAGGCCAGAACTTTACAGCCAAAACCTGAAGCAATTTTAGCGAAAGCTTTTCCGATATTTCCCGTTCCGATGATTCCGATTGTTTTTCCGAATAAATCGAACCCCAAAAGTCCGTTTAGAGAAAAGTTTTGCTCACGCACTCTGTTATACGCTTTATGTGTTTTTCGGTTCAAGGTCAAAATCATCGCCATGGCATGTTCTGCAACTGCCTGAGGTGAATAGGCAGGAACACGGCAGACTTTTAGATTGTATTTTTTTGCTGCTTCTAAATCGACGTTGTTAAAGCCGGCACAACGTAAAGCAATAATCTTTACATTCTTTTCTGCCAGTTGTCTGATTACCTCTTCGTTTACAATATCATTTACAAAAACACATACGATCGATGCATTTTCGATCAGGATTGCTGTTTGCGGATTCAGCTGTGTTTCAAAATAATCAAGCTCATAACTAAACTCATCATTATACTTATCGAAGAACGTTTTATCATACGCCTGAGTCGAGAAAAAAGCAATCTTTTTTTTATTATAAATAGAATTTACGCTCATAACTACTGTTTTAAAATTTTATTAACTATGGCTCACCTTGTCATTAAGCCGCAATTTCCTCTTTTCAGGTACTACCAAAAGTTACTAATTTACAATATTACAAATCAAAAACAATGAAATCATTGCTGTTTCTACTTAAGTGATTACAACAAAATAACATCATTTTTAAAAGGAAAAACATGATAAAAATCATTTCTGATTCCTTTTTAATATTATAAAATTACATTCCTGAAAAAATTATAATTCAACATAAAAATCATGAATCACCATCTTCTCTTAATCATTCATCTTTTGAGCGCTGCCATTTGGGTCGGTGGGCATATACTGCTTTGTGTGGCCTATCTGCCTAAAGCATTAAAAGAAAAAGACCCGGAGATTATTCTGAATTACGAAAAGAAATACGAACCTGCAGGTATGACTTCCTTGTTTTTACTAGTCGTAACAGGCATCTTGATGGCTTATAAATATGGCGTAACCCTGAATTACTGGTTTCATTTTGCCACTCCAATTGAGAGCGTTGTTTCATCAAAATTAATTTTATTGCTCACAACCACAGCTTTTGCCTTAAGCGCCCAATTTCGGGTTTTGCCTAAACTGAAAACCAATCCAGGTAAATTACCCGAAATGACCTTTCATATCCTATCGGTTACCACAATCGGTATTGTAATGCTGATTTTTGGATCTTTCATTCGGTTTGGAGGCTTCTAATCATTAGACAAATAATTCTTTAAAAAAATGGATACAATCGAAATACAAAATTTAAAAGAGCAGATTATAAAACTCAAAAAAGAAAAAAACGCTGTCCTTTTAGCACATTATTACCAGCAGACAGATATTCAGGAAATCGCTGATTATGTTGGTGACAGCCTGGGATTATCTCAGGAAGCGGCAAAAGCAGATGCTGATATTATCCTTTTTGCCGGAGTTCATTTTATGGCCGAAACAGCCAAAATTTTAAATCCTTCCAAAAAAGTGATTCTTCCGGATGTAAATGCCGGATGTTCATTGGCTGAATCGTGTCCTCCTGATTTATTCAAAAAATTCATAGACCAACATCCTGACCATCTTGTGATTACGTATATCAATTGTTCTGCAGAAGTGAAAGCTATGACAGATATTGTAGTAACCTCTGCAAATGCCGTAACAATTGTAGAATCGATTCCTAAAGAAACGCCGATTATTTTTGCTCCCGATAAAAATCTTGGAAAATATGTGATGAGTAAAACCGGAAGAGAAATGATATTGTGGGATGGATCATGCGTAGTTCATGAAGCCTTTTCATTAGATAAATTAATTGAATTGTATAAAGAACATCCGGATGCCAAAATCATTGCCCACCCTGAATCTGAAACCCATATTTTGGCTACTGCCAGCTATATAGGTTCTACTTCCGGAATGATTGATTATGTAAAAACAGACTCTTACAATAAATTTATTGTCGCAACAGAATTTGGGATTTTACATAAAATGCAGGAGGAAGTTCCTGAAAAAATACTGATTCCCGCTCCTGCGAAGGAAGACAACACCTGTGCCTGCAGCGAATGTGGCTACATGAAAATGAACACATTACAGAAAGTATACAACTGTTTAGTAAATGAAAGTCCTGAAATTACAGTACCAGAAGATAGTATCCAAAAGGCATTAATCCCGATTGAAAGAATGCTTGAGTTATCCAAATGATGATACATACAAATTACTTAATTATTGGCTCCGGTGTTGCCGGACTTACACTTGCTCTTCGTCTGGCAGCAGAATTTCCGAAAAAAAACGTCACCATTGTCACTAAATCGAACGCTGACGAATCAAATACGAAATATGCTCAGGGCGGTATTGCCATTGTGATTGACAAAAACGAAGATTCGTATCAAAAGCATATCCGTGATACCATTATTTGCGGAGACGGATTGTGTGATGAAGCCATTGTAAAAATGGTGATTACCGAAGGACCAAAACGATTGAAAGAACTGATCGAATGGGGTGCCAAATTTGATAAAAATCCTGACGGCAATCTTAATTTAGGCAAAGAAGGCGGGCATTCTGAAAATCGCGTTGTGCATCATAAAGACCAGACGGGTTATGAAATTGAACGCGCTATTTTGAAGCAGGTGTCTGAAAAAGAAAATATTACTGTTTGCGATCATCATTTTGCTGTCAATTTAATTACCGAAGAAAACTGTTGCCTGGGAATTACTGCTTTAGATGAAAGAACAAGACAGCTGCAAACTTACAAATCGGACTTTACAATATTGGCCACTGGCGGAATTGGCCATCTTTACGGACATACGACTAATCCTGTAATCGCAACAGGTGACGGAATTGCCATGGCCTATCGCGCCGGAGCAACTATTAAGGAAATGGAATTTATACAGTTTCATCCCACCGCTTTTTATGAAGCTTCCAGCAACTCCAAGTTTTTGATTTCGGAGGCAGTCCGAGGTTTCGGAGCTTATCTGCGTACCCGTGAAGGTCACCGTTTTATGATGGATTATGATTCAAGGCTGGAATTGGCATCAAGAGATATTGTATCGCAAAGTATTGACCTGGAACTAAAAAAATCCGGTGATGATTGTGTTTATTTAGATTGTACCCATCTTGATTTAGAAGCTTTTAAAAATCATTTCCCAATGATTTACAAGCACTGTTTAACGGCTGGAATTGACATAGAAAAAAACTGGATTCCAGTTGTTCCTGCGCAGCATTATCTGTGCGGAGGAATTGTAGTTGATACTAATGGTAAAACTTCTATCCATAATTTATTTGCCTGTGGTGAATGTTCTCAAACCGGGCTGCACGGAGCAAATCGGTTAGCATCCAATTCATTGCTGGAAGCTTTAGTTTATTCCGGCAGAATTTATGAATGCTTAGCCAATCCTGATTTAGGAATAAAAACAACTGATTATAAAATTTCAGAAAAAGAAAAAAAAGCTAAACCTGAAATTGATTCTGAATATCTGACCGAATTAAAACCCAGACTTCAGCATTTGATGCGGCAAAACGCAGGAATAGTAAGATCTGACACTAATTTACAAAATGCGAAAGAACAGCTTTCAAAATGGAAAAATGAAATGGAGCAGATGGAAAAAACGCACCAGATTAGTGTGCCTTTTTATGAATTACTAAATATGATTACTATTGGAAGTTTAATAGTGTCACAATCTTTAAAACGACAGGAAAACAGAGGTGGATTTGTTAAAATTAAAGAAACTTGTTTTTATTAAAACCTTCTAAAAAACATTTATCATATTACCTAAAAAAAACCTGCATCCTAATAAAAAACGCATACCAAATGAGATTTTAATAAGTAAAAAAAAAGAAAATTATGTTAAATCATTAAACCTTTTATTTAATCCATTGTCTTATATCCACAAAACATTAAAAAAACAAATTATGAAAAATTTTTTTATGGCGGCTTTACTATTTGTTGGAATAGCAAGTTTCGCACAAGATGCAGAGAGTGACGATATGGATCAAAAACCAATGCGTGAGCAAAGAGAGCGAATGACTCCGGAACAGCGTAATGAAAGACAACTGAAAAAATTAACCTCTGACTTAGCCTTAGACGCAAAACAGCAGGAACAGGTAAAACAATTAATAGCTGAAAGAAGTGCAAAAGCAGAAAAATTAAGAGAAGCCAGAAAAGAACAGAGAGAGAAAGGCACAAAATTAACTGCTGAACAAAGAGAAGCCCTCAAAAAAGAAATGACTGCAGAAGCAGATGCAAATGACGCTAAAATGAAAGGAATTCTAACTGCGGACCAATATACTAAATGGAAAAAAATCCAAGAAGAAAATAAAGATAAGGCAAGAGACAGAATGAGAGAATACAGAAGAAACAATTAATTATTATGGAATACCTTCTCCTTAAATCAAGTGGTTCCTTCAGTCTGGAAAACTCCTATCAGGTTTAAAAATAAAAGTTAAAAATCTATATTAATTTCCCATATATATCGTTCCAAACAGGACGATTTATATGGGTTTTTAGTTTCAAATAATAAATCATATAATTTTCGTTCCTGCAATCTTCACTTCTTTCTTCTAAAAAACAGCTTAGTCTCTTGCAATAAAAAATTTTATGACTATCAGTTGTTTAAAATTTAAAGTTAGCTTCAAAATTCATTAATCGTATAGTATATCGTCTGATTAAAATCCTCATCACCCAAAACGATCAATTTTAACAAAATATCCTTTATTATTTGAATCAAAACAATCAAAATCATACGAAATATTTGAAACATTCCCTGTTTAACTGATAAAAGTTAGTAGATTTGCCATTAAACACCAACAACAATTTATTCCATAAATGGAAAATACCACTACAGATATATATTTATGGCAACAGATTAAAAAAGGCGATATTGCCGCTTTTGAAACGCTATATGATATCTATGCTGATGTTTTGTTAACCTTTGCTTTACAGTACACTAAAGATACTTCAATCGCAAAAGATGCCATTCATGATGTCTTTCTGGATATTTACAAATACAGAAGCGGTTTGGCTGAAAATGTAAATGTAAAGTCTTATCTCTTTAAAATTACCCAGCGAAATATTCTAAAAAAAAATCAGGCTTCTCAAAAGATATTTTACTTAAACCCTGAACAAGATTATATTACGCCTAAAGAAGCGTCATTTGAAGATGCTTTAATCGCCCAGGAAAACACTCTTGAACTAAATTCAAAACTGGCTTTTGCCATGGAGGAACTTACCGAAAAACAACGAAAGGCATTATTCTACAGATTTAACGAAGATAAACCTTATGAAGAAATTGCTTCTATTTTGGAAATCTCAATCGAGTCTTGCAGAACACTGATATACAGATGTTTGAAAGAACTTCGAAAAAAACTTTAAAAAAAGGTTATTTTTTTTGTCTATGTTTTTGACTTTTGGTTCTTTATGTAATTATAGAGAATCTAAAAGAAAAATATTTTGTACCCAAATTTCAAAATTTTACCAAAAGAAGTCAAAGCTGATTTAAAAGCAAAAATTGCAGAAAGTATTGCTTTTGAAAAAAAACGAGCTCGACGTAAAAAACTTTATGTGCTTTCATCGAGTGCCGCAGCTCTATTTTGTCTGCTTTTTGGACTTGTCACAATTTTTAAGCAAAAGTCTCACTCATTAGAGATAAATACGATTGAGGAGTTTGCAAAAAACACTGCCCATGAAGGTTCTTTTGAAAAAAGCAATAAAGTTCAGTTAGTACTGTCAGATCAGGAAGCTGTAACGGTTGGAGACAGTACCACAATTGCTTATGATGCTTCAGGAAATAAAATCAATGTAAACAATAAACAGATAAAGCAGAAAATTTCTAAAGAATCTCAATACAATACAGTTTTAGTTCCTTATGGCAAACAGGCAAAGCTTAGCCTTGCAGACGGAACTCAGGTTTGGCTGAATTCAGGATCTAAGTTAATTTATCCGACAACTTTTGATGCTGAAACCAGAGAAGTATTTTTAGAAGGAGAAGGAATTTTTGATGTATCACATAATGCAGCAAAACCTTTTTTTGTAAAAGCTGCTAACAATTACAGTGTACGTGTCTTAGGAACCCTTTTTAATGTAAGTTGTTATGCTAAAGATGCAAAAGTTTCGACTGCTTTACTAAGAGGAAAAGTAAAAGTAGCGTATACCAAAAAAGTTTTTTTTGGAACAGATACAATTCAGACCATTCTTAAACCAGGAATGATTGCTGCACTGGATAAAAAGAAAGAAACAATAAAAGCTGTTGTACAGGATGTTGAGCCTTTGTTTTCATGGAGAAAAGGATATTACGAATTTTCACAGGAAAGACTATCGCTGGTATTAGAAAAATTAACACGCTATTACAATGTTGATTTTGTTTTAAATAAAAAAATAAGTACAAACGAAACCTACTCCGGTGCTTTTAAACTGAATGATGATCTGGATAAAGTAGTTGAAACTTTAGAAGCTACAACAGGCTTTGAATTTGTTTACAATGAAAGCACCCGGGAAATAACTATTAACTAATATTAACAACAAAAAACATAAATGCCTATGATTTAAATGAAGACCTGAAATAAGCTAACATAACCTACCAAAAACAAAAAAACCAAAAGATGCTGGAACATCTTTTGGCTATGTAAAATTTTAATTGCAGATGCAATTATTGATAACTAAAACAAAATTATGAATAAAAATCATGATAAAGGCTTTCTATTGCCTAAAAAAATCATCAACCTTACTTTTATTTTCCTTATGAGAGTATTCATTTTAGTTCTGTATTTAGGATTAACCAGTATTTATGCAAATGGCGTAGAGGCTCAAAATGAAATCTCAATAAAGGTTCAGGGTGCTTCACTTCAATCACTTTTTACCACAATACAGCAAAAAAGTGACTATGTATTTTTCTACAATGATGATTTATTAACATCAGCAAAAAAAGTAACTATAAGTCAACACGGTACAGTTTCAGAAATCCTAAATACGGCTTTAGCTAATACAGGATTAACATATACTGTTATTGATAAACAAATAGTTATTAAGAAGAGTAAACCTAAAGCAGCAGCTTCTACAGGCGAATTAGAACCTTATGAAATTAAGGGAACAGTGACCGATAAAAAAGGAAATCGTTTAATAGGGGTGAATGTTATGCTGGTAGGAACCCAAATTTGGGATATTACCCGCGAAAAAGGAGATTACAGAATAGAAGTAATTGCAACAGACTCGCTTAGATTTTCGTATTTAGGTTATAAAACAAAAACGCTGGCAGTTAAGGATAAAAAAGTGTTAAACGTAATATTGGAGCCTCAGGTCGAATTTCTGAAAGATTTAGTTGTTGTAGCTTCAAACGGATATACAGATTTACCTAAAGAAAGAGCAACAGGATCATTTGGAGTGATTGGAGCCAAAGAACTGGCTGAAGTTCCAACCGTAGATATCCAATCAAGAATAGAGGGAAAAATGGCGGGTGTAAAGGTTGACCCTAGAACAGGTTCTATATCTGTAAGAGGAACTAATAATTATGGTGGTACAGGTAGTCCTTTAATTGTAGTTGATGGTTTTCCTCAGCCCGAAGATTTTGCTTTTAGTAAAAGAGGAGTTCCGGGATCTTCTATTTTGAGTTATATGAATCCTGATGATGTAGAGAGTATTACCGTATTAAAAGATGCGGCAGCATCTTCAATATGGGGAGCTCGTGCAGCAAATGGAGTAATTGTAGTAGTGACTAAAAAAGGTAAAAAAGGAGATCCAGTTATTAGTTTCAATACGACTACTTCTATAGGTGAGAGAATGGATTTAGGCAAACTTCGTGTTATGAATACAGCTCAGTATATTGATTACGAGAAAGACTTGGTTAATGGTGGTTTTGTTGCAGATAATATTAACAATACTATAGGTTCAGCAAATGATAAAAACCCTAGCGCTGCGCAGGAAATTATGTTCAGACAGAAGAGAGGGGAAATTTCTTTGACACAAAGAGATCAGTTACTGGATCAGTTAGCACAAAATGATAATTTAAGTCAGATAAACCGATATCTGCTAAGGAGCTCAATCACCAGACAATATGACTTGTCTGTAAACGGAGGAACTGATAAAAGTACTTATTATTTGTCGTTAGGATATAATAATGATGAAGCAGTGTTCAGAGGCAACCAGTCTGAATCTTACAATATTACATTAAATAATTCATTTCAGCTTAAGAGCTTTTTGAAATTGAATACAGGCGTAAACTACGTAAATTCCACTTTTCAGGTAAATAATACGGTAAATGAAGCGCTATCTAATGTTTCAGACTTTGCTTTGCGCCCGTATGATATGATTGCTGACACTAACGGAAATGGTATTGACCGTTATATTTCTTTGAGACCAGAAGTTGCAAAAAAATATGAAGCTAAAGGATATTTACCATGGGCTTATAATTATTTAGATGAGTTAAACTATTCTAATGTAGTAACAAAAGGCGGAAACATCAGATTGAATGCCAGTTTAACAGCAACGGCTACCGACTGGTTAAATTTTGAAGCTTCCGGAATGTACAATTCGATAGGAAACAAAACTAAATCACTGAGCGAATTAGATAGTTATTATACAAGAAACATGATTAATCTTGCTACTTCGGTTAATACAGTTGGTAAATTAGTTTATGGAATACCAGTTGGCTCTTATTTGTATAATACCACGGCAGCAAATGAATCGATAAGCATGCGTCTTCAGATGAATATCAATAAAAACTTTAATGATAATAATAGTTTACACTTTCTTGCTGGTGCTGAAACCAGAGAAGAAAAAAGAGAAGCTTCTAGTCAAAGATATTATGGCTACAATATAGATACAAATTCAGGAGCTACAGTAAATCCAACAGCATATTATACAACTATTTACGGATGGCAAAGTATGATTGGAAGTTCAGATAACAGTATCAATAGATACAGAGACCGATTTTTATCTTACTACGGTTTAGGATCTTATGATTTTATGAACAGATATCATATATCTGGAAGCGCCCGTTTTGATGATGTTAATTTATTAGGTGCCACAAGAAAAGACAGAGCTAAGCCTTTTTGGTCTGTAGGAGGTAAATGGGATATTAACAAAGAGTTTTTCTTAAGAGATTTAAATTGGTTAAACGACTTAACCCTGAGAGTTACCTATGGTATGGGAGGAGCTCCTCCAGGAGGAGGTTTTGGTAGCACCAGAGCTGTTATAAGTGTAGGATCAGTAGATACCGCTACCAACTTGCCAACTGCTTCTATTTCATTACCGCAAAATCCAGATATTACATGGGAGATAACCAAAACAATAAATTTTGGTTTAGATTACGGTTTATTCAATAATCGTTTACGAGGAGCTTTTGATGTTTATTCTAAAAAAACAGATAATATCTTAGCCACTGTCCCTTTTAATCCAACAACGGGTTGGTCAAATTTATATTATAATACAGCTTCATTAAAAGGACATGGTTTTGATGCTACTTTGTCTGGTGTAATTGTAAACTCTGGTTTTAAATGGAACAGCAGTATTAATTTTTCTTACAATACGAATGAAGTAACAGATTCTCGTTACAAAGTTACTTCTGCTAATCAATATTTAGGTTCGCAAGCTATTTTAGGAGAGATGATTGGAACTATTTACGCGTACCATTGGGCAGGTTTAGATGCTGCAGGACAATCTACTGTTTATAAAAAAGATGGTACAATTGTAAGCTCATCACAAGGTATTTCCAATATTGATAAAGACGATCTGAAAAAAATGGGAACTACTTTCGCTCCTTATTTTGGGGGGTTAATGAATGATTTTTCATATAAAAATTTCAGATTAGGCGTTCAGATTACATATTATGCAGGTCACATATTTAGAAATACGGTACTACAAAACTATCCTTCTTATTCAGGACTTCAGTATGGAGCTGTTGCTAAAGACGAATTAGTTGCACAAAGATGGAGACAGGCTGGCGATGAGGCTTCAACAAATGTTCCGGGACTTGCAAACATTAGTTATAATAGTTTGAACCGTTATCAAATGGCAGATATTAACGTGCTTCCGGCTGATAACGTAAGATTACAGCAAATTTCATTAGGATATAATGTTCCAAATAAATGGATAGAAAAAACTTTTATTAAGTCGTTGAGTTTCAATTTTGCGGCTAGAAATTTAGGTTTGTTATGGGTTAAAAATGATTTAGGAATCGATCCGCAATTTCTGTCAAACAATAACTATAATACGCTTGCACCACAGCGTAACTATACTTTACAGTTTAATTGCAGTTTTTAATTTTAAAAAATAGACTTATGAAATTTCTAAAATCCACACTATATATATTACTTCCGGTACTTTTATTACACTCTTGTCGAGATTACGTAGAAGTAGAACCGATTGGAAACAACAGAGTTTTAAAATATACCTCTGATTACAGAGGCTTGGCTAATAATTACAGCGCTATAACAGCATCTGGAGGAATTTACCTTTTAGCTAATGCCGATGTCGAATTTCCTGTAACCTATCAAAATACTGTAAATACAATTTGGGCAAACAGTTATACGTGGCAGGATAGAATCTACGATCCTTCTCAGGGAGACTCAGACTATATAGGATTATACAAAGCTGTTTATTACAGTAACGTAATCCTTGATGGGGTATGGAGCAGCGAAAAAGGAACTGATGCAGAAAAGAAAGAAATTTATGCCGAAGCTTTTGTGCACAGAGCCTTTGCTTATTTGCAATTAGTAAATACTTATGGTCCTCAGTTTGATCCTGCGTCTGCTAATTCAGAAAAAGCAGTTCCCTTGTTATTAAAACCATTATTGTTTTCTTCACTAGAAAGAAATACGGTTGGAGAGGTTTACGATCAGATCATTTCTGATTTAAAAAATGCTTTAGCAAATGATATTCAGGACACTCCGGATTTCAATGTACTTCCTTCAAAAATAGCTGTGTATGGCTTATTAGCAAGAACTCATTTATTAATGGGACAATATGATCTGAGTCTTGAAAATGCTCAGAAAGCACTAGAAATGCAGAATTCATTAATTGATTTAAAAACATTTGCTTCTGGTTACAGTTATCCTGTTTTAATTCAGAATCCTGAAGTGATATTTTCTAAAACTTTATTGTTAACATATAACGGAGCTCCTCTCGCTACTGAATTATTAAATAGTTTTGAAAGTAATGATTTACGTTATGATTATTACACCATTGCAGGAAATACATTCCGTCCAATTTATACAGGACGAGGTTTTGGAATTGCTACTTACAGTTATACAAACGGAATTAACATTGGGGTTTCAGTTCCTGAAATGTACTTAATTGCTGCCGAATGCTATGCCAGAGCAGGACAAACTCAAAAAGCCGTAGATTACCTTAATATTCTTAGAGCAAAGAGATTCAAAGCCAACACTACTTATGAGGTAAGTGCTGCAACAAGTACGGAAGCTTTAAATCTTGTTTTGACAGAAAGACAAAAAGAATTCATAGGAAGAGGTTTCCGCTGGTTTGATCAGCGAAGACTAAACCTTGATCCGGCTTTTCAGAAAACATACACACGAACTTTTAAAGGAAACACATTTACCCTGGCTCCTAACAGCGATGGATATGTATTTCCAATCAATCAAAATTACATCGATTTAAACCCTGAACTAGGTAAATAAAACACTTTACAATGTTAAAAAAATTAAATATCATTTTTTGGGTATCGGTTCTTTGTGCCTTTACCTTACAAGTTACCGCACAAGAAGTCCCTTTAAGATTACAAGGAATGGTAGATATCCCTATTCCCGGATCAACTTTAAATATGACTTATGATCCAAAAGGTGGCCCATTAGAAAATGTCAAAGATATCAACGGCTATGCTTATGTTTTCAATGATTACAGATGGGAAATCGAAGATATTAAAATGAAAAGAAATGGCGCTGTTTACAGCGCCGACTTTACCGTTCCAAAAAACTGTGCTTTTATGGCTTTCAAATTCTATGGTAATACCGAAAATGGAATTGTTACTGATACCGGACAAGACAAAGGTTATATACTGGTGGTTTTTAAGGAACCAAAAGTAAAAATGCCGGGTGCAGATTTAGCCTGGGCGACTTTTAGAAACAAAAACTTCAACGGAGAATTTAACGGTTATTTCAAAGATTTTTCTATTGATTCTGATGCAACGGAATATTGGTTAAAGAAAGAGGTTAAAGACCATCCAGAGAGATTTCCTGATTTTTTTGATACCTACATCAAAATCCTGAAAAAACAAAAACCGGAAAAATTTGATGAAATTGCTCCTAAAATTTTAACGCAATTTTCAAAAAATACTAACGGAATGCCAGAAGAAGTTTTTGTTAAACTTCGCAACATTTATTTGAATGATTTAAAGAACACAGCAAAAGCAGATTCTTTGGAAAATATAATTCAAAAACAGTTTCCAAAAGGCGCCTATTTCAGATTCAAAGCTTATCAGGTATTTAGCCGAATTCCTGACGTAAATGAAAGATACAAAGCAGCAGAACAGTTTTTAGCTGAGTTTCCATACAGCAATGAAGTGCCAACTGAACAAAAGTATCTCTATGATAATATTGCAAAAGCAAAGTTCGAATATTTTTTTCAGGCCAAAGATTACAAAAGCATTCTGGATTTAATTCCAACGATGAGATTTGCTTCATTGAAAGATGCGTATCATCAGAACATTTCTAAAGCTTTGTATTTAAAAACGGTTACACCTGAAGTTTTAGAAACAATGGCTGTTCCGATGATCAAATTAATGGAGCAGAAAGTAAATGATATGTCTTATATGCAGGGAGTTTACTGGTCTCCAAATCAGGCAACTGAAAATGCTAAAAATCAATTAGCCACCGAATTGATCATCCAGATTCGTATGTTTGATATGCTGAAAAAATACAAAGAAGTAGTAGAAACATTCGAAAAACTGCCATTCGAAAACCGTTATGAAAAAGCAGGTGTCAATGATATTCATGTGAGAGCTTTAGAAGCATTAAACAAACCGATTATTGACGTTTTAAAAAATGCTGCAAGGAGAAACACCTTGTCTGAAGGAATGACGGCTAAACTGAAAGAAGCTTATTTAAAAGAAGGGAAGAAAGAAAGTGATTTTCCAGCTTATTTAGAGCAATTAAAGAAAGAAAACAATTCTGAAGAAAAAATAGCTTTGATTGATATCGCTGCTCCTGACATTAAAGTTCAGGGAACTGATGGAAAAACAAAACAATTAGACTTAAACAGTGGTAAAATTATCGTAATCGATTTTTGGGCGACCTGGTGCGGTCCTTGCAAAAAAGCTTTTCCGGCAATGCAACAATTGGTAAACAACTATAAAGAAGACAAACAAGTCGAAGTTTATTTTATCAGCACACAGGAAACCAAAGAAGGATATAAAAAAGAAGCTTTGGCGTATTTAAAAGAAAAAGGCTTAAAAATAGATACTTATTTTGATTTGGTTAAAAAAGGAGGCGGAACAAATAACGAATCTTTCTCAAAATACGCAGCAATTTTCAAATCAAGCGGTATTCCAAGAAAAGTAGTGATCAAAAATGGTAAAATTAGATTTACTTCTGAAGGTTATTCTGGAAATCCGGGACAATTGGTTGATGAACTTACAGGGGTTATCAATGCTTTAAAGAATGAATAATTCGCTTTTTGAAATTTAATTATATGAAAAAAATAGTTGCACTATGTACATTCGCCTTGAGTGTACATAGTTTATCTGCACAGAAAAAAACAGTTGACGAATCGGCTTATCAGTCATGGGAGAGAATTAATAGTAAATCTTTATCCTATAATGGAAAGTGGATGTCCTATAATACCGTATTTCAGGATGAAGGAAAAGAGAATAAAAATCAGATTATAATTCAGGAAGCTCCAAAAGGGAAACGTCTGGTTCTTGACAATATTAGCGATATGAAATTCATCGGAAAAAACGACTGGATTCAGTACGCAAAGAATGATAGTACACTGCTTCAAAATTTAAAAACCGGAGCAAAAAGACTTTGGAAAACCAAACATTACACCAATGCTATTGAAGGAACTGATTTTCTGTATTATACTCGTCCAGAAGCTGAAAAAGGCTCCTTTTTTCTGCAGCGTTTGGTTTGCTATAATATAGAAAATAATGACAGTATTGCTGTAAACAACATTAAATCATCCCGCTTTTTAAAAAACAAATCGTTTGTTTATTTGCAGATTGAAAAAGATCAGGTATTCTTAAAACATGGAATTCCGGGAGGCAAACAAGAAACTATTTACAGCGGTAAAGCTGCTGATTTTGGTGATTTTCAAATGAACGATAAAGAAAACAGTGGAACTTTTACTTTGAAAGGAAGTAACAGTAACGATTTTAATATGGTTTATTATTTTAATCTGAAAAATAAATCAACAAAAGCTTTATTCAATTATGATGACATTAAGCTAAGTGAACCTGGTTATTCGGTTTCAAAAACAGCATACGGATTAAATGAAAACAGTCGTTTTATCACATTATCTGTAAATTCTAATAAGCGTCCTGAAAACACACAAATAGCAAAATCGGGAGTTGAAATCTGGAAATCGGATCAGGGCACTATGGAACGCAGACAGGAATTGTTGCGAAATTCAAAAATACTGCCAAGCGAACAGAAATTTCTTTATGATATCCAAAATAAAAAAGTAGTCAAAGTCGCTGCAACTGGCGAATTCGATCAGGTTTTAATGCCAGAATCTGGTAATTTTAAAGGTGTTTTTGCTATCGATAAAAAACCTTATGCTGTAGAAGTAGACTGGACTTTTAATGAACGTAATGATCTTTACTGGATCGATACCGAAACAGGAAAATCTACAAAAGTACTGACAGGCGTTTTTGGAACTCCAACTTGGAATCCGCAGGGAAGTTTTGCGGTTTTTTATGATGAAAAAGAAAAAGTATGGACAGTTTTTGACAACAGTTCTATGCAATTCAAAAATATCAGTTCACAAATTCCTTTTCCTGTTTCAGATGATAACGTAGATATGAAATCGGCGAATACGGCTTACGGGATTGCAGGCTGGTTAAATAACGGAAATACAGTCGTTTTATACGATCAGTTTGATATGTGGGCCATTGACCTGACCAATCAAAAAAAGGCATATTCGATAACACAGCAGTATGGAAGAAAAAACAAAGTGGAACTTCGATACGGAGAACAAGGTTATATTGGAAATTTAGACGACAGAAAATCGATTACCTTAAGTGGTTTCGATACAGCACATAAATCGAAAGGTATTTACAAATTAGTCGATGCCAATTCGATTATAAAAGTATTCGCTAATTCAGAATACAGCATAAGTATTGAAGCAGTTTCTGGGGATAATTCTAGTGTTTTATTCTCTAAAAAAAGCTATACTATTTTTCCAGATTTATGGTGGGGAACTGACAATTTCAAATCACAGCAAAGAATGACTAATGTTAATCCGCAGCAGAAGGATTATGCCTGGGGGACTGCAAAATTACTTACATGGAAGAGTTTTAACGGAAAAGAAAATCAGGGAAACCTATATCTTCCGGAGAACTATGACAGTAAAAAAACATATCCTGTAATTGTTCATTTTTACGAAAAACATACCCAAGATTTTAATCAGTATCATGAACCCGAAACGAGCACTTCTAATATAAATATTCCAACTTTTGTAAGTCAGGGTTATATTGTTTTTCAGCCAGATGTACATTACACTTATGGTGATGTTGGAAACAGCGTTTACAATGATGTCATCAGTGGGGTTGAATATTTAATTGCAAAGGGAATTACCGAAAAAGGGAAAATTGGAATTCAGGGACATAGTTTTGGCGGTTACGAAACATCTTTCTTAACAACAAAAACAGATCTTTTCAGCTGTGCCATTGTAGGTTCGGGAGTAAGCAATTTTACTGCCAATTATCCTGTAATGCGATCCAATGGTATTTCGACTATGTTTAAATACGAAGCCGATCAATATCGTATGGGAAGTGCAATGCATGATAATCTGGATGGCTATATCAAAAATTCGCCTATTTTTTCGGCTAAAAACATCAAAACACCAATCCTTGTTTTTCATAATGATAACGATCGTGCTGTGCCTTATCAGGAAGGACAATCTTTGTTTTTTGCACTCCGCCGTTTAGGTAAACCTGCTTTATTGGTTAACTACAAAAAAGAAGGACATACTTTAGATGATACTGCCAATAGAAAAGACTGGACACAAAAAATGCAACAGTATTTTGACTACTATTTAAAAGGGGCCTCACGCCCGGAGTGGATGTGATTTTTTTTCTAACACATAGAAACATAGAATTTAAAAAAAATAAAAATAGCTGAAAACAAATCTAGATTTGAACACATAGAACTATGTGAATTTAGAAAAATGAAATGCCTTTTTGAGATTAAGAAAAGCTATTATTCTATGTGTTTAAAAAGAAAACCACAAATTTCGCAAATTTTCACAAATTAATAATTCGAGAAATTTGTGCAATCAGTGGCAAAAAAATAACCAGATTATCCGTCTTCAATAACTGTTATTTGAAGGTTTCAAATGAGACCTTCAAAGCAACAGCAGGGGCTTCTTATACTTTTTAAAAACCAAAATTCAATCAAAAAACAACAATAACGATCAAATGAAAACAAAATTAATTCTGGCGCATTTCCTGATTCTCGGTTTATCTCAGGTTTCTGCGCAGTTTAAAACTACTTTTTCGCTGCCAAAAGAAGTGGCACACGGAACGCTTCCCAACGGAATGCAATATTTTATCATGCACAACGAATGGCCTAAAGATAGGGCTGATTTCTATTTTGTTCAAAACGTTGGAGCTATCCTGGAAAATGATGATCAGGACGGATTAGCACATTTCTTAGAACATATGGCTTTTAACGGAACCGAACATTTTAAAGGAAAAGGAATCATCAATATGTTAGAAAAACAAGGAGTTTCTTTCGGTAAAGACATTAATGCTTACACGGCTTATGACGAAACCGTTTACAACATCAGCAATGTTCCTTCGCAAAATAAAACTTTATTGGATTCTTGTATGTATGTGCTGCACGACTGGTCGGGTTCTCTCCTGCTTGCCAATAACGAAATTGATGCTGAAAGAGGTGTAATTCGTGAAGAATGGCGTACGAGAAGAAATGCAGATTACAGAACGGGAGAAAAAATCAACAAAGTCGTATTTGAAGGTTCAAAATATGCAAAACGAAATGTAATCGGAGATTTAAATGTGATCAATAATTTCAAATATCAGGTATTAAGAGATTATTACAAAAAATGGTACCAACCACAAAATCAGGCTGTCGTAATCGTAGGGGATATTGACATCGCTTTAATTGAAAAACGGGTTAAAGAAATTTTTAGTTCGATACCGACTCCCAAAAAAATCAATAAAAGAGAATACGAAACAATTCCGGTACAGAAAGGGAATCGCTACGTTTTGGCTACCGACAAAGAATTACAGCGTTCCGGAATTTCTCTTTCATACAACAAATCGAAACCTTTAGTACAGGATCAGGCCGAAATGACTAAAAGTATGCAGGAAAATCTGGCGATGCAGATGATGAATACTCGTTTCAACGAATACATCATTAATAACGAAACAGCAGGTTTGGCATTCGGAATTTCAAATGAAAATCTTTCGAGATTAGATAGTAAATTTTCACTTATGGTTACTCCGAAAAAAGGAAAATTCATCGAAGCTTTTACAGAAGCTTACAGAGAATTTGAAAGAGCCATGCAAAACGGATTCACGCAGCAGGAATTAGACCGTTTGAAAACTAAAATGCGCACCTCCTACGACAATCGTTTAACAAATAAAGATAAAATTGGGAACAGTTACTGGGCAGAACAATTACAGTTGTATTTCTTAGAAGCCAATCCTGTTTTTTCTGTTGAAGGTGAACACGAATGGATCAATACTTTCTTGAACAATGTTACTTTAGCTGAGGTAAATACTGCTTTTAAAGCGCTAAATCCAAAAGATAATTTAGTGTTATCGGTTTCTGCTCCGGAAGATGCAGCAGCAAAATTCCCGGAAGCAAATGAATACTGGAATATTATCAAAACTATTTCTGACACAAAATTAGAACCATATAAAGAGGAAGAATTAACGGCTTCTTTGGTAAAAGAGCAATTGACAGAAAAACCAATTGCAAAAACAGAAGATATTAAAGCTTTTGCAAATGCGAGAAAATACACTTTGGCAAACGGCGCAAAAGTGATTATTTATCCAACTGATTTGAGCAAAGACCAAATTTTGTTTACTGCTTACAGCGCTGGAGGAAACTCTCTGGCTGACTGGAAAGACCTTCCGTCGGGTCAAATTGCTGCTGGTTTAGCTACATATTCTGGTTTAGGCGATTATAAATTTACCGATTTAAAAAAGAAACTGACTGGTAAAACTACCTCCGTGAGTCCGTATATTGGTGGTTTGTACGAAGGTTTTAACGGAACCAGCAACAAAGAATCGCTAACGACTTTATTACAGCTTACTTATTTGTATTTCCAGCATCCGAGATTTGACAACAGCACTTTCGATAAAATAAAAGAACAATATCAAAATAAACTCAACAATGCTCCAAACAGCAACGAAAAAGCTTTAAATGATACGATTTCAAATTTAAATACCAATTACAGCAAACGTAACTGGCTTTTAACACAAGATTTTATCAATGCTCTGGATTTTAATAAAGCTAAAAAAATCTATACAGAACGTTTCTCAAACGCGGCAGATTTTACGTTTCTATTCGTAGGAAATATTTCAGAACAAGACATTACTTTGATCAATACCTATTTAGGAAATATTCCGTCAAACGAAAAAGCAGAAAACTATGTGGATCATAAAATTTTTATGAAAGACGGAAAAGTAGAAAAAACGATTTTCAGAACGATGGATACGCCAAAAACAACGGTGTATCTTCATTTAGAAAATAAAGATGTTGCTTATAACAAAAAGAATAAAATCTTAAGTTATATGTTATCTGAATGGCTGACAAAACGTTATTTAGAAACGATTCGTGAAGAAGAAGGCGGTAGTTACGGCGTCCAGGTTGGAGCCAATTTATCACAGTCTCCTTCCCCATTATTTTCTTTAGAGATCAATTTCGATTGTAATCCTGATAAAGCAGATGCTTTGGTGAAAATTGTTCACGCCGAGCTTGCAAGAGTTCAGACTGAAAATATTCCGGCAAATATACTCGAAGACATCAAGCAATCTATTCTAAAAAATCATCAGGAACAGATTAAACAAAACAATTACTGGCTGAATGTTTTGACTTCTTATGTTCGAAATAACGAAGAACCTCAGGATACAGAAACTCTAAAAAACACTTTAAACAACATAACTGCAAAAGACCTGAAAGATTTCATCGTTAGTTCTTTAAAAAAATCTAACAGTGTACAGGTACTTATGAAAGCAAAATAAGAATTTTTATAAGTCAGTTCCTGATTTGTAATTCTTATTGATTTTTTTATTTTTAATTAGTTTTTAAAGGCTGTCCAAAAGATAGCCTTTATTATTTCTAAAGCATAAAACTGGCAAAAGTCTATAATATAATACATCTCTAAATAGTACCAAATCTAAACGGATGAACTGAATAACCTTATAAGCAAACAAGCAATTGAGAACATAATTGTTGTCCCCAATCGCTTGTTATTTTTAAATTCAAGATATCGAATCTGTATTTTATCAACACAAAATGATACTGCTGTGCAGATAAAGTTAGCTTTTTAAACCCTCGTCATTAGAAGGTTTTAGAAACCTTATCAATTGCATTAATGGTAAAATCTAAATCTTCATAGGTCAAAGCATCTGTAATAAACCAGGTTTCATAAGCAGAAGGCGCGATGTAAACACCTTCCTGCAATAATCCGTGAAAGAATTTTTTAAACGTTTCGTTATCTCCTTTTGCAGCTGTTTGAAAATCGGTAACGGGATCAGCATCAAAATGCACCGAAATCATAGAACCAACTCTATTAATGGTAAAAACAACATTATTCGCTTTTAAAACCCTGTCAATTCCTGCTTCCAGATACGCTGTTTTTTCTTCTAATCGGGTAAAAATTTCAGCATCATTATTTAAAGATTTCAGCATCGCTAATCCGGCAGCCATTGCCAACGGATTTCCGGATAATGTTCCTGCCTGATAAACCGGACCAAGAGGTGCCAAATAATTCATAATTTCTTCACGTGCCGCAAATGCTCCAACTGGCAATCCGCCACCAATCACTTTTCCGAAAGTAACAATATCGGCATCGATATTGAATAACTCCTGAACGCCGCCTTTTGCTAAACGGAAACCTGTCATTACCTCATCAAAAATCAATAAGATTCCGTTTGCCGTACACAAATCTCTTAAGCCTTGCAGGAAACCTTTTTGAGGTGGAATACACCCCATATTTCCGGCAACGGGTTCTATAATAATGGCTGCGATTTCGCCTTTATTAGCTTCAACTAAAGTTTTTACATTCTCTAAATCATTGTATTTCGCCAGTAAGGTATCTTTTGCAGTTCCTTCTGTAACTCCGGGACTGTTTGGTGATCCAAAAGTTACAGCTCCACTTCCGGCCTGAATCAAAAAGGAATCAGAATGGCCGTGATAGCAGCCGGCAAATTTGATGATTTTGTCTCTTTTTGTAAACCCACGAGCCAGACGAATCGCACTCATACAAGCTTCTGTTCCCGAATTTACAAAACGGATTTTGTCAATATTCGGAACCATTGAAACCGCTAAAGCAGCAATTTCTGTTTCCAGTTCGGTTGGCATTCCAAATGATGTCCCTAGTTTCGCTTTTTCGATTACCGCATCCACAACCGGCTGATAGGCATGTCCCAAAACCATTGGTCCCCAGGAATTGATGTAATCTATTAATTTATTTCCGTCTTCATCGTACAAATAAGCACCTTTGGCACTTTTTACAAAAATCGGAGTTCCTCCAACGGCTTTAAATGCTCTAACCGGTGAATTTACGCCTCCCGGAATTACTTTTTCTGCTTCAGCAAAAAGCTGGCTACTTCTTTTATAAATCATTTTATTTAGATTATTAGATTTTAGACTTCTTAGATTTTTTAGATCACAAACTAAGACCTCTGTCTTTTATATATTCATTAAAATATTTTTGTTCGATTTGTTCTTCTTTCGAAAGGTCTTCAAATTTTAAGTCGGACATTCCCTGAGGAGAGTAAAATTCCCATTTCCAAATTGGGCTATGTTTTATGAAAAAATGATTTTGCCCAAATTCATCATGATGGTAAATTCCACAAAAAAATCGAATTGTTATCGATATTGCCAAAATAAAAACTCCAATTACGATTTTGTTTTTCATTAATATTTTACAACTAATAATTACTTCACTTTCAGTTTCTGACCTATCGAAAGGGCATTGTCCGTCAGGTTGTTTTTCTGTTTTAATTCGTCAACCAGAATGTTGAATTTTTTGGATATCGAATACAAAGTATCACCTTTTTGTACTTCGTATAAATTCGGATCGTCTGAATTTGAAAATGAAGACGAAGAGGAACTCTTTACCGTTGCTGACTTATTAATTGACGTGTAGCTTTTCCCTGTAACCTGACAATCGTACTGATGCAGATTATAACGCTCAATATAACTGATTAATTTATCCGGATAATTGGGATCTGTTGCATAACCACAAGCCCTCAGCCCTTTTGACCAGGCTTTATAATCGTCTTTTTCATACGTAAACAAAACAGCATATCGGTTTTTACCAACTAAAAATAAAGCGTGATCCCGGTAGGATTCTGATGGTTCTTTATATTTTCTAAAACATTCCTGAGATGAATCATCGTCATGACGAACACTTTCCCCAAGCCAGTCCTTATGGCATTTTATTCCGAAATGATTATTCGCCGACACCGCCAGATCCCCTCTTCCAGCTCCCGATTCCAGAATTCCCTGGGCCAGGATAATACTTGCCGGAATACCATACGTTTTCATGTTTCCCATTGCAATATCTTTATACTGCAAAACATAATCAGTAATTAAACTGCTGGTAACAACTGTTTTGGAAGTCGATTGAATAACCTCAGTTGTATTATTTGTAGAAGGATATTTAGTAGTTGGTCTGGAAGTAACTCCTTTTTTAGTCGCAACTGTTCTTGGTCTTTGAACCGCTGCCTGTTTTTTAGTGGTTGCTATAGTAGGCTTGCTGGAAGAACAGCTTGCCAATACTGCGACTACGAAGAGTGTAATTATTTTTTTAAGCATCAATTTTGAGTGTTGGTATTTTTTTCTGCTTCAATTTTAAATTCATTCCATTAATTCCCTGTAGTCCGCCAGTGTGAATGAGTAAAATTTTTGAATGTGCAGGAAAATAGTTTTTATGGATTAAATCTATAACGCCAAAAACCATCTTTCCAGTATAAATTGGATCTAAGGGCACTTTATTTTCTTCAAAAAAAGCATTGATAAATTCAATTAATTCCAAATTTATCTTGCCATAACCTCCAAAATGATAGTCAGAAATCAAATTCCAGTTATCTTTCTGTGCAAAAATACAAATTTCATCTTTTAAAAAATCACCTTTTAACGCCGAAAACCCTAAAATTTTCTGATGTGGCAACGCACTATTTATCAATCCGGAAATCGTGCCGCCTGTTCCAACAGCGCAGCAAACGTAATCAAAAACCGAATCTTCATCAGTCAAAATCTCTTCACATCCTTTTACGGCAAGTTCATTTGTACCACCTTCGGGAACCAAATAAAAATCGCCAAATTTCTGTTTTAAATTTTCGATATACGATTCTTCGTTTTTTAAGCGGTAATTTTCTCTTGACACAAATTCAAATTGCATTCCGTTTTCCTGAGCGAATTTCAGAGTTGGATTTTCTTTTATTTTATCCAAAAGTTCATCGCCGCGAATGATTCCGATTGTTTTAACCCCCTGCTCTTTTCCTGCATAAGCCACCGCTGCAATATGGTTCGAAAATGCGCCTCCAAAAGTTAATAAAGTCGTTTTATTTTCGGCTTTCGCCTGAAGCAAATTGTATTTCAGTTTCCTAAACTTATTTCCCGATACAAAAGGATGAATCATATCTTCACGCTTTATGGTCAAAGAAATGTCGTTTGGAAATTGGATATCTATGGATTGATTGAAAACTGGATTCATTTTAATTTTATGTATTGCAAGAACTGAAAAAAAGAGCGGTTTTTCAGATAATTAAAATCAGTTTCATTTTCGTATGCCTCTCTTTCAAAACTAATATTTCTATAGGCTAAATCTCTGTTTTTGTATTGGATAAAACGAATAAAAAACTCTACAATATACCAGATAAAAAACGGTAGAATGAGCATTTCTATTTGCTGTCTTAAATGTATTTTTTCGTGATTTAAAAAAACAACATTTACCTGATCTTTATAATATTTTACTAAAACAAATGGAAATATAGCCATTCCACGATAGCCCTTCGGAATTAAATATTTAGCAACAATTAGAAACACTGGCTGTAAAATTTATAAATTTGTAGTGATAAACTTGTTCAATTTCAACAAAATCACAATCGCCTACGTTATTTTGGTTTTTAATGAAACAACAATTCTTACAAAATAGTTTATGAAAGAACAAAGTAATGAAAATAAATTAATTGAGGACGAAGATTTTTACTATACGCCCGAAGGTTATAAGTGCTTTACTGAAAAACATCATTTAAAACGTGGTTACTGCTGCAAAAGCGGCTGTCGTCATTGTCCGTACGGTTTTGATAAACGAACGGGAGAAATCAGAAAGAAAGTCAATTAGATAATGTATCAATTTTAGAATTAGATAATTTAAATAAAATCCCAATCTAAAAATACCAAATACCAAGATTTGACAAACATCTTTAGGAGTAAAATATTGGTAAATTTCAAAAGCCAGTCTCAGCTAGACAAAATTAAAAAACAAAAAATTAATCTGTTGTTAATCTAATAAAAATACCTTAGCAACTTAGAAGCTTAGAATCTTAAAAAAATGACTTTCAAAGAGCAAATACAACAAGGAATTCCTTCTATATTACCACCGAAAAAGCAATATGATCCGGCAATTAATCATGCTCCAAAACGAAAAGAAATTCTTTCGGCAGAAGAAAAAAAACTGGCACTGAAAAATGCTTTACGTTATTTTGATCCAAAACACCACGCCGAATTACTTCCTGAATTTTCAGAAGAATTAGAAACTTACGGCCGAATTTATATGTATCGTTTTCGTCCGGATTATAAAATGTACGCAAGACCAATTGACGAATATCCGGGAAAATCATTGCAGGCGAAAGCGATTATGCACATGATTCAGAACAACTTGGATTATGCTGTGGCACAGCATCCGCATGAATTGATAACGTATGGCGGAAACGGAGCCGTTTTTCAAAACTGGGCACAATATTTATTGACGATGCAATATTTATCTGAAATGACAGATGAGCAGACATTAACGATGTATTCCGGACATCCAATGGGATTGTTTCCTTCCCATAAAGAAGCACCGAGAGTCGTGGTGACCAACGGAATGGTAATCCCAAATTATTCGAAACCTGATGACTGGGAAAGAATGAATGTTCTTGGAGTTTCTCAATACGGACAAATGACCGCAGGAAGTTATATGTATATTGGCCCACAAGGAATTGTTCACGGAACTACGATTACGGTTCTGAATGGTTTCAGAAAAATAAAACAAAATCCTGAAGGACGTTTATTTGTAACTTCGGGTCTTGGCGGAATGTCTGGAGCACAGCCAAAAGCGGGAAATATTGCAGGCTGTATTACGGTTTGTGCCGAAGTAAATCCGAAGATTACTAAAATCCGTCACGAGCAGGGATGGATAAATGAAGTTGTAACTTCTACAGATGAATTGGTGGCGAGAGTAGTTTTGGCGAAAGCCAACAAAGAAACCGTTTCGATTGCTTATCTAGGAAATGTGGTTGACGTTTGGGAACGTTTCGATCAGGAAAAAATCAAAATTGATTTAGGTTCAGACCAGACTTCGCTTCATAATCCGTGGGCCGGAGGGTATTATCCGGTTGGCATTTCATTTGAAGATGCTAACAAAATGATGGCTGAAAATCCGGATTTATTCAAAGAAAAAGTTCAGGAAAGTTTACGTCGCCATGCAGCTGCTATTAACAAACATACTGCAAAAGGAACCTACTTTTTCGATTACGGAAATGCCTTTTTATTAGAAGCTTCCCGCGCCGGTGCAGATGTAATGGCAGAAAACAATATCGATTTTAAATATCCGAGTTACGTTCAGGATATTATGGGACCAATGTGTTTCGATTACGGATTTGGTCCTTTCCGTTGGGTTTGTATCTCCGGAAAACCTGAAGATTTATTAAAAACTGACACCATAGCCTGCGAAGTTTTAGAAAAAATGGCAGAAACTGCCCCAAATGAAATTCAGCAGCAAATGCAGGATAATATTAAATGGATTAAAAGTGCTCAGGAAAATAAACTGGTTGTAGGTTCGCAAGCCCGTATTTTGTATGCTGACGCAGAAGGCCGAATCAACATTGCAGAAGCTTTTAATCAGGCGATTGCAAAAGGTGAAATCGGAGCGGTTGTTTTAGGCCGCGATCATCATGACGTTTCAGGAACAGATTCGCCTTACAGAGAAACCTCTAATATATATGACGGATCCCGTTTTACGGCCGATATGGCGATTCAGAATGTAATTGGAGACAGCTTCAGGGGAGCAACCTGGGTATCCATTCATAACGGTGGCGGCGTTGGCTGGGGAGAGGTTATAAACGGCGGATTTGGTATGGTTCTTGATGGCTCTACAGAGGCTTCAAACCGTTTAGCTTCAATGCTTTTCTGGGATGTAAACAACGGAATTTCAAGACGAAGCTGGGCCCGAAACGAAGGTGCCGTTTTTGCAATAAAACGTGCCATGAAAGTTCAGCCGTTATTGAAAGTAACTTTACCCAACATGGTTGATGAAAGCTTACTATAAACAAAACATTTAATTCTATAAAATTATGAAAACATTCAAATTAGTTCCGATTTTGCTGTTATTAATCCTTACTTCATGCAGCAGTGTTACTGTTTATTCTGATTACGACAAAAATGTCGATTTTACGCCTTACAAAACCTATGCCTTCTTCAAACCCGGAATTGATAAAGTAGAGATTTCTGATTTGGATAAAAGACGTATTCTTCATGCAATTGATAAAGAAATGCAGTCTAAAGGCTTCACAAAAAGTGAAAAACCTGATTTACTGGTAAACATTTTTACGAAATCAAGAGAACAGGTTGATGTAAACCAATTTAACGCCGGATGGGGTTATGGCTGGGGATGGGGATGGAATCCATGGATGATGTACGGTAACCAGACTTCGGTTTCAACTTCTACTGAAGGAACTTTATACATCGATCTGATTGATGCCAAAAAGAAAGAAATGATCTGGCAGGGAGAAGGAATTGGACTTTTAACCCGAAACATCGATAAAAAAGATGAAAGAATTGCTGAATTTGTAAACAAAATTTTAGCTCAATATCCGCCTCAGATAAATCAGGCAAAAAAATAATTATTATATTTGCTTATTCAATAATAAAAATGAAAAACTGTAATAACATTATTATCGCTATTATCAGCATTATTGCAATTGTGCAGTGATGGCGAGGTGTTATATAAAGAAGGATATACAATTTATGAACCTCCCAAAACGGGAGGTTTTTTATTTTCAAAATTAAAATTATGAATTTATTCAACGAGGTACTGAATGCGAAAAAACAGCTTGAAAATGTTGTAGTTTCTACTCCGCTTACGCAGAATCTAAATCTTTCTGATGAATTTAAAGCAGCTATTTTATTAAAAAGAGAAGATTTACAAATTGTCCGTTCGTATAAAATCAGAGGGGCTTACAACAAAATTTCTTCATTAACCGATGCCGAAAAACAAATTGGAGTGGTATGCGCCAGTGCCGGGAATCACGCCCAGGGCGTTGCTTATTCCTGCCATTTACTGCAGATAAAAGGCAAAATTTATATGCCAAAAACTACTCCGAAACAAAAAGTTAAACAAGTACAATTGTTCGGGAAATCATTTGTTGAAATTGTTTTGACAGGAGATACTTTTGACGATGCTTATGCCTCGGCGACTGCAGACGCCATCAAAAATCATAAAATATTCATTCATCCGTTTGATGATGAAAAAGTAATTGCAGGTCAGGGAACGGTGGGTTTAGAAATTTTGGAAACTTATAAAGAACCAATCGATTATGTTTTTGTACCAATTGGCGGTGGCGGGCTGGCTTCCGGTTTATCTGAGGTTTTTAAACATTTAAGTCCGAATACCAAAATAATTGGTGTTGAGCCAAAAGGTGCTCCTTCGATGAAAACTTCTATTGAAGAAAATAAAAACACGGCATTAAAAACGATTGATAAATTTGTGGATGGAGCAGCTGTAAAACAAGTGGGAGACAAAACCTTTGAAATCTGCCGTTATAATCTTGAAGACATTATTCTGGTTCCTGAAGGAAAAGTCTGCACTACCATTTTAAGATTGTACAATGAAGAAGCTATGGTAGTCGAGCCCGCTGGAGCTTTAACAATTGCGGCTTTAGATTTTTATAAAGAGAAAATTAAAGGCAAAACAGTTGTTTGCGTAGTGAGCGGAAGCAATAATGATATTGAAAGAACAGCCGAAATAAAAGAACGTTCTTTACTTTACGAAGGGCTGATGCATTATTTTATGATTCAGTTTCCCCAGCGTCCGGGTGCTCTGAAAGAATTCGTAAACAACATTTTAGGACCAGATGATGATATTACTTATTTCCAGTTTGCAAAAAAAACGAGCCGTGAAATGGGGTCTGTTGTGGTTGGGCTAGAATTAAAAAACAAAAAAGACATTCTGAATATTAAACTGAATATGACTAAAAACGGTTTTGAATTTCAATATCTCAATGATAATCCCAGTTTGTTCACCCAGTTAATTGGTTGAAAAATTTCTGCTATGACAAATATCAGCAAATAAAAAAGACGCTATATCGTATTTTTGCAACTCAAATTTAATTAGAAAAAAATGGCCCTTCAGGATATTTCAAACATAGACGATATTAAACTTTTGGTAAATATGTTTTATGAAAAAGTACAAAGCGACGATTTAATTGGACCTGTTTTTAACGAAAGAATGACAGGAAGATGGCCGGAACATTTGGAAAAAATGTATCGTTTCTGGCAGACTATACTCTTAGAAGAACATACGTATTCCGGAAGCCCTTTTCCACCACACAAACAATTACCAGTAAACCAAACTCATTTTGACCGCTGGATGGAAATTTTTACCGAAACTGTTGATTCCTTATTTATTGGAAAATTAGCAGAAGAAGCCAAAATCCGTGCGGCAAATATGGCTTATATGTTCAATTATAAGATTGAATATTTCAGGAATGCGGGAAATCAATAAATTGCAATAATTTTAAAATAACAATTTACTTAAAATATGAAAAAACTAATTCTTCTTCTTTGTATGTTCTTTGCTGTCGCCACAAAGGCACAATCTGCCAAAAATATGCTTTATAAAGGTACTATTGACGGAAAAATAGCCGTAACAGTTTATATAAAAGAAGAAGAAAACCCTTGTACCGCAGGTTTAATGTACACATCAATGTACCGCTACGACAAATCCGGCAGCTGGATCCAATTAGATATTACCCAAAATAAAAAAAATGAAAACCAGTTTGTCCTCGTTGAATATGGATTTTCAGGAGTTATGATTTTAAAGAAGGAAGGGACAAATTTTAATGGATCATGGATCAGTCCTGACAGTAAAAAACAATTAAAAGTAAATCTGAAAGAAGTTCGTATGACCAAAAAAGAAACTGAAACTTACGAGGATAAAATGGAGAAAGTAAATTATGAAAATAACGATTGTTAGAAAAGTCGTTATTTTCATAGTCATAAATTTATTTCAATTTCCCTTAAAGGATTTTTCCTTCTCTAAATTTATTTGTTCCGTCCTCCCAAACATCACTTTCAGAAGTCTTTTTAAATGTTTTTGGATCTGCTTTTTCAACAACACTAGTTTTGTAAAATACGTTTTTACTGTCTTTGGCATAATCCGGGGAGAGGATTTCAAAAGCTGAAATAACAGCACCGGTTATTTTTTTGCCTGAATAATACACATTTTTGCTGTCTTTGCAGTAGCCATAATCTAATGGCTCAAAAGATTGAATATCAATTTCAGGGTATGCTATTCCTTTGTAAATTAACGTGTCGTTAACCACTATTGTAAAATAATTAACTACTTTGGTGCTTTTAATAGTTTCGAAAGTATGAAGCGTAAATTCATCTTTCGTAAAAGCAGAAACTACAGCATTTCCGATTTGGACGTATGATTCGTTAACAACCTTGATTTCACCTGCAATTCTTTTATGTTTTCGGATTACTTCATCAACTTCAAAAGCATATAAACCATCTCCTCTTTGATGAATAATCGAATAAATGTAATTTGCGTCTATAGCAATTGCATCGTTTAAAGGCTTAAAAGTTACCGGATCTCCTTCTGTTTTTTTACCCCTGTAAAAAACTGCATTAGCATCCCTGAACCAGCTAATCCGCTTATAATCCGGAAGTGAGGAATCCAGCAGCTGATAACTTTTAGGATCTGCTCCTTCTATAATTCCTAAAAAATTATATTCTTTTCCGTTTGTAGTATAAACATGGTTTCTATCTTTAATAATTCCAGAAGCATCCACCTGAAAAGTTGCATAATCAACAGTTTGCTTTCTTCCTTTCCAGAAAACATTCTTTTTATCTTTTCCAAAATCCCTGTTTATGGGCTGAAAAGATTCAACATCAGCATCAGATTCAAAATATCCCAGTTCAAACCAATTGCCCATTGGCGAATGGACAATCAAATTTTTTCTGTAATGATAGAAATACGAATCAGAAACTTTACTATTTACCGGATCTCCTATCCTGAATAAAAAATATCTTATCCCCAGAAAAACCAACACCGCTATTATTAAAATGATCAAAAAAACTTTCATACTATTATGAATACCTTACTTTTTTGTAAAACTAAGTAATTTATTATTATTTTTTTTAGGTCTAATTTACCTTTAGACTATTATTTATCTTAAAAAATAATTCTAAAAACGCAAGCGGAAAAAACTAATAATTTGACAACAAAAGACACTTTTTATGCGAATTAAATATTAAAAAAGTCGTTTTAAATACCTAAAATTTGTAATTTTACATTTGAACCTACAGTTTTTCCAAATGAATCCGAACATTGAAACAAATCCGTTATTAGAAAGATTGCCTAAACATCTAAAGCAATTCATCAAACCTCAGGATTACAGCGATTATACCCCCATTAATCAAGCAGTTTGGCGTTACGTGATGCGTAAAAATGTAAATTATTTATCGAAAGTAGCCCATCATTCTTATCTGGATGGTTTGAAAAAAACCGGAATCGAAATTGACTCTATTCCTAGCATGTACGGTATGAACAGGATTCTGACCGAGATTGGCTGGGCTGCCGTTGCGGTTGACGGATTTATTCCGCCCAATGCTTTTATGGAATTTCAGGCGTATAATGTTTTGGTTATTGCTTCGGATATCAGACAATTAGAACATATCGAATATACTCCTGCGCCTGATATCATTCACGAAGGTGCAGGCCACGCTCCCATCATTGCCAATCCTGAATATGCTGAATATTTAAGACGCTTTGGAGAAATTGGCTGCAAAGCGATTTCTTCTGACAAAGATTATCAGATGTATGAAGCGATCAGACTGCTTTCGATCTTGAAAGAAGCCGAAGGTACACCACAGGAAAAAATTGAGGAAGCGGAAAAAGCAGTGGCCGATTTACAAAATAATATGGGGGAATTATCTGAAATGGCTCAAATTCGAAATCTACACTGGTGGACGGTTGAATATGGATTAATCGGAACTGTCGAAAATCCTAAAATTTATGGCGCAGGACTGCTTTCTTCTATTGGCGAAAGTGCTCACTGTATGACTGACAGTGTGAAGAAAATCCCTTATGATATCTCGGCTGCCAATCAAAATTTTGATATTACGCAGCTGCAGCCACAATTGTATGTAACGCCTACGTTTTCGCACCTGAGTCTGATTTTAGAAGAATTTGCCAATAAAATGGCTTTGCGAACAGGAGGACTATCAGGTATTCAAAAACTGATTCAATCGAATGCTTTGGGAACAATTGAACTGAGTACCGGTCTGCAAATTTCAGGTGTTTTCACAAATGTCATTGAAGAAGAAGGAAAACCGGTTTATATTCAGACAACCGGAAAGACCGCTTTATCATACCGTGAAAAAGAATTGGTTGGTCACGGAACTTTAACACATCCTCATGGTTTTGGAAGTCCGATTGGAAAATTAAAAGGTTTCAATTTGACCATTGAAGATATGAGTCCTAAGGATTTACAGGCATACCGCATCGTAGAAAACGAAACTGTAAAACTGGAATTTGAAGGCAATATCATAGTTGAAGGAGAAATTATTACCGGCTCCAGAAATTTGCATGGCGAAATTATTTTAATCAGTTTTAGAAATTGTACCGTAACACATGGCGAAACGATTCTTTTTCAGCCGGAATGGGGCAATTATGATATGGCGATTGGTAAAAAAGTAGTTTCAGCTTTTTCAGGCCCTGCTGATGTAAATAGTTTTGACCTGATTAATATTGTTCCGACTTCTAAAACCATCAAAGCAAAACATACAGACGAACGTGATGGTTTGGAAATTTTATATTCGACAGTACGAAACATTAGAGAAAACAAAGACTCTAAATCTGAACTCCAATCGGTTTTTGAAAAATTAAAAAACAATCACCCTAACGACTGGCTTCTTGCCGTTGAAATTACTGAACTTTTAAAAGATTCTGATGAAAAACAGCTTCTACAGGAGGTCTTGGTTTATCTGGAGCAATTGAAAGAAAAACGTCCTGAAGTTGCCCATTTAATTTTGGGTGGACTGGACCTGATTTTTGATCAGGAAGCGGTTTAAAATATTGCTCATAGGTTTTTTAATATCGTAAAGATGCAAAGTTTTTTTACTGAGCAAACCAGTCACACTCGGAATTCGACGAAGGAGAAGTCACACTCGGAATTCGACAAAGATTGGCGATTTTGATTGCGGAGTTTCTAGTGTGATTTCTCCTTCGTCGAAATGACAAAAAAGATGAGTTAAATTGAATCAAAATGATAATTTAAAAATTCTAATTTTGGATTAAAATCTTTTATTAATTCAATCTTCTTTTCTCTTCTCCATTTTTTTAATTCTTTTTCTCTGGAAATTGCTTCCTGAATCCAAACAAATTTTTCATAATAAACCAGAAATTCTAAACTGTATTTTGAGGCAAAAGTTTTATTACCAGTTTCTAAATTGTCTTTATGCTGTTCCAATCTTATTTTCAAATTATTGGTAACTCCAATATAGAAAGTTGAACGATATTTATTGGTTAGGATGTAAACATAATAAGAATGAAAACCTTCCTGAGGATTAAACATAGTTTTAAATAATTATATTTTCTAAGTTTTTTTGTCACTTCGACGGAGGAGAAGTCACATAAAGTATTTACGTTTCGTTGCTCACTGGATGTGACTTCTCCTCCGTCGAAGTGACAAGATCGTGAAAAACTCCTTCTACAACTTCAAATCCTGATTCAACTCACTCTCCGATTCAATCGTTTTTCCATTGTATTGTAATTTCCAACCCATAGAATTAGTCATAATTAGGATCTTAGATAATTCGCTTATCAACCTGTTTTGGGCGTTTGTTTTAAGTGTCGATTTATCAATTTTCTTAGCCAGATTAGCTTTTACCGATTTATTGATTTTATTGTAATCATCGCCCGTAAAAGGATTCAGTTTGCTTTGCTCCACATCATAAAACTGAATATCCGGATTGATGGTAATTTCTTCTTTTGGAATATTAAGAATGGTAATCGTTTTATTCTTTTCATCAATATCATATTTCATTTTATGTAAATCGTAAGCAACTGTAACATTTGCATTTACGACAACAAGTGCTTTCTTCTCAAACGAAATCATATTCATGAAATATTTCTGCTGATTTTTATAGGTGATGACTTCAGAAAAATGCCCTTCGGTCACAACTAGTTTTCCAACATTTAAGATTTGCTGCTGAATCAGATTTGTATTATACTCAATTCCGGTATCGTCATTTTTTTTGAATTCACAATATCTGAAAGCCAAAATAATGGCAAGTACAATTCCGGAACCTACTAATATTTTCTTGAGCATAACTTGGATTTACATTTTATAATGATAGCTAATTTAATACTTTTTTAAGTAGAATTCCTTATCAATTTCAAATGTGTTTGATAAAAACTAGCTTCACATTGGAATTATATAAGATAATCCGCTTTTAACATAAACCCAGAAACTTACTAGTCAGGTACTTTTGTAAAAATGAATTTAACCTGCAAAATTTAAATGTTATGATTGAAAAAATTAAGGAATTACCAGAAAATATGATTGGTTTTAAAACAGCTGGTCACGTAGTGAAAGGCGATGTTGATTTTGTCAAATCAGAAGTGCGTCTTTTAATCGATGATACCCCAAAACTAAACTATTTATTATTTTTTGAGAAGTCTCCAACTGATTTTGCTTTAGGCGCCTGGCTTCACGAATCTCTGTTAAGCTTTAGAAACATTACAAAATGGACAAGAGCCGCTATCGTAACGGACTGTCAGAGAATGATTAATTTCACTAAAGTTTTCAATAGAATTATGCCGGGAGAATTCAAAGGATTCAAAAAAGAAGATTATATGCTGGCTATAGAATGGACATCGGAGAAAATTGATCTGGATTAAACTATAAATAACGATATCATGCATAAAGATTTAGATAATAAAGAAGCAGTAGAAAAAATAATTTCATTAGTAAAAGAAATTAAAACAGGAATTTTTGTAACTGAACTAACAAAAACACCTCTTCAATCACGCCCTATGAGTATTCAGGATATTGATGATGAGGGAAATTTGTGGTTTATTAGTTCTGCAAACAGCAATAAGAATTTTGAAATTTCAAAAGACGATCAGGTTCAATTATTTTTTGCTAACAATGCAAGCTCGCAATACATTTCAATATACGGAGCAGCGTCAATATATAAAGATCAGGCTATAATTGACGAATTATGGACACCTGTTGCCAAAGCCTGGTTTGAAGAAGGCAAAAATGACCCGAATGTTACGGTCATAAAAGTAGTCCCTTCGGATGCTTATTACTGGGATACAAAAGACGGGAAAGTTATTTCATTACTTAAAATGGCCGGATCAGCATTATTTGGAAATACCGCAGATATTGGTGTTGAAGGGAAATTAAAACTATAAAAAGAGAGGCTCGAAGGCCTCTCTTTTAATTGATGCTTATTATTTTGCATTTAGTTCGTCTATTACTTCTTTGGTCAATTGCAGACTTTTTAGTTTCGCTTTATGATCAAAAATTGGACTGGTGATCATCAATTCATCAATTTGCGAATAATCAATAAACTTTTTTAAATCTTCTGCGAGCTGATTTTTACTTCCCACGAACGAACATGCTGTCATCTGATTGACGTGAAAACGTTCTTCTTCACTCATAATATCGTCTAGCGAATCCACAGGGGGCTGAAGTCCTTTACGATCATTCCGTATTAAATTCAAAAACATTTGATATAAACTTGTTGAAAGCCTTTCTGCTTCTTCATCAGTATCAGCAGCAATGATATTCACACAAGCCATCTTTTTCGGTTTATCCAAAAATTTTGAAGGCTGAAAATTGTCCCTGTAAAACTCAAAAGCCTGTAACATTTGGCGTGGTGCAAAATGTCCTGCAAAAGCATAAGGGAAGCCATATGCCGCTGCCAAAGAAGCACTCTCCATACTGGAACCTAATATCCAGATAGGCACATTTGTACCTTCTGCTGGAAAGGCACGTACTTTTGCTGTAGCATTTTCTTCTGAAAAATATTCCTGTAATTTTGATACGTTTTGCGGAAATCGTTGTGCCTGTTCGAAGAAATCTTTTCGAATTGCCTCTGCAGTTGGCTGATCGGTTCCAGGCGCTCTTCCTAAACCTAAATCAATTCGGCCCGGATACAATGTTTCTAAAGTTCCAAATTGTTCAGCTACAATTAAAGGCGAATGATTAGGCAGCATAATTCCGCCAGATCCTACACGAATATTTTGCGTATGACTGGCAATATATCCAATCAACACTACGGTTGCCGTACTGGCGACATGTGCCATATTGTGGTGTTCGGCAAGCCAAAACCTTTTGTATCCTAAAGCATCTGTTAATTGGGCAATTTCTTTTGTTTTATGTAATGTTTCAGCTGCATTGCTGTCATTGTTGATAATAGCGAGTTCTAATATGGAGAGTGAAATTGGTTTTTTCATGTAAATAAATATCTTTTGCAAAATTAATTCATTTAAAATGAAAGCCTAAATTATGCTGTGTTAATTGAATTATAATATTTAAAATGTACTCTAACTTTTTAAATTAAAACGTAAAACCCAAATGATTTTAAACCTAAATTTGTAAATCAAATGCCAAAATTTGATTTAGCACCTCTACAAATGACACACAAAGTTTTAATTATAGACGACGAAGAAAAACTGAGAAGCCTGCTGGTTCGTATTATAAAATCGGAAGGATTTGAAGTTTTTGAAGCGAAAGATTTAAAATCTGGTTTTAAAAAACTGGAGCAAACCGATATTGATGTTGTTTTGTGTGATGTAAAGCTTCCCGACGGAAACGGTATTGATTTTGTTCAAAACATAAAAAGCAGTTTCCCTTTGGCAGAAGTTATTCTGCTGACCGCTTTCGGAAATATACCCGACGGTGTTCAGGCAATGAAAAATGGCGCTTTCGATTATATTGTAAAAGGGGATGACAATGATAAAATTATTCCGCTTCTTTATAAAGCAGTAGAAAAAGTGCTTTTGCAGAAAAAAGTAAAACAGCTTGAAAAACGTATTGGCGATAAATATTCCTTTAATACCATCATTGGAAAGTCAAAAGGAATTGAACAGGTTATCGATTTGGCTCAAAAAGTAGCCAAAACCGATTCGACTGTTTTATTGACTGGGGAAACCGGAACTGGAAAAGAGGTCTTTGCACAGGCCATTCATGAAAACAGCAACCGTGCAGGAAAATCATTTGTGGCTTTGAATTGCAGTACTTTCACAAAAGAAATTTTAGAAAGCGAGCTTTTTGGTCATAAACAAGGTGCTTTTACGGGAGCTGTAAAAGATAAAAAAGGCTTTATTGAAGAAGCAAATGGCGGAACTTTATTCTTAGATGAAATTGGCGAAATGCCAATTGATCTTCAGGCAAAATTATTGCGTGTTTTAGAAACCAGCGAATATATTCCTGTTGGAGACACGACTTCTAAAAAATCTAATTTTAGATTGATTGCTGCAACAAACCGAGATTTAAAAGAAGAAAGTGAAGCGCATCGCTTCCGTTCTGATTTGTATTTCCGTTTGAATATTTTCGAAATCAAACTTCCTTCACTTCGTGAAAGAGCTAAAGATATTCCGTTGCTGGCTAATTATTATGTGAAACAGTTTTCTGAAAAAACGAATAAAAAAACATTAGCGATTTCAGATGATTTTATTCAGAAATTAGAAAACTATTCCTGGCCGGGAAACATTCGCGAACTCAAAAATGTAATTGAAAGATCAGTGATTTTAAGCAATGGCGATACTTTGACTTCTGATATCCTGCCTTATGAAATGCAGCATCAAACAGAAAAAAACACAAAATCAATGTCAGCTTTCTCTATGCAGAGTGTTGAAAAACTGCATATTCAAAAGGTTTTAAATTATACTAAAGGAAATAAAGCTGAAACGGCCAGATTATTGGAAATTGGAATTGCGACTTTGTACAGAAAATTGGAAGAATATGGGATAGAGAAAATTTAAATTCCAAATTTGTTCCGGTTCCTTAATTCTCTAGTTTTCCATGGGCGGTTTTAAAAATAATAATTGGTTTCTAAACTTTAATAAAGCATCGTGCTGTGTGTCAATCATGTTTTGAAAAGTAGCAATATTACTTTTGGTGTAATGCTTATTTGTTCTCAAATCTTCATAAACTTTTTCAGATAATCCTTTTCGATATTCTTCTTTAGCTACATTAAGATAATGCTGAAAGGTTATGTCAGGATATAATAAGTGATCTGCTCCGTTATTCTCATCAATATATTTTTGAATTATGGATTGTACTTCTAAATGTAATTTTTGAGTAACTTTAAAAACAGCCAACAAATTATTTCTTTCTTCATCAGGTTTAGAATTAAAAGTTTTCTGATATGTTAACCAAGCTATTATTAGACCTGCTATACCTATAAAAATTTCCATAAGTTCATATTTAAGTTTATCAAATATATTGAAAAAAGCCTCGTAATTATTTGAACGATTTAATTTAGATACACTATCATTTCAATAAAAGCTTATCAAAATGATAGGCTTTTTTTGTGCCCAATTTTTAGTACCCAAATACATTCCTTTTATTTACAACACTTTAGATACAACTTCATTTTTTCGGAACATCTTTTGGCATAAGGAGGAAGAACATCAAAATTCATTCTCATGAAAAATCAGGTTAATTCGATTTACAAACAAGCGGAACGCTTTGCTGAGATCACTAAAAAAAATATTATCTGCGGCAATATCGTTCGGGCTAAAAAGTGTTTAGCACTTGCTGAACGGTTATTTATTACTGGAAGTATCGAAACTAAAAATGCTATTTCTAACGTGTATATCTTTTCCGTTTCGTCTTTTATGGAAATGCGGCACTGCAACATTTCGCATCTTTTCCCACAAACGCTTAAAGCAGAATATATCAAACAGGTAAATGCTTCGGGAGTATAGTGTGAAATGTTGTTTGTAAGATATGAGATCTACTGATCACTTTTCACAAATAACATTTTACTTCTCACATTTCACAAATCTAAAATAATGATAGTTACAATTCTTTTACTCGCACTCACAGTTTTTCTGTTTGCGATTTGTTTTAAATCTGTTGAATTCCTTGAAAAAATCTAAATCATGACCGCACTCTTTATTGTCTCCATTGCCGTTTTCGTGTATTTGGTTTATGTATTAATTAAACCTGAAAAATTTTAAATCATGTAAAAAGTAAAATATTTATGTGAAATGTAAAAGTTAGATAAATTCATTTTACAATTCACATTTCTCATTTTACAATTCACATTTTACAAAACTCACATATTATGAATACAGAATTACTAGGTGTCATCGGTATTTTTCTCCTAACTATTGTTTTAGCGATTCCTTTCGGAAAATATATTGCTAAAGTATTTTTAGGAAACAAAACACTTCTTGACCCGATTTTCAATCCGCTTGAAAAATTTATTTTTAGAATCAGCGGTATCAATCCAGCTGAAGAAATGAACTGGAAACAGCATTTAAAAGCACTTTTAAGCATCAATATGATTTGGTTCTTTCTCTGCTTTTTTGTACTGCTTTTTCAGGGTTGTCTACCTTTAAATCCCGACAACAATCCATCGATGCCGCCTGATTTGGCATTTAATACCGCCATTTCATTTGTTGTAAACTGCAACTTACAGCATTATTCTGGCGAAACCGGAGTTTCGTACCTATCGCAAATGGTCTTGATGTTTTTACAATTTGTTTCGGCTGGTGTAGGAATTGCTGCTGCTGTAATGGTTTTTACCGCTATGCGCGAAAGAGCCACAGACAAACTGGGAAATTTCTATAACTATTTTATAAAAAGCTGTACTCGTATTTTATTGCCTTTTTCGGTAATTGTAGCAACTGCTTTAGTTTTTAGCGGCACTCCAATGACTTTTGAAGGAAAAGATGCGATTACCACTTTACAAGGCGATCATGTAGAAGTTTCACGAGGACCTGCTGCAGCTTTTATTGCCATTAAGCATATTGGTACAAACGGCGGTGGATTCTTCGGAGCCAACTCTACTCATCCTTTAGAAAACCCAACTTATTTTACAAATGCGGTTGAACTTTGGGCGCAGCTTATTGTACCCTTTGCAATGATTTTTGCACTTGGATTTTTCCTTAACAAAAGAAAATTTTCTTATATCATTTTTGGTGTAATGACACTTGGATTTTTACTCTTGGTAATTCCAACAATCTCAAGTGAAATCAGTGGAAATCCTGCTATCGAAAAAATGGGGATTTCTCAGTTAAACGGAGCAATGGAAGGAAAAGAAGTCCGTTTTGGCCCAGCTATTTCAGGCTTCTGGAGTATTGCGACAACGGTGATTTCTACAGGTTCTGTAAACAGTATGCACGATAGTTCAATGCCGGTCTCAGGAGCTATGCAATTATTGGCGATGATGGTTAATGCTTTTTATGGCGGATGCGGTGTGGGGTACCTCAACTTTTACATTTTTATTATTCTGGCTGTTTTCATTTCAGGTTTAATGGTGGGTCGGACTCCTGAGTTTCTCGGAAAGAAAATTGAAGCCCGGGAAGTCAAAATTGCTGCTATTATTGCCATCCTTCACCCTTTATTGATTTTAGCCGGAACCGCTTTAGCTTCTTATTTTGCTGCACATGATACTGCAATGGGCTATTGGTTCAGCGGAAATGCAACAGGCTGGCTAAATAATCCTGGAAATCACGGATTTTCTGAAATGTTATACGAATATACTTCGAGCGCTGCTAACAACGGTTCTGGTTTTGAAGGTTTAGGAGATAACAATCCGTTTTGGAATATCACAACAGGAATTGTTTTGCTGCTAAGCCGTTTCATTCCAATCATCGGGCCTTTGGCAATTGCTGGTTTATTAGCTAATAAAAAATACATTCCGGAAAGTGCTGGAACTTTAAAAACAGATACCACAATTTTTGGAATCATGATTTTTGCTGTGATTGCTATTGTTGCGGCGTTATCTTTCTTTCCAGCGTTGGCTTTAGGACCTTTAGCAGAATATTTCACACTAAAGTAATGTTCGATTTGAATATCCATAAAATATTTGAAACATAGCCCAAGGTTTCAACCTTGGGGACAAAGATTTTGAATATACGTTGTGTCCCAACGGTTGAAACCGTTGACTGTGTTCTATAATCTGTGTGTCTATTTCGCATAATATTTAACAAATAACATTTAACTTTTTACAAGAAAATGACAACTAATAAATCCACATCATTATTTGAAAGCAACCAGGTAAAAGAAGCTTTATGGCAGTCTTTCGTGAAGCTGAATCCAAAAATGATGATTAAAAATCCGGTAATGTTTACCGTAGAAATTGGAACTGCCATTATGTTTGCGGTTTGCGTTTCAATCTTAATGGGCGCAACCGATCAGGGCAGTTTTATTTACAACTTAATTGTTTTCCTAATTTTGTTTGTAACGCTTTTGTTTGCCAATTTTGCCGAAGCTATTGCCGAAGCAAGAGGAAAAGCACAAGCCGACAGCTTAAGAAAAACCCGTGAAGAAACTCCTGCAAGACAGATTCTGCCAAATGGAGAAATCAGAAACATTAGTTCTTCTCAATTAAAAAAAGACGATGTTTTCATTTGTGAAGCGGGCGATTTAATTGCTGCCGATGGAGAAATCATAGAAGGTTTGGCAACGATTGACGAAAGTGCGATTACGGGTGAAAGTGCCCCTGTAATTCGCGAAGCAGGCGGAGATAAATCGTCTGTAACAGGAGGAACAAAAGTCTTGTCTGATAAAATCAAAGTAAAAGTAACATCAGAACCTGGCGAAAGCTTTTTGGATAAAATGATTGCTTTGGTTGAAGGGGCAAGCCGTCAGAAAACGCCAAACGAAATTGCGCTGACTATTTTGTTAGCGGCTTTTACCTTAATCTTCGTGATTGTCTGCGTTACCTTAAAGCCTTTTGCCGATTACGCGAACGCTCCTATTACCATTGCTGCTTTTATTGCATTGTTCGTTTGTTTGATTCCAACTACAATTGGAGGACTTCTTTCTGCGATCGGAATTGCGGGAATGGACAGAGCTTTACGCGCCAACGTAATTACAAAATCAGGTAAAGCAGTTGAAACGGCGGGAGATATTGACGTTTTGCTCTTGGATAAAACGGGAACAATTACCATTGGAAACAGAAAAGCAACCAATTTTTACCCAACAAAAGGCATTTCTTTTGAAGATTTCGTTAAATCTGCTGTATTGAGTTCGCTTGCTGATGATACGCCAGAAGGGAAAAGTATCTTAGAATTAAGTGAAATGATCGATGTAAAAAATGAAGCGAAAGCCAGCTTTTTACAAACTACTTCGGATATTTCACACACCATCAAATTTACTGCTGAAACCAGAACTTCGGGTGTGATTTTAAAAGATGGAACCAACATTCGAAAAGGTGCGCAAGACGCTGCTAAAAAAATTGCAGAACAAGCTGGGAACACTTTTCCTGAAGATACTTTGCAACAGGTAATCACAATTTCTTCTAATGGAGGAACACCTTTAGTGGTCATCAAAAACAACGAAATTCAAGGTGTTATAGAATTGCAGGATATCATTAAAACCGGAATGAAAGAACGTTTTGAGCGCTTACGCAGAATGGGAATCAAAACGGTTATGGTTACGGGAGATAATCCGCTTACAGCAAAGTTTATTGCCGAAAAAGCCGGAGTAGATGATTTTATTGCCGAAGCAAAACCTGAAGATAAAATGAATTATATCCGAAAAGAGCAAGCTGAAGGCCGCCTGGTTGCGATGATGGGAGACGGGACAAATGATGCTCCTGCCCTTGCCCAAGCCAATGTTGGTGTTGCGATGAACAGCGGAACGCAAGCAGCAAAAGAAGCTGGAAACATGGTTGACTTGGACAATGACCCAACAAAACTAATCGAGATTGTCGAAATTGGAAAACAGCTTTTAATGACTCGAGGAACGTTGACTACTTTCTCTATTGCGAATGACGTTGCCAAATATTTTGCGATTGTTCCTGCTCTTTTTATTAGTGCGATTCCAGCATTAGAAGGTTTGAACATCATGCGTTTGCACAGTCCGGAAAGCGCGATTTTATCAGCTGTAATTTTCAATGCTATTATCATTCCGATCCTGATTCCACTGGCATTGAGAGGTGTTGAATATCGTCCGATTGGAGCAAGCGCCATTTTAAAACGTAATCTTTTGATTTATGGATTAGGCGGATTGATTGTTCCTTTTATTGGAATTAAACTAATTGATTTGCTTGTAGCACTATTTATGTAAGATGCTAAGGCGCTAAGTTGCTAAGATTCTAAGTTTTTTTCTTAGAATCTTTAAAACTTATTTATCACAATTAAAAAAACTTAGAAACTTAGAGACTTAGTCTCTTAGAAACTTTAAAGAAATGAAATCTATATTCTCACTCATAAAACTTACTGCGGTTACTTTAATATTATTCGCAGTTATTTATCCTCTTGCGATTTACGGAATTGCACAAATGGCTCCCAATCAAGGAAAAGGAGAAACGCTTTCGGTTAACGGAAAAGTGGTTGGTTATCAAAAAATCGGACAGAAGTTCGATAAATCAAATTATTTCTGGGGAAGACCTTCGGCAGTTGATTACAATGCTGCAGGAAGTGCCGGAAGCAATAAAGGTCCGAGCAATGCGGAGTATTTAGCTTTGGTTCAAAAGAGAATCGATACTTTCCTTGTTGTTCATCCGTACTTGAAAAAAGCTGAAATTCCAGCTGATATGGTTACCGCTTCAGGAAGCGGTTTAGATCCAAATATTTCCCCGAAAGGTGCTTTGATTCAGGTGAAACGTGTGGCTAAAGAACGAAATTTAGCTGAAGCGAAAGTAAAAGCTTTGGTAGAATCTAAAATTAATACGGCTGTTGTCGGTCCTGAAACGGTGAATGTTTTGGAGTTGAATTTGGCTTTGGATAAGCTTCGCTAAAAGATGCTAAGGTTCTGAGATACTATCCAGATAGTAATCGGTACTAAGTTTTATCCTATAAGGTTTTAAAAACCTTGTAGGTGTGACAAAGTTGTTTTTATGTCATTTCGACGAAGGAGAAATCGCACTCGTAATTCGACATTGACGTCAAAACTGTACGGAGTTTCTTGCGGAGATTTCTCCTTCGTTGAAATGACAAACTAGATGTAAAATCTAAGCTTTAAAAAATTAAACACCTACGAGGTTTTGAAAACCTTGCAGGAAATGACACGCCTTTTTAGCCCAAATCCCCTAGCCCCGATAGTAGTGGAAATCCTTTTTCTGGCTCCTTTAGCCAGGAAAAGATTGAAACGGATAGCGGGATTAGCTCCTAAAAAATCTACTAAATAACTTAAGAGAATGAGATTAGCTTACGCTCAGTTCGCTGTTGCTTGAGTGCTTCGTTCCTCACAATGACAATTAACAATGAAAAAAATAGTACTTACCGCTTTAATCGTTTTTGGTTTTAGCAATTTACAGGCACAGTCAGCATCAAAAAGTCCGTTTACGTTTTCTGGATATGTAGACGTTTATTATAGTTACGATTTCGGGAAACCGGAAAATCATACTCGACCAAACTTTTTTTATAATTATAACCAAAGCAACGAAGTGAACCTGAATTTGGGTTTAGCAAAAGTGAATTATTCGAAAGGAAATGTCCGAGGGAATTTTGCCTTGATGGCGGGAACTTATGCTCAATATAATATGTCGGCTGAGCAGGATTTATTGCAAAATGTTTATGAAGCGAATGTTGGTGTAAAGATTTCGCAAAAGCATGATTTATGGATTGATGCTGGAATTATGCCATCGCATATTGGTTTTGAAAGTGCGATTGGAAAAGATTGTGCGAATTTAACCCGAAGCATGCTGGCTGAAAATTCGCCTTATTATGAAGCGGGTGTAAAAATTGGCTATACGTCTGATTCTGGAAAATGGTATTTGGCTGCGCTGTATTTGAACGGCTGGCAGAGAATTCAGAAAATCGACGGCAATCAAACTCCGGCTTTTGGAACGCAGATTACGTATAAACCTACTGAAAAAGTCGTTTTAAATTGGAGTACCTATATGGGAAACGAACAACCCGATATTGATAAAAAATGGCGTTATTTCAATAATTTTTATGGACAATTTAAAGTAGCCCAAAAAGTGAATCTGACCACTGGTTTTGATATTGGTTCTCAACAATCAGCTAAAGGAAGCGATAAATATGTCATTTGGTTTTCGCCTCTTGTAATTCTGCAATACAAACCAACAGATAAAATTCAGCTGTCAGCACGAAGTGAATATTACAGCGACGAAAAAGGTGTAATTATCGCAACCTCAACCCCAAACGGATTCAAAACATACGGATTTTCAGCTAACTTTGATTACTTAATTACGGATAATGTGCTGTTTAGAATTGAAGCGAGAAACCTGTCAAGTAAAGATGAAATTTTCACCAAAAACAATCTGCCAACAGACACTAATACGTTTGTGACAACAGCATTAGCTATTAGTTTCTAGAAAAAAATCTTAGTGATTAAAATTTATTTCATGCAGATTCTACAGATTATAGCCGATTTAATTAGATTTTTAATCAAATAATCTGCGAATATCTGCTTAAATCTTTTAAAATCTGGGTGAAACAAAAAACTTGTCGACTTAGCACCTTCGTAGCAAAAAAACATGGAAAACGAAAATAATGCACAGCACTTTCTGGATTTGATTCAGAAATCCCGAAAAGGAAAATTTAAAATCTACATTGGGATGAGCGCCGGTGTGGGCAAGACTTTCCGTATGCTTCAGGAAGCACATTCGTTATTGAAAAATGGAATCGATGTAAAAATCGGCTACATCGAAACGCATATGCGGAAGGAAACCCATGAGTTATTGTCTGGTTTACCCATTATTCCGCGACGAACTATTTTTTATAAAGGAAAAGAACTCGAAGAACTCGACGTTCAGGCAATCATCAACCTTAGACCAGAAGTGGTTATTGTTGATGAATTGGCGCACACGAACGTTGAAGGAAGCAAAAACGAAAAACGCTGGCAGGATGTTCTGGAGATTCTGGAAGCTGGAATTAATGTAATTTCGGCTGTCAATATTCAGCATATTGAGAGTTTAAATGAAGACGTAAAACGCATAACTGGAATTGATGTTCAGGAAAGAATTCCAGATAATGTTTTGCGTCTGGCTGATGAAGTTGTAAATATCGATTTGACTTCGGAAGATTTGATTGCCCGGTTGAAAGAAGGAAAAATTTATACAGCAGATAAAATTCAGATGGCTTTGCAGAACTTTTTCAAGTCTGAACAAATTCTGCAGTTGCGTGAATTGGCTTTGAAAGAAGTAGCAAGTCAGGTAGTTCGAAAAGTAGAAAGCGAAGTCCCAAGTCTTCATGCTTTGCGTCATGAGAAATTGTTGGCTTGTATAAGCAGTAACGATAAAACTGCTAAAATCGTAATTAGAAAAGCGGCTCGTCTGGCAGGTTATTACAATGGAAGCTGGTATGTTTTGTATGTCGAAACTCCGCAGGAAAGCCCTACAAGAATTGCACTTGACAAACAAAGGCATTTAATTAATAACTTTAAACTCGCCGTGCAATTGGGAGCAGAAGTTATTAAACTCGAAAATTCGAATATTACAAATGCGATTTTGACAACTGTAGAAGAAAAACAAATTACAACTGTCTGCATCGGTAAACCGCATTTGAATTTATTTAAAGTAATTTTGTCTACAACAATTTTCAGGCGTCTGCTAAATAAATTGTCGTTATCAAACGTTGACCTTGTAATCTTGTCATGAAAAAATATTAAACCATATAAGTTATATAAGTTCATTTAAATTAGTGAACGTTGAAGTTTAACTGCAAAGGCGCTAAGATTTACGCAAAGCACGCAAAGATTAAATTAAAAAATTTTGCCCCCTTGCGACCTTACGAGCAAAAAACCTAGCGAACTTTGCGGTTAAAAAACAAAGCTTAAATTTCCTTATATCACTTATATGGTTCAAAAAATTGTTTTATAAAATGAGAATTAAAACCAAATTGAATCTGGGGGTTGGATTGTTATTTTTAATGATTATCATTCTCTCGTTATTGAGTGCTTATTCTGTTTTTTTAATTAAGCAGGATACCGAGAATATTCTGAAATCCAATTACAATACACTGGAATATTCCCGAAATATGATTTCTGCTTTGGATGAAATTAAATCAGGATCTAAAGAAAATATTCAGAATTTTGAGGAAAATCTAGAGAAGCAAACTCAAAATATTACGGAGCCTGGCGAAAAACAAGCGACCGAAAAACTGAAGGAAAGTTTTGCTCTTTTAACTAAAAATAATACTGATGAAACTGCAAAGGCGCAGATTCGCCAGGACATTTTTGCGATTATGAAACTGAATCTTGATGCCATCAAACAGAAAAGCGACATCGCTAAAAAAACGGCTGAAACATCGAATTTCTCTATTGCCATTGTGGGGACTTTATGTTTTTTAATCGCTTTTAATTTATTGGTTAACCTTCCGAATAATATTGCAAATCCGATTAAGGAATTAACACTAAGTATTAAGGAAATTGCGAATAAAAACTACTCTGAACGTGTTCATTTTACGAGTCACAGCGAATTTGGAGATCTTGCCAAATCGTTTAATACCATGGCGCAAAAGCTGGAAGAATATCACGACAGCAACGTTTATAAACTTCTCTTCGAGAAAAAACGACTGGAAACGCTTATCAATAATATGAACGATCCGATTATTGGTTTGGATCATGAAGGAATTCTTTTGTTTGTGAATGATGAAGCGTTGAAAATTACCGGTTTGAAATCGGAAGACATTATCGGAAAAACTGCATCTGAATTGGCAATTTCTAATGATTTAATTCGTTCTTTAATTCTGAGAGAAAGTGAAACACCGAAAAAACAGCCTCTCAAAATTTTTGCTGACGGAAAGGAAAGTTATTTCGAAAAGGAAATTCACAATATCACGATAACACCAACAGGCGAAGAAAAAGAAATCAATATTGGTGATGTCATTATTCTGCGAAATATTACGCTTTTTAAAGAACTGGATTTTGCTAAAACCAATTTCATTGCCACCGTTTCACACGAATTAAAAACACCTATTGCTTCTATAAAATTAAGTCTTCAATTGCTTGAAAATGCTAAAACAGGCGATATGAACGATGACCAGAAACAATTGGTTGAAAGCATTAAAGAAGACAGTCAGCGTTTGTTGAAAATCACAGGCGAATTACTGAATTTATCGCAATTAGAAACGGGGAATATTCAGCTGAATATTAGCAAAAGCAACCCACAGGAAATTGTAAAATATGCTGTTGAAGCCGTAAAAGTTCAGGCAGATCAAAAACAAATTCAGTTAATTGTTGATGCCGATGAAAGCCTTAAAAACGTAAAAGCCGATGCTGAAAAAACAGGCTGGGTTTTGATTAATTATTTATCAAATGCGATTCGGTATTCGCCTGAAAAAAGTAAGATTCTCATTAAATTAAAAGAAGAAAATGACCAGATTGTTTTTCAGGTTATCGATACCGGAAAAGGAATTGAGCCAAGATACAAAGACAGAGTTTTCGATAAATACTTCCAGATTCCCGGCAGTCAGAAATCAGGAACAGGATTAGGTTTAGCGATCAGCAAAGAATTTATTGAAGCGCAAAACGGAAGCGTTGGTGTAGAGAGCAATTTAGGATTGGGAAGTACTTTTTGGTTTACATTGAAGGTTTAGTACTGAAAAATAAAAATGCCCTGCTAAAAAACAAGGCATTTAATATTTATTTTATACTAAAATTTTATTGTTTTGGTTTTGTCAAATAATACACCGGAATGCCAATTAGCATAATTAAAATTCCCCATCCACAAGTGGTAAATTTTGTGAGAAGCAATGAAACACTAATTGCCGAAGCCAATACAATATACAGTAATGGCAAAAATGGATACCCGAACGCTTTGTAAGGCCTCTCCAGGTCTGGCATTTTTTTACGCAATATAAAAATTCCGTAGATTGTTAAGATGTAAAATATCAATACAATAATAATGACAAAGTCTAATAAATCACCGTATTTACCGGTAAGACACAAAATCGAAGCCCAGATACACTGTGCCCATAAAGCCCAGGAAGGAACACTAAATTCATTAAGTACTGCTGCTTTTTTAAAGAATAAACCGTCTTTTGCCATTGTGTAATATACTCTGGCTCCCGCCATAATCAAGCCGTTATTGCAGGCAAAAGTTGAAATCATAATCATGATGGCAATAACTAAAGTTCCGATATCGCCAAAAATATACTGAGAAGCCACCACCGCTACCCTGTCTGATTTTGCTGTTGCAATTTCATTCATCGGCACTACCGCCAGATACATCAGATTTGTAAGCACATAAATAATCGTAACGATGAAAGTTCCTAAAAATAAACTTAAGCCCACATTACGCTTGGGATTTTTAATTTCTCCGGCAATAAAAGTCACACCAACCCAGGCATCGCTTGAAAATAATGATCCAACCATTGCGGCTGAAATACCTGTAATTAAAGCTTTTCCACTAATTGGTATCCACGAAGTATTATCCGCATCATAAGAATGTGGCGTCCATGCCGCAGTCCAGTTCGCATCCCAAATTGAAACTTTCGCTGCAAGTGTTAATCCAAATACGATCAAACCTAACAATGACAATATTTTAATAATGGTTAAAACTGTTTGAAGAGCCTTTCCATTTTTTACACCACGACTATTGATAAATGTAAGCAGAACAATAGTAATAATGGATACGATTTGCGCCGCATTTAGTTTAAAATCTCCTAATTCAAATACTATATTTTCGTCACTAAGCGGTTCATACAGATAGGCTGCAAATTTGGAGAAAGCTACTCCTACTGCAGCTATTGTGCCGGTCTGAATCACAGCAAAAAAACTCCAACCGTACAAAAAGGCAATTAGTTTATTGTATGCTTCTTTCAGATACACATATTGCCCTCCTGCTTTAGAAAACATTGCGCTTAATTCTCCATAACTTACAGCGGCAATAATGGTAATCAGTCCTGAAATTAACCAGATTAATATTAGCCATCCAGCCGAACCTACTTGCCTTGCAATGTCGGCACTTACAATAAATATCCCGGAGCCAATCATAGAACCTACCACAAGCATGGTTCCGTCTAATAATCCGAGTTCTCTCTTAAAACTTTCCTGGTTGTTATCCTGCATTTTTTTGGTTTTTTGGTTGGTTAAAGATATACTTTTTTTAGAAACTTTTTAATTAGGCAGTTAGATTGTCAGATATAAAAAACCAAAGAACAGATTACATTTTAAACTCACAAGAGAATAATTACTAACAAAAAGGAAATGCCTTATACTATCTTAAGTATTGATAATGTAAGATTTAATTTTGACTAAAACGAGTTTAGTGAAGGATCAAAAAGTTATGATGTGGCTTACTGCAATTTCATTTTTTAAATCTCTTTTTAAAATAAAAAAAGATTTAAAAACTTAAAACATTATTCTAAAACACGATTTACCTGCGAGAAAGATCTTTCGTAATAAGGTTCTTTGGTTGAAGAAATAATGACTCCTCCATGAGTTGAAGAATGAACGAATTTAATTTCTTCATCTACCACCTCTATCACCATTCCAACATGATTAATTTGGCGTCTTCCATTAGTCTTGAAGAAAATTAAATCCCCCTTTTGTGCTTCTTCCGGATTGACTTTTGTACCAATTCTCGATTGTTCAATAGAGCTTCTTGGGAGTCTGATATCAAAATTACCAAAGGTTGAATACATCAACCCAGAGCAATCAAAACCCGCTTTTGTTGTCCCGCCTGAGCGATAACGGGTACCAATATTTTCAGTAGCATTTATAATTAGCTGATCAACTAACTCTGGATGATTACTAACTCTGATTACCGTTGAGGAATCTTTTTTGACTGATGTATCATCAGCTGCCAGAACTGACGGATTTACAGTATTTGATGTTTCCTGATTAGCTTTTGAAGACTGAAGAGAAGCTGCTTTTTCTTTAGAAGCAAGGATTTTTAACTGATAGCCAATAGGCAGTTTATTCTTGATTTCAGGATTTTGTTTTTCTAGTTCAGTTACTGTGATTCCGAATTCCTTTGCAATAGCATATTTAGTTTCTTTAGGCAAAACTTCTCTGGAAACTTCAACTAATTCTGATGGAGCATTTCCAATCGGCTGCTGCACTACTGAATACCCGTTGGAAGGAATAACAATCTGCTGCCCTATTTTTAGTCCTTCACTTTCTAATAAAGGATTAGCTTTTTTCAAATTTTCAACTGAAACTTTATATTTTTTTGATATCCCCCAAAGTGTTTCTTTGGCTAAAACTTCATGTGAACCGGGATTTGTCTGAGCAAAGTCTTGATTGGATTTTATTTCCTGAGATGGATTAGAATTTGGAATCAATAAAACCGAATTTAATTTTAAAATTTTCGGCGCATCAGGATTAGCGTTTGCTATATCTTTTGGCTTTACTCCGTATTTTTTAGCAATATTGTAAAGATTATCACCTTTTGAAATAGTATGCCTGATGTAATTATCCTGAGAAAATGCACTTACTGAAAAAAGCAAAAATATAAAGACAAATTTGAAAATCATTATTTGGGGAATTTTAATTTTCTATACTACTATTCCTTCTTGATTTTAAACTCAAAAAAGAAAGTTTTTATTACCAAAAAAGCGAATTTAACTTTTTAAAGTAAAAAATACACGTTTTTTAACAACAAATTTATGTCAAAATACCTCACTAAAAATGTTTTCGCAGCTAACTCAAAGTTTCTGTGTGAGTTATAAATTATTCGGGGAATCATAAAGTTTAAAATAAAATTGTGCTGAAAACAGGAATTATAGCCCGGATGGAAGCGTCATCCTTTTGTCCCGATAGTTATCGGGACAAAAGATACAGCGAGCAGGAACAGCTCCCAAAATAAAAAACGCCCTGTTTTCACAGAGCGCTTTTTGTATAATAGCTTTGAAATTATGCTTTTCCGGCCGCAATTAAGTTTAATGCTGAACCTGCAACAAACCAGCCAATCTGACCTTCATTGTAAGTGTGATTTGCCAGAATAATATCTTTTGTTCCATTTTCATGAACGAATTCTAACGTTAATGGTTTTCCCGGAGCAAACTCAGTTAAATCAGTAAAGTTGATCGTATCATTTTCCTGAATTTTATCGTAATCTGCTTCGTTTGCAAAAGTTAACCCTAAAAGGCCTTGTTTTTTTAGATTTGTTTCGTGGATGCGGGCGAAAGATTTTACCAATACCGCTTTAACACCTAAGAAACGAGGCTCCATTGCTGCGTGTTCACGAGAAGAACCTTCACCATAATTGTGATCACCCACAACAATAGAAGGTACTCCAGCCGCTTTATAGGCACGGGCTACAGCAGGTACAGCATCATAAGCACCAGTCAATTGATTTTTGACCGAGTTTGTTTTCTGGTTGAATGCATTTACGGCTCCAATCAGCATATTATTTGAAATATTATCTAAATGTCCGCGGAAACGCAACCATGGACCTGCCATTGAAATGTGGTCTGTGGTACATTTTCCAAAAGCTTTGATTAGTAATTTAGCGCCAGTAATATTTTGACCATCCCAGGCATCAAAAGGAGCTAACAATTGCAAACGCTCTGAAGTAGGGCTTACTACAACCTGAACTCCTGAACCGTCTTCGGCAGGAGCCTGAAATCCCGGATCTTCGGCATAGAAACCTTTTTCAGGCAATTCATCTCCTGTTGGTTCATCGAGCATTACCTCTTCACCATCTTCGTTAATTAATTTGTCAGTCAAAGGATTGAATCCTAAATCACCCGCAATAGCCAAAGCTGTTACCAGTTCCGGAGAGCCTACAAAAGCCAAAGTATTTGGGTTACCATCTGCACGTTTTGAGAAGTTACGGTTGAAAGAGTGGACAATAGTGTTTCTCTCTTCTTTTTCAGCTCCTTCCCTGTCCCACATACCAATACATGGGCCGCACGCATTGGCAAAAACTGTTGCACCAATTTTATTAAAAGTATCGATAAATCCATCTCTTTCAATTGTAGAACGAACAACTTCAGATCCTGGAGTGATGGTAAATTTCGCTTTAGTTTTTAAGTTTTTTTCTGAAACCTGTTTTGCCAAAGAAGCGGCACGTGATATATCCTCATAAGAAGAGTTGGTACACGAACCTATTAAACCAACCTGAATCTGTAATGGCCAGTTGTTTTTAATGGCTTCTTCTTTCATTTTAGAAATTGGAGTAGCTAAATCCGGAGTAAAAGGTCCGTTTAAATGCGGCTCTAATTCAGATAGGTTGATTTCGATAACCTGATCAAAGTATTTTTCAGGGTCAGCATAAACCTCAGGATCTCCGGTTAAATAAGTAGCTATTTTATCTGCAGCATCAGCAACATCAGCCCTGTTTGTAGAGCGAAGGTAACGACTCATAGAATCATCATAACCAAAAGTTGAAGTTGTAGCTCCAATTTCGGCTCCCATGTTACAAATGGTACCTTTACCTGTACAAGACATCGCTGTTGCGCCTTCGCCAAAATATTCTACAATCGCTCCAGTTCCTCCTTTTACAGTCAGAATACCGGCAACTTTAAGAATCACATCTTTTGGAGCAGTCCACCCTGATAATTTACCAGTAAGTTTAACTCCAATTAATTTAGGGAATTTCAATTCCCAGGCCATTCCTGACATAACGTCTACAGCATCAGCACCTCCAACACCAATCGCTACCATTCCTAAACCTCCTGCATTTACAGTATGGGAATCCGTACCAATCATCATTCCGCCCGGGAAAGCATAATTCTCCAATACTACCTGATGAATAATTCCAGCCCCAGGTTTCCAGAAACCAATTCCGTACTTATTAGAAACTGAAGAAAGGAAGTCGAAAACTTCGTTACTTTGTGTTTTGGCTCTTGCCAAATCGGTAGCAGCATCTACTTTTGCCTGGATAAGGTGATCACAATGCACAGTTGTTGGGACTGCTACTTTAGATTTTCCGGCATGCATGAATTGCAATAATGCCATTTGTGCCGTTGCATCCTGACAGGCTACTCGATCCGGTGCAAAATCAACATAATCAACTCCTCTTCCAAACGCCTTGGTTGGGTTTCCTTCCCAAAGGTGATTGTACAAAATTTTCTCTGTTAAAGTAAGTGGACGACCAACAATCTGACGTGCTGCATCAACACGACCGGGCATGTTTTCATACACTTTTTTAATCATTTCAATATCAAAAGCCATAGTTATATATTAATTATATTAGTGTAAATCAGCTTAAATTTAAGGATTTTATTATGGTTTATGCCAAAATATTTGTTAATACTATTATTTAAAACTATTCTATTTTTCTTGAGAGGGAGTAAATTAAAAATCAATCTAATATGATTTTTTAGCTTTTACAATAACCTATTGTAATTACACCTCCACCTTTAAAAATAAGAAGCGTTTAACCCGCAGTGAAGAACGGATTAATATTACACGCAAATACCCCAGTCCAAATAAATAAATAAAAAAGAGGCAACCTATACTAGATTGCCTCTTTTCAGAAATTATGAAGTTGTTACTATTATAATTTAGTAGAGATTGGTTTGAATTTTGTTAAGTTGATACCTTCAACCGCAGCTTTATACTCTCCGATAGATGGCATTCTCCCTAAAATTGCAGAAAGTACAACTACTGGTGTTGATGCTAATAAAGATTCTCCTTTTTTACCCTCTCTATCCTCTACTACACGTCCCTGAAACAAACGAGTTGAAGTAGCTAATACAGTATCTCCTTTTTCAGCTTTTTCCTGGTTACCCATGCATAAGTTACAACCAGGACGCTCTAAATACATAATGTTTTCGTATTCTGTACGTGCTGTAGATTTAGGTAAGGCATCTGAGAATTCGAAACCTGAATATTTTTGTAACATTTCCCAATCACCTTCAGCTTTTAATTCGTCGATGATGTTATACGTAGGAGCTGCAACTACTAAAGGTGCGTTGAATTTAACTTCCCCATTTTGTTTTTCAACATTACGTAACATTTGAGAAACAATTTTTAAATCGTCTTTATGAACCATGCAAGAACCTACGAAACCTAAATCTACTTTTTTATCTGTTCCATAGAAAGATAATTCGCGAATGGTATCGTGTGTATAACGTTTAGAAATATCAACATTGTTAACGTCTGGGTCAGCAATCATTGGTTCTTCGATTAAATCTAAATCGATAACAACTTCAGCATAGTATTTTGCATTATCGTCTGGAGTTAAAGCTGGCTTAACACCTGTTTTAATTTCCTCGATACGTTTGTTTGCTTTATTAATTAAACCTTGTAAAACCTGGTTTTTGTTGTCCATACCTTTATCAATCATGATTTGGATACGAGACTTAGCAATTTCTAAGGATTGAATTAATGTTTGATCCTGAGAAATACAGATAGAAGCTTTCGCTTTCATTTCGGCTGTCCAGTCTGTAAATGTAAACGCCTGATCAGCTAATAAAGTTCCGATATGAACCTCAATAATACGACCTTGGAAAACGTTCTCACCATCAAATTGTTTCAACATTTGAGATTGCGTCGCATGAACTACATCACGGAAATCCATGTGCTGTTTCATCTCACCTTTAAAAGTAACTTTTACAGATTCTGGAATTGGCATAGAAGCTTCACCTGTTGCTAAAGCTAAAGCTACAGTTCCTGAATCGGCACCGAAAGCAACCCCTTTAGACATACGTGTATGTGAATCTCCACCGATGATAATTGCCCACTCATCAATTGTAATATCATTTAACACTTTATGAATAACGTCCGTCATTGAATGATATTCACCTTTAGGATCTCTCGCTGTAATAACACCAAAATCATTCATGAACTTCATTAATTTAGGAATATTAGCTTGCGCTTTTTTGTCCCAAACTGAAGCTGTGTGACAACCTGATTGGTAAGCACCATCAACAATTGGAGAAATAACTGTAGCCGCCATAGACTCTAATTCCTGAGCAGTCATTAAACCTGTAGTATCTTGGGAACCTACGATATTAACTTTCACACGTACGTCTGATCCCGCATGTAATGTTTTACCTGGAGTTACACCAACTGCATTTTTGTTGAAGATTTTTTCAACAGCAGTTAATCCTTGACCTTCTATAGAAACTTCTTTAGCTGGTGCAAATACTGTTGGAGCAGCAACTCCTAAAGTCTGTGCAGCAAATGTTTGGATTTTTTTACCAAAAACGATAGCATAAGATCCACCCGCTTTGATAAACTCTAATTTTTGAGGAGTAAAAGATTTAGAAATATCTTTTAATTCTTTATCACCGTTGTATAATTTTTTAGTTTTTGTATTGATTGTCAATACAGTTCCTGTAGCTACAGAATAAACTTCTTCTAAAACAGGATCACCTGCTTCGTTACGTACTACGTTTCCTTCTGCATCTGTTTTCTTTACCCAGTTTTGTAAGTCGATACCGATACCACCTGTAACGTCTACAGTAGTTAAGAAGATAGGAGAGATTCCGTTAGTACCTGCTACAATTGGAGCAATGTTCACGAAAGGAATGTATGGAGATGCTTGTTTACCTGTCCATAAAGCTACGTTGTTCACACCTGACATACGAGAAGATCCAACCCCCATTGTTCCTTTTTCAGCGATTAACATAACAGAAGCATCTGGATGCTGTGCTTGCAATGCTTTAATTTCTGCCTGAGCTTCAGGAGTAATCATACATTTTCCATGTAATTCACGGTCAGAACGAGAGTGTGCCTGGTTACCCGGAGATAATAAATCAGTAGAAATATCACCTTCTGCAGCGATGTAAGTAACCACTTTAATTTCTTCGGCAACTTCAGGTAATTTTGTAAAAAATTCAGCTTTTGCGTAGCTTTCTAAAATTTCTTTTGCAACTGTGTTGCCAGCGCTGTAAGCTTCTGCTAAGCGAGCTGTATCAGCATCATATAAATAAACTTGAGTTTTTAAAACTTCAGCCGCTTGTTTAGCAATTGCAGTATCATTGCCCAAAGCTAAATCAAGAAGTACCTCAATAGAAGGTCCCCCTTTCATATGTGACAATAATTCGAAGGCAAAAGCAGGTGAAATTTCTTTTACTTCAGATTCACCAAGAATGATTTCTTTTAAAAACTTAGCTTTCTCACTAGCTGCGCTAGTGGTCCCAGGCAAAGTGTTGTAAATAAAAAACTTAAGAGAGTCGTCTCTATATTCATTATTTAAATCTTTAATTTGCGCAATGATTTCGCTTAGTAATTCAGCACCATCAATAGGCTTCGGATGAAGACCCTGGGCTTTTCTTTCTTCAATCTCTTGAATGTAATCCTTGTAAATATTCATAATAGAAGTCTTTATAAATAGGTATTTTTATTTTTTTGTACGCAAATTTAGGAATTAAAGCTGAGAATTAAAAAAAATATAATGGATCGAGGTTTTTCAAAAATTATCATTGCAAAAAAACAATTATCACCTTCAAAAAATGATAAAAAATAAATTTTATATCAATAAAATAAATTATCAATAATTTAAAAAACTTTCTTTAACAAACTAAAAAATTAATGTTATAAAGCAAGTGAAATTTTCACCTCATTTTAAGAAAGAACTTTTCTAAATAAGCATTTACATCGTTGTAGTTTTACATCCCAACTTATTTTACACGTAAAACAACTTATTTATAAAAAAATAAAATTTAAATCCTCATATTTCAAATATTCTTATAACTTTGTAACTCAAAGTACTTTTATTTAAAAATAACTTTACATAGAAATGAACGAAATAAATTATCTTTTTAAAAATCGAATTGGCGCTACGATTAGCCTTTTTATCACAGCTTTTAGTGCTTCTCTCTTAATTTTATTATTAATAGGCAGTAAATATGATTTTGAGAGCTTTGAAATGATTTCTATAATCAATCTTATTATTATACTTCCCTATGCTGTAATTCTTAGTTTTAATGTTTTAAGAAATAAGGAAAAGTACCAGCATTTAATTCCTTTTTTATTTCTGAATTGGTTTATTGGATGTTTCTGCGCAAATATTTTAATCAATATATTCGAAAATCTTCCCATTTGGGTCTATTGCACAACCTTCCTGTTTTGCTTTTCAAACTTTGTCATTTACAGCGACATTAAAGACAAATACATTAACATTTTTTCCTATTTTATCAATGGGTTTTCCTGCTTGTTAATTTTATATTATGCCATATTTCTTATTCCTTTATCCTTTATTTCTCTAATTGGAATTATTGTATTAGGAATTGGATTTTATGGTTTAGTCCCTGGTATTGTAATTATTACTCACACCATTATACTTTCAAAAGTAATTTTAGATCATAAAAGAAACATGTACGCTTTTTGTGCCGGAATAGGCTCTGTTTTATTTGGCTTCATTCTGTTTACCTTATTATTAAATATAGAAAGCCAAAAAATAAACCGATACAGTATTACAAAAACATTTGATGAAAACAATGATCTGCCGGCATATATTAGAATTTCTCAAAATCTAAAACCAAATTTTTTCAACGAAATATTACTAAAGAAGAACATCGTGTATACTGCCACTGATGAATTCTTTATTTTAAGAGGCCTTGATGGTATTGGAAGCAATCAACAGTACAATGAAAGAAAAACGCACAATCCTTTTTTAAATATTGCTTATTATTTTACAGAAAATCCAGACTTAAGTACTGATGATCAAATAAATATACTCAAATCTAATTTTAACAAAAGACTCGAAACTGAAGAGCAACTCTGGAGCGGGAATGACCTCATTACCAAAAACATTAAAGAAGATGTAAAAATTTACCCTAATGAAAGATTAGCATACACCGAAATTACAATGGATATCGCCTGCGATGAAAAAAGCTGGGGACAAAAGGAAGCTATTTATTCTTTTCAGCTTCCAGAAGGTTCTGTAGCTACCTCATTATCATTATGGGTCAACGGAATAGAAAGAAAAGGAGTTCTCACCACAAAAGAAAAAGCAAAAGCTGCCTACAATCAAATTGTTGGTATCGAAGCACGCGATCCCTCTTTAATGCAATGGAAAGAAGGAAACAGGGTAACAGTTCGGGTTTTTCCTGTTACAAATGAAACGCCAAGGACTTTTAAATGTGGTTTCACGACTCCCTTAAAAGTCAAAGACACCAAAATGACTTATCAAAGTCTGAACATCAAAGGCCCAAATATTAACAATGCCGCTACAATTTCAAGAATTCAGATAAGCGGAAATACCGCATTTGAAGCTTCAAAAGATTTTGATTTTGAAAATAATTATTACATCAACAATTCTAAAGGCTTAGATGAATGGCAAGCGGAACTTCCTTTAACCACACAGCCCTCCAATAGCACCTTTGTCTGGAAAAATAAAAGTTATGAAGCAAAGCCAATCCAAAAAGAAAAAATTCGATTTTATCCGTCTGAAATAATCTTAGATCTGACTAACAATTGGAATATCGAAGAAGTTTTATCTCTCCTGAAAATCGCTGACAAAAAATACTTTGTCATAATCAACAATGCCAAACAAGAAATCAATACCACAAATTATGAATACATATTTGATCAGTTTCATGAACTCAATTATTCTCTTTTACCTTTATTCAAAATGAAGAACAATAGTTTAATTATAACAAAATGTGGTACATTTTCTTCTAATTTTGAGGAGTTAGAATCTTCTGATTATTTGAAAAAGATTAAAACATCCACAAAAAGCAAACATTTAAAAGTCATTAATATTTCTGATGAAATAAATCCTTTTTGGCAGACGGTAAAAGAACAGCGTTATGTTGAATATCTTCAAACCGATATTAAAAACTGCTCAAATATTATTGGCACAAATAGTTTTATAAAATTTAAAACATTCGAAAACAGTATTAATATAGAAACAGCCGGAATTGCAATTCAAGAAAATCCTATTCTTGAAAAAACCACCAGCAAAGGATCTAATCATCTGTACAGAATGTTTTGCTTTGGAAAAGTTTTAAATAATCAGGTAGAAATTCAAAATGACTCATTAAAACAAAACAAATATGTTGATTTAGCTAAAGATGCTAATATTGTTACACCAATTTCGTCTTTAATTGTTCTGGAAACCGATGAAGATTATAAAAATAAAGGAATCGAAAAAAATATTGATACTTTAGGAAATGCTTCTATCAATAATGACGGATCTGTTCCGGAACCTCATGAATGGCTTTTAATCATTATTGGTTTTACAACACTTTTCTTCTATTACAGAAAAAACAAAAAGCAAGTTATCTAATGAAAGACTTTTTATCACAGAACAAAAAAGTAATTTTAATTTTGATTTTGTTTATTCTGTTAATCATAAATTATAATATTGTTGTTGCTGGTCTTGACAGTAACCTTTTCGGAATTGTTTTCTCAATATTATTATTTCTTATCGGGGGTAGAAAAACTTCACTCAACATGAACTATCCTCTTTTAGGAATGATTTTTATACTGGAATTCATAAGCTTTCGTATACACACAAAATCGTTGCATTTTTTAGCATTGTCATTTTTGATTTGCTTTCTGTATTATAGCTTCACCCGAAAATTTTCATTTATAGCTTTTATCTGTATCCTGTTATTTTCATCTCTTTTTAATACTTTTTTCGACTATTTGACAACTGAAATAAAACAGACACTCTGTTATACTGTTTATTTAACCCTGAAGAATTTCATTATAATAGACAAAATTGAAGGCGTTAATTTTTATATTAACAACACCAAAATTACCATTGATACAGCCTGCATGGGATTATCTATGTTTAAAACAGGATTACTCTTCGGTGCTTTATTACTGACTTTAGAAGAACGGAAACAACAAACATATTTCAGTATAAGACAAATTCTTACGTTTTGTTTCGTTGTAATTGTTTTGAATATTATTTCGAATTATTTCAGGATTCTATCGCTGATTTTATTTGATTGTACTGAAGAGAATGTTTTGCATCATAGTATTGGGTTACTTTGTTTTATATTTTATCAAATTGCCCCCATGCTATTTTTGATTCGTTTTTTTAAAACTGAACAAAAAAAAACTATTCATAAAACACAATCATTACCTGCTGTACTACCCTTTTTGATAGGCACAGTAATTATTTTTATTACTAGTCTGGAAATCAAAAAAGAAACACATTACGATCTATTGGAAAATCTAAATCCTGAATATCAAATTGAGAACGGGATATGGATAAATAAGGAAGTTTTTAAAATCGTATCTCCTGAAAAACTCATTTATATTAAAACAATAACCCACAATCCTACAATTTGTTGGACAGGAGATGGCTATAAAATCACTGAATCAAAAAGAATTATAAAAAATAAGTCTAAAATATGGTTTGTGAAATTAGAAAAAAATCACATTCAATATCTTTCATATTGGTGGTATGAATGTGATCAGAAAAAATATACTTCAATCACAGAGGTATTACTAATAAAACTTTTTTACAACAAACCTGTCCGACTTATAAATGAAACAAGTAAATTGACTTTATAAAAAAAGCCTGAGAAATTTTTAAGTTTTCTCAGGCAATTGATAGTTTATATATTTTTTACATTAACTTTTGAATAATAATTTCCTCTGTTATTCCTTCAGCATCTGCTTTATAATTTTTGATAATTCTGTGACGCAAAATTCCGGTTGCAACTGCTTTGACATCTTCGATATCAGGAGAAAACTTACCATTGAAAGCTGCATGTGCTTTGGCCGCTAAAATTAAGTTTTGTGAAGCCCTTGGTCCTGCTCCCCAATCCAGATAATTTCTAACAAAATCATTAGTCAAACTATTACCAGGACGTGTTTTAGTAACAAGAGTGACTGCATATTCAATAACATTATCTGCCACAGGAATTCTACGGATCAAATGCTGGAAGTCTATTATCTCCTGAGCTGTAAACAATGGATTTATCTTCGTTTTTACATCCGAAGTAGTTTGTTTAACTACCTGAACTTCTTCTTGAAATGTTGGATATTCTAATTTTATAGCAAACATAAAACGGTCTAACTGAGCCTCTGGCAAAGGGTATGTCCCCTCCTGCTCAATTGGGTTTTGGGTTGCCAGTACAAAATAAGGTAAATCTAATTTATAATTTTGCCCAGCAATTGTTACAGAGCGTTCCTGCATTGCTTCTAATAAAGCAGCCTGAGTTTTCGGAGGAGTTCTGTTAATCTCATCAGCTAAGATGATGTTGGAAAAAATTGGTCCTTTGATAAACTTAAACTGCCTGTTTTCATCCAGAATTTCACTTCCTAAAATATCCGAAGGCATCAAATCAGGAGTAAACTGAATCCGTTTAAAATCAAGCCCCAAAGCCTGAGAAAGTGTGTTTATCATCAGGGTTTTTGCCAAACCGGGAACTCCAATTAAAAGTGCGTGTCCTCCTGAAAATATGCAAAGTAAAATTTGATCTACAACGGCATCCTGCCCTACAATGATTTTTGCTATCTCGGTTTTTAATTCGTTTCTTTTTTGAACTAAATTATGAATTGCTGCTACGTCAGACATTTATGAATATATTTTAAATTAAAAAGAGTTAGCTCTATGAATTCATAAAACTAACTCTTTTCTTTATTTAATAAAAATTATTTTTTCAACCAATTATTAGTAAAGGTACAATCTCTGTATTCGCCAATAATCTTAATATATGTGTCTTTAATTTTTGTATCAAACCATTTTGCAATGGCATTGATTTGTTTTTCTTTTAATGCTAACTCTTTGATTTTAGTATAATCTTTAGCATAGTCAGCAACATGAGAATCAATCCTGTTTGTTACAGTAATTAATTTATATGTTTTTTTACCTTTATCATCTGTATCCAAAAGTGGCTGAGAAATTTCATTATCTTTTAAATTAGAAACCTGACTATATAATGTAGCATCCATTTTAGTCAATTCAAAACGTGTATCCTGAGTATTCGGATTAACCAAAGTACCCCCATTTGCTCTTGTTTCTTTTTGATCAGAATCATTTCTGGCAGCATCTGCAAAAGAAATTTCTTTATTTACAATCTTATTTCTGATGTTTGTAATTCTTTCTTTTGCTTCTTTTAAAGCTGTTTCTGAAACTGTTGGCGAAATTAAAATATGACGCAATTCTACTTCTTGCCCTTTTATTTTATCAACCATTATAATATGGTATCCATATTGTGTTTCAAAAGGTTCTGAAATCTCGCCTTCTCCAAGGCTAAAAGCAACATCTTTAAATTCTTTCACAAAAGGAGTTTTTCTGGTCATTTTATAATAACCTCCATTAGGTGAAGACCCTGGATCCTGAGAATACAAAACCGCTTTTGTAGCAAAACTTGAACCTTCTAAAACATCTTTTCGAATAGAATTCAGTCTATCTTTAACTTTCTGTTTATCAGCATCTGAAACTTTAGGCTCTACTACTATTTGTGCTACTTCCATTTCAGCTCCAAAAGTTGGCAATTCATCTTTTGGTATTTTTTTAAAAAAATTACGAACCTCTTCTGGTGTTATTTCAACTGCATCAACAATCTTCTTTTGCATTTCAGAAGATAGTTTTTGCTCTTTTAAGATATCTGCAAAATAGGTTTTAAATTCCTCAACCGAACTCTTTTTATAGAACTCTACAATTTTATTGATATCCCCACCAGTCTGCCTCATCATATAAGCAAGCCTTTCATCCATCATACTTTTTACTTCGGCATCACTAACAATAATACTGTCCTGAATAGCCTGATGCGCATACAACTTATCTTCTAAAAGCTTCCCTAACATCTGACATCTGGTAATGTCTTTTACCGATCCTCCTTGAGAAGTGATCTCAAGATACCCTTTATCAATATCTGAGTCTAAAACAATATAATCCCCAACCGTCGCAATAATACCATCCACCTTTTGTTTATTGATTGAAGCCGCTTCAACCGGTTTCTCTGCTACAACATCTTTAATCACTTCCTGAGCAGAAATAACTAAGTTGAAAAAAAGTAAAAAACATATTGTCAGTGCTAATCTGTAATCAATCGTTTTTAGCTGTAATTTTTTTAATAACATTATTTTAAATTTAATTTTGAATGTAAGGCCTGCTTTAGTCTTTTCTTTAAAACTGAAATTAATTAAATCAATATTTTCAAAATTATAGAAAATAGAAAAAACTGTATCCGGTTTTCACAACTTATAACGAACAAAAATAACAATTCAATTACACAATCCAACTATCTGCCATACTATTAACAAAAAATTATACAGAACACAGATAATTAAAAACATCTTACTAATTTTCACTGTCATAAATAACAAAAAAGGAAAACCATCTAAACCAAAACAGAATACCATTTATTTTTAAATCGTATTAATTAATAGTACTTTTGCAAACCTATTTATACAAAATATGAGCTTTTTAAAAGAAATACAACGCAGAAGAACTTTTGGAATTATCTCGCATCCTGATGCCGGTAAAACAACATTGACAGAAAAATTATTACTTTTTGGAGGTGCAATCCAGGAAGCAGGCGCCGTAAAAAATAATAAAATAAAAAAAGGAGCAACGAGTGATTTCATGGAAATCGAACGCCAGAGAGGTATTTCGGTTTCGACTTCTGTACTTGCTTTTAATTATAAAGATAAAAAAATCAACATCCTCGATACACCTGGGCACAAGGATTTTGCTGAGGACACATTCAGAACTTTAACCGCTGTAGACAGTGTTATTGTTGTAATTGACGTTGCAAAAGGGGTTGAGGAGCAAACGGAAAAATTGGTTGCTGTTTGTAGAATGCGTAACATTCCAATGATTGTTTTCATCAACAAATTAGACCGTGAAGGTAAAGATGCTTTCGATTTAATGGATGAGGTAGAACAAAAATTAGGCTTAAAAGTTACACCTTTAAGTTTTCCTATCGGAATGGGGTATGACTTTCAGGGAATTTACAATTTATGGGAAGAAAACATCAATCTTTTTAGCGGAGACAGCCGTAAAAACATCGAAGAAACAATTGCTTTTTCAGATGTTCAGAACAATCCGGAATTAGATAAAATCGTGGGACAAAAAGCAGCTGATAAACTTCGTGAAGAATTAGAATTAATTGATGAAGTATATCCTAAATTTGAACGTCAGGATTATTTAGACGGAAAAATTCAACCCGTATTTTTTGGTTCTGCCTTAAATAATTTTGGTGTTCGCGAGTTATTAGATTGCTTTATTACCATTGCCCCTTCACCTAGACCAAAGGATTCTGAAACACGTACAGTTGATCCTTCAGAAGAAAAAATGTCTGGTTTTGTTTTCAAAATCCATGCTAATATGGATCCTAAACACAGAGACCGATTAGCTTTTATTAAAATTGTTTCCGGAACTTTCGAAAGAAACAAACCTTACTATCATGTTCGACAAAAGAAAAACCTGAAATTCTCTAGTCCGAATGCCTTTTTCGCAGAGAAGAAAGAAATAGTAGACATTTCTTATCCAGGTGATATTGTAGGCCTACATGATACTGGAAATTTTAAAATTGGTGATACTTTGACCGAAGGAGAATTAATGAGTTTCAAAGGAATTCCAAGCTTCTCACCTGAACACTTTAGATACATCAACAATGCGGATCCGATGAAGGCAAAACAGTTGGACAAAGGAATTGACCAATTAATGGATGAAGGTGTTGCGCAGTTATTCACATTAGAAATGAATAATCGTAAGATTATCGGTACAGTTGGAGCACTACAATACGAAGTAATTCAATATCGTCTGGAGCACGAATATGGGGCAAAGTGTACTTACGAGAATTTCCCGGTTCACAAAGCGTGCTGGGTGAAGCCTAATGATCCTAAAAGTGAGGAATTTAAAGAATTTAAAAGGATCAAACAAAAATTCCTGGCTCATGACAAATATGGTCAATTAGTATTTTTAGCAGATTCTGACTTTACTATTCAAATGACTCAAAGCAAATATCCAAATGTGAAATTATTTTTCACCTCAGAATTTGAATAAGCTACATCAAACAATATAGTATCAAAAAGCGCCAACTTTGAAAAATTGGCGCTTTTTTAATGGTATTAAATTAATTTTTATTTGGAAAAATTAATTTTCTTTATTTTATGTTAAGTCAAAATTAGAAGTAAACAATAATGTATTAAAACATATTCGTTGAAAGTAAATTAAATCAGACAAAATGCACATTTTATGAAAATAACTTCATAAAAAAAGCTCCTTTTACGGAGCTTTTTAAAAATTTATGCTTGTCCTGCCGGACCGAAATTAAGCGGAATTGGTGCCTGTTCAGTTTCTTTGATTTCGCCATGAGCAGCCTCAAATCGATGAATATTTTCACCAATAGCTCTCAATAATCTTTTAGCATGCTGTGGCGTCAATACAATTCTTGACTTTACTTTTGCTTTAGGAGTACCCGGCATAATATTTACAAAATCTAAAACAAATTCAGATGATGAGTGATTGATAATTGCTAGGTTAGAATAAATCCCTTCTGCAATAGTCTCGTCTAATTCAATATTAATTTGCTCTTGTTGTTTCGGATTACTCATAATTTCAATATTTTTTTCAATTTCCCTCCTTTCGGAAAAAGAGGGAATTGATAAGAATTAATAAATGTATTCTTCTTTGTTTGCCATCATTTCATTGTAATCGTCTTTTGATCCTACGATTGTATTATCGTATTCTCTCATACCAGTTCCCGCAGGAATTCTGTGTCCAACAATTACATTTTCCTTCAATCCTTCAAGGTCATCAATCTTACCTGCTACAGCAGCTTCGTTAAGTACTTTAGTAGTTTCCTGGAATGATGCAGCAGAGATGAATGATTTCGTTTGTAACGATGCTCTTGTAATACCTTGTAAAACTGGTGTTGCAGTTGCTGTAATTACGTCTCTTGCTACTACAAGGTTTCTATCATTTCGTTTCAATAATGAATTTTCATCACGCAACTCACGAGGAGAAATAATCTGCCCTGGTTTTAACACTGAAGAATCACCTGCGTCTTCAACTACTTTCATACCATATAATTTATCATTTTGAACGATGAAATCTTTAGTATGAATCAATTGATCTTCTAAGAATAAAGTATCTCCAGGATCCTGAACTCTTACTTTTCGCATCATCTGGCGAATAACTACCTCAAAGTGCTTGTCATTGATTTTTACCCCTTGTAAGCGGTAAACTTCCTGAATTTCATTTACAAGATACTGCTGTACAGCTGCCGGCCCCTGAATTCTCAAGATATCATCCGGAGTAATTGCACCATCTGACAATGGTACACCTGCTCTTACAAAGTCATTTTCCTGAACCAGAATTTGGCTTGATAATTTTACAAGATATTTTCTAACATCACCAAATTTAGATTCAATTACAATCTCACGGTTACCTCTTTTAATTTTTCCAAAAGAAACAACACCGTCGATTTCAGAAACTACAGCTGGATTAGAAGGATTACGAGCCTCTAGCAACTCTGTAATTCTTGGTAAACCTCCTGTAATATCTCCAGATTTAGAAGAACGACGTGGAATCTTAACTAAAACTTTACCTGCTTTAATTTTCTCTCCATTCTCAACCATCAAGTGTGCACCTACTGGTAAGTTATATGAACGAATCAATTCACCTTCTTTACCGTAAACCAATAAAGTTGGAATTAATTTTTTATTTCTTGCCTCAGAAATTACTTTTTCCTGGAAACCTGTCTGCTCATCAATTTCAACCATGAATGTTTGTCCTTGCTCTAAGTCTTCGTAAGCAATCTTACCAGTAAACTCAGAAACAATTACACCGTTATATGGATCCCATTTACAGATTACAGTTCCTTTAGCAACAGTATCTCCATCATTAACAAAAATACTAGATCCGTAAGGAATGTTATGTGTATTTAAAACAATTCCGGTTTTCTCATCAACTAATTTCAATTCCGTTGAACGTGAAACCACAATATCAACAGAATTTCCTTCGCTGTCTTCTCCTTTTACCGTTTTTAAATCTTCAATTTCAAGTCTACCTGCAAATCTTGTAACAATACTTGACTCTTCAGAGATACCTCCGGCAACCCCTCCAACGTGGAACGTACGAAGTGTTAACTGTGTACCTGGCTCACCAATAGACTGAGCTGCAATAACTCCTACGGCCTCACCTCTTTGTGTCATCTTACCAGTAGCTAAGTTTCTACCGTAACATTTAGCACAAATACCTTTTGTAGCCTCACATGTTAATGGAGATCTAACCTCTACCTTTTCAACTGGAGAAGCTTCGATAACTCTCATAATTGATTCCGTGATTTGTTCACCAGAAGCAACCATCACTTCATTAGTAAGAGGATTTATAACGTCTTGTAATGCAACACGCCCCAAAATTCTCTCTCCCAAAGATTCAACAATTTCCTCATTTTTCTTCAATGCAGAAACTTCAACACCTCTTAATGTTCCACAATCCTCGATGTTAACAATAACATCTTGAGAAACGTCGTGAAGCCTTCTTGTTAAGTAACCAGCATCAGCTGTTTTAAGAGCCGTATCCGCAAGACCTTTACGAGCACCGTGAGTAGAAATGAAGTACTCAAGGATGGAAAGACCTTCCTTAAAGTTAGAAAGAATCGGGTTTTCAATAATCTCACCACCACCAGCAGTAGATTTTTTAGGCTTAGCCATCAAACCACGCATACCAGTTAACTGACGAATCTGTTCCTTAGAACCCCTCGCCCCAGAGTCAAGCATCATATATACAGAGTTGAAACCTTGCTGGTCTTCTCTAATATTTTTCATTGCTAATTCTGTTAACTGAGCATTTGCTGAAGTCCATACATCAATAACTTGGTTGTAACGCTCGTTATTTGTGATAAGACCCATGTTATAGTTTGTCGAGATACCTTCAACTTGCTCTCTGGCATCTGCAATTAACTTCGTTTTTTGTTCTGGAATTCTAATATCACCTAAAGAGAATGACAATCCTCCTCTAAATGCGAATTTATACCCCATATCTTTCATATTATCCAAGAAAGCTGCCGTTGTAGGTACATCAGTCACACTTAAAATGTGTCCGATAATATCTCTAAGGTTCTTCTTTGTCAATACGTCGTTGATATATCCAGCTGCTTCAGGTACTACTTCGTTAAATAATACACGCCCTGCAGTTGTCTGGATGATTTTGTACACTAATTCTCCGTGCTCATTAAAATCTTTTGCTCTAATTTTCACACGAGCATTTAATTCTAATCTTCCTTCGTTTAATGCAATGTTTACTTCTTCAGCAGAATAGAAAGTCAAATCCTGACCAATAATTTTGTGATCTTCTGTAGAAATACGCTCTTTGGTCATATAGTATAGACCCAAGACCATGTCCTGAGAAGGTACAGTAATTGGAGCACCATTTGCAGGGTTCAGGATATTATGAGAAGCCAACATTAATAATTGTGCCTCTAAAATAGCCTCTGGTCCTAATGGTAAGTGAACCGCCATCTGGTCACCATCGAAATCGGCGTTGAAAGCCGTACATACTAATGGGTGTAACTGGATTGCTTTTCCTTCAATTAATTTTGGCTGGAATGCCTGAATACCAAGTCTGTGCAAAGTAGGAGCACGGTTCAGTAATACTGGGTGTCCTTTAATTACGTTTTCAAGGATATCCCAAACTACTGGCTCTTTCTTATCAATGATTTTCTTAGCAGATTTTACAGTTTTTACAATACCTCTTTCGATCAACTTACGGATAACGAATGGTTTGTATAACTCAGATGCCATATCTTTTGGCAATCCGCACTCATATAATTTTAACTCAGGACCAACGACAATTACCGAACGAGCAGAATAATCCACACGTTTTCCTAAAAGGTTTTGACGGAAACGTCCTTGTTTACCTTTTAAAGAGTCAGATAATGATTTTAATGGTCTGTTTGATTCTGTTTTAACAGCAGAAGCTTTACGTGTGTTATCAAATAATGAATCTACAGATTCTTGCAACATACGTTTCTCATTTCTTAAGATAACTTCTGGAGCTTTAATCTCCATTAATCTTTTCAAACGATTGTTACGGATAATTACACGACGATATAAATCGTTCAAATCTGAAGTTGCAAAACGACCTCCATCAAGCGGTACAAGCGGACGTAATTCTGGCGGGATAACTGGAACCACTTTCATAATCATCCATTCTGGACGGTTTTCGCGGTTTTCGTTAGACTCACGGAAAGACTCAACAACTTGCAATCTTTTTAAAGCTTCAGTTTTACGTTGTTTAGATGTTTCGTTGTTAGCGCTGTGTCTTAATTCATAAGATAAAGCATCTAAGTCAATACGCGCTAATAAATCCATAATACACTCTGCTCCCATTTTGGCAACAAATTTATTAGGATCTAAATCATCTAAATATTGGTTTTCTTGTGGAAGAGTATCTAAAATATTCAAATATTCTTCTTCAGTTAAGAAATCTAGTCTTTGTAAAGATTCTCCATCTGCATTTTTAGCAATACCCGCTTGGATTACTACGTATCTTTCATAGTAAATGATCATATCTAATTTCTTAGATGGAAGACCAAGGATATAACCAATTTTGTTTGGAAGAGAACGGAAGTACCAGATATGAGCAATAGGCACAACAAGATTGATGTGTCCTACTCTATCACGACGTACTTTTTTCTCTGTAACTTCAACACCACAACGGTCACAGATGATACCTTTGTAACGAATTCTTTTATACTTACCACAAGCACATTCAAAATCTTTTACTGGTCCGAAGATTCTTTCGCAGAAAAGCCCGTCACGTTCAGGTTTGTGAGTTCTATAGTTAATTGTTTCCGGCTTTAAAACCTCTCCTCTTGATTCTTTTAGGATCGATTCTGGTGAAGCCAATCCAATAGAGATTTTGTTAAATCTTTTTACTGGATTTTTATCTTTATTGTTTCTGTTATTCATCATAGTTTTTACTATTGATTTATTTTGCAATTAAAAAATTGATTCTTATCCTAGCCTAAAGTCAAATGTTATAAAGTTTTAAAGTCATTGCTGACTTTGGACTTTCAAACTTTCGACTTAAAACACTACCTCGGGTTACTTCTCTAAACCTCAAATTTAAATTTGAAGTGCTAGTTATAAAATGCCTCGCATTATTATAAAAAATCGGAACGGTTTACGGGTATAAATCTTTAAAAACTTATTATAAAAAAGTGTTCAGTATTCAGAATTTAGTGTTCAGTTCATCACTGATTACTAAATACTGAACACTGAATACTAAAAACATTATTCTTCCAAACGAAGATCTAAACCTAGACCTTTCAATTCGTGCATTAATACATTGAATGATTCTGGCAAACCTGGTTCTGGCATAGTTTCTCCCTTAACGATAGCTTCGTAAGTTTTAGCTCTACCAATAACGTCATCAGACTTAACAGTTAAGATCTCACGTAGTGTACTAGAAGCTCCATAAGCCTCAAGTGCCCAAACCTCCATCTCTCCAAAACGCTGACCTCCAAATTGAGCCTTACCTCCAAGTGGCTGTTGCGTAATCAATGAGTATGGTCCGATAGAACGTGCGTGCATCTTATCATCAACCATGTGTCCTAATTTAAGCATGTAAATTACACCCACAGTTGCTTTTTGTGCAAAACGCTCTCCAGTACCACCATCATATAGGTAAGTATGTCCGAAACGTGGTACTCCAGCCTCATCAGTCAAAGCATTGATCTCGTCTAAAGAAGCACCGTCAAAAATTGGAGTAGCAAATTTTCTACCCAAGTTCATACCAGCCCAACCTAATACTGTCTCATAAATCTGACCAATGTTCATACGTGAAGGTACCCCAAGTGGATTCAATACGATATCTACTGGTGTTCCATCTTCTAAGAATGGCATATCTTCATGACGAACGATTCTAGCAACAATACCTTTGTTACCGTGACGACCCGCCATTTTATCACCAACTTTTAACTTACGTTTTTTAGCGATATAGATTTTAGCCAATTTCAAGATTCCAGATGGTAATTCATCTCCAACTGTAATAGTAAATTTCTCTCTTCTTAAAGCTCCTTGTAAGTCGTTCAGCTTAATTTTATAGTTATGAATCAAATCATTAACCATCTTATTAGTAGCATCATCAGCAACCCACTGACCTTTGCTTAAGTGAGCAAAATCCTCTACTGCGTAAAGCATTTTTTGAGTATATTTTTTACCTTTTGGTAAAACTTCCTCACCTAAATCATTCATTACACCCTGAGATGTTTTTCCGTTAACAATCAAGAATAATTTCTCAACTAATCTGTCTTTTAATTCAACAAATTTAGTTTCGAACTCCATTTCTAAAGCTCCTAAAGCATCTTTATCCTGAGTACGTTTACGTTTATCTTTTACGGCTCTTGCAAATAATTTTTTGTCAAGAACTACACCATGTAAAGATGGAGAAGCTTTTAATGAAGCATCTTTTACATCACCAGCTTTATCTCCGAAGATTGCACGAAGCAATTTCTCCTCTGGAGTTGGATCTGATTCTCCTTTTGGGGTAATTTTTCCGATCAAAATGTCGCCAGGTTTAACCTCTGCTCCAATTCTGATCATACCGTTTTCATCTAAGTCTTTAGTAGCCTCTTCAGAAACGTTAGGAATATCGTTTGTTAACTCTTCATTTCCTAACTTCGTATCTCTAACCTCTAATGAATAATCATCAACGTGAATAGAGGTAAAAATATCATCGCGAACTACTTTCTCAGAAATTACAATCGCATCCTCGAAGTTGTACCCTTTCCATGGCATGAACGCAACTTTTAAGTTTCTACCTAAAGCTAATTCACCATTTTGAGTAGCATAACCTTCAGACAACACTTGTCCAGGAACAACTCTGTCACCTTTTCTTACTATAGGTTTCAAGTTGATACTTGTACCTTGATTGGTTTTTCTAAATTTAATTAAGTTATACGTCTTCTCATCAGCATCAAAACTTACCATTCTTTCTTCTTCAGTACGGTCGTATTTAATAGTAATGATGTTAGCATCTACGTATTCTACAGTTCCATGCCCTTCAGCATTGATCAATACTCTTGAATCAGAAGCTACCTGACGCTCTAAACCTGTACCAACAATTGGTGCTTCTGGACGGATCAAAGGAACCGCCTGACGCATCATGTTTGATCCCATCAACGCACGGTTCGCATCATCGTGCTCTAAGAAAGGAATTAAAGATGCAGAAATCGAAGCAATTTGGTTAGGAGCAACGTCTGTATAATGAACTGCAGATGGTTCAACAACTGGGAAGTCACCTTCCTCACGAGCAATTACATTACTAGCTGTAATTTTACCTGTTTCGTCCATTTCAATGTTTGCCTGAGCAATCATTTTTCCTTCTTCTTCCTCAGCACTTAAGTAAACTGGAGTACTTTCTAAATCAACTACACCATTTGTTACTTTACGGTATGGAGTTTCGATAAATCCCATTCCGTTTACTTTTGCATAAACACCAAGAGATGAAATCAAACCAATGTTTGGTCCCTCTGGCGTTTCAATTGGACATAAACGTCCGTAGTGGGTATAGTGAACGTCACGAACCTCAAATCCAGCTCTCTCTCTCGAAAGTCCACCTGGTCCAAGTGCAGAAAGTCTTCTTTTGTGTGTAATCTCAGCTAATGGATTTGTTTGATCCATAAATTGAGATAACTGATTAGTACCAAAGAAAGAGTTGATAACTGATGATAATGTTTTAGCATTAATCAAATCAATTGGTGTAAACACCTCGTTATCTCTAACGTTCATTCTCTCACGGATAGTTCTAGCCATACGTGCTAAACCAACACCGAATTGTTGAGACAATTGTTCACCAACTGTTCTAACACGACGGTTTGATAAGTGGTCGATATCATCAATCTCTGCCTTAGAGTTGATCAACTCGATCAAATATTTAACGATTGTAATGATATCCTCTTTAGTAAGCACTTGCTTATCCATAGGAATATCTAAATCTAATTTTTTGTTCATTCTGTAACGACCAACTTCACCTAAGTTATAACGTTGATCAGAGAAGAACAATTTATCTATAATACCACGAGCAGTTTCCTCATCAGGCGGTTCAGCGTTACGCAATTGACGGTAAATATGCTCTACAGCTTCTTTTTCAGAGTTTGTTGGATCTTTTTGTAATGTGTTGTGGATAATAGCATAGTCTGCCTGGTTGTTATCCTCTTTGTGTAACAAAATAGATTTTACGTTAGAATCGATGATCTCTTCAACATTATCTTTGTCGATAATGGTATCACGATCAAGGATGATTTCGTTACGCTCGATAGAAACTACCTCTCCGGTATCCTCATCTACGAAATCCTCGTGCCATGTGTTCAATACACGTGCAGCAAGTCTTCTTCCAATATATTTCTTAATACCAGTTTTAGAAACTTTAATTTCTTCAGCTAAGTCGAAAATTTCAAGTATATCTTTATCTCTTTCGAAACCAATAGCACGGAATAAAGTTGTTACAGGTAATTTTTTCTTTCTATCGATATATGCGTACATTACGCTGTTAATATCAGTAGAGAATTCTATCCAAGATCCTTTAAAAGGAATAACTCTTGCAGAATAAAGTTTGGTTCCATTTGCGTGGAATGACTGTCCAAAGAAAACCCCTGGAGAACGATGCAATTGCGATACTACAACACGTTCGGCACCATTGATTACAAAAGTACCACTTGGAGTCATGTAAGGAATTGTTCCAAGATAAACATCCTGTACAATTGTTTCAAAATCTTCATGTTCCGGATCTGTACAATATAGTTTTAACCTAGCTTTTAAAGGCACACTATAAGTAAGACCTCTCTCTATACATTCTTGAATGGTATAACGTGGCGGATCTACAAAATAATCAAGAAACTCCAATACAAAGTTATTTCTGGTATCTGTAATTGGAAAATTTTCCATGAAGGTATTGTACAACCCTTCGTCGCCTCTTTCGTCAGATTTAGTTTCCAATTGGAAAAAATCTTTAAACGATTTTACCTGAACATCTAGAAAATCCGGATATTGAGGAATGTTTTTGGTAGAGGCAAAATTCAATCTTTCAGTCTGATTTGTTATCATCAATGGACAAAATTTTGATTAAAAAAAAGTAATTTTTTTGTGTAAAAACACATTGCTTAGTTTATACTTTCTTTTTAAAACCAATACATCTTTAAAAATAAACTGAAAAAGCAGTTTCATTTTTTTTCTTCGTATTGATCAAAAACTCTTTCGTATATTAAACTATTTGATAATAAAATTTAATGTATTTTATTATACGAAAAATGGTTTAGGCCTTTGAGTGTTAACTCAGGACCTAAACCTAGTTCTTAAAACCGAGTTAAATTATTTTAATTCAACTACAGCTCCAGCTTCTTCTAATGATTTTTTAAGACCTTCAGCCTCTTCTTTAGAAACACCTTCTTTAACAGTACTTGGAGCACCATCAACTACATCTTTAGCTTCTTTAAGACCTAAACCTGTAAGCTCTTTTACTAATTTAACAACTGCTAATTTAGAAGCACCAGCTTCTTTTAATACAACTGTAAATTCAGTTTGTGCTTCTTCAGCAGCACCTTCTCCACCACCTGCAGCAACTACTACAGCTGCAGCAGCAGGCTCGATACCATACTCGTCTTTTAATATTGTTGCTAATTCGTTAACTTCTTTAACTGTTAGGTTAACTAATTGTTCTGCGAATTGTTTCAAATCTGCCATTTTTCTATCGTTTAAAATGATTTGTAAAATTATATTTTGTTTATTGTGCGCTAATTAAGCAACAGAGCAACTAAATTCTCTCTGTTTCGATTATTATGCTTCAGTTTCTTCTTCGCTACCAGCAAATTTGTTTTGTAAAGCAGAAATAATTCTTTGAGCTGGAGATTGTAATAATCCAATAAGTTCTCCAAGTAACTCTTCTTTAGATTTAATTGTAGCTAATGTATCTAATTGATTATCTCCAATGTACACCTCAGAATTGATGTAAGCTCCTTTTAAAAGTGGCTTATCCGATTTTTTACGGAAATCTTTGATAATTTTTCCAGGTGCGTTAGCAACATCAGAAATAAATATAGCACTATTACCTGTTAATACCGTAGGTAAATCACCATAGTCATTAGCAGAAGCTTCCATTGCTTTTGCAAGCAAAGTGTTCTTCACAACTTCTAATTTGATGCCTGCTTTAAAACAAGCTCTACGCAAGTTTGAAGTTGTCTCTGCGTTTAAACCAGAAATATCAGAAATGTAAATGATATTTGTACCAGCTAACTGCGCAGTTAAATTTTCAATCGCGATTGATTTTTCTTCTCTAGTCATACTAAAAATTTTTAACTACCAATTATACTGCTTTTGGGTCTAATGCAATAGCAGGACTCATAGTGCTTGTAAGGTGGATACCTTTAATGTATGTACCTTTAGCAGCAGTTGGTTTAAGTTTTATTAATGTTTGAATAATTTCGTGTGCGTTGTCAACAATTTGCTCTGCTCCAAAAGAAACTTTACCAATTCCTGCGTGAACGATACCTGTTTTATCAACTTTGAAGTCAATTTTACCAGCTTTAACCTCTTGAACAGCTTTTGCAACATCCATAGTTACAGTACCTGTTTTAGGGTTTGGCATTAAACCTCTAGGTCCTAAAATACGACCTAATGGACCTAATTTACCCATAACAGCCGGCATAGTGATGATAACATCAACATCTGTCCAACCATCTTTAATTTTTTGCAGGTAATCGTCAAGACCAACGTGATCTGCACCAGCTTCTCTTGCCTCAGCCTCTTTATCTGGAGTAACCAATGCTAATACTTTAACATCTTTTCCTGTTCCGTGAGGTAAAGTAACTACACCTCTTACCATTTGATTCGCTTTTCTTGGATCTACACCCAAACGAACTGCGATATCAACAGACTCATCAAATTTTGCAGAAGCAACCACTTTAATTAATGCCGCAGCATCTTTTAAAGAGTACAATTTGTTCTTTTCAATTTTTGAAGCAGCCTCTTTTTGCTTTTTTGTCAATTTTGCCATTTCTTTCTCTTAATTAAAAAGGAGCTTCTCCTGATACAGTTATACCCATAGATCTAGCAGTTCCGGCAATCATACTCATTGCTGATTCGATTGTGAATGCATTTAAATCTACCATTTTATCTTCAGCGATTGCTTTGATAACATCCCAAGTAACGCTAGCTACTTTTTTACGATTTGGTTCACCTGATCCAGACTTTAGCTTTGCTGCTTCCATTAACTGTACTGCAGCTGGAGGAGTCTTAACAACAAAATCAAATGATTTGTCTTTGTACACAGTGATTTGCACTGGACAAATTTTGCCAGGTTTATCCTGAGTTCTAGCATTAAACTGCTTACAAAACTCCATGATATTAACCCCAGCAGCTCCTAAAGCAGGTCCAACCGGTGGCGACGGGTTCGCAGCACCTCCCTTAACTTGTAGTTTAACTACCTTACTAATTTCTTTAGCCATTTTTTAAAAATTTAACACCATAATCATTTGGAAGCGATTACAGTGGATATTATAGATGTAACAAAATTATACTTTTTCAACCTGCATAAAACTTAGTTCTAACGGTGTTTTTCTTCCGAAAATCTTAACCATTACCTCAAGTTTACGCTTTTCTTCATTGATTTTTTCTACCGTACCATTGAACCCATTAAAAGGACCATCAATTACTTTTACAGTTTCACCTAAGCTAAATGGAATCGATCTTGTATCTGTATTTACAGCAAGCTCATCCACCTTACCTAACATACGATTTACTTCAGATAATCTCAAAGGAACAGGTTCTCCTCCTTTAATTTCCCCCAAGAAACCAATAACACTAGTGATAGACTTAATAATATGAGGTATTTCACCAACCAAGTTAGCTTCAATCATTACATATCCAGGAAAATATACCTTATCCTTAGACATCTTTTTCCCCTCTTTCACAGTAACCACTTTTTCAGTAGGCACTAAAACCTGGGAAACATAATCTTCCATCCCTAATCTGGCAATCTCAGTTTCAATGTAAGCTTTTACCTTATTTTCCTGGCCACTTACAGCTCTAACTACATACCATTTCTTCACATTATTATCTGCCATCACAAAAAAATTATCCTTTTAACCAGTTAAAAAATCCAGCCAAAGCTTTTGCAAAAAATTCGTCTACACCCCAAGTTGCCAAAGCGAACAGAATCGAAAATACAGCCACAACAATTGTCAATTTCTGAACCTCAGCCCAAGCAGGCCAAGTAACATTTGACTTCAACTCTTCGAAAGCCTCTGATAAATAATTCGTAACTTTTGTCATTTGATATATTTTTTATTGCACGGGCGGAGGGATTCGAACCCCCATCAACGGTTTTGGAGACCGCTATTCTACCCTTGAACTACGCCCGTAATTAAAGCCAGTTGTTTCATCAAGAAAAGCAACTGGCTTTTGTTTTTAATATTTATAGAAATTATTCTACGATTTCAGTAACCTGACCAGCACCTACTGTTCTACCACCTTCACGGATAGCAAAACGTAAACCTACGTTCATTGCGATTGGGCTTAATAAAGCAACCTCAATTGTCAAGTTATCACCTGGCATTACCATCTCTACACCTGCTGGTAAAGAAATAACTCCTGTTACGTCAGTTGTACGTACGTAGAACTGTGGACGGTAGTTATTGTGGAATGGAGTGTGACGTCCACCTTCTTCTTTTTTCAAGATATAAACCTCAGCTTTGAATTTAGCGTGTGGCTTTACTGAACCCGGCTTAATAATAACCATACCTCTTTTGATGTCTGACTTATCAATACCTCTTAACAATAAACCTACGTTATCTCCAGCTTCACCTCTATCAAGGATTTTACGGAACATCTCAACTCCTGTAATAGTAGAAGTTAATTTTTCAGCTCCCATACCAATGATTTCAACAGGATCTCCAGTGTTAGCAACTCCAGTTTCGATACGACCTGTAGCAACAGTTCCACGACCTGTAATTGTAAATACGTCCTCAACTGGCATCAAGAATGGTTTAGCAACGTCACGTACCGGCTCTTCGATCCAGTTATCAACAGCTTCCATTAATTCGATAATTTTAGGTACCCAGTTTGGATCATTGTTTAATCCTCCTAAAGCAGAACCTTGAACTACAGGACCATTATCTCCATCATACTCATAGAAAGATAACAAATCTCTAATTTCCATTTCAACAAGCTCTAATAACTCAGCATCATCAACCATATCCACTTTGTTCATGAAAACAACGATTCTTGGAATACCAACCTGACGTCCTAAAAGAATATGCTCACGAGTTTGTGGCATTGGACCATCTGTAGCAGCAACTACTAAGATAGCTCCGTCCATTTGAGCAGCTCCAGTAACCATGTTCTTTACGTAATCCGCGTGACCTGGACAGTCAACGTGAGCATAGTGACGGTTAGCTGTTTCATACTCTACGTGAGACGTATTGATAGTAATACCTCTTTCTTTCTCCTCTGGAGCGTTATCGATTTGATCAAACGATTTTGCTTGACAGTAACCAGCATCTGACAATACTTTTGTAATTGCAGCAGTTAATGTAGTTTTTCCGTGATCCACGTGTCCAATTGTACCTATGTTTAAGTGCGGTTTGGAACGATTAAAATTCTCCTTTGCCATTTTACTTAATTTTTAATCTTAGTTATATATTAATTTTCAATTTCCTACTTACTTGAGCCAATGTCGGGATTTGAACCCGAGACCTCTTCCTTACCAAGGAAGCACTCTACCCCTGAGCTACACCGGCAGAACACTTGATTTAAAAACTTCAATTCAGCATTTTGTTTAATTACAATCAAAACCTGAAAAACCATCTAAAATTTATTTGTGGGGAGAGCAGGATTCGAACCTGCGAAGTTCTCACAGCAGATTTACAGTCTGCCCTCGTTGGCCGCTTGAGTATCTCCCCTAATTTTTAAATCTCATTATTTTAAAGAACCTATCCCAAATCCTATTTGAAATATATTGAGCCGATAGAGGGACTCGAACCCACGACCTGCTGATTACAAATCAGCTGCTCTAGCCAGCTGAGCTACATCGGCGAATACAATAAAAAAGTCCGCTATTTCTAACGGACTGCAAATGTAGCTATTTTATCTTTGTATCAAAACATTTTTCGAAAAAAAATTTCAATTATACATGAGCTCTTATCTTTTCTTTCCTTTTTACCAGTAAACGCTCTAATGATTCCGCCGAAAGTTCAACCGCTTCTTCAAAAGTCTTACATTGCTTTTTTACCAAAAATTCATCTCCAGGAACATTAATCTTGATCTCGACAACTTTATTCTCTTTATCACTTGTTCTCTCAACCTTCAAAAAAACATCTGCCGAGACAACCCGATCGTAATATTTTTCCAACTTATCCATTCTTTCCTGAATAAAATCTACCAACTTTCTGTCAACAGTGAAGTTAACGGCATGAACATCTACCTTCATAATACTAATTTTAGGATTAAACATTTCAGAACCATTATTTACTTCTCGGATGTGCGCCAGCATATACTTTTTTAAGTTCCGCCAAACTATTATGAGTATAAACCTGCGTAGACGCCAAACTAGAATGCCCTAATAATTCTTTAACTGAATTTAAATCTGCTCCGTTGTTCAATAAATGAGTCGCAAATGTATGCCGAAGCACATGAGGACTCTTTTTTACCTTTTCAGAGACCCTACTAAAGTAAGAATTTATTAAACGATACACAAAAGATTCGCTCAATTTTAACCCTTTTTTAGAAATAAAAAAATAATCATCATCTACTATTTGCTCAACAGCAGAACGCTCAAGCACATACATTTTAAACTGTTCAGCAATGATTGGCAAAACCGGAATAATACGTTCTTTATTTCTTTTCCCTAAAACTTTAACCACATTTGAAGATAAATCTACATTAACCATCATTAAATGTATTAATTCAGCCCTTCGCATTCCAGTTGTATAAAAAAGATCCACAATTAACTTATCTCTTACTTCTTCAAAACCAACCGGAGTCCCAAATTCCTGCATCAAATCAGTTAACTCTTTTTCAGAAAAAGGAATCTGAACAATTTTACGAGTCTTTAGTGCCTTATGCTTCAGCATTGGACTAATTTCTATTTGTTTTGTTTTTAAAAGAAACTTATAAAAAGACTTCAAAGAAGCCATCTTTCTATTAACAGACACATTCGAAACCCCTTCATCAACCAAAGAAACAATCCAGCTCCTTATCTGACTGTAATTCACTCCCTCAATACTATCCTGATCAAAATGAGCTTTATTAAACTCCTCAAAAAATGAAATATCATTCAAATAAGCCTTAACAGTATGTGCCGAATATTTTTTCTCCAGCTGAAGATAATCACGAAACGCATCTTTATTTGACTTCATAAAAAGACATCTTTTCAAACCATTATACATCTTAAAAAATTAAGCATAAAAAAACCGTTAGCATCAAAGTTAAATTATTTTGATGACTAACGGTAATTATTTTACAAAAGCTATTACTAACTCTCTAAACTATCTTTCAAGTTTTGGATGTAAGCCGCTTTTTGAATTTGAGCTCTTTTGATAACAGAAGGCTTAATAAAAGCAGTACGTGCTCTTAGCTGACGAACAGTTCCTGTTTTATCAAATTTTCTTTTATAGCGCTTTAATGCTCTATCGATATTTTCTCCGTCTTTAATTGGTATAATTAACATAATATAGACACCTCCTTTCGTTAAGGCTGCAAAAGTATGTATTAATTCTGAATTACAGGTTATAAATATGAATTATTTTAAAAAGAAAAGAACTCAGATAAAACAACAGATTTTTATCCACAAATAAATTCATTGTTTATTCTTTCAACAAATTTCTGGAAATAACTAATTTTTGAATCTCAGTCGTACCTTCGCCAATAGTACACAACTTAGAATCCCTGTAAAACTTCTCTACCGGAAAATCTTTTGTATAACCATAACCTCCGTGAATCTGAACTGCCTCATTTGCAATTTTCACGCAAGCCTCTGATGCATACATTTTTGCCATTGCCCCTAATTTCGTAACAGGCTTATGTTCTTGCTTTAAGAAAGCCGCTTTGTGCAACAACAATTCAGAAGCTTCAATTTCAGTTGCCATATCTGCCAATTTGAATGAAATTGCCTGAAAATTACTAATTGGCTGTCCAAATTGATGCCTTTCCTTAGAATATTTAAGTGCAGCTTCATACGCTCCCTTTGCAATTCCGAGTGATAAAGCTCCAATAGAAATTCTGCCTCCATCTAATATCTGCATAGCCTGAACGAAGCCCTGACCTACTTGACCCAATCTATTTGCATCTGGCACAAGGCAGTTATCAAAAATCAGTTCAGCTGTTTCGCTGGCACGCATCCCTAATTTATTTTCTTTCTTTCCTGAAGTAAATCCCGGCATGCCTTTTTCAAACACAAAAGCTGTCATTCCTTTTGAGTCACCTTTTTCTCCCGTACGAACCACTACAACAGCAATATCTCCTGAAATTGCATGAGTTATAAAGTTTTTTGCACCGTTTACAATCCAAAAATCACCATCTTTAACAGCAGTTGTATTCATACCTCCTGCATCAGAACCCGTATTGTGTTCAGTCAATGCCCAAGCCCCAATATGTTCTGCTGTTGCAAGTTTTGGCAGCCATTTTTTCTTTTGCTCTTCATTTCCGAAAGTCAGAATATGATTCGTACATAATGAATTATGTGCCGCTACTGACAATCCTATTGAAGGATCAACTTTTGAAATTTCTTCGACTATTGTTACATATTCATGATATCCTAAACCAGACCCTCCGTATTCTTCAGGAACCAAAACCCCCATAAACCCCATTTCACCTAATTTCTTAAACAACGGAATTGGAAAAACTTGGGCTTCATCCCATTCCATTATATAAGGTCTTATGTTTTTTTCGGCAAAATCTTTTATAGACTGCGCAATCATAGATTGCGTCTCATTATAATCAAAATTCATTTGTAACCTGTTTTAGAACTCCAAATATAAACTAATTATATTTGCTTTTTCAACAGGAAAGCCTTTAATATTTATCAAATCCTCAATATTTTTAATATTTCCGTTCATGCTTCTAAAGGTTACAATCTGCTTTGCCAACGTATATTTAAAATATGGAAATTTAGACAATTCCTTTAAGGATGCATCATTTATGGGGATTTTTTTTATTCTTGGGAAAGATGAAACCTCAAAATATTTTTTCAATTCGAGTATAACTTCCGGAGAAAGTCCCCAGACATCATTTATCTGTTCCATTGAAACAAAAGCTTCCAGACTTTCTTTTTGCTTTAAAATTCGGAGTGACAATCCTTCACCAATTCCCTTAATTTTCATTAAATCATCCTGACTTGCCTGATTAATATCCAAAACAATTAGCTTTTCTTTTTTAGAGAATGTTTGTGATACAGGTTCTTTACTGGAATATATGAAAGTCTTTTTATTCTGCACCCAATCCGGAAATTTAAAATAAGGCGAAATAGCATCTAATAAAGAATCTGAAACTTTGGTTACTTTCTGAAATTCTTCAGCAGAACTAATATATTTATTTTCTTTTCTAAAGGCAAACAGCCTGTCAATTTCATCTATTGACATTCCGAGTTTATATCCTTTATAATCTGAAATAAAATTGGGATTAAAAGGATAAATTTTAGGTTCATAACCTTTCTTGATTATTTTTAAGGAGTCAATTTCAGATTGTAAAGCCAGCCAATTCTGTTCTTCAGGATTTGCTTTCTCAGGCTTGCTAAAATCAGAGAAAAAATAAAATAGCTGTAAAACAACAATCAAAATAAACAGACAAAAAATCCCTTTGCGTTGTTGGCTTGTATATTTTAAATAAAGTGCAATATTTTTAAAATTCATTTTTCAGGTGTTTAACGAATAATCGGATACTAATTTATAAGAAAAATACCTTAATTTTATTATTTCAAATAAAAATATTTAAAAAAATAATTTACTAATAAAGTAAAGCAATGAGGAATACTCAGAACTTTTTTTATCATTTCTAACTAAAAATTAAATATTTTATAACTTAAAAGTCCTTAATTGTTTTTATTTTTTATAAAAAACAATACATTTGGAACTTAATAACAATAAACCCATATTTTAATATGTCAATTTGGAAAACTAAACCTCTTTCGGTACTGCTTGGTGAAGCATCCGAATCTGAAAAAGGATTAAAAAGGACCTTATCTTCACGTTCGCTTGTTGCACTTGGAGTTGGAGCAATTATTGGGGCAGGACTATTTTCTCTAACAGGAATTGCAGCTGCAGACCATGCTGGTCCGGCTGTTACTTTATCATTTGTTTTAGCTGCAATAGGATGCGCATTTGCAGGGTTGTGTTATGCTGAATTCGCTTCAATGATTCCTGTTGCTGGTAGTGCCTACACTTATTCTTATGCTACTATGGGAGAGTTTATGGCCTGGATAATTGGGTGGGATTTGGTTTTAGAGTACGCTTTGGGAGCAGCAACTGTAGGAGTAAGCTGGTCCAGATACCTGCTTGAACTACTCGCAAAATTTAATATCCACCTTCCTCCCGATTTAATCTGTTCTCCCTGGGAAACTCTGACATTAAGTGATGGTACAGTGGTAGAAGGAGGAATAGTTAATTTACCTGCAATTTTCATTGTTTCATTACTTTCTTTATTGTTAATTAAAGGAACAAAAGAATCAGCCTCAATAAATAATATATTAGTTGTGGTAAAAGTCGCAGTGGTTGTTATATTTATAGTGTTAGGATGGAAATTCATAGACACAACTAATTACACTCCTTACATTCCTGAAAACACCGGCGTTTTTGGAAAATTTGGATGGTCTGGAATTGCCGCAGGTGCCGGCACCGTTTTCTTTGCTTTTATTGGATTTGATGCCGTTTCAACTGCAGCACAAGAGGCTAAAGACCCTCAAAAAGGAATGCCGATTGGTATTTTAGGTTCACTAATAATCTGCACATTGTTGTATGTACTATTCTCTCATGTGATGACCGGACTTGTGCCTTACTATAAATTTGCTGGTGATGCGAAACCTGCAGCTACTGCTTTTGCTGTAACTGGATATGACTTTTTGCAGACTGGTTTAATTATCGCTATTTTAGCAGGATATACTTCCGTAATGCTGGTAATGCTAATGGGGCAAAGCCGTGTATTTTACACCATGAGTAAAGACGGTTTACTGCCTCCATTCTTTAGCGAAATTCATGCAAAATTCCGTACTCCATGGAAAACAAATCTTTTCTTTTTAGTATTCGTTAGTTTATTTGCAGGCCTTGTTCCTGTTAGTGATTTAGGTCATATGGTAAGCATTGGAACCTTATTAGCCTTTGTTTTAGTTTGTATTGGCGTCATGGTTATGCGTAAAAAAATGCCGGATGCGCCCAGAGCTTTCAGAACTCCGTGGGTTCCATTTGTCCCTATAACCGGTATTGTTATCTGTTTTGCCTTAATGTATTCATTGCCAAACGAAAGCTGGGCAAGGCTTGTAATATGGATGGCATTAGGAATTCTTATTTACTTTATATACGGTAAGAAAAACAGTAAATTGAATAATCCTGAATAAAGAATTATCCAAATAGAAAAAAGGATTATAAAGTTTCGCTTTATAATCCTTTTTTTATGACATAAATTTGATAGTTTACAAATCAAACACCGACGTTCTTTTTGCCCTAATTAAATCTTTCAGCTTAATCCAGAATGCAAGGGTAAGATAAACTCCAAAACCCAAACCAGCGGTAACAAATGAAATATAAATAAAAAAGAGACGAACATTTGTAACACGCATTCCAAGTTTATCTGCTAATCTGGAAGATACGTGAAAACCATATTTTTCGAAAAAGAATTTCAGTTTTAAAATCAGTGACATCATTTGAAGTAATAAGTTATGCAAAAATACAACATTTTACAATTGCCATATTTCTTATTCTAATTGCTTTTTAATAATTCCATACCAACAGCACATTTCATACAACCGTTAACATCACAATATTGACTTTTTAGCTGTATTAAAGATTGTGTTTCAAAGGCATTTTGAGAAGTGATGCCAAATGAATTAAATTTTTCGATGATGGAATTTTTCTCAGGAGATATGCTATCCAAAATAGATATTAAATCTTCTGCTACTGATTCATTTATTGTTTTAGAATAGGCAAACTGCAAAGGAACAATGGTGTTTATGACCAATAAATCTATAAATGAGTTAGACAATGATTTTGTTCTTTTTGGACTTTCTTTATCAAATTGATAGTGATTTTTCCAGTACAAACTGGTTGAGACATCAAATAATTTATAAATACTATCTATAGATTTTAACTCTATTATTTTAGAGAACAAGTTTTGGTACTGATGGTATAAAGCAGCTAACTGCGAAAGTCGAATTGTAGGAAAATTATCCGGCCTGTGCTTAAAAAACTGAACTGGCTCTACATAGACTTTTTCGATTTGATATTTGTGCAAGAGATAAAAATACCTGAATTTCAAATCCTTAAAATAAACATCTTCTTTATCTACATCTAGCAAACCAGTTGTACCAAAAAATAAAGCTTCTAGGTTTTCAAGTTCAAAACTTTCTTTTCGGATAATGGAAAACGGAATTGCTTTTGCTAACTGCAGAAATGCATTTCCATTTGTATTCAAGCCAAAATTCTTCGCTAATAAACAAAACAAGACTGCTTCCCAATCCTGATTTTTTTCTTCAAGCAAATCATAAATAACTTGTGATTTTCTTTCCAGACGTTCAAAGAATAAGCGTTCCTGCCAGTTTTTAAAAACAAATCCTGGTATATTGGCAATTTGTTTTTCACAATAAATCCATGATTTTGGAGCTTTTAGTTTATTGTAATTTAAAATAGTTTCCTGAGATACGTAATCTTTTAAAACTAATACCGGAATTTCTGCATTATTTCGTCTGTAAATATCAGCATCATATTCCCAGACCACATGCAATATTACATTTTCATAAGCTTTGTCTTTTTCATGAAGATGCAAATACCAGTCTGAAGCTTTTAAATGTATTTCAACATTTCCTGCCCATTTTTGATCTCCTATTTTTATTTGGGCATTAAAGAAATCAGGTCCTGCGAGTTCTAAGTAATTCCCTGTATTGATAATTGTAACTTCTTCCTCGTTTACCGTTTTTAAATTCAGGGTGTCAAATTTTTTAAACCTCCAAAGATAATGAAGAAAATCTTCTTTCATTTTATTCGACTTTAATATTGTTTACAACGCTTTAAAAATACAAAAAAATAGTATTAATATTACAATTAAAAAACTTATTAAAAGAAAATCACCACATTAAACCCGGTTTTATAACGTTTTTTTACATTATATAATAGATTTATTTCTTTGCTTTATCTATTTTCAATCCTATTCGATATTTCATTAGAAAGGATAACCAATAGCAATATTTAAAATTAGGTTATCTTTTCTCCAGGAACTACTTCCAAAATCAATATCTTTAATTACCCAACGCTCTCCTTGAGGCAAATATGGTTTCCTTAATGGGAGTGCCAAATCTGTTCTTAAAATAAAAAAAGATACGTCAAATCGAAGACCAACACCTGCTCCTACCGCAATTTCTTTCATAAAGTCTTTAGAAAATTCTCCACCAGGTTTATTTGGGTCTGCATTTACAAGCCAAATATTTCCAGCATCAACAAAAGCGGCTCCCCGGACAATACTAAAAAGCTTTGCGCGATATTCTGTGCTAAACTCTAGTTTCAAATCTCCTGATTGATCCGGAAGATAATTATTTGTTGTTATTGAATTTAAATAGCTTCCCGGCCCAAGCGATCTCGCCCTGAAAGCCCTGATACTATTAGTCCCTCCAACCACAAACTGTTTTGAAGTTGGTAAAATAGTTGAGTTCCCGTATGGCAATCCAAGTCCTAGAATAAACCGACTGGCCAATTCACTTTCTTTACTCAATTTTAAATAATGCCTGAAATCAGTTTTGAGTTTTGCATATTGGCTAAAAGGGACATCAAATAGTTCTTTCGTATCATTCTTTTTTGTATTTGCGCCTGAAAGCAAACCTGTTATATTACCAGCTAAATCTAATTCTCCGTTAAAGTAAAAAGTACTTTTTTTACGTTTCTGCATTGTATTGGTGTACGTATACGAATAGGTTGGGCCAAAAATTAATTGCTTTTCAATAACTCTTTCTAGTGCTTCATCTTTCTGGATATCATCCAAATATTGTTGTGTAACATGATTTGGACTTACGTAAGTAACATCAAGCAGATTTAGCTGATGTTCTTTGCGGATATTTTCTTTCCATAAATAACCAAACGAAGCTTTAAAAGAATTCAATGCATACAATTGTGTCCTGTTTTGATATTCATACCTTACAGAAACTTTTGTTCTTGGAATATATTCACTGGAACCCTGAATAGGGAAGAATGGCACAATAAATCTTGGCCATGTTAAACTGGTTTCTGCTCCTAATCTGTAAATATTTTTACCATTATTAGCTCCGGAAAGCTGAAAATCGGCTCCGCCAAAAACAGAAACTGTCAATAATTCAGCTCCACTGAATAAATTCCTGTTGTTCCAGTTGACATTAATTTCACTTCCGGTATAACTGGCCGAATTTGTTTTCCCTAACACCTCGACACGAATGAATTTTTTAGGTAAAAGTGTTAAATAATAATAAGAGTTCAGGGTCTTTGGCAAACTATCCGAAACTTTAAATTCGTTTTTTACAAAACTAAAAGTACCCAGATTTACAAATCGGTTTAAAGTAAGATTATGGTCTTTTCGATTGTACAAATCTCCTTTTTTAAATAATATCGTACGGTCAAAAACCCTCGGTTCAAAAGTATGAGCTGTATCAATAATTGTAAAATCTTTATATTGCACGACATCTTCAGACTTATATTTGACACTGTCTTTGGAAATAGAAAAATTAGGATAAACAAAAATCTTATCAATTTTATAAGATGTAAGTGCTTTGGGGGGCGCATCATCTTTTATCACTAATCTGATTTTTACTTCATGATCTCCTTTACTGCTGTCTACTTTAGCCAGGATATAATCAGGGTTAAAATAATAATATCCTCGTTCTTTCAGTCTTGCATCGATTCGTTCTCTTTCTGCTTTTATAACATCCAGATCATAAGGATTACCAACCTTCAATAAACTTCTTCTACTCGATCTTCCAATGATTCTTGACATTGGCAGAGAATCATCAGGAAAAGTAACACTTTTAATGATATATCTTTTTTTGGGTACTACAATATATTCTGCTGTTGCTCTTTTATTTCGAACTGTCGAATCTGCACTTACCCGGGTTTTGAAATAGCCTTTGTTTTCAGCAAAATTCCTTAAAACAGAAGCATTGTAATCCAAATCTACTTTACTAAAAAGCACTGGTTCCTCTCCTACTTTTGTTCGAAGCCAATATCTAAATCCTTTCTCTTTTTTAGGTTCTCCTGCAATATTGTAGAACCATAGTTTAGGTCGAAGGCCCAAAAATTGTTTATTAGGTTTTGGACGAAGCAATCCTTCTAATTCCTTTTCTAATGCTTTTCTGTCTTTCCTTTTAATTACAGAATCTTTTACTTTTACAGAACCGCCTGTGTACAGCAATTCGCCTTCCGGTAAATATTTGGTGTTGCGGCATCCAAAAACAAAAAATAGGGACAACACAACAAAATATTTCACATATTTGTTTCGCATATTTTTATGTTTTAATTTCATTGCCTTCAATTTTATCTTCTTCCTCCAGATTCTCTTTGTCTTTTGATTCTTGGTCTTTTTGTTTTTTTCTTTCCTTACGAATTCTTTCTTCCTGTATTATTTCCTTTTCCTTCGCACTTCTGTGAAAAAGTTCACGGAATTTATTGTAGCTCATCGTAATAATAAAAGCAATTCCAGTTTCAACCACCTGACCTTCAACCGCTACCTGATATTCAGTTTTTCGATAAGCTCTGAATATATATCTTCCATCTTTGGTAAGCTGATAATCCAAAGCAACATCTCCGGCAATATTGGTACTTTGCTCGTTGGCCCGTTCTTTACCTTCTACTGCAAAACTACTGCCAACGGTAACTTTCAATCGGTCATCTAATAGTTTTTTAGAAACCCCTACATTCAGGTCGGTTCTGTTTTCCATACTTCCGGTTGTATAATCTTGGGTGGATTCTAAATCAAATTCTAATTGAACACCACTGATTAATTCTCCGGCAAAATCATTTAATTGCTGCGAAAGGATTTTACTCACACTCTGTCTGGCTAATGATTCTGCATTTGTACCACCACTTTCACTTGCAAACGGATTTTCACCAATAAATCTATTTAATAATAAGAGTGCAAAAACCTGCTTATTTAATTCGGCCGGTTCTTGTCGTAATTGCTCCAGTTTTGCCTGAGAAGCTGTAACAATATCAGCTGAGACATCATAATTCCCATCTGGAAGAATAATATCAAATGTGATTTCCGGTTTCAATAATTCGCCTTCCATTTTCAATAAAGTCTTGAACGGGATTTTCTGTTTGTAAGTATTTTTAACTGTTTGGCTTGCACCCCCTAACTGATTTCCGAGCAAATCAATTGGTGCTGTATTTACGTTATAGATTGCCGTAATATTTAAAGTTGCCATCGTAGGCTCACCGTTCCATATAATAGAACTTCCTTTTTGAATATTAAATTTTCTACGGATCATATTGAAATTCATTTCGTATGCGCCATCGGTAAATTCATATTTCCCTGTCAAGGTTGTTTTTCCAGAAGGATCAATCCCTCCTGTTAATTGCGCTTCGCCTTTTAAATTCAGATAATCACCGTTTCCTTTGTCAATAACAAGGGTAAGTTCAGCTTCTTTATCAATCGAAATATCAACACTAACATCCATTCCGATCAATTCTGACTGATTTAGCTTTTGCTTCATTTCAGCAGTTTGTCTCAAATATTGATTGTCTTCATCAACAAACTCTACAATACCTTCTCTGTCAGCAATAGACGGATCTGATTGTGGCAAAACCACCGTAAACTTCGTCTCTTTATTCACTTTAATTGTACCGCCAATTACAGGGTTTTCAAGTGTCCCTTTTACATTCAGTTTTGTATCCAAAAACAAATCCCCGTAAAACAGATCATTGTCAGCAGCCTTAGAATTTATAGCTCTAAAATCATTAGCGGTGATATTTAATGCAAAATTATATTTCCTGAAATCAGGTGACTGAATAGTTCCGTCCAGCGATAATTCATTGTCATTTTCGTCCTGAAATGTAAATTTATCAAAAGTGATGGTACCGTTATCAAAAGTGATTTTTTCCTGATCGGTTTTAAAATAAGAATTCAACTGTGTTACACGGAAAGCAGCGTCGTTAAAACTAAGTTCTCCGTTAATTTTAGGAGCAGCTGTAGTACCCTGAACCTTAAAATTGCCTGACAAATATCCTTTCCCTTCAGAAATATTGTCCATGCTGAATCCCTGAATACTCTTTATATTCAGTTTGTTTATTGCTACATCAAAATCAAAAGTTCCTCCTTTAATAGCATAATCACCTGTAAGATTTACATCATTGCCTTCATCACTCAACTTTACCTTTGCAGCAAGCACATTAGCCGTTTTATTGTCTACTTTTATTTCTAAATCGCCTACTTTTTCACCTTTAAAAGTAAAATCATCAATTTTTAGATCAGAAGTAAAAATTGGATTTGTCATAACATTTTCGACAATAGCATTTCCGTTCATAAGGCCCTGCATCAGTAATTTGTCCTTTTTGACAATATTCATGATGGTTTCGATTTTGAAATTCACAAAATCAACTTCAATTGGAGCATTATTTTGAGTTCCTTCTGATTGAATCTTCAATTCATTTCCGGCATTTTCCAGAAAAAATTTAGTAACATACAGTTGATTTTTTCCAAATTCAATTGCATTTTCAGGATCAATATTCCATTTATCATAATTCAATACGAAATTTTCAGCATCTATTTTAAAGATATTTTTAGAATCTTCGGCCTTAAATTCACCGCCAACAAAGTATTGCTGTTTGTCTTTTGCATCTTTTATTTCAAGAGCATAATCCAGAATATTCTCTTCTACTTTTCCAGATAAACTCGTAAACGGAATTTTTATCGATCCACTTTCTATCGTAGCCACAGAAACCGAATATTCTAAAGCATTTTCTTTCGCTTCAATATTTATTTTTCCATCAGAAATAGTATTTTCTGCATACACAATTCTCGGGATAGTTCCTTTAACCCGAAGAGAGTCTGTTTGGTTACTATAACTTCCAGTAATGGTTAAAGGCTCTAAACCTGTAAGTTTCGGAATTAGTTTAAATAATACAGGATCATTATCTACTTTTAAGGTAAAAGCAAGACGTTGTTCGTCAGATTCTGCATTTACTTTCGGATTTTTAAGATCAATGTATTTAGAAATTGACTTTTTAATTGCCGTAGTCAGGGTTGTCAGTTTATATTTTCCTACTACTTCGGCTTTTAAAAACTGTGATGAAATTTTTATCGAATTGCTGTCTTTATCGGCAAAAGCCAAAACTCTGATGGAATCTAAAACAATTGGTTCCTCTTTTTGCAAGATCTGGATATTCGAAAGAAACACTTTTCCGTTTAGATAATCAGGATTACTGTTGGCAATATCAGCATCAACATTACCGCGAAGTTTCATTGGTCCGGCATGAAGATTCAGTTTTTCAAGATCGGCAATATCAAGATTGAGTTTTAGTTTTATGGTTGGGTATTTTTGCTTTGTATCACCGCTTGCTGTTAAATCAAAAATCAGATTTGGATCTTTCATCCCGGATTTTACAGCAAAAGAACCGTTTTCTATATTTCCTTTTAAAGCTAAATTTCTGTATATATATCTGTTAAAAACGGCTTTCTGCACTAAACCATCAACCGCTGCATTTGCTGTTTTTGGATTTAATCCATTTCCTTTAACTTTGGCTTGAAACGTAATTTTTCCGATAGAATCATTTTTGATTAATCTTCCCAAATCAAATTCTGTAAGGCTTACTGAAGCATCGTATCGCTCTCGATTTTTCACACGCTGATCAAATATACCGTCAACTTTTGCATTACCGAAACTACTGTTTAAAGCCAGATTGGTTTTAAAGTTCTGAACCGAACCTTTAAATTTCCCCTTTAAATTAATTTGTGATGGCAGCTGAATAGTTGTAGGGATTGTTCCGGCCGGGACAAAGGTATTTATGTCTTTGGATGTGCTTGAAAGATTTTTAATATCCAAATCATAATACGATTTCTGAGCATCCGGAAGCCCTTTAATTTTCCCTGAAAGAGAAACCCTTGTCGTTCCGATTCCACTCATTTCGAACTTTGAAATGTTCAGGTCTTTTACTTTTCCGTTTACACGTGTGTTTAGATACAAGATTGCATTTGGATTACTTTTAAACGGATTTTGCTTCTGCAAATCAGGAGCAAAAAGCAAAATATCCTTAAATCCGATTTGGGACTGACTTAAATTGGCATCAACAGACAGATCTCCAAGATCTTTTTTTAGCGAAGCAATAGATTTATACGTCACTTTGATCTTATCCTTAACAAGCGTTTGGGGTGTTCTTACATATAAATTATTGAGATATGCATTTTTTGGCCCGTAAAAGAAGTCTGTTTTTAAAGACTGAATATTTAAACCACTTTTTTCTGTAATCGCCAATGCTTTAATATTTCCCGAAATCGTATCGTTTGCATAATATAATTTATCGGCTTTCAAATTGAATTTATCCAAATCCAAATGACTGTAATCAATCCCTTTTTGAACAGGTTTTGACTGCATATCATCAAATTTAAAATCTATATTCTGTATGTCAACATCGACCAGTTTTACTTTCCAGCCTGCTTGTTTTATTGCGGTTGTGTCGAGGCTTGGTGCCTTAATCTGCTTATCCTTTGCACCCAGTCGTAAATTTCCTTTAAGATTTTTAATTTCAAAAGCATTAAAATCCAAAAGCTGTTTATTAAGATCGATTTCATTAACTGTTAAATTTAAGGTTCCTAATCGGATTCCGGAATTTAATCTGGAATCTTTATTATCGTATAAAATATCAATTTTGGACAAACTGATTTTATCTAATTTTAATTTAAAGTCTTTACGTTTTGAAATAGTATCAACAGTTTCGACAGACACTTCAGCCACTTTTTCAACCGCTTCCTGATTTAAAACCAATTTTAATCCATTAAGATTAATTTTGGGAATATCAAAATTCATTTTGTCTAAATCAAAAGCATTGAATTTTGTGTCAAAATGTGAAACGTTTACCGTAATATCATTTTTTGAAAAATCATCTTTAAAGTTGAATTTTACATGATCCAGATTGACTTTTACAACGGATATTTTGAAAGATTTTGCATCCGGATCATCCACTTTTGTCTCTTTTGATTCAAAAGCTTTAATAATATAATCGAAGTTAAAAACACCATCCTTATTTCTGGAAATATTTGCTTTTACATTTTCAAGTGAAACCGAATTAATTTCGAGCTCACTGCTTATCAGTTTGAACAAATCAACATCAACTTCTAAACGTTTTCCTGCAAGTAAAGTGTCCTTTTTCTGGTCTTCAAAATAAAAACCTTCCAGCACTACATCTTTTGGAAATTTTATCGAAATGTGATCTAACGAAACTTTGGTTTTAATCTTTTTATTCAGATAGGTTACTGCTTTATCCTTAACAAAATTCTGGACTGACGGAACCTGAATTAAAATAATAAGAAGTAATAAAAGTGAAACTATAGAGCCTACGCACCATAGGAGGATACGTAGTGTTTTTTTTAAATAATGAATGTTCTTTTTATTCATATGTCAATAAAACACATTAAGATTGAAGTTACACTATTGTAAGGCTGTATTTTTACAGTTTACAAAATTGTAATTTTTAAGTCTTAACAATTTACATAATTACAGTCAATTATTCTAAAATTACACTGTGAATTAGTTAATTTTCTTACCTCAAAAAAGATTCAGAAAATAAAATGGTTTTATTAGACGCCTAAAATTTTTGAAATTTAGAACCTTATATTCGGTGATTTTTTATTCAGCAATTTTATCTTTTGTTGTAACTTTTCCAGAAATTTTTTGTGTTGCTCTGACTCTGGATTAAAGCTTCTGTGGCGAAGGCTTTTTTGAATTTCATCGACTTCTTTCATAATAGAAAAACTGGTTTCTGAACTATAGCATTCGCTGAAAAGCTTCCAGATATAATCAATAGCAATTTGGTTAGGATGCAGCATATCTTCGGCATAAAAGCGATAATCACGAAGTTCGTCCATCATGATTTCATAAGAAGGAAAATAGCTGATGGCTGACGGTTGATGACTGATGGTTTTATGGAGAGCCGAAAACAAATGTGATTTGCTCAATTGATTTTCTACAAAACCATCTTTGATGTGACGCACGGGAGAAACGGTAAAAATGAAATTTATATCCGGATTTAAATTCTGAATTAATACTATTGTATTTTGAATGCTCTTTGTAATTATTTCTATATCCAATAATTCTTTTGTGAATTGCTTTTGCGGAACTTTATGGCAATTGGCGACAATTTGATCCGTTTCTATATTCCTGTAAACCCAGGAAGTTCCGTATGTGATAATTATATGGGTAGCTTCCAGTAGTTTTTTATGAGTTTCTGTAATCGCTTTATTTAATGTTTCTAGTAATTCTTCTCTGTCTGAATTACTCAAATCCGAATGTACATCAAAACTATGCCAGCGCTCATTGTGAAAGAAGATATCTTTCTCTTCAAATAATTTCTGCTCACAAACTCTTTGAAATAAATTTTCAATTGAAACAGGATTGAATATAATTCCGAATGGATTTGTTACATTTTGAAACTTAAAATAATCAAATTTCGCTGCCATGTTTTCTGCAAAACAGGAACCAATAGAAAGTACTTTCGAATTATAATCGATTGGATTGTTACTTTTTGAAACTGGAATTTGTGTTCTGAATTGCATGATTTTAGTTTTAAACAAATTTCACCAATTATTTATAAACAAAAAACCAAATACAGAAGTATTTGGTTTAATGAATTGTTTTATAAAAAACATCCTAATATCCAATTACAGATACTAAGATTTTTAGGGCTCTAAATATTAATAAGTAATCTGAATCTTTAAAGAATCATTAGCATCACCTGAAAATACTTCGGTTAAGAAATCACTGGAATTATACTTATTTGTGAAAGTAACCTCAGCTGTTTCAACTTCTCCTTCATTTGTGTCAACTGTTTTATTGGTTAATGTATTATTGACAGAGTAAAAATCAAAAACATCATCTGTATCTAAATCTAAATCTAACAAAAGTTTTAATCCTGTTACATTAACAAAAGGGCTTTTTTTATTATCAAAGGTACTTGTTATTTTTTTACTATATTCATCATCATATATAGCTTCTGTCGAAGTAATATTTCCATTTGCAAAAGTATAGATTGTTGATTCGTAGTATTCACCTTCTTCACCATCTACTATTTGTGATGCATTTACAGTTACAGTCCCATTTGCATTATATACAAGAGTTAATTTGTCCTTGCTGTAAGAACTAAAAGCTCTGGTAGTTATTCTAGAATTTAATTTACCACTATTATCATATGCATAAACATAAGTTGAGAACAAAATACCAGATTTATACAGTTCTACTTTAGTAATAAGATTATCAGTATAAGTGAAAACATATTTGGAAGCATCAGAAAGTGAAATTTGCTTTAATTTGTTTCCATCATAAGTAAAAGTATAATCAAGTGTTCCTGTATCACCATCTTCTACAGTTGTCACAGTAATTTTTGATGGCAATGCTGTTGATGATGACCCTCCATCTGAATTGTTATCATCGCTAGAACATGAAGAAAGAAGTACTACAGACAAAGCACTAAATAAGCATAAAAATTTTTTCATTTTTTATAAATTAGATTTATTAATATTTCCTACAAATAAACTACATCTAAAGACAGAAACCTAAATATTTTAATCAGAAAAACATTTGATAAAATAAGGCAAAATATATGCAAGCCATTAAATATTTAAATCTCAAAAAGATAGAAAATACATACCCTGCTTTATAAAACAATCAAATCTTAAAATACCGTATAATTACGCAGGTCTTTTCTGAATAAATTTACTTCTTATTATTCAAAAAAATTCAAACTAAATTATTTTTGAACATTAATAACTTAATCCTTATCATCAATTAAAAAACCATTAAAAATAAATAATTAACTTTCATTTTTATTTTTTAGCTATTTTGATTTACAAATAATCATTCACTATTTTTACGACTCAATAAATCTGAAACCAATCATGAAATTATTATACTCCTATATAATCAAACACAAAATGCTTTTGTTTTTTGCTTTGATTATGGCCACTATAAACATCTGTTTCAGTTTATCAGATTCTATCATTACAGGTAAATTAATGCAGGACTGCGGTGTTGGTTTGCATAAATATGACGGAAATGTAAATGGTTTTATAAAATCATTGTCTTTTTGGTTGGGACTTTCCCTTGGAGCAGCGATGATTTCAAGAATCACCAAAAATTTTCAGGATTATTTTACCAATGTTGTGATTCAGCGTACAGGTGCCCAAATGTATACTGATGGAATTAAAAAATCACTCGATTTGCCTTATGCCGAATTTGAAGATCAGCGAAGCGGTGAAACTTTAAGTAAACTAACCAAAGTACGTTCTGATTCTGAAAAACTAATTACGCTTTCAATTTCGCTTATTTTTCAGACCATCATCGGATTTGTGTTTGTCATTATTTACATTGCCCGAATTGATTATCGTATTTCTATTATCTTTTTAGTTACAGCACCCATTATTGCTTTGGTAAGTTCTTATCTGGGCAAAAAAATAAAAATCGTTTCCAGAAAAATTGTGAATCAAACCAATGCACTGGCAGGTTCAACAACCGAAAGTTTAAGAAATATTGAATTGGTAAAAAGTCTTGGATTAACGTATCAGGAAGAAAAGCGTCTAAATTTAAATACCTTTAAGATTCTGCAGCTTGAATTAGAAAAGGTTCGTTTCATCAGAAGTTTGAGTTTTATTCAGGGTACAACAGTTCACTTTTTAAGAACCTGCGTTGTTTTTACCTTGTATTATTTCCTTTTTGGAGGAAAAATTATTGTAGGCGATTTACTTACCATGGTATTTTTTACCTTTTTTATTTTTGGGCCTTTACAGGAATTGGGGAACTTTATCATCGTGTTGAACGAAACTAAAGTTTCAATGGAAAATTTCAGGATCCTTTTAAATGCTCCAAAAGAATTTCGTCCAAAAACGCCAAAACATGTTGGAGCAATTCAGTCTTTACTATTCTCTAATGTAAGTTTCCAGCACAAAACGGCTAAATTTAAAGCCGTTGAAAATATTAATTTTGAAATTAAGCAAGGCCAGACCGTTGCGTTTGTAGGCCCATCTGGTTCAGGAAAAACAACTTTGGTAAAATTATTAGTCGGTTTATATACTCCTGCAGAAGGTCAGGTTTTTTATAATGATATTGATTCGACAGAAATTGACCTTCTCGATTTAAGAAAACAACTCGGATTTGTAACTCAGGATGCGCAATTATTTTCCGGAACAATCCGTGAGAACTTGTTATTTGTAAAACCAAATGCAACCGATGAAGATTTGTATGATGCCCTCAAAAGAGCCAGCTGTGAAAAATTACTAATTCGCGCTGAAGATGGTTTAAACACTACAATTGGTGAAGGTGGAATTAAAGTTTCTGGTGGAGAAAAACAGCGTTTATCAATCGCCAGAGCAATCTTAAGAAATCCGAATTTATTGATTTTTGATGAAGCAACCTCTGCTTTAGATTCTATTACCGAAGAAGAAATTAATGCTACTATCAGAAATATTTCAGACAAAAACAGAATTACGGTTTTAATTGCTCACCGTTTATCAACCGTTATGCATGCCGACAGAATTTTTGTTTTGGAACAAGGGAAAATCATTGAGCAAGGGAAACATGATGATTTAATTGCAGAAAAAGGTTTATATTATGCTATGTGGCGCCAACAGATTGGGGAAAGAAAGTGATTTTTTAATCGCGCAAAGACGCATAGCCGCAAAGTTTTTGATTATATATCTTTTTCTCTAAAGATTGTTAGCAATTCTTGTAATACCAAACTTAATCAAAGGCACGTTAAAATTTATCAATAAACCTAATTTGATGTTTGTATTTTTCAAATATGTCATAACTTGTTTTGCATGAACTTCTGTTATTTTTTCAATTGATTTAATTTCTAAAATCAGTTTATTCTCAATTATTAAATCGGCTCTAAAACCAATATCAAGTTTAATCTCATCCCAAATAACGGGTAGTATTTTTTGCCTTTCTACAAATAATCCTTTTTTAGTTAATTCGTAGTATAGAATTGCTTCATAAACTGATTCTAACAAACCAGGTCCAAGTTTTACATACATTTTATAACAAACATCAACTACAATAGCCGAGATTTCATTTTCAGTGATTTGTTTAAATTTAAAGTAAAAACTTACAGATATGAATTTATAAAACAAAAAAATCGCAAAGCTTAAAAAAAACTTTGCGACTCTTCATCTTTACGCGAATATAAAAAATATTACTTCACAAAATCAACAGCTTTAGCCAAAGCCTCCGAAATTCCAGAAGCATTTTTACCTTTTCCAGAAGCGAAGAAAGGCTGCCCTCCCCCATTTCCGTCAATATATTTTCCTAATTCTTTAATAACTGCATTTGCATTTAAGCCTTTTTCTGCTACCATTTCTTTTGTGATATAACAGTGAATGTTTGGCAATCCGTCTTCTATAGAAGCCAAGAAAACAAATGCATTTGGTTTAGAACTTCCAATAGCCTGCGCTAATTCTTTAGTTGAAGCCATACTTAAATCTACTTGTTTTGCAAGGAAATCTACGCCGTTTACTTCCTGGAAATCATTTTCTAAAACCGCTTTTAAAGCATTTACTTTTTCTTTTAACAACTGCTCAACTTGTTTTTTCAATTTCGCATTATCCTCCTGAAGTGTAGCAACAGATTTTAAAATATCCTGTGGATTTTTAAGTGTTTCTTTTATCTCTGCCAATGTATTTTCCTGGTTTAGATAGAAGTTTTTCACAGCATCACCTGTAATGGCTTCAATACGACGAATTCCGGCCGCAACAGCACCTTCAGAAATAATTTTGAAATGCCAGATATCAGCCGTGTTTTTTACGTGAATACCTCCACATAATTCTTTACTATCTCCAAATTCGATCATACGAACATTTTCTCCGTATTTTTCTCCAAATAAAGCCATTGCACCTTTATCTAACGCTTCTTTAATCGGGATATTTCTGTGTTCTACCAATTGCAATTGCGCTTCAATCTGAGCGTTTACAGAAGCTTCAACTTGTTTGATTTCTTCGTCAGAAACTTTGCTGAAATGAGAGAAGTCAAAACGCAGATAATTTGGATTTACCAAAGACCCTTTTTGCTCCACATGCGTTCCTAAAATGCTTCTCAAAGCCAAGTGCATCAAATGCGTAGCCGAGTGATTCTTAGAAGTTGATGTTCTTAAATCAGTATTTACTTTTGCCACGAAACCTGCTTCAACATTTTCCGGAAGCTGTTTTGCAAAATGCAGAATCAGATTATTTTCTTTTTTTGTATCGATAATTTCAATCGTTTCATTAGCTGAAACCAATGTTCCTTTATCTCCTACTTGGCCTCCTCCTTCTGGATAAAATGGCGTGTTGTCTAAAACGATTTGGTATAAAATACCATCTTTTTTAGAATCTACTTTTCTGATACGTGTAATTTTAACTTCGTTTTCTGTTTTATCATAACCAACAAATGTCTCAACGTTTCCAGGAATCAAAACATTCCAGTCTTCTGTAGAAACTTCAGAAGCAGCACGAGAACGCGCTTTTTGTTTTTGTAATTCAGATTCGAATTCTTCTTCATTATAAGAGAATCCTTTTTCTTTCAGAATCAAAGCCGTTAAATCTTTCGGAAAACCGAATGTATCGTACAATTCAAAAACCTTTGCACCAGAAACCTCTTTTCCAGAAGTTTCAGCAACAACATTTTCTAACAATTGTAAGCCCTGATCTAAAGTTCTTAAGAAAGAAGCTTCTTCTTCACGAATTACATTCGTTACCAATTGCTGCTGTGATTTGATTTCCGGGAAAAATTCTCCCATTTGATTTGCTAAAACTTCAACTAATTTATTGATGAATGGTTCTTTTGTATTTAAGAATGTAAAACCATAACGAATTGCTCGACGTAAAATTCTACGAATTACATAACCAGCTCCTGTATTAGATGGCAATTGTCCGTCTGCAATTGCGAACGCTACTGCACGCACGTGATCTACCACAACACGAATCGCAATATTGGTTTTATTTTGTTCTTCGCTGATGTTTTTTACTTCATCAGATGTATATTTTAAACCTGTAATTTGTTCTACTTTTTCAATAAGCGGTGTAAAAACATCAGTATCGTAATTCGACGTTTTTCCTTGTAGTGCCATACACAAACGCTCAAATCCCATTCCGGTATCAACGTGCTGTGCAGGAAGTTTTTCTAGAGAACCATCTGCTTTACGGTTGAATTCCATAAATACGTTATTCCAGATTTCAACTACCTGTGGATGGTCATTATTTACCAGACTTTTTCCTGTAACCAAAGCTTTTTCAGATTCCGGACGTAAATCAACGTGAATTTCAGAACATGGGCCACATGGTCCCTGATCGCCCATTTCCCAGAAATTGTCTTTTTTATTTCCAAGAATAATTCGGTCTTCATCAATTAATGTTTTCCAGATATCCCAAGCTTCCTGATCAAACGGAACATTATCTTCTTTGCTTCCTTCAAAAACAGATACGTATAAACTTTCTTTTGGAATTTTATAGACTTCTGTCAATAAAGTCCAGGCCCAGTTAATAGCCTCTTTTTTGAAATAATCTCCAAAAGACCAGTTTCCAAGCATTTCGAACATAGTATGATGATACGTATCAAAACCTACATCTTCAAGATCGTTATGTTTTCCTGAAACGCGAAGACATTTTTGCGTATCGGCTATTCTTGGACTTTTTGGCGTTCCGTTTCCTAAGAAAAATTCTTTAAACTGAGCCATGCCCGAATTATTGAACATAAGGGTTGGATCGTCTTTAAGCACGATTGGGGCAGATGGAACAATTAAGTGTCCGTTGCTCTTAAAAAAGTCCAGAAATTGTTTACGTACGTCTTGTGATTTCATATTATAATTAGAAAATGTGTCAATTTAATGTGCCAATTTGAAAATTAGACCATTAGATAATTCAGTCTATTTGAATAATGCCTCCGTTTTAAATTTGAAATTAAAAACTTATAATTTAAAACAATAAATTCCTTATTTTGCGCATTATCTAATTATCTAATTGCCCAATTATCTCATTAATTTTGTTCTTGAAAAAAAAGTCGCGAACAACTGAAACATTTACTAATTTTGTCCGTCTGACTAATTTTACAAGCTGCAAAAATAGGGTATTTTAAAATATGGCGAAAGTAAAATATTATTACGACTCAGAAAATCTGGCGTATACGAAAATAAAAACAAAAAAGAGAATCAAAATTGGTTATGGATTCTTGTTTTTACTGGCTTCAGCACTGTTTGGTTTTTTAATATTTGTCCTTTTAATCAATACTCCCTATTTTGAAACGCCAAAAGATCGTTTACAGGCGCGGGAAATTGAGAATTTAAAAATACAATATGCGATTTTAAATAAAAGAATGGATGAAATTGATGATGTAGCTGAGGCCTTAGAAGACAGGGACAATAATATTTACAGAACGTATTTTAACAAAACCGAAATTCCGGATTCTATTAGAAAAGCAGGATTTAAAGATAGCAAAAGATATAAAGATTTAGAAGGCTTTAATAATTCTCAATTGGTTCTAAACACTACTAAACGAATTGATCAGCTTTCGAAAGAACTGGCTATCCAGTCAAAATCATTAGATGACATTTTAAAGCTGGCCAGTACAAAAAAGAATTTACTGGCAGCAATTCCTGCCATTCAGCCAGTACAAAACGAGAATTTAAAACGAGTAGCATCTGGTTTTGGATACAGAATTGATCCTTTCACGAAAGTACGAAAAATGCATAACGGAATGGATTTCACGGCTAATACTGGCGCTCCGGTTTATGCTACCGGTGATGGTATTGTGGCAAGAGCTGACAATACGGCATCAGGGTTTGGTAACCACGTAGTAATCAGGCACGGTTTTGGATACGAAAGTTTGTATGCCCATTTGAGCAAATACAACTGCCGCCCGGGTCAAAGAGTAAAACGTGGTGATGTGATTGGCTACGTTGGCAGCACAGGAAGATCAGAAGGGCCACATTGTCATTATGAGGTACACAAAGATGGGAAAGTCGTAAATCCGCTGAATTTTTATTACGGAAACATTTCGGCTGTAGAATACGTGGCGATTTCGCATTTGGCAAATCAGGAAAACCAATCATTAGATTAATACTGCAAAAAGTAGTAAGTTTGAATAAAATAGAAAAACAAAGATCATGCATATTGAGCTTTCTAAAGATAAAAGATATTTCAGTATTGGCGAAGTAGCCAAGGCATTTAATGTCAATGCCTCTTTGATACGATTTTGGGATAGCGAATTTGACATACTGAAGCCGAAAAAGAATGCGAAAGGCAACAGAATGTTTACGCCTGAGGATATAACGAATTTACAATTGATTTATCATTTGGTCAAAGAACGCGGTTTTACACTTGAAGGAGCCAAAACACATCTGAAAGAAGGCCAGAAGAAAACATTAGATAAATTCGAAATAATACGTAAATTAGAGTCCATAAAAACACAACTAACAGATATAAAAAACGAATTGTAATTAAAAATTGAAATAAACTTAAATTAAAAAATATGAAAAAGTGGTTAATCCCTGTAGGAATTATTGTAGCGCTTATTGCTATTATCGCATTTTGGTCAATTGGAATTAAAAATACTGCTTTACAGCATAGTCAGGCTGTAAATAAGGAATGGGGAAATGTACAGACAGCTTACCAAAGACGTAATGACCTTATTGGTAATTTAGTAAATACCGTAAAAGGTGCGGCTAATTTTGAAAAAGAAACATTAACAGCTGTAATTGAAGCAAGAGCAAAAGCTACTTCAGTAACGGTTGACCCAAGCAATGTAACTCCGGAACAATTAGCACAATTCAATCAGGTACAAAGTGGGGTAACCTCTTCTTTATCAAGATTGCTAGTATCTGTTGAGCAATATCCAACATTGAAAGCAAATGAAAACTTCCTGAAATTACAGGATGAACTGGCAAGCACAGAAAACCAAATTTTAACTGCAAGAACCCGTTTTAATGAATCTGTACAGGTTTACAACGGATATGTTTTAAAAATTCCAAATAATTGGTTCCTTAGTGAATACAAAGAAAAACCATATTTTGAAGCTTCTACTGGAGCAGATAAACCTGTTGAAGTAAAATTCTAAATAAAAAATCGTAACTCTAAAATAATTCAAATGTCAAAAGTAGAAGACTTTTTAACCAGAGAAGAAGAGCAGGAAATAGTTGAAGCTATTCGCATGGCTGAAGAAAACACTTCTGGCGAGATTAGAGTTCATATAGAAAAAACGACTTCTAAAGTTCCTTTTGACAGGGCTTTAGAAGTTTTTCATGAATTACGAATGAATGAAACCCAGCTTCAGAATGGTGTTTTGTTCTATTTTGCAGTTGATGATAAAAATTTTGTCATTTGTGGAGATAAAGGTATAAATGATCTTGTCGCCGATGATTTTTGGGATTGTACCAAAGATAAAATGACAGCACAATTTAAAGCCGGGAAATTCAAACAGGGTATTGTTGATGGCATTTTAAATGCAGGCGAACAATTAAAAAAGTACTTTCCGTGGACTGAAGGTGATACAAACGAATTATCTAACGAAATTTCAAAAGGATAAATAATGAAAAATTCCAAAAATAAAATATCAAATTCCAATGGAATTTTTCTGTTTCCCTTTTTGTTAGCGCTTTTTATTTCTAATAGTATCTTTGCGCAATTTGAAATACCTAAAATCCCCGAAAAACAAACATCAGTTTACGATTATGCTAATATTTTAAGTGCTTCAGAAAAAACACAATTAGAAGAGAAACTAATTCGGTATTCAGATTCAACAACTACTCAAATTGTAGTTATAACAATCGAAAGCTTAAAAGGAGAAGATGTAAGTCAGTTGGCAACTAAATGGGGGCAAACCTGGGGAATCGGAGGAACAAAGCAAGACGATAATGGTGTAATTATTTTATTGGCTAAAAACGAAAAGAAAATTGCAATTAATCCCGGTTATGGTTTGGAAGACCGATTAACTGCCGGAATAGGCGGAACTATAATTCGAAATATTATTATTCCTGAGTTCAAAGCCGGAAGTTTTTATAATGGTCTTGATAAAGGAACAGATGCTATAATTGATGTTTTTAAAGGAAAATTTAAAGGCGAACGAAAACAGACTAAAGGAAAAGATTTTCCAATACTCCCTTTTATAATTATTATTGTAATCGTATTAATTTTGCTGTCCCGAAATAAAAGAGGAGGCGGAGGGAATTCAGGCAATAATAACGGCGGAGGGCCAAGTTTAATGGATGTTATTCTTTTAAGCAGCCTTGGCAGAAGCAGCGGAGGCGGATTTGGAGGTTTCGGTGGCGGATCATCCGGAGGTGGTTTTAGCGGAGGCGGTGGCTTCGGCGGAGGATTTGGCGGTGGCGGTTTCTCCGGAGGAGGTTCTAGCGGTGGCTGGTAAAGTAAATTTTATTTGATGTTCAAGTTTCAGGTTATCCTTAAAAATATTTTAGTTCCCAATTAAATTTATAATTCAACAATTCATAATTAAAAACAGATGTTATCACATAAAGCAAAATATGCTCTTAAAGCCTTACTTTATCTAGCAGAACAAGAGGAAGATCACATTTCTAAAACTATAGAAATTGCTGAAGGTGCTAATATCCCTAAAAAGTTTTTGGAGCAAATTTTATTAGACCTCAAACGAGGACGCTTTGTGAGCAGTAAGCAGGGAAAATTTGGAGGTTATTATCTGATAAAATCCAAAAATGACATTACTCTGGCAGAAATTCATCGTTTATTTGACGGCGCAATTGCGCTTTTGCCTTGTGCATCTTTAAATTTTTATGAGCGTTGCTTAGATTGTAAAACTGAGGAAGAATGCAGTTTGAGACACGGTTTGATGATTATTCGTGATGAGACTTTGAAAGCGATGCAAAACATCACAATAGCTTCATTGATAAAAAAATAAAAATATTTTTCTTAAACCCTACTTAATTGATAGATTTTATATATATTTGCCGAAAAATAATTAACAACCATTACAATTTTTTGAACAATGAAAGTAAAATCAAGCAAGTCTTATTTATCGAAAAATCTTTTGAAAAAAAGTAACAATATAATTTTCACAGCAGTGAAAAATAATTCTTCTATGATGTGTATGTGCTTGTAAAAAAAATTTAAAAATAAATTCTACTAATTACATATACATAATATAAAATGAAAAATTCTATAAAAAATATATTTACACTACTTTCCATTATAACTTTCTCCGTTTCATTTGCACAAAATATTGAAGGTAAAATTACAGACTCACAAAAAAATCCTCTAGGCGCAGCCAATGTCATTATCAAAGGAACAGCGATAAGTACTATTGCTGATGAAAACGGAAAATTTAACCTTGACACAAATGGAAAAAATCTTCCTTTTACGCTTTTAGTGCAATATGTGGGTTATACAACCACCGAAGTAGAGGTTACTACTTTACCTGTTCCTGTATTAGAAGTCGCATTAAAAGAAGAAAATGAACTTATCGAAGTTGTGGTTTCTTCCAGACGAAGAATAGAAAAAGTGCAGGATATTCCAATTGCGGTTTCAGTTGTAACTGGAAAACAAGCTGAACAAGCCGGAGCTTTTAATGTAAATCGTATTAAAGAACTGGTTCCATCTGTTCAATTATATTCATCCAATCCAAGAAATACAGGTATCAATATTCGTGGTTTAGGTTCTCCATACGGACTTACTAATGATGGTATTGACCCGGGTGTTGGTTTCTATGTTGACGGAGTTTATTATGCACGTCCGGCAGCCACAACTTTAGATTTTGTGGATGTAGAAAGAATTGAAGTTTTACGTGGACCACAAGGATCACTGTTTGGAAAAAACACTACATCAGGAGCCTTTAACATTACAACTCGTAAACCAAGTTTTACATCCGGTGCAGATTTTGAAGTGAGTTACGGAAACTATGCATTCCTTCAGGCTAAAGCTTCTGTTACAGGTGCTTTAAGCAAAAAAATTGCCGGACGCCTTTCTTTTTCTGGTACACAACGTGATGGTCTGGTTGATAATATTGCAACAGGAAGAGCTACAAACACGCTAAATAACCAGGGAATCAGAGGGCAGTTGCTTTATACTCCTTCAGAAAATACCAATATTATATTAGCTGCAGATATCACAACGCAGCGTCCTGACGGATATGCGCAGGTAATCGCAGGTGTTGCACCAACAAACAGAGCTGCTTACCGCCAATTTGATGCTATCATTGCCGACTTAAATTATCAACTTCCAAGCAGAAATGCATTTGACCGTAAAATTGATCAGGATACACCCTGGAGATCAGGACAGGACATGGGAGGAATATCCTTAAATATTGATACTAAAATTGGTGGCGGAACATTAACATCAACAACTGCATGGCGTTTTTGGAACTGGGATCCATCAAATGACAGGGATTTTACAGGATTACAGGTTTTGGCAAAATCACAAAACCCTACAAGACAAACTCAAATTACACAGGAAGTTCGATATGCTGGTCAGCTTTCGTCAAAAATTAGTGGTGTTGCAGGTGTATTCTTTATCGACCAGACATCACAAACAGATGGTACAGAAGAATCAGGAAGTGCACAATGGCGATTTTCTCAAAGTACAACAAGCGATTTATGGAAAACACCAGGTCTTTTTGAAGGTTACGGAATTAAAACTGATGCAAGAATCAGAGCATCGAGTGCTGCGGTATTTGGACAGTTAGACTGGGCCATAACAGATCGTCTGCATGTATTACCTGGCTTGCGATATAACTTTGATAAAAAAGAAGCCAATTATAAGCGTACTACATACGGAGGGCTTCAGACAAATGATCCTGCATTAATTGCGCTGAAAAAATTAGTCTATACAGATCAGGCTTTTGACTCAAGTACAGACGATACCGATTTTTCAGGAAATTTGACTTTGACATATAAATTTAGCGATAAAATCAATGCTTATGGTACTTATGCAAAAAGCTATAAAACGGTTGGTGTAAATGTTGCCGGGCTTCCTACTCCACCAGCTGGTCAAACATTAAGTGATCTTGCAGTAATTAAACCTGAAGACGTTAATCATTACGAAGCAGGCATCAAAACTTCTCCTTTCAGAAATTCTATCCTAAATCTTACAGTATTCAATACTGACATTAAAGATTTTCAAACCAACGTCCAGGCTGCTGAATTAGGTGTGAATCGTGGATATCTAGCCAATGCTGATAAAGTAAGAGTAAGAGGAGCAGAATTAGATGCGAGTTTTGTAATTAACAGACAGTTTAGTGTTTACGGAGCTGCAACTTATAGCGATGGTAAATACATTAAATTTACAAATGCACCACTCCCATTGGAAGAAACGGGTCTTGTTGTGGATGGAAAAGCCGTAAATTATAAAGATGTTTCGGGATCTGATTTACCTGGTGTTTCAAAATGGGCCGGGAGCTTAGGAGGTGAGTATACTAAAAACGCCAGATTCTTTGGGAATTCGGGTAAATTTTTCTTAGCGCTTGATAGCTACGCCAGATCTGAATTTTCATCAAGTCCTTCTGCATCAAAATATTTAATCGTTCCGGGTTATGCTATTTTTAATGCCCGTTTAGGTTTCCGTGCAACTGATGGTTTATCTGTTCACTTCTGGGGACGTAATATTTTAAATAAAGATTATTATGAGCAATTATTACCATCTGGCGGAAATGCAGGACATTACGCAGCTGTATTAGGTGACCAAAGAACATATGGAATTACTCTAAAATATTCGCTGTAATAAAATTAAAGAAAGTTAGTTTGGTTAAAACGAGATGTATTTATTAAGTGCATCTCGTTTTTTTGTTTTAAATTCACAAAACAGCATTCAAAACATTTTTTATTCTGCCCAAAATCATCACTCATTTGTATATATTCGCAGCTTGAATTTATATATCGCTGATGAAATTTTTCAGATTCTTTCTTTTTTGGGCATTTTTAGGTCAATTCTGTTTAGCGCAAAGTACAAAAAACGTCGAACACCAAACACTGACATGGATTAGATATTACAATATTTTTCCTCTATCCGAAAAATGGTCACTGCATTCCGAACTTGACAACCGGAGCTTTATAAATCCTGTTCATGAAAATGTATTTGTTTTCAGGACACAGGCACGATATCGAGCCAGTCAGCATATTGATACAGGTGGCGGATTTGCTTATTTTAACGTTAATACCCAGACCCCTTTGTCTGATCCTGAATTTTCAATACCCGAATATCGTATTCAGCAGGATGTCACGCTTATTCATGATCTAGCAAAAATTACTTTCCATATCCGTTTTCAGCTTGAAGAACGTTTTATACAAAAATCGACTAAAACGGAACTGTTAAATGATTTTTCTTTTTCTTTCCGATTCAGATACCGGTTACAATCAACTTTTACACTTTGGGAAAAAGAAAAACGAAGCTTAAAAGGAACCATTTCTGATGAAATTTTATTTAATCACGGAAAAGACAATAAGAAAAATACTTTTGACCAAAACCGGTTTTATACAGCTCTGCGTTACCATTTCAACCCAAATATGGGTTTGGAATTGGGCTATTTAAAAAACTTTCAGAGGCGGTCTAGTGGTGTCGATTTTTACGATCGTGATATTATTCGTTTTACCGTTTATCACCGAATTAACAGAAAAATTAAATCGTAAAACTAAATTCTAATTATTGAAAATTCTAAACTCTAATTATCATAAGTGACTTTTTAACAAACAAAAAAACTCCGGATTAACCAGAGTTTTCATTGCATCATTTTTATTTTATTTGAAATTAACCTTTTACAAATAAAAATTTGCCTCTAAAGAGGTTGATTAAATATCTCTTTCTCTTCCTCCGCGGTCTCCTCTTTCGCCTCCATCACCTCGTTCTCCTCCTCTCCTTTTCGAACCTTTTTCCGCCGCAAAATTTCCAATTTTATACGCTATAGAAAACATCACATAACGTTTTAAAACAGTATTTTGTTCATCTCTTACCGAAGTTGCAGAAATGGTTCTTGTAGCACTTTGGTTCTGATTCAGTACATCATACACTTTTATTTTAGCATATAATGTTTTCTGTAAAAAGCCATACGACAAACTAGCATTCCATAAATAAAAATCTTTTTTGAAAGTGTCTGATATATTTGAATTGTAAGTATAGCTAAAATCATTTCCAAAAATTAAATTCGCCGGCCAGTATGTTGTGGTTTGTAAACCTGCTCTGTGCACAACCGCTGAAGTCGAATTTGCAGAAGTATTTTCGTAATGTGTTTCATTAAATGACAATCCGTAAGATGGTGATATGGTAAGCAGTTCTCCATATTCATAAGTAAAATACAATTTAGGTGAAATGGCTGATGATTTTGCATTATATAAAACCTCATTTGTATATCCTTTATCAAAAGTATAACTTGCGTTTAAGCCAATTCCATATCGTAAAACATGTGCATCCCTCTTGATCGACTGATTCCAGTTTGCTCCTGCAGAAAGGGAATAATTCCCTGAAATATTTACATACGTTGTTGTTCTTTTTCCATTTGCATCAAAGACAGAAGTCGATACAATATCATTATTAAAATAATCTCCTTTTAATGAAAAAGCATAACCCGAACGGGTACGGAAATCAAAATTTCTGAAATTAAAATTTATCGAATTTTTCTCAATAAGATCTAAATCAGGGTTACCAACGATGCTATTTAATGGATTATTTAAATTAACAATTGGCATTAAATAACTGGCTGAAGGTATTGCATTTGAGTAATCGTACTTGAATGTCAAATTCTTAGACTTACTGAATTTATATCGCAGCTGGGCAGAAGCAAAAGGCAGGACATATTTTTTATTTAACTGCGTTTCGTTCCCCATATACAACGAATAGTTATCAAAATTGACAATGGTCGTTTTCGAATCCAGATTTAAGGTATAATTACTTTTTCTCAGCGTTATGCCAACTTTTGGCGCTACCGAATTTTGTGAAGACATTGTATAAGTTGTTAACGAAGAATTCAAATCTAAAATTTCTTCTGTCGAACGATCAACATCGTAAGTTTTCTGGTCATTTGATGAACTTTGCCAATCTAAATCAGAACCAAAACGTACTCTTAAAGAATCTGTAATCGGTTCTGTATATTCAAGATCCAGCGAGTAGGAATCGGAAACATTCCTACCACTTGTTTTTTGGTATCTGTCAACATTTTTATCTGGTTCCTTAGTAAAAAAAGTCTGTGAAATATTAAACCCATCCGAATCATTCTTGGTGTTATTGTTTGAAAAAACAAAACTCATGTTTCGGGCTTTTTTCTCAAAAGCTTTATTAAAATTGATTGTATTGGCAAAATTCGTTGCGGTTGTTTCTTTGTTCGATACTGATGTACCTTCGTTTAAAAGCTGACCGTTTTCATCATCCTGCCAAGTTTTACTCGAGGAGTCAGATTCTCCATTTGAACGTGTCTGCCCCACATTTGGCGTAATAACAAGACGTGTTGTTGGATCAATTTTATATTCTAATTCAAAGTTTGCCTGATTGCCCGTATTCTCGTTTCTGGTTTTAGAATTTGCATCAGTATAATTAGTTCCTGAAGGTAAAATAGTCAGTTCATTGGATTCACTTTCGTTTTTATTAATTGTATTCGAAAAATTGTAACTTCCGGAAGCCATGAGTTTTTCTGTCCAGTCATCAGAATAATTAACCCCCAACAAATTAGACTGTGTAATTCCTTTACCTGATCCTCCTGAGTTCCTGCCCCCTCTGGCAGTTCTTCCACCTCCCATACTGTCAAATACTTCATCCTGTGCAAAACCTGTCGAATTAATATTGTTTGAAGCTCCAAGAATACTAATTTTCTGCTTGTTATTAAAGAAATTCATGATCAGACTGCTTTCATAACGGTCATCAGAGCCATACCCTCCCAGAATTTTACCAAAGTAGCCTTTATTTTTCTTTTCATCAATAGTAAGGTTGATACTCGAATAATCTGAGGTAGATTCTTGTTTGGATAATTCTTCTTTTTTGGTTTTAAAGTCAGACACCTGTACTTTTTGGATGATTTCGGCAGGTAAATTTTTCATCGCTATAGCACCGTCTCTATCAAAAAAAGGTTTTCCGTTCACCAAAAGCTGATTCACTTCTTTACCGTTAACCGTAATTTTTCCAGATTCATCAATATCAAAACCCGGTAATTGTTTTAACAATGTTTCTACGTTTGCATCAGGGCGGACTTTATAAGAACCAGCATTGTACTCTAGCGTATCCTGTTTCATGCGAATTGGTGGAGCCTCACTTTTTACCACAACTTCATTCAAAGTATTGATACTTTCAAGCAAATATAACTTTCCAAAATCTTTACTTTCCAAAAGACCTTTTTGTTCTTCTGTATAGGTTTGGTACCCCAAATAATTTATTTTAAGAAAAACCGGTTTATCCAGTTTTTTTGTATTTAATCTAAAGAATCCGTTTTTATCTGTTGTAGCATAATCAATAACTGCGGAATCTTTAACAGTAGTAAAATAAACGGTGGCAAGTTCAATCGGCTGCTGTGTATTAATATCCATTACAGTACCTTTAAGAACAATATCATTCTGAGCATTAGCAGAATAAGCAAAAACAAAAAGCAATAAAAAGCAATATAATCTGGTCATAAAACTGTTTGGTTAGAACCATAAGACTTCCTAAGAACAAAATGGTTTAATTGTAAATTCCACATTTATTCAAATATGATGCCATTCCATAAAATACAGATTAGTTTTCAACTAAAAGAAACATAAAAAAAAGTCCCGAAAATCGGGACTTAAAAATTTATTTTTCTCTAATATAAATATCAATCGGCACTCCTGCGAAGTCCCAATTTTCTCTAATCTTATTTTCTAAATAACGTTTATACGGTTCTTTAACATATTGGGGCAGATTGGCAAAAAATACAAATTGTGGCGTTGCTGTTGGCAATTGCATACAGTACTTAATTTTTACATATTTTCCTTTTGTTGCTGGCGGCGGATAAGATTCAATTACTTTCAGCATGTATTCGTTGAATTTTGAAGTAGCAATTCTTTGTTTTCTGTTTTCAAAAACCTGAACCGTGGTTTCTAACGCTTTAAGCAAACGTTGTTTTGTTAAAGCCGAAACGAATAAAATCGGCACATCAGTAAAAGGCATTAACTCTTTACGGATTTTTGCTTCGTAATCACGGGATGACATGGTATCTTTTTCTACCAAGTCCCATTTGTTTACCAGGATTACAACTCCTTTACGGTTTTTTTCTGCCAGCCAGAAAATACTCTGATCCTGACCTTCAAATCCGCGGGTTGCATCGATAACCAAAATACAAATATCGGCATGCTCAATTGCCCTTACCGAACGCATTACAGAGTAAAATTCTAAATCTTCTTTTACTTTTGCCTTACGACGAATTCCCGCTGTATCAACCAAATTAAATTCGAAACCAAAACGATCAAATTTAGTGTCAATGGCATCTCGGGTTGTTCCTGCAATATCCGTTACGATATAACGATCCTGACCAATCAAGGCATTGATAAAACTCGATTTACCAGCATTTGGACGCCCGACAACAGCAAAACGAGGCAAATCTTCTTTAACCTCAACTACTGGTTTTTCCGGAAATGCTTCAATTAAGGCATCAAGCAAATCCCCCGTTCCACTTCCTGAAATACTGGCGAATGTATAATAATCGCCTAAACCAAGATTATAAAACTCTACAGCGTCTTTTTCACGCATTGCATTGTCAACTTTATTTACAGCCAATAAAACCGGTTTTGTTACTTTACGCAGCAATTTAGCAACGGTTTCATCCATTGGAGTAATACCTTCTTCAACATCAACCACAAAAATAATAACATCGGCTTCGTCGATAGCAAGTTCGACTTGTTTACGGATTTCTCCTTCGAATACGTCATCAGATCCTCGAACATATCCACCAGTATCAATGACAGAAAACTCTTTTCCGTTCCACTCGCTTTTACCATAGTTTCTATCACGGGTAACCCCAGATACTGAATCTACAATAGCTTCTCTTCTTTGTATCAGCCTATTAAACAGGGTTGATTTCCCCACATTAGGTCTTCCTACTATCGCAACAATGTTATTCATTTTTTTGAATTTTAGATTCCGGATTTACAATTTTAGATTTCGTTTCTGACTAAATCACAATAAATTATAAATCTAAAACACCTTATTTAAATTTTGTGCAAAGGTAGTTAAAAAAAGTTGCTAAGATGCTAAGTTTCTAAGTACCTAAGATTTTTATTCTCTCTTGTTATTTTTTTAAGGAGCTATTTCCAGCTGTCCACTATATCTTTTGCGGCGAACCCCGCCACAAAAGGATATCGTTCCCATCTGGGCTAGGAAATCACGGTTTTAAGAATGTTTCCCTTTAAAAACAGATTATTCTTTTCTTAACCAGCCCAGCAATCTGCTGTTTTCAATTTTATATTTGCCTTCCCGCTTTTTCAGAACAAAAACTTCTCTTGAACTACTAAATGGTCCTGGGTTCTGCTGAATAATCTCAACTTCATTGTCAGAAACTTTAGAAATTATCGCCACATGTCCAAATCTGTTTAAAAGCGATCCTGAAAAAATTACTAAATCTCCAATTTCTGGTTTTGATTTACTCGAATTTGTATATTGAATCAAATCTCTGTTTTGGTTTAAATCGCCATCTTTGATTTTAGGATCAAAAAAATCCTTTGCATGACCGTAAGCGTCTGGCATTTTGTGATTGTAATGCTCGTAATAATATCGTTTTACAAATTCAACACATTGGTATTTTAGCCCTAAATTGTAATTGTCTTTTGTAACGTTTCTTTCCAGAACATGATCAACACCGCCATTGTAATACACTTTGACTCCGTTTAAACTATCAAGTGCCTGCCCGATTACATAATCACTATTTAAATTTACTTTTTTTACGACTTTTATTCCTGCGTAACCCAAAACTAAAACTGAAATAATCAGAAGCGTAATCTTTTTAATTTTCATTATAACAAATCTGAATTATTTTAATTTAAATAGTTCCTAATTTCGCTTTCCTCATTATCTCCAACTAATAAATAAACCAAGACAGGCCTTTTATTTTTTTTATACAATATACAATGTGCGTGATAATTGTTAATAGTACCTTTTGTATCTATTGTAATTTTTTTACCGTCTTCGATTTCTAACTTCAGATATCTTTTTTTTGCGTATAAAGTTTCTACTTTCATTTTTTTGAAATATTCATTCAATTCATGACTGTAATAATTCCAATCATCCATAGCAGTAAAATAAGCCTCAGCTTCCGGAGAATCTTCATTAGTGAATGTTTTTATTTCCGGTCTAAAAATAATCAGCTTTGTTGTATTTATTATTTCTGTGTCATTAGAATTTTCATTTTTAGGAGAAATAAAAGACATTACCTGCATATCATTTTCTACACTTACACCTTTCAAAATTTCCCAATCAGAGATAATCCTGCCCGATTCATTAAAAAAATAAGTTGTGTCGCCATGTTGACCAATCACATAATTATCATAATCTTTATACTTTCCGTATGTGTCCATTTGCAATAACTCTCCCACGAAATCTCCATCTGTATCAAAGCGTGCAGCTCCCTTTAAATCTCCATTTTTCATATATAAGATCGAACCGCCATTTGCAACAAACAAATGATTTACTCCTTTCTTTTTTTCTTCTATCTCAGCTTCTGATAATCTATCCTTTTCTAACAATGAAGCATTAACAGTTTCTTTTTTTACTGTAGTCGTGATTTTTTTCTGAAGCTTCTCTTCTTTACACGAATTTAAAATTAAGATGCAAATGAATAGCAACGATAGTTTTTTCATATTTGAATTTACAGATCTAAAGAAATAACATATTATTATTGATTATAACCAAATCGTTTTAGCATATTCGCATTACTTCTCCAGTTTTTATTCACTTTTACGTAAAGCTCAATGTGAATTTGTTTTCCGAAGAATTTCTCTAAATCAGCTCGGGCATCGGTTCCGACTTTTTTCAGCGCTGTACCTTTATGACCGATAATGATTCCTTTTTGTGTATCGCGTTCGACCATAATTACAGAACGGATTCTGATAATATTTTCATCTTCGTGAAATTCTTCTGTCACGATTTCAACTGCATACGGAATCTCTTTACTGTAATTCAGCAAGATTTTCTCGCGAATGGTTTCGTTTACGAAGAAACGCTCCGGTTTGTCTGTTAACTGATCTTTTGGGTAATAAGCCGGAGATTCGGGCAATAATTCGATGATTCTTCCAAAAACTTCCGGAACATTGAAACTCTGTAAAGCCGAGATTGGGAAAATCTCTGCATTTGGCACTTTTTCTTTCCAGAAAGCGACCTGCGTTTCTAATTGTTCCTGGTTCGAATTGTCAATTTTGTTTAAAAGTAGTAAAACCGGAATTTTGGCATGAATGATTTTCTTGAAAAAGTCTTCATCTTTTAAGTCCTGCTCTCCTATTTCGACCATGTAAACTAAAATGTCAGCATCTTCAAAAGCCGATTTTACGAAGTTCATCATCGATTCCTGCATTTCGTAAGCGGGTTTGATGATCCCGGGAGTGTCAGACAAAACCAACTGAAAGTCTTCTCCGTTTACGATTCCTAAAATTCTATGACGTGTAGTTTGTGCTTTTGAGGTAATGATCGATAACCGTTCTCCTACAAAGGCGTTCATCAGGGTTGATTTTCCAACATTTGGATTTCCGATAATGTTTACGAATCCTGCTTTATGTGACATTTGTGTATTATTTTAAGCTGCAAAGGTAGTCATATCAAGTTAATACAGAAAATAAAACATTTTTTAAAGTTTTCGTTGGAAATCTAAAAAAACGCTGTATCTTTGCACCCGAAACATCGCGGGATAGAGCAGTAGGCAGCTCGTCGGGCTCATAACCCGAAGGTCACAGGTTCGAGTCCTGTTCCCGCTACTAAGACAAAAGCTTCAGAGAAATCTGGAGCTTTTTTGTTTTGTACAGCTTCTATTCTTGTCATGCTAATGGAAGCTGGAAGTATAATTTATTACTTCATAAACTTTCGTCTTTTCCGCATCAATTTTAATGATTATTTTTCATGTACTATCTATGCTTTATCTACCTCATCCATAAGGCATGTTTGAATGTAAATCGGGAAATTAATATTAATAAGTCCACCAATTTTAGTACGATTCACAATGTTCTTTTATTTTTTCTCTAAAGTCATATTATTGTATGTGCCACGTGGAAATTCCATGCCCATAATTAATTTATTCGAATCATTGTATATCATTTTTATTGAATAAACATCTACATAATCGTTATCTTCCTTATCAATAGCTTTCAATACAGCGAGTTGCTTATTATCTTTGGTTGAAACAAAGATATTTGGATAATTAGTTGTTAATATTATTTCATAAGTATATGTTGCTTTCAAAACATTATTGTAAAAGATTTCAAGAGTATTATTACTGTTAAAATTATATACTATTTGTGATTGACTATAATCTCCAGATTCCGCATCGAAATTTAATTGAATCCACTCTCCCAAAACCTTATTTGAGTAATCTTGTTTATCAATCTATTGTGCTGATAATCAATAAGAAAAGCAAAATATCACACATAATTTTATAAATATTTTTTTCATGTTGCTAATTGTTAGTAGCTGTTCCCTAAAATTAAATTACAATGAATAAAAAGGAGCTGTAATTATTATAGAAAAGATTAGTACGATTAAATTATCTAATAAAACAATCGAATAGGAAAAAGATAGCAGTCACTAATCCTCCGGGGATATATTTTTTTCAGAAATGAAAAACATATTTTTTAAAGGATTTATCAGCGCTTTTGTCCAATAGAGAACGAAGACTTTTTTTAAAACGAGAATAAAACCTTTAAAAGAACTGGGTTTTTGTATATAAAGATCTGCTCCCTTATTCAAAGTATCTTCTATATCTTTCTGACTATTAGAAGTCGATAGCATAACTGCAGGAATGTCTTTAAGTTCTTTATCGTTCTTTATTTCTGCCAGCGCCTCTTTACCGCCTTTAACAGGCATGTTGATATCTATAAAAATAATATCAGGTTTCGTTTCGGAATCATCCTTCAAGATATTAACCAGTTCTTCACCGTTTCCAACCGTAATTATTTCAGCGGGAACATTTGTTGCATCTACTGCATCCATAAATAATTCCTGATCATCATTATCATCCTCAGCCAATATAATTTTTAATGGCTCATTTTCTTTTAAATCTTTATTATTTACGGATGAATTTTCAGAACTTATCATATGGAAATGTTTTTTTACAATCCAAAAGTACGCATAAATATGTAATACTATTTCATTAAAGTAATTATCTTAAAATCAATCATATAATCTAACATTTGAAAAACAAATCTTTGCCTGATTCATTTGATTTTCAAGTAACGAAATAACTTTAAAATTGTACCTTTTTGATAAGATGATTATTTATTTTATCGATGCATTGCTTTGCAGCCAGCCAAATAGCGGCTCCATCCATCCCGGATGCCTGAAAATGAAACCATGATCACCTTTGGGATAAATATGCATTTCAACCGGAACTTTATATTTTCTCAACTTTTCAAAATAAATAATACTGTTATCTACATCTACAGTCTTATCATCAGCAGTATGTGTTATATATGCCGGTGGCGTATCTTGCCGAACCTGCAACTCGTTCGAAAACAAATCGACATCTTCATTATTTGGATTTTTGCCCAATAAATTATCCCTTGAGCCAGTATGAGTCAAAGCAGCTGTCATGCTGATGACAGGATATACCAGAATTTGAAAATCAGGGCGAAGACTTGTGTTCTCTTTATTATCTATGTACGATTTTTCAAAATGGGTTGCTGCCGTAGAAGCAAGATGCCCTCCTGCCGAAAATCCCATAATGCCAATTTTATTTTTGTCTAATCCCCATTTCTCAGCATCATCTCTCACTAATTTAATAGCTTGCTGAACATCCTGAAGCGGACCTGTCTTTTTATCTTTCATGATAGCGTCATTTGGCAGTCTGTATTTAAGCACAAATGCGGCAATCCCTTTTTCAGCCAAAGCTTTAGCGGTACTTACCCCTTCTCCATCATACACCACGACTGAATACCCGCCGCCAGGAATGATGATAATCGCTGCTCCTGAAGCTTTTTCAGCATTGGGTCTAAAGTATTCAAGAGTGGGAATCGTTACATCTTTATACATACCTGTTCCGGACTCTTTTAAAGCGGATGGTTTTGAATTTGGTATAACAGATGAATATAAAACAATCTTTTCCTGAGCATGAAGAGATACAGCTAATATCAGAAAATGAAATACAAGAATTAATCCTGCCTTGCCTCTGTAACGATAGACTTTATTTGTTCTTTCCATCCGTGAAATCTTATTTGGCAGATTAAATGTAAAAATCATATTCATTTTTATCGTTTAAGCGTTTCAGATTTGTGCCTTATTTATATACTCCTTTTTGTATTTAATGCACATTATTTTGCCCAGGCTTCACCTTCTGGTGTACGTCTCCAAGAAAAATAAGAATCTAAAACCTCAAGTGATTTTAAACTCGGAACAGGCCCCGTGTAAGCACCATTATTGAAATACAGCAACTTGGGATCTGAATTGCTAAAAGCTGGCCAGTTAGGAACATCTTTGCCATTAGGATCACCGTACTTGGCAAAGTTTGTCCAATAGGTTGCCATTAGATTTGAAATCTCTAAATCTGATTTGCTTGTTTGAGGGTTTGACTTATCCAAATTCTCAAAAACATAGGCCACCTCCTGTCCATGGTAAGAACCAAAACCATAATATGGTGAGTCTTTAGGATGATCCGGATGCTGGTCGAAATAGTAAAAAAACACTTTTGACTTTCCGGTTTTTGCCTGTAGTCTGGCCCAGGACCACGTATGCCAGCCAAAAGCTGCATCACGCAACAAATCACGAGCTGTTTTTGGAACCGAATTTTCACCTACAGGATAAGCTTTTAAAAGGCTTTCAGCAAATTTACCATAGCGCGTTTCTACACTGCTGATGAATTCCTTTGGGTCTTTCGTTCTTGTAAAACTTGCCCCTTCATCTGAATTGTAGCCAATAAGAATTGGAATGTCATTATATTTTCCCGATTCATATAGCTTATACTGTTCGTCAGAAATTACCCATCCGTCAATAATAGGCCATCCACGTCCTGCAGGTAGTTTGTCAGGCTCAATTGACCTTAATTTTTCAATTGAAGCGACACCGGCATTTTTCATATAATCCAGCCCTTCGTTTTCAGCAACCTTAAGTTTTTTCAGGTTTTCACCTGGATAAGTAGTAGCCCTTGTAGGTCCAAATGAACCTCCGCTTTGTGATATCGCTCCATTAAAAAGACCTTTTGCCAAAGGCGAAGCGCATAACATGCTTACAGCAATGCCACCTGCTGATTCTCCGAAAATTGTGACTTTATTTGGATCGCCGCCAAAAGCAGCAATATTCTCTTTTACCCATTGTAATCCTGCAATCATATCTAGTAAACCATAGTTTCCTGAAACTTTTTTTGGATTTTCAGCACTCAGTTCCGGGTGTGCCAAAAATCCTAATGGCCCTACACGGTATGCAATGCTCACCAATACCACCCCTTTTTTAGCTAAGTTTTTTCCATTATATGTTGTTTCTGAGGTCGCACCAGCTCCAAATCCACCACCATAAATCCAAACCAAAACCGGAACTTTTTCTTTGGCAGATTTAGCCGGCGTCCAAACGTTGAGGTAGAGACAGTCTTCACTTTTCCCAGACGGGGGATTGCCTCCCTGAAATGGACCAGGTGCAAATTTATTTGCCTGTAACACGCCATCCCATTTTTTTACCGGTTGAGGAGCGCGCCATCTAAGGATCCCAACTGGTGGTTGAGCAAACGGGATTCCTTTAAATACTAATAATCCATCTTCTTCAATTCCTGATAATCTGCCTTGTTTAACCTCTATTTGTGTCGTAAGAGGTTCTTTGGCTCCATCTGTAAAACCAAACAATAGCAAAGCGATAGCACTAAAAAAAATATTTTTCATATATAAAGGTATTTGTTACAGGTTATACTATTATTTTGCATTTTCATAAAGGATATATGATAGTGTAAGATCCCAAAATCTAAATGACTTCAGGATCTGTACTATAGCAATATCTTCAAAAACATGCTGAAGAATTTCTATTATCTTTTACTCAGGCTTGGCATCATTGGCAGCTGTTGCATACAAACCTACCAATGCCCCCGTAAAACCTCCTGCTACATTAGTTGAAAGAATATCACCAGAAACCGCTCCTCCTAAGTTTTTAAAATCTGTTCCATCCGTTGAATAGCTAAATTCATAGCTATCTCCTGTTGCTTTGACCTGCAAACGAAGCGGTTTTTTTACGTCTATTTTAGTGCTTGCAATAATTTTAGATTGTCCTTTTTCTGTTCTTTCTAACAAAATATAAGTATCATTTCCTTTTTTGGTAATGCCAAAAACATAATTAAAACGCTCATTTTGCAGACAGGTAATACCCGCCAAATCCTTTTCAGAAGCTGGTTTATAATCTATTGTGGTGGCAAAAGTGAAATTATTATGCATCTGTCTGTGGAAAAGTGTTGAAGTAGGTTTCATTTCTTTTATATTCACCTGAAAAGGATTAATCTGCAGTCCTTTTTTAGTTATTGAAATAAAATTTTCACGAGGCCCTCTTAATCCAATCCATCTGTAATCTAATTTACTGGAGGTGAAATTTTCTTCAAAAGTGAAATTACCATTAGGAAAAAAGCCATCCTTGCCGGTTTTGTTTTCAACTCCGTTTGGCATTTTTAATTTTGGCTCCATAGGAACTAATCCGTTCTCAAAAACGGGGAATGTCCCTGACCAGTCAACAGGCAGCATGAAAGTCTCGCGCCCTGCATTTACTCTGTCTTTATCATTAGGACGAATGCCTAAAAATACTCCGTAATATTTATTATCCGGCCCTAAAACAAGATCCGCATGACCTGCCCAGTCTACTTTATTTGGTCTGTCTTTTGGAAAATGTCGCTGAGTCAGAATTGGGTTATTCGATGATGGCTTAAAAGGCCCTTTTGGACTATCACTTATAAAAACAACTTCGCTGTGATTTCCTCCTGTACCGCCTTCGGCACACATCAAATAATAATGACCGTCTTTTTTATACAAATGCGGAGCCTCAATCCAGATTGGTTTTTTAGAAAGATCTACTCCACCATCCACAATGATTTTATCTGTACCAGGAATAACTTTATCATTCACAAGATCATATTCCCATACTTTAATCACACGATGTCCGTTGTATAATTCTTTTCCTTTATCAGGAGCATCATTGTGCACAACATACCCTTTTCCGTCATCATCAAAGAAAATACAAGGATCGATTCCTTCGAAAGCTAATTTAATAGGGCTTCCCCATCCCTTCATTGGATCTTTTGTTTTCACAATTATGTTTCCAAGACCGCCAGTAAAGGCAGTTACAATCATATAAAAAGTATCGTTATGCGGATTATAAGTTATTCCAGGTGCGTACACCCCAGCACTGATACCTGTATCGTGCGGATTAAATTCGTTAACATTATTTAAAACTCCGCCTAAGTCGGTCCAGTTTACTAAATCTTTAGAGTGAAAAATAGGCACTCCGGGAAACATTGCAAACGAAGAGCACACCATGTAAAAATCATCTCCCTTTCTTGTAATTGCCGGATCCGGATAACATCCCTGCAGAACCGGATTATAAAATTCTCCTTCTTTTAATGGATATTTTTTGTATAACTGGTCATCTCCCTGATAAACTACTTTAGAAAAAACAGGTGGATTTTTGGCTGTTTTTGGTTTAGGTTTATCCTTATCATCTATGCCTGTAAAGGAAAACAAGCTCATCATTACGACCGAAAGTAAAATTAATGGTTTCTTTTTCATTTCTTATTTATTATTGATTTTATATTTTTTTCTTTGTGTTGTTTTGAATTTTGGAGAGTAATTTTTTAAAATAACTATTCAAATTTTATCCAGTCAACCTCAACCTGATTCTCATTTTTCGATAAAACAGCCAAATCCTTAATCCCTGCTTCAAATTTTAATAGTGGTGATTTTATTTCTTCCCAATTACTTCCTTTTGGAATAATCACTTCAGCAATTATAGTCTGTTTTTTACCTTTAGATGCTATTTGAAGTATCCCTCCTTTTTCTGAAGAGGCTTTTACAACTATTGATTTTAATTTCTTTTTCCCAAAATCAACAGCGTTGTATTGAATTGATGCTCCTGATGTATTGAAAGTCGTTTTCCAGCCATTGAAAGTATTCAGGCTGTCTAAAAATGAAATTGAAACTCCTTCTTTACTTATTTCAGAATACCTGTCTATTTGAATTTGATCTGTCGCTTTGGTAATTCCAATTCCTCTTAAAGTAGGAATGACTTTTTGTATACTCCCGTCCGGATTAAAATGCAGGTAATCTGCCCTAATCGATCTGGCTTTATCAAACTGAGGAGAAAAGTCGTTATGATGATAAAATAAATACCATTCTTTTTTAAATTGTATAATCGAATGATGATTTGTCCAGCAACCGGTTGTGGATTCATCCATAATAACACCTGCCACTTTGAATGGTCCCAGCGGATTATCACCAATTGCATATTCCAGACGTTCAATTTTGTTTTCGACATGAGGATACGTCTGATAATAGATTCCGTTTCTCTCAAACACATACGGTCCTTCTTTTAAACCTTTTACAGGGAGATCTTCGAGTATCTTCACCTCAGAATCTAATTCCGTCATGTTTTCCTTTAATTTAGCTGCAAAAATGTTTCCTCCAGACCAGTACAAATATGCCTGCCCGTCTTTGTCTATAAAAACATTAGGATCGATTCCACTAACGCCTTTTATGGGATTAGGTTCCGGAACATAAGGCCCTTCTGGCTTATCGGCAATTGCTACACCTACAGTAAACCCTTTTTTATAATTGATAGTATCTTTTGGAATACTTGGAAAATAGAAATAGTACTTCCCGTTTCTTTCGATACAATCCGGAGCCCACATACTATAACTATCAGGTTTCACCCATGGCACTTTATTTTGCTCGACAATTGTTCCGTGATCTTTCCAATTGGTTAAATCAACTGAGGAAAACACATGATAATCCTCCATACAAAACCAGTCTTCACGGCCTTTCCCTTCGGTAGCCAATATATCGTGAGAAGGAAAAACATAAACCCTGTCACCAAATACCCTAGCAGAAGGATCAGCAGTAAACTGATCTCTGATAAGCGGATTTTGTGCGGTACAAACATGGTTGATTAAAAGCAATCCTGTTACTATCGGAGAAAAATAGCTAAAATTTATCATGGCTTTTTAAGTAAATAACATTAAAAATATTTTGTTTAATTGACTACCAGCAGGCCTCCATTACAAGGTATTATCAATTCAAGCTGTTGGTTTTTATTCATTTTTACAGTGCTTATCTTTCCGTTTAACTGCATATCGTCGCTATACATTTTTAACTCATTTCCAGCCTGAATCATTGGTAATTTTAATTTAATTTTTAATGTTTCTTTTTGAGCATTTAAACCCGCGATATACCATTTCGCTCCTTTACGGCGAGCAAGAATTACATATTTCCCGGGATATCCTTCTAAAAAACGAACCTCATCCCAGGTTGTCGGGACTTCTTTCATAAAATTGATTGCCCAGTCGGGAGCATCAGTTAAATTGTTGGGTGCCAAAGCAAAATGCTGCACCCCACTTTGAAATAATACAGCTGTAGCCAAAGCAAAAACATCAGAAGTCATTCTTTTTGAACCTTTATTAGGGATGTTGTCGCTATTATAAAACTTGTTTAAAGCGCTTCCTCCAAAATCCATACTTCCAACAGTATTTCTGATAAAAGTATGTATAGAAGCATTTTTTGCTTCATTGTCACAACTTCCCTGACCAAAATGCAGATTCTCGCTAGCCAGTACAGCTTCGCTTGACGCATAATTAGGGTACATACGTTCCCAGCCTCTAGGAAGTGTGCAGCCATGAAAAATAACCATAATACCAAAATCGTTGGCATCTGTTAAAATATCTTCGTACAGCTTCATAGTTACCTGTTTATCACCACCAAAAAAGTCAACCTTGATTCCTTTAACTCCAATGCTTTTCATCCAGGCCATTTCTTTGCGGCGAATGATTGTATTGTCCATAATCCCTCTTGGTCCCTGAGGCGCATCGTTCCAATACCCATTAGAGTTGTACCACAGATAAAGTCCTACGCCTTTACTTTCTCCATATTTCGTCAATTCGGCAATTTTATCTTTACCTATTTGTGTATCCCAAAGTGCATCTACTAATATGGTTTCATATCCCATGGCATTACTAAAATCGATGTACTGTTTTTGAACCGGGAACGTGGTATTGCTATCCATTTTCATAATCCAGCTCCAGCTGCCTTTGGTGTATTCGTATTTTTTTGAAGCTTCATATTTCGGATTGACCAAATCAAACGGAATAGTAGTTTCTACAATTGGCGCCAATGTTTCTCCCACAGTAATTGTTCTCCATGGAGTTTGGCCCGGCAGAGCAATACCTGGCGAAGTTGTGCCATTCCCGTTATTTTCACCTGCCATCGGAAATCCTATTGTATATAAGCCGTTATCCTTCCCCATAAGCCTGCTTGCGCAATAATAACTATCTACACCAGTTTCAGAAATTAATACCCAGCCATTGCCGTTTACCTTAAAAAGACAAGGAAATGTATATCCTTCTCCTGTTCCGTTTTTACCCATTGGCCCATCAAGTGTATAAGAAGTTTCATAACTAGGCATTGTTCTGGCAAAACCTACCATCGATTTACTCTGTGGACACAAAAATGTAGTTGTTCCCTGAGGAAGAGAAAACCCTGAAGCTTCTTCCTGCACTACACATGAGCGTGATTCTTTTTGAGGATGTACTTCGTACTTAAAAGCAACATTATTATTGCTAATCCTGAAAATTACATCAATAGCTTTTGTACCCTCTTTGAGAAAAGAAAATATTGCTTCGTTTGCTGCATAATGTACCTTGCTTTGTTTTATATTGGCCAACTCATACGTCTCATCAATTTTATTTTGATTGACGTTTGTTTCTAAAGTCAATCCCGAACTAAAATCGCCAACATTCGTTTTTAGACCAAGTGGTGAATTTCCCAAAAATTGTTTTCCGTTATAAGCAACACTATAAAAAGCTTCTCCATTGTTTAACGAAACTGACACTTTTAATTTCCCGTCAGGACTCTCTAGAACCGATTGTCCATTCGAGGCAAAAAAGCTGAATAAACAAAGGCATAATATATACTTGAAGTTGATGATAGTTTGATAGTTAATTGGCATTTTATATAATTTATTGTTAATTAATGATTAGAGACCTGTCAATACATCTAATTGTTTGAACCGTTTTTATTATTTAGAAAACATCCAGTAATCGAAAAACATGATTTTGCTGGAAGCCTTTCCTTTAAATACAAAATAGACATCATGTATCCCTGTTACTTTCTTCACGTCTGCGGCAACAACTTGCCATCTGTCATTTCCTCCGGTCATTGGGACTTTTATTGTGGCAATCAATTCACCATCGGAGCCATCTAACCTAATTTCCATTGATACGTCACTATTATGAGTAGTACCAACACGTGCCGTAAATTTTGAAGCACCTTCTTTTCGGAAATCTACATCCTTGATTTTTGTAAAAGCATCGTTTTTCATGGCTGTGATAAAAACTCCCACTTCATCATTTTGCATCGCTTTTACATCTTTTGACCAGGCCATGGTTTCTGCTTCTGACTTAACATAAGGATTAAAAGTGGTCAGGCCTTTTTTAATTCCTTCGGTCATATTCATCTGTTTAATGGTACCATCCGGATTAAAAACAGCTTCTTCTACACATACTGACCGGGTAAAACCGCCGCCGCCTGGCAAAGCAGCATTATGATAGAAAAAATAAGTTTTTCCTTTAAAATCAATTACACCAGGGTGATTGGTAAAACTTCCGCCCTGTGTAGGCATTACGACACCCTGATATTTCCATGGACCAACCGGACTTTTGCTGGTTGAATACCCTATATGTTCTGAAATAGGACCTCCTGCAAAAAACAGGTAATACAATTTGTTGCTTTTATAAAGCCATGGCCCTTCTTCATAAGTAGTAGGTCTTCGCGGATCTTCTTTTCCTGTTCGTTTTCCAAATGATTCTATAGTATTGGGAAATACTTTTATTTCGTCATTATATGAAATCATATCTTCGTTTAATTTCACATAATGACATTCCGGATTGCCCCATAATAAGTAAGCCTGATGGTCATCATCAATAAAAACCGTTGGATCAATATCTGCATTACTGTTTTGTATTAATGGTTTCCCTAAAGGGTCTGTAAAAGGTCCATAAGGAGAATTTGAAACGGCAACACCAATACCGTTTTTACCCTGACGATCAGTTATTGGTACATACATATAAAATTTTCCGTTTCGTTCTATGCATTGAGGCGCCCAGGCATTCATTTTTGCCCAGCCAAAATTTTTATATGACAATACAGAACCATGGTCGGTCCAGTTTACCATATCTTCTGAGGTGTATAACTTCCAGTCGTTCATGGTAAACCAGGTCGATTCATCTTCGTCATGAGAAGTATATAAATACACTTTTCCGTTATACACCATAGGTGCCGGATCTGCTGTATAATTGGTTTGGATAACTGGATTCTGTGCAAACCCAAACAGCGGAATGATGTAGAGTAAAAATCGAATTTTATTTAAATGCATTTTATTACTTAATTTTATATTGCTTTGTCTGTAAAAAGATTATTCAAATTTCCACCAGTCTAAATTGAACATTTTTTCGTTTCCTTTAAATACAAAAAAAACATTGTGCAAACCCGTTACCTTTTTTACTTTGGATTTAAAAACCTTCCAGGTATCGAGATTCCCTGTATTTTTTATATCGCATGTGCCTATAAGCTCGCCTTCTTTGTTATCTAAGCGAATTTCTATTTTTCCTCCAGCTACAGAAGCCGCACTTATTTGAAAGCTTTTCGCTGCTTTTTCAAAATTAACAGCCCGGACCTCTACAAAGTCATTATTATCTATCTGAGTTATAAATACTCCGGTTTTATCATTTTTATCCGACTTTACTCCTTCGCTCCATGCCATAGTTTCAGCTTCAACACGTTTAAAAGGATTAATTGTTCCAACTGCTTCAGGTCCGTTTTCAGACCAGTAAGATAATGTTTTAATAGTTCCGTCTTCATTGTAAATGATTTCGTCCATATCCACTGAACGTCTTTCATAGAAAGTAGAAGTTTCTCTTTTTATTAGATCGTAGCTATGTCCGAAAACATATGATTTGCCTTTGTAATCAATGATTCCCGGGTGATTGCCTCTTGTTTTTTCGCTCGCTTCAACAATCATTCCTTTATATTCCCATGGACCTGTCGGAGTTTTACTCATTGCATATCCTATACCCTCAGGACAGCAGGTAGACGCATATGACATATAGTAATGTCCTTTACGTTTATATATCCAAGGACCTTCCTGATAGTTTTTTGGTTTAGTAGGTTCTTTCACAATTTCTCCTGAAGTCGAAATCATATCTTCATTTAGTTTTATATAATATACATCAGGGTTTCCCCAGTATAAATAAGCCTGACCATCATCATCAATAAATGGGCTCGGATCAATATCATTCCATAGGTGATTGTCTTCAATCAAACGCTTTCCTAATGGATCCTTAAACGGGCCGTAAGGACTATCCGAAACCAACACACCTATTCCTTGTCCATGCATTGGTGCATACAGATAAAATTTGCCGTTTCTCTCAATACACTGGATTGCCCAGGCTCCATTATCATGTTTTACCCAGCTAAAATCCTTCAGAGAAGCAACTGTACCGTGATCCGTCCAGTTCACCATATCAGTTGAAGTATAAAGCTGCCAATCAATCATTTTGAAACCTTTTGCATCGTCCTCATCATGTGAAGTATACAAGAAAACTGTGTCTTTGTAAACCATTGGGGCAGGATCTGCTGTGTACTTTGTCTGAATAATAGGCTGTTGCTTAATATTACTTTGGGCAGTTCCGTTTAAAACGGCCATAATAAACATGCAAAGCGTTGTAATCTTATTTTTTTTATTCATTGTTTATTATATTTTTCTTTACAATTTAATTGAAACCTCATTCCCGCTATAACTGATAACTTTGTCAGTTTGTTCACTTGCTGTATCAGATATTCCTGTTTTTGAAGAAGCTTTTACAACTTTAAACTTTCGTTCTTTTATCATTCCGGAAAAAGATCCTTTTTGCTTACTAACAGTTAGTATTTTTTTCGAATCATTCCACTTAAATGTAATAGTTGCGTATTTTCCTTTTTCGTAATTATAATTATCTCCTTCATCTTCATAAAGAGTAAATTCACCATTCGCTCCTTCATAAATTCTAATTTCAAGATCATCCCATTTTTTTTCATTAACATATTGCACTTTAGGTCCTATTGGAATGATGGAACCTGCTTTAATAAATAATGGTATTTTATCTATTGTTGTTTCCTGTTCTATCTCCTGTCCGCCATTGTATTTATTATTTGTCCAGAAGTCATACCAAATGGCACCTGCCGGTAAATAGACTTTTTTCGATTTTTTCTGAGCGAAATCAACAGCCAGTGTTTTAGGTTTATCAGAAGTGTCTTTTTTATCCCAGCCGGTATCTTCATTTGTTTTTACAATTGTTTCAGGAGTATATTGTGCATTGATAACAGGAGCTACCAATATGGACTGGCCAAATAAATATTCTCTATTCAGATCTTTTACTTTATCATCTTCAAAGTCCATCATCAAAGCGCGCATCATGCTCGATTGCCCATTGGTTATTTTCCATGCATTTGAATAAATATAAGGCAATAAGGCATATCGTAAATTGATTGTCTTTTCAATAGCATCATAGATTGGTTCTCCTTTTTTTCCAAACTGATATATTTCTCTTGGAACATCCGTACCATGTGAACGCATCATTGGAGTAAATGCCCCAAATTGCAGCCATCTTACATATAGTTCCTGATAAGCAGGATTTTTTGCTCCAGAACCTGCATTTCCCCCTCTGTTGTAGGCACCTGCAAAAAAACCTCCAATATCACTATTCCAATACGGAATTCCGCATAAAGAAAAGTTTAATCCGGCAGGGATTTGATTGCGCAACATTTCCCAGGACGAATTAACATCTCCAGACCAGGTATTGGCACCATAACGCTGCTGACCTGCAAAAGCTGAACGGGTTAGAATAAACACCCTCTTGTCTGAAGTTACCTCACGCTGATGATCATAAACTCCGCCAACGGTCATTAATGGAAAAGCATTTCTAACCTTTCTGAATGATCCTAAAAAGGTTTTATTATCAAAATCTTTTGGTTTAAAGTCTAAGTGATCAGGTTCTGTAGAATCCATCCACCAGCCGTCGATTCCAAAAGAAAACAATCCTTTATTCAGGTATTTCCAGTAAATATCTCTTGCCTCGGGGTTATAAGGATCGTAAACCTGCACTCCAGAAGGAAAGTTCATATCAGGTGGCCAGACATCTTTTCCTGACTGTGGCCAGGTTTGAAAATCCATCAGCATATTTTTTTCTTTCAGCTCCTGAAATTGAGGTGTTTTGGGTCCAAAAGAGGACCAGATTGATATGATCAGGTGTGCGTTTAGATTATGGATATCATCAACCATTTGCTGCGGTTTCGAAAATTCAGGATTTAAAAAATTCATCCCGTTCCAATGATAATTATCGCCCCAATACTGCCAATCCTGAATAATGCCATCAAGAGGAACTCCTAAATCACGGTACTTTTTTACTACCTCAACCGTTTCATTTTGACTTTTATAGCGTTCACGGCTTTGCCAGAAACCAAAAGTCCATTTGGGAAACATGGGTACCTGACCGGTCAAGTCACGCATATTAGCAATTACTCCGTCAGCATTCCCGCCACCCATAAAATAGTAATCAATGCCGTCTCCAACTTCTGATTTAAAAGAAGTTTCTTCCGGATTATCGCTAAAATCAGTTGGTGAATAATTATCCCAAAACAATCCGTATCCTTTATCAGACTGAAAAAAAGTGACAAAATCCCACGTATTATTCTGCACCATATGTACTTTTTGATTTCGTTGGGACATTTTTCCGTTTTGCAGAATCCCCAGTCCATAAACAGATTCTTTTTTATCCAGAACAAAAGATTGTGTTACGGTGTACGTTTTGCTTCCACTATCATTAAAATCAGTAAAAACGGTACCTGATTCTTTTTCGTTCAACAATGCTTTTCCTGTATGACTTGCAAATGAAACACTTCCGGAATTACTATTGAGAATAACTTGCAATGCATCCGTTTTTAATAAAATCTTATCCGCTTTTTTGTCAATGCTAAATCTTGTTTTTTCCGGGTTTTTAATTACCGACAAACTTTTTTTCTGAAAATTGTCTTTTTCAGGATATTTGATCACTCTGACAATTTGAGGACTGTAAATCTGAATTTCTACAACTGTTGCATTAATGACTGCTTTTAATCCTAATTGTGTTTTTTGATAAGATTGAGCTTTAGCTGCTAAGCTCATTAAAAATATGGTCAGTAATGTGAAATATACCTTTTTCATAAACAAACGTTTTTTAATATTTATAAATTCTTACAATCGGATTAATGATTTGAATTTACTGAATTGAAATTTTTAGTATTTTTAAATCTTTAGCATCTGAACTATTCCCATAAAGAACTTCGTATTCGCCCTGAGCTACATTCATCTGATTGATTTTTGTATCATAGAATTCAAATGAAGATGCCGGCAAATCTATAGTTGCATTCTGCTTTTCACCTGCTTTTAAATTGATTCGTTTAAAAGCTTTTAATGTTTTCAAAGGACCGTCAGTATCCTTTACTTTTCTGACATATACCTGAACAATTTCAGTTCCTTCACGCTTACTGATATTTTGTATTGGAAAACTTAACTGTGTGTTTTCAGTTGGTTTTATATTTGTTTTACTCAGTTTACCTGCTCCAATATTAAATTTTGAATAACTTAAACCATAACCAAAAGGGAATAAAACATCTGTAGTGTATCTGTAGGTACGGTTTTTCATGGAATAATCTTCAAAATCACCTAATATTTCTGAATTTCTATAAAATGAAACCGGAAGCTTTCCTGACGGATTGTAATCTCCAAAAAGTACATCGGCAACAGCCTGACCTCCTGATTCTCCCGGATACCATGCCTGCAAAATGGCATCGCAGCTCGAAGTTTCAGGCGTTAAAGCAATAGCAGAACCAGAACAGTTTACAAAAATTACTTTTTTTCCCGCAGCCTTTAATTCTTGCAAACATTTTCTCTGAACAGCCGGAAGTTCAATATTGGTACGGTCACCATCTTTAAAACCAGGGTAAGAAACAGGCATTTCTTCACCCTCAAGCAAAGTCGAAAGTCCGCCAACAAAAACCACCGTATCGGTCCCTTTTAATTTTTGGATCAGTTTGCTGAAATCTACATCAAATCCTTTTCCAAAATCGAATTCAAGATTGGCCTGCCAATTGTTAGACTGCGCATACAGGATTTCAATTTTATATTTTTTCCCAGCCTCAACAACAAATGGGATATTGGACGGTACCGTTCTCCAATTGTTATATTTTGAAATTGATTTTCCATTAACCAACAATTCAAAAACTCCGGTAATACCCGTTTTAAATACAAGTGTATCATTTTGTTTCGCTATATATTCTGCTTCATATTTTGCAGAAAATCCTTCCAGTTTAACCCCTGAAGCAAACTCATGCTGACCTGCAGTTGTCATCTTCATCGGATTTACAATTTGTTGGGATATAACACTCGCTCCTTCTCTGTTGGGATTATTCCAATAAGTAGCTTTCATTCCTTTTTTGCCTTCAAATGAAAGTTGGTCAAAATAGGTCTGAGTCACTTTATCTTCTACTAAATCACAGGCTTTGTCATAAACGATTTTATCTTTACTCATTTTAGATTCAATTCCTTCCTTAATGGTAATTGTTCTAACCGGAGTCCCATTATAATTCCCCCACAACATCGGCTCATTATCAGCATTTGGCCCTATCAATGCTATCTTGCCAGCGGCTTTATTTAAAGGAAGAATGTTGTTTTTATTTTGTAAAAGCGTCATTGTTTTCTGAGCCATTTCAAGCGCTAACTGCTGATGTTCTTTATTATTCAGAACCGATGCAGGGATTTTTGTCCACGGTACAATGGCATCATCATCCATTTCTCCTAAGTCAAAACGGCCTGTTAAAACACGAAGCAGGCTTTTATCAATATCTGATTCTTTGATTAAATCTTTTGCCACAGCCTTTGGGAGTTCTTTAAAAGGATATTTTTCCCAAACACATTCTACGTCAGTTCCTGCAAGTACCGCTTTGGAAGCAGCGTGTACTGCATCTGATGAAACTTTATGAGTCGTATAAAAATCAGTGACTGCCCCGCAATCTGAAACAACTAAATATTTAAATCCCCATTCGTCACGCAAAATACGCTGCAACAGACGGGTATTGCTGCAGCAGGGTTCATCGTCCAGACGCTGATAAGCACACATGACCTGACGTACATCTGCATCCTGTACTAATGATTTGAAGGCAGGCAGATAAGTTTCGTATAATTCACGTGGATTTACATTATTGAGATTCAGTTCGTGTCTGCTCCATTCAGGTCCGGAGTGAACAGCATAGTGTTTTGCACACGCTAGTAGTTTTCGGTATTTAGCATCTGCCGACCCTTGTAATCCTTTCACCACAGAAATCCCCATTCGGGAAGTAAGATAAGGATCTTCGCCATAGGTTTCCTGACCACGGCCCCAACGCGGGTCCCTAAAAATATTGACATTAGGAGTCCATACTGAGAGGCTTAAAAAACGTTTGTTTTCGTTTCCGTTCTGAATCCACTGATTGTATTTTGCCCTTGCTTCATCTGATACTGCATCAAAAACACGATAAACAAACTGATCGTCAAATGAGGCAGCCATACCAATAGGTTCCGGAAAAACAGTTACATTATCATTATTGGCATAACCATGTAATGCCTCACTCCACCAGTTAAACTTTTTAATGCCAAGTCTCGGAATAGCATCAGACTGATCGCACATCAATACTGCTTTTTCTTCAAGTGTCAATCTTGAAATTAAATCCTTAGCCCTTTGCTCTGAGCTCAGAGAAGGATTCTGAAAAGGATATTGCTGTGCATTTAGGCTGAATATTGAAAATAATGTTATAATGATGAGATTATTGATTTTCATATTTTGGTTTCAGAGAGTTAATAGCTATGTTTTAGAAAAAGCAAGAAAATTAATTTGCCTTTGAAATTTTATCATCAATATTGAAATAATCAAAATCTACAAAACCGCCTGTATTTTTTGTAGCATAATTGAAAAGTCCAAATCGATATCCCATAAAATGCGGAATGGTGTAAGGTAATTTAATTGCATTACCAATGCTGATCCATTTTTTCCCGTCCAGACTGTAAAAAAATCTTCCTGTATCAGCCCTGTCTTTGAAATTACATTCTGCTTTAAAATATATTTTGTCCTGATTTAAAGAAACACTTTCAATTTCTTTTGCAGTTCCTTTTTCAGCAACTGTAATTGTAATTTTCTTTACACCATTTTCCGCTTTCACAGCCACATAACCAAAATCTTTTTGTAATAATGAAAGTCCGGCTATATCACCCTCTTTCATTTTAGATATATCTATCAGTGTAGAAGCGGAACATTCGGGGCCAAAAGTTCTTTGCGTTAAAGTATTCTTAGCCTGCAAAAAGCTATTATCTATCCTGCCTGTTTTTAATCGTAAATACCCTTTTCTCTCATTTAGGGACCAAAGTGAATTATCCGGATTATGATTCCACTGCCAAACTAACGGCAATTCATTTTTACCATTTTTTCTGGTAAAATCATCAGTGTTCACAATACCCGGAATAAGGGTTTTATTTGCTGGTAAATCCAAATATTCAGGCACTTTACCATTTTCTCCCAATACAGGCCAGTCATTTTCCCATTTTACAGGAACCAGATAAGGAATACGGCCAACACCACCGTAATCTCTAAACAAGTAAGAATACCATTTTCCATCAGGCGTATCGATAAGTCCGCCTTGCGCAACGCCTAAATCCTGCAAGCCTATTCTGCCTTCCCAAGGACCTGTTATTTTATCTGCCCGATGTATCACTACGGTACGCATCCCTCCTTTTGGCCAGCAAATATTAAACAAATAATATTTGCCTTTAATTTTAAAAAGCTGCGAGCCTTCTGACGGCAGCATTATATTGTCTCCTGCAGGCGCATGTGCATTTTCGATTAAAACTCTTTTTGTTTCTTCTTTAACAGCTAAAAGGTCATTTTGTAATTCTATAATTTGAATTTTTCCTGCGCCCCAAACCATATAAACCTTACCATCATCATCAAATAGTAGAGAATGATCATGGTAGGAATTATTTAAAACAATTCTTTTCCAAGGCCCTTTTTCAATATCTTTTGTTGAAAATATGTAGGTCTTGCCTGTTGTTCCCGAAAAAGTGCTTACATAATAAGTCCCATTATGGTAACGAAGGCTGCTTGCCCATGAACCCCGCCCATAGTCATTTTTTTCATTATCCAGATTCAGTTTATCAGCATCATTTTCCAGTGTTTCATAGGCATAACTAACCAGTTTCCAGTTTATCAAATCCTTTGATTTCATAATGGGCACTCCAGGATTCATGTGCATTGTAGTACTGCTCATGTAATACGTATCTCCTGCCCTAATTATAGATAAATCCGGTACATCTGCATAAATTACAGGATTATGCGCCTTTTTATCCTGAGCCGTTACCACAGACAGCGTAATAAAACTCAATAATAAGATGTGATATCTATTTTTCATAATGATGTTTTTAGGTTTGAAACGTATTCCCGTATTTTTATTTTTTTTTACTTGTAACTAAATTGAGTGCACTACTTTCTAGTTTTTGACAATTCTTAATTGATAAAACCTTGGACTCTTAGCTCCATTCTTAGCGCTTATTTTAATATTGATTATCTCAATTTTGTCAACATTTAACCTAATCGTTTTGTCATCTGCAGCAATTACCTCAGCTGGTTTATCATTAATCAATATCGTGATATTATCCATTTTCAATTCATCCAGAACACTTATATCCAAAAACTTTCCTAAACTGTTTTTGTTTAGCAATTGATACGAAATGTAAGCACGTGTATCTCTCCAGAACTTGCCATCATCATAACCAGAATTACTTTTCTCCCCTTTGTATAAATGATCTACTTCAGGCTGTTGTTCACCACAATTAACTTTATCGACTGTTCTAGCCTCCAGAGCCAGGGCTTCGATTTCCTGTTGTTTTAATAATTGTTGCTTTTCCTTGTAATCCTCTTTAGAATAGGTTTGAAAATACATTTGATAACGGGCATCATGAATTTCGAAAAAAGGCTGTAATTCTAATGAATCTAAACTAAAATGAAGTTTTTCAGTTTCTTTAACTTTTGTCAGGTAAGAATCTTTTTCGCCCACCAAAGCGTAAGCCTGATCTAATGGAAAATATTTTCCTCTTGTGGCATGCCCCATCCTGCTGTCATCTGCAAATAGGCCATCCAGTCCTTCTGTAGAAGTTTTCGCAGCTAATACAATTGGTCCATTGACAAAAGCACTCCAGTTTGAACCATCGGGCAGACTCTCTAAATGGGTCATAGTTTTGAATGTAATTGTAACTTTATCCCCTGATTTCCATTTTCTGTTAATTGGAATATAGCCTGAAGCCTGAGAATTAACATTTGCTATATTCTGAACCTTTCCGTTTACCAAAATTTCAAAGTTTTCAGCCCATTTTGGATGGCGGATATTCAGTACAAAAGTTTTAGATTTTTTAAGTTTTATGACAAGTTCTGTACTGTTTTCATAAGGAAATTTAGTGGTTTGCTCTAATGTTATTCCTTTTTCTTTCCAATTTAAAACAGAAGGAATAAAAAGGTTCACAAAAACATTATCATTTGAATGACTATAAATTAATTCGCCATATTTAGTATGATTTTCCAATCCGGAACCCACGCAGCACCACATACTGGTTTCAGGTTGTGAATATACCCGATAATGATTTGGCCTGATAGGAGTAAAATAAACAAATCCTCCTTTTTCCGGATGCTGACTCGACAGGATATGATTGTATAACGTGCGTTCATAAAAATCGAGATAACTAACATCATTTTTGTTTAAAAACAAAGCCTTGCTTAGACGCTCCATATTGTAGGAATTGCAGGTTTCGGGGCCTTGATTGGATTTTATCATACTGCTAAAATCATTTATTGGATTAAAATGTTCTGCAACACTATTTCCTCCAAAGGCAACACTGCGTTTTTGAGTTACATTATCCCAGAAAAACGCTACCCCTTCCTGCCATTCGTTATTACCCGTAAGAGTGGCAATTTTCTCAAAACCTATCACTTTTGGTATCTGGGTATTGGCATGCATACCGGTAAGTTTATCTTCTTTTTTCAATAATGGATTTAAAAAAGCCTTTTGTGATAATTTTTCAGCGGTTTCAAGGTATTTTTTATCTTTTGTCATACTGTATAAATCCGCAAAAGATTCGTTTATGCCTCCATGTTCTGTCTTTAAAATTTTTTCAATCTGTTCATCAGAAAGCGGACGAATTAATTCGATAAACCAATCTCCCAGTTTTATTAAAATATCTTTAGCTTTTTCATTTCCTGTATAACGATAAGTATCATACAACCCAGCAAAGAGTTTGTGGATATTATAGATAGGAACCCAGGTATTATTCAAACCAAAACCACTGCCATCAATATCTCCATTATGAATGCGATCCCAAAAAACTTTGCCCTGTGGAATCCCACCAACATACCCATTTCCATTTTTATCCTGACAACGGGCCAGCTCAGAAATCATATAATCTGATCTGTTTTTAAGTTCCATATTTCCTGTAGATGCATACATCATCGCTAAGGCAGAAAGATAATGTCCTCCGATATGACCATCTAATCCAATGCTTTCCCAGTTGCCATAGCGGCTTTCTTTAACAGGAAGACCTGCGTCAATTAAATAGGGAGCCAAAAGTTTATCCGGCTTAAGATCAAAAATATAATTCAAATCGACATCCTGGGCATTTTTAAACGGTCCTTCTTTCAGTCTTATTTCGCTTGGGTCAAACGATTGCATCTGAGCTATAACAGAAGATGTTATAAGCAAAACAAACAGGCAATATAAAATTCTATGTTTCATCTTAAGGCATTACTATAAAAAAATTATTGAATAAGAAATGTATATACTTTCCCTTTTAGGGTCATCAGGTCGTATAAATAAGAAGCCTTAACATCTAATACTTTTATATTAGATTCATCAGAAATAATTGGCTTTTGAATTTCATCAAGCTGATAAAAAACATTTGGATTGACTCCTGATGCATTTTTCAATTTTTTATTATCCTTTAAAGTTATTTCATTTGGAGTTCTCAATCTCAAGTTCCCTCCCAGATTAGACTGAATGCTCAGAGCAACTAGTTTTCCCTGTTTCCATTTCATATTCTTTATTTCAAAACCGCCTCTTGCTTTCAGGCCACTTATTTCGCCATATTCACTCAAAGCATCGGGTAAAGCAGGAAGTAAATGAATGGCACCATCTGAACTTTGCATTAACATTTCAGTAATCCCTGATGTACAGCCAAAATTTCCATCAATTTGAAATGGGGGATGCGCGTCAAAAAGATTGTTATATGTACCTCCTCCTTCATTTACACCAAGTGGAGTTAATTGATTCTGAATCAACTTATAAGCATGATTACCATCCTGCATTTTAGCCCACCAGTTTACTTTCCATCCCATACTCCATCCGGTTGAGACATCACCTCTTTGCAATAGCGTATTTTTTGCTGCTGCAAAGAGTTCAGGAGTTTGATATGCCGAAATCTGATTGGAAGGATATAACCCATATAGATGGGAAATATGGCGGTGATTATCTTTAGGATCATCAACATCATCGAGCCATTCCTGTAATTGATTATGCTTTCCTATCTGCATTGGAGGAAGCATTTTTCGTAACGTTTTAAGACTATCAGCAAATTCTTTGTCTTTCCCTAAAATCTGGGAAGCCTTAATAGCTGTACTGAAAACATCAAACACAATTTGATTATCCATCGTAGATCCGGCAGTAACTGCTGATCCCTGGTGGGCTTTTGGGGCATTTTCAGGCGAATTTCCAGGCGCTACAACCAGCCAGCCATTTTTTGGATGCCTTACTAAAAAATCAGCATAAAAAGCTGCGGCCCCTTTTACTATATCATATGCAGATTCAAGATATTTTTTATCTCCGGTGTATAAATAATGTTCCCAGATATGTTGGCTCAACCATCCACCTCCTGCATTCCAGACGCCCCAGGTAGCTCCGTCAACAGCACCGTTGATTCTCCATATATCAGTATTGTGATGCGCAACCCAACCCCTTGCCCCATACATTACTCTTGCCGTTTCTTTCCCTGTTTCGGCCAGCTCCTTTATCATTTTTAAAAGTGGCTGATGCATCTCTGCTAAATTCGTTTTTTCAGCAGGCCAGTAATTCATCTCTGTATTAATGTTTATAGTATATTTACTGTCCCAGGCTGGCCTCATATTATGATTCCAGATACCCTGAAGGTTTGCCGGCTGACCTCCGGGCTGTGAAGACGAAATCAATAAATATCGACCATACTGGTAATACAGTGTTACCAATGAAGGATCAAAAACATTCCTAAAATTAGCCAGCCTTTGATCAGTTGGTAATTTCGCTGCATTTGTTGTTCCTAAATCAATGTGGACCCTGTTAAAAAATTTTTGATAACTGGCGATATGAGCTTTTCTCATTTTCTCAAAATCTTTTTTAAACGCTTTGTCTAAGAAAGATTTTGCAAGTTTGCTTTCTGAGCCACTAAGATCATTATAATTAATAAAATTAGTTGCTATTGAAACATAAATCACAACAGAATCTGCTTTGTCAATTTTTATGGAATTCCCTTCAGACCTTATGGTTCCTCCTTTTGTTTTAAATCTGGTCAGTGCGTTAAACCTTACTTTTCCTTCTACACCCTCATGATCACTTGTAGTACCTGAAAGAGAGAGCGTATTATTTACATCTGTCTCTATTTTTTGTTTTTTATGCTGAGAAGTAAATCCTGCATTTAAAGATAATTTACCAGGCATGTCTGCTGAAAGTTTAATCACTAAAACTCTATCAGGAAAGGATGTAAAAGCTTCCCTTGTATAAGTGACGCCATTTATTTTATATGTTGTTTTAGTTACTGCTTTTTCAATATCCAGCTCACGGTAATAATCTGTATAATGTTCCTGATCAGAAAAACTGATTTCTAAGTTTCCTACTGGCTGAAACATCTGTCCATGAGATTTTTTCGTGATAATATTCTCATTTATTAACTTTTCTGCTTTTTGATATTCACCCTGAAAAATAAGGCTTCTTATATCATTTAGCGCTCCTTTTGCATTGGGATTATCATTTCTGTTAGGACTCCCGGTCCACACAGTACTTTCATTCAATTGAAAAATTTCTTTTTCTACATTACCATAAACCATGGCTGCCTGAAAACCATTTCCTATTGGAAGTGCATTTTCCCAAAGCTTACCTGATGGGGTATCATACCAAAGCTTTAAGGCTCTTTTTTCCTGAGCAAATGATGCCATTACCAGAAAAAAAAGAAAATGTACTAGAATTTTTTTCATAATTAATGAATTATACCATAAAATAATTTTCAAATATTCTGAATAGAAAATTTTAAAAGTGTCCATATCACACTTATAATAATTACAAATATAACACAAAACTTAATACAACAATCGGTTGTTTTATTTTTTTTTATTTATAATTAAAAAAAAATATTAAATTGTTTCATATAATATATTTTTTAATACTAAAAAATAGCAATACCGAATATATAGATTTTATTAAAATTAAAATTCCGATATAAATTTAAACTTTTCAGAGAGGTATGATTTGCTATTTCAGCAAAAAAAAGGCTGTCCTTACTTTTCGGACAGCCTCTTGTTTATGGTTTTTATAGGTAATTTTAATTTAAACAATTTGTTTTTCTTTCCTGAAATTCATCCAGCCTAAACTAATCAGCAGCAAATTGAACAAAACCAGTGGTAAAAAGGCTTTTGCAAAATTGGTTTTCGAAGTATCTTCAAAAGTTTCCACCTTAAATTTCGACCAGTTTTCCTTTTTTACATCGGCATTGTCAAAGATTTTCGGGTAGAAATACATGCGTAGTTTTTCATGAAAGGCTTTCGTTTTTTCAATGAATAAAAGCTGGTTTCCTAAGTCAGATTTGGCAATTTCGTTCAACTGGATCTGAGTGTGCAGCGTCGGAATAAATTGTGCAATGTTTTGACTGGCTTCGTTTCGCTGGTTAAGTTTTGTTTCCAGTTCTTTTGACTGAACTAACGATTCGTCGTCGCCCATTTGCTGCATCGCATAATACCAAAGCCAGCTGAATTCGGTATCAGGCAAGATATACTTTTTGAACTGTGGGTAATGACTATAAAACTTCTCCATTGTTGACTTTTTATCCATATCCCATTTTTCATGGTACGCATTTCGCTGTTTCAGCGTCAGCTCTAAAGCTTCCGGAACAGGGTATTTATTTACGATATAAGTATTGATTGTTGTCGGAAGAATAATAATCAGAAACAACCAGATCGTTAATAAAATCACAGCGTTGAAATTGGAATTTTGCTGCAGGGAAACGATAAAGAAACAAACTGAAAACCAAAAAAAGATATACAAAATACTGATGATGTAAAAAGTAAAAAGTGAACTGTCTAATGGAATATTCAATAAGAAAATTGCAATAAAAAAGATAAACGTTAACAATACAATCAAACTTAAAATTCGGATGTAAAACAATTTAAGAATGTACAAAAAGGTATTATCACTTTGGGTTGCCACGATTTTCCAGGTTCCGGATTCTTTTTCTTCAGAGACCACATTATAGGTAAAAGCAATAATCAGAAGCGGAAAAAGATAGATCAGCACAAAACTAAAATCAAGGTTTCCTAGTAAAAGATTAGCCGGATTATGGAGTTCCGAATCATATTTCTGCCCTTCCAGTCCTCTGATCGTTACACTTTGAATCGACGGATTGACATCGCGCTGTCCAATTGCCAGACTGTTAATCGGGAATGTTTTATTGACAAGTGAAAATTTTACATAATAGAGTAGCAATCCCATTTCGTCTTTGTGAAAAGAAGCGTTTCTGGCAATATGGTATTTTTGATAAACCGATGCTTCGTCGATATTTTTATTTTGTTTTTGTTGAAACTGATGTCCAATTAAAAGACTTATAAATCCTATAAGCAACAAAAAAAGTAAGCCAACTTTTGTTCCTTTAGATCTTAGGAAATTTTTAAATACTAATGCTAACATATTAAATGGCTTTTAGGTTTTTTGACGCAGTCCGGATTAAGATAAGTAACAGAATGATCCATATGAAAAGGGAAGCAACTGAGATGATTTCGTTCTTTAAAACAGTTCGGATATCTTTTGGCTCATAATGAAATTCCTTTACATCAGCCCAATGTTCTTTATTAATTGAAGCTGGTTTACTTTTATCATTGCTGATATATTTAATCTGCAAAGCATTCATTTTTTGAGCCATATTATAACGATAGGTCTCAGCTTGTTTCTGAAAATCGATGTACGAATCGTAATCGGTATTCGACAATCCCATCGATAAATTTTTCATTGCTATATACGGATTTAAAAACGACACCGCTTTTGAGAAACTGTTTTGTTTGTCGTAAATCTGAAGCAGGTTTTCCAAATGCTTGTTGTAAATAGTAGAACTGATTTTCTCTCCTTCGGTCATGATGAAACCGGAATAATTAAAGGGTAGTTTCTGCACCGAATCGATTTTGTAAACCCTGAGTAAAGAATCTTTTATTGCTTTATAATGCTGGTCATTCGGATTATGGCTGTCTCCCTGTTTCAAAATATCTTTTTCAATATCGCTGTTAAACTGGATTTTAGAAGGAGCTTCATAAATATAAGCGCCAATTGCCTGCGTTGTTTTCGGTAAAATAATTGTGAAAACCAACCAAATCCCAATTAACGAAACCAACGCTTTTTTTGAAGTTTTGACTGAAGCAGAAACTAAAACGGCAATGGCGCAAAAAAATATCAGGTATAGAAAATGAAATCCAATAAACAAGATCATTTTAACACTTTCGTCAAACGAAATGCGGAAGTTCTGAAGCAATAACCACATGAAAACCAAAATAATAATGGCTGGAACAAAAAGCATCATGATGACGGAGGCAATCCCGAGTGCTTTACCTATTAAGAGCTGCTTCCAGCTGATGCCCTGACTTAACAGTAATTTCAAAGTTCCGTTTTCTCTTTCGGCTGCGACCGAATTAAATCCGAGGAAAAAAATCAATAGTGGCAGTAGAATTTGTAAAACCATAGCAGTACTGATTTCTCCAAAACGAAGCATACTATTTGAAAATCCGGCCTCCGAAAAATTGGCCGTATTTTGCTTATGTGCTTCCAGAAATATAGCATTCCCAAAAAAAGGTTCCATTCCAAATTCAAAAACACTCAGTGAAGTACTTTTTCGAAAAGCAAAATTTCCGTAATGAGCCATTCTGTGGGGGTTCTTATCCGGATTTTTCAGCCAGTCTTCCCTGGATTGGTGCTGAAATTTTTCGCTGGTTTGATTTTGATTACTATAACTCTCCCAGCCTGAAAACATAGCGTATAACAATAAAATCCCCATAAAGAGGGTAATGATATAAACAGCCTGATTTTTAAAAACAGATTTTCTGAAATGTCCGGCTATTAAATTTTCTACGGGTAATGACATAACTGCAGATTAAAATTTATAAGTTACGGTAAGGGTCGCATTTCGTGGCGCGCCGGGAAATAACCTCAAATAGTTCTGAGCGCCTAACCAGTAAGTTCTGTTGAAAATGTTTCCTGCATTTATAGCTATCTGAATATTGCTTTTCTCTGGTTTGTAATATACAGCGGCATCAAAAATGGTGAAATCAGGAATTGTAAAATCTCTGGTAAACCATGGGATTTTGCTGCTTTGATACTGCATTCCTAAACCAACTCCCAAATCTTTTAAAACAGTATCAGATTTAAAATTGTAACGTGTCCATAAGTTGGCGCTGTTTTTTGGCGTGTTTTGTTTTCTGGCACCAATTAAGGAAGCATTGTGATCGTTTGTAATCTTAGCATCAATATAACTGTACGAAGCATTAATTTGCCAGTCTGGTGTAATGTATCCGGCCAAATCACATTCGAAACCACGACTGCGTTCAGAACCTCTGGTTACCAGTAAATCAGGGTTAACGGGATCGTTGGCATTCATCAGGATATTGCGCTGGTTTATTTCATAAACAGCAGCGTTAAAACTCATTGAATTGTTAAAGAAACTAGCTTTTAAACCCGCTTCTTTCAAATTACTTTCGAGAGGATCAAACAAACTTCCGGCAGGTAAACTCCCGGTTTGCGGCATTAACGTAACGGTGTTCGATTGTGGTTGATAGCCTTCGAGATAAGTCGTATAAACATTGATAGTGGTATTGATTGCATACGTAATTCCTACACGTGGCAGTAAAGCCGACTTCTTAACAGTTAATTCGTTATTAGTCTCGTAATTGGTGATGTCTTCAAACCATTCGTTTCGTAACCCCAAAAGAAACGTAAACTTGTCCCATTGAATCTGATCCTGAATATAAATAGCATTCGTAGTGGTCAAAGCCGATGGTAATGCTGTTCTCACGTTTAAAGTATAATCATCAGGACTTCTTACGGTATAAGTCGGATTATTTAAATTGAAATAATTTACGTTTGGTTTTGGCAAAACAACGCCGTCAATTGTAACAGTCTGATAATTGGATGCATTTGCAGGAACAAAAGTGCTGGCAACAGTTCCGTCTTTCAAGAGGTAACCTCTGGCTGCATTTTGTCCCCCGCCTTTTGTTTTGTTCCAGCTGCTTAAATCGTAACCTGTTAGTAGTTTATGATTTAGTTTCCCGGTTTTTAGATCGAAATTAAAAAAGGCTGTTAAGTTGTCCACATTCCAATATTGCTGACGCTGTACAAATTGCATCATGGCCAAGCTCGTTGCAGGCTGATTATTCATGTCAACGGCAAAGGCATTAGTGGTTCTGTGCTCCTGAAGATCTTCTGTCCAGGTTTGTTTCATGTACGAAGCATTGAAACTAATTTTAGAATTGAATTTATGCGCAAAATTCGTCATCAAAATCATTTCTTTAGACCTGAAAAAATCACTCGGAGCACCCAGATTCAAACTTATTGGGGTTTTGTTCAAATCTGTCACTCCGGCAACGGCACCAAAAATGGGCTGTCCTCTGTCTAAAATTCCTTTCATGTCGCTCAGGATCAATTCAGTATTAATAGCGGTTCTGTCATTCGGAATATAACTGAAAGATGGCGAGATAAGGAAGGACTTGTTATTCACTATATCACGAAACGATTTGGCTTCCTGATACGCACCGTTTACACGATATAATAATGTTTTTGATTCGTTTAACGGACCTGTAAAATCAAGAGTTCCGCGCAAAGTGCTGAAACTTCCAGCACTCATGTTGACCTCTTTATGTTCAGTTGCCAAAGGTTTTTTGGTCACCAGATTGATGCTTCCACCCGGATCTACTGATGAAAACGTAGCACTCGAAGGTCCTTTTATTACTTCCACACGTTCAATATTACTAGTAAGCGGCTGCAGGAAATAATATTGGCGTGTACGCATTCCGTTGATGATTTGCCCTTCTTCGTTCTGGCTGATTCCTCTTATAGTGTATTGGTTGTAATAGCTCGCTGGTATTACACCGCTGGTCATTTTTACCGCATCGCCCAGATAAATTGCGGCTTTGTCTGCAATTAATTCTTTAGTAACTGTTGAAATTGATTGCGGAATATTTTTATTGAGTGAAGCTGTTTTTGTTGCGCCAAAAGAATAATCGCTGTTGTATTTTCGGGTAGATCGGCCTAAGATTTCTACCGTTTGCAGTTCGTTTAATTTGGTTTCCGCTTTAACGGAATCCTTAGCGATACTGTCTTTGATTTTTGTGTTTGTCTGCGCCTTTAAGTTAACAGTGCTAAAGACAAAAAGCAGTACTATAAATAGATGTTTCATTTTTATGTAGATGGAATTTTTTCCTTTTTTAAACAGTTTGTAAGTATAAATCTTCAAGTTCGTTTGCTGATATTTTTTTTGCCTCGATAATGGTAACCAGATTGCCCTGTTTCATGATTCCGATGTGTGTTGCAACTTCTCTCGCCCTGAAAATATCATGTGTAGCCATTAAAATTGCTGTTCCGTCTGCCGAGAGTTCTTTTAGGATTTGAGAGAATTCGTTTGAAGCTTTCGGATCTAAGCCACTTGTAGGTTCGTCTAATAACAGCACTTTCGCCCTTTTGGCAATGGCGATTGCAATCCCTACTTTTTGTCGCATTCCTTTTGAGTAGCCGCCCAGATTTTGGTCATGAGCTGAAATTTGCAAACCAGCTTTGGTTAAAAAATAAGTCAGTTCTCCTGTTGAATATTTGAATCCGGCCAGAGACGAAAAGAATTTCAGATTTTCGAGTCCGGTAAGATTTGGGTATAATATTACCGTTTCAGGAATGTATGCCACATCTTTTTTGGTTTTATCTGGATCAGTAACTACCGAAATATTGTTGATTTTAATTTCCCCCTCTGTTGGTTTTATAAAGCCGAGAAATAAATTTATTGTAGTCGTTTTTCCGGCGCCGTTTTGTCCTAACAGCGCAAAAATTTCTCCTTGTTTGATAGTTAAATTCAAAGCGTTCAAAGCAATTTGATCGCCGTATTTTTTAGTCAGGTTTTCTGCGGTAAGCATTCTTTAGATTTGTTTGGGGTTATAAATAAGATCTTGTTCACAAAACACAAGGTGTCTTCTGAATCAATCTGTATTGTCGAGATAGGGTGGAGTTTACTAAGTGTTGTTTCAAAAAACAAGATATGTTATGATCTAACAGTTCGTTTTTTCTCAAAAAAATATTTTTGACCGGAAAATAGTCATACAGCTATGCTTGGCTTAAAAGCAAAGAGAATGATTCTTTTTGAAAGGAATATAGTAAACTAATACAGAGCTGGAGGTGCTCTTAAAGCAAAAAGACTGCCGTTGAAAAATGTTGCTGTTATTGAGCTGTAAATAAATGTCTTTACAGTAGGAAATTTTGTTTTATAGAAAGAATAAGTGTGAAATGTGTTAGAAATAAAAGTGCTAAATGCAAAATGACATATTGAACAATTATTCTCAACATTATGACTGTGTGTAATTTGCTTTTGACCGGAAGTGTATTTATGGGCACAATGTTTTTCATGAATTTGTGCATAAAGATGCTCGTAAGAGTGAGCTGTCTGAAAAAGCATTGCGAACAATACGGTCAAAGACGCTAAAAGATTAATTATGACGAATTTCTTTTTATTCATTCTTACTTTTGGAAATATCAGCTGTAATAATGCAACCGAGTTGCAAATATAGGAATCTTATTTACAAAAGAAAACAAAATCATTTTATCTTTTTCGAAAGCTTAATTATGAAAAATTATTTTTTAATGATTTCTTTTCAGTATAATTTTTTCAGACTTTTATTGCCGTTATTACATGTTACATTCGGAAGAATTTTTCTGAGGCTAACACTTTTATCGGTGTGCTTTTCTAAATTAAACTAATTGATTTTGATTTTTTTTGTGTGGTGTTTTTCTTCAGGACAGTTGATTTTCAATTGCGAATTATAGGAGAACAGAAAAAATCATCAAAATGGTTTCCGATACATTTTTGTTCCGTTTCTCCGCACAAAAAACAGTAACTGACGTTTTTGTATTACCCCCCACACAGGTTAACTTTATTTTTTTATAAAGTTTGTATTTCATGAATTTGTCTTGAAAACAGCTGTCTTTAAACCAGACAGTAACGTCATACTTTGACAGCTTTCTTTAACCCAGAATCCGCATTAGACGTTGTTATGAAGCTGAATTATTCAATAAAAGCAAGTGCTGACGGATTATTTTTAAATGAGGAATACTTTTGTATTTTGATTTTAAAAATTGGAGTAAGTACCTGGTTTTGAAGAAGAATTCAGATGTAGTAGATTTCTAGCTCTGGGTTTAAGCAGGCAAAGATATAGTCGATGGCTGGAATGGCTTCTGAAAAGCAAAAAAACCTTAGCAGTGAATTTTGCTAAGGTTTTTTATAAGAAATAGGTTTGGGGATTATTTCTTTTATTATATAGTTTTACCAGTTAAAAGGCAAATACCAATTGTTAACATTCATTAGTTTAGATCGTACATTCGCAGCATTTGCATTTCCTTCTCCTTTAAGTTTTTCAAATACTTTATCCGCTAAAAAAGCCGGGTCATTGCGGCGTAAAGAAATACGTACGAGGTCTTCCCAGCGATTTCCTTCGTAGGCTAATTCTAAAGCAGCTTCATCAATGATATTATTTTCGATAGAGGTTAAACTATCTCCAACAACAGGTGCTCTCTGAAGTCTGGCACGACCACGAATACCTCCTCCACGGTGCCATATTGCCCTATAAGAAGGGAAGTCACCCATACGCGCATCAAAATCATAAGGGAAGGCTTTTTTAGTCTGCATGATATTTGTTGCATCTCCTGTGCTTACATTATATCCTGCAGGCGTATAAGCATTTTGTATTCCAAAGTTTAAAATGGCATCAGCAATTCTGTGATTGTTATCTCTGTTAGCTGCTTCAGCATAACGCAAGTGTAATTTGGCGGCACGATATAAAAACCAGTCTCCATTTGTTTTAAAGGTGTTAGCAGCGGCTTCATATTTGTAAATATATTTCATGATTACCGGTTCTCCGGCTACCTCTTTATAGGTAAATTTTTGTCCGCGGGCATCATAAGGGAAACCATTAGTTTGTGTGTTGTTTTGCCAAAGAGCAATTGCACGTTTAGAAGGTTTTGCTAAATATTTTCCACCTGTTTTTGAAAAAAATTCGATGAATGGATTTTTAGGTGCAAAGTTACTATCGAAAGGCAAGGACCAGATCCATTCTGTGTTCCATAATACATCTCTGTCTCTTCCAAAAATAGATCTCCATCCCTGAGTATTATTATCGACTAATGTTGTAGCATCCTGTTCATAATATCTTAAATAGCCTACAGATAAATCATTATTTGTTACCACTTCGGCATATTTTATTCTGTACATATCAACATCATTTCTTGGAGTTCCTGTTTCCATTACATTTTTGTAATGTGCAGCGGCTTGTAGATAATTCCCTTTCCAAAGTTGTAAATCGCCCAGTAAACACTCCTTATTGATAAAAAACTTTTCTGTATTATAGCCATCTACAGTTACTAATAAGCTGCTGCCCGAATCGTATATTTTTTTATAAGTTAAACCCTCAGTAAATTTAACCAGTTCATCAATCAGCTGATTGAAAGAGAGTCTAGGAAACTTATTAATGTTTTTGACATCTTCAATATTTGCGATTGGCTCTGTGATATAAGGTACGGTACCATATTGGATTCCTAATTGTAAATAAATCCAGGAACGGATACAGGCAACATCTGCATAACGCTGTTCATATTGTGACTGCGTAAATTTCTTTTGTGCAACCATAATATCAAAATTTTTGAGAGCATCATTGCAGTTTTGAATAACCTGATAGAAATCTTTTGGATTTATATATGGATTTTCTGCTGAGACATTTTGTTCTGAAAGTTCTTTTAAATAGGGATCAGAGTTATTAGTTGTTGTCATCAAATCTGCTCGCATTTCATTAAGGATGACATATTTCTTGGCCAGTCCCATAAATTTCCCGTAAATACCTATAACTGCTGCATCAGCATCATAAACATTACGATACATTTGTTCTTCTGCAACCTTATCTTGTGGTTCTACATCAAGGTATTGTTCGCAAGAATTTAGGGAAAGCAATAGTACTGACATCCATAACAAGGCTTTGGCAGATTTTTTTGTTTTTGTTCTTATTGTTATCATTGGTCTGTTCTCTATGTTGTAAAATAATTTTAAAATCCTAAGCGTAATCCAAGCTGATAATTCGTAAACTGAGGAGTGAGGCCGATATCTGCACCTTGTCCAAAAATAGAAGAGGTCGCACTGAATTCAGGATTGTACCCAAGGTATTTGGTAAAAGTCATCAAATTATTGGCAGTAGCATACATTTGAATGTATTTGACATATTTACTATTTATTGGAACATTATATCCTAACACTAAGGTTTTCAGTCTTAAATAAGAACCGTCTTCAATCCATCTATCTGAAAATTCTGAGTTGCCCATAGGATCACCCCAAGTTGCTTTTGGCATATCAGTTTGCTGTCCTTCAGCTCTCCAACGGCTCGCAACAGCTATACTTTGATTTTCATATCCGCTCATTTTTTCAAGATTGTAGCGTACGCCATTATAAAGATCATTACCTACAGAGAAATTAAATAAAGCCTGTAAACTAAATCTTTTGTAAGTGAAATTTGTACTAAAGCCTCCTATTACATCCGGATTTGGATTACCAATGACTACCCGGTCTTTGTCATCAATAACTTTATCTCCATTAGTGTCTGTAAAACGCATGTCTCCGCCGCCAAAAGGAACTAAGCTGCCATTTGTCAAGCGTCTTGATAACCCATCGGTATTGGCTTCCGCAGTTGTGCTATAGACTCCGTTACTCTTTAATCCATAAAATAAGTTGGCATCCTGACCTACTGAAGTTAAGTAAGTTGCGCCTCCAAATTGCGTAAGAATATCACCACTTGGTAAGCCTTGAACTTTGTTTTTATAATGGCTTACATTAAATCCAAAGTCGAAAACAAAATCAGGAGTATTAATGACACGTGCATTCAAAGCAAGTTCAGTTCCAATTGTGCGCATTGCACCACCGTTGGAAACGACATAATCGAATCCGCTTTCAACACTGATTGTTTCATAGGTAATCATATTGGATGTTTTGTTCCTATAATAATCTAAAGAAAGATTGATACGTTCTTTAAACAAACCTAAATCCAAACCTAAATTCTTTTTTGAAACGGTTTCCCACTGCAAATCAGGATTTCCAATATTGCCACGAACCAAGCCCTGCATTCCAAGTAAATTTTGAGAAACATAATAATTTTGAGCAGTGTAGTTGCCAATGTCATCGTTTCCGCTTGTGCCGAATCCAACTCTAAGCTTAAGATGATCGATGTCTTTTATATCCTTCATAAAGTTTTCAGAAGAAACTAACCAGCCACCTGAAATTGAAGTCATCAGGGCATATTTGCTTTTTCCTGTTGAGGCATCGTCTCCAAAACGGCTTGAGCCATCCACAGCATAACTTGCTGTTAGAAAATATTTATTACGAAAATTATAGTTTGCATTAGCATACAAATTGAGCCAGTTCCATTCTCCTAGTGCTCCTCCTACCTGGCGCAATAAATTGGAACCTGCTCCTACACTTGTAAAATCGTCGGTAGAAGAATTGTACCCTAAACCTAAATCACTTTCTGTTTTATTACTTTGAGCCCTGAATCCAAAACGAACATTCAGATTATGGTCATTGTAAAACGTTTTCATATAACTGGCAAAAGTATCCATATAAAGGCCATTGTAAATTTGAACTTCACTTCCTGACTGGTTTTTACCAATAGCAGTGGGCAAAATAAGATCTGCGACACCATAATCCGGAAGGAAAAATGATTCTCTTTCTTTATTGAAACTCAAGCCAAATATAGACGTAATGTTCCACGCATTGTTTAAAGCATAATTGAATTTTAAGTTACCAAAAAAGCGATAGTTATTGTTTTTAGCAAATCCATCTGCTAAAATAGCATTTGGATTACTTACATTAAAATAATCTGTATCAGCGAAATTTGGAGAGACTTCTCCGGCATCACTAACATCATAATAGGTTAAAAAAGGAGATTTTGTCAGCGCTAAATATAATGGACTTGTTTTATAAGCAAATCCCTGATTCCATTGATTTTGCTGGTTGTCAATAAAAGAAAGGTTAGCATCGACTGTTAACTTTTCGGTTAATTTCAGAGACGCATTTAAACGAACACTATAACGTTTAGAATCAGCACCTTTAATAACTCCCTGACTGTCTAAATAACCAACGGATAAACCAAATTTAGCTATGTCATCACCTCCACGAACTTTAAGGAAATAATTTTGATTATAGCTGGTATTAAAAACCTGATTCTGCCAATTGGTCTGATTGTGGTATTTGTAATATCCAGGAGAACCAACCAGGTCATTCATGTAAGGCAAATCGGCAATTTCCTGCTGTGATAAGCCACGGCTTGCTTCTAGCTGAGACATGTGCGTACGATAGGCATCAGCACCCAAAAGAGGTAATTCATCAGGAGTTTGATTAACACCTCCGTACATGGTGAAATCAATTTTAGTTGATAACTCGCTTGCTCTGGTTGTTGTTATGTTTATCACGCCATTGGCCCCTTTTGTTCCGTATAACGAAGTACCATCTTTAATTATAGTTACGTCTTCAATATCTTTAACGTCAATATTTGTTAGAGGAGAGGAACTGTTGTTTTGGATGATTCCGGAACCGTAATCTTCGTCATCATAAATCATTCCGTCTACAACAATTAAAGGCCTGTTGCTTCCATATAACGAATTAAAGCCTCTTAAGGTCAGGTAACTTCCGGCGTTGGGCGCACCAGAATTTCTGATACTGGTTAGTCCGGCTGCTCTGCCCTGAAGAAATCCAGCAACAGATTCTGTTACAGGACTGGACCATTGGTCTTTTTTGAAATCAACTACATTAGATGCATTCGTATTATTATACTGCATCACATTTCCGGATGGCAAATTAGCGATTTGATAGGTGGCAGAGTAGTTGGTCTCATGTAAGAATATTTCTAAACCCGATTTTCTGTTTTTGACGGCATATAATTTGGTTTGAAAATCCTGACCACTTATAGTTAGAACAGCTTCCAGGTTAGGTACTCCAATTTCAAAAGTACCGTCATCCTCCGTAATAGCAGCTGAAAATCCTTCGACAGCAATATTTATTCCTGACAGAGCTGCTTTTGTTTTCGCACTTTTGACAATACCCTGCACTAAAATACCCTGTATTTTTTTCTGAGGAGCTGTTGCGGTTGAATCCTCATCAGCCTGAGCATATAATTGCGCATCAAAGCTAGTAGCAACAAAGAGGCTTACAAGGCAGGTTAGTTGTATAATTTTTAACATAATTAATTTTTTATAAAATATTAATTTTTAAGGACAGGTTCGAATTTTAAATAATCAAGAGTAAGGGCACTGGTTGATTTTGTTCCGCCTATTAGAGAAATCAGACCACTATAGCCTGCATTAGTATATTCAAATTCTCCTATTTCTACCTCTTCATAATTATTAAGCGGCACTATAACAAGTGGAAACGTTTTTGTAATATTGACTACAGGAAATCCTGTAGCAGCCTGATCTATTTTTCCGCCAATACCTAATTGTTGTTCAAAAAGATTGGCCGTTCTGTCATTTATTGCTCTCCATGAGATTTTATATTTTGTACTATACATGTCATTTGCCTCATAAAACAGGGTAAACTTGGGCATAGCAGGAAGTTCTACCATGATATCATTGTACAGACCATCTGGGTAGAGTGGGTTAGCGGGTCCTTTTTTATCACGATAAAGGATCCTACTTCGAACCCCATAATATCTTGTGTTTTTTTCACCTTGTATTATAGTAGTAACCAAACGTTTTTTAAGATCAACAGCTACTCTTTTCATGATGTAAACAATCCCGTTACTTAATACAATTGGCTCGCCTACAATTTGTGTTTTATCAATATCAACTTCAACACCAAATCTTGAGATTAATTTATCTGGCAGTTCATCTTTTGTATAAGCTTTTGGAAAGACCATGTCTCTTACTGTAAAATATTTTGAATAAATAGCAGTTGAGTCAATAGCAGGATTGTTTGAAGGTTTATTTAAATAGGGTTTCATTTTAGTTACCTCAATGTCATAACCACTATCTTCCATTAAGAAAAGCGTATAAGAATTTTTCTCGTTGTTAAGATTGTAAACGTTTTTTAAAAATGAGTTGGATAAGGAATCTGCAAGGAATCCAGGAGCAGCTTCAAGTTTTGCAATAGCATCAGAATTGTAAATACTAAATTCTTTTAAACTCAGTAAATAATTACTCATGGAGGAAGTACTTGCTTGTGAGTTAATATATTCCCAGATATTGAGTTTTGGAGCAAGCGCTTTATTGACAATATGGAATACGCCATTTGCAGCATAATGATCTGCTTTGACTATTGTTGCATCACCAATTGCTTTGGTTCCTTTAAATGTTAGGTATTTATTGCTTAACATTTTGATTCTTTCCTCATCCGTATTTCTGACGGATGAATAAGAAGTTAATGCGATGTGGTTTTCAACAAATTTCTTTAAAGCTTCAGGATTATTTAATATAGTTGAGCTAACTGCTTTTACAGCTTCATTCGTTGGTGCAAAAACAGTATACGTTTTAGAGGCTGCTAATATTTTGTCATAGCCTGTTTGCGTTACTAATTTACCAAATTCAGCTGTTTCCGGTGTAGTACTGATAGCCTCATTTAGCGTCACATTTAAATTTGCATCACCATTACCTTCTTTATCATCCCACGGACTGGAACATGAAGTCAATCCAATTGTGAGAAGAACAAAAAGGAGTTTTTTATATTTTGATAAAATCATTTTTACTTAATTAAGTTGGAAATTAGATTTTTGATTTAAGTTTTGAATTATCGAGTTTACGGATAGTAAAAGCCACCTGTACCAGAATTAAGTTTTGGATACAACTGATCCATATCTATTGGTCGAAACTCTGCCACATCAAACCACGCCTGAGCAGAGAACGCATTGTTACTTTGTAACATCAGCTTATGTCTTCCTGTGGTGGTAATATCTACTGTACCTACTAAGCGGGAATTCATTTTGCTGGTAGTTGGGTAAACATGGCGTTTATAGCCTTGTGACTCTAATACTCTTTCTTCTATACTGCTGAATTTGTTCCCGTTTTCCAGCATATTGATTTGTCGGGACATTTCTACTCCGTCAACAAACACTTTTACAAGTCCTACTTTTGTATCCTGTCCACGGTAAGAAATCCATAATTTGTATTTTCCTTTAATGATAACCGGAGTGTTAAAAGTAATATTCTGGCAATTTCCGTCTCTGAAACGATTAATTTCAAGACAGTCGCCATGCCAGCCAAAGCCTACTGTTCCTCCTTTAGCGACATCTTTGAAATATGTGATAGGATCGTTTGAATCCCAGGTAACATCTTTGAATAATGCTTTTGCTAAAGAGGTTTTAGGAGCTGCTCCAGGAATCCTAAAAACAGATGTAAGCTGCCTAAATTCATTTTGATCACAAAAATCAAAATATACAGGAGCTGGTAAACGTTTTTTGATTGCAAAATTAGCAGCTGCAAAGTGCAATACACCGTTTGAAGCTGTTACATCACTTTTTTCTCTGACAATAGCGATTCCTTTTTCTAATACACCATTGAAAACCTCTTCATTTAATAAAATCACATCCTTATCAAGTTTCGCACTGATGACTTCAAGAGGCGCTTTCGTAATCAGGGCAGGTGATATAGCTATATCTGCCAGATATTGCAATTTTGGTAAAATGCGGTAGCTCACAAATAAATTTAGACTGTCTTTTGGATTTAAAGGGTCATGTAAATGACTATATTTTGCTTTTAATTCTTCTATATTGTTAATACCAGCTGCCTTAAATGCGTTATTATCCTGTACCAGAACTGTAAGATAACTCTCTATATCATTTTTTGTGTAATCAATAGGTTTATTGAGCACATCATACCAGCCTGTAATTTTTAATGCTTCAGTAAATAAAGAAAGGTTTATATCCTGTTCAATAGTTTTTGCTAATGTTTTATCTGCAACACGCAATACTTTATCAATCACATGAATTACCCCGTTTCCTACTTGAACATTAGATTTAAGGATACTGGCTTGTTTATTAACTGTTATACTGGATTCACCGTTTTTATTTGTAGCACCAGTTACTAAAAACTGACCATATAAACTTGGCGTGGCTATTTTTCCATCGGTAAACGATGTGGTATTTATTGTTTGGCTTAAGATGTGAAGTTTAACAACATTCTGTAAATCTGCCAAAGGGACTTCTTTTAATGAATTGGCTCCGACATCTTTCAAATACTCTTTTACGGCATTGTTTGTAGGAAGGAATAAAGTGTAAGTACCATACGTATTCATGAATGAAGCATAATTTGTAATCTCCAGAACTTCTAAAAACATTGAATATTCTTCTGTATCTCTTAAATAATCGGTGATGTTAAGAGTTTCATCTGTACTTTCCTTAATTTTTTGCTCAGAGCAATTTTGAAACACTAAAGCAATCAAAAACACTAAAGTAAATCTCAAGAGGCCAGGTAATCTTAATAGTCTTTTCATGTCTTAATTTTTTTATTTGTAAAATGGATTTTGTACAAGTTTTTTATTGGTATAAAGCTCGTAAGTATTAATAGGCAAATAGTGACTGTTTGGATCTTTTAATTTAGCAATAATCGATTGCTGCTGATCAGCAGGGGCACTTAAAATAGCACCATCAATTAAAATATCCAGTCGTTCATAATTGTTTCTTCTGGCATTGCGAAGCATATCAAACCAGCGTTTGCCCTCAAAAGCAAGTTCACGCGAACGTTCTGCTAATATGTAGTCTATAACTTCTTTCTTATTATCAGGATCAACCAACTCAGCAGTCATGTCAATTGCTTTGCGCTTTAATCTGATAAAATCAATAATTGCAAGTGCTTCAGAGCCTCTGTTTAATCCGGCCAGTGCCTCAGCCTGCATTAGCAACACGTCAGCATAACGATATACAAACCAATGAGTGTCAGCGCTCTGTAATTCTTTTCTGGTCTCGTTGTTTTCACCTGTATATTTGTAAATTTCATTGGTTCCGGCAACCAGCGAAGTACGGTCACCTCTGCTATCCTTGTTGTTTGGATTATTAAAGTCAACTCCGTAAACATCTTCTAAAACTGTAGCAGCAGCCATAAACTGAGGTCTTTGAAAGAAGATATTATAAAATGGCCCTAAATTAGTAGTAGTATATTGAAACTCAAAAATACTCTCTACTGAATTTCCTTTAGCATAAACAGTATTAAACCAGGTATTGTGTAAAGTGGGAACCAGGTTAAATTTACCAGATTTTGTTACTTTTTCAGATGCATCGAAAGCTTCCTGAAAATTATCATTCCACAGGTAAACATCTGTCAGCATCGCATTAATGGCATAAACGGTAATACGTCCTTTGTTAGATGCATTATCACCATAATCGAGTACTGCGTATCCTTCAGCCAGTTTAAGATCTTTAATTACCTGAGCAAATACATCTTTCTGAGAAGAAACAGGCAATTGAAAATCATCTTTATCAGTAAGGGTTGCCGTTAATTTTAAGGGTACATCTTTAAAAGTACGGGCCAGTGTGAAATACAAATAGGCTCTTATTGCCAAAGCTTCCGAAAGAAAATGATTTAGCTGAGTCTCAGTTAAAGTCGGATCTTTTTCTCTAACAGCAGGGGCAAGGTCAATTATCGTATTACAATAATTGATGGTTCTGTAAAATATAGCCCAGTTGGTCAAATCATTTGAAGCCATAATGTTAGAATTCATAATGTCTCTTTGATCCTCTGATGCATTTGGCCCAGGGGCAATCATATCGCCTCTTAATTCTCCATGCATGAATAAATATTGAGACATTGGTAAATCGCTGACTCCCGGAGGCGAATTTAACAAAGAAGAATACATACCAATAACAGCAGCCTGAATGTCTTCTTTAGTTTTCCAAAATTCTTCACGAATAATTCCGTCCTGAGGACGTAAATCTAAGTAATCATCGCATGAAGTTACTGCGATAAACAGTGTGAAGATGGCCAGAATTGTTTTTATTTTAGTTTGCATAATTCAAATTTTATTATTAGAAACGAATAGAAGCACCTATCGTAACACGTTTTGTTGGCGGAGTACTCGATTTATCAACAGCAATAGCAAATGGATCTCCGGATTTCATATTTACTTCAGGATCCTGACCTCTGTATTTAGTAAAAGTGATTAAGTTATCTGCCGTTATATAGCAGCTTAAATCTCCAAGTTTTAATCTCTTGATTAAATTTTTGCTAAAATTATAACTGAAAGTAACAGAACGCAGGCGTGCAAAAGAAGCATCTTCGACATAACGATCTGAACCTAACCAGTTATAACCCGCTCCATAAACAGCTCTTGGCATATTGGTTACATCACCAGGATTACGCCATCTGGACAAAACAGCAGTACTTTGGTTACTAAATCCATACATGTTGGTCGCTTTCATATCGGCTTCATTTACCACTTCATATCCAATTCTGTAGGTAAAATAAAGCAATAGCTTGAATTGATTGTTAAAAGTGACTGTAGGGCCAAAACCTCCGGAAAATTTAGGATTACTGTTTCCTAAGTAAACCACATCGCGACTATCGATATTTCCGTCATGATTGATGTCTTCATAAATAGCGTCTCCAGGCTGGAATACATAATTAGTGATAGGGTAATTGAAACGCATAAATACTTCTTGTCCGTTGGGTCCTATAATGGTATTTCCATTGGCATCTTTAGCTTTCGTTGCATTGAGATCTGTATAAACTCCTTTAAAGCGATATCCATAAAATGAACCAAAAGGATTATTAACCTGAAGAAAACGCTTGTATTCTCCATTTCTGTCTGTATTTCCACTTTCGCTTGGATAATATTCGGAAATTTCTTTAACAGTATTCTCATTACTTGCAACATTGAAGTTGAAATCAATTTTCCATTTATCAGTTTTAAGAGGAATGGTGTTAAGTGCTATTTCGAATCCTCGGTTTTGTAATGTTCCTACGTTCTGATCAACACTGTTGTATCCTGAAATACTGCTTAACTGAAGATTATCGAAAATAAGATCTTTTGTAATGTTTTTATATAAATCTACATCTATAGTAACACGGCTTTTAAACAATTGCAGGTTGAAACCCAGGTTAGTTCCCTGTAATGTCTCCCAGCGTAAGTTACTCAATTCAATATTAGAAGGGATAACTCCATTAAGACCTAAATACTGCGTGCTATAATTTGAATATGTATTAAAATAGGTATAGTCGGCTTTTGGTGCCCTGCCAGATTCTCCATAACTAGCCCTGATACTCAAATCATCAATAAAGGTTACGTTTCTCATGAATTTTTCTCCAGAAACTCTCCAGCGAGTAGATATTGACGGAAAATAACCATATCTGTTTTCAGGTCCAAATTTTGAACTTCCATCTACACGGACACCTACATTAATAATATAACGGTCGAGTAAACCGTATTGCGTACTCATTAATGCACCAACGCTTCTGGCCTGACCGTTACTGGTGTATAAGAATAAATCTGAATTTTGAGTTCTTGACGGAACTGATGGATCTGTTAATACAGAAGAAGCAGTGTTGGATGTCATTGAACGATGCGTAGTGTACATAAAATCATTGGTTTGCAATGATAATAAGGTTTGTAAAGTTTGTTTTTCTCCTATATTTGGTGTCCAGATAAAATTTGTTTTGGTTACAATATTAGACTCATCGCTATCAGCATCAGAGGCTCTGTTTACAACAGTTTCAGTGAAAGGGCGTCCCGTTGCATTTTGAGGTAAAAATGCTTTGGATTTCGTGCTTTTATAATCAAATTGCAAGTCAAAAGTTGAAATGAATATTTTAGGTATGATGTCAACATTTACATTAAAATGGGGAGTTATACGATCCTGAACCTGATCATTAGTAGCAAATTCAGCCATTGCTACAGGATTATAAGTTCCTGAATAAGTCCCTTGTACATTAAAAGCCGGCGAAAAATAATTTGGTGTAAGATTTCCCATTTCATCATATTCATAGATGCTCATATTTGGCATTTTAATAAAAGCAACACCTCGCAACTTATCACCATCTTTATCATCAAAACTATTCACATAGTTACGCTGTGTATTGGTATGAGTATAAGCGATATCGGCTTTGAATTTAATACGATCAGAAACGATATAATCTAAATTTAATCTGGCATTTACTCTTTCCAGACCAGTTCCTATAGTCACTCCTTTTTGTTTATAATAGCCCACAGAGCTAAAATATCGGGCTTTTTCGCCACCTCCCTGCAGAGAAAGATTGTGCTCATGTGTTATGCCTGTTTGTGAAATAGCGTCAATCCAATTGGTGTTCTGACCATAATTTTTATAGTTATACACATCTAAAGGATCATATTGAAACTCTTTAACATTATAGGTATTCAATGGTACTCCGTTTCTATTCATAAATTCTTCAGGAATCAACTGCGAATATTGATCACCGTTTAGCATCGGAACAGTAGAAGGTAATTTTGCGATGGTTGATTTGTACGTATAAGCAATTTTAGGTGCGCTTACCCCACCACGTTTTGTGGTAATTAATAAAACCCCGCTGGCGGCACGAGAACCCCACATTGCTGTAGCAGCAGCATCTTTTAAAACAGTAATGCTTTCAATATCCGTAGGAGCGATATTTAATAAAGCAGAGTAACTTTCTGAATCAGCTGTTCCAAAGTTAAAATCGTCTGGTACAGCTGTTTCATAAGGCATTCCGTCGACTACAATCAAAGGATCTGAAGATCCTGAAATAGAAGAAGTTCCTCTAATTCTGATTTGCATTCCTGCTCCCGGATCACCACTGGTAGAGGTAATATCAACACCTGCCAAACGTCCCTGAAGCGCCTCATCGATAGTAGGAGCCTGTGTATAAGCTAAATCAGCCGCATTGATAGTAACGGCACTGGTGGTTCTGTTTCTGTCATCAATTTTCATTAAACCATTGTCAGACTTTTTTGTGCTTTTAACAACCACCTCGGTAAGTGATTCTACACTAGAAACAAGTAGGACTCTGATTGATTCTCTTCCTTTTATTGCTATACGTTGAGACTTATATCCAATTGTAGAAATAAATAATTTATTGTTAGGATCTTTAACCCTTATAGCAAAATTTCCATCAATATCTGTTACCGCACCAGAAACAGTACGGTTTTCAGAGTCTTGTTCTGCAATTGTTGCTCCGGGAATACTTAGTTTATCGCTTGCGTCAAGAACCTGACCCCGAACTAAAAAAGTTTCATTTCCTTGTTGTGCCAATGCTGGTAAAGCAGCTAGCAGAATAAGGGCAAAAGTAAAACTGTAAAATATATTTGTAATTTTGTGTCTCATTTTATTGCATATATGTAAGATAGTTATCTACTAAATGAATCAGGGATCTGTCTGCCAGGTTGTTACTTTTAGAAGGGATATAATGAGCCCAGTTTAAAAGTGAGTCTCTGAAAGATAAAGTGCCTGGTGTACTCTGAACCAGTACATAGGTTTTTTCACCAAAACCATCTTTTCTTAACGTTTCAAATTCACCTGTTGTCAAGCCGTCACTAGAAACTGTTTTGTTTACTAAAATATGGGCACGAATAAAATCTGCAACCTTTTCTTTGTCGCTTTGAAAAGTAGGTGTAACAGATGGTGGTAAAGCACCGTCTGTTTTTGCTTTTGCAATTGCAGCATTATTAGGCACTATAAAAGTGTAAGAGGTTCCTAACTCAACTCCCTGAATTTTTCCTGTAGCAGGATCATACAGGATTGAATTTTTAAGATAATCAAAAAAGGAAAGAAACTCAGAATTGGCCGTTTCAGCTAAACGTTTTAATTTTAATCCTTGCATTTCCTCACTAAACTGAAGTAAATTATCAACATAATAAGTTCTTCCGTTCTGCTGATCTTCGTGACCAATAATTCCAACCGGTACACCTGTTACTTCATTTCCTGCAGCATATAGTTTGTTGTTGTTCCATTTAATATATTCACCTGGAAGATCCATGTCTCCTGAGCGGATAATTCCTGATCCTGACAAATCGTCTAATTCACCGTTTGGCGTAAGTACTATTCCATTGTATAATATGCGTAATAAACGGGCACGTGCAATGGCACTTGTAGCAGATGATCCTCCAACTTGTGGGTTAACATACGTCCATGTTGAAAGAGTTGTATTATACCCAAATCCCAGTTCAGCAAGTTTAGCATCTGATGGTAAAAACAATGTATATCTGGTACTGATATTGCTAATCATTTCCTTCAGTCCTGACCCATCATTCATTAATCTCGTTGCCATGGTGAATTTCGGATCTAAATAAGCAGATGTATAAACGCTGTAAAACAAATTCGATTTTTGAATTTTGTTGGTGCCATAAAAGAATCCATTACTCAGTATTTTAGCCTCAATAATATCGCTATTGAAGTTGAATCTTAAATTTTCATTCAGAGCATTGCTATTTGAAGGGCCTTTTGATGGCCAGACAGCGTTTTGAACCATATGGGCATTAATAAAATCTCTAAAAACATATAGTGGAAGTACTTTAAGAGATGCGTAATTTTTAAGTAATATTTTATCGATAAATTCTTGCAAAACTTCATTTTTCGGAACTAATAGCGTATAGAGGTCACTCTGACCGTCATTGTCGGCCTGTTTTAAATAATTTTCATTATTAGGTGAAAAAGACAAAACGGGATCATAAAGCTTGATATCAACATTGTCTGACTTACCTGTATAATTACGATAGGTATTGGTAGCATCCTGACTGAAGGAATATCCAACAAGCCCGTAATTTTCTAATAATTCCCGAAACTTGCTGTATTCAGGCTTTTGCTCTAAGTATTGTTCCAGAGTAGGTAATGGAAGAATTACTTTATCAATTTCGTGAATGATTCCATTTTCAGCAACAATGTCTGCTTCAGTTACCTTTGAATCCAAAATATTAAATCCGGTAAATTGAGCATTTGGATAGAAATAATTAAAGTCAACTGCACTCAAACCTTTTGCAGCGAAGTACTCATCGGTAAAATAAGTAATGTATTTATTGTTATTATCTCCAATTGCATAAACGCCTCCATTTCGATTAGAGCTCACAATCACTTTTGGCTGTCCGTTAATTGTTTTGGTAACAAATCCATCATAGTATGCAGTTCGTCTTCTAAAAGCGTTATCAATGACCCAACCCAGCCCAGATTGATAATCTGACATTTGTTCTTCTCTAAAAGCATTGTAAATAAGGGCATAGCGAACAATTTTTCCAGCGGTTTCGGCATCAATCTTATTTACATCTGTAATGCCCTGTTCTTGAAAAAATTTAGTAAATGCGGCATCATTAGGAGCAAGCATAGTCCAATAACCGGCTTTACCTAAGATATCCTTGTATCCCGCTTTTTCAATTAAAACTAGAAGATTTTTAAAATTGCCACGAGCTTCCAACTGTTGGTAAATAGGTGGTTCTAAAGTATCTGGTCGGCCATAGTAATCATCGTAAGCATCCTTACTGCAACTTGACAGCAGGACTAAAAATGAAAACGCAAGTAGTTGGTGTATTTTTTTCTTCATTCTGGTTAATTTAAATAATGATTGGCTGATTGATTTTAACTTTTTTTTTAGTAAAAAATGGATATATCAAACCTAAAAGGTTATGTTGCTAATTCTATCCTGCACTATCCTGTTTTTTTTATATGTGTTTTTTTTTGTTTTAATTAAATAACAATATCATAATTTATACGTTAATATTTTATAAATACATTAAATACAGTATTTGTAAGGCTTTTAACGATCTTACTAATATGTTGATGATATAAATAGCTGGTGAATAGAATTATTTATTTTTAACAAAAAAATCATTTAAAAGATTACTTAAATAGGTAATTATGAAAGTGAAAGTGAGATTTTTTTCAGGAAAATTCAGATGTTTTTTGCTGTGTTTTGAGATGAAAAGTGAAAATCTATTCTTTACATTTAAAAATTTCAGAAGATTTTTGCAAATGAACTGCTTTAACATTTTTTATGTTAAATTCCCTAACAGATTGATAGGAAATATTTACTATTTGAACAAATCCGGTAGTCAGTAGCCATGCTTGTTCTGTTATATAGTGAACGGAATTGTTTTTCAATATTTATCCGTTCGTTATCGTAGAAACTATAATAAATTAAAAACGGACATACCAGAGTATGCCCGTTTTGCGATTTTTTTGATCTTAATGAAGGTATTTATTGTTTGTTTTATTTTTCTTTGTCTCTATCAGAATTATTTTTTGTTTTAGGTTTTTCCTGATTTGCGGTATTTTCTGAAGTGAGATTTCTGTTGGTTTCTGAATCGGTGTTTCGATGTTTAAAATCTTCAATCAATTCTTCCTGATAGTGATATGGGTCTTCATCTCTGACATAGTTGTCATTATCAACAAACGCATTCTGATCTATAAAATCAGGATCGCTTTCCTCAAATGCTGTTTTGCTTTCTTTGTCTGGATTCTTTTGAAAATCATTACCATTCACAGGTGTATTTTGATCAATAAAATCGGGATCGGTTTGGCCATATTCGTTGTTGTTTTGATTTTCCATGATAGTATTTTTTTTAGAATAATTGTTGTTTTGTGAGTCAGCCGGACTTGATATTTACAAATTTATTCTAATGAATTCTGGCAGTTATTATAAAAAAAGCGTTGATAGTTATATAATTAATTGCGACTTACAATTATTTCAAAGGGATTTTTTTTCATGGTTTTATATATTCTGAGGATATTTTAGTTGCTTACTGCATTTTATTTAGATGACACAGAAGCTAAACTCAAATTATTGTAAAAAGTTATAGACCATTTTAAAAGTTAAATCACTCAAATTGGTTTATTTAAAATAAATATGCTAAAACCTTCAGATGGCAGCAAATTAATACTCTGAATTGATTATATTGGTTACTGAGGCATTAACAATCTTTTTTGCAAAACATTATTAAAATGTTGATAAATAGTTTGTTATGTTGATTTTTAAGAATTGTTTTGAAATAAATTATAATTATATTTGAAATAATCAAGGGCTTATTAATTTAAAAATATTTTACTATGGATAAAGCTATAAAACTAAAGGTTCGTAAAGATTTAAATGATCAGCAACAATTGAATATAATTAAATTAAAAGGGAGTTTAATTTCTAAAGGCTATACAGAAATAATACATATTCTGGATCAGGATGATGAATTTCACATCAATTCATTTGCAACGCCTTCAGAAACAACTAATGAGGTTCAGGAATACATTACAGCATTTATCAATAAAGAAAATTTATCTGATACAATAATTGTTCTATAAATATTTTTTTTGATCATTCAGCAAAACAAGATCCTCAACAATTTTTTATCAAAAACAAGAGGCTATCCGAAAAGTAAGGACAGCCTTTTTTTATGCAAATTAATTACGCTCTAAACAAAGCATATTTATTGTAATCATATAAAACCTTATCGTAAGGGACTAATAATGTATCTATTTCTTCTGAAGACTCTTCAAAAGTAATTCCGTTATGTTTTCTGAACAAATAAATTTCTCTCAGGCAATTAGACAAACTCTGATGAATTTCAGAAGTAAACAATGGCAATTGATTATCTCCTGCCAGTAAATCAATCTGATAGTTTGAACTGCTTTTAGAAAGGTTATTTCCAATTATTCTGATAGTGAACTTAGTGCTTTTTCCGTGTTGTTTTCCCTGATAATGTATTACCATGACGTTAGTATTAAAGATTAAAATTTATTTTAGCTGATTTGAACTGCATTTTGAATTCATTAATTAAAATTATGAAAAAAAAGCAAAAACGTAAAATTAGAGGTATTAAATTATTCTTTTTTTAGCATAAAAAAACCGCAACGAATTACGGTTTTTTCACAATTAACTAAAAATATTTAATCAACTTTTTCACGAGTAAAATTCATTCATAAGCATGATTAATTTACGATTATATTGGTATTATCTTTTTCTTCTTTTACATCGAATAAAAAAGGATTCCCATTTTCATCAAACATCTTCATATTCAAAGAGTCCAGCACTGTGAGTCTTTTAGAAACTGAACCTTTGAATTTATTATATGAAAGATTCATTTCAGACAAATGCGTTAGATTTTTAAGTTCTTTTGGAATTTCGCCTTTAAAATTATTATCAAACAAACTGAGATTTTCTAAAGAATTAAAGTTTCCTATTTTAGGACTCAGGCTCCCTGAAAATTTATTATTATTCAAAAGCAGCAATTTCAGAGTCGAAATTTCATATAAAGAATCCGGTAAAGCTCCTGCTATCTGATTATTAAAAAGGGCTAGTGTTTCGAGATATTGTAAATTCCCAATAGAAGGAGGAAGTTGTCCCTTCAAATTATTATTAGCCAGATTAAGCCCTACAACTCTCCCGTTAGTGATTTCTACTCCACACCAGGTTGATACTGACGAAGCCAGATCCCATTTTATTTTCCACTCTCCTCCATTGGTTGCATAGTATATTTTTACAAGCGCATCCTTTTCTTTATCAGAAACTGTATCTGCAAAAACTGAATTAGTTAAGGCAAATAGTAAAAAAATAAAGACAACTTTTCGCATAGATTGGGACATGTAAGTTTATGCAAAAATATGTGATTTAAAATTCTACGCAAGCAATGTCGATAAAGTGTTAATAAGTAAAAAACAATGATTATTGCCTGAAATAATAAATACTTTTCACGCTGATTTTTTAATTAAATTTGATTTACTAATCATAAAACCCTTATTATATGGAAATTAACTTTATTACATTTCTGGCAGCTGCTGTTGTTACACTTGTAACCGGCTTTATCTGGTACAACCCCAAAGTATTCGGAACCATCTGGATGAAAGAAAATAATTTTACACAGGAAGATCTGAGAAAAGGCAATATGCTCAAAATATTTGGATTTACTTATTTCTTCTCTGTGTTGATTTCAATGGCTTTAATGTCATTTACAATTCATCAGTCAGGTGCCTTGGGAATGATAGGAGGACCAACCATGATAGAAAGTGCCAAACCTTCATTTCATGCTTTCATGACCGATTACGGAACTGCCTACAGAACATTTAAACATGGTGCGCTTCATGGTTTTATGGCGGGATTATTTTTTGCCTTTCCAGTTATTGGAATCAATGGTTTATTCGAAAGAAAATCATGGAAATATATCTTTATCCATGCAGGATACTGGCTGCTTACGCTTACTATTATGGGCGGAATTGTCTGTGCTTATGCCTAAATACTACAATAAGTTAAATCCGTTTGAAAACTAAATTCAAACGGATTTTCTTAATAACGTAAAGAAGAGTTATCGCAAATAACAACTGATTTCCAAATACATAGAAAGTACTCCTGAATACCTATTTTCTATCCAGATTTACTATGCCTAATCAAGGCTTTCGGAATGCAGCCTGATGGCTATCAATAATTTTTCTGCCTAATTAGGAATATTCACGATATAGAATTCTAAATTTTCTATTTCAACAAACGTCATCATAACATGCAGTAGTTTTTAGACCAAAGCAGACTTTACTGCCAAGTCTCATTTCAATCAATTAACATACTATCTTCACCTAAATTAGAAACAACCATCTTTTTGGATGTCCAAAAAAAAAGCACTTACAATAAAAATAACAGTACTTATTTTTTTTTACAATTACTCAAAATTCCCACTTTTTTTTAAAAAAAAATTCTGATTAAAAAAAACAAAATTATTTAGATTTTTTTAATAGTTTTGCGGCACAAATTAATATAACATTTAACAACAATGAAAAACACAATTACAAAAACTTTCGCAATTTTATTATTACTTGTTACAGCTTTTACTAATTTTTCTTGCGATAATGACGATGACACTCCAACCAACTTATTAGTAGGCAAATGGTACTGGGTTTCTACTAGCTATCCAAAAGAAAAAGCCAGCAGCCAAAAAGCAACTATTAGTCAAAGTGTTATTAGTTACATCGAATTTAAAACTGACGGCGTTTACGAAGAAGGTTATGAGACAGGAAGTGTAGCATCTTCTTATTGGAAAACTACCTATACCAAAACAGAAACAGGTTATACTATTGCAGATGAAGAATCTGCTGATATAATGAAAATTAAGGAACTAACAAGTGATAAACTAGTTACTGTTGATGAAGACGGAACTATTGATACTTATACTAAAACAGCATCAAAAGCAACTAATGTGAATGAAATGTAATCCTAAAAATAAAATTAATAAAAAGTCTGCCTGCTCACAAGGGCAGACTTTTTTATTTAAATTTGTCTGTACACAATTGGCGGACAACTATTATCCTAATTTTAAAGAAATTAGCTCACACTTTTGAATACAAACTATTCTTTTCAAATATATAAAAGCACGTTCGAACTGCCTTTAGAATGGAACTCGCTGGCTTCAGAAAACATTTTTTTAACACGCGAATATCTCGAAGTACTGGAAAATTCCTGTCCGGTAAATATGACCTGCCATTTCATCGGAATTTTTGAAGAAAAAAAACTTGTCGGAATCGTTCTGACCCAATTTTTATTTGCAGAAAAACTTGAATCATTTGGAGAACGGGATAAATGCTTAAAAACTTCTGTCCGTAATTTTGCCCTGAAAAATTTTGCCTCTCATGTTTTATTTATAGGTAACAATATGCTAACTGGGCAGAATGCTTTTTCATTTGCCAAAAGTGTAAAGCAGTCCAAAGCGATTAAAACGCTTCATAGAGCCATCACTCAGCTTAAAAAAAATTTAAAAGCCAGTGGCAAAAAAGTTCATATAACGAGTATAAAAGATTTTACCGCCAAAGAAATTGAACCGCTGCAGGCCGAATTCAAAAACAACTATACCTTTTCTACCCAGCCTAACATGGTTTTTGAAATCAATAAAAACTGGAAAACAGAACAGGATTACATTGATGCCTTATCCAAGAAATATCGGGATCAATACAAACGCGCCAGAAAAAAAGCAGATGGAATAGTAAAGAAAAAAATGACCTTATCTGACATTCAAAAATATGAAGATGTTATTTATGACCTCTACTTTCATGTTGCTAAAAATGCTCCTTTTAATACTTTTTTTCTCGCCCGAAACCACTTTAGCTTTTTTAAGGAAATCATGAAAGATGACTTTTTGCTGTATGGCTATTTCTTAAACGAAAAACTAATCGGTTTTAATACCCTTATACAAAATGGTGACACAATGGACACTTATTTTTTGGGTTATGACGAAAGTATTCAGCGGGACAAAATGCTTTATTTAAACATGCTGTATGACATGATTAGCTATTCTATTAAAAAAGGTTTCAGGAAAATCGTCTTCGGCAGAACAGCTCTAGAAATTAAAAGTTCTATAGGCGCTAAACCTGTAAAAATGTACGGACTCATTACACATAGTAATACCTTAATCAATCACAATATTGCCTGGTTTTTTAACTATCTCGAACCAAAGAACGACTGGCAGGAACGAAATCCTTTTAAATAATTATATTTTTCAAGGAATCGCAATTTTCATTTGCTTGTGCAGAATATGGATTTCTAACAACTTCTGCACACCGCAATATTCACCATCAATCTGAAAACTCACAGGATAATCGGTTTCTATAGTGGCCTGATCTGTAGAAATGATAACCACATCCTCAGAATCGACTGGCATATTGCCGGTAATTATTTTTCCGATAAGGAACAAATCAATGTTTTTTAGGATGACCAACTCAAATTTACCATCATTCATGACACCATTCGGATTAATGGTTACGCCTGTCCCATACTTTTGAGAATTAGCAATAACAATCATTCTTGCAATATGTTCAACTGTTTTTTTATTAGCTTTAATAGTCGCAACAAACGGTTCGTTTGATTCTGTCAAAGTCGTAAATGCCTGCAGCGCATAACCCCAAAAACCACGTACCTCGCTTTCTTCATAATTTTTTACAAGATCAGCATTTAGTCCTAAATCACTTAGATGAATACTTTTTTTGCCATTGATACAAATCATATCCATTTCAATATAAGGATTCAGAAAGGCAATTTTCAGGTTTTCTTCGATTGTTGAGGGCAGGTTTAAATCAACGGAAAGTCCATTTGCAGAACCGGCGGGTAAAATACCAATAACTACATCGTGCTCTTCCATGGCTTCGGCTACCATCTTAATAGTCCCGTCACCTCCCGCTACTACAATTCGTTCCGGAATATGTCTATTGTATAAGGCTTGTATTTGTTTTTCATCATTTTTTCCTGTAGTTTCATACACCTCTAAATCAAAATTATTTGTGGATGCGAATTCCTCTACTGCCTCGATCAGATCAGATTTATCAAGATCTCCCGAGATAGGGTTTACGACGAATATGATGTTTTTTTTCAAAATTTTCTATTTAAAAACCAATTAAATTAATTAAATTACAGTTACATAAATATACACAATTAATGAAACCAATTTTACAATTATACCGCGGTTATGCCAATGAACAGGAATTAATTGTAATGGGACATGTTTTTAAACGAACGTATAGCTATGATTTTCAAAAGAAAAACTTCAAAAATGCACGTTCGATTATTAATCAGTTCAGGATAAAAACGATTAAGAATTTTGATATTTACCTGAAACTTGGAGAAAAAGAAATCCATACCAAAACTTTAGATGATGGTTATTTTAAATTTTGTATTCCGCTGGAAAAGGAATTCCAATTTGGATGGATGGAATACGAAGTGAGTATCAGATACAAAACAGAAATTATAACTTCTAAAGGCAGTTTTATTAGGCCTCATGATGGAAACCTAGGAATCATATCTGATATTGATGATACTTTTTTGATTTCGCATACAAAAAACATCCTTAGGAAAATTTATATACTATTATTCAAAAATGTAAATGCCCGAAAAGTTTTTAAAGATGTGGTCCCACACTATCAGGCTTTAAGCTCAGCAGGAAGAAATAATAAGGACGAACAAAATGCTTTTTTTTATATTTCAAGCAGCGAATGGAACCTGTATCGGTTTATTGTAAAATTTACCAAAATACATCAGTTACCAAGAGCCGTTATTTTATTGAAAGATATCAAAAGAGGCATTGCCGATTTTTTTATGAGCGGACGCGGCAACCACAATCATAAATTTGACAAAATAAAACATGTTTTAGAATTCTATCCGAATCTCAAATATGTACTATTAGGTGATGATTCACAACATGATCCTTTTCTTTACGAGCAAATCTGCAAAATATTTCCGGTTACGGTAATTGCCGTTTATATCAGACAAACTGGTAAAACCCAAAAATCAGAAGTCAAAAAAATCATGAAGAATTTAGAATCCCTCGATGTTTCTGCCTGTTATTTTAAGGAAAGCAGTGAGGCAATCATCCACTCAAAATCTATTGGGATTATTAAGTAAAGAATATTTAGGTCGAAAAGTTATGAGTTATGAGTTATGAGTTGCAGACCTGAAATATGAAACAATGAAACTTAAAAACCAGAAACTCCTAGCCCGGATTGAAGAGGAAAGCCCGGAGCTAAAAACCCTGATTTTTCTTGCCGAAAAACAGCGAACAAATGAAGCTCGTTTTATGGCTTAGAAAAATCAGGGGTTTGTGTCCCGATAGCTATCGGGATGTAACGTAAAGCTGGATTAGCTTCCGAAAATTATATTATGCATTAAAATTATCAATTTCTTCCTGCACGGTTTCCCAGTCTGTCAGCAATTGATCCAGATCTTGTTTCTTTTTGTTGTATGCAGTAAAGAATGAGGCATCTTCAATATGTTTGTCATAATTTGAAGCCAGCATTTTGTCATCATGCTGGATATCTTTTTCGAGTTGCTGAATCTGACTTTCTATTTTACTTAAACGGTTTTGAAGTGCTTTGCCTTTCTTTTGGTCTTCGTAGGAAGCTTTAGGCGCTTCTTTTACAGGAGCTATCTTAACAACATCTTTTTTCTCTACTTCACGCATGTTTTCAAGATTACGCTGTTCTAAGAAAAAGTTGATATCTCCTAAATATTCTTTAATCTTTTGATCTTTAAATTCATAGACTATATTCGACATTCCCTGAAGGAAATCCCTGTCGTGAGAAACCAGCAAAAGTGTTCCTCCAAATTTTTGAAGAGCTGCCTTTAAAACATTTTTGGATTTAATATCTAAGTGATTCGTAGGCTCATCCATCAGCAAAACGTTTATTGGCTGAAGAAGTAGTTTACAAAGTGCCAGACGATTACGTTCTCCTCCTGAAAGTACTTTTACTTTTTTCTCTACATCATCACCCCGGAATAAAAACGAGCCTAACATATCGCGCACTTTAGAGCGGTTGGTATCCGTTGCTGCATCTTCCATTGTTTGAAGCAAAGTGATTTCGCCATCTAAATATTCTGCCTGATTTTGGGCAAAATATCCTAATTGTACATTGTGTCCGAGTTTGATATTTCCCTGATATTCAAATTCATTTACCAATGCTTTGATGAAAGTTGATTTTCCTTGTCCGTTTTGACCGACAAAGGCAATTTTACTTCCACGTTCAACCAATAAACTAATGTCTTTCAGAATCGTTTTGTCTCCGTAAGATTTTGTTACATTTTCAGCCTCAATTACCACTTTCCCTGGTTCTTTTGAAACCGGAAAAGAAATATTCATAACCGAATTATCGTCTTCATCAACCTCAATTCGCTCTACTTTATCCAGTTTTTTAATCAGCGACTGTGCCATAGAAGCTTTTGAAGCTTTGGCACGGAATTTCTCGATTAATTTTTCTGTTTCTTCGATTTTTTTCTGCTGATTTTTCTGAGTAGCTAATTGCTTTTCGCGAATTTCGTGACGCAATTCTAAATACTGTGAGTATGGCTTATTGAAATCATATGCTTTTCCTAACGAAATTTCGATGGTACGATTCGTTACATTATCCAGAAACATTTTATCGTGCGATACAATCACTACAACTCCGGGGTAATTGCGAAGGAAATTTTCTAGCCAAATGATACTTTCTATATCTAAGTGGTTGGTTGGCTCATCCAGAAGCAATACATCATTGGACTGCAATAATAATTTTGCCAGTTCAATACGCATTCTCCAGCCTCCTGAAAAAGTTTCGGTCTGGTTATTGAAAACTTCTCTTTTAAAACCCAACCCCAAAAGGATTTTTTCTGTATCACCAACATAATTATATCCTCCAAGAAGTTCAAAACGATGGGTATAATCAGAAAGATCTTCTATAATCTGGCTATATTCTTCACTTTCGTAATCCGTTCTGGTAACCAGTTGATGATTGATTTCCTCCAGCTTTTTCTCTACTACCTTAATTTCGGTAAAGGCTTCATAAGCTTCTTCCAAAACTGTCCTTCCCTGTTCAAAATCAATGTCCTGACGCAAAAAGCCCATCCGGATATCTTTCTCGTGCGAAATAACTCCCGAATCAGGTTTAAAATCTCCTGCGAGCATTTTTAACATAGTAGATTTACCAGCTCCGTTTTTACCAACAAGACCAACGCGGTCTCCTGCACCTAAACGAAAAGTAACTTCTTCAAATAAATAAGTTCCTCCAAAAGAAACCGAAAGATTGTGTATATTAAGCATAATTTGTGACTATCAGTATCCGCAATAAAGATTTAAGTACCTTATTTACTTTACTTTTTGAAAGTGCAAAAGTATGACTTTTAATTGAAATTTTTGACTGCCGTTTTTGAAAACAAATAACTGTGCCTTTCGAACCCATAAATCGCAAAAACTTCAGTTCTGACCATAAAAAAACGGATGGAAATCATTTCAGTTTTCCATCCGTTTCTATGTTATATAAATTTCTTTATTCTTCTTTTGGCTCTGGTAAAAGAATTGATAGCAATACCGATATTACAAGAATTCCTCCAATAACAATGAGTGAATAAATGGATTCGATGTGATAAAATGGTGCAATAATCATTTTTATACCAATGAAAGAAAGAATAATTGCCAGCCCATATTGCAGTTTACTGAATAAGTGAATAAAGTTATCCAATAAAAAGAACAATGCTCTTAATCCTAAAATTGCAAAAATATTAGAAGTGTAAAGGATAAAAGGATCGTTTGAAATAGCGAAAATTGCCGGAATAGAATCTACTGCGAATAATAAATCTGTGAATTCAATTACTGCTACTACTACTAAAAGTGGTGTAGCTAATTTTTTTCCGTTTTCGTATGTGAAGAACTTATCTCCATCATATTTATCAGAAACACTAAAAAACTTTCTAATCAGTCTTGCTCCTCTTGTATTGTTATAATCTTCTTCGTCATCATCATCGCCTGCAGACCATGATTTGATTCCTGCATACACAAGGAATAAACCAAAAGCAGTCATGATTAAGTTGATATCATATTTGAACCCTTCTATACCTGCTAAGCCTAAAAGCTTGTTTAAGTACGTTAACTCAATCAAGAAAGCCCCTGAGAATATGAAAATGGCACGTAAAACCAATGCTCCGATAATTCCCCAGAATAAAACTTTGTGTTTATTCTCATTTTGTACATCAAAAAATTTAAAAACTAATATAAAGACAAACAGATTATCTACAGAAAGTGCTTTTTCAATCCAGTATGCCGACTGAAATTCATAGAATTTTGCTGCACCTGCAAAATGATATACCAAACCACTGAAAATCATGGCTAAACTTATCCAGACCAATGACCAGGTAATAGCTTCTTTATTGGTTACTACGTGGCTTTTTTTATTGAAAATTCCTAAATCCAGCAATAGCATAATAAGTACTGCAACCGCAAAAACGATAACTAAACCGGGATGTTCCGAAAAAATGGGGTGTTGATTCATTTGAAATAATTAATTAAGTTAAATTTTTAAATTATGTATTAGCCATTGTTACTACTATCACTCTTCCCCCTTCTTCGTTGGAAAGCAATATTTTTTTTCCGTGCTTAAGCTCAACCATTGTCCCGATTGGAATTTCTTTGTGTTCGGTTAAATCCTTTAGTGAAGTCAGTTTTTGATTGACTAACACCCACTTATCATTAAAAAAAGTAAAATAACCTACCGGCACTTTTTGCAGTGGGGTTAATTTCTCATTTCTGGCAATATTACGATTAACATGCCATTCAAACAAATATTGATCGTTATAAACCATTAATCTGTGATTTTCCGGTTTCCAGGTTGTTTCCTGAAACTGATAATACAAATCCAAAACTGGTAGAGTCCCTTTGTGCGGGGTTCCACAGAACGGGCATTTTGGGCTGTTTGTATTGTCAAAAACATACCATTTTTGCTCGCAATAGGTATTATGGCATTTCTGCATTAGATCGGTTGTTTTCAAAAGTGCTGTTTCCCACTCTTCTGCAGTTGGTCTTAACATCGGATTATGAAGTCCGTCTATGAAAACTTTATCGAATAACGCTTTTAAGTATGGTCCTGTAATTGTATAAGGTAATTTGTTGCTATCTGCCCAAGGCAAATCCCATTTCGAAACCTGATTGATTTTAGGCCTGTTAGTTGCATCTGTCGGATGTTCTATAAAAATTGCCTTTTCTCCCATTGACAACAAATCATCTTTTTCGGTATCAAGATCATGAACTTTTCCCCCCTTTAAAGGATGTCTGTGTAATAAAAACATGTAAATTAAAATGGGCAGCGAATGCAGATCGGTTAATCTGTTTGGCAATTTTCTTTCAGGATCTGTTTTGTGTAAATGTTTTGTTGCTAGTACTTCTGGCGCTATAAAACCGGGAGTTCCGATTACTTCAGCAGGAAATAATCCAGGAACTACTAAACCATCGATATCAATAATACATGCCGATTTCTCAATTGGATCTACTAAAACATTATTATGTGATAAATCGGAATGTGACAAACCCATTGCGTGCATTTTTTTGACACCGCGTGTAAGGTTTACACAAATCTGAAAATAACTTAGCCAGTCTCCTAATTCTGAATTTGCAATACGCAAAGGATAATGCGGATTTCTGAATTTTGAACTCGAAAACCATAATCCATGTTTTTCTTTTCCTTGAATTAAATCGCTGGTTTGATATCCTTTTCTAAAGAAAAATTTAGGTTTATAAAGCGGTACAATAACTCCTGTCAAGCCTTTATAAGTAATCACATCTGTAGGCCATCTGAAAATATCATTTATATAAAAATCACTGGCTTCTCCTTTTTGAATTTGATCAAAATATTTATTGGTTATCCGTTGTAGTCTATCCTTTTGGTTATCGTCCAACTGTTCTCTAAAAATAGCAACAACGTATCTTTTGTCTGGACTAAAATAAACGTCTTTAACCCCGCCGCGCATCGGTTCGCCATTATCTTCAAATTGATAAGACTTGCTAGTATCGTTTATTGATTGTACTGTAACTATATTCATGATTTAATAAATTATAACCAAAGTCCTGTCATCATGATTTCCAGGACTCCAAAAATCCATCCAGGTAGAAAGCTGCCGTGCTATATCTGAATCATTTTCAAAATCAACTTTGGCATTATCGTCATTATTTCCATTTAAATCGGATAAAAACTCCTGCCATTTTTCTATTTTTTCGAGATTAGCTTCTACAGCAAACTTCGGATCGTAAATTCCGTCTGTCATTAACATCAAATACGAAAAATCGTCCACTAATTTAAAACCAAAACGTGATGCATATTTTTCATTTTTAAAAATTTCAGGCATTGTAATAAATCGTGTTCCACCGCCAAATTCGCCAACATCTATCGTATTCATCAATGTTACTGACGTGAGATCTTTGCTTAGTAAAGCAATTGGACAATCACCGATTCCAAAAGTCAAAATTACATAACCAAACTCATATTTTTTTACTAAAACAAATATTAATGTAGCGTGAAATTTATTTATTTCTTCGTCAATATTTTTAGCAAACTCTTCTATTTTTTGATTGACAAAATGAGCCGCTTTCGATAAACTGTCATAAACCAAATGATTTATTTTTGTTATCGATTCTTCGTCTGTTTTATTGTAATAATTATAAAACAGTTCGTCCAATTCATTTAGATTTTCTTTTTCTAAATTTTCTTTAAAATATTGAACAACAGTTTCGCAAGCTAATTTTGAACCTTTTCTGGATAAAGAAGCAGAACCAGCTCCATCTGAAACTGCTGCAATACTCCAGCCATTTGAAAAATTGGTAAGCATAAAATCGTCTTCTCTAAAAGCCCCAACATTGGCGTGACTTCTTCCTCTTTTGGAAACGGCAACAATTTTTTTATCTAAAAATCTATCCGAAAGCGCTTCAATATCTTTTTTACTGAATGGAGCAGTTGAATCACTTTCAATATTTTTCCACAATGATTTCGGATCTGGATTGATAATCAGCGTGATGATTTTTTCGTTTAAAGAAGATTCTTCAACTTCATCATCTATTTTTATTTTGAAAAGAAATTTTATTTTTAAATCCCCATTAACTTTAGGAATTCCATGAATGTTTTTTTTGTCAGTATCAAATATAAGTCCTATATCTTCTAGGTTTTTAATTTCGTAAAAAACAACATCCTGCCATTCTAATTGATCAAAATCAATTTTTGCTTCATATGGTTTATTGACAGTTCCGTTTGGCAGAAAAACAGACTGATTTACAATATCATCAATTCGATTTTTCAACTTCCAATTATTCATAATCATCTGCTGTTTTTCCTTAATTAATTTTACGGCATTAATATTTGATTCATTACGGATAAAATCCTCAAAAAGATGCTGTTTACTTTCTGGGATATCTACTTTATTTTGAGATAAAAAGGATTGAAGATATCTTTTGGTCTCTTCCATAAATATTATCCTTGTGTTCTATTTACATCAAAACCTCCTTCACCGCAGCCATAAGAACCTTGATTGTTACACCAAGGACAAGTACTGATTTCTTCGTCTCCAATACAATGTATTTTTTCACAAATGCAAACAGCAAATGCAATTTGATTACCGCAGCATGGGCAAGTCGGACCTCCAATAAGTTCTTCTGTATTAACTTTGGTATTGAAATTAGCAGTATCTGCCAATTCAAAATAAGAATTATCAACCTGATAAGCGCCTACTAATTTATAATTTTTTGAAGCCAGCTCTACACCTGCATAAATTGACGGTGCAAGAGTTTTGCGATATTTCATTAAATAGGGTCTTTTGGTATTTTGACATTTTCCGTTTAAAACCACATAATTATCATCAACATATTGTTTGATTGGCTCTGTCTTGGTCAAATCTATTTTAGAAAGTGTTTCGCCGTCTAATTTTGCCAATTCAAAACCAGACGAATTATTTTCAACGCTAATACTGCTGGTTTTTATAGAATCTGTAACCCATCTAAAAAACTCTTTGTATGACTGTGCGTTAGTATTTTTAAAATGAAGTACGTTTTCTGTCAGCTCTCCAAGCAATTGATTGTCTGTTTCGTTTCCAAATGAAACTGCAATTAAATTTGCTGTTCGCTGCCAATTATTTTTCCACTCATTTATTGCTGCTTTTGTATCATCTGTCGGAACCCCGTCTGTAAATAAAAACACAATTGGTTTCCAATCTCCTTTTACTTCATAAGTAGTTTTTACAATATTGTTTCTTAATTCGAACATTAAATGTCCTAAACCTTTACTCAAAGATGTACCGCTTCCGATAGGGAATTTCGGAGGATAAAAACTAACTATTTCTTGTAACGGAACTAATGTTTTGGGCTGACCTGCAAAAACGATAATCGACACAAAAACAGTTTCTAAAGCATGCGGATCTGTTTTTAATGCCTGAATTATAGCTGCTAATCCTTCTTCAACTTGCTGAATTGGTTCGCCAACCATCGATTCTGAAATATCAATTAAAAAATATATAGGTAGTCTTCTCATTTTAAAGGAGTTTTAAAGAGCTTTGAAACAATGATAAAGGATTTTTATGAAATTGCGTTGATAATTTCTTTTGCAATTTCTTTAAAAACCAATTTTTCGTTCGCACTTTTTGTATCCAATCCATATACTGCGACTCCATTATTTGGCTCCATATAATTTATCGAAAAAGAAGTTCCGTAACATTTATTATTGCCGTTTAAAGGAATATCGTGTATCACTTTTAGATATGCACAGTTTTTACGCACAATGACATCCAGAATTTTAAAATCATTTTTAATATAATTTTGCTTTAAAACCTGCTCAATGTTTTTGATAGTAAAATTTTCGATCCCAGTAGTTTCATAGCAAATCGTAAGATTGTCTATGTCCATGGTTTCTAATATTTGATCAGGAGTAAGTTCTATATTTTCAAGCTCATTTTCTTTTCCTTCGTAATAAGCTTCGTCGATTGCTGTCGCTACATGAATTAGTACTTTCGAAAATGTATATAACATTTCAAGCATTTTTTAGATTAAATTACAACCGTTATTTCACTCGGCGGTGGCGGCAGTGCTACGTTTTCTCCTGTTCCCTGGCTTTTGTTTCCTTGTTCGATTGTTTCAGAAACCCATTTAAAAAACTGCTTCAACGTAGAACTATCAGCAGAATCTAAATGTACTACATTGTCTGTGAGCTCTTTAAGAATACTATCATTTGCCATATGACCGGCAGCACAGCCCACGACAGCACCAAAATCCTGTGCTTTTACTTCTAGAATTTTCTCTCTATATAACTGAATATCTGAAGGTTTTCCGTCTGTAAAAACAAAAAGTAAGGGTTTCCAGTCTCCTTTTTTAGTCGGAGAACTTTTTATTACCTCAGTCTTAACTTTTTTAAGTACAAATTCTAATCCTGCGCCAGTATTGGTTGGACCACTTTGAGGACAGGTTATTTCTGGAAGCTGAAAATGGACCAATTCTGTCAAAGGCACAATTTCTTTTACTTCTCTGTCAAAAGTTATGATACTGATCCATAACGAATCTAGGGCTTGTGCATCTGAGCGTAATGTATTAATCATACCGCTCAGAGCATTATTAAGCGCTTGTATAGGCTCGCCGTACATGGAACCAGACGTGTCTAATAAAAAATATACTGGTAGTCTTCTCATATAACCTTGCAAAAATGATTGATATATAGAATTACAAAAATTTAAACGGTAACCATGCAAACACGAATTGCAATTATAGATACGATTCTACAATTTTATGAATTGTTTGTCCTAAAAAGGTATCATCTGTAGGATCTCCAATTGCACTGAATTTCCATTCGCCATTACGCTTGTACAATTTACCCATGATAATTGAACGTTTGTTTACATACTGTGCTTCTGCAGAAACGTTATACGAAGCAAATTCTGAAGCTACTCTTGTAGGTGTACCTTCATACATTCTGATTTTTGCATATGGAATTTGAGAGAAGTCTTCTTTTCCAGCATTATTTAAAAAGAAAAATATCTGATTAACTTTGGCATCAACTTTAGAAAGGTCCACGGTAATAATTTCATTATCCAAACCGTCATCACCGCCTGTATCTCCGGCCAGATCGTCGCCAGTGTGCTTTAGAGCCCCATCAACACTTACTAATTTACCTTTTGGCAAACCAAACTGCTGTAATACTTCGACTCTGTATAAAGGGGAATACAAATGATCGCAAAGTTTGTTTTGGTCGTCAATAAGTATGCAACTTAGATCTAAGTCTACTTCTGTTACGTTTTTTGATAACCCTAAAAATCCTTTTGTTTCAATTGCACCCCAGTTTACACCGACGCAAAAATTGGTTAATGTTTCACCGGTTGATTTTCGCAAATCAATTTTTTGTCCTTTGGTTAAGTTAATTGCCATACTTTTTAATTGGTTTTAAATTAGTTATATTTATTCAAATAATCTTGTAAGCCACCTTTCATTCCTATACCAACTGCTTCAAATTTCCACTCGTTATTTCTTTTGTAAATTCTTCCAAATTCAACTGCAGTTTCAATAGAAAAATCCTCATCTAGCTCATACTTAACTAATTCAGTATTTGTCTGATCCAGAATTCTGATGAATGAATTTCTGATCTGTCCAAAATTTTGTCTTTTAGTTTCAGCTTGGTGAATGGTTACGACAAAACAAATTTCGTGAACATCTGGAGAAATTACTGATAAATCAATCTGGATTTTTTCATCATCTCCATCACCATCACCGGTTAAATTATCTCCTGTATGAACTACCGCTCCGTCAGGTGATTTTAAATTATTGTAATAAACAAAATGATTGTCATTGGGAATTTTTCCGTTTGCACCAACTAAAAACACTGAAGCATCCACATCAAAACTTGATCCGGTGTTGCTTGAGTTACTATCCCATCCAAGACCTACAGTAAATTTTGGTGCATCAATACTTTGTCGTTGTCCTTTTTCTAAGTTAATTGCCATTTTATACCTTTAATTAATATTTATATTCAACATTGTTTTTAAAATATTGGTTTGTTCATCAACATTTTGCAGTTCTTCCAAAAAATCTACCGATGAAATTTTTTCATGATATTCCTTTAATACTTCCAAAACATTTTCGGGCAGTGTTGTTTTTATGACACTTAGTTCGCGCTTCAATTCTGCATTTTTATTTTTCAGACCTCTTATAATTTCTTCTTTTGCGGATCCGTTTTTCGAAATATCAATATCTTTTGCAACTTCTTCGTTCAAAAAATAAAATGATTTTTCATTGGCTACAAAAATAAATTTATCGTTAGAATCCCTAAACTCATAAACCTCAATTATTTCATTATTACAAACCAGTCCGCAGGAAAACTTAATTTTAAAATTAAGGATATTCAAACGTCCCAGAAGTTTTTTTTCAAATCTCGCATATGGATTTTCATACACGCTTTTATTCAGCTGCGACAGTTTTTCGTACTCTTCAATTGTAATTTCCCTGTAATATTCTGCCTGAATACTTTGAGAAAAAGTGATTATGTCATTCCAATTAAAAAAAACATCTTTTTCAGAAACAAACAACTGATAGAGTTCTTCTATCTTTCTGGACATATTTTGAGCATGCAGCTGCATTTGTTTAGCAAACTTACCCTCTCCTATTTCCAGTTTTAATTTTGATAAAATATCTTCATTAATATATATTTCATCGCTGATTAAAACATATTGCTGTTCTTTTGATTTTTTAATTTTTTGAAACAAATCAATCAGACTGCTTGTAAACTGAATATGAAAAAGTTCTAATTTATTAATATCTAATATTCGGTTCTTTTCAAAAAGAGTATGAATGATTTTTGTCCTTACCAAAATCCCGACAAGATCCTTGTGGTTAAAGAAATTGGATAACAATTCTAAAACCACAAGTTTTCTGTTACTGTCTTTTATTATTTGAAGATATCTCTCTTCTTCCTCCTGCATTTATCTAATTTCAAACATTCAATTTGTGTAAATTTCTAGCTTACAACGCCTTTTTTCAATTCTTGTTCCAGGCTTTGCAAACCGGCATCAAGTTGTCTTCTGGTTTCTGTACCCTGATCGTGTATTTGTTTTACTTCTGTCAAAGTATCGATCAAAGATTTTGTCGTCATTTTCAACGTTTCAAGAGAAACAATAGTGTTTTCATTTTCTCTGGCAACTTCAATACTGTTTTGTTTCAGCATTTCTGCATTTTTCTGTAAAATAGTATTGGTTGTTTCAGAAACTCTTCTCTGAACTTCAATATTCTGTTTTTGTCTTTGTAACGCAACAGCCAATGTAAGCTGGTTTTTCCAAACTGGCATCGTTGTAGTCAAAATAGACTGTGCTTTTTCTGCAATAGAAGTATTATTGTTTTGTACAACTCTAATCTGAGCTAAAGACTGTAGCATAATAAAACGTACAATTTTCATATCAGCCAGACGTTTGTCTAAACGATTAATGAAAGTTCTTTTATCAGAAATTTGATAATCCTGATACTGTGCACTGTTGCCTTCCATTACAGCAAGTTCTTCGTTTAATTCCTTAAAGCGAATCTGACCTGCAATGATGTGTTTTTCCATTTCTTTAATAAGACCAACGTTACCGTCAAACATGGTTTGAAGGGCACTGTTATCTTTCACGGAATTGATCATTCCCGCTTTAACTTTGTTACTGATTTTATCAATATTTACAGTGATCTTATCGTATTGCTGAAATAATTTTTTTACGTCAACAACCAATTTATTAAGCAATGGGATTTTAGACAAAAATCTTTTAAACGGCCCTTGATCCAGCTGATCAACATCTACATAATTCAATTCAGTAAGCAGATCGTTAATCAATGTCCCTACTTCTCCAGAGTTATATGTTCTAACATTAGTTAAGAAAGTATCACTCTGTTTTGCAATAGAGTTTTGAATTTCGGCACCATAATTCAGAATTGAATTGGCATCATTTTCATTCAACTGATTCGAAATAGATTTGTAATTATTTGCATCAGCTTCTGTGATAGCAGTTAAATTTACGTTTCCATCTTTATCAATTAAAGCAGAATTCTCCTGAGTAACTAACTGATTTTCCATGACTTTACAAATAATTCTGTTGAATTGTAACCACTGTCTGCTCTAGTTTTTTATCGTTTGTTGGAACTCCAACTGCGTTAAATTTCCATTCGTCGTTTCTTTTATAGAAAACACCTAGAACCATAGAAACGTTTCCTGCAAAAGTAGCATCGTTTGCAACATCAAAACGTGCAAACTCCTGAGTAACTCTTGTTGGAGTGCCTTCATAAATTCTGATAGAAGCAAACGGAATATCTTTAAAATCCTGACCTCTAAAACTATTTATAAAAAATGCAACATAACTTGCAGAAGACGTTAATTGACTAAAATCTAAAGTAATAACTTCATTATCCAATCCGTCATCACCATTTAAATCTCCTGTTAAATCATCTCCACTATGTTTAATAGCGCGATCGCTAGAAATTAATTTCCTAAAGTTTACCGAATCAATATGATTTTTTTTATCATCATAAACCGCACAACTGGCATCTAAATCTACAGCTTCTTTTTTTGTGCCAAAAAATCCTTTTTTTTCAATTGCTCCCCAGTTTACTCCAACACAAATGTTTTGTAATTTTGTACCGTTACTTTTTTCAAGATTTATACGTTGCCCTTTTTCTAAATTAATTGCCATATCTTAGTTATATTTATTTAAATAATCTTCTAATCCACCTTTCATCCCTACACCCATTGCTTCAAATTTCCATTGACCGTCTTTGTTGTAAATCCTTCCAAATTCAACAGCGGTTTCTATAGAAAAATCTTCTTCTAATTCATATTTAACCATTTCGGTATTATTACTGTCATCTACAATTCTAATAAACGAATTTCGAACTTGTCCAAAATTTTGTTTTCTATTTACAGCATCGTGAATAGTAACCACAATACAAATTTCTTTTACCGAAGGATTAATTTTGGTCAGATCAATTTTTACTTGTTCATCATCACCATCACCATCACCTGTCAGGTTATCTCCTGTATGAATAACAGACTCGTCCGGAGACTTCAAATTATTATAAAATATAAAATGAGAATCAGATAAAATTTTCCCGTTATCACCCAAAATAAAAACAGAGGCATCAAGATCAAAACCCGAACCTGTACTGCTATTATTAGTGTCCCATCCTAAACCAATAGTAAATTTTGGTGCATTTATATTTTCTCTCTGTCCTTTTTGCAAATTGATAGCCATAGTCTAATCTATTTTTATTACGTTAATATTCTTTTTATATTCTAAAATTTGATGATAATTATTACTTATTGCCAGATGAAATAATTCGTTGCTTTTCTTTCTTGAAATATTAGAAATCAAAAATGAAAATTGTTTATCATCAAGGCTTAAAATAAACTTTACTATTCGTGTATTGTATTGAAAATCTTCACTATTTACAATTGATACAATATCTTCTACATTTTTAACAGCAAAATAATTATAATGATTCTCTATTTTCGGATGAATATCCTTGTTTGTTAATTCTGCAAAATACACAAATACAAAATCTCCTTTAACATCATATTGATCCAGGATTTTATTTACAGTGTGTTCATGACTTCCAGTTATTTTGATATCATCTACAAATATGCAAAGTTTACCTTCAATAAAGTTGCGGTCAATGTAATATGTGTCATTCGAAATTAGTTTGACGCGCTGTTCAAAATCCAAATTTCCATAATCTGTTACATAAGTCTGATTTCTGTAAATTTTAGATTCAATGCAGGCTTTTTTACCATTTTTAAACAAGAAACTGTTGAGCTCTTTTTTAAAATAATAACATAGAAAGTTTGAGGCGGTTGGAATTGATAAATAAGGACTTGGCAAGATTACAATCTCTTTTTCAGACAGAATTATCTCTTTAAATTGTGCAACAAAACCGTCAAAAAGTTCTTCTGCAAATTTTTCTGCATAGAATTTATCTCCAAATTTAAACCTGCTATACTCTGCTTCCTTAAAAGGGCAGTTGTCTTTTTCTTTTATTTTGTGTAAGCTGTAACTTTTATTCACTTTTATAATTTTAAGAGATGAGCATTAAAACCAAATTTCAAAGCTCCGTTGTAATCGGCAATCCTATTATCTCCAATATGCAAAACATCTTTTTTCTCTACTTTTTTATATTTATTAATTTCATCAAATACTAATTGGTAAATCTCAGTGTTTGGTTTAGAAAATCCAACTTCATCAGAGTAAATCTGAAACTTAAAATAATCAAGTAAATCGTAATATTTTAATAGTTTCCTTAATGTAAAACCTTTAATAAAACCCGTATTACTCAATACACTAACTGATTTACCATTGTTAGTAACATCTTCAAACATTTTCTGAATATCATTAAAAATTAGAACTGGCTTATATTTTAAAAACAATTCCTCTGTATGATTATAAAACTGTAGAAGCTTGTCTGTTCCATATTTACCAAGATCTACATTTAAAGCACCTAAAATTAAATAATATATTTCGTATGTTTCTATATTTAACCCTGTGTTTTCGTTAATATTATTACAGAGAACGTCGTAATAACGTACAACTTCATTTACTTTTTCAATTGGTTGTTCAATTTCAAAAAAATCTCTAAACAATAAATTCCTTTTTTGTTTAAATTCAGGATTCGATTTTATTAATGTAAGCCACAGGTCAAAAGAAAGGTGACTATAATTTTCATAATTTATTTTCAATAGTATTAATTTTTAGTTGGCTTTACTAAAGAAGTCCTCCCATATTATTTATTCAGCAAATCAAATAAATAAAATTATAATTAAATGAGTAATTCTATACTAAAAACTCATCTTACTTAATTATTTCTCCCGAATAATATTTTTCCAGAAAGAAACTTAAATCAGCTCTATAACCAATACCAGATGCCTCAAATCTCCAATTACCATTTCGCTTATACAACCTTCCAAATTCTACGCCTGTTTCAATAGAAAAATCTTCATCTAATTCATATTTGGCAATTTCCTGACCGCTTCCATCATCTACAATTCTTATATATGAATTTCTAACTTGTCCAAAATTTTGTTTTCTTCTCTCAAAATCTTCAATTGTAACTATAAAAAGAATTTCTTCAACAGCATCCTCAATTTTTGTAAGATCTACTTTTATCGCTTCATCATCATCTCCGTCGCTGTTTCCCCCTGTTGGATCATCACCTGTGTGTTGTAATGCGCCATCAGGAGAAGAAAGATTATTATAGAAAACAAAATAATTTTCTCCTAAAAGTTTTCTGTTGGAATTTATCATAATTGCAGAAGCATCCAAATCAAATTCAGATCCAGTTCCTTCATTTGGATCCCATCCCAACCCAACTGTAATCTTCAATAAACCAATGTCAATTTTTTGACCTTTTTGCAAATTTATTGCCATTATAATATTTAATTAGATTTTTTTAAACTATACAATGATACGAAAAAGCAAATTATTTAAAAACGGGTGCTATGTTAAAAGCCAAATATTTATCAACAAAATAAAAAAAATATCCTACTAATTTTAAAGATTGATTATACATTAGATTCACCATTTTTGTAACAAAAACATCACATTTAAAATAATTTAGAAGAGTTAAATACAAATAAATATAACAACTAAAATCAATATCTTTATCTTTACACTCATTATTCATAATATCAAATACACCAAAAAATGCATATATATTATGTCGTTTGTTTAAATAATAAAGCTAAAAAATGTTAAAAAAAGGATCCAAACTAAACAGTATTTTAACAGGAAGTTGTCCAAAATGTCAAAAAGAGAGTATGTATTTAGACAAAAACCCGCTTCATTTGACTAAAGTTCTCAAAATGAATGAAAATTGCAGTCATTGTGGACTAAAATACCAACTAGAACCATCTTTCTTTTATGGTGCAATGTATGTAAGCTATGGATTAAACGTAGCTATAGGAATAGCTGCATTTATAGTTTCATTCGTATTTTTCGGTACTACAATCGAGCAATCATTCTTAACAATTGTTATTACCTTAATCGTTCTGTTTCCCTTTGTTTTAAGACTAGCCAGAAATTTATACATCAACATGTTTGTCTCTTACAATCCTAATGCGGGCGACCAATAGTAGACTTTAAATATCTTTTATGAAAACGTTTAATATCGGCCTGAGGATCAATCGAATGCCTCTCTTCTATATGATTAAACAGCATTAGCGCCAATGAAGGACCGAGCATTACTCCGCGTGTGCCTAATCCATTTAAAATATGAAGGGATTTATATAATTCGTGAGTCCCTATCAGAGGCCTTCTATCAGCAACTGTTGGTCGAATACCGCCAAAATGTTTTACGATTTCAAAATCGCATGTAATAATTTCTTTAATACGTTCTAAAAGTTCTTTTTTCCCTTCCTCTGTTGGTCCGGCTGTCTTGTCATGCCAATTATAAGTAGCACCAACCTTGAAAAGATTTTCTCCTAATGGCAGAATAAAAACGCTTGTATTTACAATAACATCAAGGCTTAGGTCTGGAGCTTTTATTATGAACAATTCCCCTTTTGTCCCATCCAGTGGAAGATAATTAAAGAATGGATTTTTATGCAATCCAAAACCTTCAGCAAAAATAACATGCTTAGCCTGTATATTTTTGTATTGAATTCCTAAATCTAAAAATTCAATAAGGTTACTATCAAAAGTTTCTTCAAGTAATAAATTATTTGCAATCAAAAACTCTTTATACTTTTCTAACAAAAATGATGTATTTACATATCCGGTATGCAAAACTTCTCCATAGCCGTAAGGAGAATCAATACCATTAAACTTCTTAGAAATTAATTTAGTAGATAAAAATGGTTCCAGATTTATTTTGTCTGAAGCAGCAAACCAATTGTTCTGTTCTTCAATTGAGAAAAACTTCCTTAAAACAGGCATTTTAAAATTAAATTTCTCATTCAGCTTATCTTCCAGCTGATTATAGAAATCATTCATTAAAATCAATTGTCTTTTAGCATCCCAAACCTCACTAAATCTTTTTAAAATTACAGGATTATATAAACCTCCTGCAACATTAGAAGAGTTCTGAGATGTATTATCAATAACCAAGATCGTCTTATTGTTTTTAAGTGCAATTTCAGAAAAAGAAATTCCTGCCAATCCAGATCCGATGATTAAATAGTCAAGCATGTAGTAATGATAAATAAAAAACTCTTACTACAAAAGTAGTAAGAGTTTTTGTTATAATATGATTTTGGAACTTAGTAATTCCACATATCTTGTTCGAAATTACGAATTTTTTCTTTTACTCTTTCAGACTCTAACAACTGATTTTGTGCATTGTCTTTCATGTAATCTTTGATCTCACGATCTCCGTACAAGTTTTCTTCTTTATACACAACACCATTAAAACGACGAGAGTTTAAAATTTGATCGAATGAAATTGGAAGAGCTGAGTTATTATCATTAAAAGCTTTTGCTTCATGCAAAACTTCTCTTGAATTAGGATAAAAAATCCAGAATAGCTCAATATAATCCTTTTCATCACTGTTCATAGTGTAAACATCAGGAGTTACCGGACAAATTCCAAGTAAACGGTATTTCAACTCACTTTGACGTTTATCAAAATACCAGTATCCTTTAATTTTATACTGAGAAACATCTGCAGCGGTAAGATCTTGTTTTAAAATATATTCAGATGGAACTGTTCTAGTAGGACCAACAACTTCATCAACATACGTAACTACTTTCTTCTTACCAGTACCAGTAACAACCTTTTTCTTAACAACACGTGACTTGTAATCGTCAGGATATTGGTTAATCAGTTCCCTACCAGCATCTGTTGTATCAATACGTGATAATGATCCTTCGATGTCTTTCAAAGATTTTTTAGTATTGAAATAACTATCAGCATATACCTCAGTTATTTTGCCATTTTTCATAGCTTTCGTCAAAACATCGTAAAGAGAACGTCTATCAGAACCAATATTAGCTGTATCTACCGGAAAATATAAAGGAAAATTGATCTTCTCATTTAAATCAATAATTTCCCAGGTTGTTTTCCCCATTAATACATCTCTATCATCTACATAACCGTAAGCCAAAGGCTTGTCATTGTCTGAGATAAGCTGTGCAGGAGTTTTAAGTCCAATTTGTGCAGGTGTTTTCGCATTAAGCAAGTTAGATTGCGCATTAGAAGTATAACTTCCGGCGATAGAAACAATAGCTATTAAAAAATTTCTTACTTTCATCATGATATCATTATAAGATATTGAACGTAGGTTTACCTACTTTATTATTGTATTTCGTAAATTACCGGAGCTGTTCTTGGCAATAAATAACTTCCAGCACCAACAAGTTTAGTTTTAATTTCAGAAATAGTAACCTGATCTCCTCTACCTGCTTTAGCAAGAACTGATTTACATTGTGCATTCATTTTGTTACCATTAACTACAACGGTAGGCTGACCAGCAATTTTTAAATTAAAACCAACTACGTCTAAACCAACTTCAAAATCAAAATCAAGCAATTTAGCACCAATTGTAGCAATCTCTAAGTTAGATTTAGGTCCTTTAACAACACCCATCTCACCTCTAATCGTACCTGTTGGACCAGGAATACCTTTAATTCTGAATGTTTTCTTGTCTGTAACTTTATCTCCGTTTGGAAGTGTACCTGTAACAGAAATAGTAGTTTCTGTACCTGAACCTGGGCTCATATTGTATTTTCCTGGTTTACCTGCAGAATTTAATCCAGGAGCACTAGCAACAATTTTGTTAGCATCAACACCTGCAAAAGAAACTGAGATTGGATTAACTACACCTCTATAAACAACATTCATTTTATCAGCAGAAATTGTAGCTGAATTTGGTCTAGGAACTACAACGTATTTTCCTGAAAATTTAAGTGGAATATTTTTACCATCTTCCAAGAATGTAAATTGACCATTAATATCTTGCTCTCCAACACCACCTGCAGTTAATGATATAACGGCTTGTCCATTAACAATTTGACCAGGTCCTTGGAATGAAGTTGGTTTAGTATTTTCGTCATAACGACCTAAAACTACTTTACCTGTAACTTTTTCACCTTGGAAATAAGCATTTTTATCTAAGACAACAATTGCCTGATAATTACTGTAAGAAGCAGCAGCTACAGCAGCTTTTCCTAATGCTGCACTATAAACATCTGATTCTGCTTTTTGAACATCATTTTGCCATGCAGAAAGCTTTGCTAATGAAGCTACAGCTGGAAAACCTTTAAAGTGATAAGCCAAATACTTGTCTTTTAATCCCTCTTTGTTTTTAACATCAGAAACATCAAATTTCTTTTCAATTTCTGCAACTATAGCAGCATATTTTTTATCAGACAAAGCTGCTTTCATATCCGCTTTGTATTTCTCAATTTTAGAAATGATTTCATTTCCTTTGGCAGTATATCCTTCACCTGTAAACCAGTTGTCGATATTATCTCCTTTGTCCATTGCCTCATAAGGCAATTTACCAGTTTCCTTGTCAGTTTCAAAACCTTTTAAAACATCACCTTTTAATCCGCCGATGTAGGCATAAAATTCTTTTGAAGCTGATTCAACTTTATGAGCTGTAACTGCAGCAGCAGCAAATTCTCCTTTTGCTTCAGCAGCTTTTTGATCAAGTGATGACAACAGTCCGGCATTTGTTTGCTCTGACGATGTGTTTGCACTTTCAAATTTTTCATTCATTAATCCAAAAGCAGATAATACTTCTTTGGACATATTCATTGCTAACATTGCGATGAAAACCAGATACATCAGGTTAATCATCTTCTGTCTAGGGGTTAATTTTCCTCCTGCCATTTTTTTCTAATTAGTTTTTATTAATAAATTTAATATCTAGTTAAAAACTAATTATCCTTTGTTACTCATTGCAGAAAGCATACCACCATAAACATTGTTTAAAGAAGCAATATTAGCAGTCATAGATTGCATTTGCTCTTTTAATTTAGATGCATTTTCAGCGATTTCTTTATTAGCATCAGCATTTCTTGCTGCACTTTCTAATTGAACTTTATATAAGCTGTTTAATGACTCCATTTGAGCAGCAGCCATCGACAATTCTTCGCTGTATTTTTTAGTAGAAGCGATAGAATCTACCGTTGGAGCGATTCCTTTAGCAGCAGACTCGAAATTTTTGATACTGTTTCCTAAGCTTGACATTAACTCACCATCAATTTTAGCTTCTTTAAGCATAACATCTAATTTTTGAGACAATAAACCCTGAGCATCTGATGGAGTCTCTACTTTATCAGCTTTCTTTTTTGGCTGACCGTTAGCTAATTCAGGATAAACAAGAGTCCAGTCTAATTCATCTTCTACAGGTTCAAAAGCCGATAGCGCAAAAATTAACGCTTCTGTAACTAATCCGACTGAAAGCATCAAGGTACCAGTTAAAGGTCCAATCTCAAAGTGAGTAATTTTGAATAATGCTCCAATAATCACTACTGCCGCTCCCATACCATAAGCGAAATTCATTGCTTTTTTACTTAATAATGCCATAATAATACTTTTTTAGGTTTTAATTTAGATTTAGATTTGGTTATTGAATTTAAAATTTATTTTATTTTTTACTTCCTGTAGCCTGGGTACCCATGTAATCCTGTACGGTTCTGAAGCCAATATAACTTCTAGCAGAATCTGCATATTCATGATCACGTGTTCCTACTTGTAAAAAGTAAGCCACATCTTTCCATGAACCACCACGTACTACTTTTCTTTGATTATTTCCATCAATCACGTTTGGATTCATAGTTGAAACATACTCATATGCATTTGGATTATAAGCTGAATCTGTCCATTCCGAAACATTTCCTGCCATATTATACAATCCATATCCATTCATTTCATAAGATTTAGCTTCTACAGTGTACAAAGCTTCATCAGCAGCATAATCTCCTCTGCTTGGCTTAAAGTTCGCAAGAAAACATCCTCTATCACTTCTTGTATATGGACCTCCCCAAGGATACGTTGCAGATTCAAGACCTCCCCTTGCAGCATATTCCCATTCTGCCTCTGTTGGTAATCTGAAAGCATTAACTAAATCACGCCCTTTTTTCTTTGATTTTATATAACTATTTTTATTTAAAGTTCTCCAAGCACAGAAAGCCTTAGCCTGTTTCCAGGTTACTCCTACTACTGGATAATCCCCGTATGCTTTATGCCAAAAATAATCATTATGCATTGGCTCATTATAAGAATAAGCAAAATCTTTAATCCAAACAGCAGTATCAGGATAAATTGGCACCTCTTCTGTTTTAACAAAGTCTTTTCTCTTACCAACTTTAGCTTTTGCCGCAGCCTGAATATCCATCCAAGAATAGCGGAACTTCAACTTATTTACGTCAATTGTTCTCAACCCATTATATGATTCTTCAATTGGCAAATACATTGAATCCATTACCTCTGCATAATATTCATCTGGATAAGCTTTTGTATCTTTAATTAATTTAACTTTTTTGTTTAATTTTCTGCCAGCATAAGGATCATCTTTGGTTCCTACACTATAGTAATTATCATACATATATTTATCATATGCTGTCATTTTCTCAGGCTCAGAATCATTAAATGCATAATCCGCAATACTACCCGCTTTTTTTCCTTTTTCTCCAGCTGATTTTTGTCCGGTTTCATCAGCCAGAATAGCCAAACGAACTCTCATTGTAGAGTCTTTTACCCACTCTACAAACTGACGGTATTCAGAATTTGTAATTTCTGTTTCATCCATATAAAAAGAACGAACTGTCACTGTTTTAGTAGGAGCGTCTTCAACTGCGGCTAAATCACCATCGGATTTACCCATAATAAAAGATCCGCCTGGAATCAAAGTCATTCCATAAGGCTTTTCAGGATGCCATTTTCCTCCTTGCACACCAACTAATTCGCCTTTATCACCGGATTTACCACAGCCAATTACTAGTGTTAACATTGTCGCAAATGCAATAAACTTCTTCATATAAATTTGGGATTTCTATTCATTATTATAAGTCGTAAACGTATTTATTATTTTTTAAAAAAACAATACTATATCAGTATTTATTTCAGCGGTCAAAATTAATGTTAAAAAAAATAAAAAAAAAATATTTTATCAAGAAAGAGTTAAAAATAATAGTCATAAAATGTATTTTTTTATGATTAATGTTTTTATTGCTTCAACTCAAAACAAAATAAAATCTCTATAAAATTAAAAATTAAGATTTTTACCTAAATATATTAATCACAAAGCGTTCTTTCGTTGTGCTTTCCACCATCTTTCTGGCAATTCCTGATTACAAGCGCATAGATATTCATCATAAGAACATGGTAACAACGTATTTCTTTTTAATTTATTGTTTCCGTTTGAGAGAAATGGAATCTCAATCCACCAGCGATCCGTTTTGTCGCTTTTGTAAAAAACTAACTCTTCATCTTCAAGTGGCACTATATACTTTAGATAATTTGTTCTGCTTCCAAACGGATACTCCTTTGAACGATAATGATAACCTTCTATAAAATACCAAATGATTTGCGCAATTAAAGCTGACTCAGATATACTGCTATTGTGATTAAAGATTCCAAATGATGAAACTTTATCACTAATTCCTGCATAACGAGCCAAAGAGCAAATCTCTTTTCCATTGAAACCGTTCGGTTCAAAAGACAATATATTTCCTGAATCAGAAGACTTTACAGAATTTAAATCGATACTAACTAAATCAGCATCTCTAAAAACAGGTTCCGCCAAAGCTATATTGTTTGAAATTTCACCTAACCGATAAGCATCAAAAAACAACTTTTCAATCAAATCAATTTCTTCCTGAGAATTATAATAGGTCTGATACCCTATATTACAATAATTAAACAGATTATTAGGTTCATCAATTATGATTTTTGTCAAATACGAATTAGACGAAACTATTTCATTTTCTTTACCAAAATCGAATCTGTTATCTACAGAAACCATATTGACCATTTGCTCCAGATCATCATAAGCACGATACAAAGCATATGTTAAATCTTGCGAACCTCCTATAACTATAGGGATTACTTTATTCCTAATTAAAGAGGAAGCTACTTTTTTAAGTGCAAAATAAGTATCTTCAACTGACTCTCCGGCCAAAATATCTCCTAAATCAGCAATTGAAGCATCCCAATTACCCGGAAACATTCCATAAAGTTTTTTACGAACTGAAGTCAGGTTTACCTCATTAACAATGTCAATATTTCTACGATCTTCTAAAACACCTATAATAGCAATATTAATTTTATCTATATCAGGAAACTGCTCCTGAGTATGTAAAACAATTTTACTTCCCAGCTCTTGGGAGGACAGAGAACTAATATACTTTAAAACTCCTTCGCTAACTGGTTCCAGAAAATCAAATTCCATTTCTTATTTCTTTTTAGCAGCTGTTTTTTTTGCTGGTGCTTTTTTAGTTGTTGTTTTTGCAGTTGCTTTCTTTGCCGGTGTTTTGGCCGCAATCATGTCCTGAACCTGAGCTAATGTGAGTTTTGTAGCATCAACATCCTTACTCAATTCAATTTTGATTTTTCCCTTTAAGATTACTGAACGTCCCCAACGTGCTTTTTCAACTACAATTCCTTCTTCTTCCCAATTATGAAGAACCTTATCAATGTTTTTTTGCAATTTATCCTCGATTAGCTCTTCAACATCAGCCTGTGATAAATTATCAAAATTGTATTTTTTACTAACATTCACGAAAAGGCCATTCCATTTTATAAAAGGACCAAAACGTCCGACACCTTTTTGAACTGCTTCGCCTTTGTAAACCGCAATTGGCGCATCAGCAAGGGCTTTTTCATCAATTAACTCCTTCGCTCTTTCCTTTGTAACAGCAAGGGGATCCTCCCCTCTTGGAAGTGAAATAAAAACACTACCGTGACGCACATAAGGCCCGTAGCGCCCATTACTTACTTCTACTTCTTCTCCTTTATATTCACCCAGATTTTTAGGCAATAAAAATAAATTCAGAGCTTCTTCCAAAGTGATGTTTCCAATATTCTGATCAGCCATCAAACTGGCAAATTTTTTATCTTCATCGTCAGCTTCACCAATCTGAGCCATAGGACCAAATTTTCCTAAACGAACAGATACCTGCCTTCCATCTGCATCTTTACCCAGAATCCTTTCACCACTTTCTCTTTCTGCATTTGCCTCTACGTCCTTCACATTTGGATGAAACTTATCATAGAACTCCTGCATCATAGTTGCCCAGTCAATATTTCCTTCCGCAATTTCATCAAAATCCTGCTCTACTTTTGCTGTGAAATTATAATCAAGAATATTTCCGAAGTTTTTCACTAAGAAATCAGTAACAATAGTCCCAATATCTGTTGGAACTAATTTTCCTTTATCAGAACCGGTATTCTCCTTTAATACTTTTTCCCCCACTTTACTGTTTTGTAAAGTAAGCTGGGTATAATTACGTTCTACACCTTCAAGTGTACCTTTTTCAACATAATTTCTATTTATGATTGTTGAAATTGTTGGTGCATAAGTAGAAGGACGACCAATTCCAAGTTCTTCTAATTTCTTCACTAAAGAAGCCTCTGTATAACGAGCTGGCGGTCTAGAATATCGTTCTGTAGCGGTAATATAATTATTAGCTAGTTTTTCGTTTACTTTTAGAGCCGGAAGCATTCCTTCTTGTTCTTCCTCATCATCATCATGACCTTCCAAATACACTTTTAGAAAACCTTCAAAAAGTAAAACTTCTCCAGAAGCTGTAAAAACTTCATCATGATTATCTGCTTCAATTTTTACGTTTGTTCTTTCTAACTGTGCATCGCTCATTTGCGAAGCCAGAGTTCTTTTCCAGATCAAATCGTATAAACGAGCCTGATCACGATCGATATTTACTGTGTGACGCGACATATCAGTTGGACGAATTGCTTCGTGCGCTTCTTGTGCTCCTTTGTTTTTATTTGCAAAAACTCTCGGTTTAGAGAATTCTTTTCCGTAAGATTTGATGATTTCTGCTTCAGCAGCGTCCATTGCTTCTTTTGAAAGATTAACCGAATCCGTTCTCATATACGTAATAAGCCCTGCTTCGTACAAACGCTGTGCCAGCTGCATCGTGATTCCAACTGGCAAATACAGTTTCCTTGCTGCTTCTTGTTGCAAAGTAGAAGTTGTAAAAGGTGCTGTTGGTGATTTTTTGGTAGGTTTAGTTTCTAAATCTGCTACCTTATATATAGACCCGATGTTTTGATTTAAGAAATCTTCGGCTTCTTTTTTAGTATTGAAGTTTTTTGGCAATTTTGCTTTAAAAACTTTTCCTGCTTCGTTTACAAATTCTGCAACTATTGAATATGTTGCAACAGCGTTAAAGTTCTGAATTTCACGTTCCCTTTCTACAATCAGACGTACAGAAACAGACTGGACACGACCAGCTGAAAGTCCTCCTTTGATTTTTCTCCACAAAACCGGAGACAATTCATAACCTACTAAACGATCCAGAACACGACGGGCCTGTTGTGCGTTTACTAAATTATAATCTATTTCTCTTGGATTGTCGATTGCTTTAAGAATCGCAGATTTTGTAATCTCATGAAAAACAATTCGTTTGGTTTTTTTTGTATCCAGTTTTAATTCTTCCGCCAAGTGCCATGAAATAGCCTCTCCCTCGCGGTCCTCATCGCTTGCTAACCAAACCGTTTCGGCATTCTTAGAAAGTGATTTTAGTTTCGTTACCAAGGCTTTTTTATCGGGAGAAACTTCGTATTTAGGTTTAAACCCATTTTCTACATCTACTCCTATTTCCTTGGAAGGCAAGTCGGCTATGTGTCCATAACTTGACTCCACCTGAAAATCACTACCGAGAAATTTCTCGATTGTTTTCGCTTTTGCAGGTGACTCCACTATTACTAAATTCTTTGCCATAGTCTATTTTTCTGCAACAAAAGTAGAAGTTTTTTTTAAATATCAACCCTGATAATTCATTTTTGAAGTATTTTGACAATATGATTCTAAAAATTGCAGATTTGTCTATAAACAGATTGATTATATATATAGGTATGGTTTTTAAGAGTTCATGACCGAGAAATTTACTTATTATTCCTAAATACTTTTATTTTTCTTTTTGAAAAGCTTCCAAGACAAATTTATCTGTATTTTCAAAATCTTTATTAAACAAAATTTCAAATAAACATTCTACATATTTAAACTCTTTACTTTCATTCTCCAAGTCCTCCAAAGTGGTTATGCTATCTAAATCAATTCTTTTTTTTTCTAAGAAAAATTTCTTGTGTATAAATTCATTAGAAAACTCATTCTTACGGGAACAAACGACATGTATAATATAAGTACTTTCGTTATCGTAATTAATCATATATAAAGGTTCCTTTAAATTTTTAAATAGATTTTTCTTTAGCGGCTTATACTTTCCGATTTTATATGCTAATGCTTCTGAAAGATTTAAATTTCTATGTTTAAGAATATAAAAATTATTTTCAGATATTTCAAATTCGTCGCCATCTAATAAATTTAGAAAACTTAATAATGTATTATTTCGCTTAAGAAGCCTAACAGGAATATATTTTTTCCCAATTCCACTATAACAACGATCTACTAAATAATAATAGTGATTAATTTTAAACACATTTTCTCTCTCTTTTCTTAATACATTTTCATTCATTTGTACGTGATTTTATGTTAATTCACAAAGATACAGCCTCTTATAAGTATTTCCAAATTACTTAATTTCAAACACATATTCCTTCCGAAACCGAATACCATAGCCCGGATTACTTCACTATACTTTTATTTTAATTGGAGTTCAGTGAATTTCATTTGAGGTGTAAAGCCCGGAGTTAAAAAAGCAAAAGTTTCCTGTTTTAAAAAAGCGACCAGCGGAAGCTCTTTTTAAAACATTAGAAACTTTGCTTTTTTAATGAGGACTTGAAACGGAAAGCCGGAAATAGCTCCTGATAAGTAAAATGCAATTTGTAAAATGTATTTGCAAAACAATGGTAACAAACGATTCTGAAAACATTGTTAATTCTTTATCTGACATCTTGTCATATTGACCGTATTTCACCTATCTTTGCACTTTGAATTTTTATAATGGAAAAGATTATTGAAGAAAGCAAACAGGGCGAAAGTCTTGTTTTAGAAAATAAGCCTGAGAATACTAAAAAACTTTTCATAGAAAGTTATGGCTGTGCGATGAATTTTTCGGACAGTGAAGTCGTAGCTTCGATTTTATCTGACGGTGGATACAACACTACTTCGGTTTTAGAAGAAGCCGATTTGGTTTTGGTTAACACTTGCTCGATTCGTGACAAAGCTGAACAAACGATTCGCAAACGTCTTGAAAAATACAATGCGGTAAAACGTACCAATCCAAAAATGAAAGTGGGTGTTCTTGGCTGCATGGCGGAACGTTTGAAAAGTCAGTTTTTGGAAGAAGAAAAAATTGTCGATCTTGTGGTTGGACCAGATGCTTATAAAGATCTTCCGAATTTATTGGCGGAAGTTGAAGAAGGACGTGACGCCATAAATGTAATTTTATCGAAAGAGGAAACCTACGGAGATATTTCGCCAGTTCGTTTAATGAGTAACGGAATCACAGCTTTGGTTTCAATCACTCGTGGATGTGATAATATGTGTACGTTTTGTGTTGTCCCTTTTACACGCGGACGTGAGCGTAGTCGCGAACCGCAAAGCATCATGGCTGAAATTCAGGATTTATGGAATAACGGTTTTAAAGAAATTACGCTTCTTGGGCAAAACGTTGACAGTTACCTTTGGTACGGCGGTGGTTTGAAAAAGGATTTTGTAAATGCCTCTGAAATTCAAAAAGCAACAGCAGTCGATTTTGAACAATTACTTGAAATGGTTGCTGTTAGTTTTCCAAAAATGCGTATTCGATTTTCGACATCGAATCCGCAGGATATGCACGAAAGTATTTTGCATGTTATAGCAAAGTATCCAAATATCTGTAAACACATTCACTTGCCGGTTCAATCTGGAAGCAACAGAATTCTAAAGGAAATGAATCGCTTACATTCTCGCGAAGAATACATGGCGCTGATTGACAAAATCAGGGAAATTGTTCCGGAAGCTTCAATTTCTCAGGATATGATTGCCGGTTTCCCTACAGAAACCGAAAAAGACCACCAAGATACTTTAAGCTTAATGGAATATGTAAAATATAATTTCGGTTATATGTATTCGTATTCTGAACGTCCAGGAACTCTCGCCGGAAGAAAAATGGAAGATGATGTTCCGGAAGAAACCAAAGCCAGAAGATTACAGGAAATTGTCGATTTGCAGCAGAAACATGCCTGGTTTAGAAGTGAGGAATTCGTTGGGAAAACAGTTGAAGTTTTAGTTGAAAAAGTCTCTAAAAAATCGAAAGACGAATTTTCTGGAAGAAACTCTCAAAGTATTACGGTAGTTTTTCCAAAGGAGAATTATAAAATTGGAGATTTCGTTAATGTAAAAATCACAAGCTGTACTAGTGGAACTTTAAAAGGTGAAGCTGTGGGTTTGAGTAGCATGAATTAAGTTTTTTGTTTCAAGTTTTAGGTTTCAGGTTATTTCCGTAAATTGAATTTTATATTTATTGATTTAGAATTACTAAAAGCCAAATAAAGATTAAGAATGGACAAAAAGATTATTATTGAATATAAACCTAATTTAGATACATTAGTTAAAGTTTCCAAATACCTGCTTTTTAGGATGGGTTTTGTAAAATGGATTATGTTTGTTTTCTTTTTTGTAGTTATACAAAATGCTATTTTATCAACCACGCAATCTGAAACTAATTTAGAGTGGAATTTCCTAGACCTTATACCTTTTGGAATAGTTATTATAGTTTGGTTAGCCGTTTATTTCCTGACGATTTCCAGTATTAAAAAAAACATTCTTAAAAACAAAAAAAACTTAGAACTCCAAAAAATAACTTTTAATAGAGAGTCCTTCACGCAAGAAGGTGAAAGTTTTAAAATGGTAAACCTTTGGAAAGAATCTTTTCAAATTAAAGAAACCGATAAATGGTTTTTACTTTATCTAAATAAAACCTCTGCCTTACCTATCATTAAAGAAGATTTAAAAGACAACCAATACAATGAATTAAAACAGCTTTTTAATTCATTAGATATAAAAAAAAGTTTAAAAAAATAAGTTTTAATTCTGACGAAGAACTTGAAACTTGAAATCAACAAAACTTGAAACAAAATATAAATGGAAACAGTTCAGGCAATAAAACAACGATTTGAGATTATTGGTAATGATCCGAAGTTAAATCGTGCTATCGAAAAAGCCATTCAGGTTGCTCCAACTGATATTTCGGTAATGGTAACTGGGGAAAGTGGTGTTGGTAAAGAAAATATTCCGAGAATTATACACTCGCTTTCGCACAGAAAACATGGGAAATATATTGCCGTAAACTGTGGTGCAATTCCGGAGGGAACCATTGACAGTGAGCTTTTTGGTCATGAAAAAGGCGCTTTTACAGGTGCTACAAGTACACGTGAAGGTTATTTTGAAGTGGCTGACGGCGGAACCATTTTTCTGGATGAAGTTGGCGAATTACCTTTAACCACTCAGGTAAGATTACTCCGTGTTCTGGAAAATGGTGAATTTATAAAAGTAGGTTCATCTCAGGTTCAGAAAACGAATGTGAGAATTGTTGCTGCAACTAATGTTAATTTGTTCAACGCCATCGAAAAAGGAAAATTTCGTGAGGATTTGTATTATCGTCTAAGTACTGTCGAGATTACATTACCGCCTTTACGCGAAAGAAACGAAGACATTCATTTATTGTTCCGAAAATTTGTAGCCGATTTTGCCCATAAATATAAAATGCCGCCTTTGAGACTGGATGATGGCGCAATTCAGCTTTTACAGAAATTCAGATGGAGCGGAAATATTCGTCAGCTTCGAAATGTAGCAGAACAGATTTCTGTTTTAGAAACCAATCGTGATATTAATCTTGCGACTTTACAATCTTATTTACCTGCTGAAGGAAGCAACCTGCCTTCTGTTATCAGCGACAGCAAAAAAGAAAGTGACTTCAGCACTGAAAGGGATATATTATATAAGGTGCTTTTTGATATGAAAAGCGACCTGAATGATTTGAAAAAACTCACTTTAGAACTCATGAAAAATGGTTCGTCAAAAGTGCAGGACATTAATCCAAATTTGATTCAGAAAATATACGGCAATCAGCAGAACGACAGCGAAATTGATTTTGAAGAAGAACCAAGAACAGCTGTCATGGCACCAGCAACACATGAAGATAGTTATCACATACAAGATCACAATAATTATTTAGACGCTGAAACGATTGAAGAAGAAGAAATTTTACGTTTAGAACAAAAAGAAATCGAAATGATTAAAAAGTCATTAGAGAAAAACAAAGGAAAACGAAAAGCTGCTGCTGATGAATTAGGCATTTCTGAAAGAACATTGTATCGAAAAATTAAACAATTTGATCTATAAATTAATTAAATTACAATTTCAAAATTCCAAAATCCAATTACTTATATTTGACCAAAATTGGAATTTACGATTAAGTACTATGAAAAAAATATATTCTTTTTTCGCACTTATCAGTCTTTTTATGCTGAGCGGATGCGGAGTTTACAATTTTACAGGAGCCTCTCCTATTGAGGGCAAAACATTTCAGGTGAATTTTTTTCAGAATAATGCTGATCTGATTGAGCCTGGAATCGACAGAGAGTTCACATTGACTTTACAGGATTTGATCATGAATCAAACCAATTTAAACCTGGTTACTGTGAATGGTGATTTGCTTTATGAGGGAGAAATCACAGATTACAGGATTACCCCAATGACAGCAACAGCAGATCAGCAGGCTTCTCAAAACCGTTTAACAATTCGTGTAAATGTTCGTTTTTCAAATAAAAAGAAAGAAACTGACGATTTTGAAAAACCATTCGAGTTTTATTATGATTATCCGGCACAGACACAGCTTGTTGGAAGCGTTTTAAACGAAGCAATCAAAACTATTTTTGAAAGAATTACACAAGACATCTTTAATGAGTCGTTGGCTAAATGGTAAAATCTTTAATCGTTTAAACCAATTCACTAATTAAACAACTAAAATAATTAATAATGAACGTAACAAATTATACTTACCTAATCAACAAACCTGATGCTATAACAGAAAAGCAGACAGAAGCATTAGGAAGTGTTTTAATTGAATTTCCCTATTTTCAAAGTGCCCGTGCATTGCGATTAAAAGGACTTTATAATCAAAACAGCTTTAAGTATAATCACGCTTTAAAAGTTACAGCTGCCCATACATCAGATCGTTCGGTTCTGTTTGACTTCATAACTTCTGAAACTTTCAATTCTATTCAGGGAGAATTTTACGACCGTAAACTTAGAGATCTTTTAAACATAACCGTTTTTGACAGTGAAATTGTATTAGCTGAAGAAAAAAAGAAAAAAGCAGAACTTCGTATTGACCTTGTTGAAAAGTCTATATTGGATTCGATTAAGGAAGCTACAACTATAACAACATTTGAAGAACCTGCAAAAGTTGAAGAAAAAGGCATTGAGTCTGTTTCTGAACAATCAATTTTAGATTCTTTTGAAGAAGTCACAAACATCGCTTTTAAGGAGCCTGAAAAAACAGAAAAAAAATCAATTGAAGCCGTTTCTGAGCAATTGATTTTAGATTCCTTTAAAGAAGTAACAAACTCTAGTCTTGAAGAATCTGTAAAAATTGAAGACAATCCAATTGATTCCGTTATTGAGCTGCCAACATTAGATTCTTTTAAAGAAGTAGCTCCAACTATTGAAGAAAAACCTATTATTGACCCCATACCAGTTAAAAAGGAAGGAATAAGAACTTTTTTCGAGGAAATTGTAGAGGAGGAAATTTCAGAAGAAATTCCTGAAATAAGAGTTGAACCAATTGAAAAGTCAACATACGATTCATTACTAAAAGCTACAAAAGCTATTTTTGATGAAGTTCCTGCTGAAGAACCAAAAGAAACTGAAGTATATGAAACAGTAAAAACAGCCAAGGAAAATCTGGAAATAGGAAAACCATTGGATTTTTCAATTAGTGAAAAACATTCTTTTCAGGAATGGCTGCAATTAGCAAGGCCAGAACCAATCGACAGGACTAATGAAGGTCCGAAGGAAGCCGAAAAGACAGAAAAAAATGTTGAAAACATAGTCGAAAACCAAATGATTGACGAAGAAAAAAAGAAAAAAGCAGAAATAATCGATAAGTTCATCGAAACAAATCCAAAAATTTCACCCATAAAACAAACAGCAATAAATCCTGCGGTACAACTCGATTCAAACAAAGAAGATAATTCTTACTTGATGACCGAGACCCTGGCCAGAGTATATTTGGAACAAAAAAAATACACAAAGGCAATACAAGCATATGAAATATTAATTTTGAAATATCCGGAAAAAATTACTTTCTTTGCAGACCGCATATCAGACATAAAGATTTTACAACAAAATAACAATAACAATAATTAAGTAATGAGCACATTTTCAATTTTTTTAGTTTTAATCACAATAGTTTGTTTTCTATTGATTGTAGTAATTATGGTTCAAAATCCTAAAGGTGGAGGATTATCGTCAACAATTAGCGGAACTCAAATGTTAGGTGGGGTACAAAAAACAACAGACTTTTTAGACAAAAGCACCTGGACATTAGCGACTATTCTGATTGCTTTAATTTTGCTTTCAAGTTTGAGTTTTACAGGATCATTGAGTGATACTGATTCTAAAATTATTGAAAAAACAGAAGCACCTGCTGCAACTACACCAGCTGCTCCGGCTCAGGGAACTCCGGCTCCTGCAACTCCAGCAGCTAAATAATAACTTACAAAATAAAGATAAAATGCCAGCCTGTCAAAGCTGGCATTTTTTTTAGGAAAAAATGTCAGTTTTGCGAGCATGGCATAATTTCTGAAAGCTTATTGAACATTAAAAAACGTATAACTTTAATAATATAAAATCATGGCCTTAAACATTAAACCGCTTTCAGATCGCGTACTTATCGAGCCAGTAGCAGCAGAAACTAAAACTGCATCAGGAATCTTTATTCCGGATACTGCGAAAGAAAAACCACAAAAAGGAACTGTAGTTGCAGTTGGAAACGGATCTAAAGATCACACTATGACCGTTAAAGTTGGTGACACTGTTCTTTATGGTAAATATGCCGGAACAGAATTAAAACTGGAAGGAACTGATTATTTAATGATGCGTGAGGATGATATCTTGGCAATCATCTAAAAAAGATTAAGTACTCAGTATTAAAAATTAAGACTAAAGTAACTTAAAACAAATTAAAACTTTAAACAAAAAATTAAAATGGCAAAAGATATAAAATTTGATATTGAAGCACGTGACGGATTAAAACGCGGTGTCGATGCATTAGCAAACGCTGTAAAAGTAACTCTGGGACCAAAAGGTCGTAATGTAATTATCGGAAAATCATTTGGTGGACCAAATGTTACTAAAGATGGTGTTTCTGTTGCTAAAGAAATTGAATTAAAAGACCCACTAGAAAACATGGGGGCACAAATGGTTAAAGAAGTTGCTTCTAAAACTAATGATTTAGCTGGTGACGGAACCACAACTGCTACTGTTTTAGCTCAGGCTATCGTAAAAGAAGGTCTGAAAAACGTTGCTGCAGGTGCAAATCCAATGGATTTAAAACGCGGTATCGATAAAGCAGTTGAAGCTATCGTTGCTGACTTGGCAAAGCAAGCTAAAGTAGTTGGAAGTGATTCTGACAAAATCAAACAAATTGCTGCCATCTCTGCAAATAATGACGAAGTAATTGGTGAATTAATTGCAACTGCTTTTGCTAAAGTTGGAAAAGAAGGTGTTATTACTGTTGAAGAAGCTAAAGGAACTGATACTTTTGTCGATGTTGTTGAAGGAATGCAGTTTGACAGAGGATATCTTTCTCCTTACTTTGTTACAAACCCGGAAAAAATGGAAGTTGAATTAGACTCTCCATACATCTTATTATATGACAAAAAAGTATCTTCTTTAAAAGAATTACTTCCAGTTTTAGAGCCAGTTGCACAATCAGGAAAACCATTATTGATTATTGCTGAAGATGTTGACGGTGAAGCTTTATCTACTTTAGTAGTAAACAAATTAAGAGGTGCACTTAAAATTGCTGCTGTAAAAGCTCCAGGTTTTGGTGACAGAAGAAAAGCAATGTTAGAAGACATTGCCATCTTAACTGGAGGAACTGTAATCTCTGAAGAAAGAGGTTATACTTTAGAAAACACCACTATCGAAATGTTAGGAACTGCAAAAAGAGTTTCTATCGATAAAGACAATACAACTATAGTAAGTGGTGCTGGTGAAGCAGATATCATCAAAAACCGTGTAAACCAGATTAAAGGTCAGATGGAAACAACTACATCTGATTACGATAAAGAAAAATTGCAGGAGCGTTTGGCTAAATTAGCTGGTGGTGTTGCAGTTCTTTATGTTGGTGCTGCTTCTGAAGTAGAAATGAAAGAGAAAAAAGACAGAGTTGATGACGCATTACACGCTACTCGTGCTGCTGTTGAAGAAGGAATCGTTGCCGGAGGTGGTGTTGCTTTATTGAGAGCTAAAGCTGCTTTAGCGGAATTAAAAGCAGATAATGCTGATGAAGCAACCGGAATTCAAATCGTTTCCCGCGCAGTTGAATCTCCATTAAGAACTATCGTTGAAAATGCAGGTCTTGAAGGTTCTGTTGTTGTGGCTAAAGTTTCTGAAGGTTCAGGTGATTTTGGATACAATGCAAAAACAGACGAATATGTAGATATGCTTACTGCAGGAATTATCGATCCTAAGAAAGTAACTCGTGTTGCATTAGAAAATGCTGCATCTGTTTCTGGAATGATCTTAACTACTGAGTGTGCATTAATTGACATTAAAGAAGAAAACGCCGGAGGCGGAATGCCAATGGGAGGCGGAATGCCAGGAATGATGTAATCGTTCTTGATTCTTTATAAGTTAGAAACGCTGGATGGAAAATTTCTATCCAGCGTTTTTTTATTCTAAAATATCCTGGATAAACAAGCGTTAGATTCACACCAAATTCTTTTACTTCTGCTGCCAAAGATTATGTTAAGCCTGGTAAATGCAAATTTTGTAGAACAATAAATTCTCCAACCCGGAAAATTCTCAACATAACCGCCCACAGAAGAAATATTAAAAACGTGTCCTGATTTATTTGCAAGTATATAAGGCATTTTGTTTCTGATTACATTTCATAATCAAACAAAGTTTACTCCATAATTTTTTCTTGATTCCTCATCAGTCAGTTCGTTCAATGCCTCTAATTTATCAAGACATCACTTTATAAGTAGGATCCTCAATAACATTTACATTAATAACTCCGGCAGCATTTTTTAGCAATTGACGACAATCTTCGCTTAAATGTTTTAATTCGACAACTTTATTTAATTGATTGTATTTTTGGGTCAGATTATTCAACGCTTCAATAGCCGACATATCTGCAACACGACTTTCTCTAAAATCTACAATAACATGATGTGGATCGTTCAAAATGTCAAATTTCTCCAGAAAAGTAGTTGTTGAACCAAAAAATAACGGCCCGTAAATTTCATAATGTTTGATTCCGTTTTCATCTATAAAATATTTGGCACGGATTCTTTTTGCACTTTCCCAGGCAAAAACCAAAGCCGAAATAATTACCCCGATTAAAACTGCCAAAGCCAGATTATGCAATACAATTGTAACTACAGCTACCAAAATTCCAACGAAAATATCGTGTCTCGGCATTTTATTGATGATTTTAAAACTTGCCCATTCAAAAGTAGTAACCGCAACCATCATCATCACTCCTACTAATGCTGCCATTGGTAATTTTCCAATTACGGGAGCACCAAAAAGAATGATAAGCAAAATAGTTAAAGCTGCAATAATTCCCGAAAGTCGGGCTCTTGAACCTGCTCCAAGATTCACCAAAGTCTGTGCAATCATAGGGCAGCCTCCCATACCATAGAAAAAACCATTTAGAATATTTGAGCTTCCCTGAGCAATACATTCGCGATTGCTGTTTCCTCTTGTACCGGTAATTTCATCGACCAAATTCAGCGTTAACAAACCTTCAGTCAAACCTACAACCGCCACAATTACCGAATAGGGAAATATAACTTTTAAAGTCTCAAAAGAAAATGGAATATCCGGAACATGAAATGGAGGAAATCCGCCATCAACCGAAGCAATATCTGCTACCGTTTTAGTATCGATATTAAAAACAATTACTAATGCAAAAACGACCATAATAGCAACCAAAGAGGCCGGAACTGTTTTTGTGATCTTTGGAAAAATCAAAACAATTGCAATTGTCAAAGCAACTAATCCGAGCATAATATACAAAGGAGTTCCCTGAAGCCATGAAACCTGACCATTAACTATCGTTTTAAACTGCTCCAATTGCGACATAAAAATTACAACTGCCAATCCGTTTACGAAACCGAACATAACAGGCTGAGGTACTAACCGAATAAATTTTCCGAGTTTAAAAAGTCCAATACAAATTTGTACTACGCCGCCAAGCGCAACGGCTGCAAAAACATATTCAATTCCATGCGATTTCATCAAAGCTATCAAAACGATTACCGTTGCTCCTGCTCCACCGGAAATCATTCCTGGTCTTCCTCCAAAAATTGCAGTTACCAATCCGGCAATAAAAGCTGCATATAATCCTACCAAAGGAGGAAATCCGGCCAAAATAGCAAACGACAACGATTCTGGAATCATGGTCATTGCCACAGTTAAACCGGCTAAAATTTCATTTTTATAATTGACTTTTTGGTTGAAATCGAAGAGTTGAAATGCTTTTTTCATAAGGCACAAATGTAGAAAATAAAGCCTTAAGAGAAGGAGTCTTTAAATCTAAAAGCTGTAATTATTTACCTTTAATACTTTAAAACAAAATAGAAAGAGTAAAACGAATACAACTTAGCTAAGCGATTTTATCATCATTGCATTTGAATACTTTTAAAAGTAATAATTTTATCATAATGTTCTAAATCAGATTATACCTTTTTCTTTCCAAATAAGGCTCCAGTAGACCACAAGGCTAAAAAAATCAAAACAGGCTGAAAAAACAACCGGATCAGGCGAGCCTGATCAGTATCAAGGCCAAAAGCAGGAGTTCCGTTTACATATTGCGCAATGTTTCCCGGAAATATTAAAATGTAAAATACAGCAAGTGCAATTCCTACTCTAGCTTTATACTCCCCTAAAAACAGCATTGCCAGACCTAGCATAATTTCTACAATTCCAGAAAGGATCACTACCAAATCTTTACTTAAAGGAACCCAATTAGGAACCTGCGCCTGAAAATCATCTCGTTGAAAAGTAAAATGACCTATTGCAGCTGCTATCATAAATAATCCTAGTAATATTCTAACAAAGTTTTGAAGTTTTGATGTGTTTGTAGTTTCCATATATAAATGAATTGTTCTGTTTATATCTTTTGTTAATTCACGTTTGAGAATTTTACTCAAATTTAACTATAAACTCGTCCGTCTATTTTGCAAAATTTACTTAAACTGATTATGTAATTTCCATATTTATAGTGTATCTGATTTAATCCTAAACATAATTGCTATTTATTTTATCATAAAATACCGTACAAACACTTGTGTTATTTTTCTTAAAATATAGTAATATTACCAAGCAAATATTAAGGCTAAATAACAACTTAACAACAATTAATCATGAGCAAAGTTTACAACACATCAAATTGTGACGAAATTAAACTTAGTTTCGAACTGTCAAATAACCTTGGGTTTATTCCCTTGTATACAAGAGTTTTTTTAGATCTCCAAAATGGAGTGAATGTTCAAAAGCCGATGTTTGTAACTCCAATGCATTTAACAGATGCCTCAATTCCCCTGACCCCATCATTTACGCATAACAAAGGACTACTTTATTTTGAAACTTATATCAGTTATAAATCATTAAATACTTCATCAAAAGAGCAGATCATTGGAAACGCAAAAAATTTAATCTTTAATTACAGAATACAGGATTGCAATGGTCAAAGTCAGGTTTTTTCAACTTATGATTTGGGTCCGGTAGATATCGCAAGTAAAGAACTAATTTATTTTGTAGCATTAATTGATTTGATATGAAAAAAATGACTACTTACTTATTTTTGATGCTGTTACAGATTAGTGCGGCACAAAATTCTGCAAACTCTGTCGATTTAAAAGAAGTGCAAATTCTTAATTCAACAGCTTTAGCATTACTGGATAATTCGGCAGCAATAGTTACTTCAAATCCTGACTATAAAGATTTTAATATAAACACTGAAAATTTATCCAATTTATCTTTTGATTTCAGTTTAAACAAAGGAAAACTAAATGGTCTTGAATATTATGGAATTGGTAAAACCATCAATGATTTTAAACAATTTACAAGTGACAAACTTTTAAGACCTAATGTTTCAGCTGTAGTTCATCGAACTGACAGCACTACTAATATAGGAGCAGGATTTAGCGTAAATGTATTTACTCTTTTTCGTAAAAAGAAAGAAGATATGCAAAAGGCTTATGCAGCTATTAGAAATACTACGGCCGAAATGATTACTAAAGCCGATTTGATTATGGCTAGAGATTTCCCTAATCTAAATAAAGTTACTAATCTTGTAGAATACAATGAACAGTATACTAAAATCCTGGAATCGTTGCCAACTGTTGAAGCAAACGAGTTTGCAGAACTTTTAAAAAGACCTTTATTAACTCTTGATCTGGCTGCGGCATATAGCACTTTATACGATGGCAATAATTATAATAGTAATCAGAAAGACAGAACTGGGGTATGGAGTACTATAACCTGGTCTCCTAAAATTGATAAATCTTATCTTAATATTTATGGTTTTATCAGATATATAAAAGATCAATCTGTTTATAATGAGAACACTAAAAACTTTTCAGATCAGTTTGAATATTTTGATTACGGGAGTAAAATACAAATTGACATCAATTCATTTTCGTTTGGCTATGAGTATATAAGAAGAAATGGGAATGGCAAAGATTATCGGTCTGTGGGACTAATACAATACAAAATAAGCGCAAATTATTATGTAACAGGAGGGTTTGGTAAGAATTTCACTTCAGATTCGTCGAAAAACTTAGTTTCTCTTTTAGGAATACGTTGGGGAATTAATAAAAGTGAAACTAAAAAATGGGAAGAGTAATCCTAAATACGTTGAAAAAAAATACATTCTGAACAAAAAACAGGTATTTATACGTATAGCCAGAATCAAAATTAGTTATATCCTTGCAAGGAATAGTTTTAACCGTCATTTTTAGTTAATCCGCAAGGAATTGTAAATGAAGAACTTTTTTTTGGAATAATTAGTGAGATTTGAATCTGTAAAAAGACTAGAATCTCATTTTTTATTTTAGCCCTTATCTAAATAATTATCTATCATCAATAATAAAGATAATAATGCCGATAAATTTTGTTATACGTTAGACACCTAATCATCGTAATAGATGTTTTCTCCCCAAATCAACGACCTCTTTTGTATTGACTTGTATTAACAAATCCAAAAAATTTCGATAGCCGTTTCAGTCTTACATTCTAATTCATTTTATAAACAGGAAAAAGACTCATACCTATCTTTCTGTCTTGCATCTAAAAATTCTGTAAACTCCTGTTTCAATATTTAGCAATAAGTATCATGAAGAAAATTAATTATTAAAAGCATCAATTATTAGCTGATTTTTATAGCTTTGCAAAGCCACATTTTCCATTTTTTTCAAACAAATTATAATACCTAATTGCAATGCGATCTATCATTTCGACATTTTTATTTTTAATATTTGTCTGCTCAAATTCTCACGCTCAACTCAGTTCTGATAAAATATTTGAAAGTTTCAAACAGGGAGAACGAACCAACTGCTCTTCAATTGCTTTTATCAAAGCTTCACTAAATATTTATGGACTGGACAACCTTTTCATTACTGAAAAATTAAATGATAGCTTATACCAAATAACCTTAAAAAATAATGTTACGTTTAAACTAAAAATAGATGAATTAAATAAAGCTGAATTTTCTGCCGGATTTGTATTCATTAAACCGAATGAAGACAGTAAAAAAATAACCGATTATGCCGTATTGGCTTATGCAGTAATGGCAAAATACAAACAAATTTTAGATAAAGAAAAGACTTTTGAAAAGGCTCTGGAAGATTTAGAAGGTGGTGAAATACATACACCAACTATTTATAAATATTTAGGATTTCAAAAAGGTAAACATGTTCAGGAGTTAAAACGTCTTACAGGAAGTGAATTTTGCGGAGTCGTGGCGTGGTCAAATGCACATGCTGTTTTCGTTTGTGAAGATTTTATGGATTATTACGGCAATAAAAAAAGTTTATGGGATAAGTATCCCGGACGTTTTAGAATATTAAAAGCATAAAATAAGCTTTATACAAATACCACTCAAAAATCAAATTCAGGGTGGTATTTTTGTTTTAAAATACTAAAAAAATTAAATACCAATACTCATATGAGACGAGAAAATTACATTCCTTTCAGTAAGGAATTTTTACTCGATCAACAAATAGCTGCTTTTGCAGAAGATCAGAAAAAAGTAGAAGATTTTAAAAAATTATTCGACATCATCGAGCACTATTATCATTATGAAACTTTTAATCTTAATCGAAACCTAAAACAAAACTATGGCTCATTCGATCCTGATTTAAGCGTAAAAGAACGTGAAAGGTATATTGGCAAAAGTGATTATTTAATTTTTAAAGAAACACTTCTAAAAGTTTTAAAAAACGGCAATTACAGACGTGTAGAGCAGGAAATCTTAGACAACGCATTTAAGGAGTCTGATTTAATTGGTTTAAAACTTTCTATAGACCTTAATGCCTTCAAAGACTATGAACTGTATGTTCGTGGTCAGCATAAAACGAAAGAAAAAGTAAAAAAATATATTTTCTGGAAAAAAGAAATAGAGATTGAATATTATGAGCGCGTCATGATTTACCTAAATTATAACGAAGCTGATTATCTTGCCAAAAAAAAAGTAAAGCTAGGAAAAACACCTGTTGATCCCGGAGCAATTGTACTGAAAATTTTTAAGCGGGTACCTAAAAATGATCTTGAAACGATTTTCCCAAATGCTATTCCAAAAATGTCCACTACAGACAAACTTTTGCTTTGGGTACCTGGACTATTTGGTGGCATTTCATTGCTAAGTGCAAAAGTGATTCCGGCCTTGATTAATATGTACGAAGCTTACAGAACAGGAGAAGCTATAGATTTATTAAACAGCAAAACCTCTCTAAATCAAGGATTAATTGCATTGGGAATTTTATCTGCATATTGTTTTCGCCAATATAATAATTTTGTAAATAAAAAAATCAAATACTCTAAAATGCTTTCTGACAGCCTTTATTTTAAAAATCTGGGAAATAATAGTGGCGCTTTTTATTCACTTTTAAATTCCTCTGAAGAAGAAATACTCAAAGAAACTATTTTAGCATACTCTTTTTTATATAGAAGTAAAGATCCGTTAACAGCCGAGGAAATCGATGATCAAATAGAAACCTGGTTTAAAATTAAATTAAATACGGATCTTGATTTTGACATAAAAGAAGCTTTACTAAAATTAAAAAACATTGGTCTTGGAATTGAAAATGATGGCAAGTGGGAAGTCATTGCTCTTGAAAATGCACTAATCAAAATTGATGAGTTATGGGACAATGCTTTTAATTATAATCAACAATAATTTCTCAGCTTTCTATTAAGCAACTTATTCAATTATAGTATTTTGTTATTCATTTTATTATCCTCTTTTCAAATAAAATTAATGATATTATAAAAATAGAATAAAGAAATCGAATTATATACACTAAAGCATTCTATATATTATAAAATAAGAAAAAATAAGCATTTTGTCGATTTATTTTACCCTTAATCGATTTAATTTTGTAATATTGAACAGTTAAAAAAAAACACAACATTTGCTATAAAAAACTGTTTTTAGCTAAAAATATTTGCTTTTGATGCATTCACAAGTAAAAAAATATCAAAATAGTTAAAATAGATTTATAAAAATAACTGATCAATAATCTGAATTAAAGTAAAATTTAAAAAAATGACTAAAAAAATGCTTCTTAGCCTTTGGATTTTAGTTCTTATAGTTGCTATTTTTTTCCTTATTTTACAAAAATGGATTCAATCTAGCTATTAAATCATTAGCGGTCACAAAAATATCCTGATTGAACTAATATTGAATAATTTATAATAACACAATAAGTGCTTACTAATTAAAAGAAAGAAAACAAAAAAGTTCTCTTTCTTTTTTAATTATCTTATGATCTATTCATTTTCAGCCTCCAAATAATCTTCTTCTGATTCTCCCATAGCGACTAATTCAGGTTTTGAAGACTTCAGTGTATTAAATCTTTCTACTTTTTCTAAATCTTCTTCATCTCCACTGAAATAAGGAAAAACATCCATAATTGGCGACTCTGAAATTGCTGGTATAGTATAATCACCCATAGTATTTTTCATAACCGTAACAGTATTATCATAAGCTTCTTTTACATCATTAGCCTGTACCAGTATATACATATTGGTTTTGCGTTCTTTTCCACTTTCTTCATCAAATGCTATTAACGAAATTTTTGACTTAAACCAACGGTCAGCATTTTCAAAAGGGTGAATTTCTGCATAATTCGCCACTTTTATGTTAGTGATTTTAAATTCTTCGCTCACATACGCCTTCATTTCTTCATTAATTCTGCTTTCAGCTTCTGTATACGATATGGCGTCTACCAGATAAGGTTCTGTAGTAACCTTTTGCGATCCAATATCATCCGTTTTTCTATATTTTACCTTGCATTCATACCAAATTGCACTCATATTATTTTTTTAAGGACCCCAAAGATAGATTTTAATAGAAATAAAAATCCCTTTTTCACAAAATAGATATTCACAAATTTGAAACTAGAAAATTTGTGTCAAACTCAAAAATATTTAATAGCTTTGATAGAACTCCTAAACCTCAAAAAATGAAAACATTAGAACAATGGTTTGAAGAATATGCTGTTAGCCATCAGAATCCAAAAAATAAAGCCATACATTATGTGTGCGTACCGGCGATCTACTTTTCTATCACAGGATTGCTCATGAGTATTCCTAGCGATTTAATTGCCAATACTTTACAAATCAGAACTCCAATAATCGAAAACTGGGCTGTAGTAGTATTACTTTTTGTACAGGTCTTCTATATCCGGCTGTCAGTTGTAATGGCTTTAAAAATTGCCCTTTTTTCAGCTATTTGCCTGATTGTAAATTTTTACATCTCACAATTTGTTCCTTTATGGCTATTTTCAATTGCTGTTTTTGTTATTGCCTGGATTGGGCAATTTTATGGACATAATATTGAAGGTAAAAAACCTTCTTTCTTAAAAGATCTTCAGTTTTTACTAATTGGTCCGGCCTGGGTTGTTGAGAATTTGTTCTCAGGAAAACAGCATTCTTAAAAATCAGTTACGCCTTCTTAATAATTTCACATTATGAAAATTGATCAAGGCCGGGTTAAAGTTGAAAAATATCCTCTTTTTACTTATAGAAGGATCAGACGCACTATTGGGTATTTAGGAATAACCCTGCCGATACTTTTAATTAGTTTATCATTTTTACCTTTTTTCAAAACTCAGCTTCAGCCTTCAATAAGCCATTATTATTATACGAATCTTAGAGAATTTTTTACAGGAACTTTATTTGCTGTTGGATTATTTTTAATATGCTACAGAGGTTTTGGAAACAGATCTATCTGGAAAAATGATAACTTACTAACCAATATTGCAGGAATTATGGCTGTGGGTGTGGCATTATTTCCGACAAACCCAAATGATTTTGCTAATAAAATTTACACTTTAGTTCCATATCCTGAAAAATATCTTGGGTGGCTTCATTATGGTTGTGCTGCTATATTGTTCCTAATAATGGCTTTATTGACCATCAACGTTTTTACAGTAGGACAACATAATGAAACCCGAAGTCCTAAAAGTATTTTAAACGAAAATAACATTTACAGATTCTGCGGCTATTCGATTATTGTATTTATAATTATGGTGCCGGTTTCAGAAATCCTGAAACTTTATACATATTCAACTTTGATTTTCGAATCCCTTTCTCTTTTTGCTTTTGGTATTGCCTGGCTAATTAAAGGGCGAGCATTGGGTGACAAAGGCATAATTGGCAAAAAAATATATCAGGAAAATAACCCGGTTGATACAGAGAAAGTTTTTGAGGAATAATACTTTATAAAGATCCAACACAGTAGCCCAGAGAGAAGCGGCATCCTTTGCCTGACTTTTTTAGGCAGGGAAAGATATAGCGAATGACTGGAAACAGCTCCTAAAAAAAAAGACAAAGAAGAAAAATTTCTCTGCTTTGTCCTTTCAAAGTGATCGCGGAGGGGTTCGAACCCCCAACCCTCAGAGCCGAAATCTGATATTCTATCCAGTTGAACTACGCGATCCAATATATTAAATAATCAAATTCAAAATCTATTTTTAGAGATAAGAATTGAAAATCTGAAGAATTTATAATCTATTTTAATTACGAAAGAAGTTTCTTAACAATCGTAGAAATGGTTTTACCTTCAGCAGTTCCCCCCAATTGGGCAGATGCTAATCCCATTACTTTACCCATTGAAGGAATTCCTGAAGCTCCTGTTTCGGCAATAATTTTTGCTACCACAGCCTCCACTTCTTCTTCACTTAGCTGCGCCGGCAAAAACTTCTCAATTACTGCAACCTGAGCTAATTCTGGTTCAGCTAAATCAGGACGGTTTTGTTCAGTAAAAATTCTGGCACTTTCTTTACGTGTTTTTACCAATCGCTGAAGCAATTTTATCTCTTCATCCTCAGTTAATTCTTCTTTAGATCCTGATGATGTTGAGGCTAATAATAATTCTGACTTAACTGCTCTTAAAGCTTCTAAGGCTACCGTATCTTTTGCTTTCATGGCGGTTTTAATTTCATCCATGATTTGTGCTTGTAAACTCATCTTATATTTTATTTAAATAAGCAAAATGCTTATCATTCCTATATTAATTGGATTATATTGACTTTTTTTTTAAAAACTATTACATATATCAGAATACCTATTCAAAAAAGTGAAATTTTAAATTCTGTGCGAAGATAAAAAAAATAACCCGAAAATTAAATCCAATTTCGGGCTATCCAAACATTTAGATTTTTTAAATTAATCTACGTTGTCGTGTAAAAATGAATTATTTGAACGCAATTGTAAATCATTATTACTGTCTGTACCCACTGAAATCCTTGAATTAGTGTTATTTGATTGCGAATTCGACAAATCAATTCCTAATCTTTTATATGCCGGTTCTTTTTCAAGTTCATCAATTCTCGAAACATTATTATGAAATTTATAATTAAATTCCTTTAATTTTCTTCTTCTTTCCTCAGCTCTTAGACGGAGCGTTTCCTCAATTGTCAATTCCATTGGAGAAACATTTGAAGTCGTCGAGAATTCAGGTTCGCTGGCGAACTCAGTTCTTGGTTTCAATGTAATATTTAATTCTTCAGGAACTACATCTTCTGTAACTTTTTCAACCGGTTTTGAAGCGATTAAATCGTTCTCAACCTCCATATATTCCTCTAAAGAATATTTTATGATTCCATTTTCAGAAAGTTCTGTAACTGGCACAAACGAAACTGGCTCATTTACTTTTATATTACGGGTTTCATTTGTCAGTTCGAATAAAATTTTATTATCCTCAACAAATGGTTCTTTCTTCACTTGTGGTTCAGCTCTGAAAAGAGGCAAATCAAATGAAAATGTAGTTTGTTCCTGCTTCTCGAAAGTTTTTTGCGGGATCTGTGTTTCCTGAAAATTCTTTACCTCCGGGGCTGAAATAGTAAAATCTATATCTGTAATTGGCGAAACAATTTCAAAAGTTACATCAAGATTTTTGATAAACTCTGACATTACCACTAACTCTTCCTGATTCATAGTTGGAGCAACAGCAACTGGAGTTGCTGGAGTAGGTATTACCGGAGCATTTGTATCTTCCATCAAATCAAAAACAACTTTTTCTTCTGTTTTTACAATAGGCGTTTCAGCATTTAAATCAAAAGAAGCAAGCGGTCTGTTTGTTAGATTATGAACACTTCTTTGCTCATCTTCTAATGTATGAATGATTTTTTTAGGCTCAGTATTTACAATCTCGTTTTGTTGTTCAACATCAAAACCAGTTGCAATAATAGTTACAGCAATAGCTTCACCCAGAGATTCGTCTTCACCAACCCCCATGATAATATTGGCATTATAACCTGCTTCTGCCTGAATATGGTCATTGATTTCTCCAATTTCATCCAGCGTAATTTCGTCTGATCCAGAAACGATAAGCAACAATACGTTTTTGGCTCCTGTGATTTTATTATCATTTAATAATGGAGAATCTAATGCCGAGATAATAGCCTCTTTAGCTCTGTTCTCGCCAGCAGCTACTGAAGATCCCATGATTGCTGTTCCACTGTTTGACAAGACAGTTTTAGCATCACGTAAATCGATATTTTGAGTATAGTGGTGCGTAATTACTTCAGCAATACCTCTTGAGGCCGTTGCCAATACTTCATCCGCTTTAGAAAACCCGGCTTTAAAACCAAGATTCCCATATACTTCTCTTAACTTATTATTATTGATAACAATTAATGAGTCTACTTGTTTACGCAATTTTTCGATTCCTAAAAGTGCTTGTTCCTGACGCACTTTCCCTTCAAACTGAAAAGGAATTGTCACAATACCCACTGTCAAAATTTCTCTCTCTTTTGCCAATTGCGCAATTACCGGAGCAGCCCCAGTACCTGTTCCGCCACCCATACCTGCGGTAATAAATACCATTTTAGTATTACGATCCAACATTTTTTCGATATCAGCAATACTTTCAATAGCAGACTGTTGTCCTACGTCAGGATTAGCACCTGCTCCAAGACCTTCTGTTAAATTCACCCCTAATTGAATTTTGTTTGGAACAGAACTATTTTGCAATGCTTGTGAATCTGTATTACAAACGATAAAATCCACACCTTTTATTCCTTGCTGGAACATGTGATTAATTGCGTTACTCCCGCCCCCTCCTACACCTATTACTTTGATGACATTTGATTGGTTTTTTGGTAAATCAAATGAAATGCTTCCAAATTCTGAGTTGCTCATCATCTTTTTGGTTTTTGAAATTCTTATTTAAAACATTTTTTACTTCTTGACTTGGGGCAAAAAGTAATTCCTTTTCTTTATTTTATTCTGCGTTATCTAAAAAATCTTTGATTTTATCGACATATCTGTCAAAAAACGATTTTCTTATTTTAGTTTCTGTAGATTCCTCAACAGCGACATTACTTCTAACTTCTCTTGATTGCTCAATCGTTTCCATTCTTTCAACGTAGTTTTCTTCAACTTCGTATCGCTGTTGCGTTATTGGAGGAACATTTCTGTAAACCACTCTTGGCTGCTCATTTACAACTTCCATTCTGACAGCACTTTGTGTACTATTCTCAATACTGTTCATTACCAGCCCAACTGCAGTTGCAAATAATGGACTTGAAATTTCCTCACTGGAGTTCCCCGCTAAATGCTCGTTAGGATATCCAATTCTGGTATCCATACCTGTGATATATTCTACCAACTGCTTTATGTGTTTTAACTGTGCGCCGCCACCTGTAAGAACAATTCCGGCAATTAATTTTTTACGAGGATCTTCATGCCCGTAAGCTTTAATTTCAGAGAAAACCTGTTCAATTATTTCTACCACACGTGCATGAATAATTTTAGAAAGATTTTTAAGTGAAATCTCTTTTGGTTCTCTCCCTCTTAAGCCTGGGATAGAAACGATTTCATTATCTTTATTTTCACCCGGCCAGGCCGATCCGAATTTTATTTTTAAAAGTTCAGCCTGTTTTTCAATAATAGAACATCCCTCCTTGATATCTTCTGTAATTACATTTCCTCCAAAAGGAATTACAGCAGTATGCCGAATGATTCCGTCTTTAAAAATAGCTAAATCTGTTGTTCCTCCACCAATATCAATAAGTGCAACACCTGCTTCTTTTTCTTCCTGACTTAAAACAGCATCAGCAGAAGCTAATGGTTCTAATGTTAATCCAGATAATTCAATACCTGAGCTCTGAATACACCTACCAACGTTTCGGATTGATGATGCCTGCCCCACTACTACGTGAAAACTAGATTCCAGTCTTCCGCCATACATTCCGATTGGTTCTTTTATTTCAGATTGCCCATCTATTTTAAACTCCTGTGGCAAAACATGGATAATTTCTTCACCCGGCAACATGGCCAGTTTATTTACCTGATCAATCAAAAGCTGAATATCCTTTTCGCCTATTACTTCCTCCGGATTATTTCGGCTTATGTAATCGGTATGCTGAATACTTCTGATGTGCTGCCCTGCAATGCCTACAACCACATCTTTAATTTTGTAACCTGAATTAGTTTCTGCTTCAAGAATAGCTTGCTGAATCGATTGGATAGTTTGGGTAATGTTATTGACAACACCTCTTGCCACACCCAGACTTTTGGATTTACCAATACCCAGGATTTCTAATTTTCCATACTCATTCTTTTTGCCTATCATGGCAACTATTTTGGTTGTTCCAATATCTAGACCTACTGCAATATTATCTTTTTCCATTTTCTATTATTTTGTGCAAACTACTTGTTCCGTAAACCTCAGATCAATTTTATTATATTTATATAACGAACTATCTAAAACAGCCTTTTGAAAAAAAGCTTTATAATTCCTGAATTTTTGATCCACATTGATTGTTCTTCCAAAATCAATGACGTAATTATAATTTCTATTAAACATTTTTAAGCTACCATTAGGCATAATTTCTATTGCAATGATGTTTTTTTTCAAAAACGCATCGTCATAAATTGTGCGAAATAAAGTAGCTAAATCTTCGTTATTTTTTTTATTAATTGCTCCCGAAACAAGAGGAACACGCGCTGCAAAATTGTCTGACAAAGGCATTTCATTTCCTTCATAGTCAACATAGAAAGAGCTGCCACCATCATAAACTCTTACTATTGGTGTCCTCTGTTTTACACGCGCTTTAAGAACTCCATCAATACTTACAAAAACATCTGATTTTTCAACCATCTCTTGCGTATTGATGCTTTTCTCTATTTTATTCAAATCTAACTCATCTTTTCGGATACTGGAAGCGTCTCTTTTATTTTCTATCAACAATTTATTAACCGTTTCAGGCTTCATAAAAAGCTTATTCTCTCCTACAAAAATAACCTCCGATTTCTTCAGTTTTCTATCTCCGTTTCGGTGCTGGGCAAAGGAATACAGAAAGATAACAAGCCCTAAAATGAATACTAATCTTATATTTGTCCAATTAAATATTTTCATTTAAAATCCCCTTAATTGATGGTACCATTTCTCCAATATCACCAGCTCCAATCGTTACAATTACCGGTGCATTATTAGCTTTTATTTGTGCAAGTAAATCTTCTTTTGCAACAATTTTTTTATTCGAATTAGTCATTTTACTCAACAGCCATTCAGAAGTAACTCCCTCCATTGGAAGCTCTCTTGCCGGATATATATCCATTAGAAAAACTTCATCGAACTGCGATAAACTTTCTGCAAATCCGTCAACAAAATCTTTTGTCCTACTGAATAAATGCGGCTGAAAAACCGCCAATACTTTCCTATTTGGATATAACTCCCTAACTGCCTGATGTACAGCATTTATTTCAGTTGGATGATGCGCATAATCATCTATATAAACCAACTTTTCAGATTTAATCTGATATGAAAAACGTCTTCTGATTCCGTTAAAAGAAGCCAGCGCTTTTGCAATTGCATCTGTAGATGTTCCAAAAGTTTTTGACATTGCGATGGCCATTAATGCATTCATTAAATTATGCTTCCCTGGCAGTCCAAAACGCAGGTTCTTAATTATTTCTGATGGTGTCTGTACATCAAAAAGATAACTTCCATCTTCTATCCTGACATTAAAGGCCTTGTAAACAGCATCTTCATTAATCGCACACTGAACTCCGTCCAAAGGCAATTCTTTAGTAATAAAAAGGTTATTTTTATCTTCAACTTTAGAAGCGAATTCCACAAAAGAAGCCTGTATAGCATCACTTGTCCCATAAATATCCAGATGATCTGCATCCATAGATGTTACACAGGCAATATTAGGATGCAGATGCAAGAACGATCTGTCAAATTCATCTGCCTCAACAACTGTTATCGTTTTTCCGTTTCCAATTAGATTTGAATTATAATTTTCAACGATTCCACCTACAAATGCGGTAACATCCGCCCCGCTTTCATGCAGGATATGCCCCAAAATACTCGACGTAGTCGTTTTTCCGTGTGTTCCTGCCACTGCAAAACTAAACGTTCCTTTGGTGATAATACCTAAAACTTCTGCACGTTTTTTAACCTGATACTGTCTTTCAATAAAATAATTCCATTCTGAATGCGTAACAGGAACGGCTGGCGTAAAAATCACCAGTGTATTTTCTACATAATAATCGGATGGAATTAAATTGATGTTGTCTTCAAAATGAATATCAATACCACTTTCGATTAGTTCACTTGTTAACATAGAAGGCGTTTTATCATAACCAGAAACTTTTTTCCCGATATGTTTAAAATAACGAGCTAAAGCACTCATTCCGATGCCTCCGATACCAATAAAATAAACGTTTTGTATCTGATTTAAATTCATTTGATTTTTATTTTGAGTTATTTACAAGTTGTTTTTATTTATAAAAAACTAGTAATTAAGCCTTTGCATATTAATATTTTAATAACTCAAAACGCTTAAAAATAACATTATGAGTTTTTTATTTTGTTCTATAATTATCTCAAAAAGTTACATTATAACAACTTTCTGATTTGATCTACAATCACTTTTGTAGCATTTGGTCTGGCGAGTTTTTTTATATTATCGCTCAGTTGATTTTGTTTTCCCTCGTCTTTCAAAAGTGCCTCAAAAACAATACTAAACTGACTGTCTAATTCTGACTCTCTTAATAATATTGCTCCTTTTGCTTCAACTATTGCCTGAGCATTTTTGGTCTGATGATCTTCTGCTACATTTGGGGAGGGTATAAAAATTACCGGTTTTCCAACAATGCATAATTCCGAAACCGATGATGCCCCAGCCCGGGAAATAATCACATCTGCAGCGGCGTAAACAAAATCCATTCTTTCAATGAAATCAACTACTTTTACATGCTGCTGATTGTATTTTTTATAATCCTCAAAATATAATTTTCCGCATTGCCAAATTACCTGTACATTTTGCGAAAGGAAATTATCCAGTTCTTTTTCGATTAGCTGATTAACTCTTCTGGCTCCTAAACTCCCACCTAAAACCAACAGCGTTTTTTTATTCGAATCTAAACCATAAAAAGCAATAGCTTCATTACGCTTGGTGTCAATGTCAATTAAATCCTGACGAACCGGATTTCCTGTTAAAACAATTTTTTCTTTTGGAAAAAAACGCTCTAAGTTATCATAAGCTACACAAATTGCACTTGCTTTTTTGCTGAGCAGCTTATTTGTAATCCCAGGAAATGAATTTTGTTCCTGAATTACTGTAGGTATTCCGGCCGAACCTGCAGCCTGCAACAAAGGTCCGCTTGCAAAACCACCTGTACCAATAACTACATTTGGTTTAAATTGTCTGATGATTCTTTTTGACTCTAACAAACTTGATGCTACCTTTAATGGAAACATGAGGTTTTGCAAAGTCAGTTTTCGCTGCAAACCAGCAATCCAAAGCCCTTTTATCTCGTACCCTGCCTGAGGGACTTTCTGCATCTCCATTTTATCTTTGGCACCTACAAAAAGGAATTCCGCATCAGGAAATTGTAATTTCAATTCATTTGCAATTGCAATTGCAGGATAAATATGCCCTCCAGTTCCACCACCACTTAGTATGAATTTATACTTTGTCATATTTTTAAAAGTTATAGTTTCTAAACTATTCTTTTCTAATTTTATTTGTTCAATACTGCATTCATAGGATTTTTAGAATTATCCATAATTGAATACATCTCTTCTTGTTCATCTCTTTCACCCGCAGGTAAATCTTCTTCTGCCAGTTCTTTATCAATTAACCTTTGAAGTGCTTCTTTTCGTCTTTCTGTCTCTTCTTTCTCCTCAGCAATTTCTTCTTCCTTTTTCGTTACACTAATAATGATACCAAGACCAAAACAAGTCATCCAGATCGAGCTTCCCCCACTACTTATCAACGGGAGCGTCTGACCTGTTACTGGCAATAATTCAACAGCAACCGCCATATTAATCATTGCCTGAAATATCATTGGAAAACCCAGTCCAACGACGACTAATTTTCCAAATAAAGTGTTCGCTTTATGTGAAGCTATAACAAACCGGAATAATAGTAATAAGTACAAAATTAGTATTGCTACCCCACCAACCAAACCATATTCCTCAACAATAATAGCATAAATAAAATCAGAAGATGATTGTGGCAAAAAGTTTTTCTGCACACTTTTCCCTGGCCCTAATCCGCCCAATTTCCCTGAAGCAATAGCAGTTTTGGCTTTTTCAATCTGATAATCATCTTCATCCGGTTTATCAGTTGTAAAGTTCATGATACGGCTTTCCCAAGTTGACACCCTGCTGAAAAATTTTGAATCAGGAAAAGCCTTAGCCACCAAAAGGAAAAAAGCCAGCATCGCAATTCCCGAACCAATAATAAAACCTATATACTTTAATGGATATTTACCAATAAATGTCAACATAATTACCATTGAAAAAATCAAGGCTGTAGTCGAAAAATTAGCCGGCAAAATAAGTGCCAAAGTAATAAAAACCGGAAGCCAAAGCTCGACTAATGAAGTTTGAAAAGACTCATTTTCCTGCTTTGTTTTAGACAAATAACGGGCTACAAATATAAAGAGTACAATTGAAGCAATTGTCGATGGCTGAAATGTTATTCCGATAAACGGAAGCTGAATCCATCGGCTGGCATTTGCCCCGGAAATTACGGTTCCTTTTACCAATGTAAAAACCAAAAGAATCCAGACGACAGGTAGTGCAATTTTTGATATAGCCCTAAAATAATGATATGGAACTTTGTGAACCCAATAAATAATCATAAAACCAATGCAAATATGTGCTAAATGCTTAATTAAATAGCCCAGCGTATTTCCGGTTCCATGACCAATGTAGGCCAGATTACTACTTGCACTAAAAACAGGCATAAACGAAAATAACGCCAATAAAGCCACGAATGACCATATTACCCTATCCCCTTTTAATTTGTTTACCAGCTTTTTCATTTTGTTTTATTTCGGGTTTCTTTGTTTCACTTCTTAGACTGTAAATCTGAACATGAAACTTGAAACTTTTTATCTACAAGTTGTGAACAGCTTGTTTAAATTGCTTTCCTCTGTCTTCGTAGTTTTCGAATAAGTCGAAACTAGCACAAGCCGGAGATAACAAAACAGCATCACCTCTTTCTGTTAATCTTTGTGCTGTTTTCACAGCATCATTCATATTATTTACCTCAACCATTATATCCACAACATTTCCAAAAGATTCTATGATTTTACGATTATCGATTCCCAGACAGATAATTGCCTTTACTTTTTCGCGCACTAAAGGCATTAACTCATTGTAATCATTACCTTTATCAACACCTCCTACAATCCAAACAGTTGGAACATTCATACTGTCTAAGGCAAAAAAAGTGGCATTTACGTTCGTTGCTTTAGAATCATTGATGTACTGTACATTCTGAATTTTTAATACTTTTTCTAAACGATGTTCAACACCTTGAAAATTTGATAAACTTTCGCGAATTGTTGCATTTCTAATTTGCATCAATTTTGCTACAGAGCTTGCTGCCATTGCATTTTTCATATTATGTTTTCCTTCTAACGCAATGTATTCTGTTTCCATTGTAAACTCTTCCTGGTTGATCTTTATTTCCATTTTGTTGTTATTTATAGAAGCCCCTTCATCGAATGATTTAGTCAATGAAAAAGGAATTAATTTTGCTTTTGTTTTATTATTCTTTAACCATTCTGCACTTGCTTCATCATCAGCATCGTAAATAAGATAGTCACTTTCGGTCTGGTTCATTGTTATCCGGAACTTTGACTTGATATAGTTCTCATATTTATATTCGTACCTGTCTAAATGATCGGGACTAATATTGGTTATTATGGCAATATCAGGTCTGTAATCTATTATTCCATCTAACTGAAAACTGCTCAATTCAAGAACGTATGCATCAAATTTATTTTCGGCTACCTGCCAGGCGAAACTCTTCCCGATGTTCCCACCTAAACCTACATTCAAACCTGCCGATTTTAACAAATGATAAGTTAGCATCGTTGTTGTTGTTTTACCATTGCTACCGGTAATTCCAATAGTGAGAGCTTCAGTAAAAGGCTTCGCAAACTCTATTTCAGAAATTACCTTAATTCCTGTTGCCATGATTTTTTTTACTATGGGGGATTTTTCAGGAATACCCGGACTTTTCATTACTACATCAGCATTTAGAATCAAATCTTCAGTATGCTGTCCTTCTTCCCAGGGAATTTTATTAATGATAAGAACTTCTTTATAACTCTCTTTTATCTTTCCGAAATCAGATACAAAAACATTGTATCCTTTTTTCTTACCGAGGATCGCAGTTCCAACACCGCTTTCTCCTCCTCCTAAAACCACCAGCCTCATCTACCTTAGTTTTAAAGTAACGATTGACAATATGGCTAACATTACGGCAACGATCCAGAAACGGGTTACAATTTTACTTTCGTGGTATCCTTTTTTCTGATAATGATGATGCAAAGGCGACATCAGGAATATTCTTCGGCCTTCTCCGAAACGCTTTTTAGTATATTTAAAATAAGTTACCTGTATAATAACTGAAGCACTTTCGGCAAGGAAAATTCCGCAGAATAAAACAATTAAAATTTCTTTACGAACTGCAATTGCTAAAACTGCGATGATACCCCCAATTGTTAAACTCCCTGTATCTCCCATGAATACTGATGCAGGAAATGAATTGTACCAGAGAAAACCAATCAAAGCCCCGACAAAAGCAGATATAAAGACGGTCATTTCTCCTGAATTAGGTATATACATTATATTCAGATAATTAGAAAAAATAATATTTCCTGAAACGAATGTAAATATCCCTAGCGCAAGTACCGAAATTGCAGAGGTTCCTGCGGCGAGACCATCAATTCCATCCGTTAAGTTGGCTCCGTTTGAAACTGCTGTAATGATGAAAATCACAACCGGAATAAACACCAACCAAGCCCATGTTTCGTATCCGTCTCCCATAAACGATAAAACTTCAGCATAATCAAATTCGTTGTTTTTCACGAAAGGGATTGTTGTAGCTGTAGATTTTTCTTCAACAGGTGCAGGAAGTACAACGGTTGTATTTGCTGCTGCTTTAAAAACATCTGTTCTTCCAGTATCTGTCCTGACTGTAACAGCAGGATTAAAATAGAGAACCGCTCCTACAATAATACCAAGACCAACCTGACCAATAACTTTAAAAGCTCCTTTTAGTCCTTGCTTATCTTTTTTGAATATTTTGATATAATCATCCACGAAACCAATAGTACCCATCCAAAGCGTAGTGACAATAAGCAATACGATGTAAATGTTATGCAAGCGAGCAAACAACAAAACAGGTATTAAAGTTGCAAAAATGATAATAAGACCTCCCATTGTTGGAGTTCCTGCTTTTTCATTTTGACCTGCAAGCCCCAATTCACGCACTGTTTCTCCAACCTGCTGACGGCGTAAAAAATTGATCACTCTTTTACCATAAATAGTTGACAAAAGCAGTGAAAGCATAAATGCCAAAGCCGATCTGAAAGTAATATACTGGAAAACCCCTGTTCCAGGCACATCAAGTGTTTTGTCAAAATATTCAAATAAATAGTATAGCATATTTTTCTATTTTTTAAATTCCAATTCGAATTAAATTTCATTTTAAATTCCAAATTCCAACATTACATTGGTTTTTTCCCGAGGCTTCGGGATAGGAACTCCATTTTTGTTATTTATTTAGTTGTTCTAAAATTTCTTTTACCGTTTCCATATCATCAAAATGATGACGTACACCATTTATTTCCTGATATGTTTCGTGGCCCTTGCCTGCAATTAAAATAATATCATTGGTTTGAGCCAATTGACAAGCCGTTTTTATAGCCTGCTTTCTGTCCGTAATCCTCAGGATTTTTTTGTAATTGTGAGGTTCAACACCTTCTTCCATTTCGTTCAAAATAACTTCAGGATCCTCATTTCTTGGATTATCTGAAGTTAAAATAGTTTTATCACTTAAATTTGTAGCAATTTGCGCCATGATCGGTCTTTTTGCCTTATCTCTGTTCCCGCCACAACCTACAACTGTAATCAATTGTTCATTTTTAGTACGAATGTCGTCAATCGTTTTTAAAACATTTTCCAACGCATCAGGCGTGTGAGCATAATCAACAATTGCTGTCACATTATCTCCTGAAACAATATACTGAAAACGACCTGAAACACTCTCTAAATCAGATAATAAACGTAACGTTTCGAGACCATCAAGACCCAATTCAACCGCAGTTCCATAAATAGCCAATATATTATAGGCGTTAAAGGTACCTATCAGTTTAACCCAAACTTCATTATCATTTATTTTTAGCAATAATCCGGATAACTGGCTTTCCAAAATCTGTGCTTTAAAATCTGCATAAGTTTTTAAAGCATACGTAAGTTTTCTTGCTACAGTATTCTGAAGCATCACGGCACCGTTTTTATCATCAATGTTTGATAAAGCGAAAGCTGTTTTAGACAATGAATCAAAAAACGACTTTTTTACGTCTCTGTATTCCGCAAATGTTGGATGATAATCTAAATGATCGTGTGAGAGATTTGTAAAAATTCCTCCAACAAAATGAAGCGCTTCTGTTCTTTTTTGATGAATTCCATGTGAACTCACTTCCATAAAACAATGCGTTACGCCAGCTTCAATCATTTTATTTAGATAATAATTGATGGTAATTGAATCCGGAGTTGTATGCGTTGCTTTATATTCAGTTTCATCAACCATGATTTTTACTGTTGATAGTAGACCAACTTTAAAACCTGCTTTTTGAAACAACTGAAATAATAAAGACGCAATGGTTGTTTTTCCGTTTGTACCCGTTACTCCAACTAGTTTTAATTTTCCGGAAGGATTATCAAAATAATTAGCCGCCATAAAAGCAAGAGCCGTATTAGTGTCTTTTACCTGTATGTATGTAATTCCTTTTTCAACATTTTCCGGCAATGTATCACAGATAATTGCTGTCGCCCCTAACTCAATTGCTTTTTCAATATAATTGTGACCATCAGAAAGCGTTCCGCGGATAGCTATAAAAACATCATTCTCTTCAATTTTTCTTGAATCAAAATCTATTTTATGAATGGCTATATCTGTTGAACCCGTTACAGATTCAATAGCTACTTTATATAATATATCTTTTAGTATTTTCACGATAATTCTAATACTATAATTGTGTTTTTATTAATATTCTGACCAGCCGGAATCGATTGATTCTTTACTTTTCCCACTCCGTTTATTCTTACTTTTAATCCTAAGTTTTCAAGCAGAGCAACCGCATCCATACCTGGCATACCTTTGAGGTTCGGAATCACTTTTGCTTTTTTATTAGACTCGACATTAAACTTATCATAACTGTATTCCTGTTTTGCAATTTTAGAGTCTAAAAACTTAATTTTATTTGTTGAAGGCGCATCGGTAAATATTTTTTGGGCAATTCTTTTAAAAACCGGCCCTGCAACATCTGCCCCATAATAATTGTTTTTAGCCGTATTGGGTTTATGAACCACTACAATACAAGAATACTTCGGATGATCTGCCGGAAAATACCCAACAAAAGAAGAGGCATAATACAATGCTGATTTACCTTCTTTTCCTCCATAATTCATCTGAGCTGTTCCTGTTTTTCCTGCCATAGAAAAATCTTTTGAATATAGTTTAGAAGCCGTCCCTCTTTTAACCACATTCAATAAAACAGCTTTTAATTTTTTAATCGTTTCCGGTGAACAAACCTTTGGATTGATCACTTCTGTATCAAATTTTTTAATGGTTTTGTTCCATTCTTTAATTTCAGATACAAATTGAGGTCGTACCATTACGCCATTATTGGCAACCGAATTGTAAAATGCAAGCGTTTGCATAGGTGTAACCGAAACTTCGTATCCAAAAGCCATCCATGGAAGTGAAATTCCTGACCAGCTTTTATCTCCTGGATGTGGAATAATTGGTCTTCCTTCTCCTTTAAAATGCAATCCTAAGGTTTTATCCAAACCAAAATTTTTGATATGATTTACAAATTTTGACGGATTGCTTTTATAATTATCGTAAACCGCCTGAACCATTACTGTATTAGATGAAAGTTCAAATCCACGAGCCAATGAAATTTTTCCATACCCACCAGCATGCGAATCTCTCACAGATCTTCCGTAATATTTAACTACACCACCATGACTATCATATACCGTACTTGTATCAGCAACCTTATCTTCTAAAATTGCCATTAAATCTACCAATTTAAAAGTCGACCCCGGTTCGTGAGACTCTGCTACAGCATAATTTGTTGTTTCAGTATAAGATCCGTCTTCCTGTCTTCCCAGATTTGAAATGGCTTTTACATGCCCCGTTTGGGTTTCCATAACAACCACACACCCATGATGAGCCTCATAATCTTCTAACTGTTTCAACAAAGCATGGTGAGCAATATCCTGAATAAAAACATCAATTGTTGAGATTACATCGTAACCATCTATAGGATCAACTTCGTTCAAATCACGAATAGGTTTCCACTGCCCTTTAGCAATTTTTTGCTTTAAGATTTTACCATCTTTTCCGTTAAGATAACTTTTGAATGCCCATTCTATTCCTTTTCCAACTTCAACACCCGTAGCCGGATCGATTCTGTCATAACCTATTGTTCTTTCTGCAATTTTACCTATTGGGTGCTTTCTGACAGTTTCCTGTTCAACAATTATCCCTCCTTTAAAAGCCCCCAAATTAAATAATGGAAACCCTTTAATTCTCACGTAATCCGTATAACTCAGGTTTCTGGCAATTAGATAATAACGATTTTTATTTGCTCTCGCTTTCCTCAATTCATTCTGATAATAACCACTTGGTCTTCCAAGAATAGAAGACAAAGAATCTGAAAGAGGTTTAATATATTTCTCGAAATTTTCTTCTTTAGGTGCTCTTGAATCAAACCGTATTTCATAATTAGGTATTGATGTAGCCAGTAAACTTCCATCTGCTGAATAAATATTTCCTTTATTTGCCGGTATTACAAAATTCCTGACTGTACGCTGTTTTGCCAGTTTTCTGTAATAATCTCCCTCAACCCACTGAATATTGGTCAATTTAACGACAATAGCAATTGCCATCAAAAAGATGAAAACTGCTACAAGGTAAATTCTGTAGGATATATGCTTATCTTCTACTGCCATATTCTTTGAAAGAAACTTTTTTCTTCTTCTTTTTTAACTTCTATTTTCACAGGAGGAACAGTGGATGGATAAATTTGCTTTTCAAGCATTTTATTCGATATTGTTGACTCCATTTTTAACTTCATCAATTCTGAGCGCCGATCTACAAACTCAGACCTTAATTCTTTAACTTCATTACTTAGTTTTGCAATTTCAAATACTTTTTGCTCATATCGTTGTGTATTTGCTATCATTATTATAGCAAGAAGAATGATAAAAACAATGAATCGCCAGTTTTTTACAGCATCATCATGTATCAGAAACCTTGCTTTTAATATGTTAAACACACCACTTTTCATTCTACCTATATATTATATCTTTTCTGCTATTCTTAATTTTGCACTTCTCGCCCTATTGTTCATTTTAATTTCAGCCTCATCAGGAACAATTAATTTTCCAATGGTTTTAAATGGCACTGAAAAATTACCATAAAAATCGCGTTCTGGCTCTCCTTCAAACATTCCGTTTTTAATGAATCTTTTTACAAGCCTGTCTTCTAATGAATGATAAGAGATTACAGAAAACCTTCCTCCCGGTTTCAAGATTTCCAGCGACTGCTCGATAAACTCTTTCAAAACATCCATTTCCTGATTTACTTCAATACGTATCGCCTGATAAATCTGAGCTAATATTTTATTTCGAAGTCTTTCGGGTAAATATTTCGCCAGAACCTCTTTTAATTCATCAGTCGTTCTAATTGGATTATGTTCTCTCGCCTCAATAATAGTTCTTGACAAGGCTGGGGCATTTTTCAATTCGCCATAATCAAGAAAGACTCTTCTTAAGTTCGCATCATCATATTCATTTACAACTCTGTATGCATTTAAATCATTTTTCTGACTCATTCGCATGTCGAGTCCAGCATCGAATCTTGTAGAGAAACCTCTTTCAGGAACATCAAACTGATGAGACGAAACTCCCAAATCCGCTAAAATGCCATCTACACTTTTTACTCCGTGAAAACGCAAAAACCTTTTTATAAACCTGAAATTCTCATTAATCAAAGTAAACCTTTGATCTGGCAATGCATTTTCAAGAGCATCCTCGTCCTGATCAAAAGCAAACAGCTTTCCATCCGGCCCCAGTCTTCTCAAAATTTCTTTTGAATGACCTCCGCCACCAAAAGTTACATCTACATATATTCCATCAGGTTTAATATTTAAACCATCAACTGTAGGATGAAGCAAAACCGGATTATGATATTCCATTGTCGTCGTCATTAATATTTCCCATTACCTCTTCGGCTAAATCTGCAAAATCCATATCTTCGCCGCTTATTGATTTTTCATATAAATCCTTATCCCAAATCTCTACAATATTAACTGCTGATGAGAAAACCACATCTTTTGAAATATTTGAAAAAGAAACCAAATCCTTTGGAACTAACAACCTCCCTAATGCATCAATCTCTACCACTTTTACTCCTGCAGTAAACCGGCGGATAAAATCATTGTTTTTTTTTACAAAACGATTCAGCTTATTAATTTTTTGCATCATCAAATTCCACTCATCCATTGGATACAATTCTAAACACGTCTGAAAAACGGAACGCTTCAGAACAAAACCATCCTGAAGAGAAGAAGCCAATTGCTTTTTTAAAGGCGCAGGTATCATTAACCTCCCTTTAGCATCGACTTTACACTCATATGTTCCTACAATTGTGTTCAAAAAATGGATTAACATGTTATACAGCAAAAATATAAAAAATTTTACCACATTTTACCACAATATACCACTTTGTTAATAAGTTTACCCACTTCCTTCCGGATTACCTTAATTATTGGATTATCAATACCTTAAGTAATTACAAACGAATTAATAATATCCCTAATTAATTCTAAAAAATAAAGCGTATTTTTCTTAAAAAAATGTTTATTATTTTAATTTCTTAACATTATCCATCCATTTTAAAAACAGTAAAAAAACTGATATTTAAGCACTTTATAAATTCGACAAAAATTATGTAGTTAAAAAACAGCAGCAAAAATTCATTTTAATTTATTAAACCCTATATTTGTCGAAATTGAAATTGGCATTAGATTAAATGGACAAACACTACAAAAAAGAAGGCAAATACAGCTATTTTGAAGCTGGAGAAGGAACCCCTATCGTAATTTTACACGGATTAATGGGAGGACTTAGTAACTTTGATGGTGTAGCACAACATTTCCCATCGAAAGGATACAAAGTTGTAATTCCTGATTTGCCAATATATACCCAAAGCATTTTAAAAACCAATGTAAAGAGCTTTGCTAAATACGTTAAAGATTTTATCACTTTTAAAGGTTTTGACAAGGTCATTTTATTAGGAAATTCATTAGGAGGACATATAGCTCTTTACCACACAAAATTATATCCTGAAAAAGTAGCAGGACTTGTAATAACAGGAAGTTCCGGACTTTATGAAAGCGCCATGGGGGACAGCTATCCAAGAAGAGGCGATTATGAATACATTAAAAAGAAAGCGGAAGATGTATTTTACGATCCAAAAATTGCCACTCCTGAACTTATTGATGAAGTATACGCAACTGCAAATGACCGTATTAAACTTATAAAAACACTAACAATTGCAAAGAGTGCTATTCGTCATAATATGGCAAAAGATTTACCAAAAATGACAGTAGAAACCTGTATCATCTGGGGCAAAAATGACACTGTTACCCCCCCAAATGTTGCTGAAGAATTTGATAAATTATTACCCAATTCATCGTTATACTGGATAGATAAATGCGGACATGCAGCGATGATGGAACACCCTAAGGAATTTAATGAAATTCTGGAAGAATGGCTAACTAAAAAGAATTTATAGTATCTAAAAAAACTTTTTTATTATAAAAGCTAAAATACAAATCATGAAAATCAATAGCGCCGAATTCATCGTCAGCAATTCCGAAGTCACGAAATGCCCTCAGGATTTTTTACCTGAATACGCATTCATAGGAAGATCGAACGTAGGCAAGTCTTCTTTGATTAACATGCTTACCAATCATAAAAATCTGGCAAAGACTTCCGGACGGCCTGGAAAAACACAACTAATAAATCATTTTAAAATTAACAATAATTGGTTTTTGGTCGACTTGCCAGGTTACGGATACGCCAAAGTTTCCAAAAAAACAAAATCTGTTTTTCAGCAATTCATAACAGATTATTTTGAAACCAGAGAACAATTAGTTTGTGCTTTTGTATTAATAGACATACGTCACGAGGCTCAGAATATCGACATTGAATTCATGTCTTATATGGGTGAAAGCGAGATCCCGTTTTGTATTATTTTTACAAAAGCAGACAAAATCAGTAAAGTAAAAATTGACTCTCACATTGCTGCATACAAAAAACAAATGTACGCAAATAACTGGGCGGAAATGCCGCAGTATTTTGTAACATCATCTACAGAATCAATCGGAAAAGAGGAACTACTTTCTTATATTGACGAAGTAAATCAGGAAGTTTTTAAAAACAAATCCGGGTTTTAAATTCTATAAAAAAGATGACTAAATACAAAATCTCAAATTCCGTTTAAATCATAGGGTTTGAGATTTTTTATTTATTACAATTATTTGAATCTGATTTTTTTTATTTTAGACTCAACCGTAAAGCATTATCTTTTTTAAATTATATTTGACCCAAATTAACCTGACTCTTTATGAAGCAAACTCTTTACTATTTACTTTTATTATTTTTATCTTCCTGCAATGTCACCCACTACTTTTTACACAGTACAGATAAAGTTAACACACTGGATTTTTCTAAAGGCACCTGGCTTATAGGCGATATTGAAGTCGATCAAAATACTAAAACAAAACTCACCCATGCTGTAATGGCTGATTTTTCTAAATATTTAGGAAGGAGAGTTAAGTATTCAATGGACGAACGAAAATACTTCACTACAAAACAAGTACCATTGAAATTAGATAAAGCAGCAATTTTGGATCTCAAAAAAGCAGCTGATACCGATTATTATGTCAATATAAAATGTAAAAATGCAAAAAACGACTTTAGTAGTTTTGAATTTCAAAATCATTTTTACTATAAAAAACAAATGACATATGCAGAAGTGATTTTAGAAGTGTACGATTTGAATCGAGGCGAAATAATTTACTCCCGGGCCGCAGGAGGATGTTTAGAAGAAGAGCTAAGTATTACAAACTATCCGACATCAGTAGTAATAATGGGATGTTACAGAAAAATCATAAATGACATTAAAAAGATTTCCATCAAACCTGTAAATCGCCTACCAACCTATCAGGAGAAAAAAAATCTCAAATCATGACTTATAATATGATTTGAGATTTTTTATTTATCGGAATTTAACTTTTTTATCTGGTGAGTTCCAATTTTTCTGCAAAATAATCACAGAAATCTTTCATCGTGTCTGCCATTTTTTCGTCGTTTGTAGCACGCTTAAAAGTATCTGACATGGCAACTAATGTTTGATGAAAGAAAATTTTCATTTCATCTACCGGCATATCTTTTGTCCATAAATCAATTCGCATGCTTTCTTTGGCTTTGCTGTCCCAGATAGAAAGCATAATTGCTTTTGCTTCTTCATCTTCTACACCTCCATCCTTAGCGGTCCATGATAATTTTTCCGGCACACGGTTTTCATCTAATTCTATATTGAACTTAATTTCTGATTTTATTGTATCTGACATTATTTCTTAGGTTTGTATTTTGAGTTCTCGAAAATTTCTTTGGCATTTATTTTTAATAATTCAGGCAAAGTTACAGTATTATTTTTCATATACGAACGGACTATTTGCCAGCCAATCCAGGCACCTACTCTTCCTGGGGAATCGTTATCAATTTCGAGATAAAATTTAGAAAAAGGAGCAGGAGCAACAAAACGGGTTGTAAGCTTAGGATCTACACTATACAGCATTTCTTTTTCTATAAAATAGCGCCACATGTACGCTTCGTTTTCTTCACACCATTTTATCTGTTCGGGCGTATAACCTATTTTTTCAGCATCCATATACTCAGGCAAAAGCAAATCTTTAGCATACAACTGCTTCCCTTCAAAAATCATTTGGGAAATCAGATTTTTATCTTCATACGGAGGAATATTTCTGTAAGTAAAACTTGAAACTACATCCGGCATAATTTGTTTTTCTTCAAAGTTTTGCTTAAGGTAATTTGGAAACTGATAAAATTTATGATCCTTGCCCAGATACAACTCTAAAGCAACAATAACCAGACTATCTGCATAAATAGCTTTGGCATTATAATCCATTTCACCTATTACTGTAATAACTTTAGGTGTTTTGATTTTTGGAAAATAATATTTCAAATGCTGAAAAAGCACATTAAACTCCTGACGAACAGGCTCAAAATTTGAGTATTTTTTTTGAACCTCAGTATAAACTTCTCTCCAGATTGGTTCCTGCATTTTGCTCAACCAAACATTATCGTCATTTCCCGGAGGAAAAAAGAAAGGAAACTCTTTTTTTACTTTTGGTAAATCTTCAGGTTTACTCTCAAAAAAAACTTTATCAAAACGTTCTACCTTAATATCAACCGGAATTTCTTCAACAGCTTTTTCTACTTTATTTTTTTGATCACACGACAAAAAAAACAATGACAGAACCACTACAAAGCGATATATTTTCATTTTATTTTAATTAGATTTGTGTTACTTATCTTAAGTAAAAATATACTTAAAAATATTTGTGCAAATATACATCCCTACATTTTAAAACCTGAATTATTATGGCTAAAAAAAGCACTATTCAAACAGAAAAAGTAAATACCCACATTGTAGAGTGGCTGAAAAATTATGCTAATAACGCAAAAGTTAATGGTTTTGTAATTGGAATTTCCGGCGGAGTAGACTCTGCTGTTACCTCTACTTTATGTGCTCAGACCGGCTTAAAGGTTTTATGTGTTGAAATGCCTATTCATCAGGCAGAAAGCCAGGTTTCAAGAGGAAGAGAACATATTGAACAATTAAAGAAGCGCTTTCCAAATGTCACCAGCACGACTACTGATTTAACAGCTACATTTGAAGCATTCAAAACAGCAGTACCAAAATCAGAAGACGAAACAAAATTAAATCTCTCTTTGGCGAACACCAGAGCCCGTTTACGGATGACTTCTTTATATTATCTGGCAGGAATTCACGGACTTTTAGTTGCCGGAACAGGGAACAAAGTAGAAGATTTTGGCGTTGGTTTTTATACAAAATATGGTGACGGAGGAGTTGACTTGAGCCCGATTGCAGATTTAATGAAATCAGATGTATATGCTTTAGGAGAATTTTTAAGAGTTCCAAATTCAATTTTAACAGCTGCACCTACGGATGGGCTATTTGGTGACAACAGAACTGATGAAGATCAGTTAGGAGCAAGTTATGATGAACTCGAATGGGCCATGCTTGCCGAAGAAGCAGGAAATACAGGAGCTGACTTCAGCGGACGTGAAAAAATTGTATTTGAAATTTATAAACATTTAAACACCAGCAACAAACATAAAATGGAAGCAATACCTGTTTGTGAGATCCCAAAAACGTTAAAATAATTTTTTTTAACATTTGACTGTTATAAACTACAGAATTTATTTATTAATTTTACAGCTCCAAAAACAATGAACAATTCTAAAAAGGTAAAATTATGATTAAAGTATGTCTAGCAGACAACCACCCTGTGACTCACTTTGGCGTTAAGTCGTATTTTAAAGACCATGACCAAATTTCAATTGTCGCCAATGTAGGTAATTTTTCAATGGTAAGAGACATTCTTCAAACAAAGGAGATTGACATCTTAATTCTCGATCTGGAATTAGAAGGTCTTTCAAGCATCTTTGAAGTAAAGTCTATTCTGAAAAACTTTCCAAAAACGAAAATTGTTATTTTCAGTGATCTGGCTGAGCAAATGTATGCTCCTAACGCAATCAAAGCGGGTGTTTCCGGTTATGTGCACAAAACTGAAAAACTTGAAACATTAGGTATTTCAATTATTAAAGTACACGAAGGAAAAGTTATTATTAATGAGACTGTACGTAAAAACATGGCACTTATTGCTAAACAAAGTAAAAGTGAACGTTTGTACAGAAAACTTTCTAACCGTGAAATCGAAGTGCTACGTTACTTAAGTGACGGTAAGAAAAACAATGAAATTTCTAAAATTTTAAACCTGAACGAAAAAACAATTAGTACTTATAAACTAAGACTTTTGACTAAATTAAATGTTACTAATTTAGTTGACTTAGTTAATAAAGCTAAAACTTTAGAAATTATTTAATGATATCTGGACATTACTCTTCCTAGTTTTTTTGAAAACGAATTAACTAAACCTGAGTAATCCATTACCATTGACAAAAGCTCTGTATTATCTGAATTATCAGGTCGTATGGAGCTTTTTAATTCTTCAATAATTTTCCCAACCAAAAACCAACGCATAGACATCACAGTTTCTGTAACATATTGCGCTACAGTTTCATGTTTCCCCTTTGTAAAAATATTCTGCCCTTCCCAATTATGCAGTGTTAACCTTTCATCTTCCATTAAAATATCTGTAACTTCCTGAGCAAATTCAGGCTGTAAACGCATTAAATATTGCTCTAGGCTAAATTTCTCATTTTGAAGATAAAAATCAATTAAATCTTTAAAAATATCACGGAATAAAGTATTAGACAGCTCAACTTCATCTTCTTGCAGACTCAAATAAATTCGCTGAAAAACTTTGTATTCTTTTTTTTCAGTTACCATCACAACATCTCCCTCTTCATTATTTTTTAGAAGAACATCTTCAAATTCTTCTGTTTTATCACCATAAAGCAATAAAATTTCAATTACCTTTCGTTCTAAGCGGTATAAGATATCAACCTTATCAGCTTGTTGCTGTGCAGGATATCCTGACGCTCCTGGATAATAATCCTCCGGTGGACCATTTCTTGGATCTTCCGGATCTCCGCCGGAATAACCCGTATTGGGATTTTGGTTTTTATAAACCTGAAAAGGTTTTTGTTCCTGCTTTTGTTTTTTATTAGCCTCTGTAATATCTTTTTGAATAAGCTGCGCCAAAGTACTAACCAAAACCTGCTCAGAAATATCCATTATTCGGGCACATTCCTGAATATATACCTCACGCTGAATACGGTCTGGTATTTTAGAAATACTTGTTACCATGTCCCGAATCAAATCTGCTTTTTTTATCGGATCATTCTTGGCTTCGTTCATCAAAATTGAAGCTTTGAATTGTATAAAATCTTTGCTATTATTTTCTAAATAAGCAACCAGATCCTCATAAGAATTTTTTCGGGCAAAACTATCTGGATCTTCGCCGTCAGGGAAAGCACAAACCCTTACATTCATACCTTCTTCAAGTATCAAATCGATTCCACGGATAGAAGCACGAAGTCCTGCAGCGTCTCCATCAAAAAGTACGGTAATATTTCTTGTCAGACGATTGACTAAACGAATCTGATCCGGTGTTAAAGCGGTACCTGAAGAAGCAACCACATTCTCAATTCCGGCCTGATTAAACTGAATTACATCTGTATAACCTTCAACCAGATAACAATTATTTTGTTTGGCAATTGATTGTTTGGCCTGAAAAATTCCGTAAAGCACTTTACTCTTATGGTAAATATCACTTTCAGGTGAGTTTAAATATTTAGCCGCTTTTTTATCATTAGTCAAAATACGCCCTCCAAATCCTAAAACGCGACCCGACATGCTTTGAATGGGAAACATTACACGCCCTTTAAAACGGTCAAACGGACGATCTTCTCTGGCAATGGTTAAACCGGTACTTTCTAAAAATTCTAATTTATAACCTTTTCCTAATGCTTCCTTGGTTAAAGCATCCCAGGTTTCAGGCGAATATCCTAAATTGAATTTTTTGATGGTTTCATTTGTAAAACCTCTCTCCTTAAAGTACGATAACCCGATTGCTTTTCCTTCTTCAGAATTTAAAAGCGTATCATGAAAATATTTTGCTGCGAATTCCGAAACCAGATACATACTTTCGCGAACATCTGTTATGGCTTTTTCTGCTTCAGATTGTTCTGTTTCCTCAATTTCAATATTGTATTTTCTGGCTAAATAACGAATGGCTTCGGGGTACGTAAAATGAGAGTGCTCCATTAAAAAAGCAACAGAATTACCGCCTTTCCCTGAGCTAAAATCCTTCCAGATTCCTTTTGCAGGCGAAACCATAAATGATGGCGAGCGCTCATCTGAGAAAGGGCTCAATCCTTTGAAATTACTTCCTGCACGCTTTAAATTGACAAAATCGCCAATAACCTCCTCTACGCGAGCAGTTTCAAAAACAGCATCAATTGTACTTTGTGATATCAAAACGTGAAATATTTTTTTTTTAAATTTTAAAGCCTGTAAAAATACATAAATCAATCTTGAAATTTGATGGTTTCAAATAAAAAAGTACCTCTTTCGAAGTACTTTCAATTAACTAAATTCAAAACTTTATTCTTAATTAAAATCAAACCTTATCCCTAAAGAAATATTGTTTTCTTTTATTAGATTATCCTGAAAAAGAGGATTCAGATCATATTTTAAATACAAACTTGTTTCTTTATAACCTATGTAAGTACTCAGTCCGTAAATGAAATTATTGACATTAAAATCGCCTTTTGTTTTTAGGGTTGTTTTATAGTCATTATCTTCAAACTTTAAAATCTGTTTCGATTTTACATTTATTCCTGCATAACCTCCAAATCCCATTCTAAACCCTTTATGTGTTCTAAAATACCTTTTGTCACCATTCTGACCTTCTTTCGAAAAGTCAAATTCTAAATGAACTGGCGCCACTAAATACACATTTCTAAAACGAGATTCTTTTAAGTGTATTGGATTTGTCACTAAATCTGTCTGGTCACCATCTACAACAAAACTGCGATTATCTGCTGGTCGAATGTTATTATACATTACTGAAAGTCCGTATTTCGCATGCAATAAGTTGTTATTTTTGAGCAATCTGCTGTTATAAGTCAAACCCCATTCATAAAAATGAGAGCCCGTAAATTTATATTTTGAATCCTGAAGGTCCCCATCTATCATTGTATTGTTTAAACCTAAAGCAAATACGAATTGTGAAGTGGTTCTTTTTTCACCGTGAATAGAATCTTTATCTGACTTATTTTTCCAGTCTTTATCATTCCAATGAATGACTAATTTATGTTTTTTGACCGAATCCTCTTTAATTTTTCCGTCAACTTTCTGCTGCACCAAATCATTGAGCTCATCTTGTGCCAAAACCACTTTTTCTTCAATAATTACTGCTCTGGCTTCTGCGAGCTCCTTTTTTCGCTTATCGGCTTGTTCCTTTGTAATTTTCCCTTCTGACAACTGTATATTTACAGCTTCTACTTCTACTTTTAAAGTTTCTTTTTCTTCCTTTGTTATTTTTTCAATTTTATTGGCAATTTTTTTTGCTCTGGATTCAAAAGTTTCCTGTCCCAGTACTTTACTGACAAATAAGAAAACTAAAATAACGAGGTAAATAGTAAAATTTTTCATGATGATTTTTTAATTTGATTGATGATTTTTAATTCTAATTTATTAATGTTTAACGCTGCAATATGCTATTTCATAAAATCAAAAATGCTATTTTATTCCTTTTGATTTCTATTCGCTACAGCTACTTTTACCGTTTGGTAATTTTTATTTACTGCTGTGATTATCCTTTCTCTAAACGAAAGTTCCAGTTCGCCATCTACCTGATTCAGTAAATCATCAGCATTGATTTTTACTTTTGATTTTTTCTTCGATGAATTCTCTGCAACAATTGTTTTTTCAGCTGAGTTTAATAATTGATCTACAGTTTCCTTTTTTGAATTTTCGATAACTGAAGCCTGATTATTTATTGATTGTTTTCCCTGATTGTTTTTGATGATGATTGAAGACTCCACTATTTGATTGTTTTCATTTTTAAGGTTTATATTAGGCTCTGGATTTAGTTTGTGCTGTTTTTTATTTGAGTTTTGGATGGATTCTTTTTCTGAAGTTACAACTTCTGTTTTAACCCGGTCTATTACTTTTAGAATTGGTTTTACTGCCTTATCTTTCTTTGTACTTTCCTCAATTACAACAGTATTTTTTAAACCTTCGACTGGTTTTTTCTGGTTATTAAAGAAAAATGTCCCAATCAGTAAAAAGCCTGCAACACTCGCAGCTATATAGATCCATTTATTTTTGTTTAGAAACTGCTTTTCTTCAGCAATACTCAGCATGGCGTCTAATCGATCCCAGGCTTTATCGCTTGGTTCAATTTTGCGTTGGTTTAGTTTTACACGGAAATCCTTTTCAAAATTATTCGGTTCCATTATCTTGTTTTTTTAAAATAGTAATTTGTGTTTGCAGCATTTTTCTTGCGTGCGATAATTGCGATTTCGATGTTCCTTCATTAATTCCTAACATCTTTGCAATTTCATTGTGCTTGTAGCCTTCAATCGCATATAAATTGAAAACCATTTTATAGCCGTCGGGCAAAGCATCTATTAAAAATTGAATCTGTTCTACCGTAAATCGACTGTCGATTTCGTTGAAACTTTCTTCTGTAAAAAATTCATCCTCAGCAAATTTTACTTTTTTCTGAACTCTTAAATATGAAATGCATTCATTCACCATAATTCGGCGGATCCAGCCTTCAAAACTTCCTTTGTGTTCAAATTTGTTTAAGTTGGTAAACACTTTCATGAAAGCCGTAATCATTACATCTTCTGCCAATTGAATATCCTTTATATATTGACGGCAAACACTTAACATTTTCGAAGAATACTTACCGTAAATCTGTTGTTGCGCTTGTCGATTATTTTCGACAGCCAACTTTATGATTTTAGTTTCCTCCTGATGTAACTGAATAATTTTCATTAATAAGCGTTCAGATTTTGTTTTACTAACAGACTTCTATTAGCATAGACGAGATAAGTTTTAAAATGGTTGTATGTAGTAGAAAAAAATTCAAAAAAAAAATCAAAATTCCAATAATAAAAACACTACGGACTGATTTACAACGAAATAAAATCAATTATCTAATTGTAAAATTTTCTAATTATTTAATTACGGAAACTATTTCTTTCTTTCAATAACGTAGTTCACCATCAGGGTAAGTGCCTCTTTGAATTCAGAATCCGGGTAATTTTCTAAAAGAGAAAGTGCTTCCTGTTGGAACTGCACCATTTTGTTTTCGGCGTAAGCGAGACCATTGTTGTTTTTTACAAAGGCAATCACTTCTTTAACGCGTTTTTTGTCTTTGTTGTGGTTTTTGATGGAGTTTATCAGCCACTTTTTTTCCTGCGGGGAACAGGTATTTAAAACATGTATTAAAGGCAAAGTCATTTTTTGCTCCTTAATATCGATCCCGGTTGGTTTTCCGATGGCTTCTTCACTGTAATCAAATAAATCGTCTTTGATCTGAAAAGCCATTCCGATAAGCTCTCCAAATTTGCGCATGTTTTCGACCTGTATATCATCCTCGATTATGGATCTGGCACCAAGCGCACAACAGGCCGCAATAAGTGTTGCCGTTTTTTTGCGGATGATTTCGTAGTAAACTTCTTCGGTGATATCGAGTCTTCTTGCTTTTTCGATCTGAAGTAATTCTCCTTCGCTCATTTCGCGAACTGCTACTGAAATGATTTTTAAAAGATCAAAATCGCCGTTGTCGATGGAAAGCAGCAATCCTTTTGAAAGTAAATAATCCCCCACCAAAACCGCTATTTTATTTTTCCACAGTGCGTTTATCGAGAAAAATCCGCGTCGACGATTACTGTCATCAACCACATCATCATGAACCAGAGTTGCGGTATGAATCAGCTCAATTACAGAAGCGCCACGATACGTTCTCTCATTTACAGTACCTCCTGAAACCATTTTTGCAGTGAGAAAAACAAACATGGGACGCATTTGTTTTCCTTTTCGGTTTACAATATAATAGGTAATACGATTTAATAATGCAACCTTTGAAGTCATGGATTCATGGAACTTTTTTTCGAAAAGTTCCATTTCGCTAAAAATAGGCTGTTTTATTTGAGAGGTAATATTCATTTCGCTTTCAAATATACTATTTTAAATAAAAAAACGTTGTTTATTTAGGTTAGTATAACATTTTTTTATGTGCTAATTCTAAAATATCCAAAAAAATATCCAATTCTAATACTTAATTTAAAGCCTTTAAGTAAAAGGAAAGCTTAAATTATTTATTATGAATACAAAATTTATACTGCAGAATACGCATACATACGGGCATTTATTTTAAGTAAAAACTACACTTCATAAAAATGGTACAAACCTCAATGCTGATTATTCCAACAATGCCCGCACACTTTTATAAACATAATTAAAGACGACATAACTACAGAAATAGATTTGAAAACAACCTTTTTTGCCCAAAAAGAAAAGCATTAAAAACAAGTACAAATCTTGTCTTTAATGCTTTTATATTTTTAGTGTTAATCTTATGCTTCTTTATTGGCCAATTGTCCACAGGCAGCATCAATATCTTTTCCGCGGCTTCGGCGTACTTTTACTACTACTCCTATATTTTCCAACGCTTTTATGTAGGCCATAATGGATTCTTCTGAAGCCTGTTGAAATTCACCATCATCAATTGGATTGTACTCTATTAAATTTACTTTACAGGGAACATATTTACAAAATTTAACCAAAGCATCAACTGAGGCTTTATCGTCATTGATTCCTTTCCAGACTACATATTCGTACGAGACTTTGCTTTTGGTTTTCCTGTACCAGTATTCCAAGGCTTCCCGTAAATCTTTTAAGGGGAAATTTTGACTGAAGGGCATAATTCGTGCACGAACTTCATCAATCGCAGAGTGAAGGGAAACTGCTAATTTGAATTTAACATCATCATCGGCCATTTTTTTGATCATTTTAGGAATTCCGGAAGTGGAAACCATGATCCTTTTTGGCGACATCCCTAAACCTTCCGGAGAAGTAATCATGTCGATTGCTTTGATGACATTGTTATAATTCATCAAAGGTTCTCCCATCCCCATAAAAACGATATTCGAAAGTGGATGATTATGATATAAACGGCTTTCTTTATCAATTGCCAGTACCTGATCGTAAATTTCACCCGGTTCCAGATTTCGCATACGCTTTAATCTCGATGTCGCACAAAAATTACAATCCAGACTGCAGCCTACCTGACTGGAAACACAAGCTGTTGTTCTTGTTTCAGTAGGAATTAAAACAGACTCCACTACCAGACCATCATGCAAGCGAACAGCATTTTTCACAGTTCCGTCACTGCTACGCTGCATGGTATCAACCTTAATATGATTGATTACAAAGTTATTTTCAAGCATCGCCCTGGTAGGTTTTGCTACATTGGTCATATCATCAAAGCTATGTGCTCCTTTACTCCACAACCATTCGTAAACCTGATTTCCGCGAAACGCTTTGTCATTATTTGCAACAAAAAACTCACGTAACTGATCTTTTGATAAGGCTCTTATGTCTTTTTTTTCGATTTGCATGGTGCAAATTTAATCACTTTTGTTGTTTTTCGATGCGTTTTAGAATCATTCTTCCATAAAAGCTCCATTTTTAAGGTTATTTTAGGAAAATATCACTTTTTTAACCAGCTTAAGTAATCTTTAAACACAAAAGATATTCTAATACAATAATCACAACATAAACAAACATTTAAACCCAAAACAAAAATGATTTCATTAGCCTGATTTCATTTATAAACATTCTGCGGTATCATTATATAGTCCTTTAAAACAATTTTGACTATGATTTTTATCATTTAATCTGCTGTGTATTCACAATACATTTGGATAAGAATTAAGGAGATAATTTTTTGATACAAGATTTCATCAGACCATCAGAAAAAATCAGTTCTTAATTAAATGATTAACAAAATAAATCAATAAAAAATGAAAACTCTCAAATCTATTTTTTTAACAATTATCTGTTTAGGAATTACACTTTACACCAACGCTCAAAAAAATTATACCGTTAGTACTAAATCTAAATTTGAGGTTGCCGGAACTTCTACTATTCACGATTGGGTAATGAAATCAACAGACGGAACCGGCACAGCTAATTTAACCGTTAAAGATTCTAAACTGACTGACATAAATAGCCTTACAGTTATCTTACCTGCAGAAAGCCTTAAAAGCGGAAAATCCAGTATGGACGATGTGGCTTACGAAGCTTTAGACACAAAAACACACAAAAACATTAAATATGTCTTAAAATCAGCTGATAAAGTAAATGAAAGTGTCTGGAATTTAACCGGAATATATACCGTTTCTGGTGTCAGTAAAGAGTTCAAAACACAGGTTAGCGTAACAGGCCTTAATGGAAACTTTGTTTTAAGAGGCTCTAACCAAATCACTTTTGCTGATTTTGGAATTTCTCCGCCAACAGCAGCACTGGGAGTGGTAAGAACCGGAAAAGACCTTACTATTCTTTTCAACATCACTTTAAATGATTACACCCAAAGTGAAAATGTTTTAGTAATTAAATAGCCCTTATCTGAGTAAAACTTAATTTACTACTTTCAAATGAACGGAGCCGAAGCTTTTTATTAAAAAGAACTTTGGCTCCGTTCTGATTTTCTGTATTTTAAAATTGAATCGAAATTATCAAAATATTTTTCTGAAAAAATTTCAGCTTCAATCCAAAAAAAATAAATTTTGGCACAAGAATTGTCTTGCACTCAAACGGAAAATAATCTTACAAAGAGCGCTTAATTTAAAAATTTGTACTTTTATTTTTTCAGCTTTATAACCTTTATATTTTATCAATTTTAAAAAATTAATTAATCATGAAAAAACAAATTTTAAGTTTAGCAGTTATCGCCCTATTGTCATTCGGTCTTCAGTCTTGTGAAGACAAAAAAGCAAATAAACCTGAAGATGAATTAACACTTGGAAACAAAGTAGATTCATTGACAACAGATATTGAAGAAGTAAAAGACAGTGCTGTTGTGAAAGCAGAAAAAGCTGCAGAAAAAGCAAAAGCAGCTACTGAGGAAGCAAAAGAAAAAACTAAAGAGACTATAGAAGATGTAAAAGACGCTACTAAAAAAGGAGCTGAAAAAATAGAAGCTGCGGCAAAAGCGGCAAAAGACGGAACAGTAAAAACTGCAAAAGATGTAAATGAAGCCTTGAAAAAATAATTTCATCAAAATTTCAAATCGAAGCCATCCATTTTTTGGATGGTTTTTTTTTCCAGAAAGTGAACCTATATTTTGTATTTTTACCCCCAAATTTCAATACACTACACGATGCATTTTATTTCTCAAGACTTAGAAGATTATATTGAACAGCATTCTGAAAACGAACCGGAACTATTAGCAAAACTTAATAAGGAAACCTACCAGAAAATCCTTTTGCCAAGAATGTTAAGCGGACATTTCCAGGGGCGTGTTTTAAGTATGCTTTCTAAATTGATCCGACCAGTGAATATTTTGGAAATTGGGACTTATACCGGCTATGCCGCTTTGTGCTTGTGCGAGGGAATACAGGAAAATGGAAAGCTTCATACCATTGACATCAAAGAAGAGCTTGTTGATTTTCAGCGTAAATATTTTGATGCATCGCCATGGGGAGGGCAAATTATTCAGCATTTAGGAGAAGCCGTTGCTATTATTCCGACCCTCGATGTGAAATTTGATTTGGTTTTTATTGATGCTGATAAAGAAAACTATATTAATTACTGGGAAATGATTGTTCCGAAAATGAATAAGTGCGGAATCATTTTGTCTGATAACGTTTTATGGAGCGGGAAAGTTTTGGAACCGGTTCACCCAAATGATGTAAGTACCAAAATACTTTTAGAATACAATTTACTTTTGAAAAACGATCCAAGAGTAGAAACGGTTTTATTGCCAATTCGTGATGGTTTAACAGTGAGCAGGGTTTTATAAATTTAAGCCCCTAAGTTTCTGAGATCCTAAGTTTCTAAGTTTTTCTCACCTAACTTGTTTCTATTTTAAACTAATTTAATTAGCATTTTAAGCGAAAGCATTTTGCTTCTCTAATTCTGGTTACCTACAGCTAAAACAGGAGGCAATTCAAAACAAATAAAAAATGACACAGAAGAACCAAATAGATTCTCAAGGCTTTGCAATTATTAATAATGTTTATAGCGAAAATGAAATTAATACACTCATTTCTTTAATTGATGACACAACTCAAAACAATCCCGAAAACAGTACTTTCAGAAAATCTGAGGATTTGTTTGCGATAAGACAATTTCATAACGAAATTCCCGAAACTTTACCTTTTATATTCAACCATAAATTACGGGATATTATAAAAGATACTTTTGGAGAAGGCTATTTTATAACCAAATCTATTTATTTTGACAAACCAGAAAAGTCGAATTGGTTTGTGGCGTATCATCAGGATCTGACTATTTCTGTCAATAAAAAAATTGAGGTTGAGAATTTTGAAAACTGGACTGTAAAACAAAACCAATTTGCGGTTCAGCCTTCTGCTGCAATTCTGGAAAACAATTTCACCATCAGAATTCATATTGATAAAACCACGAAAGATAATGGCGCTTTGAAAGTGATTAATAATTCACATTCTAAAGGAATTCTAAGAATTGAGAAACTTGATTTCGGAAAAGAAAAAGAAACTATCTGCGAAGTTCAAAAAGGCGGTATTATGATCATGAAACCTTTATTATTTCATGCTTCAAACAAAACTACCAACAACGAACGAAGAAGGGTTATTCATATCGAATTCAGTAAACAGGAACTTCCTGAAGGATTAGAATGGAGTGAGAAAATGGTTTTACAGAATTAACGTCTTTTGAAAACAACTGCACTAGCCCGGATGGAAGCGACATCCTTTTGTGCCGGGGTTCGGCGCAAAAGATATAGCGTACAGCCGGAAACAGCTCCTGAAAATTATCCCGGAAAATATTTTGGTTTTAAATTTTGATATATTTTGAACATCAAAAATCCGAAAAGAGCTCCAAAGAAATATCCAGTAAGAATATCGCCCGGATAATGCAACCCTAAATAAATACGACTGTAAGCAAAGATTAAGGGCCATAAAAACAGAAAACCAAGATATTTGAAATGGCGTTTTAAAACACAAAATAAAAATGTAGCCACTGCCATGGTATTAGCAGCATGTCCAGAGAAAAAACTGTATGAGCTACGGGATTGTACTACCCTTATTATCGTGTTGATATCTGAATTATTACAAGGTCGTAAACGTTGAAAAGTATTTTTGAAAAGATTGGTTGTCTGATCTGTAAAAGCAATTAAAACAGCTATAAAAAGCAAGACATACAAAGTTTGCTTAATGCCTATTTTTTTATAAATAAGAAAAAATAAAAAGAGAAAAAAAGGCGTCCAATATACTTGTTTGGTAATAATCAGCCAAAGCGGGTCGAATGTTTCAGAACCTAAACTGTTAAGATACACAAATAACCTGGTATCTATTTCCTGTATTTTTTCCAGCATATTACATTTGGCGTTTTATAGGTCCTGAGATAGAATCAATATCTTCTTTTACTTTGTCAATTTCTGTTGCGGTATTTCCTAAAAAGCTTCCGGAATCACCCAGCAAATTTGCTTTAGCATCATTAATGTGAGCGTTGATATCACCTGTTATTCCTGTAAGAGATTTTGTATCAAGACCATTTTCCTCTGCTCCTTTTTGAATCTCGTTTTTAATATCATTCGTTGCATTTTTTAACTGCGCCATGGCTTTACCCATTGTACGGGCAATTTCAGGCACCTTATCAGAACCAAAAAGCATTAGTACTATAAACATTATAAAAACTAATTCTCCTCCTCCTATACCAAACATAACTTTTGTTTTTTTTGTGTCACAAAGATATTAAATTTTGCAGGCACGTGTTTTAAAATTTACTTAAAAAAAAAGACTCTTACAGAGCCTTCTTAATTTTATTTTTAGTCAAACTTCGATTTTTCCTCTACTTTTGGCCATGAATTATTACTTACATCAATGTCTGCAGTTAATAATTTTGGATCAATCTGAATGCTCTTAATTCGTTTTTCAGTTGCATACACTTTTTTGGCTGACTCATTTCCTTTTCGCCAGATTTGTGCCGGATACTGATAATTATCTTTTGTTCCGTCTTCATAAGTAATTTCAACCAAAATCGACATAATCATTCCGCCCGGTTTATTAAATTCTACTTCGTAAAAATATTTAGGTGATTTGATATTTGCTTTTTCCTCTGCTGTAAAAGTTTCACTTACATAATCGGCTAAAGACTTAAAATCTTCTACTTTCAGAGCTTTTTTCTTTGAGTCATCTACTTCTGCATTATCACCAGAAACCAAATAAACAAAAGGGCCTTTTTCGTACCCGAAACGTCCTTTTCTAACTTTGACCTCTTTTATATCTTTAGTTGGAGTTTCCGACACATAATATTGTTTTACATCTTTGATTCCAATATCTACAAAATCTGTTGAATAAAACCATCCTCTCCAAAACCAGTCTAAATCTACTGCAGATGCATCCTCCATCGTTCTGAAGAAATCTTCAGGTGTTGGATGTTTGAATTTCCATCTGTTGGCATAGGTTTTAAAAGCATAATCAAACAATTCTCTCCCCATCACCACTTCTCTCAGGATATTAAGTCCTGTAGCCGGTTTTCCGTATGCATTATTTCCAAATTGATGAATGGTTTCAGAATTTGACATAATAGGCTCTAAAAACTTCTGATCTCCGCTCATGTACGGAACAATATTTTTTGCAGGTCCGCGTCTTGAAGGGAATTTTGGATCCAGTTCCTGTTCTGCCAAATATTGTAAAAATGAGTTCAAACCTTCATCCATCCAGGTCCATTGACGCTCATCTGAGTTTACAATCATTGGAAAAAAAGTGTGTCCTACTTCGTGAATTATCACACCAATCATTCCGTTTTTAACTTCTCTGCTAGTTTTGCCATTTTCGTCAGGACGCCCGTAATTCCAGCAAATCATTGGGTATTCCATACCCTGATCTTCAGCTGAAACCGAAACTGCTTTTGGATATGGATAGTCAAATGTGTGTGAAGAATAGCTTTTTAAAGTGTGTGCTACAGTCATAGTTGAAGTTTCTCCCCAAAGCGGATTTGCCTCTTTTGGATAAACCGATTCTGCCATTACAGTTCTGTTTCCAATTTTTACTGCCATTGCATCGTAAATGAATTTTCTTGAAGAAGCAATTCCAAAATCCCTTACGTTTTTAGCACTGAATTTCCATGTTTTTTTCTTTTCAGAAAATCCTTTCTCAGCTGCTTCAGCTTCGGCCTGCGTAACAATAACAACCGGTTTATCAAATGACTTTTGTGACTGTTCGTAACGTTTTACCTGTTCTGGTGTAAAGACCTCTGCCCTGTTCGTAAGTTCTCCAGTAGCATTAATTACGTGATCTGCAGGAACAGTAATATTTACATCAAAATTCCCAAAAGGAAGAGCAAACTCTCCGCTTCCCCAGAATTGCATGTTCTGCCATCCTTCAACATCATTATAAACTGCCATTCTTGGATAAAACTGAGCGATTACATATAGTTTATTCCCGTCTTTCTCAAAGAATTCGTAACCGGAACGTCCTCCTTCTTTTTGATAATTATTTATGTTGTACCACCATTTTATAGAAAATGAAATCTTTTCTCCTGGTTTTAAAGGTTTATCCAGGTTGATGCGCATCATGGTTTCGTTGATTGTATATGACATCGGATTTCCTTTCGAATCTTTCACATGCTCAATATTAAAACCACGCTCCAGGTTTTTCTTCAGATACTTATCAGAAAAACTTCCTAATGGAAATACCTGGTTAATTTTTTCTCCTTCTGCCAAAGTTGACTGTGTATTCGCTTTAGCCTGATTCTGATCCAGCTGGATCCATAAATATTCCAGTTTGTCTGGTGAATTATTAGAATACGTAATCGTTTCAGATCCGTTTAATTTTGAATTTTTATCGTCTAATTCAATATCTATCTTATAATCTGCCTGTTGCTGATAATAAGCAGGGCCTGGTGCTCCCGATGCTGTGCGGAACATATTGGGTGTAGCCATCAAATCATACATTTGGCTAAACTTGTTTGTATCATACTTTCCCTGTTGTTTTGGAGCAACAGTCGTATTTTTTTCCTGAGCAAACAGCATAGCAGGAAAAAGCAATAGTAATGAAAGTCTTTTCATATACAGAATTTATTATTTTTTATTGATCATTATGTAATTCGCATATCATGATTGGTAATTGAAACCCTTTTCTGAATGATGCTCATTTCATAACTATTTTTGGATTTTTTTGAAGCCGTGAAAATAGCAATTAAAACAACAACCTTACGAAGTTCATTCATACTTTAACACTTCTTTCCTTGAAGATTCTGTAAAAAGAACACTTCTTTTAGTCCCAAATGCTGAAATATGTGTAATGTTTTGCTGCTCACTATTCCAGTCTGTCAAAATACTGTTTGTAATTTCTAATGTTTTAAATTTTTCGACTCCAGTAATTTTCGAGTAGCAAACTAAAACATCGTCCGCTTCCAATTCTTTGGATAAAAAAACAATGGTTTTTGGCTGACCATTTATTTTAATGCTGAAATTTTCTGAAAGGTATCTTTTCAGCAAATCAAGATCGGCCTGGGTTTCTTTTTCCGTTCCGATAAATATTTTTTTATGGTACTTTTTTTCGATTCCATTATTCAGGTCATCCACAAAGATCCTGGAAGTAATCTGGATCATTTTTTTTTCAGCCGCATAATTCACCTGAAAAATACCCATATAGAATTTATGAAACATAAAAGAAGAGAGCGATAAAAACAACATTCCGATCAAGAAATAAAAAGCATTCTTTTTCATTTCTGATTTACCTCCGCTTTTTTGAAGTTCTTATTTTTATTGATCATAAAATCCATTAATTCAAATTTCTGATCTGCTTTTAAATGTCTTTTAGATTCAGAGTCATTAGAGCAGTACATTAAAAACAAGTCTATTTCATCTTCTTTCAGACCTAATGTTTTGGTGTAAAAATCCTTAGTAAAATTATCTTTCGCATATTCCACAAAAGCTATATCGCTCACAACTTCCTCTTCAACCTCTTTTTCTTTACTGAGCAACTTTTTAAAGTCTTTAAAAATTCGGACAAAATCAGTTCCGTATTTAATTGTCTGATCAGAATACATTACTTTATTTTCAGGAGTAGACTGGTTATCATCTTCAAACTGCATATCGACAATACCCTGAGAACCACCCTGCAGGGATTTTACTTTTAATTCTTTATGAACCAAAACTTCTTTTAATTCAACATTTACTAAATCCAAAGGCACAAAAAAAAGCACTTCTGCACAGTCTTTTTCTGTTAATACTATTTTTTTAGACTGAAAAGACATCCCTGTAAACAACAACGTATCTTTAGGTCTTGCCATAATATCAAACAAACCTTTTGTACCTATAAATGTTCTTGTATTGGCATTTATATTCATTACATTGCCGGTCTCGATGGGGATAGAACTATTAATTACCTGACCATGTAAAGGCTTTCTCGAATTCGTCTGCCCAATTATAAATTGACAAAATAAACAGACTACAAATATTCCTAATTTATTTTTCATGTTCTATGATTTTTAGATATTCCTGAGCAAGACCCGTTATTAAAAACATACTCATTGTTTTGTTCTTAGTATCCAAAGATACAGCAAATTCAGGACTATCCACACAATAAAGCTGAAATCCTTTGATATATTCTAACGGAATTTTAAGACGATCTGTATAATAGTTTTCCTCGAAGAGATATTCTAATTTCCTAAAAAGAGCTTCTTTTTTCTCAATTTTAACCTCCTTTTTCAGCATGGCAGTTCTTCCTGAAATAGCGTTTAGTATTTTATCCACTGAAGTTGATGTTGCTGTATACATCTTTCTTTCTGCGGGCGTATATTTTTTTTGACCATGCGGAATTATTCCGAGGTTTTCTGCAGTAATATGAGCATTCTCATTTACAACTACTTCCTTTAACTCAATTTCTTTTGCCGAGATTTTTATACGAAGTGAATTTGCTTCTAAATCCTCATTACTAATCCGACGTTTTAAAGGCTCTAAATTTACTGAAGAAAAAACCAAAACATCGCCTTCTTTTACCATAATAGAAAACATTCCGTTTACATCTGAAACCGCCGTAACCTGTGTATTATTATTAATAATGTTTACGCCATCAACAGGAGTAGACTGCTCAAAAATCTGACCCTGAATTTCCTTATTAACAGGTGTTTGTCCAAAAGAAATCTGAACAATAAAAAATAAGATTATATATAAAGTATTATTTAGCTTCACTTGCAATTATTTCTTTGTATTTAACAGCCAGCTCGCCTAACAAAAATTCAGTTGAGGTTTTATTTTTTGAATCCAAAATTTTAGTAAAACTTTCGTTTTCTACAGCATAATATTCAAACCCTTTAACATACTCAAGAGGTATTTTTAACCTGTCAACAAAATGATCCAGTGTAAACATATTCTCCAGGAGTCGCATAAAAAACTCTTTTTTCTCAACAGCCACTTCTTTTTTCAACATTGCCGTACGTCCTGAAAAAAAATTGAATAAAGGATCTGCAGAAATAGATCCGCCAGCCATTGTTCCCGCATTAGCCGTAGGATTTAAAGCTGTAGCGGTTTGTAATTTTCTCTCGGCCGGCGTATAGCTTTTCTGGCCTGAAGGAACAATCCCTAATGCCACAGCATTAATATTATCGTATCGTTTAATAATCACTTCCTGCAACTGATGCATCAGAAGATTTAATTTCACTGTAAAATCAAGATCTGAAAAATTTTCCGGTTTTAATAAAACCCTGTTTTCCTTAAACTGAATCGATGAAAAAACAAGCGTATCCCCTATTTTAGCCATTATAGAAAACCCCCCATCAGCAGTCGTATTGGCCATTACCTCAGTTTGCGCATTAATAACATAAACACCTTCCAAATCATTTGTGTTTGAAATAATTCTTCCTTTTAAAATAGCACGCTCAGCAGTCTGAGACCAGCCAGTCTGAAACAAAAACAACACTAAAAAACAAAAAATCTTGCCTGTCAAAATAAAAAAATTAGAATTATTCTTAAAAATGTAAAAATATCCTAATATGTACCAAATTACTATTAACGGCTTTATAAAAATATGTTAATTAAAATAAGCTTTTTAACGGCGACAACTTTCATTTTTAATATCTTTAAACCTAAAACCATTTAGAATTTTATGAAAAATGTTATTATTGCCAGCACTTCTACTTTACACGGAAGCAGTTATTTAGAATACTTATTACCCACCCTGCAATTGCATTTTAAAAACTGCAGAAACCTTTTATTTATTCCCTATGCCCGTCCTGGCGGAATTTCTCATGAAGAATACACGCAAAAAGTGGCTACAGTATTTCAAAAGATTACTATTTCAGTAAAAGGGATTCATGAATTCGAAAACCCGGAAACAGCTATTAAAAATGCCGAAGGAATATTTACTGGCGGAGGAAACACGTTTTTATTGGTTGCGCAATTATACAGAAACAATATCATGCAGCTTCTTTCTGAAACAGTAAAAAACGGAACGCCATATCTGGGAACGAGTGCTGGAAGTAATATTTGCGGACTTTCGATGCAGACAACCAATGATATGCCTATTGTTTACCCTCCAAGTTTTCAAACTTTAGGTTTGATTTCTTTTAATCTGAATCCGCATTATTTAGATCCTGAAGAGAATTCTACTCACATGGGAGAAACCCGCGAGCAGCGTATAAAAGAATTTCACGTATTTAATGCGATTCCGGTTTTAGGACTAAGAGAAGGCAGCTGGCTTGAAGTAAAAGGAGAAAAAATTACTCTGAAAGGAAATCTATCAGCCAGATTATTTCGACAAAATCAGCTTCCGGCAGAATTAGATCCGGAAAGTGATTTGAGCGATTTAAAATAGGATATAAAACAAAAAAACCTCAAGTAAATTACTTGAGGTTTTTGAAGAGCGAAAGACGAGGCTCGAACTCGCGACAACCAGCTTGGAAGGCTGGAGCTCTACCAACTGAGCTACTTTCGCATTAACAGGGTGCAAATATAAATAATTAAATTGTTTAAAAAAATAAAAAACTAAATTATTTAAATTTAAAATCTAAACCTAAGTTTTGATTAGAGCGAAAGACGAGGCTCGAACTCGCGACAACCAGCTTGGAAGGCTGGAGCTCTACCAACTGAGCTACTTTCGCATTACTGTGGTGCAAATATAAAAAATAAGTAAGCTTTAAAACAAGCTTTTTTTGAAAAAAAATAAATTAAAAATCACTATTTTTAGTAATCTATTTAAAATTAAAATGTTATAGCTTTGTTTTTTTTATTCAATACATGACAATAATTAAAAAAATATCCGCTCAGGAAACTTTTATTTTACGACATCCTGTCCTTAGAAAAGGAAAAAAAATCGAAACCTGCATTTTTGAAGGTGATGATTTAGAAACAACACATCATTTTGGATTATTTGATAATTCAGATTTAATAGGAATAATTTCGTTATTCCTGAAAACCAATCCTATATTTGCAGAAAATTCACAAGCACAAATTCGCGGCATGGCTATTGCAGAGACACATCAGAAAAAAGGCCATGGAGAATCACTGGTTAAACATTGTGAAATGTACTGCATTTCAAATGGATTTCATTTAATATGGTTTAATGCCAGAACAGCCGCTATTGGTTTCTATAAAAAAATGGGATATAAAGTGAGAGGAAATTCTTTTGAGATCCCGGATATTGGAGAACATTATCTAATGTACAAAAAAATATAAAATGAATAAACTTTACCTTCTATTACTATTGTTGGTTTTTATAAGCTGTAAAAAAGAACAAAAGAATACTCCTAAAATAAAAAAAGCCTTACCTGCCATTGTAATCACTGATGCAAGAACAGTTGATATAGATACTGCACTTATAAATTCATATAAGAGTAAAACATTAAAACAATTTTATCTTTCATCTGACAACAAAACGATTTGGGGAAATCTTAAAAAAAGAACCTATATCTTGTCGCAGCTGAAAAAATCAGATGAATTAGGCCTGAATCCAAATGATTATCGGGTAAAAAAGATGGATGTTTATGAAAAACAAATTGATAAACTAAATAATAAACAGCTCGCTGAATATGACCTGCTGCTTACCCATAATTTTGAAAAATATGTGACCCATTTATACGAAGGAAAACTAAATCCTAAGTATTTATATCACAACTGGGCACTTGAAGACAAGGATCTAGACATTAATACTGTGTTAGTAAAATGTTTCAACCGTAACACTTTAGATAGTTTGGTTGAGAATATTCAGCCCAAAACTAAAACTTACAAACAATTACTGAAAGCACTAAAACTCATCAATAGTTTTCCTGAAGACAACATCAAAACAATTGAATTTGCTGAAAAAATAAAACCAAATGACACTAATATTGCTTTAATAAACATTAAAAAAAGACTTCTTTACTGGAATGACATGTCAGGAAAAGACAGTTTAACAAGAATCTATGACAACAAAACATTTGAAGCTGTAAAAAAATTCCAGGCCCGCCACGGATTAGTTCCCGATGGCGTTATTGGAGCAAGTACCATTCATGCTTTAAACTTTTCTAAAGAAAAAAGAAGACGTCAAATTATTGCAAACTTAGAACGCTGGAGATGGTATCCGAATGAATTAGCCGAAAATTACTTTATAGTAAATATCCCTGATTTTAAATTACATGTTGTAGAAAATAATGATACGACAGCTGTGAGAAATGTTGTTGTTGGAACCAGTAAAAGAAGAACACCGGTTCTAACCTCTACCCTTAAAAGCATTGTTTTTAACCCTACCTGGACTGTACCCCCTACCATTTTAAAAGAAGATGTTGTTCCTGCAATGAAACGTAATCGGAATTATTTGAAAAATAAAAATATCACGATTTATGACAAAGCCGGACACGAAGTCGACCCGGCAAACTGGAACATCAATAAACCCAGAAGCTATCGGTATATCCAAAAACCGGGTTATTATAATTCTCTTGGATTAATAAAAATTATGTTTCCCAATAATTATAGCGTGTATTTGCACGACACTAATCACCGAAACTATTTTGAAAGAAGCAATCGCTCTTTAAGTTCCGGCTGTGTCCGTGTTGAAAATCCATTGGAATTGGCACAGCACATTTTAGATGATTCTAAAAACTGGTCAAAAGATAAAATAGATACCATTATCGCCCGAAAAAAAACGACCAGTATCCGAATTACCAAGAAATATAAATTATATCAATGGTACTGGACAGCCTGGAGCGAAAACAACACGCTAATCTTTAGATATGACGTCTATGATCTTGATGAAGACTTATATTCTAAATTAAGAAATTAACCTCTGCTCCATCACAAAACTTCTTGACGGATGATAGATATACAGACACGATTTACCCTTTATGGTCTGAATAATATCATCTGTCAATTCAACAGGAATAGCAGGGCACCCCTGACTTCTGCCTAATCTTTTGTGAGCTTTTATAAATGATTCAGAAACATAATCAGCACCATGCATAACAACACCTCTTTCGCGGGCATTATCATTTGTACCTCTCTCTAAACCGTCCAAACGAAGTGAAATCCCGTGTTTACCCTTATAAATCTCCCCTGTTGCATAAAAACCCAGACTACTTTTAAATGAAGAATTTACATTTGAAAATGCAGAGGCAAACTCTTCACCGGTATTCCTGCCGTGAGCCACAAGAGACTGGAACAAAATTGTATTAGATGTCAAATCGATTACCCAAAGGCGTTTTAGATTTGATGAAAGACTAAAATCAATTAAAGTTAAAATATCTTTTTCTATTACTCCTTTTTCTTTCAATAAGTAAAACCCTTTTAAGGCTTCGGTAAACGTTTTTAGTTCAGGAAGAACAAAACTATTTGTATTTAATGTATTATAAATGTTCTCAATTTTAGTATCAATAACAGAACGTTTTTCAATTTTTGCGATACTCATTGCTGCTACATTTTTAGTTTCAGCGGTATTTTTAGAATCTGTACCAAATGACAAAAATAAAAATAAAATTGCGGGATAAATCTTATAAATCATTGATTTCGTTTAGGTTATACATAATTTGAGGTATGGCAAATGTAAAAATTATTTGCAATTATGTAACTTTACATCACTAAATTAGGTGATATTTACTCAAACTTTAACAATTAATCGCAATAGAAGTTAAGAAAACTTAAACATTTGATTGTTTTTTGCAGGAATTTACCTTGATTTAAAATATCTTCAATTATATCAATATTAATCTTCACAAAAAGGTTTTCAAACGCAGTTTTAATCAATGAAGAGGTTTAAAACAACTTTGATATAATATTATTTGTCCATTAATATAGTTTAAAACCAAATTGGGTTATGCATTAATTTTAAAAAATAAAGGCTTCTTCAATTAAATTATTATTTTTTTATCATGTTCATTTTATAAAGCATAATTGTAGCAATCACTACTTGCGTGTTTTATAAATGGTTTATCTTTGCCAAAAACTAAAAACCAATGAACAAAAAAGTAATCCTTATGATTTTAGATGGTTGGGGGAAATCTCCTGACCCTAAAGTATCTGCAATAGACAATGCAAATGTACCTTTCATAAACAGCCTCTACCAACATTACCCGAGCGCTCAGCTTCGTACTGACGGTTTAAACGTAGGTTTACCAGAGGGGCAAATGGGAAACAGTGAAGTAGGCCACATGAATCTTGGTGCCGGAAGGATTGTTTATCAGGATTTAGCCAAAATAAATTTAGCAGTAGCGCATCAGACACTTGCCAAAGAACAAGTATTGGTCGATGCTTTTACTTATGCTAAAGAAAACAATAAAAAAGTACACTTTTTAGGATTAGTTTCCGATGGAGGTGTCCACTCTCATACTTCACATTTACGCGGACTTATCGATGCTTCTCAGGAATATGGCCTGGAAAATGTATTTGTTCACGCCTTTACAGACGGACGTGATGTTGATCCAAAATCAGGAGCTAAATATATTCAGGATTTAGAAAACCATATTAAAGATACTCCGGTAAAAATCGCCTCAATTGTAGGGCGTTATTATGCAATGGATCGTGACAAACGCTGGGAGCGTGTAAAACTGGCTTATGATTTAGTGGTAAATGCCATAGGAACTCATTCAAAAAACGCTGTTGCAAGTATTCTTGAAAGCTATTCAAAAGATATCACTGATGAGTTCATTGAACCAATCGTAATGGTTGATGAAAACGAAAAACCATTAGCTACAATTACAGAAGGAGATGTCGTAATATTCTTCAATTTCAGAACCGACAGAGGTCGTGAACTTACTGAAGCACTTTCGCAGCAGGACTTCCATGAGCAAAATATGCACAAGTTAAACCTATATTATGTAACGCTTACCAACTACGATGAAACGTACTTAAACGTAAAAGTGGTTTACAATAAAGATAATATCACGGAAACCCTTGGTGAAGTTTTAGAAAAAGCCGGCAAGAAACAAATTCGTATCGCCGAAACCGAGAAATATCCTCATGTAACCTTTTTCTTTTCAGGAGGAAGAGAAGTGCCTTTTGAAGGAGAATCACGTATTCTAAGAAATTCTCCAAAAGTAGCCACTTACGATTTAAAGCCTGAAATGAGTGCTTATGAATTAGCTGATGCCCTTGTTCCGGAATTAAACAAAGGTGAAGTAGATTTTGTGTGTTTAAATTTTGCTAACGGTGACATGGTTGGCCATACCGGAATCATGGAAGCCGCGATTAAAGCTTGTGAAGCTGTTGATGCCTGTGCAAAACAAGTTATTGAAACTGCTCTTGCAAACAACTATACTACCATTGTAATTGCCGATCACGGTAACTGTGAGACGATGATTAACCCTGATGGAAGCCCAAATACAGCACACACAACAAACCCAGTGCCGATTATTCTGGTTGACAAAGAATTAAAAAATATTCAAAATGGCGTTTTAGGCGATATTGCACCTACTATTTTAGAATTAATGGGTGTTCCTCAGCCTGAAGCAATGACTTGTCATTCATTATTATAGAAAACCACTTATTTTATTTTAATAGAAGAGAGACAAGTTTTAGGATTTGTCTCTCTTCTCTTTTATTTACATTACAAAATAATGGTAAATACATTCCAAACCATAAATTATAAGACCGATAAATCCGCCTACCAGGGTTCCGTTGATTCGAATGTACTGAAGGTCTTTTCCGATTTCAAGTTCTAATTTCTCCGAAACTTCTTTTCCGTCCCAGCTTTTTACTGTAGAGGAAATTAAATCCCCTATTACCTTTTTATTATTAAGAAGTACAGAAAGTAAATCGTTTTTAATAAAATTATTGATTTTGTCCACCATTATTGAATCTTCTTTGAGTCCGTTTCCAAACTTCTGAATCAACCCAGTAATATTTTTTCGGATTGAAGAATCCTCTCCTCTCTCCAGATCGCTTGTAATTGACATTTTTATTTCATCCCAGATGCCATTGATGTAATCCTGTACTTCTTTCTTTCCGGCAAAACCAACAATCAGATTGTTAATTTTGATTCGCATTTCTTCCGAGTTTTTGACTTTATGAAGGAAATGAGAAATGTATTCATCTATTTTAATTCTAACTGCGCTCTCCGAATTTTTGGCTTCATCAAGAAACTCCTGCAAACCATTAAAAATGCCTTCTGTAATACTTTTATCGGCCAGGCCAAAACTCAAAAAAGGCGTAGATTGTTTAACCTTCTTTCTAATTAAGTCTTTATTATCACTTAGTTCACCACTCATCACTTCAAGAAGATTGGTCAATAATTGGTCTTTTACATTGCCCTTTTGCAGCGGTTCCAATGCTAATGCCACCCAGTCCCCAAAATTTATCGCTTCTAATTTTTCTTTAAACTGAACCTGAATGAATCGTTTTATATCTTCATCTTTTATTGTTTTCAAAACACCCGGAATAAGATTTAACGCTATAGCATCTGCAACTTTATTCGCATTTTCTTCCTGCGAAAGCCACTCAGAAGCTTTAGTGGCAAAATTGAATTCATCTAATTTAATTTCTAGTTTTTCCCGATCCAGAAATTCTTCAGAAACGAAATTACCGAGATTTTCACCTATTTCATTCTTTTTGGTTGGAATAATGGCTGTATGCCAGATCGGAATTCCCATCGGATGACGAAATAAAGCCACAACTGCAAACCAGTCGGCAATTCCGCCCACCATGGCTGCTTCACTGAAAGCCTGTAGTATCGGGATTTTAAAATAAATGGCGGTTATAAATAATAGAACAGCTACACCTAAAAGTGCTAAAGCATTTCGCTTCATTTTCCTAAGAGCGCTTACTTTATCGATATCCTTATCTGTGATAGTTTTCATGACGAACAAGGTTTTATAACTAATTTATGCCTTTTTTCTGAAATGTACTTTTAAAAAAATGTTAGAATTCAATAGATGGTTTGATTTTCAAATAAGTAATCAAAAATTTTAGTACCAATTAATTTCAAAATCAACTTAAAAAAAATAAGATTAAAATTGTACTTTTGCGAACTGAAAATCTGAAAAATATGATTATCCAAAAAACTCGTGAGGAAATAGAATTAATGCGCGAAAGTGCCTTGATCGTATCGAAAACATTAGGAATGATTGCTTCTGAAATTAAAGAAGGAGTAACGACATTATATCTTGACAAATTAGCCGAAGAATTCATACGTGATCACGGTGCTGTTCCGAGCTTTTTAGGATTATACGGATTTCCGAATTCACTTTGCATGAGTCCGAATGCTCAGGTGGTACACGGAATACCAAATAATACGCCTTTACAGAATGGTGATGTTATTTCTGTAGATTGCGGCGCTTTCAAAAACGGGTTTCATGGAGATCATGCCTACAGTTTTGAGATTGGTGAGGTTGCTCCTGAAACGAAAAAACTTTTACAGGTAACCAAAGAATCTCTTTACGTTGGAATCAGGGAATTTAAAGCCGGAAACCGTGTTGAAGATGTTGGAAATGCCATTCAAAAATATACGGAGTCTCACGGATACGGAGTTGTACGTGAATTGGTTGGACACGGATTAGGTCAAAAAATGCACGAAGCTCCGGAAATGCCTAATTATGGTAAAAAAGGAAGAGGAAAACTTTTCCTTGAAGGAATGGTGGTTGCCATTGAACCCATGATCAATATGGGAACCAAAAACATCAAACAGCTCAAAGATGGCTGGACAATCCTGACTGCTGACGGAAAACCAAGTGCGCATTTCGAACACGACGTTGCTTTAATTGACGGAAAACCAGAAATTTTATCTACTTTCTATTATATCTATAAAGCGTTAGGAATCGAAAGCAATGAAGAAGATGAATTTAGAAAAGTGCCTTTAGTATTGTAGTTATTACGCCGGGATTTGCAAAGACCATTTACTAATATATAATACTAATATTTTAGTAGAGAATAATATTTTTTAATTTATTAAATTTAAAAATAACTACTTTTATAAAAAATAGTATCTAATGAAAATTAAACTCCAAAATATTGGAATTATAGAAGAAGCTGACATTAATATTGAGGGAATTACTCTAATTGCTGGTCAAAATGATTCTGGAAAAAGTACTGTTGGAAAAGTTTTGTATGCATTAATTAGGGGAGTAAATGGCGATGAAATTTCTCACAATGCAAATAAAATTCGATTTGTTTACGAAAAGACAAGGGATATTCGAAATCTTTTATCAAGAACTACAGCAACTAATGAAAGCGACCAAAATATTCAAAATAAATTTATTTCAGAATTTCTAGAAAAATTAGAAATAAGACCTTCTTCATTACATTCAAAAAAAGATACTGACATTATTAATTCTATAAATAATGAATTAGAATCTGTACTTATCCTTTACGATAATTATTCCAATCCACAGATTAAAGAAAAACTTTCTGAATTTATAGTTGATTTTGGTCGTAGAACTTCAATTTCTTTTGATTCTACAGAAGCATTGTACTACAGATTAGAATCTTTTTTCAAAAATGAATTTGGAAATCAAATATCAAATTCATTTAACAAAAGTGAATCTTTTATTAAAATTGGAGGAATTGAAGAAAAAAGTATTTATTTCAAAGACAAAATTGAATTCGTAGGACTTGAAAATAGTTCTTCTTTTTATTATGATGAAGTTATTTTCATTGAATCCCCATTAAGACTAATGCAAACTTACTTTGTTCGTTTTAATGAAATTATAGATAAGAATGATCATTTAAATAAATTAATATTTTTAAGAGAAAATGAATTAAATATTTTCTCTGATGATAGCAAAAAAAATAATAACCTCTTATCTTTAATTTCAAAAGTCATAAATGGAAATTTTAGTATCGATCCTTTAGATGAAATAGTTTTTACAAAAAATGCGACAGAATTCGAATTTGGAAATATTGCTACTGGAATAAAAAGTTTTGGAATATTACAATTACTTTTACAAAAAGGGAAATTAAATTCAAACACTTTATTAATTATTGATGAACCTGAAGTTCATTTACATCCAACCTGGCAAGTTAAATTTGCTGAGATTTTAGTTTTATTATCTAAAGAATTAGCCATTCCGATCTTATTGACTTCACACAGTCCATATTTTATTGAAGCTTTAGATGCTTACACTAAAAAATATCAATATGAAAAGTCAACAAATTTTTACTTTGCTGAGAAAAATGAAGATGGATTATCTTCTAAAATTATTGATGTAACAGAAGATATAACGCCAATTTTAAGCTCAATTTCTGAAGCATTTTATAAAATCCAAGACATAAACGATGAGGTTTAATGATATTCAAGAACATTTTGAGAACAATGTCCCTAAGAAAACATTAAAAGAAATCTCATGGTACGAAATAAAAGAAAAAACCATAATAAACAATATAGAAGAAGAAATTACAATCACTAAATCTCTTATAAACTCAACAAAACTTAGTTTTGATTTTGATGAAATTAATAAAACGATAAAAACGTCAGATACTGTTTATTTTAAAGACGAAAAAGTAATTTTTGTTGAATTTAAAAGTGGTGGTATCAAGAAAATTGATTTTAGACTAAAAGCAACAGAAAGTATAATATCATTTTACAATTATATCTACAACAAGGGTTTTACTGAAAACATGTGTTTCCCTAATAGTATTTTTCAAATATATTTTGTTTACAACACAAATTCTAGTCCAGCAGCTAAATCTACTTTTTCAGCAGTAGAGAGAGAATTAACATCTGAATACAAACACTTATTTTCAAAACTAAAAGTGATTGACAACGATCGATTTCAAAGAATATTTAGAATCTAATGAAAAAACTATTCAAATTAGTACTTAATACAATCCCTCGTCCATTATTAATCCGTTTGAGTTATGTGGTGCGCCCAATTTTAGCTTTATCATTAAGAGGAAGCAAATTTACCGATCCTATTGACGGGAAAAGCTTTAAGTCGTTTTTGCCTTACGGATACGGAAAACAACGTAACAATGTACTTTCTCCAAGCACACTTTCCTTAGAGAGACACCGTTTACTTTGGCTGTATTTAAACGATCAGACCGATTTTTTTACAGCACCGAAAAAAGTATTGCATTTTGCTCCGGAACAGGCATTTTACAAAAGATTCCGCAAGCAGAAAAATCTGGATTACACCACAACCGACCTGCTTTCGCCTTTGGCAGATGTAAAAGCAGACATTTGTAATTTGCCTTTCAAAGACAATGAGTATGACGTTATTTTGTGTAATCACGTTTTAGAACATATTCCGGACGATACCAAAGCGATGCAGGAATTATTCCGTGTTTTAAAACCGGGCGGAATGGCTGTTTTGCAAATTCCACAGGATTTATCCCGCGATGTTACGTTTGCAGATGATTCTATCACCGATCAAAAAGAACGGGCAAAAATATTTGGACAATACGATCATGTTCGTGTATATGGTCGCGATTATTTTGATAAATTGAGAAGCATTGGTTTTATTGTTATCGAAGAAGATTACACCAATAAAATTGCTCCAGAATTAGTTGAAAAATATTGTCTGGCAAAAGGTGAAATTATTCCGCTTTGCTTTAAACAGGAAAACTAATTTTTTTCACCATATAAATGATATAAGCTCGTTTAAAAAAAGCGTTTTCAAAATAGCAATAATTTGAAAACGCTTTTTTATCCTAATTCACCAATTACAAGCCTAAACCAAATCTGTAAACCTTGGAACCTACTAAATCATTTCAGTTTTGTTTTGACATCAGTTTTGAAAAAAATCTGAATGCTTATATTCCAACGTCCTATATTGTCGGGAACACAAGCGATATTAAATACTTAGACAAAAAGGCAACTAAAGATATCATTGAAAGTTTTGGAATTGATTTTGAAAATTTAGATTCAAATACAAAAAAAATCCTGACAGCCTGTGAATCTTTAAAACCTGAATTCATTTTCAAAAAGTTCAGTACCAAAATCAAATCAGCTAAAACCATTGCTGATTTGCAAAAAGATTCTAAAATTGATTTTGCCATTCGCCAGTATTTAAATTTCAATTTAAGTTCCTTTTACGATTTGATTGTGAAGGAACAATTTCCACTATCTTTGAATTTGGGGCCTGAAAAAGACTTTTATCGTTCAAGAGTTGCTATCGAACCTCTTTATTTTGAACCTCAGATTCAATTTGATAAACATTCCGAAGGCATTACCTATACCCTTTCTTTAAAAGAAAACAAAACTACTTTTTCACCTATGAATAGTAGTATCGATATCCTTTTAGATGAGCCTGGCTGGTTAATTATTGATAAGAAATTAGGACAATTAAAAGAATTAAATGCAAAAAAACTGACTCCGTTTTTAAAGAAAAAATCTATTGAAATTCCATCTAAATTGGTGGATGATTATTTTAAAGGTTTTATACCCCAAATAGCCAAAAAAATTGATATTGAAGCAACTGGTTTTGAAATGGAGGTTCGCGACCAGATCATTTCGAGTACGATCCAGCCTGTTTATGATTTCTTTAAAAACTGTTATTACCTCAATCTGTATTTTGATTACAATGGCTATGTTTTTGATGCAGGCAAAACTAAAAAAATACACTCTTTTGTTGATTTCAGTATTGCCAATGAACCCAAAATAATTCAGTTTAAAAGGAGTGCCGTCGAAATTTTATACACAAAAAAATTACTTGAAATTGGTTTAGTAAAAGTCAAAAACGAATTGTTTGGGCTGGATACAGAAGCGAATGATCCTTATATCAATATTCAATTAATAATTGACAATAAAGAAAAGCTGGAAAGCTTAGGCTTTACAATCCAAAACCTCAAACTGGAAAGCAAAGAAATCATTACAGAAAGCAATACAATTTCGGTTAAAAAAGAAACGAAAGCCGATTGGTTTGATATTAAAATCATGATTACAATTGGCAATTATAAGATTAATTTCAATGAAATAATTCCGAATATCAAAAGCAAGGAAAGGCTTTTTCAATTGCCTGACGGCAATTATTTTTTGATTCCGCTGGAATGGTTCAGCAAATATAGTTCTTTAGCAAAACTGGCTAAAACAGAAAACGGAGCTTTGCTTTTACGTAAGAGTAATTTTACTGCTTTAGACGGAATTTCAGAAATCAACAATGATTTAGACCAGATTCATCAGGCTGAGTTTACGGCTTCAGATTTATTAAAAGCAACTTTAAGGCCCTATCAGATTGATGGTGTAAAATGGCTTTTGGGTCATTATAATTCAAATCTTGGAGCTTGTCTCGCAGATGACATGGGACTTGGAAAAACATTACAGACTTTAGCTGTTTTGGTTTCTGTACAGGAACAACTGGGCTTTTCAACCAAAACTACCAATTTTGATTTGTTTGCGAATGAAACTACTGTCGAAAGGACACCACTTAAAGCATTAATAGTACTTCCTTCTTCTTTAGTTTTTAACTGGTTTAATGAGGCTGTAAAGTTTACACCACACTTTTCTAAAATGCAATATATTGGGAATGACCGAAAATCTTTAGTAAGCAGATTAGATTCTACCGATTTGATTTTTACAAGCTATAGCGTTATTCACCGGGATATTTCAATTTTAGAAAAACACAATTTTCATTATCTGATTTTAGACGAAAGTCAATACATCAAAAACAAAAATTCTAAGATTTTTAAAGCCATCAATAAAATCAGTACGAGTCATAAAATAGCACTGAGTGGTACGCCCATCGAAAATTCGCTTGACGATTTATGGTCGCAGATGCAGTTCATAAATCCCGATATTCTGGGAACTTATAATTTTTTCGCAGAAAATTTTAAAGCTCCGATTGAGAAAAAGCAGAACGATGAAGTTTTAACAGAATTAAAAAACCTCATCCAGCCTTACATTTTGCGACGAACCAAAGAACAGGTTTTAAAAGATCTGCCAGAATTAACAGAGCAGGTTTATTATTGTGATATGGATCCCGAACAGGAAAAATTATACGAAAAAGAAAAATCCAAAGCTCGTAATTTCCTGCTTAAAACTGACGGTTCAAGTCCGGATAAAATCAGCATTATTAATACTTTGATGAAGTTGAGACAATTGAGTAACCATCCTAAAATGATTGATGCCGATTCAGAAATTGACTCCGGAAAATTTATTGCTGTAACCAATTATCTGGAAAATCTAGTCAAAGCAAAACAAAAAGCAATTATTTTCAGTTCGTTTGTTACGAACCTTAATTTCTACACCGAGTGGTGCAAACAAAATAAAATAGAATTTTGTGAAATTACGGGAGAAACCCCAGCCGGCAAAAGAGAGCAGCAAGTTAAATTATTCCAGGAAAACGAAAATCGATTATTGTTCTTTATTTCGCTAAAAGCCGGAGGTGTCGGATTGAACATTACCAAAGCTTCTTATGTTTTGTTTTTAGATCCATGGTGGAATCCTTTCGCAGAAAAACAAGGAGTTGCACGAGCACACCGAATTGGTCAGCTAAATAAAGTCAATGTGATTCGTTTTATTTCGAAAAACACAGTCGAAGAAAAAATCATTAAGCTCCAGGAAAATAAAAAACTGTTATCTGATTCGCTTTTAGAAGAAAGCTATATTAATGACGAACTTGAAGGCAACTTAGGCTATATTTTAGGTTCTTAATCATTAATATGATATAACAGTATCTTTTTCATTATATAAAATTGTTATATTTACAATCTTACAATTTATATAAGATGCCCAAATTGTTATATATAAGCTTTGCTTTTCTTTTTATTTTCACTTTAGCGAAAGCTCAGGAAAAGGAAATTGATCCCCCTTACAATATTAAAACTGTTTCTTTTGTACAAAACGGCAGTAATGTGATTCCGATATTCGAATTAGGCTCCACATTTCAATTGCAGTTTGATGATTTATTTGGCAACGAAGCCAATTATTATTTTGAAATTGTACATTGCGATTACAACTGGAAACCTTCTGAGATCCCGAAAACAGATTACATTCTTGGTTTTGATAATCAAAGAATTATGGATTACACGAACTCTTTCAATACCCTTCAGATTTATTCACATTACCGCCTTAATTTTCCTAATCAATTCACTACACAATTGAAAATCTCAGGAAATTATATGCTGAAAATACTCAACGAAGAAAGAGACGTTATTTTCTCCAGAAAATTTATTTTATATGAAAATCTGTGTACTGTATCTGCTCAGGTAAAACGTAGCCGAAACTTAACCAATATCAATCAAAAACAGAATCTTGATTTTTCGATTTCTTCAAATGATATTGTTTTTCAGACACCTTTACAAAACGTAAAAGTACTTTTACTGCAAAACGGAGATTTTAACACCAGTATTAAAAATGTCCGCCCGCAATATACAATTGGCAATCAATTGGTTTATAAATACGACGCCGAAACACAGTTCTGGGGCGGAAATGAATTTTTATATTTTGAAAATAAAGATGTAAGAGTGGCCAATAATAATGTTGCAAAAGTGAGTTCAACCAGCGACATTTACAGTTCTTTTTTATATACAAGCCCCGCAAGAGCCAATCAAATTTATACAGTTTATCAGGATATAAACGGAAATTTTGTCGTCAAAAACATAAATGGTTCTAATCAGGAAATTGAAGCCGATTATGCCTGGGTATATTTTTCGCTGTCAGCTCCAACATTCCGATTAAATAAAGACATTTATATTACAGGTATGTTTAATAATTATAGCTTATCTCCAGAATACAAAATGGATTATAATCCTGACAAAGGGATATATGAAAAAGCAGTAATGATCAAGCAGGGTTTTACCAATTTTCAGTACAGGGTTGCTGACAAAAAAGGCGTAATTGATTTTGAGAATGCTGTTGACGGAAATTTTTACCAGACTGAAAACGAATACACTATTTGGGTTTATTACCGTGAAAGTACGGACCGCTATGAAAGAGTTATCGGCAAGGGAAATGCTAATTCATTGAATATTATTAACTAAACATTCTAAAAAAGGATTTCAATCCAATCATTTTTTTTTGTAAGTTTGCACATATAACACACACATATATACTACGTTAGTTATGGTTTCTCAAATAACAAGAGGCATAAAAATATCTGTTTTGACTAGTTTTGAAGGTACTTACTTCAAGAACTACAAGATCCATTTTGCCTTTAGCTATGTTGTTACCATCGAAAACCACAGTAAAGATTCAGTACAGCTAACATCCCGACACTGGGAAATTTTCGACTCCCTTAACAACCTTGAAGTTGTTGACGGAGAAGGTGTTATAGGAAAAAAACCCGTTTTGAAGCCAGGTGAAAATCATACTTATAGTTCAGGCTGCTTATTATCATCTCCTTATGGCGCGATGAAAGGTCATTTTAATATGATTAATTTTACTACAACCAAAATATTTAAAGTAATAGTTCCTACATTCAGAATGTGTGCTCCTTTCGCTTTGAATTAATTTAGGGCAACTTCTATTACTTTTTCTTTTGTAATAGCATAAACTTTGTCGTTTTCTGTCGGAATTAAAAAAGAATTTCCTGTAAATTCCCCAAAAGCCGGAAAAATCAATTGATTTGGTTTCAGAAAAAAACAAGGTAAATTTAAAGATTGTCGCCCTAATCCTCTTAGTTGTATCGCAGGATGAATGTGTCCGCAAAAATTTAAAAGCCCTTCTTTTTCAGTTGGATGATGTGTCAGTAAAAAATCATCAATAATTAATTCATTATAAATTTCAATATTAACTTCTTCATAATTCCTTTTTGAAATGATATCATGATTGCCTTCCACTAAAATTACTTTCTGCGAATGTTCTTTTATCCATTCTGTAAAAAGCTCCCATTCGTTATTGATTTTACTGTGAAATAAATCTCCTAAAAAAACAATAGTTACAGAGTCAAATAGCTCTAAAACTGTTTTTAAACGATTAAAGTTTTCAAAAATCGCATCTTTCGGAATTCCGATTCCGTGTTTCCTAAAATGAGTCACTTTTCCCAAATGAACATCAGAAATCAGAAGCATCTTTTTTTCTTCCCAAAAAACAGCACCCGACTGATGCAAAATAAAATTCAGGTTGTTTATTATAATATTCATTGTTTTTCTCCGATAGAAATAAAAAGAAAATAATAAAACCCCCAATTCATGAGAATCGGAGGCTATTTAATGTAAAAATACTAATTACAATTAGCAATTCTTGGATTATTAATTGATCCGCATTGAAAAGAATATTTACTTTGAGGATATAATGGTGAAGGACTATCTGTTACTATTAATGGTGATAAGGCTTGTCCATTAAACTCCGGCATTGTTATTTGTTCTTTTGAGCCATTTCCAAGTGCAATATTTTTAGCTACAGCGTTTCCGTTAAAACTATAGTCTATCATTGCGTCAAGTAATCTGTAAATTCCATAATAGTCATAAGCATCGTATGAAGTTTGAGTATTCGGAAGATTGTGCTCAGCTGTATAGGTAAAAGTTGGCAAAACCGATTTCTTAATTAAAATGAAATCCTTTTCAGAATTTGAAATATTGATATTTTTAAACATATCAATTGCTAACCTGTGATCGTTGACAATATCATCATCATAAACCTCACTAATTAATTTAGTATTTGCAGGAAAATTTTGGAGTTCATCTTGCGAAATTTGATAGGAATACCATTGAGCCATTGTAAAAATAAAACGACCGTTTTGTCCCCAGCCTTCATCTATAAATCCTTTATAAGCCAAAGCAAATGAAGCTCCCCCTCCAAAAGAATGGCCCATGAAGCCAACTTTTTTTGTGTCAATTATATTTGGATAATCTGTAACAGCCTTTTTAAAACTTTGCCATAATGTATTGTATCTTTCATCAACAGTAACACCAGAGGTTGGGTAAGGGGCAAAAACAACGACATATCCCTTTTTTGCTATAAATTCGTACAAACCTATATTGTAGGCGCTCTCTTCTCCTCCAAACGGATGTGAGTAAAATATAGTTGGTTTTGCAGAAGTTATTCCCTTTGGATAAAATATTTCAACATTTTTTCCATTATACAAAGGGCTTGGAAAAGTAATTTTCGCAACACTATAATTTCCATCCGAACCATATCCTGTTTTTGGTCTTGAGATTGGCCCTGCCAAATCATCATTAACATAACCAGAATCCTGACCTGATTCATCTGAATCATCATTTTTTGAGCAGGAACTAATTAAAAAAAGAGACATAAGAATAAATAGTAAATGTGGTTTCATATTTATATTTTAAGATTATTAAGGTTAGACTGAGAATATATGAAACAGTTTAATTGATTTTGCTTTTTTATCAACATTTCTTCAGTCAAAAACAACATATTCCATTTAAACTTTACAATTATCAAATTTTACCTGCAAAAATATCGTCAGTATACTTTCAACAGGATGATATAAATAATAACCTTTGATATTTTCTCAAAATTATTTCATGTAACTGGCTGTCATTTTTTTGATTCTTTCTTCTAATGTTTCGCTTGATAATTTTTCCCTCAATCGGTCTGTAATGATTGGAAAACTAAATGGTGTTGGCTTTTTGCATTGTTTCCAGACAATGGTTTGCTTATTCACTCTTTCCAAAGCCTGAATTAAACGTCCTTCTTCCAACTGATGTTCAAAAGTCTCAGTATAAGCCTGCTGAAGTAATAAATTATCGGGTTCATAATCCCTGAACACTTCAAAAAGTAATTGTGATCCACTTTGCAAATGTTTTGTTTTAACAGGTCTTCCGGGCATTCCGGTAAAAACAAGTCCTGCAATTACGGCAATATCCCTGAATTTTCTGCGAGCCATTTCTGTTAAATTAAGGCTCTTCTGCAAATCATGGTGAACATATTCGGTTGAAAAAAAATTATTATCAAAAACCGACTGTATATCAATTTCCTGATCGGAGAGTAATTCAAACCCATAATCATTATAAGCCAAAGAAAAAGTAATTGGAGACAATAAACTAATGCGATAGGATAAAATACTGGCTAAAGCTTCATGCACAAAACGACCTTCGAAAAGATAAAAAACAGCATGATACCCTTCTCTGGTTTTAAAGGTTTCAATTAAGAATTCATCATCACCTGGCACAATACTTTCCTTTCGCTGTCTTGCAAAGATAGGCTGCAGAGCTTTTAATTCAGGGGTCAGATTCTCGCTATTGGCAGCGTATAATTCTTCCCGAAGCAATTCGCTCATCTGGACAGATAATGCCATACGCCCTCCCATCCAGCTTACAATTCGTGACTCTTTTTTGGGATCAGCCTTTCGAACCAAAACCTGCATATTTTTTACACGAAATAATTCCAAACGTTTTCCCGCAAAGGTAAAAACATCTCCCGGCTGTAGTTTTGAGGCAAACCATTCTTCAATACTCCCAATATAACCGCCACTTAAAAACTTGACATTTAATGACGCATCTCCAACAATAGTTCCTATCTGGATTCTGTGGTGCATGGCAATCAGTCGGCTGTTGATTTTATAACGGCCGTCTTCTTCAATTTCTACTTTTTTGAATTCATCATAGGCTTGTAAACTCTGGCTTCCGTTTGTAATGAAATTCAAAATCCAGGTCCAGTTTTCTTTCGTTATATTTTGATAACAGAAGGTTTTCCGGACTTCTTCCAAAATTTGGTCGGGAAAAAATCCATCTGAAACGGCCAACGTATTCAGGTATTGCACCAAAACATCCCAACTATTCAAGTAGGGAATTCGGTCTTCGACAATAGTTTTGTCAACCGCTTTTTTAAGAGCTGAAGCTTCAATCAGTTCGATGGCGTGTGTAGCAAGGAAGTAGATGACACTTTCTTTTCCGGGTTGGTGACCACTTCGTCCTGCTCGTTGTAAAAATCGAGCAACACCTTTTGGACCTCCCACCTGAATAATGGTTTCAACCGGAGCAAAATCGACTCCTAAATCGAGACTTGACGTACAAACTACTACTTTTAATTCTTCATTTCTGATTGCATTTTCAACCCATAACCGTGTTTCCCTGCTGATGCTTCCGTGATGCATTGCCATATCTCCGGCGAATTCAGGGTATTTTTCGAGTATGGCCTGAAACCACATTTCGCAGGCGGAACGAACGTTTGTGAAAATTAAAGTGGTTTTGCTTTTCCGGACTATTTTCGCTACCTCATCGATTAAATGTAATCCCATGTGACCACGCCATGGATAACTGTCCATTTTATCGGGCAATATCGAGAGTACTTTTATTTTTTTATTGATGTGTGCTTTAATCAAAACCGAATTTTGATAAGCTTCTGAATTTACACCTAACAATACCTGTTGTGCCAGTTCCAGATTTCCTATTGTCGCCGATATTCCCCAAATACGCATTTTAGGAGCAACCGTTTTTAATCGGGACAAAGCCAGTTCCATTTGAACGCCTCGTTTTGTTCCTAATAATTCGTGCCATTCATCCACTACAATTGCTGAACAATTAGCGAAAGTTTTTGAAAACTCTTTTGAAGCCAATAGTAATTGCAGACTTTCAGGAGTTGTAACCAGCAAATCAGGCATTTTTTTACTTTGCTTATTTCTCTCACTTTGCGTTGTATCCCCTGAACGGATTCCAACTGTTATTGGTAAATCTAAATCTTCAACAATTCTATCCGCAGACTGCTTAATTTCAACAGAAAGCGCCCGCAAAGGGGTAATCCAAATGGCCTTTAATCCGGGCTTATGTTTCGTTTTATAATCCGGATTTTTCTTCATGTAATCGAGAACTATTGGAAACCATAAGGCATAGGTTTTTCCGCTTCCGGTTGGAGCGTTCAATAATCCGTTTTTGCCTTGCAGAAAAGCAGTCCAGGTCTGGGTCTGAAAAGGAAAAGCTTTCCAGCTCTGAGCGTGAAACCAGTTGTCTGCAATTGCGTATAGTTCGTCTCTATTCATTTATAATCGTTTTGACTTAATTCTAACACATAGAAACATAGCTTTTGAAACGTATAAAGGTGTTTCACTTGCATCAAAAAACATTAGCTATGTATGAAACTGGTTTCTTTTATATTCTTTGTTTTATACACATTTCAAGCTATGTTTCTACGTATTGAAACTTATGAAATCATACTTTTAAGATCTTCAATTGAATTGGCATCTTCTATTTTCTTATCCTGTCTCCATCTCAAAATTCTTGGAAACCTTGTTGCTACTCCGCTTTTGTGTCTTTTGGATAATGCGATTCCTTCAAAGCCAATTTCGAAAACCAATTGCGGCGTCACACTTCGTACGGGACCAAAACGCTCCAAAGTGTTTTTCTTTATAAAATCATCCACCTTTCTAAACTCGGCATCGGTTAAGCCGGAATAGGCTTTAGCAAAGGTTACTAATTCTTTTTCGCCATTATCGTTAGTTTGCCAAAGCGCAAACGTATAATCTGTAAATAAATTAGACCTTCTTCCGTGGCCTCTCATCGCATAGGTTAAAACAGCATCGATTACCAAAGGTTCTATTTTCCATTTCCACCAATCGCCTTTTTTTCTTCCAACCTGATACGGTGAGTCATTTCGTTTTATCATTAAACCTTCGCTTTTCATTTCGCGGGCACGCATTCTTTCTGTTGTTACCTCTTCCCAGGAATGGAACAATACTCTTTCTGACAATTGAAAATGAGGCGTTTTATCTTTAATAGAATTGTATAATTGCTCTAATAATAATCTTCGTTCTGAATAAGGTAAATTTCGAATATCCTGACCTTCCCATTCTAAAATATCATACGCTTTTAAAATTACAGGCACTTTTTCAAGCAAGCTTGCTGATATAGTTTTCCTTCCGATTCGCGTTTGCAGATCATTAAAGGTTCCAATTTCACCATTTGTAAAAACCAGAATTTCTGCATCAATGACTGTCCCATCTGGAATAAAACCAAGAAATGACTGTAACTCCGGATATTTATTGGTAACCAGCTCCTCGCCTCTTGACCAGATATAAAGCTCATTGTCCCTAATAATTGTTTGTGAGCGGATTCCGTCCCATTTGTGTTCAATTGACCAGTCTTCAGGATTTCCAAGACTATCGACTTCTCCTTCAATTGGATAAGCCAGATAAAAAGGATAGGGTTTTGATAAATAATCTGAGCTTTTTTCATCTAAAATCAATTCCTGAAACGTAATGGTATTCGGATCCCAATTTCCCATCAGTTTATAAGCCAGAGCATCTTCATCAACATCTTCTGCTTTCGACAACGCTCTAGTCATTAATTTCTGGCTGACGCCGATTCGCAAACTTCCGGTAATTAATTTGGTAAAAACAAAGCGTTCATAATAATTCAGCGCGAGCCAGTTCTCTTGTAAATATTCTTTTTTTTCCGAATCTGATTTGTTTTTTAAGGCAATAATCTCCTGAAGATATTCGGTTAAACTTTTGTCGGAATGTCCTTTGGTTGTCGGAATAATCAAAGCGATGGTTTCGGCCAAATCACCCACAATATGATAACTTTCCTCAAAAAGCCATAGCGGAATATTCGCTAGTTCATTTGCCCAAATCCTTAATAAAGTAGTATTGACAGGTCTTGGCGGACGACGATGTGACAAAATCGCAATTGTCCATACCTTATCTTCCGGCGACGCATTTTTAAAATAGGTCGTCATTGCATCAACTTTTATGTTCGTTTTATTCGAACTGTCGAGCGTTTTTATAAGTTGGGCGAAATTTTTCATCTACAATTCCTTATTTTCAGAAATCCCCGAAGTTTCATTTTGTTCAAAAACCACTTCCTTTTCATCCTTTTCCATTTCTGCGGATTCACCTTCGTATTGTGTTTTTTCGGTTCTGGCATCGTAACCCAATTCCCTTAAATATTTAGAGAAAATATCGGTGTAACCATGTGTACAGATTATTTTTTCTGCTCCGGTGGCTTTGATGCTATCCAAAAGCGAATACCAATCGCAATGATCACTTAGAACAAAACCTTTGTCAATCGCACGTCGTCGTCTTGCTCCGCGAAAAGCCATCCAGCCACTTGCTGCCCCTGTTACAAAAGGAGTCATTTTTCTAATCCAGATACTTCCATGAGCACTTGGCGGGGCAAGGATAATATTACCCAAAAGGTCTTCTTTTTTAGTTTCTCTTGTTATTAATTCGGTAGGCGGAAAATCAGCCATAGTACGCAGCACATTGGTCATATTTTCAATAGCTCCGTGTGTGTATATTTTTCCAATATCGGTATCTAAATATTTTAGAATCCTTTGTGCTTTCCCTAAAGAATATCCAAAAAGGATGGATGTTTTTCCTTCGGCCTTATTTTCTGACCACCAATTGTTGATATCGGTAATTACTTCTGCCTGTGGTGTCCAGTTGAATGCTGGTAATCCAAAAGTACATTCGGTGATAAAAGTGTGGCATTTTACCACTTCATACGGAACTGAAATTCCGTCGTCTTCGGTTTTATAATCACCTGTAAAAACCCAGACTTCGCCTTTGTGTTCTACCCGAATTTGGGAACTTCCAATAATATGTCCGGCAGGATGCAAGGAGAATTTCACATTGTTGATTACGAAAGTTTCTCCCCACTCTTTTCCGGTAACCTTTATTTCACCCAAACGATGACGAATGATGGGCACATTAGTATGATGTGTAATATAATTTTGATGTCCCCACCGGGCGTGATCTGCGTGACCGTGTGTGATAATAGCATTCTTTACCGGACGCCATGGATCAAGATAGACATCTGCCTGTTGGCAGTAAATTCCTTTATCGTTAAAAGCCAGAAGTGGAATTTTCATAGTCCTGTAAATTGAAGTCACTCAAATTTAAACTTTTATACAAACATTCGTTTTATAGCTTGACGTAATTAGTTTATTAAATTACAACATTTTAATATTGTATTGTGATATAATCAAAATAACCTTTGTACTTTTGCCTAAAATTAAACAATTCGTAATTTTAAAATATCTTATCCCATGTTAAAAGGATTTTTTAATGTCCCTAAAGCGGTAAACGAGCCGGTAAAAGGATACGCACCAAACTCACCGGAAAGAGCCGCTGTACAGGCAGCATATGCTACCATGTGGAATTCTCAAATTGACGTTCCATTATATATTGGAAGCGAAGAAATCAGAACCGGAAACACTAGAAATATTACTGCTCCTCATGATCACCAACACGTGGTTGGAAAATATCATCTGGCTGAAAAACAACATATAGAAAAAGCAATCGCCAATGCACTTGAATCAAGAAGCGCCTGGGCGAATATGGCATGGGAACAACGTGCAGCTATTTTCTTAAAAGCAGCTGAATTAATTGCAGGTCCATACAGAGCACGTATCAACGCTGCCACTATGATTGGGCAGTCTAAAAATATCCATCAGGCAGAAATTGATGCTTCTTGTGAATTGATTGACTTTTTACGTTACAACGTAGAATTCATGACTCAGATTTACACAGATCAGCCAAAATCAGACTCAACAACCTGGAACCGTTTAGAGTACAGACCTCTTGAAGGTTTTGTTTATGCTATCACTCCATTTAACTTTACAGCAATTGCTGCCAATCTTCCTGCAAGTGCTGCGATGATGGGTAACGTTGTGGTTTGGAAACCAAGCGACAGTCAGGTGTTTTCAACCAAAATCATTTTGGATGTTTTCAAAGAAGCGGGAGTTCCGGACGGCGTTATCAACGTTGTTTTTGGTGATGCTTTAATGATTACGGATACTGTTCTGGCAAGCCTTGATTTTGCAGGGATTCACTTCACAGGATCTACTCATGTATTTAAAGATATCTGGTCTAAAATTGGAGCAAACATCCATAATTATAAAACCTACCCAAGAATCGTTGGTGAAACGGGAGGTAAAGATTTTATTATTGCACACCCAAGCGCTAACGTAAAACAAGTTGTTACAGGAATTACTCGTGGTGCTTTTGAATTCCAGGGGCAAAAATGTTCTGCTGCTTCAAGAGTTTATATTCCGCAAAGTTTATGGCCAGCTGTAAAAGAACAATTAATCACCGATGTGAAATCAATGAAAATGGGGTCTCCTGAAGATTTCGGAAACTTTATTACTGCGGTTATTCATGAGGGTTCTTTTGATAAATTAGCGAGTTACATCGATCAGGCCAAAAAAGATGCTGATGCTGAAATTATCATCGGAGGAAATTATGATAAATCTGTTGGTTACTTTGTAGAGCCAACGGTTATTGTAACTACAAATCCAAAATACACTACGATGGAAACCGAATTATTCGGACCGGTTGTGACATTATATATTTATGAAGATGCCAAATGGGAAGAAACTTTAGAATTGGTTGATACAACTTCTGAGTACGCTTTAACCGGAGCTGTCTTCAGTCAGGATCGTTATGCTATTGAAACAGCTACTGCAAAATTGCAAAATTCTGCCGGTAACTTCTACATCAACGACAAACCAACGGGAGCTGTTGTTGGAATGCAGCCTTTTGGTGGTGCAAGAGCTTCAGGAACGAACGACAAAGCAGGTTCTGCATTGAACCTATTACGTTGGGTTTCTCCGAGAACTATCAAAGAAACTTTTGTAACTCCTGAAGATTACAGATATCCGTTTTTAGGAGAATAGTCTTAAAGTCGAAGTTTAAAAGTCTCAAAAGACTTTTAAATATAAAAAAGCCGAATCTTTTCATCAAGATTCGGCTTACTTTTTTGTTGTGTGAATTTTAAATATTACCAACGCTTAAAATTTATTCTCCACTTCTGCAGCTTGTAACATTAGATAATGTAAGTCGGTATTTTTTACGAAAGGTTTTAAGAGTTCACTTCCCGGACCAAACATAGCCAGTTCAACATAATCTCCAGAGTGATCCATACTGATCCAGCCTACGGAATTTATTTTTCCCTGCATTTCTGAGAAAGCTTTATAGGGCAGCTTTTTATAATTGTACAATCCATCTTCTTTGTGTAATCCGTCATAGTAGCCTAATACATATTTGGCATCTTCATCTGAAACTGAGTGCCCATTTGCTTTTTCAATAATTTCTTTTACCTGCGCAACGGAAGACTGCGGTTTGATCTGATTCAGAATCCATTCGTTAGTCTGCGTATATTTCTGAATACTGTCGAAATTGTCATTGGCATTTTTTCCGTAAATGATTCCAGGGTTAGCATTTCCGTGATCTGTGGTAATAATTACTAATGTTTCTTTGTCTTTTTCAGCAAATTCTATGGCAACTTTTACCGCTTCATCAAATTCAATCTGATCGTTAATCAGACCTGCAATATCATTACCATGTGCTGCCCAGTCAACCTTTCCACTTTCAATTTGCAAAACAAAACCATTTTTATGCCCTTTCATTCTGTCGATTGCTTTTTGGGACATTTCGGCAAGACTCGGAACAGTGGTTTTTAATTTTTCATCACTGTTTCTGTCCACATAATACGGAAGTCCGTCATCTGCAAATACACCCAGAACAGGTTTTGAATTTGATGCAGCCTCCATTTCCGCTTTTGTTTTTACAACCTGATATCCTTTTGCTGTATAAGCGGCGTACATATCTTTTTTGTCCTTTCTTAATTCTGGACTGAAATAATTGGCTCCGCCTCCCATCATGATATCAAAACCTAATTCCAGATACTGTTCAGCAATATCTTCCTGAGCGTTTCTGCTTTTACTGTTGACACAAAAACCTGCCGGAGTTGCATGTGTAATAGGAACTGTAGTCACACAACCCGCCATTTTCCCGGCTTTTTTAAATTTTTGCCAGATTGGTAAATGCGGTTCTCCTTGTGGACTCACGTTCAAAACGCCATTATTGACACGAAAACCGCCTCCCCAAGAAGAACTTGCAGCAGAAGAATCAGTTACTATGGAACTCGCAGAAGCGGTGTCCATCAAAGCTCTTGAAACCTTGTTGTCTTTATATAATTGTATCCAGTTAGAACCTTTGCCATTTTTTCTGTTCAGAAACAAATCGGTCATATTAAGTGTACCGGTACTCATACCGTCACTAACCAGCAAAATGATATTTTTTGCCTTTTTATTTTTATTTGCAGCGTCTAAATCTAAAACATTTGCAGAACCCTCAAACGGATTGAGAATTGCGGCTCCTATCGTAAACAATGAGCCATTTCTAAAGAACTTCCTTCTATTCATTATAACTTTATTTAAGCGTTTTCAAAGGTAGGGAAATTGATTCAGTTACAAATTATCATTGCGTTATGATTACTTTAGAGGTATAAAAAAACCGACAACAATTTTACTAAAAAATGTTATCGGCTTTATATTCTTACAGAAATAAATTAAGGTTTAAATTTCAATGGCAAATGCACTACCTTTTTGGTTTCAAAAAACTCATCTTCAAAAATTGTAGCTAAATCATATAAAGTAGCTTTTGGAAAGTCTTTTAATTCCTCGGTCAAATCTCCTCCTTTTAAATACAAGATTCCATTTTTTAAAGTATGCTTGTGCTGTTTTTTGATTTTATCATGGATCCATGAAACGAAATCCGGCATATTGGTTACGGCACGGCTTACTATAAAATCGAAATCCCCCTTTACCAATTCGGCACGTTTTTGCTCTGCTTTTACATTTTTTAATTCCAAAGCATCTACCACTCCCTGAACCACCTTTATTTTTTTTGCAATTACATCAATTAAATAAAAACGGGTTTCAGGAAAAAGAATCGCCAGCGGAATTCCCGGAAAACCACCTCCTGTTCCAACATCTAAAACAGTTGCTCCGGGTTCAAATTTCATGATTTTCGCAATTCCAAGAGAATGTAAAATATGTTTTGTATATAACGAATCAATATCTTTTCTTGAAATAACATTAATTTTTTCATTCCAGTCGTGATATAAAAAGTCTAATTTTCGAAACTGTTCGATTTGAATGTCGGTCAAATCCGGAAAATATTTCAATATCTCATCCATTGCTCTAATTTTTTAACAAAAGTACTACTTTACGATTGAAATATTTAACTCAATTTTGCAAATTGAAAATTTATAATAATTACCTTTGACAACTATTTAAAATTAATATGAATAATACCGCTCCAACTTTTGCAAGACAAGACAATCTGAAGTTTTTCAGAACGCTTAACTCTCGGGTAAACAATTATTTCAAAGAAAATAATATCCAAAAAACAGGAAACTGGAAGCTGCATTTAAAAGCTGTTATTCTATTCGCTGTTTTTTTAACTCCCTACTTTTTAATTCTTACGCTTGAAATGCCTTTTTGGCTCATGCTTCTTTTATCAATAGTAATGGGTATCGGAATGGCTGGTGTTGGAATGAACGTCATGCACGATGGGAATCACGGTTCTTACTCTGATAAAGGCTGGATCAACAAACTAATGGGCGGTACCATTTATGTTTTGGCAGGAAATGTGTATAACTGGCAGGTTCAGCACAACGTTTTACACCATACTTATACCAATATTCCCGGACATGATGAAGATCTGGATGCAGGAAGAATCATTCGTTTTACAAAACACGCTGAATGGCATAGTTTTCACCGTTTTCAGCATTATTATTCTGTTTTCTTATACGGTTTACTGACTTTCAACTGGGCTATTACTACTGATTTTAAGCAAATGCGCAATTATCTGAAAAGAAAATTATCCTATGGTGAACCCAAAAGCCCTAAAATTCTCTGGACCACATTAATCATAACAAAAATCATTTATGTATCAATCTGGATTGTATTGCCAATCGTAATTGGAATTACATGGTGGAAAGTTGTTCTTGGATTTTTTGTAATGCATTATACAACAGGATTAATCCTGAGCATTGTGTTTCAACTCGCACATGTTGTTGAACATACAACGAATCCGGAACCGAATGAATTAGGTGAAATGGACAATACCTGGGCCATTCACCAATTATATACCACTACTAATTTTGCACCAAAAAATGCACTTGTAAACTGGTACACCGGCGGATTAAACCACCAGATCGAACATCATATTTTTCCACATATCAGCCACATCCATTATGGTAAAATTGCAAAAATAGTAAAAGAGACAGCAAAAGAATGTAATTTACCATATTACGAATACAAAACCATGAGAAGTGCTGTTATTGCCCACTTTAAACATTTACGCGACTTAGGAATGAAGCCTGAATTTTCAGTATAAAACTAAAATCTATTAATAATAACCTCTCTTAAAAAAACAGCAAATTAAGAGCAATTAAATTTTTTATAATGAACCATATTCTTTCAGACAGAATCAACAATTTAGCTACTTCGCAGACTTTAGCGATGGCTGCATTAGCCCGTGAGCTAAAAGCACAAGGAAAAGACATTATCAGTTTAAGTTTAGGTGAGCCTGATTTCAATACGCCTGATTTTATTAAAGAAGCTGCAAAAAAAGCAATCGACGATAATTACAGTACATATTCTCCTGTTGACGGATATCAGGACTTAAAAGAAGCTATCTGCAGAAAATTCAAAAGAGACAATGGTCTAGAGTACAAACCATCTCAAATTGTAGTTTCAACCGGAGCAAAACAATCATTATACAACATTGCTCAGGTAATGTTAAACGATGGTGACGAGGTAATCCTGCCTGCACCATACTGGGTTTCTTATTTCGAAATCGTAAAACTTTCTGGCGGAGTTCCTGTTGAAGTGCCAACTTCTGTAGAAACAGATTTCAAAATTACACCAGAACAATTAGAAGCTGCAATCACACCAAAAACAAAAATGATGTGGTTCTCTTCTCCTTGTAATCCTTCAGGATCTGTTTACAGCAGAGAAGAATTAACAGCGCTTGCAAAAGTTTTAGAAAAACACCCAAATATTTACGTAGTTGCCGATGAAATTTATGAGCACATCAATTTCTCAGGAACGTTCTGTAGTATCGGTTCAATTCCGGGAATGTTAGAAAAAACAATTACTGTAAACGGTGTTGCAAAAGCATTTGCCATGACAGGATACAGAATTGGATATATTGGTGCTCCGGAATTTATCGCAAAAGCGTGTACAAAAATTCAGGGACAAGTAACGTCTGGAGCAAACTCTGTAGCACAAAGAGCTACCATTACTGCAGTAGATGCTGACCCTAGTGTATTAAACGAAATGGTTCAGGCTTTTCACGGACGCAGAGATTTAGTAGTTGGATTATTAAAAGAGATTCCAGGAGTAAAAATCAATGTTCCGGAAGGTGCATTTTACGTTTTCCCTGATGTTTCTTCTTTCTTTGGAAAAACATTAAAAGGACACGAAATTAAAGATGCAAACGATGTTTCAATGTATCTTTTAGCAGAAGCAAACGTGGCAACAGTAACCGGAGATGCTTTCGGAAATCCAAACTGCATTCGTTTCTCTTATGCAACAAGCAACGATATTTTAACAGAAGCATTACGCAGAATCAAAGAAGCTTTGACTGTATAAACATATTATAAATAAAATTGCAAAAGGGTGTTTTCTTTCGAAAGCACCCTTTTTATTTAATCTATTAAAAGAGCCGCAATGGCTTTAGCTATCGATGTTGGGGAGTTGCAATCGCAATTACTTAATCCAATTACATAAATCTGCTGAGAAGGTTCGTAAACTCCCATCGACTTAAAACCAAAAATACTCCCACCGTGATCATGCACCACTCTATTTTTAATTTTTTCAATATGCCATCCATAACCGTAATTTATTTGCTGCCCATTATTTAAAGAATAATTAATGAAAGCTTTTTCAGTAAAAGAAGCGCTTAGCAATTTATGATTATTTATGGCATCCTGCCATTTCAGCATATCGTCAACATTAGACATTATCGAGCCCGAAGCATACGGAATAGAAAAACTAATATAATTGGCATTTACATAATTACCTTTCCCTCGATATCCTGAAACTCTATTCTTAACGATTTTATCATGACTGGCATAAAATGTATTGTGCATGCCGGCTTTTTGAAAAATATGCTGGGAAATAAATTCTTCATAAGACTGGCCTGAAACTTTTTCAATAATATATCCCAAAAGCACATAACCAGAATTGCAATATTTATAGTGTTCTCCAGGCTTAAAATCCATGGGTTCGTTCTTAAAAAAATCTACCAGTTCTTTTGGAGATAAATCTTCTCTGGCAATATTCTTAATAGATTTCATACTAGTAAAATCTTTAATTCCCGAAGTATGCGTAAGCAGATGATGTATCGTAATCACATTTCCCTGCGTTGGATAATCTGGAATAAATTTCGTGATTTGATCATCAAGCTTAAGCTTTCCCTGTTCTGCTAATATTAAAATAGAAACTGCTGTAAACTGTTTGGTCATCGATCCTATTTCAAAAACAAATTCGGGTTCCATCTTTACATTCATCTCTAAATCTGCCATTCCAAAAGCTTTTTTATAAACAACTTTTCCTTTTTTAACAGCAAGAAACACTGCGCCAGGGTTTTCAGATTTAAACGAGGCAGGAATTAAACTGTCTATTTTCGTTTCTAAACTTTGAGCAAATCCAGTCTGAAAAATTGAAAGAAGAATCAAAAAATTGAAAATTGTTTTCATGTCGTGTGTGATTAATGATTGATTAGAACTTTGACGACACAATCCTTATTCTGGTTACAACTTGAGTCTTGAATGAAATTTTCTTTAAACTTTCAAAATTCCCATTTGTAAATATTATAAAATCAGAATACAATCCTGTAAGAATAAACATCTTATAAGTTTTGATATTTGTAATATATAAATTTTAAAAATCACACGTCATGATACATACAGATGAAACCACAAAAGAAGCAGTTAAAACTTTAGAAGGATTAATTTCAATTCTTGAAGACGGGAAACTGGGCTATACCAATGCAGCTGAACATGTAGAAAATCCTGCAATGAAAACCGAGTTTCTTGAATTCGCACGTGAAAGAGCCTTATTTATTGTAGAATTACAAGACGAAATCAACAAACTCGGAAAATCTACAGACACATCAGGCGGCGGACCATTAGGAGCGCTTCACCGAACATGGATTGACATTAAATCCTCTTTTACAGGCGGAGATACAGAAGCAATAATCAACGCATGTGTTACCGGAGAAGAGGCTGCCATCGAAAAATACAAAAAAGCACTGGAAGAAAACCATCTTGACTACAATCAGGTTAACATTGTTTCAAAACAATTAAACAGTATTCAAAATACTTTGTCATTAATTAAAATGAAAGCGAATTAATCAATCGATCGATTCATGCTTTTTTTTGAAACTGCCTCGTCTTCGGATTGGGTGGTTTTTTTGTTTATTTTTAAGACCATCCTCAAATTGAAAATAGGTATATATTTTTATACTTTTGACTTCAATCAAAAAATCAATCATACATGAGATATATTTTTTTACTTTAATAATTTTTCTTTTATTAACCAACTGTGTAAAAAAGGAATTAAAAAATATTAATATTAAATTCTCATCAAAAGAAGCTTTTGATTCCGGCTATTTAAAAAGAAATGAAAGTAAAACTGCAGAATTAATTACATCTAAAAAAACAAAAAAGGGAATTGAAATCATAGTTGAAAAATATGAAACAGGAGGCCTAAAATATTATGGAAATGCAAAAGTAATTAATGACACTTTATTTCTTTACTATTGGATTAAAACAGATCCAATGGATATATCAGCAGTATTAATCCCAAAAAGATTTAAATACGAAATCAGAAATGTATCCTATAAACAAATACAATTTGAAAACTTAGTAAATAAATTTAAAAACAAGGCAGAATAAAATATCAACTCTTACTATATTAAGTTAACAATTTCAAAAAAACTGCTCCAACGTTAGTAATCTCAAATATTTTATAAGACCTTTGCACACTTTTTTTCGTGAATACCACAAAAGCTAAAGTTTTAGAAATGAAGAAGAAAATAGAAATATTAGCTCCAGCCAGAGATTTAATTGGCGGAATGGCAGCTATTAACAGCGGTGCAGATGCAGTATATATTGGAGCGCCGCAATTCGGAGCCCGATCTAATGCGAATAACTCAATTGAAGATGTTGCGGCATTGGTAAAATACGCACACTTATTTAACGCTCAGGTTTTTGTGGTAATAAATACCATTTTGTACGACAATGAATTAGAAACGTGTCGTGCCATGATTTGGGAATTATACGATATTGGTGTTGATGCCCTAATTATTCAGGATATGGCGATTATGGAAATGGATCTGCCTCCTATCGTACTTCACGCCAGTACACAAGCCAATAATCGTGACAAAGACAAAATAAAATTCCTTAAAGATGCCGGAATCAAACGTGTGGTTTTAGCACGTGAACTGAACCTGCATCAAATTAAAGAAATCTACGATCATGCAGATGTTGAACTGGAATTTTTCGTGACTGGCGCCTTATGTGTGTCCTTTAGCGGAAACTGCTACATGAGCGTAGCCAACGGAGAACGTAGCGCCAACCGTGGTTCGTGCGCCCAAAACTGCCGTTTACCGTATAACTTGATCGACGGAAACGGAGAAACTTTAATCAAAAACAGTCACCTGCTTTCGATTAAAGATTTAGACGTTTCAGATCAGATTCCGAATCTGATTGAAGCCGGAATTGTTTCTTTCAAAATCGAAGGCCGTCTTAAAGATGTGGCTTACGTTAAAAACAACGTTTCCTATTTACGCCAAAAATTAGACCTTTATTTAGAAGGAAGTGACAAATACACCAAAGCGTCTTCTGGAAAATGCACCTATACTTTCGATTCTACTTTAAGCAGAACGTTCAACCGTGGTTATACGGATTATTTTGTTAATGACAGACATAACAGCATTGGTTCCTGGGAAAGTCCAAAATCAAAAGGGCAATATATCGGTAAATTAATCCGGACTATTGGAGACGCTTACGAAATCGAAAACGGCGAATTGCTAAACAATGGTGACGGACTTTGTTTCATCAACGAAAATAACGAAGCGGATGGAATTTATGTAAACAAAGCCGAAAACGGAAAAGTATATCCAAACGTTCTGAAAGAAATCAAAGACGGAACTTTTATTTACCGTAACAACGATACTGCTTTCATAAAAATCGTTGAAAGAGAAGACAGTGCAATCCGTAAAATCGGAACAACTTTATTGCTTACCGAAAACGAAAATGGTTTTGAGTTAATCGCAACCGACGAAGACGGAAACGTGAGCACTGTAAAATTAGAGCATGCAAAAGAGCCGACTAAAACCGGCGAATCAATTGAAGAAAACATTAAAGTTCAATTGGCAAAAACAGGTTTCACACCTTACAGCGCCGATGAAATCAATATAATGTTCTCTCAAAACTGGTTCCTTCCTATTTCAAAAATCAACGAAATGCGAAGAAATGTTTTAGAACAATTATCAGAAATTCGTCTGGCGAATTATAAACGTGAAGAACACCAATTGGTAAAAACGTCACATCCTTATCCGGAAACCAAACTGGATTTTATGTATAACGTTTCAAACAAAACAGCTCGTAAATTTTACGAACGTCACGGTGTTACCGAAATCGAAAAAGCATTCGAATTACAATGGGATCCAGGAAAATCACGTGTAATGACAACTAAATATTGCATCAAATACGAATTAAAAAAATGTCCAATACACCAAAAAGACATTGTAGGTGTCAAGGTAAAGGAGCCATTAGTATTGAAACAAGGCGAACTAGAATACAAATTAAAATTCAACTGCAAGCCCTGCGAAATGGAAATCTGGGAAAAAGATGCTGAATTTGAGATTGAAGAGGATCATTTTCATTAAAATATAAAACCGACACTTTTTAAGTATCGGTTTTTTTTATCTATATCATGTTCCACATTTTGAAATTAACTAGTTTCTTAATTTAAAAATTACGTATCTTAGCGATTCATTTTAGATGAATATACGTAAAAAATCAGAATCAAAATTAAGTAGAATATGGGGGATATTATTCGGGTTGTATTAGCAGACGATCATGTTTTTGTAAGAGACGGAATCAAATCTTTACTTGAAAATGAAGCAAACATAGAAGTTGTAGGAGAGGCAATAGATGGTGCCGATGCTCTTGAAGTCGTTACTGCTACCAAACCCGATTTACTTATAGTAGATATTCGTATGCCTAATTTAACTGGTATCGAAGTAGTAGAAAAACTTAGAAATGATCATAATGCTGTAAAAATCATTATGCTTTCGATGCATGAATCGGAGGAATATGTCTTAAAATCTATAAAAGCTGGCGCAGACGGCTATTTATTGAAAGGTTCCAGTAAAGATGAATTCATGAAAGCATTGCATACAGTAGCCAATGGCGGAAAATATTTCAGCGGAGATATCTCTTCTATTTTAATTAGCCAGTTGACCAATACTTCTCTTTCAACAGAACCAAAACAAAATCTGGGCGAAGAAATGATGATTACCAAAAGAGAGAAAGAAATCTTAACACTTTTATTATCAGGAAAAGGCAATAAAGAAATTGCGGAAGCATTAGATATTAGTAAACGTACCGCAGAAGTACACCGTTTTAACCTAATGAAAAAATTAAAGGTTAAAAACTTAATGGAATTATCCAATAAAGCAGCTGAATATTCTTTACTATAACAATTACGTATAAATACGTAATTATTATAGATAAAACTGCGTTTTCGCAGTTTTCAAATACGTTAAAGTACTTATTTTTACAAAAAAAATATAAGTACTATAACAAATACAAATTCACTATCCCAATCGCATAAGATTTTATTTTTAAATACTTTGGCATTTACCGTGTGTTTTGCATGCTGGACCTTAAATGGCGTTTTAGTAACCTTTTTGGTAGATAATGGTATCTTTAACTGGAGCGTTGTTCAGGTTGGATGGCTACTTGGAATTCCCATTCTTACGGGCTCTGTGATGCGTTTACCAATAGGAATCCTAACGGATAAATATGGTGGTAAATATGTGTTTTCATTACTGCTATTACTTTGTTCTGTGCCGCTATTTTTATTGCCTTTAGCAGATAGTTTTACCATGTTTGCCGTATTAAGTTTCTTTTTCGGACTCGTAGGGACTAGTTTTGCTGTTGGGATAGGATTTACTTCTATATGGTATCCAAAAGAATGGCAGGGTCGTGCATTAGGAATCTTCGGAATGGGAAATGCCGGTGCTGCTATAACTACCTTTTTAGCTCCTTCCCTATTAAATCATTTTTCGACAGATGATCCTCAAAACGGCTGGAAAATTCTTCCGGTAATTTATGCCGTTGCATTAGTCGTTATAGGAATCGCATTTTTATTATTTACAAAAAATAAAAAAGTAGAAAACAATACCAAATCAGTTTCTCAAATGCTCGGATCTTTGAAATCTGGCCGTGTCTGGCGTTTCGGAGCCTATTACTTTTTAGTCTTCGGTTGTTTTGTAGCTTACTCACAATGGCTGCTGCCAAATTTCATGAACGTCTATCAGACTAGTCTGGTTATGGGAGGACTGTTTGCCACAATGTTTAGTTTGCCGTCAGGTGTAATCAGAGCTTTTGGAGGTTATTTATCAGATAAATACGGTGCCAGAAAAGTAATATACTGGGTATTGAGCTCTTCAGTCGTTTTAAGTGCTTTATTAATGGTTCCGAAAATGGAAATTACGACAACAGGACCTGGAGTTCTGGCTACCAGAAAAGGAACAATTACTTCTGTTACAGACCAGAATGTTAAAATTGGAGATACTAATTTTCCCATCGCACAAAGAAAAGAAAACACTGCTGAAAATGCTATTTTTCCAACCAGTATATCATGGCAGCAGGTTGTAGTAGAACAAAATCAGCCCGTAAAGAAAAAAGAATTGCTTGCCAAAGGAATTACAGTTATTAAATTTGATGCCAATATGTGGGTTTTCTTAGTCCTGGTAATTTTAATTGGAATTTCATGGGGGATAGGAAAAGCAGCTGTTTACAAACATATTCCGGAATATTTCCCTACAGAAGTTGGTGTAGTTGGCGGAATGGTAGGGATGATTGGCGGTTTAGGCGGTTTCTTTGGACCAATCATTTTTGGATATTTATTAACAGCAACCGGAATCTGGTCAAGTTCATGGATTTTTATTCTGGTTTTTTCTATTGTTTGCCTGGTCTGGATGCATTATACCATTACTAAAATCATGAACGAAAAACAGCCCGTTTTGTCAAAAGTAATAGACCGAAAATAATTTTTAATTATTTGGCTAAATTGTTCTATTTTTTCTTTAAAAACAAAGTTTAAAAAGAGTGTCTGATTAACTTTCAGAAACTCTTTTTTGTATAATATTTGGTAATGAATGATGTTGATTTACAAAACAATATTGAATCTAAAAACATTTACAGCCTCTTATTCTTTACTTGTGAAAAACAAAAATATAGAATATGATATTTTTTCCTAATAAAATAAACATTTCTTCGAAATTAACTTACATATTTTTATCGTTTTCCTAATTTCTAAAGATGATGTTTTTTTTTCGTTCACAACACATCATTATATACCATAATTAGTTATATTTGAGATGATTATGAACCCCAAATTCTATCCAAATGATACCATTTTTAAAATTATCCATGTTAACCTTTTTTGTAACTCAAACTGGTATTGCCGAAAAATTCAATGATGATTTAATTTCAAAAAATTCAGAAATTAATTTTTCCAGAACACAAAAAAGAGGAATTAAAAAAAACAACATTGTTTATTATGTTGAAAATGATCTGCAAACAATATCTGCTTACAAAAGAAGCAAGCTTAAATGGCAGACAAATGTAATTTCTGTTTGCGGAAAACCAAAAAATGGAAATCCGGAAATACGCTATATTGGCTATAATGCGGATAAACTGCTTATCGTTATGGGAAAACACAACTTTGCAGAAATTGACATACATAACGGCACAACCAAATTTATTGGTTAAGATTATAAACCATAACTAAATAATACATAACCCAAAGAGCTTTTGATTGATTTCAGAAGCTCTTTTTATTTTAAATATGTCTCTTGAAAAGATAGTATGTTTGGGATTTGTTGTTAAGGATCTAAAAAAGAGAAGTGATTAGTTTTTAGTGGAAAAAAAACTGATTTGAGCGCAGGAATAATCTTGTTTTTTATATATTTTCGCACAGAAATAATTAAGAAAAGTAATATTGTTAATTGATTTAAGCGCAAAAATAAATTATAATGAAAAAACAGATTTTAATAAGTTTGATTGTCCTTAGTTCAGGCTTGAACATTAATGCTCAATGGAATGGTACAAATCCTATCTCAACTACATCAAATGTAGGAATTGGAACAGGTTATAATGGAGTTGGAAATATTATACCAGTAGAGAAACTCACAATAGGAGAAATGGGAGGGAATTTTGCAGTTCAAGATAGAAGAACTTCAACAACAGAAAAGTATTCAAGTGGCTATAAATTTTATGATTATTACGGAGAGGCCGCCTCAATTTTACTTGAGCATAATGCTTATTTTGGAGGTAATCCACGTGCATTGAAATTTTTAGTTAATGAGGCTGAAAGAGTTAGGATTAATTCAAATGGTAGTGTAGGTATTGGGACAAGTAACCCTACAGCAAAATTACATATCAATAATGGAGATGATTCTTATGGAACTATTCTTGCAAATGCTACTGAATCTCCTTTTTCTTTGTATGCAAAATCACTAACTACACAGCCATTTGCCGAATCTTTCAGGTTAGGATTGAAATATGACTATACAGAAACCAATGGTTTTATTTCATTTTATAGAGGAGGAAGTATTTCTGGAGGTTTTTTGGGTTTCTCTACAAATGGTCAGGAAAGGATTCGTATTTCAGATGTAGGCAACGTTGGGATTGGGACTACAAATCCAGACCAAAAACTAACCGTAAATGGAACTATTCACTCTAAAGAAGTCATTGTAGATACTAGTATCGCACCTGATTATGTTTTTCAAAAATATTATACAGGCAGATCTGAATTAAAATCAGATTATGTATTTCCAACACTTTCCGAAATTGAAGATTTTACTAAAAACAACAATCACTTGCCTGGTGTGCCTTCTGCAAGAGAAATGCAGGAAAAAGGAATTTCTTTAGCAGAAATATCTACTATTTTACTTCAAAAAATAGAAGAATTAACACTTTATACTATTGAACAGCAAAAAGAACTGAAGCGTTTAAGAGCAGAAAACGAACAATATAAATCATTAGCTGAAAGATTAGCAGCAATTGAAAAAGAATTGAAAAAGAATTGAAAAAATAGCATATGAAAAAATATCTACTCTTACTTTTTTTAGGTTTTACAATTTTTAGCATAGCACAAAAGCAGAATTATATTTTTTGAGGCTTTCAGCAAAAAGCACATTGGATATATCTCTAACAATGATAACGCAAGCGGTTCAAAATATAGAATCTCTATTTTCAACTGAAGAAATTAACTGACTTTACTGGTTATGAAATCATTGAAATGAAGGAAAAATAAATCCAATTAATCAAGGTTCTATAACGCAAGAGGCTCCGTGATTCAAATTATAGGCAAAAAATAATTTTTAAAAAATGAATTGAATTTGGCAGGAATGTACTTTCTAATATTTCAGTTAGTGATGCTTTTAAAATGTTAATAAAAAATATTAATTTGTTAAAAAACAATGATTTCAAATCTAAATCATAATTTTTTAATTCATATTTTAGTCAATAAATACTATCTACCACCAACAGCCTGAAGATTTAGAGGATGTTTCTCATTTTGCATTAACCATATTTTGAATTAAAGAGTATCAAACTTAAACAAATTATATAATGGCAAAATCAAAAACGATCGTATTACTACACGGTATGTTCGTGAATAATAACATCTGGTCTGAATGGGAAACTTATTTTCATGAAAAAGGTTTCAATGTTTATGCACCGCCCATCTCAGGTCATGAGGGAGATCCCTACAGACTTCGAAAAACTCTTCATCCTGAACTTGTTGAAACAGGTTTTGTTGATGTCGTAAACAAAATGGCAAGATTTATGGATAGATTACCTGAAAAGCCACTTGTTATCGGGCATTCGATGGCGGGTATGGCAGTGCAAAAACTGCTTGACCTGGGCAAAGTAGATGCTGCGGTAAGTATTAATGGTGCACCTCCCAAAAATGTTCTTCCCCCGTTTTCAACTATAAAAATCGTATGGCCTGCAGTAAATTTCTTTTCCAGAAGAAAGTATTATCTAGGAACCAGAGACTGGTATAATCGTGCATTTTTCAATACGCTTCAAAAATCTGAACAAAATAAAGCATATGATTTAATAGCTGTACCGGAAAGCAGAAAAATTGGAAGAGAAACACTCCTGAAGTCTTTTGCAAATGTAGATTTTAAAAAACCTCATCAGCCGATTTTGTTTATCGGAGGAGGAAAAGACAATATATTTCCTCCTGATTTGACTAAAAAGACTGCTGGTAAATACAAAGATCCTGACAGTATAGTAGATGTAAAGATTTTTGATGAAAAAAGCCATTTTATCTGTGGCGAAAAAGGCTGGGAAGAAGTGGCAGATTATATTTTAAACTGGTATTCTAATTTATAGTAATATCTAAACAAAATAGAGACGCAAACCAGTGCGTCTCTACCATACAAATTAACTAAACTTAAAAATTAATTCTGATATTTCATCCCCATATCTTCAATAGAGAATTTATCCGTTAATAAATGAAGTAATTTATCTCTTAAGGCGATATATTCCGGCATTTTTACAATTTCAATTTTGTTCCTTGGTCTTGGCAGATTTACTTCAACAATTTCGCGAATGGTAGAAGCCGGACCATTATTCAGAACCACAATTCTATCGGATAAAAACAGTGCCTCTTCGATATCATGCGTGATCATCACAATCGTTTTTTCGCGGTTATTCAGATTCCATAATTTTAAAACTTCCAGTTGCATAGATCCTTTCGTAAGAGCATCCAAAGCACCGAATGGTTCGTCCAGGAGCAATACGCCGGGATTAATGGCGAATGCCCTTGCAATGGCAACACGTTGTTTCATTCCGCCCGAAAGCTGTCCAGGTAATTTGTCTTTGTGCTGATATAGATTCACCATTTTCAGGTTCTGAATCACAATTTCGTGTTTCTCCTTTTTAGAAATACGCATTACAGAATCAACAGCCTGAAAAATATTTTCTTCAACAGTCAGCCATGGCAAAAGGGAGTAGTTTTGAAAAACGATGCCGCGATCCGGTCCAGGACCTTTTATTTTTTGATTAGCTAATTCAACAGATCCTCCGGTTGGAGTGAGCATGCCGCCAATAGCATTCATAATCGTTGATTTCCCACAGCCCGAATGCCCGATAATGGAGATAATTTCTCCTTTTTGAATTGATAAATTAATATCCCGAACGGCTATATATTTCCCTTTTGGAGTTGGGAATGATATTTCTAAATTTTTTATTTCTAAGTAGCTCATATTTTAAGTTTTAAGTTTCTGAGAATCTAAGTTTTTTTTGGAAGCAGAAACATTATGGTTTTTAAGACAATTCGTCCCGCTATCCGTTGCAATCTTATTTGCAGAACCCCTGCAAACAAGGATTTCCACTGCTATCGGGGCTAATGATCAGCATTAGTTTTTTTAGTTTGTAATTTGCTGAGGGTTTCCAAAAACTCAGAACCTTAGCACCTCAGCATCTTAGAAACTTTTTTAAGCTTTATAAGCCACTTTACTTTCAATGAAAGTGAATAATTTATCGAAAAGAAGTCCCACAATTCCGATAATAATAATGGCCGAAATTACTTTTTCCAAACTCAGGGCATTCCAGCTGTCCCACACAAAAAATCCGATTCCAGCTCCGCCCGAAAGCATCTCTCCTGCAACTATAACCAGCCAGGCCACACTGATACTTAAACGCAATCCGGTAATAATATGAGGCAGACTATACGGAATCAAAATTTTGGTTAAATAACGCATTTTTGAGAATCCGAAAGCTTTTGCCACATTTTTGTGATCCTGCGGAATTGAAGCTATCCCGAAAGACGTATTGATTAAAGTGGACCACAATGATGTGATGAAAACGATAAAAATGGTTGCCATTCCGGTATCTTTAAAAACCACCAGGCCAATTGGAAACCAGGCTAAAGGCGAAACCGGTTTTAAAAGCTGTACAATTGGATAGAAAATTTGTTTGCAGATGTTGCTTGCTCCCATTAAAATTCCAATTGGAATTGCTATTAAAGATCCTAATAAAAATCCGGACAAAACGGTTTTTATGGAGTTGAATAACTGCAATCCGATTCCTTTATCATTTGGTCCGTAATCATAAAATGGATCACTCAGCATTTCTTTCAAAACAGTAAAAGTAGCCAAAGGCCCAGGAAGAGCATCTTGGGTATAAATGCTGAGCAAAGTCCAGAAGCCTATAAAAACCAAGACTCCGATTCCGGCTAATCCAGTTGATTTAAATTTTTCAGCAAGCTGACTGATCAGCAATTTAAATTTATCATTTTTTACAGCATCAGGCATAACATTAGAAGTTAGAACTTCGGCCTGACCGCTAATATCACTTAGTATTAATGTATCTTTATCTGACATGGCGTTGTAATCTAAGGTTGAAATTGTTTTCTAGAAAGTTAATTTTACCACAGATTAGAATGATCCTCAAGAGCTTCAGACTGGTTTGAATAAACAATCTTTTCTATCATTAAATCTGTGGTTTAGATAAGCTTAGTAAGGACTTTATTTTTTTACTACTTTTAAATATCCTGCTGGATTTGAAGGGTCAAAAACCGTTTTATCCATAGTTAAAGAAAAAGGCTTCATATCATCATTAGGCACTTTTACTTTCATGCTTTTGGCTACTTCTTCGTATAAATCCTGTAATATTAATTTGTCTGCAATCGCTTTATAATTAGGTGCTTCTTTTAGCATTCCGAAACGTACAAATTGTGCCATTGCCCAGATTGCGTGTGATTTACGAGGGTAATTTACAGCTCCGCCTTTGTGAAACAGCATATAATCTTTAGCATACACCTGAGTTCCCTGATTACATCCTAAATCATAATTACCCATCAATCGGTTTTCGATAACATCGGCAGGGGCGTTTACATAAGGTGCTCTTCCTATTATTCCGGCTGCTTTTTTACGGTTGGCAGGATTGTCTAACCAGATACAGGCTTCTAAAACTGCTTTCATTACTTTTACAAGATCTGTTCTGCGTTTTTCACTAAATTCTTTGTTTACAACCAAAGCTTTTTCAGGATGGTCTTTCCAAATATCCTGAGAGGCCACTTGTGTGAAACCAATTCCCTGTTTTACCGCAACTCCTCCCCAAGGCTCTCCAACACAAAATCCGTCCATATTACCAACTTTCATATTGGCTACCATCTGTGGAGGCGGGATTGTAATAATTTTTGAAGTTTTCTGATTGACTCCTGCAATTGCCATCCAGTTACGCAGCCACAAATCGTGTGTTCCTCCCGGAAAAGTCATGGCAAAGGTTACTTCTTTTTCGGCCTTCAACTTTGCTGCTACAACCGGCGCTACCTTATTCATTTGTTTAAAGCCTACCTTTCCGCAAAAATCTTTAGAAAGTGAAATTGCCTGACCATTTACGTTCAGCATCATGGCAATCTTCATTTCAGAACCTGCTTTTCCTCCTACCCCAGTGTAAACCGAAAAAGGCATTGAATAAAGACAGTGCGCTCCGTCTAATTCTCCGGTTAAAATTTTGTCACGAACATTTGCCCATGAAGATTCTTTCGTTACTACGACTTCTACACCGTATTTTTTGAATAATCCCAATTCTTTTGCCATAACAATTGGCGAGCAGTCTGTTAGTGGTATAAATCCAAGTTTCACAGGATCGTTCTGTGCCGTCATTTCCGTAAAGGAAGTTATAAATACTACCAACAAAGTCAGTACCGTTTTGGTATATGTGTTTATTTTTTTCATTTTGAACAGATTTAAAAGTTATTCTAATTATTTTTTCGCAAGGAAATTTGGTTTGATATTTAGCATGATGTAAGCAAATTGTGGCGTTAAATCGGCGTTAGCCACATTTTTTACTGCTGCAGATGCCATTGAATTAGTGGCTTTCATAATAGAATACCCTCCTTCGATATTGATCATTTTGGTTAGATTATATTTTACAGTTAAATCTAATTCGGTACCCAGATAAGAACTTAATTCACCGCCTGCACCATTAGATAATGTATTCGCCGCTTCAAATCCGTGTACATCCAGAGCGAAAGTCAGATTGTCTTTGGCATTGTATTTTATTTTAAAGAAATAATTCAGTAACCCCTGCTTTCCAAATCCGTTTGCTGTATAAAAATAATCCATGCTCCCCCAGAATTTATGCGGTGTACCGTACAATGGGTCGAAACGGTTGTTTTTAGAATCTGCAGTTACAGTTTTTGTCCCGTCATCACCTGATAAGTAGTCAACTCCAGGACCTACAAATAATTTTCTTCCAATTTGATACGTTGAGGTAATAGAGAATAAATTAGCATTTAAAGATCTTCCGTCTTTATCGTGACCTCCCTGATAGTAGTAGCTCCCCATAAAATTTAATTTTCGGGTTGCATTTACATTGTAATAGATTCCGGTAGTATTTCTGCTCCAAACACCTTCTCCATTTACTTTTGTAGTTACGGGAGGTGTTCCGGCTGTTACGTTGGTATATTTATTAAAATCATCTTTAAAGAATAGAAAAGACAAATCACCAAAGAAGAATTTTTTACCTATGTAAGCATACTGAAACGATTTATACATAGTTCCGATTCCGTTTGTTCCTGCACCATATGCCGGGTTTGTACCGTTATAAATTGTTCCTGTATTCAGCTCTTTATTTTGGTTAAAGGCTGCCCCAATATCTGCAATCCAGCCTTTGTTGGCGTATTTAAGGATAATCGCATCATGGCGTCTCGCCTGCTGTAACCAGTCTAAAGCTCCTAAAACTTTTTGGTCATCATAAGAAATCTCCTGACGTCCTGCTTTTACAGATAAATTCTGAATCGTACTTAGTGTATCTACCAAAGAAATTTCAGCCCAGGCTTCGTGAAGTAAAATTCCGTTATTAGCCTCGGTAGTCGTTCTGTTAATGGATGAAGCATCCTGTCCCCAAACACGAACATCTTGTAATGTCGTGAAAAGTTTAAAACGATATCCTGAATATCCTGCTGATAATCGTGTTCTCTGGCTGGTAAAAATTGCTGCTTTGTCGCCGTCTTGTTGTAAAGTTGCTTGTCCTGCACGAACTTCTACACGATTTCTTATCTGACCTGTAAGTGTCAATTGTGCTTGGGCATCGTATTGAGAAAAACCTATAATCGCAAATCCTAATAAAATTGATTTCGAAAGTTTTGTATTAAAAAAGTGTTCTTTCTTTAATATTTGCGTGGTTGTTTTAAAGTTGGTTAATTGAAACATAATAAGTTGTTTTGATTAGTATGAAACAAACTTACATACGTATTAATACTTAAGTATTATGCTTTTCCCATATAAAAACCTCTTTTTTTAGCTGAAAATAACGTCTTGTTATCAATTTATTTACTGCGTTATCGCAGAAATTTTAAATTACCGCTAATGAAATAAGGCTTTTAACCATACTTATTTTCAAGATTACAATCATATTAAAAGCAAAGCCGGGCTATAAAGTAACTAAAAAGTAATACTAATTTTAAGTCTTTTAGCCTCTAAAAGCTAAAGTAATTCAAAAATATACTTAGAATATGTGGTAGTATTTTGTTGGTAATACTAGAAAATACGTATTATTACTAAACAAGAAGCTTTTGGAAGATTTGAGCCTTAGAAATATTTGTGTTCCATGATTTCAGAGTGGAGCTTAGAAGGAGATAATATGCCGATTCTTTTACCGACTGTTTTGATAAGGGCTTCTTTTTTAAGGCTTGAAAGTATGCGTATAGCCTGTTCCTCAGTGGTTCCGGCAAAGTCTGCGATTTCTTTTCGGGATAATTCAATTTCGATCAGGCCATTATTATTCTGACCAAATTTTTTATGAATATACAGCAGCAAATCAATTACGCGTTCACGTACATTCATATGGGCAATTTTTCGAATGTTATTTTCACTTTTATTTAATTCATCGGCATAAAACAACATCAGGGCGTACGTAAACTCAGGAACATTTTTAAGGATGTCCAACATCGTTTCATTACTGAAATTACACAAAACTGTATCTTCCAGAGCATAAGCACCAATCAGATAACGCTTACTGGTTCCAAAGCCACGAAATCCGATAGTATCTCCGTTTTTAGTCAAGCGAACAATCTGTTCACGTCCGTTTATACCCGTTTTTACTGTTTTTACTTTACCTTTACAAATAAAATAAAGTCCCTGAAGAGGAGCACCTTCAATAATAAACTGATGCGATTTTTTACAGACAAAACTGTGCTTTTTTGAAACATACTCCTTCATCTGCTCCAAATGCAGGTGTTTTTTTATAAAACAGTTCTCGTTTGCACAGGTATCACAAATGGCGAATTCTTCTTTCATGGGATAGTTTTTTTTAGTCCTTAGTGATTAGTACTTAGTAATTAGTCCTTCGTGATTAGTGAAAAACAATCTTTATTGATCTCAATTAAACATCAGGTAAGGTTCTTTGCCATCAACTTCAATTTATTCAGTTTCATTCTTTAATCTCAGACTAAAGGCCTTTAGTACATCACTAGTTAACTAATTACTCATCATTATTAGTACTTGATTCAAAAATAGAAAAATAAATTGACAAAATAAGTATTAATACGTAAAAATACTTATTTTTGTATCACTTTAAATAAGTGCTTTACACTAAATCTTATTAAGAGATCATAATTGTAGTATTTAAAAATAACCGGATGCAAAACACAAAAATCAAAACTACTTGTTCCTATTGTGGCGTTGGCTGCGGAATTATCGTTACAAACGATCCGAAAAATGGTGTAATGGTTGAAGGAGACAAAGACCATCCTGTAAACAAAGGTATGCTTTGCTCGAAAGGAAGAAACCTACATTATGTAGTTAATGATACTTCAGACAGGATTTTATATCCTCAAATGCGAGGAAACAAATCGTATCCTTTAGAGCGTGTAAGCTGGGATACTGCTATTGATCGTGCTGCAGCTGTTTTTTCTTCTATCATAAAAAAACACGGACCTGATAGTGTTGGTTTCTATATTTCAGGACAGTGTTTAACCGAAGAATATTATTTAGTAAATAAATTAGTAAAAGGTTTTTTAAAGACTAATAATATCGATACCAATTCCAGGCTTTGTATGAGTTCCGCCGTCGTTGGGTATAAAAAAACATTTGGTGAGGATTCTGTGCCCATTGCTTACGACGATATTGAACTGGCCGATACCTTTTTAATTACAGGGGCAAATCCTGCATGGTGTCATCCTATTTTGTTTAGAAGACTGGAAAAACACAAAGAAAATAATCCAAAAGTAAAAATCATTGTAGTAGATCCAAGAAGGACGGATACTGCCGCTTTTGCCGATTTGCATTTGCAGATTCTTCCGGGTTCCGATATTATTTTATATCATGCGATGGCAAAACGCATCATCGAAAAAGGATACGTTGATCACGATTTTGTTAAGAATCATGCTGAAAATTTTAAACAATATAAAGATTTAGTTTTAGGAACTTCATTGGAAAAAGCCTCAAAACTATGCGGGATTTCAGTTAACGATATTAAGCTGGCTGCTGATACCATCGGAAAAGCAAAAGGGTTTATTTCGTTATGGGCAATGGGATTAAATCAAAGTGTTGTTGGGGTTGATAAAAATACGGCTTTACTGAATTTATCTCTTTTAACGGGTCAGGTTGGTAAACCGGGTTCAGGACCTTTTTCACTAACAGGACAACCGAATGCAATGGGCGGAAGAGAAGTCGGCGGAATGGCGACTTTACTCGCAGCCCACAAAGACATTGCAAATCCGGAACACAGAAAAGAAGTGGCTGATTTTTGGGGTGTTGACTCGATATCTGATAAACCCGGCTTAACTGCAACAGAAATGTTTGAAGCACTGGAATCAGGCAAAATGAAAGCCGTTTGGATCATCTGCACCAATCCGTTAGTAAGTTTGCCTGACTCCCGTCGCGTTGAAAAAGCACTGCAAAATGCGAAATTTGTTGTCGTTCAGGATATTTCGCATAATGCAGATACGGCAAAGTATGCCGATTTGTTATTACCCGCAGCTGGCTGGCTGGAAAAAGACGGCACAATGACCAACTCTGAACGCCGTATTTCCTATTTACCAAAAGGAATAAATGCTCCGGGTGAGGCACTTCCTGATATTGAAATTTTAATTCGTTTTGCTAAAAAGATGAACTTTAATGGCTTCAATTTTAATAATGCTGAAGAAGTCTATAAAGAGCATTGCGCACTGACCAAAAACACCAACATTGATATTTCATTCTTAAATTATAACCGGTTAAAAACTGAAGGTACTTTTCAATGGCCGGTTCCGGATTACGGACACCCTGGAACACCCCGCCTTTTTACGGATAAAAAATTCTACACGCCGTCTCAAAAAGCGATTTTTAATTTACCCGCTTCTATTGAAAATACGTCAGAACTGCCAACACCTCAATTCCCTTTTATCCTTACTACAGGAAGGGTTCGCGACCAATGGCATACCATGACAAAAACGGGAAAAGTATCACGTTTGATGACGCATACACCAAGTCCTGTGCTTGAAATAAACCCAATTGATGCTTTTAAATCAGACATTAAAGACGGCGATATCGTAACAGTAACCAGTAAAAACGGAGAAGTTCGTGTAAAAGCAAAAGTGACAGATTCAATTAAAGAAAAAGTCGTTTTCCTCCCGATGCACTGGGGGAAACAGCTTGAAAATGATCTGAACAGAACGAATAACCTAACCAATACATTAATTGACCCGGTTTCGAAAGAACCTGATTTTAAATTCACTACGGTTGCCATTACCAAATATGTAAAACCTTTTCAGAAAATTGCCATTGTGGGAGCGGGTGCCGCGGCTTTCCGTTTCATACAAAATTATCGCGAATTCAATTCTACAGATGAAATCATTGTTTTTTCTAATGAACTCAATCCGTTTTACAATCGTGTATTGCTTCCGGAATATATGACCGGAGAATTCAGCTGGGAGCAATTATTAAAGGTGAAAGACGGTGAAGCATTAAATAAACTGAAAATTACCATGAACGCCGGTGTAGCAGTTGGTAAAATTAATGCTGCCGAAAAAAACATAATCGATAGTAATGGAAACAGACATTTTTATGATTCATTAATTCTGGCTACCGGAAGCCGTCCTTTTATACCAGAAAATGCGCAATTACATTTGCCGGGACGTTTTACCGTGAGGCGAAAAGAAGATGCCGATCGTTTAAAAAAACACCTTGACGATACAAATCTGCCTCCTGAGGAACAACATGTAGTGATTGTTGGCGGTGGTTTGTTAGGACTAGAATTAGCTGCTGCATTAAAACATAAAAAAGTAAAAATCACCATAATTCAAAGGGCTTCACGTTTGATGGAACGTCAGCTGGATCGTGTTTCAAGCAAACTATTAGCAGAGGAAGTCCAACTTCGTGATATCCAGATTTATTTTGATAATGAAGTGAGTACTGTTTTTGAAACGGATAACGATAACGAACTTGAAATAGCACTGAAAAGTGGACGTATCCTTACTGCAAATGCTATTGTATATACGATTGGAACCATTCCGAATATCGAAATTGCAAGAGAAACGGGACTTTCATGTGGTCGCGGTGTAAAAGTAAATCAGTATTTACAATCATCAAATCCGGATATTTATGCGATTGGAGAAATAGCCGAATTCAACAATCAGTTATTCGGAATCACATCTGCAGCTGAAGAGCAGGCCGATATTCTGGCTAACTTTCTGGCGGGAGACATTAGTAGTTACTACAAAGGTTCTGTACTAATGAATATTCTGAAACTGGAAGATATTAATTTGTGCAGCATTGGTCAGGTTGAAATTCCGGAAAACGATGATTCGTATGAAGAAATTGTTTTCTCAGATCTGAAACAGCGTTATTACAAAAAGTGTATCGTCAAAAATGACTTATTGGTAGGTGCGATTTTAATGGGCGACAAAAACGAGTTTGCCGAATTCAAAACCATGATTGAAAGCAAAACCGAATTGTCTGAGAAACGAAATTTATTGCTTAGAGGAAGTTCAAATGCCAAACCTGTCCTCGGAAAATTAGTTTGCTCCTGCAGTCAGGTGGGAGCCGGAAACATCGAAGAAACAATTAAGGGAGGCGTAAATAATTTTACGGATTTATGTAAAAATACCGGAGCCGGATTAGGATGCGGAAGCTGTAAAACAGAAGTTAAAGAGATTTTAGCAAAATGTAAGGTTTAGTTTCTTTTGTTTCAGGTTTCACGTTTCAGGTTGTTGGAACGAAATAAAACCTGAAACTAAAAAAACTTGAAACTTGAAACAAAATTAAAGATATGGAATTAACGAGATTAATAGTAAAAGGAGGCGTTATTTCGCCGGGAGAACTTAGAGAAGTGGTCAATATGGCTGCAGATCAGGGTTTAGATTCGATTTCATTTGGCTCAAGACAGGATATTATTTTTCCAAAAGGTTTTAAAGCTTTGGAAAAAGAAAAAATGGGGAAACATCATTTTGTTTTTCCCGATGAAAAAAGCGGAAATAACATCGTTTCATCTTATGTTTCTACAGATATTTTCAGAAATACCAACTGGCTTACAGGTAATAAGTTTTTATATATTTTAGAGCAGTTTAAAGACCAGCCCAAGCTTAAAGTAAACATCAACGACCCTAAGCAACAGCTGGTTCCGTTGTTTACCGGCCACCTTAATTTTATTGCTTCAGAGCATGAAGATTACTGGTTTTTATATATCCGTTTGCCGAAATGGAATCGAATGGAAGTATATCCGGTGTTAATTTACAGCTGGGATATTGCAACATTTTACTACGAAATTGAACGTATTGTTACTACCGAAGAATCCTGCGGAATCGACTTAATTTTTAGTCTGGTTACCGAAGCTTTGGACACCAATAACAGAACAATTGACAAACCGTTGAATGTTCCTTTTTACCCTTTTCCGTATTACGAAGGCATGAACCGAATGGGCATCGATCAGTACTGGCTTGGTTTGTACTGGAGAAACAATCTTTACGATTTGGATTTCCTGAAAGAAATGTGCGATTTGTGTTTTGACTGCAAAATCGGTAAAATATGTATCACGCCATGGAAATCCTTTATCATAAAAGGAATTCCAAAAGAACGAAAACTGGAATGGGAAAAGTTTTTAGGAAAAAAAGGAATCAATGTCCGTCATTCACTTTTAGAACTCAACTGGCATTTGCCGGTAGCAATGGAATGGGCACTGAACCTTAAAACCTTTTTGGTCCGAACACTGGATCAGTTTGATATCAGTACCTACGGATTAAACTTCGGAATATCTGAATACAACCGTGATGGTCATTATTTCACTTCGATTGTAATCGAAAAAAATGAATTACCTAAAGATCTGGAGTCGATTAAAATACGTGATACTTACAATGTTTTATTTGCAAAGAATTTCGACCCAAATACAAGAGAATACATTGTGCACTCTCAGGATATTGACAAGCTGGAACTGCCGACCATTTTGATTGAACTAAGCCGAAAATACTTTGAAGAACTAGGGAATTCAACTCCGGAAACAACCGAAAAGAATCAGAAAAAAGAAAAACCACAATTGGATATCTACCAATGCCAGGAATGCCTTTCACTTTACAATCCGGAGTACGGAGATGAAAGTCAAAACATTCCAAAAGGCATTTTATTTACGGATTTAGCCGAAACCTATTGCTGCTCCTTATGTGAAGCACCAAAAAGCAATTTCAGGATTTTGGAAGCTGTAACCATTTAATTTTTTTTGAACCATATAAGTGATATAAAAAAATTTAAGCTCTTTTTTACATTGAGCGAAGTCGAAATGCTCGTAAAAACAGATTATAAACCAAACTTAAATAAACTTATATCACTTATATGGTTTAAATTTTTAAATCCCGAAAAGCCGTTGGAGAAACTCCTGTATGTTTTTTAAAAACCCTTGAAAAATAAGAGTAATCATCATAGCCAATAGCCGATGCAACTTCGTTGACAGCCAGTTGTTTATCGGTCAGCATTCTTTTGATTTCCAGAATTACACGATCCATAATCACTTCGGTAGCTGTCTTTTGTAAAATTTCATTACAAATCCGGCTAAGGTGTTTCAGGGTAATATTTAATTTATCCGCATAAAAAGAAGGTGATTTTTCTTCTTTAAAATGCTGTTCCAAAAGCTTTTCAAATGCGCTTATTTTTATGTTGTAGGAATGTGCCTGATGTGAATAAGTTTCACTATACTTCCGTGAAATTTCAATATGAATGCAATCTAGTAAATTCAGCATTTTATCCAGTTGGAAATTATTATGCAGACTGTTTTCTTCAATTAAAAGATTGAAATAAGGCAAAATTTTAGAAATTTCAGATGCTTCAAAAAGTATTTCCGGACGATTGTGAATCGAATGATAAAAGTTGTAATCGTTGATGTTTTTCTTTCCGAAATATAAATTGTAAAGTTCCTGGGAAAATATAATCACAAAGCCTTCAATATCTTCAGACAGGCTCCAATGGTGCATTTGTCCTGGCTGCAGCACAAATAAACTGCCTTTCTTAATTTCAAAACGGTCAAAATCGATTTCATGTATCCCCGAACCATCTGTAAAAAAAACCATCAGATACGAATCATGCCGATGCGGTTCTTCAACAAAACTGTGGCTTTTAAAATGCTCTCTAAAGGTATTCACATAAAATTCACGATGAATATCGTTGCAGCTAAAATTTTCTACACTATAAACCGGATATTTTTTCACTGTAAAAATGTCTTTATTGTGCTATAAGTAGCGAAGATATAAAAAAGGTTTTGAAAGAATCTGATTTACCTTTGTATAAATATAAAACAACAATATCATGTCTAGTGCATTAACTCATATTTTAAGCAACGAATGTCCACATTGTCATAAAGGAAAAGTTTTTAAGGACAAAAATATTTTCCTGAATTTTGGCTTCCCGAAAATGAATGAAAGCTGCAGTCACTGTAACTATAAATTTCAAAAAGAACCCGGGTTTTTCTTTGGTGCCATGTATGTAAATTATGGTCTGACAGTAGCTCAGGGAATTGCAACATATTGTATAGCGCAGTTTTTCTTTGAAAACACATTCGATTTAAGAATTATTCCGATAATTGCTGTTGTCATCATCCTGTTGACTTCTTTCAATCTCCGATTCTCAAGATTAGCGTGGATTTATATTTTTAAGGATTATACGAGCTAAAAAAATGCTATTTTTGCCTTTCAATTGAAACTAATTTCAATTTCAAAAAAAAACAAAAATAAATTAGACAAATGAAAGCATACGTATTTCCGGGTCAGGGCGCACAATTTACAGGAATGGGCAAAGACTTATATGAAACATCACCATTAGCAAAAGAATTGTTCGAAAAAGCCAATGAAATTTTAGGTTTCAGAATTACAGATATTATGTTTGAAGGCACTGCCGAAGAACTAAAAGAAACAAAAGTAACACAGCCGGCTGTATTTTTACATTCGGTTATTTTAGCCAAAACTTTAGGAGATGATTTCAAACCTGAAATGGTGGCAGGACATTCTTTAGGAGAATTTTCAGCTTTGGTTGCTAATGGAACTTTATCTTTTGAAGACGGATTGAAATTAGTTTCACAACGTGCTTTGGCGATGCAAAAAGCCTGCGAAATAACACCATCTACAATGGCAGCAGTTTTAGGACTTGCCGATAATATTGTAGAAGAAGTTTGTGCTTCTATTGACGGAGTTGTGGTTGCGGCAAATTATAACTGCCCGGGGCAATTAGTAATTTCAGGAGAAACTTCAGCAGTTGAAAAAGCGTGCGAAGCGATGAAAGCTACCGGAGCAAAACGTGCTTTGATTTTACCTGTTGGAGGTGCATTTCACTCCCCGATGATGGAACCTGCAAGAGAAGAACTAGCAGCAGCTATTGAAGCAACATCATTCTCTACTCCTATTTGTCCGGTATACCAAAACGTAACTGCAAATGCGGTTTCTGATGCAGTCGAAATTAAAAAGAACTTAATTATTCAGTTGACAGCTCCTGTTAAGTGGACACAGTCTGTACAGCAAATGATCGCTGACGGCGCTACTTTGTTTACAGAAGTTGGACCTGGAAAAGTTTTGGCAGGTTTAATCAATAAAATTGACAAAGAAGCTGCTACGGCGAATGCTTAATTAGCTTTTAAAATATTAAAAAAGAGAAACCCTCCATGAATTACATGAAGGGTTTCTCTTTTTATTTAGATTGTAATTAAGCCTGTTTAGCAAACTGCAATTCAATATTCAGTTTCACTTCTTCACCAACCAAAACACCTCCGGTTTCAAGAGCAGAGTTCCAGTTTAGACCCCAGTCTTTACGGTTTATTTTTCCTTCGATACTTAAAGCCACTTTTGTATTTCCCCATGGATCAGTCAGGATACCGCTGTATTCAACCGGAAAACTTACTGTTTTTGCAACCCCTCTGATGTTTAAATCCCCTGTAATTTCATATTTCTCCTCATTGATTTTTTTGAATGATGAAGCTTTGAAAGTCAGTTTCGGATGATTTTCAGCATCAAAAAAGTCTCCGCTCTTTAAGTGATTGTCTCTGTCTGTATTTGCAGTATCAATGGAAGCAATATCAGCAGAAAATTCGATAGCTGCATTTTCGAAATCATCTCCTTCTGTAGTGATGGTGGCATCGTAAGTTAAAAATTTTCCTGAAACATTCGTAAACATCATATGTTTAACCTTAAAACCAATTTCTGAGTGAGTTGGGTCAATTGACCATTTTGTAGTTGCCATAATTTTATTTTTTAAATATTAATTTCATTTTGATAAGACAAAGGTACGGTGACAGTAAGTCTAAAGCACTTAACCTAGATTAAGAACGAAAATATAATCTTATTTGATTGTACCAACCATAACTAAGCCTATTCATAAAGTTAACCTTTCTTTTTTAGTTTTTCAAGAAAGCGAACAAAAAAAACGATAACAATCTGATGTACAGATTAATTATCGTTTCAGCGTACAGGCATTATTTTTTTGTTACTGTATTAATAGTTCATCGGAATGTCCATCAATAAAAATTCAGCATCTGTGTTGGCCTTAATGCTTAAAGTATCGGTTCCTGAAATCCCAACCGCATCACGGGTATTTAATTCCTGACCGTTTATGGTTACGTTTCCTTTTAAGATAAAAGCATACACTCCGTTTCCTTCTTTTTTAATTTTGTATTCTGTTTCAATTCCTGAGTCAAAATTCCCCATGTTGAACCAAGCATCCTGATGAATCCAAACTCCTTCATCCTCTGCATTTGGAGACAAAACCTGAGCCAGTTTATTGTGCCTGTCTGCAACATTCAACGTAATTTGCTGGTAACGCGGCGTAACATTTCTTTTGTTTGGAAACAACCAGATTTGCAACAATTTAGTCTGCTGATCAGCATTTGGGTTAAACTCACTATGCTGGATTCCGGTTCCGGCACTCATGACCTGGATATCACCATTTTTGATTACTTCGGTATTTCCCATACTGTCTTTGTGAGCCAAATCTCCTTCTAGCGGAATAGTGATGATTTCCATATTATCATGTGGATGTGTTCCAAATCCCATTCCGCCTGCAATCGTGTCATCGTTCAAAACACGAAGTGCTCCAAACTGAATTCTGTCCGGATTGTACCAGCTTGCAAAACTAAAGCTGTGGTAAGCGTTCAACCATCCGTGATTTGCATTTCCTCTTGTTTCTGCTTTGTGCAATACTATATTTTCCATGATTTTGTGTATTTGTTATTTTTATAGTACAAAGATACGACCGTCATGGATGAAAAGCACTTAATGTAGATTAAGAACGGTTTTAAGGTTAAATTATGGGGTTTTAGGAGCAATAATTTTAGTTTTCAAAACATCTTTATTCCTGCTCATATCTATTACTGCTCCCGATAGCTATCGGGACCGCAACAACAGGATGCCGCTGCTATCAGGGCTGCATTAGAAATCTTTATTTTCAGAAGTATTAGGAACCTTCAAAAAGAGATAATTTCCAGATCTTATAAGATTAAAACAGCATCATTTTATTTTTATAAATTTTCCTCGTGCCGAAGCTATGTCAAGATAGTTGCCTCCATCTTTCCTATTATGAATGGAAAATTGAATAGTATCTTTTGTTATTTGATTTTTAAAAATACTTACGATTAAATCAGGATTGATAAAGCTATCTAGTACAATTATGCTTTTGTAAGATATTTCACCTTTAGGTATAAACTTGTTATCGAAAGCGTAAGTACTGTCGTTGAAAGTAATTTTTTTCTTCTTAATGTGATAATATTCCTTTTCTACAATGCAATAATAACTGCCTCTAAGTTTATTGTTTTCCTGATTGCCAAAATTGATAAAAAAGAAAGTAATTATTAAAATGGAAGATTTCATGATTTTAGACGTCTACTTTTTACTATTTTGCATGGCCCAAATCAGTAATGCATTTTTTTCTTTAGGCAAGCCTAATTTATCGATTATTTTACTTCGGTGGCCTTCAACTGTTTTTTCGGATAAAAATAATAAGTCGGCAATTTGTTTTGTAGTTTTTTGCTGCGTAATCAGTTCAATAATTTTCCTTTCAGATAATGTCAGATGTGCCAGTTCATTGTTATCATTGGGAGTATCTGTTATTAAATCATCTTTCAAAAAAGCACTGATATATTCATGTCCTTTTTTTACTTCCTGAAGACATTTTTCTAATTCGGTTTGAGCATGTTCTTTTAGAATATAACCATAAATTCCGTATTCTTTCGCCTTTTTATATATAGTCATCTCTTTATGCATGGTCAGTAAAATGATTTTGGTTCTCAGTTTACTTTCCTGTATTGCTTTGGCCACATCAAGGCCATCCAACCCCGGCATGTTGATATCAAGAATAGCAATATCCGGCAAGTGTAACTTAATTAAATTTAATGCCGAAATTCCGTTAGAGCAGGTATCTTCTACTCTGTAACCATAAGATTCCACAAAGCTTTTTGTACCCAAGAGGGTAAAAGGATGGTCATCTGCAATTAATATTCTCATTGAGCTTTCTTTATATCGATGGTAATTATTGTGCCGTTAGTATTTGATATAATATTAGCTTGTCCGCCAATAGCCCTGCTTCGTTCTATAATATTATGCAGGCCAAATGAAGATTTACTGTTTAAAGTTTCTTCTACATTAAATCCTTTTCCATTGTCTTTAATTTCAATGATAATACTGTTTTCGTTTTCAGTTATAGAAATTTTAGCAGCAATTGCATCAGCATATTTTATGATATTGGAAAGTGCTTCCTGCACAATACGGTAAATTTGTAATTCATCGGAAGAAGACAAAACACTGTCATAATCAATCTCGGCTGTAACCATGAAATTATTAACAGATTCTGCCCGTTCTACCATTTGATTGATGCTTTCTTTTAATCCTATTTTATCAAACATGATAGGGTGTAAATTCCTGCTGATACTTCGGATATCATTAATAATAGCATCAATTTTCTGACTGGTAATTTCTGTTTTTTCTTCGAAGGAGTTTTTTAAACTCAGCAGTTCGTGACTTACACTGTCATGCAGGTCGCTTGCAATACGTTTGCGCTCTTCTTCTGTTTTTTCGAGGAGTTGTTTGGTGTATAACTGCGTATTTTCTTTTTCGAGTTTTAATTTTTTTTGTTTTTGTTTCAGGTTAAATGCAAAGTTTATAAGCAATATCCCTATCAAGCTGGCACATAAAAGTGCAATTGTTGTATTTTTGTTTGTTATGGTCTGTTCTTTTATTTTTAATTCCTGTGCTTTTTTTTCAGTTTGATATTTTTTTTCAAGTTCTACTGTTTTTACCCTGGTAATTATGCTTCCTATACTATCTGCAATAATTTTCTTTTGTGCTTCATAGGCTAAAGCAGTTTTATAATCTTTATTTTGAATCGCACTGTTTTGTAATACTCCATAAAGCATATTGACTTTTTCATATTGCTGATTGCTTATTAAAGTGGGTAATGTTTTTTTTATATCTGCAAAATTGGAATAATTTGGATTCTTTTTTATCTCATACAATGCAGATGTTAATTTGTATTCCTGAGTTAAATCATCAGAATCTATTTCTTCAACAACAGGCTTTAAATCAGTAAGTATTTTTTTGGCTTCTGGCAACTTGTTGGCATAGATTAGATTTTCTGCCTTAAAGTCAAATATTTTTATTTTTAATATTTTACTTTCATCTTTGCTGCTAATAAAAGCCTGATAAACAGAGTCAATCAAGGGTCTTTGGCGTTTATCTTTTAAGTACTCATATATCGAAATTTTATTAATCAAACCGATATAGACATTATAAGTATTATCTATTTTTTTATAAGCTTGTATCGCTTTGTCCGCATTTTGAATAGCTCTTTTTTTATCACCAATAGCAGTATATATATTAGCATAATTGGAATAGACAAAAGCCAAACCTTTTGGATTATCTATTTTGCTGAAATATTCAAAAGATTTCTGATTGGCAAGCAAACTTAAATTTTGCTTGCCCATAATGTAATAAATATAAGACAAATCGTAGTAAGCTCTGGCAATATTGTAACAGCTATTATAGTCGTCAGGTTCTAATGTAGTAATCTTTTTAAAGTACTCACATGCCTTTTTTAAATTATACTTGTCGAAATAATAATTGGCCAGATAAGCATCCACAAAAGTGGTTTTTAATTCAGGGACTTTGTGTCTGTATCTGGCGTCAAATTCTCTGACTTTAGTCATAAACTGATCATTAAAATCATAAGAATCTGCAAGATATACACAGGCGAAATCTAAAACTTCGGCTGCTTCTAAATATTTTTTTTCTTTTATTTTGTCGTTGTAATAGTTGTGAAAAACCGATAAATAATTTTTGTCCTTCTTGTAATGCTCTACTTTATGCAACCAGGCTTTTGTGGCATCTTCTTTTACTGGTACTTCTTTTTGAAATAAAACTTCATTCGTTTCATTCTTCTGACAAGAAAAAACAAGCAAAAAAAATGCAATAAGAAAAGCACGAAATAAATAATTGGTTTTAGACATAACCTTATTGTTTTTTTTACAAATGTATCTATTTGAATCAGTATTTGAATTATAAATAAATAATTCAGGGGTTTCCCCTTGCGTGAATTCGTTTGGATTTGCCGGAATTTTGTAATCTAACATTTTAAAGAAAAACTATGAGAAAAATTACTCTATTAAGAAATCAAATACTTTTTTTTGCCATTGTGCTGACCACAAGTTTTTCGAGAGGGCAGGTTTCAGCAAGTGCATTGTCTTTTGATGGTTTCGATGATTATGTGGAACTGGGGGATATAATGCCTGCAACATATACAAAAGAAGCCTGGTTTTATGTGTCAAATTTAGGTCTCCAAAACAATCTTATTTCGGGTGGCTCAGATGGGCAACACGCACTATATCCCTCTGCAAATTATGGAAACAGATTGTCGGCGGGACACAATGGAATCTGGAATGCAGTGCAGGACCCAACTCCAATTGCAGCCAATACATGGTATCACGTTGCTTTGACTTATGATGCTGCAACCACCACAATGAAAATGTATAAAAATGGTGTTTTAGTAGCAAGCAATACCTCTGTAGCTCCTTTTACTGGCGGAAGCGCTGTACGACTTGGTACATTTGATACTGCAAATTTACTTGGAGGTAAATTAGACGAAGTACGTATCTGGAACAGAGTTTTACCTGAATGTGAAATTCAAAACAATATGAACAGCGAACTTTCTGCAGACCAAGTAGGATTAGTAGCTTATTACAAATGCAACCAAGGTATTGACTCTGCAGATAATACCGCAATTACTAACCTGACAGATGCTAGTGGAAATAATAATACCGGTACATTAAACGGATTTACCTTAAGCGGGTCTAATTCAAACTGGGTTTCGCCAGGGGGTTTTGTTACAGGAACAATGAGTCCGGAACAATTGTCGGTTACAAGTCCGCAAGTTTTTTGTACGGCAGCTAAAGTTGCTGATTTAAAGGCTACAGGAATCAATATAAAATGGTATTCTTCATTGCTATCAGTAAACGAATTGATTGCCACAACTGCATTGACAGCAGGAACAACTTATTATGTTTCGCAAACTATTGGTAGCTGCGAAAGTCCAAGAAGAGCGGTTGTTGTGACGATAAACACAATTCCGGCACCTACAGCCACTAGTACACAAGCTTTTAATAGAGATGCTACGGTTGCCAATCTTACAGCAACAGGAACCGACTTGAAATGGTATGCAGATCCTACAGGAGGAACACCTTTGGCAAATTCAACTCCAATAACGGGCGGCACTTATTATGTTTCTCAGACGGTTTCAGGTTGCGAAAGCTCAAGATCGGCTGTTCAGGTAAACCTGAATGCATCGGCATTGGATTTTGATGGAATAGATGACAAAGTAAACTGCGACACCACTATTTCTACAACATTGAGTGATACCAATAAATTAACCGTTGAGGCATGGATCAAAACAACCAGAGATTCAAATGTAGAAACTATTGTTTCCAATCACGGTAATGGATCTTCAACTCAATTCGATTTACGTACCGTTAATGGTGAATTTAATTGCTTCATTGGTTTTGGTAGTTACGTAGTTACAGGAGGAACAGTTATACCAAACACATGGCAACATGTAGCGATGGTGTTTGATGGGAACTCTGTAACATTGTATGTTGATGGAGTAAATGTTGGTACCACACCAACCCCATCCGATTATACTTTGCCAACAAGCGTGGCACCAATGATATTAGGATATAATGGCTATGGAGAAATTTTTAAGGGACAAATGGATGAGGTTCGTGTTTGGAACAAAGCTTTGACTCAAACTGAAATTCAAAATAATAAGAATTGCGAACTAGGGCCAGGAAAAACTAATTTATTAGCGTATTACCAATTTAACCAAGGTCTTGATAATAGAAACAATTCAACAGTAACCACAGTCGCAGATGCCAGCAGCAATGCGAACGCGGGAATATTAGATGGTTTTACACTTACAGGAAATACCTCTAACTGGACTGCAACCAGTATTGTGACAACAGGAAATACCTGTTCGACTAATTTAAATAACGATCATTTTGAATTTTCATCAAAAACAGCGGTCTATCCTAACCCGTCAAATGGCATATTCTCTTTAAATACTGACGCACGTGCCGCTATTGTAGTATATGATTTGAATGGAAAAATCATTAAATCGGAAAATATTAATACAGGAAATACCAATTTTAATTTGAATAGCTCTCCTAATGGTATTTATTTATTGAAAATAACTCATGATAACAATCAAGTTGAAACCATAAAATTAATAAAAAAATAACATGAAAAGTGTTAAACAAAAGAGGCTTCTTCATTTAAGAAGTCTTTTTTGTTTATAAAAATCAATAAATAACGGTTGGATGAATTATTTTTGACCACATTGAAATTTAAAATCCCTGAAATCAATTTTATTCAATGATATAAAGCTTACTTCTTCAAAAGCCTGGCTTTCATTTTACTGAAAAATTCCGGTGTCACACCAATAAAAGAAGCGATTTGTTTTTGTGGCACTTTATGAACGAGTGTTCCGTATTTGGCGCAGAATTTCTCAAAACGTTCTTCGGCAGGTAAACTCAAATTATCCATTAATCGCTGTTGGTTCGCAACTAATGAATTCTCAATCAAAATCCTGAAAAAGCGCTCCAATTTCGGAATTTCACGATACAACTGTTCCTGATTTTCCTTGGATAACGAAACAACTTCTGCTTCTTCCAGAACTTCGATAAAAAGCTGTCCCGGTTTTTGCGAAAAATAACTGTACATATCACTCATCCACCAGCCCTCACAAGCAAAAGAAAGTACGTGTTCTACAATATTATCGTTGATATTGAAACTTCTTAAAATACCGGAATTTACAAAATACGAATGTTTGCAGATCTCGCCGGCGTTCAGTAAAATCGTTTTGGCTTTGTAAGTGTTTGTTTCTAATTTAGATAAAAAAAGTTCCTGTTCTTCCTGAGTCAGTGAAACATGTTTGGCAATATTTTCAAGAATCAATGCCATTATTTTTTTTCTTCTATTAGTTTAAAAGACGTGGCTTTAAACCTGTCACCCACTATTTCTCCGGTAACAGTAGCTTTACTGATGGCATTGCAAAAACCTTTTTCGGCATGGGCATCTCCGTGATCGTGAATCGTTGTTCCGTCCACAAAGTAGGTTTTTCCGTTAATGCGAACGGCTAAATCACAGCTTTTACCTTTCATCCCGAATTGACATTCACCGCAGGAAGCTTCGAAGATGGTTGGTTTATCAAATTTCTTTTTGCTCTGAGCCTGAACAGCAATTCCAATGAAAAGGAAAGTTGCTAATAAAATATTTTTCATAATTAAGAATTTACAGTTATTAATTTCGCCGTTTCTTTGGCGCGTTCTGTTACTTCATTGATTGGAGTCGAAAGCGAATCATGACTTAAAACGACTCCCATTCTGCGGTAAGGTCTTGAACTTGGTTTCCCAAAAATCCTGAAATCAGTTTTAGGTAAAGCGGCTACTTTTTCGATTCCGCTAAAAGTTGGATTTACAGAATCTTCTGAGGCTAAAATTACAGCGCTTGCCCCCGCTTTGTCTAAAGTAATTTCGAAAATTGGCAGACTTAAAATCGCTCGTAAATGCAATTCGAATTCGTTGAAATTCTGCGTTCCGGCTAAAGTCACCATTCCGGTATCGTGCGGACGCGGAGAAAGCTCAGAGAAATAAACACCTTCGTTCGTCAGGAAAAATTCAACACCAAAAAGCCCGGCTCCGCCAAGCGCTTCGGTAATTTTTTCTGCCATATCCTGAGCTTCGTACAAATCTTTTTCTGCAACCAGAGCAGGCTGCCAGCTTTCCTGATAATCGCCTCTCTCTTGTCTGTGTCCAATTGGCGCACAAAATAAAGTTGGATTATTATTTTGGGTAATCGTTAAAAGTGTAATCTCCGAATGGAAATCAACAAAAGCTTCTACAATCACTTCAATGACATCACCGCGTGAACCAGCAACGGCATATTCCCAGGCTTTTAAAATATCTCCTTCAGATTTGATTGTCGATTGCCCTTTTCCGGAAGATGACATCAAAGGCTTAACCACACACGGAATTCCAACTTCGTGAACCGCCTTTTGAAGTTCGGCTGCCGATGTTGCGTATTGGTATTTGGCTGTTTTCAATCCGAGTTCTTTTGCTGCCAAATCACGGATTGCTTTACGGTTCATGGTAAAGTTGGCCGCTTTCGCTGAAGGGACAACGGTAATGCCTTGTTTTTCGTAATCGTAAAAACGTTCGGTGCGAATGGCTTCTATTTCGGGTACAATAAAGTCCGGCTGGTGTTTGGCTACGATTCGGTCCAAGGCTTCGCCGTCGAGCATATTGATAACTTCAAAACCATGGGCAACCTGCATTGCCGGTGCATTCTCGTAACTGTCAACAGCGATTATGTTTTGTCCGATTCGTTGTGCTGCAATGGTAAACTCTTTGCCTAATTCACCTGAACCGAGGAGTAATATCTTCATTTTGGAGTGTTGTAATGTTGGAGAAGTAAAAGTAGGGAAAAATGTTTTTAACCGCAAAGTTCGCTAAGATTTACGCGAAGCATGCAAAGTTTTGTTTTTAATTTAAAAAGGAGCTTAAAGAGTTTTCTCGCAGATTTACTTCGTTTGTTCGCTTTCGCTCGAGTTGCAGATTCGACGGATTTGTCGATTTAAATTGAATTTTTAGTTAAGTAACCACAAAGTTTGTCATTTCGAGGAACGAGAAATCACACTAGAAACTCGACAAAGATTGGAATTTACTTTACGGAATTCCGCGTGCGATTTCTCCCTTCGGTCGAAATGACAAGATTGCGAGTAATTGTATTGAGAATAATGGTTGTTAATAACGAAAAATTCCCGTTAACCCGTTTGCGTGAGGGATTACTTCACTAAATTTTATTTTAATCGGAGTTCAGTGAATTTATTTGAAGTGGAAAGCCCACAGCCTGACGAAGGAAGTGCGAGGACTTGCAACGGATAGCCCGACCCTTGTGGTCACGCCAAAATAAAAAATTAATTTTTATAATTGACACATTTCAAAATTATCTAATTTTCTAATTTAGAAATCGGAATATTAAAAGTAACTCTTGTTCCTTCGCCAGGAATAGAATTGAAGAAAACACGACCATTGATGTATTGAATTCTCTCTTTCATGAATAAAAGTCCCATTCCGGATTCACTGTTTCGTTTTTTGTCTACGCTCGCCATATCAAAACCTTTACCATTGTCATCGACTATAATACTCAACAGGGTTTCGCTATGAGAAAGCTGCACAATAATATGAGTTGATTCTGCATATTTTATCGCATTATTAATTGCTTCCTGAGTCAGACGATAAATATTTATTTCAATCAAAGAATCTAAGCGCTGGTCAAAATCGGTTTTATTGTAAAAAAGAATTTCTTTTCCTGTCAACTTTGAAAGTTCCTGAGTCAGTTTTGCGATTGAAGAAACGATTCCGTGGTCACTTAATTCGGGTGGCATCAAATTAAAAGTTGCCGTTCGGACACCTTTTATAATATCTAGTGAAAGTTTCTTCAGGTATTCAATTTTCTGGGCAGATTTCTCTTTATCATCCAGGTTAATACTCTCCAGGCTAAATTTCAATCCGGTCAGCATCTGCCCTATTCCGTCATGAATTTCTTTGGCAATACGATTTTGTTCGTTCTCCTGATTTTCGACAATTTTGCTCGAAATAATCTTTTGCTGATTGATTTTTTCGGTACTGTTTTCAATATTCAGACGCTCTACTTCGCGTTGTGCTTTTTTACGTTCGGTAATATTGAAACACACAATCAAAAGTTCCAGCTCATCCTTTTTAATCATTACCGGAACCATAGATAAATCAAGCCAGATCGTCTGATCTTCTCTATTGTGAATTTTGATTTCGCCCTGCCAGCCGCTTCTTTGTTTTTCAAAAATAATACGGTCTATATTGCGCTGTTCTTTTTCATCAGTCGTTAAAATCTGTGAAAAAGTTTTATTCGAAGAAAATTTGGTATAATTTAAAAGTTTGGCAAATTTTTCACCTACGTGAATGATCGAGCCGTCGGGTGCAATACGGCAATAAAGAAGGGTGTTTTCCATCGCATAATTCAGCGATTTCAGCTCTTTTACCGAATTTTCTTTTATTTCACTGATGATTTCGGTGTCATAAGCCAGCTTTAAGGCCTTCTTTTCAGAAGATAAAAGTTTAGCTATAAGTTTTTCAACTTTTTTGTTTGTAGGTTTAAAGATGAATAAAAATTCTAAAAGCAAAACAAGCAGCGTAAATCCGAAAATCCAATATTCGGTGGTACGCTGCTCCGTTACTTTTTCATGTGCTTCTTTATCGTATTGGGTGACAATTTCATTCATTTTCGAAAGAAAGATCCCTTCGTTTTTTAGAATTTTCTGCACCAGCTTTTGATTATCGGCAGTGTTCTTTTTTTGTTCCAAATTTAAAAGAAACAAATTAACCGATTCAACTATAATACTGAAGCTCGGTTTTATTTCGGCGTATAACTTTGATAATGCTTCACTTTTTTCTTTCGGAAAAGCGAGGCTGTCACTGCCATTTTCTAATGCCGCCTGATTGTTTTTCCAAAGGGACAAAACATTTCGTACATGTGCAATTTCTTTATTGGGAGAAGTATCAGAAACAAAGTTTAAAATTAAAATTTCTTTGGTAATCCTTTGACTCAGCATTCTTTGCTTTCCCGAAATATTGATGATTTTAGAATCGCTAAGCTGCTGTTTTAAGTTGTACTGAATTAAAAGCTGACTTAAAATAATGGTTATAGCAATAGTCCAGAGTGCAAAAAAATACAAACGACGTAAATTTTTGAATGTAATTTTCTCTGCCCCTTCCTGATTGCCCTTTTTCATTTGAAGATACTATATTTTATAGCGGAAAATGGAATTTACTTTCGCTCATTTCATAACAACCAGCTTATAATCCCAAAGATGCTTTTATCAAATTTAAGTTTTCTTCGGAGTAGTTGATTTTCAAAGCTTCCTGATGTCCTTTTTCAGACATTTTATCCCAGGTTTTTTTGATGATATTTTTTAGTTTTTCATCATCGTGCTTTTCAACAAAAGGTTCTAAGTAATAATCTAAAAACACCAGACAAATTACGTCTTCGAGTAATTGGGTTTCGGCATCTTTTTTAAGTAATTTCTTTTCGATCAAAAAAGAAACACGATCGATAAAAGTTTGTTCATATCCGGCTCTTTCGAGAATTTCAGCAGTGGTTTTGGCATGAAACTTTTTCAGATCTTCTCTCCATCTCAGATACCCTACACGATCCATTGGGTACGATTCACGAGCCACTTTCCAACGGCAGATGTGCTGTGCTTTTGAAGCAATCTGAACCTCTTCTGAAGCTTCAGGACAAAACTCCATCAGTTTTTTATACATCCTGTTGGAGTATAAAAGCTCTTTTGGATATTCAATATTCTGATCTGTTTCTATGTTTGGATCCTGAGCATTTTCGGCATCAATCCACTGACTTGCTTTCTGAAAAGGTGTACTCATTTTTTTGTTGAAAATATATTTTCAAATATACATAATTAATCTAAAAAGCCAACAAACACTTCGTCTTCAACAATTTTAACGGGATAGGTTGCAATTTTCAAATCGTCCCCATTCAGGTTGGAACCATCAATCAATGAAAACGTTTTTTTGTGCATGGGGCAGGCAATTTTAGGGATGTCTTCCGTAGAACCTGTTATTCCTCTTGACAACACCATTTCCATTTTATGCGGACAGGCATTTTGGCACGCATACCATTCATTACGGCGCGCAAAATTAAAAACGGCAATTTGTTTGTTTTTGTATTTGATGCAACCGCCACGATTGGTTGGAAAATCACTTACATTACCCGCTTTGAACCATATTTTGGCATCGCCTGGATGCACTGTTTCGTATTGGTTTAAAATTTCTTCCATTTTTGGCTGTATTTATAATCTGTATTCTTATCCCTCTTTTTACAATCAAGAGAGTTTGATGGCGCAGTAAAAAAGAGGGTAAGAGGACAGCAAACGTTAATATCTTATTCTAAAATCAGGGCTTGATTTATGACCAGGCTTTTGGCATTTTTTGATCCCTTAACGGTACAAAAGCAATGTTATCATCCTTTTCATGCGAGTTCACAAAATGACTGAAACGTTTCAGCAATCTTGGATTCTCAATAGCCTGTTTCCATTCACACTCGAATGTATTCACCAAAGTCTGCATTTCAGCTTCTAAGGTTTCGCAGATACCTAAACTGTCTTCGATAATTACTTCTTTTAAGTAATCCAAACCTCCGTCCAGTTTTTCAAGCCAGGTTGATGTTCTGATTAACGGACCGGCAGTACGGATATAGTACATTAAAAAGCGGTCCATGTATTTAATGACTGTTTCTTTGTCAATTTGTTCAGCCAGTAAAACAGCGTGTTTCGGATTAGCTCCACCGTTTCCGCAGATGTATAAATTCCAGCCTCCTTCTACTGCGATTAAACCAAAATCTTTTCCTCGAGCCTCGGCACATTCGCGGATACAGGCTGAAACACCGCCTTTTAGTTTATGCGGAGAACGAATCCCCTTGTATCTGTTTTCCAATTCGATTGCAAATCCGGCACTATCATCCATTCCGTAACGGCACCATGCGTTTCCTACGCAGCTTTTTACAGCTCTGAGCGATTTTCCATAAGCATGACCGCTTTCAAATCCATTGTCGATTAATACTTTCCAGATTTTTGGAAGATCATCTAAATGTGCACCAAACAAATCAACACGCTGGGCTCCGGTTATTTTGGTATATAAATCAAATTGTTTGGCAACTTCTCCAATTACGATTAATTTCTCAGCAGTAATTTCTCCACCCGCAACCCTTGGCACTACAGAATAAGTACCGTTTCTTTGAATGTTAGCCAAAAATCTGTCATTCGTATCCTGAGTAGTAACATGTTTATTAGCCGTATCATTGTAAATACTGGAGAAAATAGAAGCAATTACAGGCTTACAAACCTCACAGCCATCACCTTTTCCGTGATGATCGATTACCTCATAAAAATTATTGTATTTATTGATTTTAACCAAATCAAACAACTCCTGACGTGTATAACTAAAGTGCTCGCAGATCACATCTTTTACTTCTTTACCCATAGATTTCTGCACTGCTTTTACCAAATCAGAAACCATTGGCTTACACCCTCCACAACCCGAAGTTGCTTTGGTCAATTTCACCACATCTGAAAGATTAGAGCAGGTTTCATCTAAAATAGAGCAACAGATGGCACCTTTAGTTACATTTTCACAAGAACAAATTACAGCAGTATCAGGCAAATCCATTGCTCCCACAGCTGAACTTTCTGAACCGTCTCTTGATCCTAAAATCAAATCTTCCGGATTTTTAGGCAAGGCCATTCCATTGTTATAAATCTGGAAAAGCGAATTATAATCACTTGAATCCCCTACTAAAATTCCGCCCAATAAAGTTTTAGAATCTTTAGTTACATTGATTCTTTTATAAATTCCGGATAATTTATTTTCGTAAATAATAGCAGTTACTTCGTCATTTTCAATAAAAGGATCACCAAAACTCGCTACTTCAACACCAATTAATTTCAATTGTGTCGACATATCGATGGTTTCTCTCATGGTTTTAGAACCATTTAAGATTTGCTCTGCAGCAACATCGGCCATTTCATAACCCGGAGCAACTAGTCCGTAAACCATTTGATTGTATAAAGCTACTTCACCAATAGCATAAATAGAAGGATCTGATGTTTGCATTTTATTGTTTACCACAACCCCGCCTCGCAAACCAACTTCAAGTCCCGAAACTCTGGCCAGCTCATCACGCGGTTTGATCCCGGCAGATATAACCAACATGTCAACTTTTAACAATTCATCATCAGCAAACATCATTCCCGTTATACATTCTTTTCCATCAATATATTGTGTTGCTTTGTTAAGATGAATTCCAATATTCAATTCTTCAATTTTTGACTGTAGCATATCACTAGCACCTTTATCCAATTGTCTGGGCATCAAACGAGGCGCAAATTCTACAACATGCGGATTAAGTCCCAAATCGCGAACGGCTTTTGCAGCTTCAAGACCTAACAAACCTCCACCCAAAACAGCAGCTTCAGTAGCTCCTACTTGTTTTATTTTTTTGGCATACGCCATAATTGCATCCAAATCCTCAATGGTTCTGTAAACAAAAACACCTTCTTTTTCTACTCCGTCAATTGGAGGTACGAAAGCAGAAGAACCTGTCGCCAAAACTAAGTAATCATACTTATGCGTTTTTTCTAAATGCGTATGAATTGTTTTTTCTTCTCTGTTAATATCAGTAACTAATTCAGAAGTATTTAAAGTAATATTATTTTCTGCATACCATTCACTTGTTGACAATGACAAATCATCAGCCGTCTTACCTCCAAAGTATTCACTTAAGTGAACACGATCGTAAGCACGTCTGGGTTCTTCCCCAAATACGGTAATCTGATAATTCTCCTGTCCGGATTTTGCTATAAATTTTTCACAGAATTTATAACCCACCATTCCGTTTCCAACTACTATTACTTTAATCATGACTTCTTTAATTAAGTATTACTACGCAAATATAAGTATAAATACTTATTTAAAATACTTATTTACTTATTTTTTTGTTAAATAGAATTTTTCTAAATACGTAGTTTCCCGTATCTCATATGAGTAAGCGAATTTTTCAGCTTACATGGATTTATAAATTATTTTATCTGTGCCATTTTTATTAAATTTGAGAGATAAGGCATTACCATTTATCGCTTTTTGGCTTTTATTTGGGCTATATCTATAATACAAACTGTTTGTTATGAAAAAGTACTTGATTATATTTATCACATTTTCTTTTTTATACAGTTGCAAATCAATTAATCCAACAGATTCGAATGCTGTTTCCGGAAATATATCAGAAGAGAATACTACTACTTATTTTAAAGCAACAGGAAACGAACCTTTTTGGGAATTAAAAATTGGCAGAGAAAAAATGGTATTTACATCATTGCTACAAGGAAAAGAAAAACTAAATTTTTCATCCGTTAAGCCTATCAGAGCAATGGGCGCTACTATTAAAACATATAAAGCCCGCAACGCAGAGTCAAGTATTATAATTTCTATTCAGCAAATTGAATGTCAGAATTCTATGTCTGGAATAATTTCTCCTTACAAAGTTTCTATTCAAATAAAGAATAAAACAGAAACCAACTATCAAAAGATAGAAGGATGCGGGCAATATATTACCGATTACCGTTTACACGATATTTGGGTTTTAGAAGAATTAGACGGATACAAAATCTTTATTTCAGATTTTCAAAAAGAACTACCCCGAATCGAAATTCATGCCAAAGAAAACAGATTTATGGGATTTGGAGGTTGTAATTCAATCAGCGGAAGTTTATTTTTCGAAAACGATTTGCTTCGATTCAACAATATAACATCTACTTTTATGGCTTGCGCCGAAAGTAACAAAGAAGACAAATTTATAAAAGTGCTTCAAAATGCCACTAGGTATTCCATCAAAGACAACCGATTAACTCTTTCCAATGAGTCAGGAAAACTGTTAGTTTTTAAGAAAGTAGATTAATTTCAAACAAAAAACCCAAATTATCGTTTTAATAATTTGGGTTTTACTTATTTATTTCAAAATTTAAATTATTTAGCCAGAAATTCTAAAACAGAATCCGTAATAAATTTAATTTGCTCATCATCAAGTTCTGTATGCATTGGCAATGCGATTACTTCTTTTACTAATTGATTTGTTACCGGAAATTGCTCTTCTTTATAACGAGTATCAACATAAGCTTTCTGAGAGTGCAACGGAATTGGATAATAAATCGCACATGGAATCCCTTTATCCAATAAAAACTGCATCAGTGCATTTCGGTCTGCATTTAAAATTCTTAACACATATTGATGAAAAACGTGATTATTTTCGTTTGCATCAAATTGAGGTGTAACAATCTTTTCATTTCCTGCAAATGCTGCATTATATTTACTTGCTGCTAAGCGTCGTGCCACATTATATTCATCCAAAAGAGGCAGTTTTGCATTTAAAACCCCTGCCTGAATACTATCTAAACGCGAATTAACCCCCACAACATCATGATGGTAACGCTCATACATTCCGTGATTTACAATTCCACGAATAACATGTGCTAATTTATCGTCGTTTGTAAAAATTGCTCCTCCGTCTCCATAGCAGCCTAAGTTTTTAGACGGAAAAAATGATGTTGCTGCAACATGACCAATAGTCCCTACTTTGCTTTTTGCACCTGATTTAGAAACATAATCAGCACCTATAGCCTGTGCATTATCTTCAATTACATACAAATTGTGTTCTGCCGCAATTTCCATAATAGCATCCATATTGGCAGCACGTCCGAATAAATGAACAGGAACAATTGCTTTTGTTTTTGATGTAATGGCTTTTTTAACAGCACCAATATCGATATTCATATTATGTAAATCAACATCTACTAAAACAGGCGTCAGCTGTAACAAAGCAATAACTTCAACAGTTGCTGCAAATGTAAAATCAGCAGTAATCACTTCATCACCCGGTTTTAAATCCAGCCCCATCATAGCAATTTGCAGAGCATCCGTTCCATTTGCACAAGGAATAACATGTTTTACCCCTAAATAATCTTCAAGGTTTTTCTGAAACTGATGAACTAAAGGTCCATTTATATAAGTATTCGTATCTAAAACTTCCTGAATAGAAGCATCAACCGTAGTTTTTATTTTCTCGTATTGACTCTTTAAGTCAACCATTTGAATTTTTTTCATTTATCTTCTTATTTAAATCTGAAGATTCGGATTTACACCAGAATCTTTAAAACGAACAGCAAAAATAGTTATTTATACCTTCAAACAATGAAAATAGTTGAAAGAAACGTATTTTAGCACCAAAAATAAACACATGCTTTTTCTATACAACTTACTCCTTATAATTACTGGTTTTTTCCTTAAAATAGCAGCACTTTTCAGCCCTAAAATGAAACTGTTCATTGATGGCCGAAAAAATGTTTTTACACTTTTAAAAGAAAAAATAAGCGCCGAGGACAAAACCATATGGTTTCATTCGGCTTCATTAGGTGAATACGAGCAAGGACTTCCTGTTATTGAAAAAATTAAAGAAAAATATCCGGCACATAAAATCATTGTCACCTTTTTTTCGCCTTCTGGTTATGAGGTTCGCAAAAACAATAATGTAGCAGATATTACTATCTATCTTCCTCTGGACACTAAAAGCAATGCCAAAAAGTTTTTAAAATTAGTTCATCCAGAATTAGTATTCTTTATAAAGTATGAATTCTGGCTTAATTACTTAAACGAACTCAAAAAATTAAAAACACCTACTTATCTGATTTCAGGAATCTTTAGAGACAATCAAATTTTCTTTAAATGGTATGGCGGTTTTTACAGAAAAGCACTGAAAAATTTTACTTATTTTTTCGTTCAGAATAAAAATTCTAAAGTAAACATTGAATCAATTGGACTTCACAACGTAATTGTTTCAGGCGACACCCGATTTGACAGGGTAAATGCTATTTTAGAAAGGGATAATTCACTTGAATTTATCGAAGCATTCAAAAACAATCAGCCTACAATAATTATTGGAAGTTCCTGGCCAAAAGACGAGACAATCGTAACCGAATATATCAATCAGGCATCTGAAGATGTAAAATTCATCATAGCTCCTCACAATATAAAAGCAGAACAAATTGAAAATCTGAAAAGTAAAATTTCAAAAAAAACAATTTTATTTTCGCAAAAAGAAAACAAAAATTTAGCTGATTATAGTGTTTTTATCATAGATACCATTGGCTTACTGACTAAAATTTACAGTTACGGAACCATCGCTTATGTTGGTGGCGGTTTTGGAAATCCTGGTATTCACAATATTTTAGAACCAGCAACATTTGGAATTCCAATTGTTATTGGGCCCAATTATTCAAAATTTGCTGAAGCAATTGAATTGGTGAATCTTGGCGGATGCATAGTCATTTCAGATAAAGAAGAATTAAAACAAATCTTTGATCGTTTGCTTTCAGATAAAAACCTATACAACAAGAAAGCAGAAATTTGCAGATCATATATAGAGAATAATAAAGGAGCTACGAATGCAATTATAAACACCATCTCATAACAATCATGGTTGGATTATTCTGTTTAAAAAACACCTCCTAATATTTTTATGAAATAAAAAAATAACAACAAAAATCAGGCAATTTACAGTTATTAAGATCCAAAGCAATAAAATAACTTCTGAATTTTCAATAAAAAATAAATTTTACAGAAAAATCAACAATAAACCCAAAAGACCTATTTATGGCATACTATTTGATAAATAAAAACATCGAGTGACGAAGGAAAATATTTTAAAAAAAAAATAAAAAAATATTTTACATATTAAAAAATTTATATCTTTGCCTCGAATTAATAATTAACCTTTTATAATAAAGTAAGATGAAAAAAGTATTTTTAAGTTTAGCTGTTGTTGCTGTTTTAACTGTTGTATCTTGTAAAAAAGCTGACGCTGCAGCTACTGAAGGAGCTGTAGATTCTACTGCTACTGAAGCTGTTGATTCTACTGTTGCACCTGTTGATTCTACTGCTGCTCCTGTTGATTCTACTGCAGCTGCTGTAGATTCTACTGCTGCTAAAACAGAAGTAAAAAAATAATTAGAACACAGCTCTAAAGATTTTAAAACCATCCGCTAGGCGAGATGGTTTTTTTTATGCTTATTTTTTACATCAAATCATAAAATAAAAAAAGCGTTGCTCTTGCAAACGCTTTTTTTATTTTTTATAAATGTCCCGTCCTGAAATAGCGATACACAAAAACAGGATCAAAGCAAAAACCTGTGGGGATGCAAAAATTAAGCATAAATATTAGTTAGCCTAAAAAGGAAGTATTCTATATTTCTAACACCTCTAAATTTTGATCTAAATGCTTTTATTTTAGCATTGAATGATTCTGCAGAAGCATTAGTACTTCTGTTATCAAAATAATTTAAGATGGTTTGATAATGATTCATAATTGTACGAGAGATTGTACCGAAAGACTTAAATCCAGATTGATCTACTTTTTCATGCCATCTGGCTAATTTTGCAAAACCAATGATTTTATCAGTTGTATTCTCAAAGATGCCACGGAGCTCTTGAGTTAGATTGTATCCTTTTTGAATATCAGGATATAACTCAAATAGTAAGGCAGCACGTTCTATTTGATTTTGAGTCCATTTCGATTTGGATTTATACAAGAAATAGCGACTCCTCGCTAGTAATTGCTTAAGGGTATCCCCATTTGAAAGTGTTTTAGATTCGAAATTTACTTTTGACTTTTTGGCTTTTTCAATAGCATCATTTTCTTGATCAATGGCTTGCCAACGATATTTAATCCTGATTTCCTGCAGGGCTTCTGCAGCTAGCTTTTGAACATGGAATCGGTCTGTAACTCGAGTGGCATTAGCAAAACACTTTTTAGCTATCAATCCCATATTCCCGGCCATATCCTGAGTAATTTCCTTGACTAGATTCCGCTGTTTAAGAGGAATTTTTTCAATAACGCCAATAACTGTTTCTGCTTTAGTTCCTGCAATCATAGCTACTATAGTTCCTTTTCTACCTTTACCGGATTTGTTGGTTAAAATAGTATAGAGTTCGCCATTTGAAAGTGAGGTTTCGTCTATTGATAAACGCTTTCCAATATTTTGTGGAAAAAGAAGCCATTTTTTAGCATGTGATATTTGATCCCAAACTTTGAAATCACTTAGAAAATCTTTGTATTGACATTGCAGGTTTCTACCAGAAACTCCATAGAAAGAGGCAATGGTATTGCAATCATTTGGACTGGAATCTATTGATCTCTTTTAAAAAAGACGCAAACTCCTGGGTTACACGAGTTCCGTCTGCTACTAAATTCCAATCTCTAAAAACGATTTTTCGAGTATCTTCATTAAGCCATCTTCTGCGAGTGATGTGAAGGTATACTTGGTGTCCACGGATAGGAAAATCCTGAACCGTTATCTCTTCGAAGAATCCTTTTGAGCTTAATTTTGATTCTCTGTATTCTTTAGGTATCGAATTAATCTCTTTTAAATACAGATGGAGTGTTTCATCTTTCTTTTTATAAGAAGTAAGTTCGAAGTAGTCTACTATTATCTCAGGTAATAACAACTTAAGGATATCGATAAAAGAATCTTGCATTGGGGGATAGATTAAACATACAAATATCTAGATTTTAATATTTCCCCACAACAATATGTTATGATCCCAAAAACAATCGTTATGGAAGAATACAGCAATTATGTAAAGCGCACCCAGCGAGATTACAGCATGTCCTTAAAACTTCAAATCGTTAGAGAAGTTGAGCAAGGTAGTTCATCAATTACCCAAATTAGAAAACAATATGGTATTCAAAGCCATGCTACAGTTCTGGGCTGGTTACGAAAATTTGGTAACTTTGATTGGGAAAACCAATCCCCTTTGAATATGGCAAAGTCACCCGAACAAAAAATTATGGAACTTGAAGCCCAAGTCAAGCTATTAGAAAAACAAAAGGCTTTTTTAGAACGACAAGCTTACGTTGCAGATAAAAAAGCAATCTTGTTTGACATGATGATTGATTTAGCTGAGAAAGAATATCATATCGATATCCGAAAAAACTCTGCACCCGAACAATCGCCCGCTTTAAAGCAAAAGAACAAAAAACAGTAGCGTTTACCTGTTATTTGTTCGGGATAGACAGACAGGTTTATTATCGAAAGACTAGAAGAATAGCATCCAAACAAAACAAAGCCAAAGAAGTGATTTTGATGGTGAATAATATCAGGAAGACAATGCCTAGAATAGGTGCTCGAAAACTATATTATCTTTTGTTGGATAAACTTCAATTAATGAAAATTGGAAGAGATAAGTTCTTTGATATACTCAGAGCCAATCATTTATTGATACATTCTAAACGAAGTTATCATGTAACGACTAACTCACATCATCGATTTAATAAACATCAAAATCGAATTCTAGATTTAGAAATTAACAGACCAGAGCAAGTTTGGGTCTCTGATATAACCTATATAGGAAAAAGAGATAATCCTTGCTATTTAAGCTTAGTCACAGATGCTTATTCTAAAAAGATTATGGGATATTATGTCGCCGATAACATGAACACAGAAAGCAGTTTGAAGGCTTTTAAAATGGCTCTTAAACACAGAAACAACAAAAACTTACCATTGATACATCACTCAGACAGAGGGATTCAATATTGTGCTAATGACTATCAAAAGCAGCTTAATAAAAATAAAATTCTATGTAGTATGACACAAAACTCTGACCCTTATGAAAATGCAGTGGCAGAAAGGATTAATGGTATTTTAAAACAGGAATTTAGGGTTGACAAATACAACCAAAAAGCAGAAATCATGCAAAAAATTGTAAAAGAAGCTATTGATATCTATAATGAAATCAGACCTCATTATTCTAATTACATGCTTACTCCAAATCAGATGCATAACCAAAACAAAATTAAAATGAGAACCTATAAAACAAAAAACAGTAGCAAACCTGAGCTTGCTACTGTCTAAAATTGTACTTTTATTTTTTATTAATCCTGTATCACTTTTTCAGGACTAGACAAAACCCACTTTTATCTCTTCTTCCTCAATAACCTCTTCTTCTTCTTCGAAAATCAAATCATTTGAAGAAAAATCCAAAATCTCAGCTTTCGAAGCATACAAAACAATCTCCTTTATCCCTTTCTGCAAAAGCAATTCTGTTGTGTATTTTCGGCTTGTTGCAAAATGAACATCCCCTAACATCAATTTAAAGAAATACTTCCCTCCAGAACCTTTAAATTTCAAAAACTTAGCCTGTTCAATATTTACTTTGAATTTTTCAATATCCTCCTCGCATTCAAACTTTAGTTCATAACTCAAACTTGTAAATATCACTTTCCCTTTTCTGGAAGTAAAAACAAATTTATACTCATCATTATATCGCCTGCTAATTACAAAAGCCCCCATTTATAAAATTTAATTTATTGATTTCTGATTTTTAAGATCCTCGTAAATTTATTTCCTGCAAGTTTACACAATAAAAAAAGCCTCTTCAAAAGAAGAGGCTTTAGTACTCAGAGCGGGACTTGAACCCGCACGAACATTGCTGTTCACTGGATTTTAAGTCCAGCGTGTCTACCAATTTCACCATCCGAGCAATACGCTTTTTAATGTTTTTAACTAATTTTTGAAAAAAAATAATTAAAAAAATACCATTCAAGCACTGTATGGTTTTGAGCGAAAAACGGGGCTCGAACCCGCGACCTCGACCTTGGCAAGGTCGCGCTCTACCAACTGAGCTATTTTCGCGTTTCAAATTTTATTAAGAACAGCAACACTTGTTCTGTATTGCGAGTGCAAATTTAGGACATTTATTCAATTAAACAAGCCTTTTTTTAAAAAAAATTACACTTATTTTATAACTTTCTGATAACCTAAACTTTAAATCTGAAATTATTTCTTAACCAGCATTCTCTTGATCTCATTCAGCTTCATTAAGGCTTCAACCGGAGTAATCGCATTTATATCAAGATTCATAATATCTTCTTTTATCTCTTCCAGTAAAGGATCGTCAAGATTAAAGAAACTCATCTGCATTTCATCATTTGCAGATTTGATTCCGTTTAAAGCATCACTAGAATGATTCTTCTCTAGTTTTTTCAAAAGTTTTTGAGCCTTCAAAATAACCAGCTGCGGCATTCCTGCCATTTTTGCTACATGAATACCAAAACTATGCGCACTGCCTCCTTTTACAAGTTTACGGATAAAGAGAACCGTATCTTTCAATTCTTTTACCGCAACATTATAATTCTGGATTCTTGGCAGCGATTCTGTCATTTCATTCAATTCATGATAATGCGTAGCAAACAATGTTTTTGCTCTTCCAGGATGCTCATGCAAGAATTCCGCAATTGCCCAGGCAATCGAGATTCCGTCATAGGTACTTGTCCCTCTTCCAATCTCATCTAATAAAACCAAACTTCTGTCTGAGATATTATTCAGGATCGAAGCCGTTTCATTCATCTCCACCATAAAAGTAGATTCTCCCATTGAAATATTATCCGAAGCCCCAACTCTGGTAAAAATTTTATCTACAATTCCCATTCTCACGCTATCAGCCGGAACAAAACTCCCCATTTGTGCCAGAAGTACAATTAATGCCGTTTGCCTCAATATAGCCGATTTACCGGACATATTAGGCCCTGTAATCATAATAACCTGCTGTACCTCTCTATCCAGATAAACATCATTTGCTATATAAGGAGTACCAACTGGTAATTGTTTCTCAATAACAGGATGTCTTCCGTTTTTAATATCCAATTCAAACGTATCATCAATTTCGGGGCATACATACTGATTTTCTATAGCCAGCTGAGTAAAAGAACATAAGCAATCCAACTGCGCCACAAGAAAGGCATTCATTTGAACTGGTTTGATATAAGTTGCAATCCAGGCTACCAATTGTTCAAAAAGGTCAGTTTCAATTTTATGAATTCTTTCTTCAGCACCTAAAATTTTTGTTTCGTACTCCTTTAATTCTTCTGTAATATAACGCTCGGCATTTACCAAAGTCTGTTTACGAATCCATTCTTCAGGCACTTTATCTTTATGCGTATTTCGAACTTCAATATAATAGCCAAAAACATTATTAAAAGAAATTTTCAAAGAGGAGATTCCGGTTCTTTCAGACTCCCTCCTTTCAATACCCTCCAAAAATTCTTTTCCTGAAGTTGAAATAGCACGCAACTCATCTAATTCTTCACTAATTCCTGTTGCAATTGCATTCCCTTTCGCAATTGCAACAGGAGCGTCCTGATTTAAAGTGACTTTGATTTTCTCTCTTAATAAATCACAGGCATGCAAACTATCCCCAATAACCTTTACAGCTTCCTGAGGACTTTCGAGTGCTAAAGTTTTAATTGGAATAATAGCATCAAGGGATTCTCTTAAATATACAATTTCACGAGGAGAAACTTTTCCGGCAGCGATTTTAGAAATCAAACGTTCCAGATCTGAAATTTGTTTAATCTGATATTGTATGTTATGAAGAATTTCAGGATTAGACTTCAAATACGAAACTACATCGTGCCGGCCTTTTATTTTATTGCTGTCTTTCAGAGGCAAAGCAAGCCATCGTTTTAACAAGCGTCCTCCCATTGGCGAAAGCGTGCGATCAATTACATCTAAAAGTGTTACCGCATTTGGATTATAACTGTGATACAATTCTAAATTTCTGATTGTAAATCGATCCATCCATACGTAAGCATCCTCAGCAATACGCTGAATCGCCGTGATATGCTGTACGCGATTATGCTGCGTTTCGGACAAATAATACAATATAGCACCTGAAGCAATAATTCCTTCTTTTAATTCTTCGACACCAAAACCTTTTAAAGAAACAGTCTGAAAATGCTTTGTCAGAGTTTCTAAAGCATAATCTTCCTTATAAATCCAGTCTTCCAGATAAAAACTGTGAAAATCATCCCCAAAAGCATCTTTAAATTCGATTTTACAGGTTTTAGGAACAAGGACTTCACTTGGATTAAAATTCTGCAGTAATTTATCAATATATTCGGCATTCCCCTGAGCCGTTAAAAATTCACCGGTTGAGACATCCAAAAATGAAACCCCTATATTTTTATTAGCAAAATAAACAGATGCCAGAAAATTATTTGTTTTAGACTGCAAAACCTCATCGTTTAGAGAAACCCCAGGCGTTACCAATTCTGTAACCCCACGTTTAACGATTGTTTTAGTCATTTTAGGATCTTCAAGCTGATCACAGATCGCAACCCGAAGTCCGGCTTTTACTAATTTAGGCAGGTAGGTATTAATGGAATGATGCGGAAAACCAGCCAGAGCAGTTTCGGTATCAGAACCAGCACCTCTTTTGGTTAATGTTATGCCCAGGATTTTAGATGCCCTGATAGCGTCTTCTCCAAAGGTTTCGTAAAAATCCCCTACTCTGAAAAGCAAACATGCATCTGGATATTTCCTCTTGATTTCATTGTACTGTTTCATCAAAGGTGTTTCTTTCACCACTTTCTCTTTCGCTGCCAAATTAATATGTTTTTAAATGAAAATTAGGAAGCGAATTTATGATTTTTTGAAGGAATACCGAAGAGCTTCAAAAATTAAAATATTTTAAGTAATTTTTAAGCTAACATTTAAGAATTTTATATAGCTTTGTTCATCATTAAACAAAGACTCTTAGAAAGATGAAAAAAATAATTTTATTCGCTATGTTAGCTGTAGCTGGTATCACAACTTCTAATGCTCAAACTAGTAAAAAGGCAGCTACCACTAAAGCCGCTAAAGTACAGGGAGCAGGAATGGTTTTTGAAAACGAAACAATTGATTACGGAACTATCGCTCATAATTCTGATGGTAACCGTCAATTTGTTTTTGTAAACAACGGAACAAAACCATTAATTATTACTAATACTCAGGGATCTTGTGGCTGTACAGTTCCAACAACCCCAAAAGAGCCAATTGCTCCAGGAGCTAAAGGTGTTATTGGTGTAAAATATGCAACTGACAGAGTTGGTGCTTTTACAAAAACAGTTACTGTTACTTCTAATGCAGAAGGACAACCAACAAAAACTTTAACAATTAAAGGTACCGTTTTACCAGATCCTGCAAAAAGCTAATCTGAAAAAACAATATAAATAATATCGAAAAGCTTCCTTATCTTTGGAAGCTTTTTTTATGACCATAATTGAATTCAATGAGAAAACTTGAAAATAGTGAGCTGGACAGAAAATCGATTGATGATTTTAAAAAATCAGAGAAAACACCGCTGATTTTAGTGTTAGATGATATTAGGAGTTTACACAATATAGGATCAGTATTTAGAACTGCTGATGCCTTTCTGGTAGAGAAAATAATTTTGTGCGGTATAACAGCGACGCCTCCAAATAAAGAGATTCACAAAACAGCCCTTGGCGCTACTGAAACTGTTGCCTGGGAACATCATGAAAATGTTTTGGAAGTGATTGAAAACCTTAAAAAAGAAAATGTATTAACCCTCGCTATTGAGCAGGTTGAAAGCGCTATTTTTCTTCAGGATTTTAAAGTTGAAAAAAATCAAAAATACGCTTTAGTTTTCGGGAATGAAGTTCATGGAGTTGCACAGGAAGCGGTAGCAATTTGTGACGGATGTATTGAAATACCGCAATTAGGCACAAAACATTCTTTAAATATAGCGGTAAGTACCGGAATAGTAGTTTGGGATTTGTTTAAAAAAATAAATTGGGCTTATTAAATTCATTATTGAATCTTTTTTCGAATCTCATTCAATACAAAAAGATAATCTTCGTGTTTCTTTACAAAGTCACGATCCGAAACATCAATGATCAAAACATTCAAATCAGTTTGGGATTTAATATATTCCAAGTAGCCGTTATTGATTTTATCTAAATATTCAGCTGAGATATTTTGTTCATAATTTCGTCCGCGTTTTTTAATGTTCTGAAGAAGTCTGTCCGTATTTTGATACAAATAAACATACAAATCAGGCTTTGGCATTTCTTTATAAATAATATCAAACAAGTTTCGGTACAGGCGATACTCATCTTCTGCAAGCGTGATTTTAGCAAAAATCAGCGACTTAAAAATATGATAATCGGCAATTACAAAATCTTTAAATAAATCAAACTGCGCCAAATCATCAGACAATTGCTGATAACGATCTGCAAGAAAAGACATCTCTAGCGGAAAGGCATATCGGTTCTGGTCTTTATAAAATTTTGGCAAAAACGGATTATCTGCAAATCGTTCTAAAACGGTTTTTGCATTAAAATCTTCAGCGATTTTTTGTACCAGAGTGGTTTTTCCTGCACCAATATTTCCCTCAAAAGCGATATAGTTAAATTGTTCCAACGGAATTTCTTCCAATGGTTTTTTTAAGTCCTGAACCACACTACAAACACTATCATCTGGTGTTATGGCAATTAATTCAGAAACTGTTTTATGAAGAACCGGATGTTTCCAGTTTAGTTTCAAATCCTGCATGGGCAGTAAGACAAACTTTCGATTTTGCATTAACGGATGCGGAATCAGCAACTTTTCTGACTCAATTACCTGGTCATCAAAAACAATCAGATCAATATCAATAATCCGGGATTGGTATCCCTGCTGACCAGTACGTATCCGGCCTAACTTTTTTTCTACTTTCAGCACCTGACCGAGTATCTTTTGTGCTGAAGAATTATTATGCAAAAGCAAGGCACAATTATAAAAAGCATCACTTTCAAATCCCCATGAAGGTGTCTCATATAATCTTGAAACCTGAATTACAGTCCCAACCTCCTGATGTATCAAATTAATACAACTTTGGATATTCTCCAATCGGTTGCCCTGATTACTGCCAATAGATAAAACGACCTGATGCTGTGATTTCATAATTATTGCAAATTAACTAAAACTATTTTAGAATTAGCAATATATTTGTGTAACGGGTTCAAAAATGAATTCGATTTGTTTGTCAAAAAATTTGTAACGAAACGTTTGTTTTAGCTACTTATTAAAAAAATATATTTATGAAATTCTTAGGAAATGTAGTTGCCACTGTAATTGGTATTTTTGTTTTTATCATGTTATTCTTTTTTGGAGTAATACTTATCGGAACTATTTTTGGAGGCGACGACAGCGTAACAGTAAAAGCTGATTCGGTTATTGAATTAGATTTAAAAGAAATCAATAATGACTACGCAGGGAAATTTACAGACCCCTGGGTAACGGAATTCTCAAAAGATGGGAAAATTGGTTTAACAGATGTAATCAATGCTATTGAAGCAGCAAAAACCGATGACAAAATTAAAGGAATCTCGATACTAAACGATGAGTCTTCTTTAGGACTGGCGCAATATAAAGCTTTGAGAAATGCGCTGGAAAGCTTCAAAAAATCAGGAAAATTTGTCTGGGCTTATGCTAACACTTATTCTCAAAAAGAATACTACCTGAACTCAGTGGCCAATACCATTTATTTGAATCCTGTTGGTGATCTGGACTTTAAAGGACTTTCTTCTGAAGTAATGTTTTTTAAGGATTTTCAGGAAAAAACAGGTATTCATATGGAAGTCATTCGTCATGGAAAATACAAAAGCGCTGTTGAGCCTTTCCTTGAAAACAAAATGAGCGATGCCAACAGAGAGCAGATTACCGCTCTTTTAAATTCGATTTGGTCCACTGTCGTAACTGATATTTCAAAAAGCCGTAATATTTCTGTTTCCAAATTAAACAAAATCGCAAACGGGCTATTAGCACGAACTCCCGAAATGGCAAAAAATCAACATCTGGTTGATATCGTAGCTTATGAAGATGTGTATCACAATGCCATTAAAAAAGCTTTAAAAGTGACCGGCGATGAGGATTATAACAAAATATCCATTTCAGATTACACACAAAATTACATCACTACAGCTTTAACCAATACTGCAACCAATGAGATTGCCATTATCTACGCTCAGGGCGAAATTGGAAGCGGTGAAGGCGACGTTAACCAAATTGGTGAAGGCTCTATGCGACGTTCATTAAAAGAAGCCAGAGAAAATGAAGATGTAAAAGCCATTGTTTTAAGAATTGACAGCCCGGGCGGAAGTGCGCTGACATCTGATTTGATCTGGAGAGAAATTGAGATTACTAAGAAAGTAAAACCTGTCGTGGTTTCTATGGGTAACTATGCTGCATCGGGGGGGTATTACATTGCCTGCAATGCCAATAAAATTTTTGCTGAAAACAATACTATCACCGGTTCAATTGGCGTTTTTGGCGTTTTGCCAAATTTCAGTCCGTTGGCAAATAAATTAGGAATCAATACAGAACAGGTAAAAACGCATGAAAATTCGGCTAATTATAGCCCATTTGTACCTGTTGACGAAAAGTTCAAAGCCTTTACATTAGAAAGTGTTGAGAACATTTACAATACTTTCGTAACACACGTTGCTGAAGGTCGTAAAATGACTTTTAACCAAGTAGATGCAATTGCCCAGGGAAGGGTGTGGTCAGGATCTGAAGCTTTAAAAATTGGGTTAGTGGACAAAATTGGCGGTCTGAATGATGCTATTAACGAAGCTGCAAAAATTGCCAAAATAAAATCATACAGTACACGAAATTATCCTGAATACGAAAAGAATTTAAGTGATGTTCTATCAGGTCTTCCATTCGCTCAGTCAAAAGAAACTTTTATAAAAGAAGAAATTGGCGAAGAAAATTATTTACTTATTGAACACATCAAAAGACTTCAAAAATTAAAAGGCGCTCAGGCCATTATGCCTTACAGCATCAACATTAAATAATTTCGATAAATGAATAAAATAATTCTTCTTCTAACCGTTTTTATTCTAAGTTTTGTTAGCGCTCAGGATAAAAAAGAAATCACATTTAAGGAATCTCCGATTGTCTTAAAAATAAATGTCGATCAGTTGTACGGTACCCTGACTGTTCCGGATCTATCCAAAAAATGCCCGGTTGTATTAATCATTGCGGGTTCCGGACCAACAGACAGAAACGGAAACAATCCGATGATGAAAAATAATTCGTTAAAAATGCTAGCCGAAGTTTTAGCGAAGAACGGAATTGCATCATTACGTTTTGATAAAAGAGGAATTGCCGAAAGCAAAGCTGCTGCTCCTTCAGAAGCAAGCTTGGTTTTTGAAAATTATACCGAAGATGCAAAAAGCTGGATCAATTTATTAAAACAAGACAAACGCTTTTCTAAAGTAATTGTAATTGGTCACAGCGAAGGATCTTTAATCGGAATGATTGCCGGAGCAAAAGCAGACAAATTTATTTCAATTGCCGGAGCCGGAGATGCTGCCGATAAAATTTTAAAGACACAAATTTCTTCCAAAGGAATGAAGCAGATTGAAGATATGACTTTCCCTATTATCGACAGCCTGAAGAACGGCAAAACAGTAAAAAATGTCGACCCTATGCTTAATTCGCTTTTTAGACCTGCTATCCAGCCTTACTTAATTTCGTGGTTCAAATACAATCCGCAGACAGAAATAAAGAAACTTTCTATTCCGGTTTTAATTCTGCAGGGAAATAAAGATCTGCAGGTAACCGTACAGGATGCTGAAAATTTAGCCAAAGCCAATCCAAATTCTGAATTGCTTATCATTGACAAAATGAATCATATCCTGAAAGTTATTGAAGGCGACCCGCAGGCCAATTTTGAAAGTTATAATAATGAAACACTCCCGATTTCTGAAACTCTGACTTCCAAAATAGTTTCATTTATTCAGAAATGACAATAAAAATTAAATTAAATCCGTTTGAAATAATACACTCAAACGGATTTTTTTATTGAGTTTATCAAAAAATTACAAAAAAGCTCCGGTATAAAAAGCTATTTTTGCTATAATCATTTATCGTTTTTGTCTATTCAAACCCCAAATATTAAATAGTTATGTTAAAGAAAATTTTAAAAATCACAGGAATTGTACTCGTAGTTCTGGTTGCTGCATTATTTGCTGTTCCTTATCTTTTTAAAGACCAGATCAAAGCTAAAATTGCTGAAGCCATCAACAAAAGCGTCGATGCAAAAGTAAGTTTTGCTGACGCGGATTTAAGTTTGTTTAAAAACTTTCCAAACGCCAACGTTTCGATTGAAAAGCTGTTAATCATCAACAAAGCCCCTTTTGAAGGAGATACTTTGGTTTCGTTAGGTGAACTGGATTTAAAAATGAGCATTAAAGAACTTTTCAAAGGAAAAGAAGAACCGTTAAACATTGAGGGAATCAGTTCTCAAAATGGTTTGATTAATATTATATTCAACAAAGACGGAGTTGGAAACTTTGATATTGCCCTGAAAGACGAAAAAGAAACCAAATCAGATGGCAAAAGCGATCCTCTTTCTTTAAAAATACAAAATTATAAAATCGAAAATTTCACTTTCAGATACATTGATCAGGGCTCTAAAATAAAAATGGTAATTGACAGCCTGAATCATGAAGGGACAGGAGATTTCACTAACTCTAAACTTGATCTGACTACAAAATCTACAGCCAACGTTTCTTTGGACATGGATAAAATGAACTATCTTAAAAATGTAAAACTGACGCTGGATGCTGTTTTAGGGATTGATTTGGAGCAGAGTAAATATACATTTAAAGAAAATAAAGCTTTAATCAATCAGCTGCCCTTAGAGTTTGACGGATTCATTCAAATGGCTGAAAAAGCACAGATTTATGATTTGAAATTCAAAACCCCAACCTCATCCTTTACCAACTTCCTTGGATTAATTCCTTCTGCGTATGCTGCAAGTCTTGATGGCGTAAAAACAACCGGGGATTTTACCATAGTTGGTTTTGCAAAAGGAGAATTAACAGATACAACGGTTCCGAAATTCAATATTGAAATTGCATCTAATAACGCTTCGTTTCAATATCCGAACTTGCCAAAATCAGTTCAGAACATTGTAATTGATACTAAAATTATCAATGAAACCGGTATTTTGAACGATACTTATGTAAATCTGGACAAACTTTCATTTAGAATTGACCAGGATGTTTTCAGCGCTAAAGCAAATGTAAAAAACGTAACCGTAAATCCTATTGTTGATGCGGCTTTAAAAGGAACCATCAATCTGGGCAATCTTTCAAAAGCGTATCCAATTAAACTAGACAAACCTTTGGCAGGTATCTTAAAAGCAGATGTAACTACAAACTTTGATATGGCTTCTGTAGAAAAAAGCCAGTACCAAAACATCAAAAATGCTGGAACAATGAGCTTATCCGGATTTAAATACACCGATGAGAATAACAAATCGATGAACATAAGCACTGCCATGGTTGAATTCAATCCAAGTAAAATTAACTTAAAACAGTTTAATGCTACTACGGGAAGAAGTGATATTGCTATTAATGGAATTTTGGAGAATTTTTATGGTTTTATGTTTAAAAAACAAGAGCTTAAAGGAAACTTCAATATGAGTTCAAACCAATTAGCTGTTGATGATTTTATGACATCGGGCGAACCTGCAAAAACTACAACTGCAGGTGGTGAAGCAAAAGCTGAAACAAAAACGGCTGTAAAACCATCAGAAGCAATGAAGATTCCTGCATTTTTAAATTGTACTTTAAATGCAAAAGCAAATACTGTTTTATATGATAATCTAAAACTAACTGCGGTTTCAGGAAAATTAATCATCAAGGACGAAAAAGCCACTTTAGAAAACTTCAAAACTTCTATTTTTGGTGGATCTATCGGTTTGACCGGAACAGTTTCCACGAAAACAAAAGTTCCTACTTTTGACATGAATTTAGGTTTCAATCAGGTTGATATTGCACAGACTTTCACACAGCTGGATATGATGAAAAAAATTGCGCCAATTGCAGGAATTATTAATGGTAAACTGAATTCGACCATTAAATTAAACGGAAATTTAGATGCGAAAGAACTCACTCCAAACTTAGCCTCAATATCAGGAGATTTATTAGGACAATTGCTTTCAACAACTGTAAATGCCAAAAATTCGACTTTATTGAATTCTTTGAGTTCGAAAGTAAATTTTATTGATGTTAATAAACTGAACCTGAATGACCTGAAAATGGCTTTATCTTTTGAAGACGGGAAGGTAAAAATAAAACCATTTGATATTAAATACCAGGATATTAAAGTTACTGTTGACGGAACTCACGGTTTTGACCAAAACATGAATTATAATTTAAAATTAGATGTTCCTGCCAAATATTTAGGCAAGGAGGCAAATGCTTTTCTTTCTAAATTATCTGCGGCTGATGCTGCCAAACTGGAAAATATTCCAATTTCTGGTTTGATAACCGGTAATTTTTCAAATCCAAAAGTGGCTATTGATACTAAAACAGCCGTTAATAATCTTACCAGTCAGGTTGTAAGCCAACAAAAGGAAAAATTAACACAAAAAGGTGCTGCTGCACTTAACGATTTACTCAATAAGAACAGTAAGTCAAAAGATACCACAAAAACCGATGCTGAAAATAAGGCAAAGACGAATGAAGAAGTTAAAGCTAAAGCCAGCGATTTATTGAATGGTTTGTTTAAAAAGAAAAAATAAATTAAAAATAAAAAGGTCAATCGGATTAGATTGACCTTTCTTTTACCTCTTAGATTGCATTATAATAGATTCCTGATTTTCCATTATCTAAAATAGTGCTGAAAATTTTAAAATATTCTTTTTCAGAAAAACTATTTACATCTATTCCAATACTCTTATTGTTGTAAGGTTCATATTTTTTTAAGTCTGAGACTGAAAAGAGTCCTGCTGTTGGAGTGTGAACAGCACTGGAAAGATGCATGATGCCGCTGTCAGCCCCTATGAACAAATCAGCATTAGCAATTACAGATCCAATTTCGCGAATATCTCTGCTGTAAAATGTTGGCGCTTTAAAACCAATTTGAGAAACATTTTCTATTGGAAGAATTTCGATAATATTATAATTTTCATACTCGGATTTCAAACTGGTGTAAAAATTTTCCCACCAGGCTTCTGATAAACATTTTGAGCCTGTGGCATAAGTAAATATACAGATCGTTTTTTTATAATTCTTTACCAGAGTATCTAGTTTTTTCTTTCCTTCCGTAATTTCAAGAGGCGTTAATTTAAGGTTTAAAGGCGCAATAGCATTTTCTTTTTTCTCAAAACCTAATTTGGTTAAATAATCCCGGAAATGATAAATAGGATATTTAGCAATATGGGCGTAATCTGCATAATATAAATTAGCTGAAAAAGGCAAATCACCAAAAAACTTAAATTTAGAATTGGAAAATTTTACTCCAAGACGACCAGAAGAAGAACCCTGATCTACATTTATAGCAATATCGTATTGATACTTTTTTAAAGAAACCCAGACTTTAAAATATTGGAAAAGATTGCTGAAAGGCTTTTTAGGCAATTCTATTATCCTGTCTACACAATTATAATTCTCAAAAATGACCGGAGCCAAAAAACCTTTTACAAATAAATCAATTTTACAATTTGGAAACATTTCCTCTAATTCCTGAACAAAAGGAGTAATCAATAAAAGATTACCTAATCTTGCATTTGGCCTGCAAATTAAAATTCTTTTGATGTCGTTTTTGTTGACAAGAGTAATGTCTTGTGCTACATTTGATTTTCCAATATTCTTTGTCAGAGTTCGCATTAATGCACGTCTCAAAACATTTACTTTACCTGAAATTCTCATTTTATAACTAATTTATTTTGATTTGCATTATCCTAAAAAAGCTTTCATCTGATCTTGACAAAATTAATCCATCAAAGCTCTTAAAAATATAAATCGATCAATATCAAATTATTATAAAATTGTAACAAAATTTATTAAAATTCACATGACCTATTCTCTTAAAGACAAAAATACAACCCTGATTAGTTTTGAAATTAATTATTATACAGGGTGTTAATAAGAATAGACGAATAAGGCAGTATGTTAGACGTTTATTGTAACGACATACCCTTCGGAACCACGGATATTAAAAACAGTACCGTTTTCAAAAATCAAATACTGCCCTTTAATTCCAACCAGTTTTCCCTGAAACGAAGGTGTTTTGTCCAGATTTAAACTTGCCACTTTTGCCGGGTAATGTAAAACCGGATAATGTAAATCATATACATCCTCTTTTTGGCTGTAAAAGTATTCCTTAGCTTCATCCGGAATCAGATTTTGAACTTTAACTTTCTCAGCAATTAAGTCGAAAGTCTCAATTGAACTTTGAAGCATTTTCCTCCAATTGGTTTTATCAGTATAATGATTTTTTAAGGCAACCTCGGTAATACCGGCCAGATATCGGTTTGGAACCTCAACCACAGCAATTGCCTGACTTGCCCCCTGATCTATCCATCTCGTTGGCACTTGTGTTTTACGGGTAACCCCTACTTTTATTTCGCTTGCTACAGCCAGATAAACCACATGAGGCTGTAACTGAACTTTTTGCTCATATTCCAGATCACGGTCTGCGATTCCTAAATGTGCTGTACTGAGTTCTGGCCTCATAATCCAGTCACCAACAGCCGGACTTGAATAAAAACAATCATAACAAAATCCCTGACGGAATATTTTTTTCTTTTTACAGCAGTTCAAACATTGATACCCTGCAAAATTGATTTCGATTTCTTTATCCAATAACTGATTCATGTTTAGAAAACTATCTTCAAAAACCAGATAATATTGAATTGGGGCACCGATTTCGGTCTGCATTTTTGTAAGTACTCCTTCGTATGTCATAAGATTGTTATTGCTGATTTTAGAGATTAATTGCTTTTCAAAATAAATAATTTGACACTAAAATTTCATTGCCTTTTTATGTCGAATCTTTGTTCTAAATAAATTGTTTTTTAATAAAAAATACTATTTTTGAATAGCAACAAAGTTACATTTTGTCTACTGATATTCAAATTTTAAATTCCTGGCAGTTGTATTTATAGTAAATATTCTTAACTTAAAATCTAAAAAACATTCTTCATGCCTCTATCTATAATAAATTCTTTTGCATCCTGGGTTCTCAAACAAAGAATACATCAAATTGAACTCTTTTTAAAATATCCAAATGAAGTTCAGGAAGAGCTGCTGCATAATTTATTGAAGGCTTCAGAAAATACGATTATTGGAAAACAATATGATTTTGCTTCAATCAGCTCTTATAAAACTTTTGCTGAAAGAGTTCCGGTTTCAGGTTACGAAGAATTACAGCCTCTAATTGAACGTACGCGTCAGGGAGAACAGGGTGTCTTTTGGGAAAGCCCTATAAAATGGTTTGCAAAATCCAGCGGAACTACCAATGCTAAAAGTAAATTTATACCCGTAAGCAACGAAGCACTCGAAGACTGTCATTACAAAGGAAGTAAGGATTTGCTTTGCATGTACTTAAACAATAACGAAGATTCGCAATTATTCGTTGGAAAGAGTCTTCGCCTGGGAGGAAGTTCTCAGATTTACGAAAACAACAATACTTTTTTTGGTGATTTATCAGCGATCCTGATTGAAAATATGCCTATTTGGGCCGAATTCAGCAGTACGCCGAGCAGCAAGACTTCGCTGATGACAGAATGGGAAAGTAAAATTACAGCTATCATCAATGAAACCAAAAATGAAAATGTAACCAGTTTTGCCGGAGTACCATCGTGGATGCTGGTTTTGATGAACAGAGTTTTGGAAGAAACCGGAAAAGGGAACTTATTGGAACTTTGGCCAAATCTTGAAGTGTATTTTCATGGTGGGGTGAGTTTTTCTCCTTACAAAGAACAATACAAGAAAATCCTTCCTAGCAAGGATTTCAAATATTACGAAATATACAACGCGTCTGAAGGTTTTTTCGCCATTCAGGACTTAAACAATTCGAGTGATTTATTACTGATGCTGGATTATGGTATCTTCTACGAATTTATTCCGATGGATACTTACGGAACCCTAAACCAAAAAGTAATCCGTTTGGCTGATGTGGAGCTGAATAAAAACTACGCTATCGTTATTACGACCAATTCCGGATTATGGCGTTATTTGATTGGTGATACCGTTCGGTTTACCTCATTAAACCCATACCGAATCAGGATTACAGGAAGAACCAAACATCACATTAATGTTTTTGGCGAAGAATTAATGGTTGAAAATACCGATCAGGCGATTGCCAAAGCCTGCGAAATCACCAAAACCGAGGTTATTGATTATACCGTTGCCCCTATTTTTATGCAGGACAAAGAAAAAGGCGCTCATGAATGGATGATTGAATTCAAACAAAAACCTACTGATGTTGGTCTCTTCCAAAAAGTGCTGGACGAAACATTACAAACTTTAAACTCTGATTACGAAGCCAAACGCTACAACAATATGACGTTAAATCCTTTGGTGATTAATGTTGCCCGAGACAATTTATTTTATGATTGGTTAAAGGAAAGAGACAAATTAGGCGGACAGCATAAGATACCAAGGCTTTCGAATCAGAGGGATTATTTGGAGCAGTTGAAGGGGATGTAACTAAGTAAATAAATCAATGATTTAAGATTTTCAAAAAACTAGAATTATGGTAAAAATATTTCATTTAATACTATTGTTAATGACGTTTTCTTTAAGTGCTCAACAGAATATTTTCGGTGTACCTCAGAATTCAGCAACCACACAAAGTAAAATGGATTTGGCAAAAAACTACATAAATCAAGCATATATCGCTTACGCCGAAGGAAATCTCGAAAAATCAAAATATTATGTAGATCAATCTCAAGAACACGGATTTAAAAGTGGGGATTTTTATTATCTCCTTGGGGCATACATGTATCGCACAAATGAGATGAAAGCAGCGAAGCGTTATTGGAATATTGCTTATAAAGAAGGTGGCTGCTGGGATTGTAAAGAATATCTAGAGAAACTAAAAAACAAAGAGCAATTGGAAGAGATTTTAATGCAAAAAGCAAAAAATTTCGTTGATCAATTAAAAAATAAAAATTAGATTTTAGCTGTAAATAATTATCCGATTTGTGCATAAATATTCCACTAAATCCCGCATGAGGGATAGAAGTGGAAATCCTTTTGTGCCGGGGTTCGGCACAAAAGATTGTAACGGATAGCCCGACCCGCTTTTTCTGCGGGACATGTCCATAAAAAAAACCTTAGTCCAATGATGAACTAAGGTTTTTTTTATTTTGATTGTCGAGTTACTTGCGGAGATTCTTCGTTCCTCAGAATGACAAACATTGTGTTATTCGATTCTTTACATCATATCGATATATCTGTCATGATAGCCTAGTAAATATAAAACGCCATCAAGACCTAGGCTTGATATAGAATTTGAGGCACTTTCTTTTACTTTTGGTTTAGCGTGAAAAGCGATTCCGAGACCAGCCAGATTAATCATTGGCAAATCGTTTGCTCCGTCACCTACTGCAATGGTTTGGTTGATATGAATTCCTTCTTTTTCGGCAATGGCTGTGAGGTATTCGGCTTTCTTTAAGCCATCTACGATATCACCTATGTATTTACCGGTTAGTTTCCCGTCTTTAATTTCCAACTGATTGGCATGGACGTAATCAATACCCAATTCTTTTTGCAGGTATTCTCCAAAATAGGTGAATCCTCCAGATAAAATAGCCGTTTTATATCCGTAATATTTTAAGGCCTTCATCAAACGATGTGCTCCTTTTGTAATCGGTAAATTTTCGGCCACTTTTTGCAAAACGTCTTCACTAAGACCTTCCAATAAAGCCATACGCTTTTTGAAACTTTCGTTGAAATCAATTTCACCGTTCATAGCAGATTCTGTAATCGCTCTTACCTGATCTCCCACTCCGTTTAGTTCCGCCAGTTCATCTATTACTTCTGTCTGAATTAATGTTGAATCCATGTCGAAGCAAACCAATCGTCTGTTTCGTCTGTAAATATTGTCTTCCTGAAATGAAATATCAACATCTAAAGTCCTGGAAATTTCCATAAAATTAGCGGTCATTTGAATCTTATTCACAATGTCTCCGGTAACGGATAATTGTATGCAGGAACGTGGGTATTCTTCTTTCTCAACAACAGAAGTCCTTCCTGTCAATCTGATAATAGAATTGATGTTCAGGTTTTGGTCTGTCATTATTTTGGTCACGGCAGCCAATTGTACAGCCGTTAATTTCTCTCCTAAAATGTTAATGATGTAACGCTGATTGGATTGCGATTTTACCCAGGTTTCATAATCTTCAATAGAGATCGGAATGAATTTAACCTTTACTTCTAGTTCGTAAGCTTTAAACAAAAGATCTTTTAAAACAGGCCCTGAACTGGAACCTGCTTCGATTTCGAATAAAATTCCTAAAGATAATGTATCGTGAATATCGGCCTGACCTATATCTAAAATAACAGCATCATAAGCTGCCAATACTGTTGTTAAACCAGCTGTAACACCTGGTTTGTCATGTCCTGAAACTTTTAATAGAATAATTTCCTTATCGTCTTTTGCCATTTTATCCTTGTTGATTTAAGAAGCGACAAAAATCGGCAATCTATTGTTGATATAAAAGTATATTGTTTGTTTTTTTATAACGAAAAAGCACAAATCAATGTGCTTTTTCAGATTATTTAACAATAATGTTCAGGTATTAAAATAACCTAACTTTCATTGTCTTCATCACAATTAGCAAGATCTATCATCCAGTTTACTCCAAATTTATCTTTTAGCATTCCGAAATAAGGGCTCCAAAAAGTTTTCTGCATTGGCATATCCACTCTTCCTTCAGCTGTAAGTCCGCCAAATATTTTATCTGCCTCTTCAGTACTTTCTGCACTGATAGAAATTGAAAAATTATCCCCAAAACCTACATCTCCAAATTTTGAATGACTGTCACTTCCCATTAAAACTGAACTGCCAATTGGAAGCGAAACATGCATAATCCGGTTTGAATCTTCTTCTGAAACTACTTCCCCGCCATCTTCCGGAGGAGCATCCTTATATTTTCCCACATATTGGAATTCGCCTCCAAAAACGGATTTATAAAACCGAAATGCTTCTTCGCAATTTCCGTTAAATATTAAATAGGTATTTACTGCTTTAGCCATGATTCAAAATTTTAATTATTATCTGTTGTTATTTGCAATTGAAATTTATTTCTCCGAAAGCTCCTTAACTGATTCTAATGCTTTTGGAAAAGCTTCTTTAAAATAATCGATATGCTTTTCGATTACATCAACCTGAGAGATCAAATTTGTAAATTCATCATCAGGAATTAAACGGTAAGTTTCCATGTAACCGCTCCATTTTTCGGTTTCTTTATTCAGAGGCAGTTCTTTAAAGTCTTTTATTTCTCCAATATGCTTAAACGCCATATATTCATTTGGAATTTTCTTTTCGATAATACTGTTCATTCCTTCTCCACCGGGAGACATAAAATGTATTTTATCCCCTTCATTCCAGTCACTTACTGCATAAGAACCTTCACAAAATGCACTGGTCCATTTTTTATACGTTCCATCCTCCCATAAAACAGACCAGATTTTTTCCGGCGCAGCTTTGATTCTGATTTTAAACTCTAATGTTTCCATAATTACGATAATTTACTAAAATCCATAAATAAGACATTCCAACGATGACCGTCTAAATCTGTAAAACCGCAACCGTACATCCAGCCCTGACTTTCTGACGGAGGGGCAAAAACGGTTCCGCCTGCTGCTTTGACTTTTTCTGCTAATTCATCTACTTCTTCCCTGTTCTCTGCATCAATCGAAATCAAAATTTCTGAACCCGAATTAGTATCTGTAATCCCGTTTTGTGAAAAACCTGCAAAGACCGACTCTTCAAAAAGCATCACTACAAAATGTCCTTCGCCTACTAGCATGCAAGTCGAAGTTGGCGTGTCATGTTGCTCATTAAACGAAAAACCTATTTTCCAGAAGAAATCTTTCGCTTTTGCTACATCCTTTACAGGAAGATTCAACCATATTTGTTTTGTCATTTTTGATATTTTATTTGTTAGACAATTATTTTTTGAACTATGTAAAGTGATATAAAATAAACCTATATCTAAAAACTCTGAACCTTTTTGACTTTGAAAGCTTGGAGCTAAAAATTAATTATTCTCAACATAATTTTTAAAATTATCCAGGATTGCCTGCCTGCCTCCACGCTGCATTTCTTCGGAATTTTGTGTCTCAGGATCAAAACTTTCAATTATTTCTACTCCGTTTGGTGTTTCTGTAAAAGTAATTTCAACCTTTCTGCCGTCAGCCATTACATATTCAAGTGCTTCATTTGGACTCACCAAAGTAAATTCGCCTTCAAAATCAAAACTCATACTGCCGTCTTTTGCAGCCATGGTCGATTTAAATTTCCCTCCTTCTCTTAAATCGGATTCGGCATAAAGTGTATGCCAGTCCGGAGATGCGAAACTCCATTTGGTAATGTGTTCAGGAGAATTCCAAAAATTCCAAACCTTATCCAAAGATGCATTAATCGTATTTTTTACCATTATCATTAGTTATTTATTTAAAATTAAAGTTTCTTTTTTATAAAAATACAAATTATTTAACACAAAGTTAAAATATTCAAACAAGCTTTAAAATACAATAAAAGCCAAATTTAGGGTCATTTAAGACAAAATTTATATCTTCGTAAAGCTATAAAAACTAAAATCATGAGCAGAAAACTAGGATTAATCATACCTCACGACTATAAATTACTGAGTGTTGCCGCAATTTTAGAAGTGTTCGAAACGGCAAACAAACTTACTTCTAAAACCGAAAAAGCATTTGAAATTTTCCTCTTTCAATCTGAAGAGCAAATCGCTCACGAACATTCTTTTGGTTATAAAGTGAATACAATTCAGGATTCAGATATTGCCCTGAATCTCATTTTGATACCTGCTTTTACCACAGATAACATGAGCGAAATGATTGCAAAAAACCAAAAATTTATTCCGTGGCTGCAAAAACAGCATCAGTCAGGAGCCGAACTTGCTAGTTTTTGCACCGGTGCATTTTTGTTTGCAGCATCAGGTTTGCTCAACGAAAAACTCGCTACCACACATGTCGATGCCTGCAGTGCGTTTACAAAAGCATTTCCTTTAGTCAAACTAAAATCAGAAGAAACCCTTACCGCAGACGGAAGTTTATATACCAGTGGAGGCTCAACCTCAACGTTTCATTTATTGATTCTTTTGGTACAGAAATATTGCGGAAACGAAATAGCTGTTCAGATTGCCAAGATTTTCTCGATCGATTTAAACCGGTACAAACAAAGTTACTTCAGCACTTTCAGACCCAATCACCTGCACAATGACGCTTTGGTCGCCATGTTGCAGCAAAAAATTGAAAGTCAGTATCACAGTATCGAAACACTCGAAGAAATCACCAAAGATATTCCAACCAGCACGCGTAACATGACACGCCGTTTTAAACAGGTCCTCGGAATTCCGCCCATCGAATACCTGCAAAATATAAGAGTGGAGAGTTCAAAAAAATACCTGGAACAAACCCAGCTTTCGATTTCAGAGATTATCGAGAAAACAGGTTATAATGACCCAAAAGCATTTAGAAAAGTATTTTATAAAATGGTGGGTATGAAACCAATTGAATATCGGGAGAAATTCAGGGTTCAGTAATTTCAGGAGCAGTAATTATCTATTTAATAAGAACCTCTTGTCCTGCTCTCCACTCTATCTGTTGTTGCGAACCCCGCAACAACAGGATGCCATTTCGATCAGGGCTAAAACAGAAGTTTTGTTTTCATAACATGATTATGACTTAATAATCCACATAAGTACTTTTTTATTGATTTTCAAAAATTCATCAATTTCTTTCATACTTTCGTTTGAAACTGCCGGACAGCCCCAGCCTTCAGGTGTTCCATCTGGAAAAACTTCATTATCAGGAATTGCGTCCCAAGAATGGAGAACAATTGCACGACTTCTCGCATTTGAATTCGTTTTGTCTTTTCCTTGCAAAATATAATTGACTTTAATTCCCCACTGACTTATGCCACGATCTAAAACCACATATTTTCCAAGCGAAGAAGCATGTGAATCGAACTCATTACTAATTTGCGGATTTTCTTTAGAAGAACTTCTTCCCCATTGATTGTCGCCACAGCCATGACTTACCATATAAGATTTTGTAACTTTTTGCTTTTTAAAATCATAAACAAAAAATCTTTTATATCCAGAATGCAATCCTAAATCTATCAACATAAACTGATTCTGATTTAACTTATTTGTTTTACAATATTGTTTTGCTTCTTTATAATAATCGCTATAATCAATTTCAACTCGATGTCTTTTTGCAGAAACTATTTCGCTTTGATGTATATTTTCAGAAATAGCTGTTGCTTTGTTTTCTTTATTGCAAGAAAATCCTAAAATGAAAAATAGAATTAAAAAGTTCTTAATTACCATGTCCATCTCGATGAAAAAATTGATTATTAAAAAAGGCATTAAACATTTTAAATTCACCTAAATAAGAATCCTGAAAACTAATATCCTCAAATTTATCATTCAGTATTTCTTTAGGGAATTTTGAATACAATAATTTCTTTTCAACTATATTTTCTACTTCTAAAACCAAATCTTTAATTCTTCTCGAATCTAAATTTTCCTTTGCTAATTCTTCGATCCTAGATCTTGGAATAATCATTTGGTTTTTATGAATTATAATATCAACTACATAATATGGAATCAAAATACTTAAATATAAAGTAATTGAGCACAATTCATCTTCTTCAATTACACTTAAAAAAAATGTATAACATCGATCTTGCCCGTCCAATCTTGAAAAATCCTGAAAATCTTTTAGAACATGATCTTTAGCAAACTCTGCCGCAATATTATTTCGAATTTTCTGATTTTCATCTGAATCAAAATATTCCATTAGAGCTTCTAATCTTTTATATTCGACTGTTTCTAAATATAACTCTTTTTGAGTCCAAGGACAAACATTTTTAGGATAATATAAGTACGCCAAATTTTTTAAAACTTCAGTTATCATGATCAATCATAGAAAAATTAAGCATCAAATATATCTTTTTAAGAACAAGAAAGAAAAATATTACTTAAAATATTTAATCATAAAAAAACCTGCTCAACTAAATGAACAGGTTTTAGAAAAATATTAGTTTAAATTTAAGAAGCAATTTCCATGCGCTTCAATAAATTTTTACTCAATGTATGCTCTGCGTAATTTTTATCAATTGAAAGTACTTTATCATCAGAACTTGGCAGTTCGTACATGGCGTCTGTTAAAATTGCTTCGCATAGTGAACGCAGTCCTCGTGCGCCTAATTTGTATTCTAATGCTTTGTCAACAATAAAATCCAGAGCTTCATCTGTAACAGTAAATTCAACTTCATCCATCAAAAACAGTTTCTGATATTGTTTTACCAATGCGTTTTTAGGCTGCGTTAAAATGGCTCTCAATGTTTCTCTGTCTAAAGGATCCATGTGCGTCAAAACCGGTAAACGACCAATAATTTCCGGAATCAAACCAAAGTCTTTAATATCTTTTGGAATAATATACTGCAGTAAATTGTCTTTGTCTATATTGTCAGCATTCTTAGAAGTTGAATATCCAACTGCCTGACGGTTTAAACGTTTAGAAATGATACGTTCAACGCCATCAAAAGCTCCTCCGGCAATGAAAAGAATGTTTTGAGTATTTACCTCAACAAATTTTTGATCCGGGTGTTTGCGACCTCCTTTTGGCGGCACGTTTACAACCGTTCCTTCTAATAATTTAAGCAAAGCCTGCTGAACGCCTTCTCCGGAAACATCACGTGTTATGGATGGATTATCACTTTTGCGGGCGATTTTATCGATTTCGTCAATAAATACAATTCCTCTTTCGGCTTTGGTTACGTCATAGTCGGCAGCTTGTAACAAACGAGTCAGAATGCTTTCTACATCCTCACCAACATATCCCGCCTCTGTAAGTACAGTGGCGTCTACAATAGCCAAAGGAACATCCAGCATTTTTGCAATAGTTTTAGCTACCAGTGTTTTTCCTGTTCCGGTCTGCCCCACCATAATAATGTTACTTTTTTCAATCTCAACTTCGTCGTCTAATTGCTGCTGCATTAAACGTTTATAATGATTGTAAACTGCAACCGACATTACTTTTTTTGTCTGATCCTGACCAATAACATATTGATCTAAAAAAGCTCTGATCTCTTTAGGTTTTTTTAGGATTAAGTCCCCAATCAACTTAGAGGTACTGCTGGATTTTAATTCTTCTAAAACAATTCCGTGTGCCTGTTCAATACACTTATCGCAGATATGCGCATTGATCCCAGCTATTAATAAATTAGTTTCTGGCTTTTTTCTTCCACAAAACGAACATTCTAATACTACTTTTGCCATTCTTTATTTTAAGTTACTCAGCTGCAAAGATACTAAGTTTATGAGATTTTAATATTTAAACCTCAAAAACTTAGCAACCTATTAACCTTTATTCTTCTTTTAAAGTTTAAAGTTTCAGGTTTCAAGTTAACAGCTGCAACTTTAAACCTGAAACCTAAAACTAAAATTTAACTTTAAAATTATCCTCTTCTTAATACTTCATCAATCATTCCGTATTCTTTTGCTTCGTCTGCTTTCATCCAGTAATCACGTTCACTGTCTTTATGTACTCTCTCGAAAGACTGACCGGAATGCTGCGAAATAATGTTATATAATTCTTCTTTTAATTTAAGCATTTCGCGCAAGTTAATCTCCATATCTGTTGCAACACCCTGTGCTCCTCCTGATGGCTGATGTATCATTACTCTTGAATGTGGCAGGGCTGAACGTTTTCCTGCTGCTCCTGCACATAATAAAACCGCTCCCATTGAAGCTGCCATCCCTGTACAAATTGTAGCCACATCTGGTTTGATGTATTGCATTGTATCGTAAATTCCAAGACCTGCGTAAACACTTCCTCCAGGAGAGTTTAAATAAATCTGAATATCTTTTGAAGCGTCTGCACTTTCTAAAAATAATAATTGCGCCTGAACGATATTAGCGATCTGATCATCAATACCTGTCCCTAAAAAGATAATTCTGTCCATCATTAATCTTGAAAACACATCTAATTGAGAAATATTCAATTGACGTTCTTCAATAATATATGGCGTCATGTTGGTTGGAGTCATCGCAGCTACGATTTTGTCGTAGTACATCGCGTTTACTCCCTGATGCTTTGTAGCAAATTTTTTGAATTCTTTACCGTAGTTCATATTTTTAGTTTAAAAGTTTGAAAGTCTAAAGTCTTAAAGTGACTTTAAACGAATTAAACAAAGTTCATACCTTTTTATAAATGATGTCAATTTGTCTTCTTTTTATATTTAATAAGTTTTGAAATTTATGAAATAAAAAATTAAAACATAAGCTTAAAACTTAAAAAAAGAGCGTCAAAAATCATCTTTTGACGCTCAAATATAACTATTTTTTATCTTTCAATATCTGTAATAAAATCTTAAAGTTAGAAATAAACTAATAAATTTCTACTTCACAACTTTTGACTTTTACAACTTTTGACTTTCGACTAAATTTATTCTCCGTAAGACGCAGCAATAAACTCATCATAAGTTACTTCTTTTGTTGTTGGGTTTGCTTTTTCTTTAAACAAATCTAACAATTTAGCAGCAACAACCTGCTCAGATAGTCTTTTTACTTCATCCTGATTAGATAAAACTCTGGCAACAATTCCCTGAACTTCTTCTTCAGTTGGGTTAGTTTGCCCAAACTGAGCCATTTGCTGTCTGATTGCGTTTGATGTGAAAGCTTTCAAATCTTCGAATGTGATCTGAATATTGCTTTGAGCCATTGCTTTTCCTTCGATCAACTGAAAACGCAACCCTTTTTCAGATCTTGCGTATTCAACTTCAGCTTCTTCTGCAGAAAGTTTTTTCTCTCCAACTGTCTGCAACCATTTTTTAAGGAATTCAGCCGGTAAATCGAATTTTGTATTTTCTATTAAGAAATCCTGAACATCTAATAATAATTTTTGGTCAGCCTGCTGTGCAAATTGCGCTTCAGCATCTTCCTTAATTTTAGCTTTCAAATCTTCAAGAGAAGCTACTTTTCCTTCTCCAAAAAGTTTATCAAATAATTCCTGGTTTAATTCAGCCGGTTCAGAAACATTGATTGCTTCAATTGTAAAAGCTACATCAACTGCTAAATCATGTACATTATCGTGAGGTACTTTTAAGTAATCCATTAATTGGTGATCGTCTTCGAATAAACCTTTTGTGTTTACAGTAACTACATCACCCACTTCTTTACCAATAAACAAATCAGCTGTTTTCTTATCTTTGAAAACTGACAATGAAAGCGTTGTTTTGTTTTCGATTCCGTTTTCGGCGTTTGCGAAAGTTCCTGTTACATCAGCATCAGCAGTCACTTTTTCAACTGGATTTGCTTTTCCGAATTGTTTTTGGATACGCTCTACCTGCCCGTCGATTAACTTATCATCCGCAGTTACAACATATTTTACGATATCATTTTTAGCTTCAAGGTCAATTTCGAAGTTTGGCACTAAACCAATTTCATATTCGAATGTAAGTTCTTCTGCATCCCAGCTAAAATCTTCATTTACTTTTGGAAGCGGAGTTCCTAAAAGGTTTAATCTTTCAGATTGAATATAACGCTCTAAAGCTAAATCAACTACTTTTTTAATCTCCTCCTGCTTAATAGCTTTTCCGTATTGTTTTTCAACAAGATCTTTAGGCACCTGACCTTTTCTAAATCCTTTTACTTGAGCCAAAGGCATTTTTTCGTTGATTCTTTTTGCTACCTGACCTTTATAATCCATGTGAACAACATTCATCACAATGATCTCGTTTACAGCGTCTATTGCTACTCTTTTAATATCCATCTTCTTCTTTAATTTACATAATAAAATTGGGTTGCAAAATTATAAATTTTTTGCAACCCAGCCAAGTTTTTAATCTATTGTATTTGAAGCGTTTTAAAACAATTTCGATTTTATTTTTTATCGTCACCTACTATTTTATAAGTGATAGATTGCAGGATAGATAAAATAACACTAAAAATTAATGCAGTCAAAAACGAATCAACTGCAAAGCCACCGACAATTTTGGTACACAACATAATAATAATAGCATTTATAATAAGTAAAAACAATCCCAGTGTAATAACTGTAACTGGCAATGTCAGCACTACCAAAATAGGTTTAATAAACAGGTTTAATAATCCTAAAACTATTGCAACAATTACTGCTGTGCCAAAACTGGCAACATGAACGCCAGACAATAAGTTGGACAACAACAAAACCAAAGCTGCTGTTACCAAAAGTCTAAGTAGTATTTTCATATTTTTTCTAATTTAAATTCCCTATAAAAGTACTAAAACTTTAGCAAGTGAAACACTTTTATATCAAATATGCTGGTTCACAACAACTATCTCACAATTTAATACGTTCTGAAACTCATCAATAAATTCACGTTTAAAATCAGGCCAATTCCAAAATTTAAACCCAAGATTACTAAATCCCCAAGGCGGCTGAATTTTCATTTCATGAATCGCAATATCAGCATCGCAAAACGGGCAAGGCGACAAATCGGTTTCGTGACAAAACCAATATTCTATAAACATCCACTCTTCCTGAGCTATGTCATTGCCACAGTCTGGACAAATACAATTTAGCATTCCCGTTTCACCTGTATGAAATACTTCTCTATTGGTAATAATTTCGAGTCCGTTTACCGTTAGATGAAAAGGAAGCGATTCCGGAAAATCAGTAACCTTTTTAGCTCCTTCAGAAACAGCATAACCAGTACTTTCAGACAATATACAATCTGAAAGTACTGATTTTACAATATCTTTAGAAATTAACCAATTTACAATCTCCTGAGCCTTGGCTATATTATTTTCATAAGACGATTTTCTTGGTACTATTGTTATACTATGATCGCTCATTAATTAATTTAATAGGACTCAAAAAGGCTTTATACTTCCAAAAAAGCAATAGTGAGGTCAAAAAACAGTTTCGGATTTTCAGCATGAAGCCAATGTCCTGCATTTGGAATAGTTTCTAATTTCAAATTCGGAAAATGCTGTTTTATTGCATCGACATCCGAATCCAAAATATAATTTGAATTTCCGCCACGGATAAACAATGTAGGTTTATCGAAAACCAAACCATCAGCTAACGGTTTTCCTATTGCATCGAGATTGTTATTAAAAACCTCAAGATTAAAACGGAAAGCTAATTGCCCTGGTTCTTCCCAGTATAAATTTTTGAGCAAAAACTGGCGTGTTCCAAAATCAGGAACATATTGAGAGACTATTTCTTCAACATCTGCGCGGCTTGGTTTTGCCGAAAAATCAACCGCATTCAAACCAGCTAAAATATCCTGATGATGCTGTTTATAAAATTTCGGGCCAATATCTGCTACAATTAATTTATCTACAATTTGAGGATGTGTTGCTGCAAAAAGCATGGCTACTTTTCCTCCCATCGAATGCCCGAGCAAATCAATTTTGTCTAAATTATTTGCCTGACAGTATTCAAAGACATCCTGAACCATGGCTTCATAGCTCCATTCATCTGAATGAAAACTACGCCCATGATTTCTTAAGTCTAAAAGATGAACCTGAAATCCAGCTTCTGCATATTGTCCGGCAAGTGTTTTCCAGTTATCAGACATCCCAAGAAAACCATGCATAATTACAAATGGTTTTCCTTCGCCTTCTATTTTTGAGTATAACATTTTTATGATTTATTACTTATGCAAAGATAAAAAAACTTCTTTATCAATATAGCTGGCATAATTTCCATAAAAAAATTGATAAAAAAAAGTTTACAATTTTACAGTTTTTCATGTCCATCAAACACTTGAAAATTGTATATTCGCACTCTAAAATTTTGAATTTATTCGTTTAATTTAAACCCAACTCATGATTAAAAAATTATTTTTATTATCAGTAATTGTTTCTCAACTTACAATCTCATGTTCTAGTGATGACAACAATGAAACTTCATCGGAGCAAACCTTAGAGGAACAAATTGCTAACATTGTTAAACAGCCTTACTCTAAATTAACTCCTACAGAGCAAAAAGTTAAATTAGAAGCTGAAGCTAACGAAATGCTTGTTCAGTTAGACAAAACCAAAAAACTAAGTGCAATTGATGCTATTGAAAATTTAAGCAGATTGTTAAGCGTTAATTCTGTTGATATTTTCGGGGGGAAAAACGGTAATGAAGTAGAAGATATTTTGAATGTTTCAGGTGTATATGGTATTTACACTTGGAATAATACTCAAAAAATATGGATAAAAACAACTTCATCTACTGAATTAAAATTTATTTTTCCTGCTAAAGAATCACTAACTGTAAATAATGCAACTTTATCTGCAAAAAGTACATCTTCTGACATAAAAGTAAATATTACAGATACTTACGGAAATTATTTTTATAACGATGAAACCGGAGAATATGAAATTACAGACGATGTAAATGATCAAATTTTTTTACCTGCATCAGTTGATGCCGTTTTAACAATTGACAATACTCCAGCAGCTACATTTACACAAACTGCAAAATATTCTAACGGAAAGGAAATACCTAATGAATTTGCATATAAAATGGCATTAAGTGAAGGGTATAGCTGGGAAATGAGTGGTGTTAAAGCAACTAACAACACTTCAAAAGCTAACCTAACATATAATGGAAAAAATTTACTTTCATTCAATGCAGGAAGCACAGCAAGCATTGATGATTTACTAAACGATGATCAATTAACTCAATATAGAGGGAAAGCTAATGGATTGGTTCAAATCTTAGATAATTTTATTATTGTTGCTGATATGGATTTAGCTACTGCCGCATCAGATGAAGCTGCTTTGGAAGCAAGCAATATTTATCCGACAGAACCAAATTATGAAAGTGCAAACGCAAACTTTAAAGCTTATTTTACAGCTGTAAATACATATAATAAAAAAGAAAGCGAAGGAAAGACTGCAAATTTCAATAAAAATATGAAATTAATATTAGTATCTAAAAAAGATGGTACTAAGATAGCGGATATCATTCAACGTTCTGAAGTAGAATCTCATCAAACAAAATTACCTATATGGAATACTCAATACAAATTTTGGGAATGGTGGAGTGAAAAAGGAGAAGATTTTACTCAACAATATTACAATGAAGTATCTTATTTAAAATTCAGTGATAAAACCGAAGTTGAAATGAGCGTATATTTCTCATCTGGATTTGAAAATTTTGAAGCAAAATTTGAAGATTTTATAAAATCCTTTGAAAAATAAAAGTCTTTAACAATTTAATAAAGCCGATTTGAATTCAAATCGGCTTTATTTTTTTGAAGGTGTCCTAACAATTAGGACACTCCTTCCGTAGCCTGCCCAAATTCCAATTCCGCCTTTTACATTAGATTTTAAACTTGTATTAGAAGGATAAATTGGGTTTTTACTATTTACTATTTCATTCTGCCAACTGTTCCAAAAGTCTAATGCATCTTTATTTTGAGTTCTTAATTTTACATAAATTAAATCTCCATCAGAAAAATAAGGTGTAAATTTTGTTTTAGGAAATAATACAACTCCTCTATTTACCTGTACAGCCATTGATGATGTCATAAAGTTTCTATCATCAAGATTTCCATAAAATGATGGCACAAAAATGGGTTCCTCACCATCTATCTGAGTGGCTATTTGATAATAATTTTTTTCATCAACAGGATCATCAAATCTCACAAAAATATATCCTGTAGTATCTGTAGAATTCTTTTTAATATAATCAGCCCCCTTAAGATCAACACTTTTAGGGATTGTTGTTGCAGCTTCTATTATACGATTTAAATATTCAATTTTTAATGTATATTGTTTTCCTTCTTCTCCCTTCAAGATTGTTCCATAATAAACAAATGGAGGAACTCTGTTTTTATCATTTTTAACTTTTAAAACCTCAGAATATTCTCCATCAGAAATCGTGATTTTTGCCGATCGAATAACATGATTCAAAACATTGGTGGAATCAATTACATCTGTAACTGGAATACTGCTCGAAAGCAAAACCTGCGCATAATCTCCCTCTTCTATCCAACCTTCGACTACAATTTTAGATTCTATAATTGCCTGCTCACTAAAATCATCTCTGGAACAACTTGTCATTACTAAAACAAAAAGAAATAATAAATATTTTTTCATCTTTTAAAATTTAAACCTCCAGCTTATAGAAGGCAATATGCGATACAAAACTTTTTTATCTTGCTTTACAACAACGCTATTTTTATCTTCATCAACTTGAATATCTAAAACCACATAAATAGGATTATCAATATTAAAAGTATTATAAATTGAAAAGTTTAAGGCACTTTCTTTTTTATTGGTTTTAAAGAAAAAATAATTTACCGAAAGATCGGTACGGATATAATTTGGCATTTGCGTATTGTTGTATTCTGAATATTCTTTGACCGGATTATTATTTATAAAATACCACGAAGTTGGCATTGTAAATCGGTTTCCTGAACTAAATATCTGGGTCAATCCAAAATTCCACTTTGTATTCAGATCGTACATTCCTACAATTGAGAAATTATGACGTCTGTCGTATTTGGCAAAATACGTTTTCCCGTTATTAAGCTGATCAAAATTTCTGTCAGACCAGCTCAAAGTATAACTTAACCATCCTGTAAATTTTCCGTTATTTTTTCTAACCATAAATTCAAGACCGTATGCTGTTCCTTTACCAACAAACAAATCGTTCTTAAAAGTCGTGATTTCATTAAACTGAGTTATACCATAAGGATATTCAAGTAAGTTCGTCATTGAACGATAAAACCCCCCAAAAGAAGAAAAGATGTCTTTAGAAATATTTTGATTTGAACCAATTGCAAATTCATCTGATGATTGCGGTTTGATCCCATCTGAACTGGCAATCCAAAAGTCTGTTGGAATCCCAACACTTGAAGTCGTAATCAAACTTAAATATTGGTGTTTTTTATTATAAGACCCATAAAAAGAAAACCTTTCGTTCATCATATAATTTAATAAAAAACTTGGCTGAAAATGCAAATAAGAACTTTGTGATCCAGAGCTGTAATAATTTATTCTGAGACCTAATTCTGTATTTAATTTATCTGTAAACTTTGGTTTAAAAGTTGTAAAAATAGCTGTTTCATTCGCCTTGATAACGTTATTTTGAACTATATTTGAATTGGAAAAATTCTCAATATCAATTTTTTGAGGCTGAAGTCTATGATAAATGTATTGCAAACCAGATTCAACAGGAATGTCTTTTATACAATAACGAAAGGAATTATTAAAACCAAAATCTTTTACATAAGAAGAAACACCAAATTGAATTGTTGCCTGTTCCATACCCAAATCATTTGAGTATTGAGTAAAAAAAACAGCATTTGACATGCTTATTTTAGAGGAAAGTGTCGATGTTAAGGAAGGAGAAAACGTCAAATTACTCCATTTTAAACTGGTTTTCAAAGATAGATTATCATCCTTAATTTTTAATATATCACCAGAAACAAAAGCATCAATAGCAAACACATTCTTTTTAGAAATCTGAGATACAAAAGTGATATTCCCGTCTGAAAATCCATAATTCATATCTTCAACATCATTGTTTTTCGAAAATGAATTTACTAGTGGTCTAACAATCTCATCTATATAAGTCTTTCTACCAGATATATATATCCCGGTTTTTTCTGTAATTGGTAAAGTCAAATTTAATTGGGAAGCCAAAACCCCTATATTTCCCTTAACAGAAAAAATTGAAGGTATTTTCTTATTTGAAAGCAATGATGTTGTCGAACTTAAGCGACCTCCATATTTTGAGTTTGAGCTCGATTTGTCAAACTCAACTTCCATAATATGGCCCGTATTATAAAAAGGAAAGACACCTAATAAATGTGACATTCCATAAACTATTGTACCATTATACAATATTGCATTGTGCCCCGGATCTCCCCCTCTTACATATAAATAGCCATTAGCATCTCCTGAATTTTGAACCCCTGGAGTTAATTGCAAAATTTTAATAACATCAGTTGCTCCTAAAATAGTTGGAAGCGAAGACAATGCTTTTAAATTGAAAGATAATTTCCCTCCCGATAAAGATGATATGCCATTTTTTTTATCATTCGCTATAATTACTTCCTTCAACTCCGAAATATACTTTTCTAAAACAACTGAAATAACAGTATCTTTTATAAGATTAAAATGAATTGTTTTCGAAGTAAAATCTAAATGTTTGATATTAATAATTAAATCTCCTAAAGGAATGTTTTTTGAAAAGTTTCCTAAACTATCTGTAAAAACACTATAATGTTTATTATTGGTTTCGAAAGAAACACGTACGTTAATTACGTTTTCGTTTTTAGATGACTTTATATTTCCAGTTATTCTGGCATTTGACTGCGCAAAAACTTTGAAAAAACAGAATAAAAAAATGAGAATAGTAGATTTAGACACTTGATTTTAATAAGAAAAGTGCGAAAGTAAACAATTATAACCCAAATACATCAGGTTATAATTATTTTAATTTTAAACTTATTTCAACTTATTCAAATACATATTCACGACATTATCCAAACCCAGATAAAGCGCTTCTGAAATTAAAGCATGACCAATAGAAACCTCTAATAGTCCCGGAATGTTTTGTTTAAAAAACTGAATATTATCCAGACTTAAATCGTGTCCTGCGTTGATTCCCAAATCTAATTCATTTGCCAATTCTGCAGCTTTTACATAAGGATCGATTCCGCTTTTATTTCCTAAATTGTATTGAAGTGCAAAAGACTCTGTGTATAATTCAATTCTGTTAGTTCCTGTTTTTTTAGCACCTTCAATGATTTCCAATACCGGATCAACAAAAATCGAAGTCCTAATTCCGTTACGTTGAAATTCCTGAATAACTTCCGTTAAATAAGTCTGATTATTTATGGTATCCCAGCCGGCAGAAGAAGTAATGGCACCAATTGCATCAGGAACAAGTGTTACCTGATCCGGTTTGCATTCTAAAACTAAATCAATAAAATTATGCTGAGGATTTCCCTCAATATTATATTCTGTAGTAACAATCGATTTTAAATCGCGTGCATCCTGATAACGAATATGGCGTTCATCCGGCCGTGGATGAATTGTGATCCCCTGACCTCCAAATCTTTCAATATCGGCAGCTACTTTCAATAAATCAGGAACATTTCCTCCACGGGCATTACGTAAAGTTGCTATTTTATTGATATTTACACTTAATTTCGTCATAAAAATAGATTATTAATTCTGTAGCATTATATTTGTAAGAGCAAAAATACAAAGTAAAATCTAGCATTTTTTGCTATTTTTTGATTATTTTGCATCAAATATCTTCAAACTACTTATGACAGAAATCACCAACTATATCACCAACGATTTTAGAGCAATCGATAGTCAGGAAACGATAGCATCTGTTCAGGACTTTTTTGCTGATTTAAGTTTTTCTCATTTTCCTGTTGTGGAAAACGAAATTTTCATTGGGAGCATTGCTTCAGATGATATTGAAACATTTGATACGAATAAGAAAATAATTGATTACAAATACACATTAGAACGTTTTTTTGCGAGAAAATCAATGATTTGGCTCGACGTTTTGGAAATTTTCGCCAAAAACCATACGAATATAATTCCCGTTCTTGACGAAAACAATTTCTATATTGGATATTATGAAATGGAAGATATAATGAAATTTTTTCAGGAAACTCCATTTTTAAAAGAACAAGGCGGTATTATTATCGTACAAAAAGGACTTTTAGATTACTCTATGGCACAGATAGCGCAAATTGTAGAGAGTAATAATGGTAAAATTCTGGGCTGTTTTGTATCTGAAGCCGATTTAGAAAATGTTCACATTACAGTAAAAATTGGGGTTGGACCAATGAACGAAATCATCCAGACCTTCAGAAGATACAATTACGAAATTATATCAGAACATCAGGAAGATACTTATATTAACAGCCTAAAAGAACGTTCTGATTATTTAGACAAGTACCTTAATATATAAATATAATAGGGCAATTAGAAAATGAGTCAGTAAGATGATTTCACATTGGCACATTATCAAATTTTCTCATTATCTAACTCAACAAAATGAAAGTAGCTATTTACGGACAGTATTACCAAAACAGTACCGAACCCATTATCAAAGATATTTTTGTGTTTTTCAACAACAATAATGTCGAAATGGTCATCGAAGAAAACTTCCTGAAAATGCTTTATGAGAAACAATTAATTAAAAAAGAATATAAAACCTTCTCAGGAAAAACAAAACTTGACAATAGTTTTGAAATGTTACTTAGTATTGGAGGCGACGGAACTATTTTAAGAGCTGCTAGTTTAGTTCGTAATTCAGGTGTCCCTATTTTAGGAATCAATGCCGGAAGACTAGGATTTCTTGCAACTGTTCCAAAAGAAAGTATTGATGGATTTTTACAGTTTGTAATTGATAAAAACTATACCATTTCTGAAAGAACATTACTAAGTCTGACCTGCGAGCCAAAAAATGACGCTATTGAAGACGATTTAAATTTTGCAATGAACGAAGTTACAGTTAGCAGAAAAGATACAACTTCTATGATTACTGTTGAAACTTATTTAAATAATGAATACCTAAACTCATATTGGGCTGACGGACTTATTCTTTCGACACCAACAGGCTCTACAGGATATTCATTAAGTTGTGGCGGACCAATATTAACTCCTGATGTAAAAAGCTTAGTAGTTACACCTATTGCTCCTCATAACTTAAACGCCAGACCATTGGTTATACCTGATGATACTGAAATAAAACTTCGTGTCTCCGGAAGAGAAGACCAATATTTAGTATCTCTTGATTCGCGAATTGCTTCTATTAGAAATGAATCGGTCTTAACCATAAAAAAAACAGATTTTAAAATTAAAATGGTTGAAATTCCCGGCGAAACTTTCTTAAAAACTCTTAGAAAAAAATTGCTCTGGGGAGAAGATAAAAGAAATTAATTTTTTTTATAGACTAAACTATACAATATTAATACTCTTTCTCGTTTTACATATACCGAATATTCATTAAACATCCCAAAATAATACTGTTAATTTAAAAAAAGACACATTTATCTAAAGGAACGTTGATTCGTATTGATAATTATTATATTTGCACGCAATTTTGAATTAAATGAAGAAAATTTTTAATTTATTGTTATGTTTTTTTCCCTTTATCACACTTAATGCTCAAATAAACGAGATTGGTGTTTTTCTTGGCGGAAGTAACTTTATAGGAGACGTTGGGAGCACTACTTATATTGCTCCTGAAAAACCTGCTACTGGTATCTTATACAAATGGAACAAAAGCCCGCGCCATTCCTATAGGTTTTCATACACACAATCCAGAATTACAGGAAATGACCGACAATCTGAAGAACCCTCAAGATACAAAAGAGGCTTTAGTTTTAAAAATAACGTAAAAGAACTTTCTGCCGGTTTAGAATTTAACTTCTTTGATTTTAATTTGCATGATGAAGATCTAAAAATAACTCCCTATGTCTTTTCTGGTTTAAGTTATTTTCGATATGATGAATTACATACAATAAACGGAGTGACAAAAAAAGACAAAGGAGAAAATTCACTCGCCATACCTATGATATTAGGAATAAAATCAAATATTAGTCGTGATTTTGTCTTAGCTGCTGAAATTGGGGCAAGATATGCCTTCACAGATAATATAGATGGAAGCAACCCTAAAGATGATTCGTTTGCGAATAATCGTTTTGGGAATTTAAATAATAACGATTGGTATGTTTTTACCGGAGTAACCTTAACATATACCTTTGGACAAAAACCTTGCTATTGCGCAGAATAAAATGAGTTTATTAGAATCTATAGATAAGACAAATTTACCTAAACATCTTGCCATTATTATGGACGGTAATGGGCGTTGGGCAAAACAACAGGGCTTTCTCCGTACGTTTGGACATGAAAATGGTGCAAAATCAGTTAAGGAAACTATTAAAACATGCGCTAAACTTGGTGTTGAATTTTTAACTTTATACGCTTTTTCTACCGAAAACTGGAATCGGCCTAAATTAGAAGTAAATACTTTAATGAAATTACTAATCAATTCATTAAGAAAAGAACTTACTACTTTACAAGAAAACAACATCAGACTTAATGCTATTGGAAATCTTGAAAAACTACCAAAATCTGCTCAAAAAGAGTTAATAGATGTTATTGAAAAGACAAAAAAAAACACTCGTCTGACCCTTACACTGGCCTTAAGTTACGGATCCAGAGAGGAATTAGTGAACGCTGTCAGGATCATAAGCGATAAAGTTAAAAATAATATAATTTCATTAGACAGTATTGACGATTCAATTATAAATGAGCATCTTTACACGCAAAATTTACCTGACGTAGATTTATTAATACGAACAAGTGGAGAACACAGAATAAGTAATTTCCTGCTTTGGCAAATAGCCTATTCGGAATTATATTTTACTGATGTACTCTGGCCTGACTTTAAAGAACAAAATTTGTATGAGGCTATCATTAGTTATCAAAAAAGAGAACGTAGATTTGGAAAAACCAGTGAACAAATTAAATAATTTTTTAGTGTTGCAAAATAGAATACAAATAGTACTTACCCTACTCCTTTTGGGTAGTTTTTCTCAAATCAAAGCCCAAGAAAGAATTCCTTTTGACCAAGGAAAAAAATACATTCTTGCAAAAGTTTCTGTAGTTGGTAAAATAAGCTTCAATGAACAAACTGTTGTAACCTTTTCGGGCTTACAAAAGGGTCAGGAAATTACTGTTCCGGGCGAAGAAATTAGTGGCGCAATTAAGAAACTGGGGAAGCTTGGACTTTTCGATGAAATTGCTTTTTACGTAAATAAAGTTGAAAATGACAGTATTTATCTAGACTTAAATATAGTAGAACTTCCCAAATTAAACGAAGTAAAATTTGTTGGCGTTAAAAAAAGTAAAGTTGAAGGACTAATAAAAGACAATAGCCTGACAAAAAGCAAGATAGTAAATGAAAACTTAATAACTACTACAAAAAACTATATAGAAAATAAATACAAAAAAGAAGGTTTTTACAACACCAAAGTCACTATTACAACCACTCCTGACACTACTGCAGGAAACAATGTAAACATGCTTGTTCGTGTGGACAAAGGAGACAAAGTAAAAATAAGTAGCATTGACTTTACCGGGAATAAACAACTAACGGATAATCAATTGAGAAGGGCCATGAAAGACACCAAACAAAAAAACGTATTTCGTGTTCTGAAAGCTTCGAAATTTATTCCTGAGAAATATAAAACCGACCTAGAAAAAGTTATTGCCGCTTATAAAGAAAAAGGATACCGTGATGCCCGTATTATATATGATTCTGTCACTTATAATAAGGAAAAAAACATGCTTGCTATTAAAATTAATCTGGAAGAAGGAAATAAATATTACTTCGGGAATATTAAATTTTTAGGAAATACGGTCTATTCAGATCAACAGCTTAGTCGTTATTTAGGAATAAAAAAGGGGGAAACTTACAATGGTGTCTTGCTAGAAAAACGTATTGCAGACAAAACGAAACCTGACGGGGAAGATATTACCAACCTTTACCAGAATAATGGCTATTTATTTTCTAACATTAATGCCGTAGAAACGAGAACAGTAAATGATACTATCGACTTTGAAATTAGAATAACTGAAGGTCCAATTGCTTATTTTAACAAAATATCGGTAGTAGGAAACGACAAAACCAATGATCATGTTATCTACCGCGAATTAAGAACTAAACCAGGCGAAAAATACAGTAAAGAATTATTAGTAAGAACTATTCGTGAGATTGGACAATTAGGTTTTTTCGACCCTGAAGCGATTGATCCAAAATTCAAAAATGTAGATGCTGCAGCCGGAACAGTAGATATCGAATACAATTTAGTTGAAAAAGGTTCCAGTCAGGTAGAATTACAAGGTGGATATGGCGGCGGAGGCTTCATAGGAACTTTAGGATTATCTTTCAATAATTTTTCGGCAAGGAATATGTTTAAAAAAGAGGCCTACAAACCATTGCCTATGGGAGATGGTCAAAAAGTATCTCTGCGTTTACAAGGAAGTACTTATTTCCAAACGTATAGCGTGTCGTTCTCTGAACCTTGGTTTGGAGGTAAAAAACCGGTACAATTTAGTTCCTCTATTTCTTATAGCAAGCAATTCAATTATAGTTATGGACGAAATGTAGACAAAAGCCAAAGTTTTAATATTTTTACCATACAAGTTGGACTTGCTAAAAGATTAACTGTTCCGGATGATTATTTCGTACTATCTCAGTCGGTAAGTTACCAGCACTATGATTTAAATAATTACTTCACAGGATTATTTACCTTTGGAAACGGAGCATCCAGAAACCTTGCTTACACTATTGGATTAACCAGAAGCAACAAAGGAATTAACCCAATATTCCCAACTTTCGGGTCTGAATTCAGTGTTTCTGCTAAAGTAACTCCACCATATTCATTGTTTAATGGGATTGATTATTCAAAACTAGGAGATAAAGAAGAAAATAAAGCAAAATCAACTACGACTTATGAGGACAGTAATAAAATTATTGTAAATCCTGGCGATTATATAGATAGTAATCAAAATAAAGTAAGTACTTATCAGGAAGCAGCAGCAGATCCTGCTAAAGTAGATCAGGAGAAATATAACTGGCTTGAATATTATAAAATTAAATTTAGAGCAGACTGGTATAATAAAATATATGGAAAATTAGTTTTAAGAACATTAACCGAATTTGGTTTCATGGGTGCTTACAACCAGGACAGAGGGATTGTTCCATTTGAACGTTTTTATTTAGGGGGAGATGGTATGGCGAACTACTCTATGGACGGAAGAGAAACAATTGGATTAAGAGGGTATGAGAATAACTCTTTAACTCCTATAAATAGTGTAGGACAACAGGTTGGAGCAACCATTTATAACAAATTCTCAATGGAATTGCGTTATCCAATTACCCTTAAACCATCGGCATCTATTTATGCACTTACGTTTTTAGAAGCGGGTGCATCTTATAACGGATTTAAAAACTATAACCCTTTCGATCTCTATCGCTCTGCTGGTTTTGGTTTACGTGTTTTCATGCCTGCCTTTGGATTACTGGGTATTGATTTTGGTTACGGATTTGATGCTCAGACAGGTGAAACAAAAGCACACGGTCAGGAAATTCATTTTATTATTGGACAACAATTTTAAAAAGATGATATTTGGTTAAAAATTTTGAGATAAAGTACTTGTATGGGAAAACATTTTTTATTTATATTTTTAGCCTTGATTGTAGCAAATACAAATGAGGCACAAACAAGGTCGACCAGAATTGGCTACATCGACATGGAATATATTTTAGAAAATGTTTCTGATTACAAAGAGGCCAAATCTCAGTTAGATTTAAAAGCTACTAAATGGAAGCAGGAAATCGAAACCAAAAAGTTAGAGATAAACAAATTAAAGGAAAATCTGAAAACCGAAAAAGCTCTGCTTACAAAGGAACTTATTGACGAAAGAGAAACAGAAATTAAGTTTCTTGAGAATGAGATGCTGGAATATCAGCAGAAACAATTTGGAGTTGATGGAAATTTGATGCATCAGAAAGCAGCTTTGGCAAAACCGATACAAGATCAGGTTTTTACTGCTGTTCAAGATATAGCAGAAGCTAAAAATTATGATTTTATTTTCGATAAATCATCTGATTTGACCATGCTTTTTTCGGCTAAAAGATTTGACATAAGTGATCAGGTTATTCGTATCCTAAACAGAACAGAAAAGAGACAGCAACTCAATAAAAAACAATTAAAAGAACAAGAAGCCAAAGAAAACCTTGAAAATGAAATTGACGAAAATCCGGCAATGGCAGAGAGGCAAAAAGCATTGGATGCAAGAAAAGCGGCAAGAGAAAAATTAGTTGCTGACAGAAAATTAGCTCAGGAAGCTAAACGAAAAGAATACGAAGATAAAAGGAATGCTATAGCCGCTGAAAAAGCAGCCAAAAAAAATGGCACGGTTTCTGAAACTGCAAAACCAGCAGAGACTACAAAAACTGAGACCGCAACGCCATCTGTGGCTACTCCAACAACCACTGAACCTGTAGTAAATAAAGCAGAAGAAAGACAGAAACTTTATGAACAACGCAAAAAAGAATTAGAAGAGAAAAAAAAGAAAATTTTAGAAGAAAGAGAAGCGGCTAAAAAAGCTAAAGAAGCCGAAACAGAAAAATCAAATACGACCAATAATTAATTAATATTTTAAAATGATGAAACAAATCAAAACTTTAGTAATTGCTGCAGTGCTTATTTTGACTGCAAACAATACAATGAATGCGCAGGCCAAAACAGCTCATGTTGATGTTAGCGAGATTATGTCGAAGATGCCTGCTATGCTTGATGCTCAAACTCAATTACAAAAATTAAGCGGAACATATGATGCAGAATACAAAAAAATGATTGAGGAATATCAAACAAAAATCAAGAAGTATGATGCTGAATCTACAACAGCAACCGAAGCAGTAAATACTGAGCGTGCCAAAGAAGTACAGGATATGCAAAAGAGAATTGGAGATTACAGAGACAATGCTCAAAAAGAATTACAACAAAAAGAAACTGATTTAGTAAAGCCTTTAATGGAAAAAGTAAAAGCTTCTATCCAAAAAATTGGAAAAGCTAAAGGTTTCCAATACGTACTAGACGGTTCAACTCTTTTATTAGCTGATGGTCCAAACATTACTGCTGATGTTAAAAAAGATTTAGGATTCTAAGAAACAAATTTCTTACTACAAAAATGGCTCAACTAAGTTGGGCCATTTTTGTTTTCAATAATTGTTTTTTTGACGTATGGTTTTTACTAATTTTAACCCGTTGGGTGAAATTATTTGAGTTAAATTAAAAACGATTAGATATTGGTCAAGACACTGCAAAGCAGTATCTTGAAGTCGCTAAACAACCAATATCCATGTCAAATATAGTTAAAAATTATTTTAAGGTTTTAGAAGTTATAAGTTCTTTGAATTATGATTCAGTATCTAAATCAAGAGTTGGAAGAAGTAGCAAGATGTCTGATTTAGAGGTAATAGCACTTAGTCTAACAGCTGAATTCATGTCTATTGATAGTGAGAATTCACTTTTTAAACAGATTAGTTCCGGTATGATTCCTAATTTAATTGAACGTAGTCAATTCAATAAAAGAAGAAGAAAACTGTTTTTGTTTTCTGAAGAAATCAGAACCAAATTAGCCAACCGATTCTTGGAGTTCGAAAACTATTTTATTGTTGACAGTATGCCGTTGGAAATCTGTAAATTTTCTCGTCACAGCAGAATTAAGATCTGTAAAGATGAATTTGAAACAGCTCCTTCTAAAGGTTTTTGTGCTTCACAAAACAGCTGGTTTTATGGTTATAAGCTTCATGGGGTTTGTTCTGTATCTGGAGTTTTTCATTCTTTAGACATTACAAAAGCAGAAGTTCATGATGTTCATTTTTTAAATAACATCAAAAACCAAATGTCTGATTGTGTTATTCTTGGAGATAGAGGTTATCTTTCCCAGAGTGTTCAATTAGACCTATTTCAAACAGTTAAAATCAAATTAGAAACCCCAAAAAGAATCAATCAGAAAGACTATAAACCACAGCCATATATTTTTAGAAAATCCAGAAAAAGAATTGAAACTTTGTTTTCACAACTATGCGACCAGTTTTTAATTCGAAGAAATTATGCTAAATCTTTTAATGGTTTTAAAACAAGAATTTTAGCAAAAATAACGGCCATGACATTAATTCAATACATTAATAAATTCATATTTGACAGACCTATCAACAATATTAAAAATCAACTAATTTAATTTCACCCAACGGGTTAATTTTATCTAAAAAAAAGATCAATCATTACTCAGTTATGGAAGAATTATTTCAACTTTCGCTTTGCAAAAAGACACTAAATTTTGGAATAAATTTCTAATTTATTTAGCTAATATTTCAATAAAAAATACGAATTTAGATTCAGAAAAAATATATTCTGTTTTATGACAAACAACAATCCTATAGGTGTTTTTGATTCCGGCATTGGAGGAACTTCCATATGGAGTGCCATTCACGAACTACTCCCAAATGAAAAAACAATTTATTTAGCAGATAGTAAAAATGCTCCTTATGGTCAAAAAACTAAAGAAGAAATTGTTGCTTTAAGTAAAAAAAACGTCGATTTCTTAATTGAAAACAACTGTAAATTAATTGTAGTTGCCTGTAATACTGCTACTACAAATGCAATACAGGAACTTCGTGCAGATTATGACGTTCCGTTTATTGGAATTGAACCGGCAATAAAACCAGCAGCACATAATTCAAAAACACAAATAATAGGCATCTTAGCTACTCAAGGAACCCTGAATAGTGAGTTATTTAATAAGACCGCAGAAATGTTTCATGACACAAAAATCATCGAGCAAGTAGGTCATGGACTAGTTCAGCTTATTGAAGAAGGCAATCTTAATTCGCCGGAAATGACTATGTTGTTAGAATCTTATTTAAAGCCTATGATTGAGGCCAATATTGACTATTTGGTTTTAGGCTGCAGCCATTATCCATACTTGATTCCACAGATAAAAAAAATACTTCCAGAACATATTAAAATTATAGATTCAGGAGAAGCTGTAGCCAGACAAACTAAAAACATCTTGCTTGAAAAAGCAGGGCTTTCAGATGCTGGAGAGAGCCAACCTATATTTTATGTCAATTCAAATCCTGCAGTTTTAAAATCAATTTTAAATAATAAATACGAGGTTATACAAAAAGATTTTTAACCAATTATTCAATTTTTCGCTTTACAAACCAGATGCCGTCCAATGATAAATTAAGTGATAATTTATGATAATTTTCTTTTATTAAGCCATCCCCAATTTTCCCTTTTTGTCCATAAGAATAAGAGATGTTAAGTACCGAAAAAGTGTTATCAACTGGCAAAGAAATCCCAACAGAAATTGCCGCATTGTGAACCCTTTTCCCATCCACTTCCAGATAGCCGGTATCAAAATTCATTCCTGCTCCGTACTGCACCCGATCCCAATAACTTCTGATATCTTTATTTTTTCTAAAACTAAATCCTAAAGCAAAACGATCCTGATTCACAAAATCGCCATATAATTCTGATTGTTTTGTATCGTTCCATAAGCTTTTTTCATAATCAACGGTTAGCATCAAATTGTTTGTAAAACGTTTGCTAACACCAAAACCTATCTCTAAAGGCATATAATAATCATCTATATCGGAAACAGCATCTGATTCTATAACACTTTCGTTAGTACTACTTACACTTTCTACAGACTGAACTTTAGAAGCCTTAATTCTGGCTGGCAATTTAAAAGTTGAAGCGATAGTAAAAGTTGAATCAACTTTATACTGAACTCCCAATGTCCCACGAAAACCGCTATAATCTGATTTTTTACTGATAGTGGTTAGTGAATTTGCAATCAGATAACTTCTTTCGTCAGTAGTATTACCAAACAATACGCTACCCGACACTCCCATTGATAATTTTTTGCTTAGACGGTATCCATATGAAAAATCAAAATTATTTAGTCCGCCTGATCCTTCAGCATTTAAAGTATAATATTCTGAAGTATTCTGAATAGGTAATCTTAAATCTGAAATTTTGAACGACGCACTTGAGTATGGCCGGAGTGCAATACTAAAAGCAGATTTTTTAGTCACAGGAAATGCAAATGCAATATGTGAAAACTGAAAATTATTACGTTTTTCAGTTTTAGAACTACTTTGAAAAGTTGTATTAATGGCCTTTCCCCCTACTTCAAACATAAAATGATTAAGAGGTAAATAACCTAATGAAGCCGGATTCAGATTATTGATAAAAACATCTGATGGCAATGCAATTCCTGATGAGCCAATAGCAGGAATTGCTCCATAATCTGCATCATATAAACTTCCTAAACCATACAATGAATAAGGAGAACTCGAAATACTCTGCGAAAACGAAGCTGTATACATTAAAATGAAACAACTTAAAAAGATTATTCTATTTTTCATTTAATAAGAGAGGTAGTAAATTTTCAATTGAATTTTATTATTCTTATGTTTCTGGTCACCTAAAACAATCCTGTTAACAGCTTTGTTAATGTTGGGCAGAGTAAAAACTAATGAAGATTTAGAGTCTGACTGCTTTAGCATTTCTTTTTGAAGAAAATTACCAACTGACAATGAATAACCAACATTTTCATTAAACTCATCACTTTGTTTGTTTAGTTTAGCATATAATGCCCCGCCGGATGCATCGCTTAATACACCACCAATCCTGTTTAATTTATCTGCTACATATACCTGCAGGGAATCAGATAAGGGAAATTCTTTAGAATATGTGTTATTAACAGGTTTTAAAATCAATGCTGCATCAACAATTGCACCTTTATCAGCAATATACTTCAACTGTTTTATATTCGGAAAATCGACTCTGCAGGCAAGTCCCGTTCCAGACTGAATATATCCCTGATTATTGGTTAATAAACTTGACAATCTGCTATTTGAAGGAGGCAAATTCTGAATCAAAGTCCCTGTCTTATCTACAGAAATAGCATTAAACTGTTTGGCACCATCCACAATAGTAAAATCTTTTACATAAGAATCTATGTCATCACCAAGATATTTTGAATAATACAACCGTACTTTACTTGTCAGATTAAAACCTATGACACTTGAAGAATTAGTAGTTTCAGGCACAATTACAAGTCCTTTTAGATATTCAGCAAAACTATCGAAATCCGTAATTTCTCTCTTCTTAAGTTTTAAAAAAAGTGCTTCTCCAAATGCAGCATCCATTTTTACATTTATGGAATCTTTTTCTAACGGCCTGGGTTTATACGAAATTGTACCCAAAATTTCTGAACTATAATTTAAAGCTGAATTATTATAGAATGAATCATCATCAGTATTAGGCTTAACCTTCTGAGTCAGCCTATGAATATTGAAGGTCTGAACCCTAGTTGTATCGCCATAATAATAATTATCATATTTTAAAATCATCGAAATAGAATCAAAAACATAATTTGCTGATTCTGTATCACTGGTACTAATTAGAGAATAGGAATCTGATGCCAGTTGAAAATAACTGCTTGATTTTACTTTACCAAATAGAGGATCGTCATAATTCCCTATCAAAATTCTACTCTTACTAGAAGTAATCAGGGAATCGAAATTGATGGTTGACATTTCAACTGTAACCGTATCAATTAAAATCACTTTGTTGTTTACTGATAAATAATCAGAGCCGACAACAAATTCGCCAGCATCTGTATCTGTGCCACATGAAACCATTGCAAATCCAAGTAACAACATCAATATAAACTTATACATAATCCGAATTTTTGAACAAATATAAAAGGCACATTACTGGGCAACACCATAACATATACAAACCTCCATTTTTATACTATAGAAAGCCTAAAAACATCTATAAAATACAATATCAGACAAACAACTCTTTAAGCTCAAAAAAACGCCATTTGGTCTATCAAAACAAGGCATACATATATATTCTTTTTTTTAAAAGAGACTCCCTCCTACTTTTGAGCCAATTAAACAAATAATGAAAAGAAAGGTTTTAGTCTGGGTGCTGTTTTGGATTAGCTTCCTTAATATGAAAGCACAAGAAAAACTTGCTGTTGATTTTAATTTAAAGACAGAACCAACACAAGAAATAAATTTTAATGAAACAAATGCCAGTATAGCTGTTTATAAAAAAATAAATGATAAAAATGAAATTACAAACAAAACAGAATACACAAATCTGAAAATAAAATACGACGCAAGAACTTATTATGATTTTGAGAATCTGAATCAGTTTAATCAGATTCAAAACAAATTCGGAATATCACATAAAGTTTCTGAGGCCACAACATTAAATTTTTCAGTTAGGCCAACAATCAATTTTCAACAAAATTTAAACATTTCAGATGTAACCCTTTTAGGGAGTTTTCAATTGAAGCAGCAGCTGAATTCAAAAACAGGATTAAATATCGGAGTCGAAAGATCAACAATTTTCGGTACTCCTAAATTTATACCAACACTGTCAATTTCAGGCAAAATAAACGATCAAACTAATATTTTAATAGGTTTTCCGGATACAGCAATATCTTACTCCAACAATGAGCGAAACAAATTTAGTATTAGCAATACTTTTAATGGGAATTTTTACAATTTGGATGAGTCTCCGGAACAATACAGTAATGCAGCCAAAATAAGCACTTCTCAAATCACAACAGCCTTGGATTATGAACGGAATATGGATAAAAACTGGTTTGTAAACTTTAAAGCAGGTTACAATTTTAACAAACAATATCATTTACTGGACGAAAACAATCATAAACTATATGATTTTAATAGTGGCAACGGTTACATTTTAAGCATTGGGATCAAATACAAACAATAAATAAATTTCAAACTATGAATAATTTTAAAAAAGGGATATTATTCGCTACTCTGCTATCAGGCCTTTTTTTTACAGGCTGCAGTAACGATGATGATGATGACGAATTAATAGGTAACTGGATTAAAAAATCTGCATTTGACGGACCTGCCAGATCTAGTGCTGCCAGTTTTGTTATTGGGGATTATGCGTATGTTGCAACAGGTTACACAGGAGACGAATATTTAAAAGATTTATGGGCTTATAACTCAAATGGTGACTACTGGGAGCAAAAAGCTGATTTTGCCGGAACAGGAAGAAGTTCTGCATCTGCCTTTGAACTAAATAATAAAGGTTATATTGGCCTTGGCTATGATGGAACTAATAAGCTGAAAGACTTTTATCAGTACGATCCAGAAAACAATAGTTGGACAGCAAAAGCCGATTTTGGAGGAACTGCCCGTTATGGAGCTGTGGGCTTTCAGGTAGGAGGAAAAGCTTATTTCGGAACTGGCTATGACGGGAATTATCTAAAAGATTTCTATCAGTATAACGACACTGACAATACATGGAAACTTGTTAGTGGATTTAGCGGTAACAAAAGACGAAACGCTACAGTATTTATTATAAATGATAAAGCCTATTTAGGAACTGGTGTTAATAATAGTGTCAATCAGGTAGATTTTTGGGAATTTAATCCCACAACTGAAGTTTGGACAAGACTTAGAGACATTGATCAGGATGATGATGATGATTACAGCTGGAACGATGACTATGCAATAACCCGTTCAAACGCATCCAGTTTTAGTCTAAATGGATTAGGTTATATTGTTGGTGGTGAAGGTATCAAAACGGTATGGGAATATAATCCTTCTACCGATACATGGGTCGAAAGAACTGCCCTTGAAGGAGCATCCAGAACTGATGCAGTAGGTTTTGCAATCAACAACAGAGGTTTTTTAATGTTAGGACGAATCGGTACAACATATTTCGATGACGCCTGGGAATTTAAACCACTTGAAGAACAAAATGACGACGATAACTAGTCCCAAAAAATTAAAATTCTTCCGGAGATTATTCTGGAAGAATTTACTTTTTATTGTACTTTCTCTGCAGTTGACAGCTTGTACACAAAAGGAAATACTACATGCTGAATCTGTAAAGACCGCCTCTGGCTGGGGATATACAATTTCTTATAAAGATAAAATTCTAATCAAGCAAACCATAATTCCTGTTATTAGCGAGGTCAAAAGTTTTAGCTCAGAAGATGATGCCTTAAAAGTTGCCGGATTAGTTGTAAAAAAACTTCACCAAAACAAATCACCATCGGTTACCAAAAATGATTTAATTTTATTAAAAATAAAAATGTAAATGAATATCGGTGCCCTTAAAAATACAAATTCCAATAAAGTTTTATTCCATGTCACTATATGGACCTTCTTTATATTGACATCTTTGATTCAGTTTTATGAAAGCCCATTTAGAATCAACAATGATTTCTATGTACAATGGACTACCGGAATTATTTTATTTTACCTCAACTATTTTTATCTGGTACCCGTATTGCTCCTGGAAAAAAAATATTGGCTGTATTTTATTTTTATCCTGGCACTGATTTTACTTTTTATGATTATCCGAATTAATTATTTTTTTCCTGAATTTAATCATTTGCGGGCACACAACATGATGCCGCCTAAAATGTTGCCTCCACATGCTGATTTTATTAAAGAAGGTCAAAACATAAAATTAATAAGACCCAGACAGCCTCTTTTTTTTAAAATAGGCCCGTCTTTTTTTTATCTTTTAATTATAGCTATTAGCACTATTATAAGAACTTTAACCGAGTTTTATCAAAATCAGCAAAACAAATTAATAGCTGAAACACACAGAACTAATACTGAATTGAATTACTTACGAAAACAGACTAATCCTCATTTTTTGTTTAATTCCCTCAACAGCATCTATTCTTTGGCTCATAAAAAATCTGATTTGGTCCCTGATGCCATCGTAACATTATCAGAATTAATGCGGTATATGCTGTATGAAACGGATAATAAAACGGTGGCTTTAGAAAAAGAGATCAATTATATTCAGAATTATATTGAATTACAAAAATTGAGGCTCAACAATATCGAAGATATAGTGATTAATGTTCACGGAGATCCAAAAAATAAATTCATCGAACCTTTACTATTAATTTCATTTATTGAAAACGCCTTTAAATACGGTACTGATTATAAAGGAGCGGCACATGTAAAAATTAAGATTATCATTATTGAAAACAACCTAGATTTCTGGACAGAAAACACAATTGAGAATTATGTAAAAGATCCTGAAAATTCTGGTATTGGTTTAGCAAACATTCAAAATAGGCTGGATTTATTATACCCGAATGCACATGAATTGACTATAAAACAAGATAACCAGTACTATCGTGTACACCTGAACTTGAAATTAGATAAAATACAAACTGAAATCTAATAAATCAACGACAAACGAAATTAGATGACTCAATATTTAACTAAATTTTAAAATGTAAGTCGTTCGTTTAAAGCTACTTTTGACCCAAGTAATTTATTATAATTAAAATCTAAAAAGATGAAATGTGTAATTATTGATGATGAACCTTTAGCAGTAGACTTACTAAGAGATTTTGTCAGTAAAGTAGATTCATTAGAGTTAATATGCACTTTTAATAACGCTATTGATGCCGTATCTTTTATTAATCAAAACAATGTAGATTTAATTTTCCTTGATATTCAGATGCCTCATTTTTCGGGGATTGAATTTCTAAATACTATCGAAAAAAAACCTTTAATTATTTTCACAACAGCCTATTCTGATTATGCTGTTGAAGGTTTTAATCTTGGTGCAGTAGATTATTTAGTAAAACCAATTCCTTTTCACCGATTTCTGAAAGCTGTAGTCAGGGCACAGCAAATTTTAAATCCTCCAACCGTTCAGGCTATTTCAGAAAACACTATAATTCCTGAATTAGAACAAGACTTTATGTTTGTAAGGGCTGAATATGAAAATGTAAAAATGAATTTCGCTGATATTTTATTTATCGAAGGCTTAAAAGATTATGTGAAAATTTATACAACAGACAATAAATTCACACTCACTTTGATTAGTCTGATAAAATTAGAAAATCTACTCTCAAACAAAGGATTTTCGAGAATTCACAGATCTTACATCATTAACATCAAACATGTAAAATCGATACAAAAAAATAAGGTTCTGATTAGTGATAAAAGAATTCCTATTAGCGAAAGCTACAAAAATGCTTTTTTTGAAAGAATCAATTTATAGTTTTATTCAAATTTGAAAATAAAAAATTCCAATACTGTTCGAAGTATATAGAAATTGAATTAAAAATATTGCCTTTTTATATTCGAATTATTCTTTAAACCAGCCCGAATACATCACGTAGTTATTTGAGATACGTTCAATTTCACCCGCAAAATCGGACTGATCAATATCTTTTACTTTTTTGGCTGGAACACCGGCATAAATACTTCCTGAAGCTACAATTGTATTTTGTGTCAAAACCGCTCCTGCTGCAATTATTGAATTACTTTCTATCACACAATTATCCATTACGATAGCACCCATTCCAACTAAAACATTGTCATGAATAGTACAACCATGTACAATAGCATTATGACCTATAGATATATTACTGCCAATAATTGTTGGATGTTTTTCATACGTACAATGTATAATTGCCCCATCCTGAATATTTACTTTGTTCCCAATTTTAATAAAATTTACATCTCCCCGAATTACAGCATTAAACCAAACACTGCATGAACCACCAAAAGTTACATCGCCAACAATAGTAGCATTTTCAGCAACATAACAATCATCCGGAATTAAAGGAGATTTTCCGTTTACAGTTTTTATTAACATAATATTCTAAATTTTAATTAACCGCTGGACATTTACAATCGTAGCGCTCTCTGGTACAAAATAAATTAACTCCAAGAGTAATCTGATGATATCCTCCTGTATCAAATTGCACATCGCCAGTTACATTTGAATAGGTATAAGCAAACATGAATTTTTTATAATTGACGCCTATAATTGGAGTTATATATTGCAATTTTTGGTCACTCGTTCCGCTTCCGCCACTATATCTTGTTCCGTCAAAACTTCTTCTGTAAGACAACGCTGCCCATATACTTCCAAAATCCATATTTTTATACGCTTTCAAATTCAGATCCATAGATTTTTCTTTAGTCTGATCAAAATACTGAAATAAAATTGAAGGCTCCCAAGTAATATTCTCGCTTTTTCCAAAAACATATCCAGCACTTAAAAGAACCTTTCTCAAATTATCACTTTCATAATCCGTATATAATTTCCTTCTGGTTTCTATAAGTCCCTGAACAGTCAAATGAGCATAAAAATCCAAAAAATTATAAGATGCCCCTACATCAACATTAAAATAAGAATCATTTTGTATTGATCCAAAAACAATCGGATCAAAAGTTCCTCCAAATGAAGTTTCATCCAGCTGACTCTGAATCAAGCCTCCGCTGATACCAAAAGAAAGCTGATTCAAATCAAGTTCACTCCTTGAAAACATTATATGATGTGCATAAGTAAGCTTCACTCCTTTTTGTGAGTGATATCCATTTTTATCGTTAAAAACAATAATCCCTGCGCCGGATCTTTCTCCAATTCTTCCATTAAAACTTAACGTTTGCAAAGCAGGTGCGTCATCCTGACCAAACCACTGTTTTCTGGTCGTGAGTCTTATTTTTGCACAATTTGCAGCACCGGCCATAGAAGGATGAATCAAATAATAATTATCTGATAAGTAGTCAGAATATACAGGGATTCCTTCTTGAGAATAGGAATAAAGAGAAACGATCACAAAAAAAAATAAGATTCTGACTCTCAATTTATTACAAGTAAACATATTAGATGCTTTTTAAATTTAACAAGATTGATTACAAAAAGAATCTTAATTATTTTATTAAAAAACCAAATATAGCCATTAGTAGAAAATAACTTTATTAAATTTACAAAAAATATACAGACATGGTAAAAATCACTATAAAAGAAACTCAAAATCCGACGATAATAAAATTCGAATTTGAAGATTTTATAACTCAGAATCAAAATTTTGAATTCAAAAATATCGATGAAGCAAAATCATCGCCTTTAGCTCAACAATTATTTTATCTTCCATTCGTAAAAACAGTTTATATTTCAGGGAATTTTATTGCGGTAGAAAGATTCAGTATAGTAGAATGGGAAGATGTGCAGGATGCAGTAGCCGAGCAGATCGAAGCTTTTGTAAATAAAGGCGGTACTATTGTAAATATAGATGAAAACAAACCTAAAAAACAACCCATTACAGTGTATGGGGAAACAACTCCAAATCCTGCTGCATTAAAATTTGTGGTAAACAGAATGCTGACCAGAAATGCTGTAGAATATAAAAACATTGACCAGACAGCTTCTTCCCCGTTAGCTCAGGAATTATTCAAATTTCCTTATGTAAAAGAAGTTTTTATTGATGAAAACTACATTTCGGTAACGAAATACGAAATCAATAACTGGGATGAAATTACGCTTGAATTAAGAACTTTTATCAAACAATTTATTGAAAACGGAGGAACAGTTTTAGACGAAAGTTTAATTGAAACCGCTACTAAAAACGATGTAACCAAAGATGAGGCTTTTGACAAATTAGATGTTACTTCTCAACAAATCATAAACATTCTGGAGGAATATGTAAAACCAGCTGTTGCTGCAGATGGAGGAAACATTGCTTTTGATTCTTATAATGAAGACAAAAAAGTGGTGAAAGTTATTCTGCAAGGAGCTTGTAGCGGTTGTCCGTCTTCCACATTTACATTAAAAAGCGGTATAGAAAATATGCTCAAAAGCATGCTAAATGATCAACAAATTACTGTTGAAGCGCTAAACGCTTAAAAAACAAATCCCAATTACCCATAAAACGTCTTATCAGGCGTTTTTTTTATTCCCTTTTCTACAGATTCTTTCAAGATTATACTACAATATAATACTAAATTCAAAACACTTAATATTATATTGTAACTTAATCAACTTTGTAGTATCGTTGATGCTGTAAAAGAAAGTATAGAAAATAATGATAAACAGCCTATTTTTTATGATACTGTTGTAGATAGTAGCGAAAAACCAATAACAGAACCTGAACGATACCCGTTTTATCTTAGTAATGATTAAAGCTTTTTTTAACGGCAATTTTTTATATTTGCACCATTAATATACCTTCTCATATGAGAAGGTTTTTTTATCTAAAAGTATGAATGTCAACCCGAATCAGCTCTCTAATTACGCTGCAAAATTTATTGAAGTATTAATTGATTATTCTCCAAAATTAATCTCGGCCTTCCTAATATTATTTATAGGCTTATATGCCATCAGATTGACTAACAGAATCATTAGAAATGTAATGGTAAAAAGAAATTTAGACCCTACGCTAACTAAGTTTCTGGCTGATATACTGCTCTGGGCTTTACGAATTCTATTATTTATAACGGTAATTTCAAATCTTGGAGTACCCACTTCATCATTTGTTGCTATTTTAGGGGCAATGGGTTTAGCGGTTGGCTTATCATTGCAAGGATCACTTTCTAATTTTGCCGGCGGAATGCTGATTATTCTTTTCAAACCTTTTAAAGTAGGCGACACCATAGAAGCGCAAGGTGTAATTGCCACCGTAGTCGAAATTCAAATTTTCGTTACAAAATTAGTCACAGGTAATAACCAAACAGTTTTTGTACCTAATGGAGCTTTATCTAATGGAAATATAATTAATTATTCAATGCAGGGAGAACGAAAAGCTGATCTGACCTTTTCTGTTTCTTATGATTCAGACATCAAAAAAACTAAAGACATATTACTAGATGTTCTAATTAAGAATCCTAAAGTCCTCAAAACCCCTGCACCTGAAGTATTTGTGAAAAATTTATCGGCAATTTCTATTGATTTTGCTGTGCGTCCATGGGCAAAAAATGAAAATTACGGAGCTGTTTTTTCTGAAACTTTAGAAAATTGCAAAGCAGCATTAGATGAAGCAGGCATTGCTATTCAGCCATATACATTACAGAAATAAAACATTATTGCTTTTTTGGTGCAGTAACCATAAAATCTTTTAAATAATAAGGTTCAAAGTAAGCGACATCTACAGTGTCGCTTTTTTGATATTTATCGTAACTAATTTTACTCATTGCGGCAGCTGAAGGATATTTGATATCTTCTAAAAACACAAAATTCTCTTTAGTTAATACTGTCTTGCATTTTTCTGTACAGTCACCAACAAAATAGAGTGTTTCTGTAAAATTTTTGAATGAATTTTCATCGATGACTTCTGCAAGGATTCCTCTTTCAGTTTTTAAGTCAGCACTAAAAATTGCACTATAAACCTCCATTCTTCTGGCATCCAGCATTGGAATAATTTTTCCTTCAGAGACTTTTACCTGAGAAGCTAAAGTTTGTAAAGTATCTACTGCAATCAAGGGGATATTTAGAGCAAAACAAAGCCCCTTTGCTGCTGAAACCCCAATCCGTAGTCCTGTGTAAGAACCCGGCCCCTGACTTACGGCAACAGCAGCTAAATCATGAAAAGAAATCCCTGATTCAGCTATTATTTCTTCAATAAAAACATGTAATTTTTCAGCATGTGAATAGCCTTCCTCTGCAATTTCTTTGCATATAACGGTTTCACCATTTTTAGCAATTGCTACAGAACAATTTTTGGTGGCGGTTTCTATATTGAGAATAAAATACAATTTTTTTTTTATTTAAAAGTTAATTATATGAATTTATTTCTTCGGGGTTTCACTCTTTTTAAGCTTTACTTTATCTCCAGAATTTAACTCTTTAGAGACAGTAGTATAAGGCCCCGTAATAACAACATCTCCAGGTTTTAATCCAGACATTACTTCAATATTAGTATCGTCCTGAATACCTGTTTTGATAATTCTGATTTTTGCTTTATCACCCACTTTTACAAAAACACATTCAAATTTTTTATCGTTTTTTGGCGCTGTTTTTTTCTCATTCGGATCCTCAACTTTAAAATCTTTCACAGCAGTTGTGTCCGATTTTACCACAACAGAGCTAATAGGTACTGCCAAAACATTGGTTTTAGTTGTAGTGATGATATCAACAGTTGCAGTCATACCGGGTCTAAATGGAGAATATGAAGCTGGTTTACCTTCAAGCAAATCTTGATAAGATTCTTTTAAAATTCTAACTTTAACCTTAAAATTTGTTACCTGATCAGATGTCAGGGTAGTACTTGCTGAATTAGAAATACTGGTTACAACCCCTTTAAATTTCTTTTTCAGATAAGCATCCACTTCAACATTCGCTTGGTCTCCAATTTTTATTTTTACAATATCATTTTCGTTCACATCCACTTCAACTTCCATGTTATTAAGGTTGGCCACTCTTAAAAGTTCAGTTCCTGCCATCTGCTGTGTTCCTAAAACACGTTCTCCCAATTCTACATTTAACACAGAAATGGTTCCGTCTGCAGGAGAATATATGGTAGTACGGCCTAAATTATCTTTTGCTTCATTTACCGATGCAGAAGCACTCTGAACATTATAGTAAGAATTTTGTCTTGTAGCTTTTGCAACTTCAAAAGAAGCAATTGCTTTGTCCCAGTCAGACTTTGAAATAACTCCTTTCTCATACAACGTTTTATTACGTTCATAATTCGCTTTTGCTTCTTTAAAACTAGCCTCCGATTGTGTCAAGCCGGCTTTTGTTCCTGATAAATTTGAAACTGAGCGATTGTAACTTGAAGTATATAAATCCGGATTTATTTTCACTAATAAATCACCTTTTTTGACCACCTGACCTTCTTTTACATTCAATAAAATAATTTCGCCCGAAACCTCCGGGGAAATTTTGACTTCTATTTCAGGTTGAATTTTACCTGTAGCCGAAACGGTTTCAACAATCGTGGAAGCTATTACTTTTGATATCTCTACTTCTTTACCTTCATCTTTATTTCCTATCACTCCTGATTTCGAAAGCCCTATTAAAGCTGCAATTATAATTACTGCGGAGCCAATTAAGAAATAGATTGTTTTTTTTGACATGATAATTAGTTTTTGATAATTGGGACAATTGGAATTCCAAAGTAGAATTCCAGTATCTTTATTTTAAACATGTAATCGTATTTTGCTCTGATTACATCTGATTGTGCGTTCGTTAACAAAGTTTGCGCCTGAGTAAAATCGAAGGAGTTCATCAAACCAACATCATACTTTTCTTTGGCATAGTTATAAGACTGCTGTCTTGCTTCTAAAGTGATCGTTGCCGATTCATAAGCATTTAATGCTCCTTTAGCATCTGTAAAAGCAGTATAAACATTTCGTTGTAAATCTAAACTTTTTTGCTCCAGATCAATTTTAGATTTCTCTAAACTGACTTTATTTCGTTCAACATTATTTTTAACAGAAAACCCGTTAAAAATTGGAACATTCAATTGTAATCCAAAATTATGCCCTTTATTATTACTGAACTGTTCAAAAACCGGATCTGGACCAACTACTGTTGGAACTCCGTTAATTTCTTTTAGCTGATCACTGTAACTTGCTCTTGTATTGAAAGAATAAAAACCAGTTAATGTTGGCTGAAACGCACCTTTTGCTATTGTTACGTTTTTCTCTGCAATTTCAAGATTAGTCTGTGCGAGCTTCAATTCTGTTCTTGTTTCTTTTGCTTTGTTATAAATATCGGTTGGACTTTGAGCCATAATATTATTTTCATCCTTTACATTAGTATCATCAACAATATCAAAATCCGCAAACTCTTTCAATTGCAAAAGCTGAGCTAAACTTAATTTAGAAATCAATAAATTATTCTCAGCAACAACAATAGCCTGCTGATCGGTTGCGACTGTGGCCTTTAAATCGAACAAATCCCCACGAGGAATCGTACCTGCTTTTACCATCTCCTCAGAACGAGCTAATCTTTTCTCATCTATTAAAAGCTGCTCTTTCCTAACTTTTACATTTTCTTTAAAAGCGAGAATTTCTAAAAATGCATTCGCAACATTCAGCGAAATATCCTCCTGCATTTTTAACAACTGATACTGAGACGCAACAATGGATAGTTTTGCTTTTCTGTAAGCATTTTGATTTTGTAGTCCTTTGTAGATATCAACACCAGCATTTAATCCAACGGAAGAGTACTGAGTAGTCTGATTACGTAAAAGTCCTGTTGTAACATCCTGATTTAAACCAATATTCCAGGAATGTGACGCGCTCCCGTTTACTGATGGAAGATAACTTCCTAATGCTCCTTTTTTGTCAATATTAGCATTTTTTACATCTAGCTCTGATAATTTTATGGTGATATTATTATCCAGTGCATAACGTACACATTCTTCCAGTGTCCATTGTTTTGTTTGTGCCTGTGCAGATAATGCTAATCCAAACAGGAGAGCAAAAACAAAACTATTACATTTATTTATTTTCATATATTTTGAAATGAAGCACAGCAGATACTATGCAAATTTAACGTTTTATAAGTCTAAAAATCTCTTTAAATAATCAAATTATTTTTTTTCGCCTTCTCCCTCATTGATAAGTCCCTGATTCCAGATTTTAATTTTATCAGATGCCTTAATCCCGCTTTTAACCTGAACATAAATCCCGTCACTTACTCCCAGAACGACATCTTTTCTTTGGAACTTTTGAGGTGCAGTTTCGATTTCAACGTACGGTTTTTGAGTTTTTTTGTCAAACTGAACCAATGATTCTTTAATAGCCAAAACTTTATCTGCTTTCTCTAAAATAATAGAAGCATTCGCACTTAAGCCGGCTCTGATAAAAGTGGCCTCATTATTTTCTAAAGAAGCTTTGATCTCAAATTGAATAGCTCCGTTTTCAACTACTCCCTTTGGAGCTATATAGGTTAAAACAGCTGTGAATTTTTTGTTTTCAATTGCTCCAATTGTAATTTCAATAGGCATTTTTTCTTTTATTTTACCTACCTCAGATTCGTCAATTTTTCCGACGAAAATCATTTTCCCAACATCTGCAACACTTGCTATTGTTGTTCCTTCATTAAAATTATTACTTTCAATAACCTGATTTCCAACTTTTACAGGCACATCTAAAACCATTCCGTTAACCGTTGAACGAATCAGTGTGTTTGCATAGCTTCCCAATGAAGATGTTGTTCCTGTTTTTACGATATCCAGACTTTGTTTTGCTGACAGATAATTTTGTTTTGCCTGTCTATAAGCTAGTTGGGCTGCATCAAAATCATTTGCAGAAATTACATCTTTTTCAAATAATGTTTTTTGTCTCTGATAGATTTTCTCCTGATTGTCTAAAGCAATTTTAGCTGTCTGAACCTGATTTTGAGTACTGCTCACATTAGAAACATTAGCAACAACCCTGATTTTGGCAATCATATCTCCTGCCTTGATTTTCTCTCCGGCTTTAATATAAATAGATTCAATAATACCTGAAATGTTAGGTTTAATCAAAACCTCTTCATTCGGCTGAATATTACCTGTTGCGATCGTATTTTTCACAATGGTTTTAATTTCTGCTTTTTCAGTTTTAAAAACAACTGGCGACTCCTGATTTTTGGCATACAAATAATAAAGTGCGCCAAAGAAAATTATAGCAATAAAAATTAAAATGGTTACGGTTACTCCTTTTTTCATTTTGTTGGTTGTTATTTCGATTATATTTTGATTGATAATTTATTCTGTTCGTAAAGCATCCACCGGTTTTACATTTATAGCGGTCTGCGCAGGTATAAATCCGGCCAGTAATCCTGAACCAATAAGGATTAATAAAGCTACAAATACAACCCGCAAATCTACACTTGGATTTGCAAACATGGTATTGCTGTTTGGAGGCATTGAATCTAAAAACATATTCAAAAGTGCAATAAGCCCTGTTGCAACAGCAATTCCTAGCATACCTGAAATGATGGTTAAAAATATTGATTCAGACAAAATTTGTCCTCTTATCGCTGCAGGCGTTGCTCCTAACGCCCTTCTAATTCCAATTTCTTTAGTTCTTTCTTTAACCACAATAAGCATAATATTGGATATCCCAATTACTCCGGAAATCAAAACCAAAGTTCCTACAAAATAGGCAATGATTTTTAAAATAGTAAAAAGACTTTGCACCTTGTTAAACTGTTCGTACAAATCGAAGTTTCCTACGGCACGATCATCTTTTGGATTGACAGAATGAAGTGCTTTTATTTTCTCTAAAATCTTTGGCTTTAAATCTGTAATGGAGGTTTCATCTTTTGCAGTAAGTGCCATCCAGCCTACTTTATCTCCATAATTAAAAGCCTGCTGAAAAGTAGTAAAAGGGATGAAAATATTTTTTTGTTCCTGCTCTGCATTTCCTCCCTGTTGTTTCGATTTATAAACTCCAACGACCATAAAATTTATTCCGTTGATTTTCAAATAAGTCCCAACAGCTTCTTCCTCTTTTCCATAAAGCTCAGCAATAACCCCTTTTCCAATCACAGCTATTTTTCTTCTTTCAAGAATATCCTGCTGATTGACAAAACGTCCTTTTATGATATCCATCGGCTGTTGCTTAATCAGTTCGGGATAATCCCCATAAATGGTAAATGCCGAAGTTTTTGTTCCCCTAACCACATTATTTGTTCCGTTAAAATCACCTAATTGATTTCGTGGGGACACATACAATAAATCTGGAAAAGCCTCTCTTAAAGAAGCAACATCACTGTTTCTAAAATCATAACGACGCACCTTGGGCAAGCCTTTATAAGCTTTTGATGTTGTCTGACTCCACATAAACATGGTGTTTGTAGCTATTCCGTCAAACCCTTTTTTTACACCGTTTTCGAGTCCGTTTCCTGCCGCAAGTAATATTACTAAAATAAATATGCCCCAAAATACCCCGAATGCTGTCAGGACTGTTCTGAAAACATTGGCCGTTAAAGCCTGTAAAATCTCATCCCAATTATCTTTACTAAACATATTTATTCGTCTCTAAGTGCTACAATAGGTTTTATTTTAGCGGCTCTGTATGCTGGAAAAAAACCAGCCATTGCTCCTGCAAATACAAGTAAAACAAGTGTTGTTAAAGCAACACCAAAATCTACTTCGGGATTTCTGAAATATTCACTCTGAACCATTGGCCCAACAAATTCTAATAATAAAAGACTCGCCAATAAACCTGTAAAACCTGCTATAGTAGTTATAAAAATAGACTCATGAAGAATCATGGAAATAATAGAAAATGGTGATGCCCCCAGCGCTTTTCTAATTCCAATTTCTTTTGTTCTTTCCTTTACCACAATAAGCATAATATTACTTACCCCTACAACTCCGGCGATGATGGTACAAATCCCTACCCACCAAAAAAACAACCTGATAAAAAGATTTAAGTCATAAAATTGTTTAGCTTCTTCAACGGAATTATAAACTCCAATGGCACTATCATCATTTGGTGCGATAATATTTTTACTTTTCAACAGTTCTTTTATTCCGTCTGTGAATTTTTTGGACTGTGCCAAAGCTTCATCATAATTCGTTTTTTTATTTAAAACGAACATCATTCCGCTAATTTTATCTCCAGCACCATAAGCACGCTGATTAGTTGTCATAGGCATATAAACCCTTGATTCTTCCCTTTCTCCCGAAGGATCTGTAAAAACCCCTATTACCTTAAAATTTACATCATTTACCAGAATCTGTTTGCCAATTGGATCAACATCTTTAAATAAATCCTGTTTTACTTTTAAACCAATAGCAACAACTTTTTCATTATTCTTTAAATCATTATCATTCAAAAAGCGTCCCTGAATTATAGTTCCGTTTTCAATGTCTAAATAATCAGGATTGACACCCCTAAACTGATAATTACCAGATTCTTTACCGTAAGTAATGGTTCCGCCCCAGGTATTTCTTGTAGATGATTTTTTACTGATTTCGTCGTTATACTTTTTTACAGGAAGTTCAAAATCGCTATTTCTTAACTGAATTTGCCTTCCTGGGTTTAATCCTTTGTATTCCTTAGTTGTGGTATTAGACCAAACTTCAATTATTCCTTCGGCATCATTTTCAAACTGCTTTTCAATTCCGTTCTGAAGACCTTTTCCAGCACCGAGTAAAATCACCAAAATAAAAATTCCCGAAGCAACAGAAACTCCTGTCAAAAAAGTTCTTAACTTGTTTTTGGAGATTGCTTCGAATATTTCCTGCCATCGCTCAATATTAAACATACGCTGAAGCTCTAACTTGTTCTACTTTTTTGTCATCAATGATTAATCCATCTTTCAGAACTACATTTCTTTTGCACATTGCAGCAATATCAGGTTCGTGTGTAACAATCAAAATTGTTTTTCCTTCATCATTAATTCCCTGAATAAGTTCCATAACTTCATAAGAGGTTTTTGTATCTAAAGCGCCTGTTGGCTCATCTGCCAGCAAAACTTTCGGGTTTGACGCCAAAGCTCTTGCAATTGCAACACGTTGTTTTTGTCCTCCTGAAAGTTCATTCGGCAAATGATGTGAATGCGACCCCAGACCAACTTTCTCCAGATATTTCATCGCAATATCATAACGTTCTTTCCTCTTAATACCCTGATAATACAAGGGCATTGCAACATTATCCAGAGCTGTTTTGTAATTAATTAAATTGAAAGACTGAAAAACAAATCCTAAAAATTTGTTTCGATATCTGGAAGCAATTGTTTCGTTAAGTTTTTTTATAGGAGTTTTATCCAGGATATAGCTGCCAGAATCTGCTTCATCCAGAATCCCTAAAATATTCAGAAGGGTTGATTTTCCGGAACCAGAAGATCCCATTATGGCAACCAGCTCGCCTTCTTCTATATTAAAATTTATTCCTTTTAGTACGTGCAATTCTGAACTCCCCATTTTATAGGACTTGTGCAAATCTTTGATTTCAATCATAATACCGCTGAATTTTAAGACAATAATAACATTTTAATCACGTATTTTATGGTAAGAAAAAGTTAATAAATTTCGTATGACTTTTAGAATAAGACTACATTATCGACTAATTGTTACACTTTTTTCAAAGAATATAATTGTTTTCTTAATTTTGCTTTACTAAAAAATCTTCAAATGAAATTTCTTTTTTCTTCAGTTCTTTTCATAATCTTAACATTATTCATCAGCTGTTCGACTTCTCAAAAGCTAGCCACATTAAAACCTGAACCTGATGATGCAAGTCCATTGATTTACGATAGCAATCCTTCTTTTATTAATTTACCAATCACAGTAAAACTAAAAGATATTGAAAATCAAACCAACGCTCTTTTAAATGGATTAATTTACGAAGATAATAATATTGAGGAGGATGATATCGAAATGAAAATCTGGAAACAGGCTCCAATCAAAATTCAAAATGATCCTGCAAATGCAGATAAAAGGATAAAAACCGTTTTACCATTAAAAGTAAATATCAAATACAGAATTGGTACTAAAAAAATGGGAGTTGAACTTTACGACACACGTGAATTCAATTTAAACGGTATCATTAGTTTATCAAGCGAAGTCACTTTAACCAACTGGAAACTCAATACAAAAACAGAGTTCAAGTCTTTGGAATGGAATGAAAGCCCAACCATGACCGTTTTTGGAAAAAATATCCCTATTACTTATTTAGCAAATCCGGCAATCTCAATGTTCAAATCCAAAATTGAAAAAAGCATAGATGGTGCAATTGAAAAATCAATGGATTTTAAACCAAATGTTTTATCTGCATTAGAAAAAATATGCACTCCCTTTCAAATGAATGAAACTTATGAGAGCTGGCTAAGAATTGCACCGGTAGAAATATATTCTACCAACGCAAAACTTAAAGACGATTCATTTTTACTGGATATGGGAATAAAATGCAATATGGAAACTGTTATTGGCAAACAACCCGAATCTAAGTTTAATGCTTCAAAAATTGTTTTAAAATCAGTCGCGAAAATTCCAAACCAAATTACGACCAATATTGCAGCTATATCAAGTTATGTCGATGCTTCAAAAATCATGACTAAAAATTTTGCAGGACAGGAATTTGGGTCAGGAAGTAAAAAAGTAACCGTGAAAAATGTTGAAATTTGGCATAAGGATGCAAAAATGGTAATCGCACTCGATGTTTTAGGATCTGTCAACGGAACTATTTATTTAAACGGATTCCCTCAATACAATGCACAAACTAAAGAAATCTATTTTGACAAACTGGACTATGTTTTAGATACGAAAAGCAAATTAATGCGAACTGCAAACTGGCTTGCTCAGGGTTATATCCTAAAAAAAATGGAAGAAAGCTGCCGATATTCCATACAGCCTAATTTAGAAGAAGGCAAAAAAACCATGGCCGCATATCTTAAAAATTACTCCCCAATGCCAGGTGTATTTATTAATGGAAGAATGGAAGACATCAAGTTTGAGAAAATACAATTAACTAATCAAGCTATCATAGCATTTATCAAAATAAACGGAACAGTAAATGTTTCTGTTAATGGATTAAAATAAAAAAAGACCGGATTCATTCGGTCTTTTTGCTTTTTGATTGATACATTCTATAAATTAAAACTCCAATGATTGCAACCAGCAGATACGGAATGACCATTAAGTAAACGATTCCATCATTTACTGCCTCAGCTTTTTTAATGTTTGATTCTCCAGAAAGAGCAGCACGACACATCGCACACTGAGCGTTTGAAGAAATTCCAATAAAGAAAAACAAAACTCCAAAAACAAAAGTTTGTAATTTGGAATTTAGAAATTGAATATTTTTATTTTTAATGCACATAATAAGGAGAAATCATTAAATAAACAACAACACCAGTCACAGCAACATACAACCAAAGTGGAAACGTAATTTTAGCAATCTTTCTATGCCTGTCAAATCGTTTTGCTAAAGCTCTCACATAAGTGATCAAAACCAAAGGAATAATAGCAATTGACAATAAAATATGAGTAATCAAAATAAAGAAATAGATTAACTTAATCACTCCTTCTCCTCCAAACTTAGTTGAGTCAGCCGTCATATGATACGCTACATACATTACCAAAAAAGCAACAGATAATACAATGGCAGTTGTCATTAACCTTTCATGTATTTTCTGATTCCCTTTTTTAATAGCAATTACTGCCAAAATCAAAACTACCGCAGTAATACCATTTATAGTTGCATATATTGGAGGTAAAAACGAAAGCGACTCTACATCGTAACCGAAATCTTTAAGTTTGACTCCAAATAAAATGGCCACTACAACCGGAATTACAATTGAGACGGCAATGATAAACTTGTTGTATTTTTTTTCTATTGAATGATCTTCCATTTTATTCTTTTAATAATATTTTAATATCCTGCTGAATGTCTCTAACGCCTTTTTTGTCCAAGCCGTCATAATATAAAATTGGATTTCCGAAATCGTCCTTACGGCAACGAATATTCCCTTCTTTATCAATTAAGGCAAATAATCCCGAATGTTCAAAACCACCATTTACTTTCGCATTTTCTCCTGCGTACAAATTAAAACCCTTGTTTGACAAATCCATAATAGTTGCTTTATCTCCGGTTAAAAAATTCCAGTTTGATGATTTAACGCCTAACAATTTTCTGTGATCTTTTAAAACCTGGGGAGTATCATGAGTTGGATCAATCGTTATGGAAACAATACCAAAGTTAGGATTCCCGAAAAAAGTTTTTTCAATCTCTAACATGCTTAAATTCATTTTTGGGCAGATAGACGGACAAGTAGTAAAGAAAAATTCTAATACATATACTTTTCCTTTATAGCTTTCATTAGAAATTTTCAGATTGTCCTGATTGGTTAATTCAAATTTTGGTACCGAACCAATGGTCAACAACTTTGTATCCGATTTTGAATTTTTCAAATCTGCATTATCGAGCCGATCGTTTTTTACAACATCTCCATTTTTTATTCTGTCTACGATTTTTGGCACTGCATAGATTCCGAAAATTAAAATAATAAACGAAATACCTATATATGATTTATTTTTAAACATTATGAATTCAATTTAGAGTTGTTTAGTAGCATTATGATTCTTTTTAAGAGCAGCACGATATTCGTACAAAATAATCTTAAAGTCATCCAGCATCTCGTTGCTTAATTCAGAAGGGTGAAAGGTGTTATAGCCCTCTTTATACTCTTTATCATCTTTTCTACCCCTCAAATTTCTTTCTTTATCAACAATAAAAACATTAGAAGTCCCAAGATTTGCGTCTAGTTTCCCTTTTAAATGTAACTGATTATAAAATCTCTTTATATCTTCGTTTGATGCAAAAACAAAATTCCAATTTTTTACATTAGTAAAAGGAGATAAAGCATCTACAATTTTCTGAGCTTGTTTTTCAGTTCCAAGCGGACATAAAACCACAAACTGTAGATCCTCAAAACCGTTGTAACGTTTATAAATTTTTTCGTTTAAGTTAAAATAATTACCACGATTGCTCAAAATATCTGAACCTGCAAAACCTAAAATCGTTATCTTTTTATCAAGTGAAATTTTCTTGCCATTTAAGGATTTCCAGTTTCCAAAGTCACTTATTTTTGACGTAATTACAGGAAGTGTTGTAAAGCTATTTACTCCGGAGGCAAAAAACAAATAGGCGACAATTGGCAAAACAAAAAGCACAAAGAGAACTATATTTTTTTTCATTGTAAGTGCGGAAATTATTGAGCTACAAAAATAAAAAAAGCTCCGTTAAACGGAGCCTCTTTTCGAATTAATATCATGTTAAAAATTCCATTTAATAGTAGAATCTTTAAAAACCCCATAAATATAATGTCCCTCAGTTAAAAGAATGAACAATAAATATAAAACCAGGAAGATAACAGGTGAAACGACAGACCATCTAAGACTGCTTTTTTCACCTTCCATGTGCATAAATGCCCATACTATAAAATATGCTTTGACCATCGTCAGGATATAGAAAATCCAGTTCAACAAATTCAAACCAATAAAATGATTAAACTCTAATGATGCTGGTTTATAAATACCCAAAATAACCTCTACTATAGTTATTGCCGATAAATATATAAAAACAGTCCAGATTCTTTTTGTATTTGATGCGTGTTCGTGTGACATAATAATTAAAATCTAAAATTAAACTAAGTAGAAAACTGTAAATACAAATACCCAAACTAAATCTACAAAGTGCCAGTATAAACCAACTTTCTCTACCATTTCGTAGCTTCTTCTTTTTTCATAAGTTCCTAATAATACATTAAAGAAAATAATGATATTGATAATAACTCCTGAGAATACGTGGAATCCGTGAAATCCAGTGATAAAGAAAAAGAAATCAGCAAACAATTTACTTCCGTATTCGTTTCTAGTTAAGTTTGCTCCTTCAACTACATATTTCGCTGAACTTAAGCGAGATTCAGATTCTGTTCTTGACAAAACAGTTTTTTTCTTTTTATCCGTAAGCTGTTCTGTTCTTATCAATAATTCAGGATGCGCTTTAAAACCAGCCTGCACTTCTGCAACTGTAAAAGTAGGTTGCGTTTCAGCATCTTCCATGAACCAGGTTGACTGGCTTCTTGTCAATGCTTGTCTTTGTTCTGGCAATTTTACTGCAAAATCCGCAAGAGCAACTCTATTACCTTCTTTATCAACAAACTGCAACAAACTACCCCCTGCTGTTTCTACTGCACCATATTCTCCTTTAATGAAGTTTTTCCACTCCCAGGCCTGAGAACCTACGAAGATCAAACCACCAATAATAGTTAAGAACATGTATATTGCAACTTTAGTTTTTTTCAACTGATGACCTGCGTCAACAGCCAAAACCATTGTTACAGATGAGAAAATCAAAATAAAAGTCATTAATGCCACATAGTACATCGGAGCCGAAACACCATGCATAAATGGAAAGTGAGTAAACACTTCATCAGCCAAAGGCCAGGTTTCTATAAATTTAAATCTTGAAAAACCATAAGCCGCAAGGAATCCAGAGAATGTTAAGGCATCTGATACGATAAAAAACCACATCATCATTTTTCCGTAACTTGCTCCTAATGGCTGGATATCATCTCCGCCTCCCCAAGTTTTTTCATTGTTGTTTGCAGTACTAACTGTCGCTTCCATAAAAGATATTCGTTAAAAAGTTCCCAAATTTACGTTTTTTTCTTATTTAAAGAAATATAAAAATAAAAATAAATAAACCCACAACAAGTCCAGAAAGTGCCAATACATCGCACCTAGTTCTATACCAAGAGTTTGAGTTGAATTGTATTTTTGTTTAAAATGATTATAAATTACAATTAAAAGAGAAATTAATCCCCCTGCAAGGTGCAATAAATGCGTAACAGTTACCACATAAAGAAAAGTGGTCGTTATAGAACTCCCTTTACCGGTAAAATAATATCCACTTTTTACAATCTGACCAAAACCTTCAAACTGCAAAACCACAAATAAAATACCCAATATTAATGTAGCAAGCAGAAACCCTGTGGTAGCGCTTCTATTATCTTTTTGAATGGCTTTTTTTGCCAAATGAAAAGCAATACTACAGCCAATAATTACGGCAGTACTATAATAAAACGCAGATGGCAACTGAAAATCCTTCAACCAGTCTGCTCTTGATTTACTTACTACAAATGCACTCGTAAGTCCGGCAAACATCATCGTCATGCTTACCATTGCAAACAACAAAATCAGTTTTGCCGATTTTGATTTTCTTACTTGTTCTTCACTTATTTTCATTGTCATTTCCATAACTATCTTAAAAATTTATCAACTATAAACACTATTTGCAGTAATGAAATATACGAAACACTCACCAGCATTAAGGTTCTGGCTGCTTTTGCAGTTTGCAACTGATACAAACGCACTGCATAAAACAACATCCAGATTCCTAATACAAAAACCCCGATTGCTGCAATTGGCGTAAGAAACAATTGTCCTGTATATCCTAACATCGGTAATAGCGATGCAATTATCAGCCAAATTGTATATAAAATAACTTGCAAAGCTGTTCCTTTATCTTTTTTTCCTGTTGGAAGCATAAAAATACCTGCCTTTTCATAATCTTCATATAAAAACCATCCAATAGCCCAAAAATGAGGGAATTGCCAGAAAAACTGAATCAAGAACAAAGTACCTGCTTCTATTCCAAATTCACCTGTTGCCGCAACCCATCCTAACATAAACGGAATTGCCCCAGGAAAAGCCCCAACAAAAACAGATAAAGAAGTTACCGTTTTTAAAGGCGTATAAACACTCGTATATAAAAATATTGAGACTGCAGCAAACATTGCAGACTTTGCATTGATCGTATATAACAAAACAATTCCTGTAATGGTTAGTAAACCTGCTAACAGCAAAGCTACTTTTGGAGACATCCGTCCTGAAGGAACCGGGCGGTTTTTGGTACGATCCATTAAAGAATCAATATCTTTTTCGATTACCTGATTAAAAGCATTAGAAGCACCAACCATACAGTAGCCTCCAACCATTAAAACAGCTAAAACATTCCATTGAAAAGGATGTTCACTATTCACACCTAATAAATACCCTGCAATTGAAGAAAATAAAACACTGATAGCTAAACCAGCTTTCGTAATCTCTTTGAAATCCAGAAATATTGATTTAAGTGAAATTGTATGTTTAGTAGCGTTCAACCCTGTAATTATTTGTCTGTTTTTTTAGTGGTGCAAATGTACAAATTAGATTATAGAATTCTGAACTATAAAATTAGATTTTTCAAATAAAACCTTTACAAAATAAGGACTTGTCAATCTTTAACACAATTGTATCGAAAAGTCTTATTAAATATTAATAATCAAAATACCAGTTGAAAAGATCAGAACGTAATCCTATTGTAAACCAAGTCGTACTTTGTTTAAAAGTAGTTGCCGTATTCTGCATTGGGTCGAAATTTCTATAGATAAAACTTCCAAATAGCTTCAGATTCGTCATTGGATTTATCAGATATCCTCCCTGAATATCGGCAATGAAAATATTGGTTTTATTGCCCTGACCTATCTTTACACCATTGTCATAAGGCCGTTTCTCGTCATAACTTTTATAGATATTTCCTCCGTAATTAAAAGAATCTTCTGCGGTATCAAAATCAAAACCTCTTTTCCCCACAGTAAATTTCGCATCAGCAAAAAGACGTCCTTTATGATAACGCCCAATCGCAACAAGTTCTTCAAAATTACCACCCCATTGATGACCAAGACTTTGATTATTATGTGCATAATTAGTAATTACAGCGCTGTGAGAATACACATAAGGACGAACGTGATTATATTCTAACTGAAGAAGCAGATCCTTAATTTTAAAGGCGTTAAAATATTTAGCGCCAAATTGGTATCCAATCTTATTCTTCCAGCTGTTATCTGCCGCTTTTATATCTCCAAATGAAAACTCATCAATCAATAACTGCCCATACAAATTGACATTATTATTCCATTTGTATTTAAATGTAATTCCCAAAAGTGCATTACCGCTTTTAGAAGATGATGCAAACTCAACAGAACGATAAAATATAATCGGATTAACAAAATTTACATCAAAACCTCTGTTATTGGTGTCTGTCCAGACTACCGATTCAAAGAAACCTATATTTAATTTATTTGAAACATTCCAGCTCAGATAATGATTCGCCATGTATTTTGAAGCATAGGTTTTATCAACAGTTGCATCCTGACGAACATCCTTGAGCCACATATACGTATTAGTATATTTTATTTTCCAGAATGTGGTATTAATTTTAAAATAGGGATAAGGACTTGCTCCATCGCTTTCCAATAATGAACGATATCCGTCTCCGATAAAATTTCTTCCGTAACCTAAATGAAAATCGAAAAATTTACTCGGTGAATACGAAATATTTGCTTCCGCTAAAGGAAAATCATACGAATCGGTTTTAAATTGTTTTGCAATTCCCATACCCGGAATGATCGCAGGATTTCCTCCTGAAGGTTTTAAGGAATTGGCATAATCATTAAAATATCCAGCAAATCTCCCCTGACTTTCAAAAATTGTGGTAGTGAAGTTGATTTGCTTTCCTAAACCTCCTCTGAAATTGATTGCCCGTGTATTTACATAAGTATACGACGCATCAAGATCAGAGGCTTTACCCATTTGCAGATCAACAATTGGATTTAAAGACAGCCAGTAATCTTCTCCCTGAATCTGAACCATATTTTCATTCCACCATTTTCTTCCTAACCAAGTAGAAGCCTTTTTTTGAAGCGATTCATTTACGGCTTTTAAATTATAATATTTTGAAACCTCCGCATAAGTGTAAGGCTTGGATGCCGTATGATTATTACTCCCCACCTGATTCATAGCTGCGTCAAACTGCGCATAATAACTGTGTGAAAAAGGAATATTTAAATGACTTTCGAATTCAGGATTATTGTATTTTTTATACACAATACTATCCAGTTCTGTCATTGGCTTTTCTATTGGTTTTAAAATTTCGGCTGCAGCAAGATTCTCGGCAGCAATCTGCTCTGAGCTTTTTAGCGGCACATCAATTGAAATGGTATATCTAGAATAAGTTGCAGTACCATTATAAGTAGATGGCTTTATATTTGGAAATTTATTAAAAACACGTTTGGCCTCTTTAACCAGATCATCATTTGTCGCATTGACATAAATTACTTTAAACTCTCCGTTTGCATCCACTTCAAACAGCACCTTAACTTCACCTTTATAATTTGACTGTTTCAAATTTTCCGGAACTTCAAAATTATTATATACAAAATCATGAACTTCTTTATAAAAGCAGTTTTCCAAATTTTTAGACTCTAAATTTTCACAATTAAAAAAAACAGGAAAGCGTTCAGCAGAAAAACCCTGCTTAACAGAAGATTTGCTTGTTTCCTGAGAAAAAACAGACATGCATAATAATGTCAGGCAGAACGTTAAAAAACTTTTACTCAAAATATTTTTAATTTTCATTAGTATTCATTTGGGGTATTTTCTCCGTTTACAATTGCTTTTGCAGACGAAGTTCCGATTCGTTTAACACCTAATTCAATCATTTCCATTGCCTCTTTATAAGTCTTAACACCTCCCGAAGCTTTTACCGGCAATGGCGATGCATTTTCTAACATCATAATAATTGCAGGGATAGTTGCACCGTTTGAGGAACCGTCCTGGGTTTCATAAAATCCGGTTGATGATTTGACAAAAACTGATTCATAATCTTCTTCATCAAAATTCGAAATAATAACGTTTTTTATCAGGGATGAAAACTGAATGATTTCTTTTTCGCTCAAAGCAGCTGTTTCAATAATCCATTTTACAGTTTTATTGTTTGCCAGTCCTATTTGTGTTGCTATTAAAACCTCTTGTTTTACTAATTCTTTATCCCCATTTTTAAAGGCTTCATAATTACAAACAAAATCAAGATCATCTACACCATTTGCTATTGCCTGATTCCCTTCTTTGATCTTTGTTTCCAAATCTGATTTACCCTCCGGAAAATCAATAACAATGCCTATACTCAAATTTGAATTAGCCTGTAAAATCATTTCTTTGGCCAAAGCTACATATTCCGGCCGAATCATAATCACTTTAAATCCCTCATTAATAGCCTCAGTGATGGCATGTTTAACCACAATATCGTTTTCTATTTCTGAAATACCGGCCTGCGAAGCAGTCTTTAAGTAAGTGGAGTCTAAATATTCCCTGATATTCATATCATTAAGATTCTGAGATAGCGCAAAAATACATTTAAAATTCAGAAAATAAAAAACCCACCGAAGTGGGAATTATTATATTTTGTCGATTTGCTTTTTAAAAGCTATTGCCACAAAAACTGCAGCTGTAGCTCCAATGGCATTACCTAAAATATCAGCAACATCTGCTGCTCTGGTTTTGGTTAACACACCTTGTAATATTTCAATAGTTATTCCAAAAAAAACTGAAAATATAAACGAAATTAAATAGGCTTTAAAATCATCCGTAGTCTTACCCTTTAATTCTTTTTTGAAAAACAAAATCCATGAGATTGTAAAGCCAAAATGAAAACAGAAATGTACTATTTTATCAATGCTGGAAAAACGGACTGACGGAATATTACTTGAGTCCGTCAGGCAAAGATAGGTAATTACCCCTGTGCATATTATTGCCCATAATAAAAGCAGTTGTTTAGGCACCTATAAGCTGTTTATATGCCTCATCAGATAATAATGAATCTATTTCTGAAGCGTTAGCAATTTTCACTTTAATCATCCATCCTGCTCCATAAGGATCCGAGTTTACTGCCTCAGGAGTACTCTCTAAATCTTCATTAAAAGCAATGATTTCTCCCGATAGAGGCAAGAATAAATCTGACACCGTTTTTACAGCTTCTACCGTTCCAAAAACTTCGTCTTTTTCAAGTGTCTGATCTAGAGTTTCTACTTCAACATACACGATATCTCCTAACTCTTTTTGAGCAAAATGAGTAATTCCTACTGTTGCAACATCTCCATCGATGCTAACCCATTCGTGATCTTTTGTGTACTTTAAATTTGCCGGTATGCTCATAATATTATGTTTGAAATTGATATTTTGATTTTAAAGCAACAAATGTAACAATCTTCTAATTAAAATTAGTTTATAATAACAAAATTAATTCCCAAAATTATATCGAAGTGTAAATCCTGAGCGAATGTTTGTTAGTGGGAATGATGTAGAAATAACTGCTTTCGAAAACGAATGATCGTAATAAAAAATAGCCGTAAGGTTCTTGCTGAAAGCATAATCTGCAGTAAGTTTTAACGACCAGATATTTTGTCCTGCTGCCAATTGATTATTATTATAATCTAAATAACGAACAAGAGTCTGGTTGTTTCTATAGGAGAAATCTGCTTTGATATTAATATCGCTTTTTATAATTCCTGTTGGATTGTCGGCCAGAGTTGATGAAAAAATTACATCCTTAAAACGGTACCCTAAACCTACCACATATTCAAGACCTTTAACTTCGGTCAATAAATTATTATCAAAACTCATAGATAAAGCCCTGTCTTTTTTAACCTCTGTAAGCACCCTCAACGATCCTTTCAACTCGAAATCAACACGAATTAACGGACTAAACTGTTCTACCAAGTTTACATTTGACATAATCGTTTTATTGAAGAAATTACCATTTACATCTGTACCATTAGGATCTTCGTTATAATCAAAATTGGATCTAAACTGATTAATTGTATAAGAAGCCCTGTAGTTGTGCTGTAAAGAAAAACGTTTGAATCTGTCTTTAAAATATTTATATCGCATCAGTCCATTATATTTTATACTCCAGTTCGGAATAGGGAAATTTCTAAAAATACCTGTCGAAGAGCTTGATGCATCACTTCCTGAATAAGCAGCTAAAAATGCCGGAAGCAAAACGGCCTGATTACTTTTTCCATAACCCACAGGATAACCATCATTTGACTGAATCATCTTTCTATCAGGGTTATTTGGATTTGCAAGATTATCTAAAGGCTGATTAGAGTCTTCTGCAGGAAGGGTTGCGGCATTATATCGAGGAATTACAGTCCCATATCTATCTTCAGCCAAACGATTAGCTATTATAAGACGGTTTTCTCGAAAATCATCAAAAGCAGCTGATACATTTTCGTTACTTGTAGAAAATGCTGTTTTAATTAATACGGTAGAAATAGAAAACATTCCGTAGGTGTAAGGAGAAAGCGGTGTATATTCTCCATTGACAACACTATACTGCTCTGAAGAATTTTCAGAATAAGACCTGTCCATGGTTAAGTCTATTTTAAAATCCGGAAACAAATCAACATTTGCTGTTGCCTTCAAAAGCTTATTATTAACCTGAGTATAATTTTGATTGAAATTATCATAAGTGGTCAGCCAGCCATTTTTAGCTGATTCATATCGTATATCATCCTGACTTCCAAAAATAAAACCTAAAGTTGGCTTAGAGGTACCTAAAAATCCTATCCCTGGAGTATAACCCGGTAAGACTGTTCCGCTGTTCTCTGTATAATTTATCTGAATATTTTTCACACTGGTCAAAACCCCAATTAAACCATCAAAAAACGGACTTCTGGTCGTTTGTGGTTTATTCGTGTTTACTATTTTTTCTCCTGGTTTTGGTGGTCCGGCGGGTTTTGGTTTTGCTGCTTTTTTAGATCCTGGTATCAAACCTAAATATTTATATAAAGTAGCCATATTTAAAGTCGTACTTAAAGTATTTGAATTTGCATTCTGAATCGTATTCCCTAAATCATATGTTGTAAAAGACCCATCTGGATTTTCTTCTTCGTATTGTGACAACGCAGTTGAAGAACGCTGCCAGTTATAATCTGCAGTATAAGAATAATTGGCTTTTATAAAACTAAGAACAGGCACTTTGTTAATTGGAATATCATAATTTAAAACCAGCTGCTGTGTATGCTGATTTGGCGTTCCAAGATCAAAATAATCATCCCAAATGCTAAAATCTTCTTTCGGAGTGTTGTCATCATTCAGAAAGTTTTTAACGATGTTATTTGAAGATGCTGTATAATTTAATTTTAAAGATTTAGTCAGATTAAAACCGAATCCATATTGATAATTATGCGCAAAATTTCTTCTGTAAAGAGCATCAAGACCAATTCCCTGAACATCTTCAACCTGTCTGAATTGCTGGCGATTACTTTGTCTGATAATATTACTATTGAAAGAAATATTGGATGGCAAATAATTAAAATTGAAATCGCTTAGCAGTTTCCAGTATTCACTTTTTTTCATGAATTTGGTCTGCTTGAAAGGAGTTATTTCTTTTGGCTGAAAGGTGTAAGCATAATTTACAGACGAATTTGATGATTCATCTTCATAATCCTCAATTTCATAATCATGACGTTCAACCTGATTGTAAGATTGAGAGAAAGTAAAATTCTCAATATCGTAAACATGTGGCTTTTGCTCAGGCGCCCTGTCTTTTCTAACGCCTATAAAATTGATACTTTTGCGTTTGGTATAATCTATAGCCCTGTTTCTAATGTTGTCTTTTTGAGCCTGATCTGTAGTTTCATCCAGCAATTGCTTGAGTTTAATATCCTGGTTAAAAGGATCGTACTCAGGCGTAATTATTTCTTCGCCAATAGCATAATTAAACGGTAAATTAATCCCCCATTTAGGTGGCAATAATTTTCCTAAATTTAAATTCGTAACAATATTATATTGCTGAATATCTTCACGGTCTCTTTCATTTGCTCCTTCTTCAATAGATCCAAAACCAATTGTACTTTTACGTCCGGTTGCTGAAACTGTAGCAAAATCAGCCATATTGGTATCAATGTTTAATATGGCAGCCATACCTCCTTTGTTCTCCATATCAGACAAACGGAGCTCGTTGAACCACACTTCTCCTTTTATTCTTTTGTCAACGGTATTAGCATTTTTAATACCTACCATTAAATTTCGGACCAACCCGAAATTAGGATTACCCTTAATACCCAATACTAATTTACTATCACCATCACCTTCCGAAACATCGGGATCATTATCAGGATAGTAAATTCCATTAATATCTCGTTTAGAAGAATTAATATCTACACTCATCCCTTTAATTTTCATCCTGGTCAATAGATCAAGTTCCAGGTTCATTTCATTTGCTTCCGGCCAAACCAAGTCAGGATTTATGCTACATCCTCCTCCTGTTACAGTCATTTTTAATGGAATTTCTACCTGATAGAAATTTTCTGTAAAATCATTTCCAAATCGAATAAAGGCTACCATCTCATTGTCAGCAACAGTGGCTTCATTCTCAAGAGACTCAGCATGAAGAAACATTTTCAGTTTTTTGTACTGACGCATATCAATACTGACATTTTTAAATGCTGCTCTAGAATCCTGTTTCTCCAGTCCGTTTCCTGAAACCCGTAATGCTAATGACTGTTCATTTTGATTGATTACCGTATTATTATTGTATAATTGTTCTCTTTGAACATTAGGAGGCATAACATAATTTACGGGGCATTTTGTACTGTTTTCCTGAATATTTACAGCCTGAACATCAAAATCAGTTCCATCATTAGTTGGATCAACATCCGCTTTATCCAAAGTACCATCATATCTCCTCCACTCTCCTCTTACTAAATCCAATGCTCCAAAACGTACTGTAACCTGATCATTAAAACCTGTCATAAACATTCTCATAAACCGTATAGACCTGAAATCAGAGATATTTCCAATAGTGTTTTGAGGCTGTGCAACTGGTATCTTAAACTGAATCCATCGGGCTGTAGTAGTTCCTCCGTTTGGCAACTCAACATTATTTACTACTTTGATATCGGTAATATAATTTTGCCCAATAACCATTTCAGGTTTCAAATCAATACTATATTCATAATAGGCATTGATTGTATTCATCGTATTGTCGCGATTAATATCTTCAACATCAGGCAAAGTTGTTGATCCTCTATTGGCATCATTTATATCAACAGCGGAATTCCCTTCAACACCATTATATTTTTTATAACGATTCAGAACGTCTCCATCAGTATTTAGGAAATAGGTATAATCATCAGCTGCAGGATCTGACTCTCCAGCATAATTGGTATAAACCGAAGCTTCTCTTGAATTTGACAATCCATCTAAACCAACATCCTGATTAGTCCTGTTCCCTGCATTATTATCAAAAGCGTAAATTAAAGATTGTGAAGCAGGGACATCTCCCCAAATTGGCTGAGGTGTTACCATTACCTGATCAGGCCCTAATCCGTTTTCATATTGTTTTCTTCCGTCTTTTAAAATATCTTCTGAAACTTCTCCTAAATTAAAATATATTTTTCCGACGTTAGAAGGTTGTGCTGATGCATTTCCTACATAAGGATCGAGCATCCAAAATTGGATATACTCCACATTGCTTTGTTCAAAATTAGTCGAATTTAATGAGCGCATAATTCCTCCAAAATTGGAATTCGCAGGATTTGTAGCAAAATCAGGGTTATTGTTATACGGTCCTCTCTCTGAAGGAAAATAGGTCAAATCGAGCGTATTGATTACCTGCAATTGACCTTGTGCAATATCTGTATTTGGATATAATTCTTTGCTGTAAATTCTCCTTGTAGTATTTAAAGACAAATCGTCATTTGATATTCCGGATGGTTTTTGAGTATAAAAAATTGGATCTATAGAATACCATGCAAGTTTAGCTCTTTTATAACCATAATCTAAAGAACTGGATGCCGCCCCGAAAGTATTATCAGTAGCAGAATTAATGAATGGTGTAGAAGCAAGACTCCAGGCATAAGCAGAACGCATATCTATAGTTGATTGAGAACCTTCAAAATCATCTACATATATAGTGGCTTCTCCTTCAAAATCACTAGCTTTTGGTGCGTCTGGTTTTAAAAAAGCAACCTCTCCCCGTATCGAAAGATTAGAAGGCACATCTGTATCAATGTTTGGCAGCTTATTTACTAATCTGGTGAAAAATGGAATTTCTGTAGAATAATTTCCATTAAATCCGAAAATGGTATTATTTACAGATTCCTGACCATAACTCGATTTTTGAGTAAACGGCCTTTCGGTCATCTTTAAATAGGTTCCCCCAATAAGAAATTTATCAGAAATTTTATGTTCAACATTGAATCCCATAAACCTTCTGGTCTGTTGACCAAAAACAGAATTATTCTCTAAGGAAACTTCTATTGGTGTATTTGAAGCCTGCAAAGATGCATCCAGAATTTGCACTCTACCAAGCTGGTAATCAACACTATAATCAATACCTTCAACCAAAACCCTTCCTCCGGCAGTCACAACAACAGAACCTTGCGGAACATTAAAAGCACCAATCGGAATTCCATCACTTCCAGATGATTTATATTTTCCTCTCAATAAAAATTTATTTTTATCACTGTCCTGTAGAGCCCCTGACTGTGTAGTCTTATACATACTTCTAAACACATATTTTCTCTGGTTCGGGTTATAAGTAGAAGGATCATTATAATTTTCTCCAGCTGCACCTGTGTTTAATTTATCAAATAATAACTTTCCAAATGGCTCTTTAGTAGTAAATATAATTCGTCCGTTTTGCGCATCAAAAGTAATGCCTTGTAGATAATCAAAGAAACCATCTCCCCCTGCTTGTGGATCATTATTATAATTTAATCTATCCAGATTGAAAACTTTCAATAATGGTGTATCTTTTACTTCATTACCTGCGGTTGGATTAGTAGGAAAAGGATTTGCAGTATCAACCGGTGAAATATAATTGATTGGTGATGGATCTGTATAAAGGATATTAAATCTAAAATCGTCTTGTTTTATCTGATAAGCGCCCGGTATCTGGTAGATGTTTTTCATCATCAGGTTCCAGACAGGGTTATTAACATTCGTTAAACTGCTTTTCAGCATTTTCAAAATCAGACTTTGTGTGATAACGGCCTGGTTATTATTTTGAGCGTTTCCTGTCACTACTGTACCATCAACTCCATCACTACCAAACTCCCCTACCTGATACACAACTCCTCCAACAGTATATTCATAGGCTACTGCTAAAATCTCATCATTTGCTAAGCGTTGTTGCAATGAAATATAACCTAACTGAGGATTAAAAGTATATTCAGTAGTAGTTAATTTTCTAGCATTTTCAAGTATTGAATAATCGCTTCCTTCACTTACATTTCCGTTTACAAATCCTGACTTAGCAGTAACTATCTCCCTTATGTTAGAATTTAGAGCCCCTCCCTTATCAATCAAATCAATATCGTATTGATTGTTACTGTTATCTGTAGGCGAATCAGCTGGCTTGTTAAAAAAACCTGTTGAAGGATTAACAATTACAACTTCTGAATCTGACATTCCTGTAAGTTGCGCTTCACCCAAATCCTGTAGCGCAATAATATTTCGCAAATTATTACTTGTAGTACTAACGCGGTTTTGTTTGTTTGTTACCCAAACTTCTAATCTGGTAATTTGTACTCGGCTATCAATCAAAGGATAGTTTCTTAACGAAGCATCGTACCTGTTTCTAAAATACTGTGATAAGAAGAAATGCCTGTCATTGTCGTAATCCAGTGCGTATAAATCAAAATTTTGAATTGTTCCGCCACCTTCAGCTACTATACTTTTTGTTTGTGATTTCTGTTCAGAGAAAACTCCGGTAAAAGTTGTCTTTCCAAATTGAAGCTGTGTCTTAACACCAAACAAACTCTGTGCGCCGCGAATCAAAGTACTGTTTAGAGGCATACTCACATTCCCTACTTCTACTTTCTGAACAATATCATCCTCTGTTGGAGTATAGGCAAGTTTGAAAAGATTTTGAAAAGCAAATGTAGATTGGGTATCATAATTGGCATTCACCTCTAATCTGGTACCTATCTTCCCCATTAAGCTCATACTTATTCTTTGGTCAAAATCGAAGGTAAGACTTGATCTGTTTCTTGGAGAAAATGAAGGATTATCCTGCTTGCTATATAGCAATCCCAAATCCATTTCAACTGACCCAGTAGGTTTTACATCAATTGTATTACTTCCAAAAATAGATTCAAAAAGACTTGAATTGATATAATATCTTGGCAACAAATCTTTCTTTGCCTCTTCACTTCCTGCTTTTTTACCATCAACAGCGATCATTTTTTGCCTAAAATAATTTCTTCTGGATTCCTTAAGCAGCAAATCTTCATATTGTTTTGGGGTCAAAACCAGAGGATAATCAATAGAAAAACCATCAACCGAACTCGTATAAATATAACGGTCTGTGATAGGATCGTATTTGTACCCAGAGAGTACGCTTGGGGGATTTTCCAATTCTAATTTTCCAACAGAAAACCCTGTTTTAGTAGTATCCTGAATTGTTGGATTTATCTGTGCATGCAAAGCTTTACTACAAAATAAAACCAGTAAAAAAAGTAAAATTTTACGCATACAATTCAAGTGTCTTAATACTAATTTATAAAGCCTTTAAAGCTTTTTTGATAATGGTTTCTACAGTAGCTTCCGGATCTTCTTTTACAATTTTCTCGACAACTTTTTCAGATGCCTTTCTAACAAAACCTAAAACTTCTAAAGCAGATAACGCTTCATCTCGGTTTGTATTGTTTTGAACAACAGAAACTTCATCCAAATCATATAATTTTAAGACTTTTTCTTTCAAATCCAATATCACTCTTTGAGCAGTTTTATTACCAATACCCTTAATAGACTGGATAACACCTACATCTCCGGAAGCAATAGCATTGATAATTTGCTTCGGATCTATAGATGAAAGCATTGTTCTGGCAATATTAGCCCCAATTCCGGAAACAGATATAAGCATTCTGAATATTTCTCTTTCAGATTTTTCTACAAAACCATATAAAGTATGCGCATCTTCTTTAATTAGAAGATGCGTATATAATTTTATAAAATCAGTATTTGGAATTAATGAAAAAGTATGCAGTGAGATATTAACTTGATATCCAACCCCTGCACAATCAATAATTACCTCTGTTGGATTTTTCTCCACCAGTTTACCCTGCAAATGTGCTATCATAATATTATTTGTGGGGTCAAATATACTAAATTTAAGACAACATTAACAACCGTATAAACCCTCTTATTTGTCCTATTTGTTTTTCTTCAATTCTTTTGCCTGAGCATCAATAACGGCGATTGCTGCCATATTTACCATCTCTTCAACCCTAGCTCCTAATTGAAAAATATGAACTGGTTTGTCCATTCCCATCATAATTGGCCCAATAGAATTTACCTTATACAATTCTTTTAGCAATTTGTATGTAATGTTTGCTGATTCAAGATTAGGAAAAACCAATGTATTGACTTTTTTTCCTGCTAATTTAGAGAAAGGAAATTTCTCCTGAAGCATTTCTGGATTTAAAGCAAAGTCTGCCTGGATTTCGCCATCAACAATCATATCTGGATGATTTTTATGCAAATATGCAACAGCTTCTCTTACTTTTGAAGCATTTTGGTGTATTGATGACCCAAAATTCGAATAGGAAACCATTGCAATAACTGGTTCAATGCCAAACATCTTAGCCGTTTTAGCAGTCATAATCGCAATATTGACTAAATCGTCAGCAGATGGATTAATGTTTATTGCTGTATCAGCCAAAAACATTGGCCCACGTGCCGTAAGCATCATATTTGTAGTGGCAACAAGAGATGCACCTTGTGCTTTTTCAATTAACTGCATCATTGGTTTTACAACACTTGGATAACTTCTTGAATATCCGGTAACCAATCCATCTGCTTCGCCTTCGTTAACCAACATTGCTGCAAAATAATTTCTTTCTCGCATAAATCGCTGAGCATCTAACAAAGAAATTCCTCTTCTTTCTCTTGTCTCCCAATATGAATTTGCAAATCTGTTGCGCCTTGCTTCTTCTTCATTTGTCTTAGGATCGATTATCTCAACATCAGCATCAAATCCTAATTCCTTTTTAAGTTCTAAAATAATTTCTTTATTCCCCAATAGAATTGGAAAACCAATACCTTCTTCGTAAACAATCTGAGCGGCTTTTAAAACATTCAAATGTTCTGCCTCAGCAAAAACCACTCGTTTAGGATTTATTTTTGCACGGTTCGTAATCAAACGAACCATTTTATTATCATTGCCCAAACGTTCCAAAAGCTTTTCTTCGTAAGCAGCCCAGTCTGTAATCGGATTTTTAGCAACACCCGATTCTATAGCTGCTTTTGCAACTGCAGGTGCTACAACAGCAATAAGTCTTGGATCAAATGGTTTTGGAATAATATATTCGCGGCCAAAACCTAATTTTGTAGCACCGTAAGCCACATTAACCTGTTCTGGAACAGATTGTTTCGCTAATGACGCCAGTGCTTTTACAGCTGCCATTTTCATCGCTTCATTGATCTTTGTTGCTCTTACGTCCAAAGCTCCTCTGAAAATATAAGGAAAACCTAAAACATTATTGACCTGATTAGGAAAATCTGAACGACCTGTAGCCATAATAACATCCTTTCGGGTTTCTACAGCTAAATTATAATCGATTTCAGGATTTGGATTTGCCATTGCAAAAACAATAGGACTTTCAGCCATTGACAACAGCATTTCAGGCGACAGAATATTTCCTGAAGATAGCCCTATAAAAACATCGGCATCTTTTACAGCTTCTGCCAAATCAATTTTAGCACCCTCTACAGCATATTTTAACTGCAATTCTGAGAGCGAAGGATTATCTTTTGTTAAGAGCCCTTTACTGTTGAACATCAAAACATTTTCTACTTTAACACCCAAAGAAACATATAGATCCGTGCAGGCTATAGCGGCAGATCCGGCTCCAGAAACAACAACTTTTACATTTTCAGCTTTTTTTCCTGCCAGTTCAAGTGCATTAATTAAGGCAGCCGAAGAAATGATAGCAGTTCCATGCTGATCGTCGTGCATTACCGGAATATCTAACTCCTCGATCAGTCTTCTTTCTATTTCAAAAGATTCAGGGGCTTTAATATCTTCAAGATTAATCCCTCCAAAAGTGGGAGCAATATTTTTTACCGTCTGAATAAATTCTTCAACATCTTTTGTCCCGATTTCAATATCAAAAACATCAATATCAGAGAAAATTTTAAAAAGCAAACCTTTTCCTTCCATTACTGGCTTTCCTGCTTCAGGACCTATATTTCCTAAACCCAAGACAGCTGTACCATTTGAAATTACAGCTACTAAATTTCCCTTTGCCGTGTATTTATAAACATCTTCAGGATTTGCTGCGATTTCTAAACATGGTTCTGCAACTCCTGGCGAATAAGCTAGAGACAAGTCTCTTTGGGTTGCATATTTTTTAGTTGGAACTACCTGAATTTTCCCTGGAGTTGGTTCTGAATGGTACAATAACGCTTCTCTTCTTTTTGTCTCTTTATTCATTCGTTTTCACTTTAATTATGTTCTTACAAAGATATAAGACTTGTAATAAAACTGCTTGCTTTTGAGCATACTTTTACTAAAATGTTTAAATTTCCGGATAAAAAAATAGTCCGATACATTTCGGACTATTTCTAAATTTTTATTATTGGAATTCTTATTGTGAAATATAAGAGTTAAGATGATTTATTGTATCCTTTTGCAATTCAATGATCGCTTTTACAACATCACTGATCGAAATAATACCTACAACAATTTCGTCTTCTAAAACCGGCAGGTGTCGTATTCTTTTTGTACTCATAAGTTCCATACAATTTTCTAAATTATCTGAAAGTTTTACTGTAAAAACAGTGCTTTCCATGATTTCATCAACTAACGTTTCTTTTGACGATTTGTCTTTTAAAACAATTTTCCTTGCATAATCCCTTTCAGACAATATTCCTTTTAACTCAGAACCATCAATAATCAGAATAGCGCCTATATTTTTTTCGCCCATTACTTTCAATGCTTCATAAACAGTTGTTGTTGAACGTACGGAATAAACATTTTTCCCTTTTGCGTTTAGTATTTGATTTACAGTCATATCTGAAAAATTTTAGGATTATAAAGTTAAAAAAAATTAGACATAAAAGCTAAGACTGAAGATCTTTTCCGCACCTAAAAAGCTCACTTTTAAATATTTAAAACTTATTTAACTATTTCGAATTATTCTTTAAAAGAAAAGAATAATTCATCCCCATTTTTTTATGAAAAAAACAATGTTTTATATTTAAGTAAAAAAGGTCTTTTTAAAACTAAAAAGACCTTCAAAATATTTGAATATAAACACTTATATAATTATTCTAAAAACTTAATGTTTCTTCTCAAACCATCAAACTTAGTTCTCTTAACGGGCGAATTTTTAAAAACAAGCCGAAAAGTTTCCTCAGTTATTTCAATCCAGTCTTTTTTAGAAAAAGAAATCAATTCAGGATTTGGATTAAACAAGGGCTCTGAATGTGGTTTAGAAAAACGATTCCAGGGACAAACATCCTGACAGGTATCACAACCAAACATCCAGTCATCAAATTTGCCTTTCATTTCAGATGGAATATTTTCTTTGAGCTCAATTGTATAATAAGAGATGCATTTACTGCCGTCTACTACATAAGGAGCAACTATCGCCTGAGTTGGACAAGCATCAATACAGGCTGTACATGTACCGCAATGATCTGTTACTGCATGATCATATTCTAAATCTAAGTCCAAAATAAGTTCCGCAATAAAATAAAACGAGCCTACTTTTTGAGTTAATAAATTACTGCTTTTGCCAATCCAGCCCAAACCGCTTTTTGCAGCCCAAGCCCTATCTAAAACAGGAGCCGAATCTACAAAAGCACGTCCCGAAACATCTCCTATATTTTCCTGAATTGAATGAAGAAATTCTTTTAGTTTTTCTTTAATAACAAAGTGATAATCCTGACCATAAGCATATTTTGAAATTTTGAAACTTTCATTATTCTGAATTTCGGCAGGGTAATAATTTAGTAAAAGTGAAACCACACTTTTAGCATCATCAACCAATAATGTCGGATCTAAACGCTTATCAAAATGGTTTTCCATATAGGTCATTTGACCATTATAATTATTTCTTAACCATTTTTCCAAACGGGGAGCTTCCTCTTCGAGAAATCCTGCTTTGGATATCCCACAAGAAATGAAGCCAAGTCGTTTTGCTTCAGATTTAATAAATTTCGAATATGTCTCTTTGGAATTAATGGTCATCTTTTAGAGAATTTCACTTCAGCTCCAACTGGTTTTAGAGTGATTAAAGGATTAAACCGCACTTCATTTTCAGTAGATTTAATCATGTATCTTTTTACAATATAAGAAAGTGTCAGACACATTTCATAAATAGCAAATCCAGCTCCAATACACATTCTTGGTCCTGCACCAAAGGGATAAAAATATTGCATCGATTTCTTTTTTTGCTCTCCAAGAAAACGTTCCGGAATAAATTCATTGGGATTTTCCCAATATTTAGGATTACGATGCAATTCATAAAAAGAAACTCCAATCAGAGTCCCTTTTTTAATATTAAACTCATGTCCCGTCCTGAAATAGCGATACACAAAAACAATCGTTATGGAAGAATACAGCAATTATGTAAAGCGCACCCAGCGAGATTACAGCATGTCCTTAAAACTTCAAATCGTTAGAGAAGTTGAGCAAGGTAGTTCATCAATTACCCAAATTAGAAAACAATATGGTATTCAAAGCCATGCTACAGTTCTGGGCTGGTTACGAAAATTTGGTAACTTTGATTGGGAAAACCAATCCCCTTTGAATATGGCAAAGTCACCCGAACAAAAAATTATGGAACTTGAAGCCCAAGTCAAGCTATTAGAAAAACAAAAGGCTTTTTTAGAACGACAAGCTTACGTTGCAGATAAAAAAGCAATCTTGTTTGACATGATGATTGATTTAGCTGAGAAAGAATATCATATCGATATCCGAAAAAACTCTGCACCCGAACAATCGCCCGCTTTAAAGCAAAAGAACAAAAAACAGTAGCGTTTACCTGTTATTTGTTCGGGATAGACAGACAGGTTTATTATCGAAAGACTAGAAGAATAGCATCCAAACAAAACAAAGCCAAAGAAGTGATTTTGATGGTGAATAATATCAGGAAGACAATGCCTAGAATAGGTGCTCGAAAACTATATTATCTTTTGTTGGATAAACTTCAATTAATGAAAATTGGAAGAGATAAGTTCTTTGATATACTCAGAGCCAATCATTTATTGATACATTCTAAACGAAGTTATCATGTAACGACTAACTCACATCATCGATTTAATAAACATCAAAATCGAATTCTAGATTTAGAAATTAACAGACCAGAGCAAGTTTGGGTCTCTGATATAACCTATATAGGAAAAAGAGATAATCCTTGCTATTTAAGCTTAGTCACAGATGCTTATTCTAAAAAGATTATGGGATATTATGTCGCCGATAACATGAACACAGAAAGCAGTTTGAAGGCTTTTAAAATGGCTCTTAAACACAGAAACAACAAAAACTTACCATTGATACATCACTCAGACAGAGGGATTCAATATTGTGCTAATGACTATCAAAAGCAGCTTAATAAAAATAAAATTCTATGTAGTATGACACAAAACTCTGACCCTTATGAAAATGCAGTGGCAGAAAGGATTAATGGTATTTTAAAACAGGAATTTAGGGTTGACAAATACAACCAAAAAGCAGAAATCATGCAAAAAATTGTAAAAGAAGCTATTGATATCTATAATGAAATCAGACCTCATTATTCTAATTACATGCTTACTCCAAATCAGATGCATAACCAAAACAAAATTAAAATGAGAACCTATAAAACAAAAAACAGTAGCAAACCTGAGCTTGCTACTGTCTAAAATTGTACTTTTATTTTTTATTAATCCTGTATCACTTTTTCAGGACTAGACATCACCCAAAGTATCATCTTCTACATTCTCCCTGTCTGTAATCCAGGCGGGCGGATACAATCGCATGGATTCATTTAAGACTGCATTGATATAAGTCATTCTTTGTAACTGCTCCACTACATTATCAGTCTCAGATTCAATTTTGATAATTTCGTCAAATATTCTCTCCTGCACATTAGGATTATTACCCAAAAGATGCAAGGTAAAAGTTAGAGCATTAGCTGTTGTTTCATGTCCGGCAACAAAAAGAATTTTTATTTCATCAATTAATTGTTCTACAGACATTCCTTCACCACTATCCTCATACCGTGTTTCAAGAAGCATATTGAGCAAATCATTAACTTCATTTTTTGATGCAATCCTTTCCTCTACAATTTCCTGAATGATTTTGTTATTCTCAAATGCTAATTCAAGATGTTTTTTTACCTGACCACTAATTGAAAACCACCATGCTTTATGAGGCAACCTGATTTCTTTGATTAAGAAATTCTGAACCTCTTCGATAATAAATTTTATACGATTTAATTTTTTATCAGAAGTAGAAAGCTGAAATAATGATTTAGCCACAACATTGAAAGCCAATTCGCTCATTACAGAAAAAAGATCAATTGCTTTTTCCTCTACTAAATCATTAAGCTGAGAAATTATTATCTTTTCCATGTTTTCAACCAGCTCATTCATTTTTTGTTTATGAAAAGCCGGCTGAATAAGTCTTCTTTGTTTTAACCAAAATTCACCATCAACTGTTAAAAGTCCTTTACCTAGATATTTCGAAAGATATACGGACTGAAACTTTGATTTATGATAGTTCTTTTGATTTTTCTTTAATATATATTCCGCAACATCATTGTCTCTGGATAAAATGATATATTTTGATTTTCCAATTCTAATAGAAAATGAATCTCCCAAAACATCAAAGTACCTATTATGAAACGGAATAGGATTTTTACGTATCCCTTCTGCATCTAACAAAAATCTTACAATTGAAAGTTTCTTGGGATAATTATATGTTTTGCCTTCAGACATTAGATAGCAATTAAAACAATCCTCCTTGGATATTCGTATTAATCTTACCCAAATGTTTATAAGCTTTGTCTGTAACTTCACGACCACGGGGAGTGCGCATAATGAACCCTTCCTGAATCAAAAATGGTTCGTAAACTTCTTCAATCGTCTCACTGCTTTCAGAGACTGCTGTAGCAAGAGTAGAAAGACCGACAGGCCCTCCTTTAAATTTATTGATAATAGTCAATAATATTTTATTATCCATTTCATCAAGCCCATTCGCATCAACATTTAGTGCTTTGAGTGCATACCTTGATATTTCCAGATCAATAGTACCATTCCCTTTTATCTGGGCAAAATCTCGTACACGGCGTAATAATGCATTTGCTATACGGGGTGTACCGCGGCTGCGTCCTGCAATTTCTATTGCTGCTTCAAGATCAATAGGCATTTTTAAAATAGAAGCACTTCTTTCAACAATAGTGGTTAAAAGTTCAGTGGTGTAATATTGTAAACGGGAAGATATTCCGAAACGAGCACGCATTGGTGCTGTCAATAAACCTGAACGTGTAGTTGCACCAATTAAAGTAAAAGGATTTAAATTAATTTGAACCGTCCTGGCATTAGGTCCAGACTCAATCATAATATCAATCTTAAAATCCTCCATAGCAGAATACAGGTATTCTTCTACAATAGGACTCAACCGATGAATTTCATCAATGAATAATACATCTCTTTCATCGAGATTTGTCAACAAACCTGCTAAATCACCCGGCTTATCCAAAACCGGACCAGAAGTAATTTTGATTCCAACCTTAAGTTCATTTGCCAAAATATTAGCCAAAGTAGTTTTTCCTAGTCCGGGAGGTCCATGAAAAAGTGCATGGTCAAGTGCTTCACCGCGCTGATTAGCAGCAGCGACAAAAACTTTTAAATTTTCTAAAACCTGGTCTTGCCCGGCAAAATCATCAAATGACAGGGGACGCAATCTTTTTTCAAGATCTAACTCTTCTGGGTTGTATCCTTTTGTGGTAGGATCTAGATTTTCATTCATCCCACAAAGATATATAAACTAATCAGTTTGTAAAATAGTTAAACTGAACGATTAAAACTTTAACTAAACTAAAAAGGCTATCATTTCTGACAGCCTTTGATTTATTTCTAATGGTGTAAAACTTCTTCACCTTCTTTCATTGGTACATTTTGAGGAACAAAATCTACATCATGATTAGGGTTACTGTAGTCATACGGCCAACGATATACGTGAGGGATTTCTCCTGGCCAGTTACCGTGAATATGTTCAACTGGAGTTGTCCACTCTAATGTTGTAGATTTCCATGGATTCTGAACTGCTTTCTTACCGTAGAAAATACTACTAAAGAAGTTATATAAGAATACTAATTGGAACGCCCCCCCTACAAGAGCAAATGTTGTGATCAAAACATTCACATTTTGTAAATCATCAAATAAAGGGAAGTTCGTGTTTGTATAGTAACGTCTTGGTAAACCAGCTAATCCAATAAAGTGCATTGGGAAAAATACTCCGTAAGCACAAACTGCTGTTACCCAAAAGTGAATATAACCTAAGTTTTTATTCAACATTCTTCCGTACATTTTAGGAAACCAGTGGTAAATACCAGCAAACATTCCGTAAAGTGCAGAAATACCCATTACTAAGTGAAAGTGAGCAATTACGAAATATGTATCGTGAACGTTGATATCCAAAGTACTATCTCCTAAAATTATTCCAGTTAAACCTCCAGTGATGAAAGTAGAAACCATTCCAATTGAGAACAACATTGCAGGATTAAATTGTAAGTTCCCTTTCCACAAAGTTGTAATCCAGTTAAATGCTTTTACTGCAGATGGAATTGCAATCAATAATGTTGTAAATGTAAATACAGAACCTAAGAAAGGATTCATACCTGAAAGGAACATATGATGCCCCCAAACAATAGTTGATAAAAATGCAATTGCAAGAACAGACATAATCATCGCTCTGTATCCGAAGATTGGTTTACGAGAGTTCGTAGCCATAATTTCAGAAACAAGACCCATTGCTGGCAAAATTACGATATAAACCTCAGGGTGACCTAAAAACCAAAACAAATGCTCAAACAATACTGGAGAACCACCTTGGTAGTGTAAAACCTCTCCGGCAATATAAATATCTGACAAGAAGAATGAAGTACCAAAACTTCTATCAAAAATCAATAGTAAAGCTGCTGATAATAATACCGGAAACGAAATAACTCCAATAATAGCAGTTACGAAAAAAGTCCAGATAGTAAGAGGAAGTCTTGTCATGGACATTCCTTTAGTTCTTAAATTGATTACAGTTACAATGTAATTTAAAGATCCCATTAATGAAGATGCGATAAATATAGCCATTGAAACGAGCCATAAAGTCATACCTGCCCCAGATCCTGGAATGGCTTGAGGTAAAGCACTTAATGGAGGATAAATAGTCCAACCTGCAGAAGCTGGACCTGCCTCAACAAATAAAGAGCATAACATTACTACAGCAGATAAGAAAAACAGCCAATATGAAATCATATTCATAAATCCTGAAGCCATATCTCTTGCACCAATTTGAAGCGGAATAAGTAAATTACTAAATGTCCCACTCAAACCAGCCGTCAATACGAAGAATACCATGATCGTACCATGAATTGTAACTAAGGCCAAATAAATATCATTAGCCATAACACCATCAGGTGCAAATTTATCTCCCAATAAAACATTAAATATTTTAAAAGACTCTTCAGGCCAAGCTAATTGCATTCTGAAAAGTAAAGACATTACAATTCCAATAATCCCCATAATAATACCTGTAATCAAGTATTGCTTAGCGATCATTTTGTGATCAATACTAAAAATATATTTAGTAATGAACGTGTCTTTATGATGATGTTCGTGCTCGTGATCGTGTCCGTGATCGTGAGCGTGCGCTTCTGCTGACATATTTGTGTACTTTAAATTTTCTTAATAATATTATTTAACCGCAACCTTTGCTACAGCTGCTTTAACAGTATCAATAACCGCTTTTACAGTATCTTTTACTTTTGAAGTAGTATCTATAGTTGATTCAGCTCCTTCAGCTGGTTTCTCAGCAGCTGCTGCAGCTTTAATATCCTGAGCTAAAGTTGTTTTTTCACTTAACCACTTTTTATAATCTTCAGGAGAATCCACCACAACTTTCATTTGCATATTGTAGTGTGAAGCTCCACAAATTTTATTACATAACAATAAGTAATCGAATGTATATGGATCTAAAGCAGTACCTCCTTTTGCTACTAATTCAGTACTTTTTTCATTTCTGATTTTATTGATACGAGCTACTTTTTCAACCATAAAAGGCAACTCTCTATATTCTGCAGTAGTATAAGTTGGAATAAAAGCAAATTCAGTAACCATTCCTGGAACACAGTTCATTTGTGCTCTAAAGTGAGGAAAATAAGCAGAATGTAAAACATCCTGAGAACGCATTTTAAAATGAACCTTTTTCCCTTTTGGAATATGCAATTCAGTTACTACAATATCATCCTGAGCATTAGGATCAGACATATCAACCCCTAAAGTATTAACACCTTCAATTAAACGAACATTTGCTTTACCTAAAACATTATCCTTGCCTGCATATCTAGCTGTCCATTTAAATTGTTGAGCATATAATTCAATTTCGACAACATCTTCATCTTTGTCAACAAACATAATGTTATTCCATGCATACAATCCGTAAAGGATCAAGATTGCTAAAACAACAGAAGGAATGATACTCCAAATTGCTTCTAATTTGTTACTATCAGCAAAAAACAAAGCTTTTTTATCTTTATTCCCTTTATATTTAAAAGAAAACCAATATAATAAACCCTGAGTAATAACTTGGACAGTAAAAATTAACACCCAGGTAATATTCATTAAATTATCTACTAAAAGACCATGCTCAGAAGCAGGGGTATGAAGTGCTAAATTACCCCATTTTAGTAAACCGTAAATCGTGAAGATATAGATGAAAGCCAAGAAGCCAAACATGATATATCCCTGAATATTATTATCATTATCAGACGCTACCTGAGAATCGTCCGAAGAAGCTCCAACCTGAGTAAGATCGAAAATCCTGGTCAATTGCCATAATGCAACTGCTAATAAAACTAAAACTATAATTACCAACAAACTTGTCATCTGTTTACTTCTTTAAATATTAATAATGAAAATGTTTACTTTCTTCTATGAAAGGATTTCTTTTTGCTAACAGAGGAGATTTACTCAATGCAGTAAACACTACGAAAATAAATAAACCTAAGAAGAAAAGAATAGATGCAATTTCAGAAACTCCAATAAACCATCTGTCACCAACTGTACCTGGCATAATCATATTAAAGAAGTCAACGTAATGTCCTAATAAGATCACTACTCCGGCCATTACAATTACCCAGTTGAGACGTTTGAAATCTGTATTGATTAATATTAATAATGGGAAAACAAAGTTCATAACAACAGCTCCAAAGAAAGGCAGATTATATAATTGAATTCTTGTTACGAAATAAGTTACCTCTTCAGGAATATTTGCGTACCAAATCAGCATAAATTGAGAGAACCATAAATAAGTCCAAAATACACTTATACCAAACATAAATTTAGCTAAGTCATGAATATGGCTTGTATTTACATACTCTAAATATCCCTTAGATTTTAAATAAACAGTAACCAATGCAATTGTTGTAATACCACTTACAAAGAAAGAGGCAAACACATACCATCCAAACAATGTACTAAACCAGTGCGGATCGAAAGACATAATCCAGTCCCAAGCCATGATAGACTCAGAAACAATAAAGAATACTAAGAAACCGGCAGATAACTTAAAATTCTTTTTGTAAAATAAATCATCATTAGCTTCATCCTGAGCCAAACAGTTTTTTCTAGAATAAATACGGTATAAATTCCACCCTAATAAAAAGATAAAAGCTCTTGCAATCCAAAAAGGAAAATTTAAATATCCAGATTTTCCAGCAATGATAGCGTCATAATTTGGACTTTGAGGATCGGTAACACCTTCGCCTAGCCAAACAAATATATGATTAAAGTGAAAACCACAAAGAACCAAAATAATAAAGAATATTATCGATCCAGCCGGTAAATAAGCTGTGATTCCCTGCATAACTCTAAACAATACAGGAGACCAACCAGCCTGAGCTACTTGTTGAATAGCATAAAATGCTAAAACTCCCATAGAAAGCAATAAGAAGAAAATACAAGCAACATATAAAGCTGACCAAGGTTTGTTTTGCAATTGGTGGAAAACGTGTTCAGCATGAGCTTTATGATCTTGTTCATGAGAAACTTCTTCGTGCTTTTCTGCTTTTACTTCATGATTAACAACTGCAGTTTCATGAGCCACTTCAGTTTTTACTTCGTGAACAGTATCTGCATTTGCAACAGCTGAGTCTGTATTTACCGCAACCTGTGCATGTGTTTCTTGAGCTACTTCATGGTGAGCAACTTCTTCTGTTTTTTCTTCATGAGTAGCTTCAGCTTTTTCATCATGATTTACTGCAGTAGCTTCATGATGTCCTCCACCGTGCTCTGATGCTTCTTTTTTAAGAAGAGTTTCTACCTCTTCAATATTTTTAGGAGCGTTTAAAAAACCATATCCAATCCCTAATATACCAACGGCCATTAGAATGATAGAAAAAGTTTTTAATTTACTTGAAAATGTGTACATATCTATTACGATCAGTTTGTTCAACAATTATAATTGGCTTTTTAGTTTTAGAACATAGTCAGCAACTAACCAACGTTCGTGGGCACTTAATTGATTTGCATGTGAACCCATTGCATTTAAACCATAAGTTTCAACGTGAAAAATACTTCCTTCAGTGATTTCTCTGTCTTTATAGCTAGGTACCCCAAGAAATTTTTCTCTTTCAACCAATTTACCTTTACCATTTCCAGTAGCACCATGGCAACTGATACAGTAAATTTCGAAAAGTTCTTTTCCTTTTCCAGAGTTTTTTTCTTCTTCAGTTAAAGGTGATCTTAAATTAGCTTTAGCCAATTCATATCCTGCCGTTGAATTTTCATACTCATAAGGTTCAAAACCTCTGTTAATAGTCCCTTCTACAGGAAGTTGTCCTTCTTTTCCTCCTTTAAATACTTTTGACTCTGCATAGGTCTCATATGCCACAGACTCATACATATTGGGGAAATACTGATAGTTTGGTGCCGAATTATTGTGGCAAGATGAAACTAAAATAGTTATACCAACTAAAAGTGTTATTTTATATATCCTTTTCATAGCTACAATTAATTCTTTTCAATTACTTTAACTTCAACAGCTCCTGTACCTTCAAAAAAAGAAACAAGTTCTGCCTCGTTATTATTTACAGCAACTTCCATTAAGAAATGGTCATCTGTTGTTCTTACATCTGGATTTTCAGCTTCTTTAAATGGCCATAATCTACTTCTCATGTAAAAAGTAATAACCATTAAGTGAGCAGCAAAAAATACTGTCATCTCGAACATAATTGGCACAAAAGATGGCATATTTTGAATAAAACTGAAACTTGGCTTACCTCCAATATCTTGAGGCCAATCATGAATCATGATATAACTCATCATTGTTGTAGCAACTGAAATACCAACACATCCGTATAAGAAAGCACATATTGCTAATCTAGTTGGCGCTAATCCCATTGCTTTATCCAATCCGTGAACTGGGAATGGAGTAAAAACCTCTTCAATATGATGATGTGCAGCTCTAGTTTTCTTTACTGCATCCATCAAAACGTCATCGTCATTATAAATGGCGTATATTACTTTATTACTCATGATGTGAATCTTTACTATTTGCTCTTTCTCTTACGTAATTATCTCCTGTTCCTTTTAAAATTGTCTTAACCTCTGCCTGAGCAATTACAGGGAATGTTCTAGAGTATAATAAAAACAATACAAAGAAGAAACCAATTGTTCCAATAAAAATTCCAATATCTACAAATGTTGGTGAAAACATTGTCCAAGAAGATGGAAGATAATCTCTATGCAAAGAAGTAACAATAATTACAAATCTTTCAAACCACATCCCGATATTTACTACAATCGAAATAACAAATGAAAACATGATACTTGTTCTTAGCTTTTTGAACCACATAAACTGAGGAGAAAAAACATTACAAGTCATCATCGCCCAATATGCCCACCAGTAAGGTCCGGTAGCCCTGTTTAAGAATGCATATTGTTCATATTCTACACCTGAATACCAAGCTACAAATAACTCAGTGATATAAGCCACACCAACAATAGATCCAGTAATCATGATAATGATATTCATTAATTCAATATGCTGTAATGTGATGTATGCTTCAAGATTAGAAACTTTTCTCATAACGATCAACAATGTATTTACCATCGCAAATCCAGAGAAAACCGCTCCAGCAACGAAGTATGGAGGGAAAATTGTTGTATGCCATCCTGGAATTACAGAAGTAGCAAAGTCCATAGATACAATCGTATGCACAGAAAGTACAAGTGGAGTAGCTAAACCAGCTAATACTAAAGATACTTCTTCGAATCGCTGCCAGTCTTTTGCTCTACCACTCCATCCAAAACTTAAGATAGAATAAACTCTTTTGTTAAATGGAGTTATAGCTCTGTCACGAAGCATTGCAAAGTCAGGTAATAAACCAGTCCACCAGAAAACTAATGATACCGAAAGATAAGTTGAAATTGCGAATACATCCCAAAGCAATGGTGAGTTAAAGTTTACCCATAAAGATCCAAATTGATTTGGTATAGGTAATACCCAGTATGCTAACCATGGACGTCCCATGTGAATAATTGGAAATAAACCTGCCTGAACTACTGAAAAGATAGTCATTGCTTCCGCAGAACGGTTAATAGCCATTCTCCAACGCTGACGGAAAAGTAATAATACCGCAGAAATTAATGTTCCGGCATGACCAATACCAACCCACCAAACGAAGTTAGTAATATCCCAAGCCCAGCCAACTGTTTTATTTAATCCCCATGTTCCGATACCGGTAGATACGGTGTAAATTATACAACCTAACCCCCAAAGGAAGGCTATTAATGCGATTGAAAATACAATCCACCATTGCTTGTTTGCAGGCCCCTCAACAGGTGCGGCTACATCTACAGTTACATCGTGATATGATTTATCACCTATAACTAAAGGTTTTCTAATGGGTGCTTCGTAGTGAGACGACATAATCCTTTATATTGTTTCTTAATTAATAATTTTTCTAAGTATTTCTAACTTTAACATGGTAAACCACATTAGGTTTTGTACCTACATGTTCTAATAAGTGATATGATCTTTCGTCAGCTACTAGTTTAGCAACTTTACTTTCTTTATCATTTACATCACCAAATATCATCGCTCCTGAAGAACAAGCACTAGAACAAGCTGTTTGGAATTCTCCATCTCTAACTGAACGTCCTTCGTTTTTAGCTTTTAATTTAGTAGCTTGTGTCATTTGGATACACATAGAACATTTTTCCATAACACCACGAGAACGTACGTTAACATCAGGATTTAATACCATACGCCCTAAATCATTGTTCATATGATAATCGAACTCGCTATTTTTGTTGTACAAGAACCAGTTAAAACGACGTACTTTATATGGACAGTTGTTAGCACAGTAACGAGTCCCAACACATCTGTTGTAAGCCATATGATTTTGGCCTTCACGACCGTGAGAAGTTGCAGCAACAGGACAAACTGTTTCACAAGGTGCGTGATTACAGTGCTGACACATTACGGGTTGGAAAGCAACTTGAGGATTATCTCCAGCTTTCTCCATTTCATTAAATGTAGATAATGAACTAGATAAACCAGCAATTCCTTCTTTTCTTTCATTATCTCCTTCAAAAGTACTTTCAGAAGAATAGTATCTATCAATACGTAACCAGTGCATATCACGGCTTCTTCTTACCTCTGCTTTACCTACAACAGGAACGTTGTTTTCAGCATGACAAGCAATAACGCAAGCTCCACATCCAGTACAAGCATTCAAGTCAATTGAAAGATTGAAATGATGACCAGTTGTACGATCAAATGATTCCCAAAGATCTACAGTTGTAGCCTCAACTTCCTGATGATCTAAAGATACCATTGGTTTTTCATTCCAATGTTCAGCATCTTTAGTATTAAATATTTCTAAAGTAGTTTCTTTAATAATATCTCCTCTACCCATTAAAGTTTTCTGACCTTGAACACAAGCAAACTCATGAACTCCATCTGCCTTAGCGATAGAAACAGATTGAACATTATTAAAACCTTTATATAAAGAGTAAGCATTTACACCTACTTGCATTTCTTCTTTTAGTGCTGCTTTACGTCCGTATCCAAGAGCAAGACCTACAGTTCCAACTGCTTGTCCTGGCTGAACGATAACTGGAACGTTTTCTAATTTAACTCCATCAACAGTAATTGTAGCGTAACTTCCGTTTAAACCTCCGTTTGCAACAATTTCATTTGATAAACCAAGTTTTTTGGCATCTGCATTAGATACTGTAACATAGTTATCCCAAGAAACTCTTGTAATTGGATCTGGAAACTCTTGTAACCATGGGTTATTAGCGTGTTGTCCATCTCCTAATCCTGTTTTAGTGTATAAAACTAATTCAAAATCACCAGCAGATTTAGATCTTGCAACAGCATTTGCAGCAGTAGCAGCGTCAGTAGCTGCTCCGGATAAAGCTGAAGCCCCAAGAACAGCTACACCATCATGTAATACTTTATTCCAAGAAGCACCTGCTGTATAAGCTGCAGAATTAGCTTTTAAATAGTCATAAAAAGTGCCTGCTGTACCATTTACTGACAATAAAACATCCTGAAATTGTTTTGTATTAAAAATAGGACGGATTGTTGGTTGGGTTAAACTATAAGTTCCACTTGTCAACTCAAGATCTCCCCAAGATTCTAAGTAGTGAGGAGCTGGAGCAGCTATTGAGACAATGGAAGCAGTTTCATCTTCTTTTAATGAAAAAGCAACAGAAGTTTTAACCTTTTTCAATCCAGATACGAAAGAAGCTGAATCAGCTAAAGTATAAACAGGATTAACACCACTCATAATTAAAGTATGAATACTTCCTGCGTTCAAATCTTTAACCAACTGTGCAACCGCAGCATTAGAACCTTTTCTAATCTGTCTGGCTCCAGCAGTAGTAAAAGCTTCACTAGCCAACACTTGGTTGATAGCTAAGACTAATAATTGAGCATTTTTATCCTCAATTCCAGTTACTAAAACTCCTTTTGAACCAGCAGCTTTAAGTTGCTGAGCAGCCTTAACCACTTCAACTTTAACTTTTTCATCTAAAGCTACAGGAACAGACGCACCTGTAATAATATTGTAAATTTGAACTAAAGCTTGCTTTTGAACAGCTACAGTCATTGGAACACGCTTATCAGCAGCTGCTCCAGACAATGTCATATTTGATTCGAATTGGAAGTGACGAGACATTTTTCCGTTCTGAGGAATACGTCCTTGTGCATATCCAGTATCATATCCTCCACCTTGCCAGTCTCCTAAGAAATCAGCTCCAACAGATACAATTAAATTAGATTTAGAAAAATCGTAATCAACTAAAGCTCTCTGTCCATAAACAGCTTCAAAAGCATCTAAAGCTTCTGATGATGAAACCGCATCATATACAACGTGCTTAGCGTTTGGATTTTTTGCAATAAACTCAGCAATTAATTTCTCTGTAGAAGGACTTGCTAAAGTATTTGTTAACAATACTACTTGTCCACCTTTTACTTTAGCATCTGCTAAACTTGATTTAATTTTTAAATCAACTGCTGACCAAGTAGAATCTTTACCATCCACTTTAGGCTCTTTCAAACGCGTACTATCATATAATCCTAAAATAGAAGCATGAATTCTTGCGTTCGCTGCAAATTTAGCACCAGCAATTGTATTGTTTTCAATTTTAATTGGACGACCCTCACGAGTTTTCACCAAAAGATTTGCAAAATCAAAACCATCAAAAACTGTCGTTGCATAATAATCTGCAACACCAGGAATGATTTGCTCTGGTTGTAATACATAAGGGATGGACTTGTGAACAGGACCTTCGCAAGCAGCTAATGTTACAGCCGCTGTACTAAACCCTACGTACTTTAAAAAGTCACGACGTGAAGTCCCAGATGTAGATAAAGCCTCAGCATTACCCAAAAACTCATCAGTAGGAATTTCTTCAACAAATTCGTTATTTCTAAGCGCCTCAACAATAGAGCTGTTTTCTAGCTCTTCAACACTTTTCCAGTATTTTTTGTTTGATGACATTGTATATATATATTAAAATCTTAATAAATCGACTAATAGTGGCATTTACCACACTCTAAACCTCCCATTTGCGCTGCAGTTAATTTCTCTACACCGTATTTTTTAGAAAGTTCAGCATGAATTTTGTCATAGTAAGCATTACCTTCCATCTTAACATCAGTTTTTCTATGGCAATCAACACACCATCCCATTGTTAATTTAGAGTACTGCTTCATGATTTCAAACTCTTGCACTGGTCCGTGACATGTTTGACATTCAACACCTGCAACAGACACGTGTTGAGAGTGATTAAAGTAAACAAAATCAGGCAAGTTATGGATACGAACCCATTTTACAGGCTGTGTTTTTCCAGTATAAGCTTGTTTAGTCTTATCCCATCCAACAGCATCATATAATTTTTGAATCTGTGCATCGTAGAATGCTTTGCTGTATTCAGCAGTAGCTGTAGTTTCAGCAACCTCTGAGATGTTTTTATGACAGTTCATACAAACATTTAACGAAGGAATACCAGCATTTTTACTTACACGAGCAGCAGAGTGGCAATATTTACAATTAATCTCGTTATCACCAGCGTGAATTTTATGAGAGTAATGAATCGGCTGAATTGGTTCATAATTCTGATCTACACCCACCTGCATTAAGTACCCATAAACAAAATAACCACTAGCCAAAAGCAAGAAAATTGCAGTTACTAAAACCAAGAATTGGTTTTTAGCGAAAGCTTTCCAGATTGGAAGTCTCGCTTCTTTAGGAGCAACCTCAATACCGTTTTTGTTTGCCACTTTAGTTAATACTTTGTTTACCATAAACAACATCACAACTAAAATAGCCATCACAAGAGCAAGAGCACCTAAAATGATATTATTTGAAATAGCACCGCTTTCGACGTTAGTACCGGGTGGTGTAGCAGAACCTCCAGCAACTGGAGCCGGTTCTGCTTTAGGCTGAGAAGTATAAGCTAAAATATTATCAATATCTCCTTCAGACAATTGAGGAAACGAAGTCATAACAGCTTTGTTATTTTCCTCAAAAAGTTTAACAGCAACAGGATCACCTGACTTAATCATGTCAGAACTGTTATGCACCCACTTGTAAATCCAAGCTTTATCATGCTTATCAGCAACCCCTCTTAAGGCAGGACCAGTTGATTTAGCATCTAATTTGTGACATGCAGCGCAATTTGCATTAAAAAGTTCTTTCCCTTTTACCGGATCACCACCAGATGCGGCAGCCGGAGCAGCAGCAGCTTCAGTCGCCGCAGGAGCTGCAGCAGGATCTTGAGCAAATGAAGTTAGGGAGAAAATCAGCGATAGCGACAAGCTAAGCATCAATTTTCTTGAGATCGAATTATGGTTACCCACCTTTTTCATATAGTATAAAATTATCTACTAATTTTTTGGTATGATTTTTTCTGTAATTAATCAGTTAAATCTAATACCGCTTTTTTAAAACCTGCACAAAAATACAATTTAAGTACTATTCTCAAAACCTTAAAATAGTCTTAAATATCAATTTATATTAATTCTAAATAACTCAAACACTCCACATATAAACTTTAAACCTTATTTTTGCATAAAAACCATCACATTATGAGAATTTTAAGCCCTTCAAAAAAGATTTTATTACTATTACCCATGCTTACTTTAACCTACAATATTAATGCTCAGGACCAAAACATTAGTTTGAATCAAGATCCTAAATTTGAACAATTACTAAATGATAAACGTAAAATTAACACGTCAATTAATACAAATGAGACTTACAAAATTCAAATTTTCAGCGGCAAAAGTGATGAAGCAAAAAAGACTTTATCTGCTTTCAAAAGGGAGTTCAACAACATTGATGGAACTATAATTTTTAATACTCCAAACTATAAAGTAGTAGTCGGGAATTTCAAAACAAGAATTGAAGCAGAACGAAATTTAGAAGAAATTAGAAAGAGATACAAAAGTGTATTCCTTATTAAGCCAAGCAAATAAAGTTTACACAAAACGAACACTAAGCCACTTATTTTGTCTTATCCTAAAAACAAAAAGTTACTCCTAACATAAAAAACTGTTGTATTATCAATTTTAAGGAGCTTTTAAGCACCAAACATAATAATATACACAACATCTATCTTTTTACATTACAATCATGTAAAATAAAAAGTCCTGATTAAATCAGGACTTTTTTATTTTACATATTATTTCAATTTCTTTTTAATTGCAACCTCATGATATGCTTCAATAACATCTCTTTCTTCGATATCATTAAAACCTTTAATCTGAATACCGCAATCATATCCTTTTGTCACTTCCTTAACATCATCTTTAAAACGTTTCAATGCTACAAGTTCTCCTGTATGAACCACAACACCTTCTCTGATAACTCTAATTTTTGAAGCCCTTAAAATTTTGCCATCAGTTACCATACAACCAGCAATAGAACCTACTTTAGAAATTTTGAAAATCTCACGAATTTCTGCTGTACCAAGAATTTCTTCTTTCATTTCAGGAGCCAACATTCCTTCCATAGCATCTTTCAGGTCATCGATAGCAGCATAGATAATAGAGTAATAACGAATATCAATTTCTTCTTTATCTGCAAGCTGTCTGGCATTTCCAGCTGGGCGAACATTAAATCCGATAATAATAGCATCCGAAGCAGAAGCCAGATTCACGTCAGTTTCTGTAATCGCACCAACTCCCTTGTGTATAATATTAATCTGAACTTCTTCTGTAGAAAGTTTAGAGAAGGAGTCAGACAAAGCCTCAACAGATCCGTCAACGTCTCCTTTAAGAATAACATTTAATTCTTTAAACTGACCAAGCGCAATACGACGTCCGATTTCATCAAGCGTAATATGTCTTTGTGTACGTACTGACTGCTCTCTCATTAACTGAGAACGCTTAGATGCAATTTGTTTTGCTTCTTTTTCGTCTTCAAACACATTGAATTTATCTCCAGCTGTAGCAGCTCCATCAAGACCTAAAACAGATACCGGAGTCGATGGACCAGCCTCTTTCACATTATGTCCGCGTTCATCATGCATGGCTTTAATTTTACCATGATGCTTACCAGCCAACATATAATCTCCAATTTTAAGAGTCCCTTGCTGCACTAATATTGTAGAAACATATCCTTTTCCTTTATCCAGAAAAGCTTCTACAACAGTTCCCTGAGCAGCCTTATTTGGATTAGCTTTTAAATCAAGAATCTCAGCTTCCAACAATACTTTTTCCAGCAATTCCTTTACTCCTGTTCCTACTTTAGCAGAAATATCATGTGATTGGATTTTTCCACCCCAATCTTCAACAAGCAAATTCATAGATGCCAGACGCTCTTTGATTTTCTCAACATTAGCATTTGGTTTATCAATTTTGTTGATAGCGAATATAATTGGAACCCCTGCAGCTTGTGCGTGAGAGATTGCTTCTTTTGTTTGCGGCATGATATCATCATCGGCAGCTACTACAATAATTGCGATATCTGTAACCTGAGCTCCACGTGCACGCATTGCAGTAAATGCCTCGTGACCAGGAGTATCCAAGAATGCTATTTTTTGACCATTATCTAAAGTTACTCCGTAAGCCCCAATGTGCTGCGTAATACCTCCGGACTCCCCTGCAATAACATTTTCTTTACGAATATAATCCAGCAAAGATGTTTTACCGTGATCTACGTGACCCATTACAGTAACAATAGGTGCTCTAACCACTAAATCTTCTTCTTTATCTTCAACTACCTCAATAGCTTCTTCGATATCTACTGTAATAAACTCAACTTCATAACCAAACTCGTCAGCTACTATAGTTAAAGTTTCCGCATCTAAACGCTGGTTCATGGTAACCATTATACCAAGAGACATACAAGTTCCGATAACTTTAGTAATTGGCACATCCATCATGATAGCAATTTCACCAACAGTAACAAATTCAGTCACTTTAATAGTCTTACTTCCTTCATCAAGCGCTCTTTGCTCCTCATCAGATTTCTGACGATGCGTATCTCTTTTGTCTCTTCTGTATTTAGCCGCTTTTGATTTTCCGCCTTTACCTTGCAGCTTTTCAAGAGTCTCTCTAATTTGGTTTTTCACTTCCTCCTCGGTAGGCTCTACCTTAGCTACTATAGCCGGACGATTTCCTTTAACAAAACCAGGTTTTGCACTTCTATTAGCATTAAAGCCAGCATTACCTGTGTTTGGTGTAATTTTATTAGGATTTGTTGATCCTTGAGCATTACTACCTGTCGATGTTTTTGTAGTCCCCGCTGCACCAGGCTTTGGAGCAATTCTTTTACGCTTATTTTTGTTAGCATTATTATTAGCCCCAGTAGTCCCCTGCTTATTTGGTGTTATCTTTGGATCTTCTTTCTTTTTCTTAGGCTTATCAAATTGAGATAAATCAATTGTCTGACCTGTAAGAGTCGTTCCAGATAATTTTTGATATTGTGTAGTGATAATTTCTTCTGCAGTTTCAGGATTAGTTGAAACAACCAGATCTTTTGCTGTTTTAGAAGTTTCAGCTTTTATTTCTTTTTTCTCAGTAATAATAGGCTCTACTTTGTCTGGAGTTGCAAGAGAATCAGTTTTACCATCTTCTTTTTCAATTGGTTTTTCAACTTCTTTCTGAGCAACAACTTTTGGTTCCTCAGCTTTAACCGGTTCTTTTGAAATAGTAGAAACAACCGTCTTTTTAGGATTTAAATCAATCTTACCTACCTGAACAGGTCCGGTCACAACAGCCTTAGCTTTTATAATTTCCTGTTGTTTTTGACGTTCCTCATCCTGTCTGCGTTTGTCTTCAATTTCCTTTTCACGCTCAACACGCAATGCCTCTTTTTCCTTTCTTTTTTCTTCCCCTACTTCTTTGGAAGCTTCCTTATTCCCCTTATCGCCCGCAAATTGTCTTTGAAGGATATTAAATTCAGTATCAGAAATTTTAGCGTTCGGATTTGCATCAATAGCAATTCCCTTATCTTTTAGATAATCAACAGCTCTTTCTAACGAAATATTTAATTCCCTTAAAACCTTGTTTATTCTTATTACTCTCTCTTCAGACATATAACCTTTTTATTATTACCTTTTTCGTTGTGTTGTTAGAGTAGATAAAACTAGTTATCAAACTCTTCTTTTAGTATTTTCATAACATCCAGAATTGTTTCCTCTTCTAAATCAGTTCTTCTTACTAAATCTTCTACTTCCTGACTCAGGATACTTTTTGCAGTATCCAGACCTATTTTGGCAAACTCTTCAATTACCCAATCTTCAATTTCATCTGAAAACTCTGTTAATTCAACATCATCTTCATCTGCAATTGCACCAGCAATATCGCCTTCCCGAATTACATCCAACTCATAACCCGTTAACTGCCCAGCTAATTTAATATTATGACCTCCTCTACCAATTGCTTTAGAAACTTCTTCTAATTTCAAAAAAACTTCAGCTCTTTTATTTTCCTCATCAATTTTAACTGACGAAACTTTAGCAGGACTTAAGGCTCTTGTAATAAACAATTGAATATTATTTGTATAATTGATTACGTCGATATTTTCATTTCCTAACTCACGAACAATTCCGTGAATACGAGACCCTTTCATACCAACACAAGCTCCAACAGGATCTATTCTGTCATCATAAGAATCTACAGCAACTTTTGCTTTTTCGCCAGGAATACGCACTACATTTTTAACCGTGATTAAACCATCGAATACTTCAGGGATTTCCTGTTCAAATAATTTCTCTAAAAACTTCTCAGAAGTTCTAGACATAATAATCTGAGGCTTATTTCCCTTCAATTCAACGCTTTCAATAATCCCTCTAACATTATCTCCTTTTCGGAAAAAGTCAGATGGAATTTGTTTCTCTTTCGGAAGCACAATCTCATTTCCTTCATCATCTACCAAAATTACAACTCTTGGTCTTACATGGTGCACCTCAGCAGTATAAATATCCCCAATAATATCTTTAAATTGTTTATAAAGATTTGTATTATCGTGTTCGTGAATTTTAGATATTAAATTTTGACGTAACGCCAAAATAGCCCTTCTTCCTAAATCAATTAATTTTACTTCTTCAGAAACTTCTTCCCCAATTTCAAAATCCGCTTCAATTTTTCTTGCTTCAGTAAGCGTAATTTCCTCATTTTCAAAATCAAGATCCTCATCAGCAACAATCACTCTTCTTCTCCATATCTCCATATCTCCTTTATCAGGATTTATAATAATGTCGAAGTTATCATCTGAACCGTATTTTTTTTTCAATGCATTTCTAAACACGTCCTCTAAAATTGCCATAAGCGTTACACGATCAATAAGTTTATTATCTTTAAACTCTGAAAATGAATCGATTAATGCTAAATTTTCCATGCGAATTCTTTAAATTAAAATATTACTGTAACAATTGCCTCTTTAATTTCTGTATAAGGTATTTGTTGCCTTTTTTGAACTGTTTCCTTTCCTTTTCCTATTTTCTTCGGTTCTCTTGCTTCCCAAGACAAAATTATAAAAACATCATTAGCTTCTACCAATTCTGCTTCAATTTTTTCACTATTTGTAGTAACAATCAATGTTCTACCAATATTTTTTTTGTATTGTCTTGTAAATTTAAGTGGTGAACCTACCCCAACAGATGCAACTTCAAGAGAGAAATCCTGTTCTTCACGATCCAGATTATTCTCAATTGCACGACTAATATCAATACAATCCTGAAGCGCCACTCCATTATCCCCATCTAAACCCACGCTAATTTTAAAAGAATCAGAAATACTCAAATCAATCAAAAAGATTGAAGGCCTTTCTAAAAGCGCTTCTGTAATTAATGTGTTTACTTTCTCTTTAAATGTCATAATTTTATAAAAAGAGGGGACAATTAGTCCCCTCATTATTTAGATTTTAATAAATAACGGTGCAAATATAGTGTTTTTTTTATAAATCAAATCATTAGATTGCTCTATAATATTTCTTATCTTTATGAGAGCATTAAAATAATGCCTTATTCAATAATTTAACCTCAAAAAATTATGAAACGAATTTTAGTCCCTACTGACTTCTCAGAACACGCTGAAGACGCTTTAAAAGTAGCAGCACAAATAGCCCGTAAACACAATTCAGAGATCATCCTGCTTCACATGCTGGAATTACCCAGCCAAATGAATGATGCCATTACAGGTGGTGCGAGTATCCCGGAAACCATGCTATTTATGAAAAAAGCCAATGAAATGCTCGACAAAGCTACCGAAAAACCGTATCTACAAGACATCTCCGTGACTGAAATTTTAAAAATAGACAAAATAATCCACGGAATTTCGCAGGTCAGCAAAGAAAACAATATTGACTTAATTATAATGGGGTCTCATGGTTCCTCTGGTGTTGAAGAGTTATTAATTGGATCTAATACCGAAAAAGTTGTTAGAAATTCAGATATTCCAGTTTTGGTTATCAAAAAAGACATTTTAAATTTTAACGCATCTACTATAGTTTTTGCTTCTGATTTTACAGAAGAATCTAAAAAACCCTTTGAAAAACTATTAAACTTCACACAATTCTTTGATTCAAAAATACATTTGGTTACAATTTGCACACCAAACAGTTTTAAACCAACTCATATTGTTGAAAAAGCAATGAAAGATTTTGTAAATCAATTTAGCCTGACAAATTATTCGACACACATTTACAACGACACCAATATAGAAAAAGGAATTATTAATTTCTCAAACAGTATAAACGCTGATATTATTGGAATGTGTACTCATGGGAGAACTGGTTTTGCTCATTTTTTTAATGGCAGTATCAGTGAAGGATTGGTAAATCATGCTTCCAGACCCGTTATAACATTTAAAATTTGAAAAAAAATACTAAAAAAAGAAATCCACCTTATATTAAAATGGATTTCTTTTTTTATTTAGATTTTCTCGTTGACTCCCGTTCTTTTAGCTTTGTCTTAATTATAATTGTTTCGTAATCAGAAGTCTCCCCCTCCTTTTCTTCCAATCTTGAAATCAATCGTTTGGCTGCAACTTCACCAATTTCGATTCCGTGCTGACTGACAGTAGTCAGACTTGGCGATAAACGTCTTGATGCTAAAATTCCATCTGCAAAACCAATAATCGAAATATCTTCAGGGACTTTATATCCCTTTTTAAGACTTACTCTTAAAGCAGCTACGGAGTCATTTTCATCTAAAGCAAAAATGCCATCAATTTTGTGATCGAAAAGTGCCTCTATTTTACTTTTCATCTCATCTTCTGAATTAGTACGAAGAATTATCTTTTCATTTATCGGAATATTATTATCCTTTAAAGCTTTCAAATATCCATCAGCTCTTAGTTTTCCAACACTTAAATTATCTACTGAGGAAATTAAGGCAATATTTTTACATCCCAAATTAATCAAATGCTGCGTCGAATTTAAAGCCGAATCAAAATCATCAACCACCACTTTATCACATTCAACTCCATAAGCAATTCTGTCAAACATCACAATTGGAGTTCCGTCATTTATAATTTCTGTAAAATGAGCATAATCTTCCAATTTTTGAGCCTCTTGAGAAACCGAAAGAATGAAACCATCTATAGTTCCGTTACTCAACATTTCGAGAGTATGAATTTCTTTCTGTAAAGATTCATTCGAAATACAAGTAATTACATTATATCCTTTTTTATCGGCCACTTTTTCGATACCGCTAAAAACTTTTGCGAAAAAAGAATTTAATATATTAGGTATAATTACACCAATTGTTTTGGTTTTTCTATTTTTTAAATTCAGACCAATAACATTTGGCTTATAATTTTTGAGTTTTGCATACTCTTTAATCTTCACCTTGGTTTGTTCACTAATTTCAGGACTATCGTTCAATGCCTTAGACACAGTAGAAACAGACACACCAAGTTCTTTCGCAATTTGTTTTAGAGTTGCTTTAGCTTTCATCCAATTGAATTTTTTATGTAATTAATACAAATATAGCAGAATTACCTAAAACAAAACAAAAAACACCTGCCAGTATTTAAACTCCCTGATTCATTTCAAAACAAAATATACAACCTTAAATTTTTATAAAATATTTTTAGTTTTCCCTTCATAATAACGTAAACTAAATTTTAAGAGATTTAATTCCTAAACTGACAGCCTGATTTTCAGTATTTAAAATATTCTTTTCAGGTATTTGGTTTTAAAATAATTAATTGTACTTTTGCATCCCCTTTATTGGGGATGGAATGTTTAATTAAAATAATATTATGGACGCATTAAGCTACAAAACAGTTTCAGCAAACAAAGCCACTGTAACTAAAGAGTGGATTGTTGTTGACGCTGAGGGTCATAACTTAGGACGTCTTGCTTCAAAGGTTGCGATGATCTTAAGAGGTAAGTACAAACCAAGTTATACGCCGCACGTTGACTGTGGGGATAACGTAATTGTTATCAACTCAGAAAAAATTAACCTTACAGGTACAAAAATGAATGACAAAATTTACATGCGTCATACAGGTTACCCAGGAGGACAAAGAACTTTAACTGCTAAAGTATTGCAAGCTAAAAACCCTGCATTATTAGTAGAAAAAGCGGTAAAAGGTATGTTACCTAAAAACAAATTAGGTGCTGAACTTTTTAGAAATCTAAATGTTGTTGTAGGATCTGAGCACAAACACGGAGCTCAAAAACCTAGAACTGTTAACCTAAATGATCTTAAGTAATGGGAGTTATTCACAAAATCGGTAGAAGAAAAACCGCTGTTGCACGTGTTTACGTTTCTGAAGGAACTGGAAACATCACTGTAAACAAAAAAGAATTCGCAACTTACTTTCCAACTGCAACTTTACAATACAAAGTATTACAACCGCTTTCTATGACAGAAAACGCTAGTAACTTTGACGTAAAAGTAAACGTTTACGGAGGTGGTACAACTGGTCAGGCAGAAGCTGTAAGAATGGCATTAGCACGCGTAATGTGTGAAGTTAACGCTGAAAACAGAGCTATCCTTAAGCCAGAAGGTTTATTAACAAGAGACCCAAGAATGGTTGAACGTAAGAAATTCGGTCAGAAGAAAGCTCGTAAGAGATTCCAGTTCTCTAAACGTTAATATTACCTGTCTTGTTCAGATAGGACAAGACATTATCAATTATTTATTGAAATTAAAAAACACAGTTATTGTTGCTCTCCTATTGAGGTAGGATATAGTTTAGCATCTAAATGTATAAAGCCTGAGAAATCGCCATTTATACATTGCTAATCAACAGAACGTAAACTAGTACAAAAATGGCAAACAAAATAGAAGTAAAAGAATTACTAGAAGCAGGTGTTCACTTTGGACACATGACTAGAAAATGGGATCCAAACATGGCTCCTTACATTTATATGGAGCGTAATGGTATTCACATTATCAATCTATATAAAACTGCAGCTAAAATTGAAGAAGCTAACGAAGCTTTGAAAAAAATCGCTGCATCAGGTAGAAAAATTTTATTCGTAGCTACCAAAAAACAAGCAAAAGACATCGTTGCTGATAAAGCAAAAGCTGCAAACATGCCTTACATCACTGAAAGATGGCCAGGCGGAATGCTAACAAACTTCGTAACTATCAGAAAGGCAGTTAAAAAAATGTCTTCTATTGATAAAATGAAGAAAGATGGAACATTCAACACTTTATCTAAAAAAGAGCGTTTGCAAGTTGATCGTCTACGTGCTAAATTAGAGAAAAACTTAGGTTCAATTGCTGATATGTCCAGACTACCTGCAGCATTGTTCGTAGTTGATATCAAAGCTGAACACATCGCAATAAAAGAAGCTCAAAAATTAAACATTCCAGTTTTCGCAATGGTTGATACGAATTCTGACCCAAGAGAGGTTGATTACGTGATTCCTGCAAATGATGACGCTTCTAAATCAATTGACAAAATTTTATCTTTAGTAACTACTGCAGTAATCGAAGGTCTATCTGACAGAGGTGCTGAAAAAGAAGTTGAAGCTACTGAAGAAGCTCCTGCTGTTGAGGCTGAAGCTACTCCTGCAACTGAAACTGAAGAATAAATCAAATTTTAAATTCCAAATTTTAAATTCCAAAATCCAAGACAAAATTAAAAACGTTATGTTGATAATTTATTAAAATTGGAGTTTGGGATTTAAAAGCTGGAATTTTTTACTTTTAAACACATTAAAACTTAAAATATTATGGCAACAATTACTGCTGCAGACGTAAATAAATTAAGACAATCTACAGGTGCCGGAATGATGGACTGTAAAAAAGCTTTAGTTGAAGCTGAAGGAGATTTCGACAAAGCGATACAAATCCTTAGAGAAAAAGGACAAAAAGTTGCTGCTAACCGTTCTGACCGTGAGTCTTCTGAAGGAGCTGCTGTTTCTTTTATCAATGCAGACCATACAAAAGGAGCTATTATTACTTTAAACTGTGAGACTGACTTCGTAGGTAAAAATGAAGCTTTTGTTGCTTTAGCTAAAGATTTAGTTGAAAGAGCTATCAACTTCTCTTCTAAAGAAGAATTATTAGCTTCTGATTTCAACGGAATCACTGTTGCTGAGAAATTAATCGAGCAAACTGGTGTTATCGGTGAAAAAATCGAAATCAGTGGTTTTGAAATTTTAGAAGGTGCTTACGTTGGATCTTATGTTCACGTTAATAAAATTGCTGCTTTAACTGCGATTTCCACTCCAGTTGCTAACGCAGAAGCCTTAACTAAAGACATCTCTATGCAAGTTGCTTCTATGGGAGCTGACACATTATCTTACAAAGATTTTGATCCTGCTTTCGTTGAATCTGAACTTGCTGCTCGTATTGCTGTAATTGAAAAAGACAATGAAGAAGCTAAACGTTTAGGAAAAACTTTGAAAAACGTTCCTAAATATATCTCTTTCTCTCAATTAACTCCCGAAGTTATCAAACAGGCTGAAGAAGATGCTAAAGCAGAATTAAAAGCTGAAGGAAAACCAGAGCAAATCTGGGACAAAATTCTTCCAGGAAAAGTACAACGTTTCATTTCTGACAACACTACTTTAGATCAGGAGAAAGCTCTACTTGATCAAAACTTCATCAAAGATGATAGTAAAAAAGTTGGTGATTATGTTAAAGGATTCAACGTTGAAATCACTGGTTTCAAAAGAGTTACTTTAGGTTAATATATTATTTTTTCAATACAAAAAAGCCCGAATATTAAATTATTCAGGCTTTTTTTGTTGCTATACCTATTACTTTTTCTTTTCGATCGGAAAATTTCTAGCACGCATCAGTGCGTCTGATTTCGGAGCTCTTCCCCGGAAATTCTCATAACCCTTTTCATTATCAATAGTATTTCCAACACTAAAAACTGTATCATACAGTCTTTTAGCTACTGTTTTATCATAAGCCCCTTTTGCTTCTACAAAAGCTTCCCAGGCATCCGCATTGATAACATCTGCCCATAAATAACTGTAATATCCAGCCGCATACCCATCACTTGAAAAAATATGTCCAAACTGCGGAATACGATGGCGCATTACAATTTCTGACGGCATATGCAGTGCATCCAAAGTTTCTTTTTCAAATTTATGAGGATCAATAGTTGCTGTCTCCAAATGTAGTTTCATATCTACTAAAGAGCTTGAAATTGTTTCTACAGTAGCGAAACCCTCTCCAAAATTTACTGCTTTTTCAATCTTATCAACTAAAATCTGAGGTAATGGCTGATTTGTTTTATAATGCAAAGCAAATTTATTCAACACTTCAGGAGTTGCCAGCCAGTGCTCTAACAATTGCGAAGGAAATTCAACATAATCCCTTGCAACTGCTGTTCCTGCTAAACTTGGGTAAGTAACATTCGAACATAAACCATGAAGTGCATGTCCAAACTCATGAAATAAAGTCGAAGCATCATCCCACGAAATTAAAATTGGCTCATTATCTGCTCCTTTTATAAAATTACAATTGTTAGAAACAATAGTAAGTACGTCTCCATCTAATTTTTGCTGATCCCGATAAGCATTCATCCACGCTCCTGAACGTTTTCCTGCACGGGCGTACGGATCAAAATACCACAAACCAACAACTTTACCAGTTACTGTATTACTCACCTCCCAAACACGCACATCCGGATGATAAACCGGCACGTTTGTAATTTGTCTAAAACTTAAATTGAATAGCTCCCCGGCAACCCAGAACATTCCTTCACGCAGGTTTTCTAACTGAAGATACGGCTTTACTTCATTTTGATCTATGTCATATTTTGCTTTTCTAACTTTTTCAGCATAAAAACGATAATCCCAAGGCTGAATTTTAAATTTACCTCCTTCTGTATCTACGATTTTTTGCATTTCTGCTACATCTTGATTTACTTTTTTAACGGCTGGTTCCCATACTGAAAACATTAAATCTAAAGTTTTCTTTGGGTCTTTAGCCATTTTGTTAGATAAACTCCAATGAGCAAAAGTTGGATAACCAAGTAATTTTGCCTTTTTTGTTCTTAACTCTAAAATTGAAACCAATATGGCATTATTATCATTTTCATTTCCGTTATCACCTCGTTTTACAAAAATATCAAATGCTTTTTCCCTCAGATCCCTGCGAGTTGAAAACGTCAAAAAGGGTTCGATTGAAGAACGTGTATTTGCGATAGTTCCTAAAACATTTAGTTTTCGTTCTTTCGCATCAGCCATAGCAGCTTTTTTAACTTCTTCCGGTAAACCGTCAAAATCACTTTCTGTGGTTAAAGCGAGATACTGATTATGCTCCTCTGCCAATAAATTTTGGCTAAATTTTGTAAAGAGACCTGCTAATTCTTTATTTATTTTTGCAACCTTTTCTTTGTCCTGATCTTTCAGTTTGGCACCCTCACGTACAAAATTAGTATAGTACAACCAAATGAGTCGTTGTTGTTCACTCGTTAGTTTTTTACTTTCTTTTGAGTTATAAAGTGCTTCTATTCTTGCAAATAACTTTTCATTTTGATTGATTTTATCTTTAAGTTCTGAAAATTCAGGAGACATTTCGCTATCAACAGCATTAAACTCAGTACTGCTCAAATTTGATCTGTAAATTCCGTAAACTGTAAAAATCCTGGATATCGTTTTACCAGAACGTTCCAAAGCAACAATCGTATTTTCAAAAGTTGGTGCTTCGGGATTGTTGGCAATTACATCAATTTCATTCAGTTTTTCCTGAATTGCAAACTGAATTGCCGGTTTAAAATCTGAAACTTCATATGTATCAAAAGCAGGAACACCTCCATAAGGACCTGTCCACTCCTTCAGTAATGAATTCTCTGTATTCGTTTGTGCATTTGACGTAAAGAAAGTTGTACCCATGAGAAAAATTGTGATTATTTTTTTCATTATCAATTTGTTATTTAAAAAAATTCACTCTTTCAAAAATAGCCAAAAAATCACTAATCATAATGAAAATTTAAGACCCAAGCTTTAATAATGAAATTTAGAATAATAAAATTTTATAAATCTTATATGTTGATTTAGTTCTTGAATATGTGTAGCAAAAAAGCTTTTTTAAAATCTCTTTTATCAGCTTTTTTTCAAGGTAGATTCGCGAACAATCACCTCTGTTTCTAATTCAACTATTTTAGGCTTAAACACCTTTCCTTCTTTACGGGAAAGAATTTCTTCCAATAATAAAGTAAATGCTGCTACCCCCATATCATAACTTGGCTGATTAACTGTACTCAACTTGGGTGTAATTACCTGCGAGACCAACCAATTACTAAAACCTATTACAGCAATATCTTCAGGAACTTTAATTCCTTCTTGATTAAAATGTGCCAAAACACCTATCGCTACTAAATCCGTAATTACAAAAATGCCATCAATCTCTTTATCTTCTTCTAAAATTTGCTTAGCAAATTCGACCCCTTGTTCAAAAGTGATACTTTTACAAGCGTATACCAATCCGGGATCAAAAGGAATCCCGTTTTTTTCCAAAGCCATTTTATAACCCATAAAACGATCAATTGAATTTTGTGGGTTTTCAAGTCCGCGAATATGAGCAATCTTTTTACATCCTATATCTATCAGATGCTGAACCGCCTCCTGAGCAGCTTTTCTGTCATTGATAATTACTTTTGAACTTGGAATCAATTTAGCTATTTTATCAAATTGAACAAATGGTATTTCCTTATCAATAATTTCAGTAATATGAGGATCATTATTAGACTCATTAGAAAGTGACATAATAATTCCATCGACTCTCTTACTCAATAAAAGTGCTACCTGCTTCTTTTCTAATTCCAAAGACTCATTAGACTGTAAAATAATAACCAAATAACCATTCTTTTCTGCCTGATCAATGATTCCATTAACAACTCCCGAAAAAAAATGATGTACAACTTCAGGAATGATAAGCCCAATTGTCTTAGACTCTTTAGTCCTCAAGTTTACAGCAAAACTATTAGGCGTATAATGTAAATCCTTAGCCAATGTAAGAACTGCTTTTTTGGTTTTCTCGCTTACATCAGGGTAATTCTTCAGTGCTTTTGACACTGTTGTAATCGATATTCCTAAGATATCTGCAATTTCTTTTAAAGTAGTCTCTTTCATAAAAACAAATATCGAAAAAAAAACTTATAAAATCGAAAACGTTTTCGGTTAAATCGAAAACGTTTTCGGTTAAAAATAATGCATTTATTTTGTTTAATAAATATATATTTGGTAAAAAATAACCTGTTAAATTATTAACAAAACAACTAATAACCATGAAAACAAAACAATCATTCTTACAAAAAATGGGAATTGTAGTAGCGTTGATGCTATTTAATATTTCATTTTCACAAAATGCTACATTAAGTGGAACCGTTTCTGATGCTTCAGGAAACCCATTACCTGGAGTTAATATTGTCATAAAAAATACTGATAAAGCCGTTGCAACGGATATCGACGGAAAATATTCATTTTCTAGCCTAAGAAACGAAACGGTAAGTCTTATAGCTACCTATATTGGTTTTAAATCAGTAGAGTTAAATGTAGTGATTAAAGACAATACTATTCAAAACATTACATTAGCAGAAGACACCAATGTATTAGAAGATGTGGTAGTAACCGGAGTTGTAAATCCTAAAGCTAAAATCAAATCCAGTGTTTCGATCACAACATTGGGTACAGAGCAAATTACGCAATCAGCTCCAAGATCTACTGCGGAAATATTTAGAACAATTCCTGGAATTCGTTCAGAATCCTCTGGAGGAGAAGGTAACTCTAATATTTCAGTACGTGGTGTACCAATTTCATCTGGTGGATCCAAATATTTACAATTGCAAGAAGATGGATTACCCGTATTATTATTTGGTGATATAGCATTTGCTACAGCAGATATATTCACAAGATTTGACGGAAACATTGCAAAAGTAGAGGCTATCCGTGGAGGTTCGGCATCAACTTTGTCTTCTAACTCTCCTGGGGGTATCATCAACTTTATTAGTAAAACCGGAAAAACAGAAGGTGGAAACATGAGTACAACATTTGGATTAGATTATGGAAATTTCCGTACTGATTTAGATTATGGTGGAAAAATTGGAGATGGTCTATATTTTCATGTTGGCGGTTTTTATAGATCCGGTGAAGGCGTAAGAAAAACAGGTTTTAACAGCAATAATGGTGGCCAATTTAAATTCAACATCACAAAAGAGTTTGAAAACGGCTCTGTAACAGTATATGCTAAATTCTTAAATGACAGAGCTGCAGCTTATATGCCAATGCCAGTTGCTGTATCTGGAACAAATGCTAATCCAAATTGGAAAAGTGTAGATGGTTATGATGCTACAACCGGTGCTTTACAATCTATTTACTTGACTCATAGTGTTGGATTGGGACCTGACGGAAATGTACGCAGAGAGGCTGTAGCGAATGGAATGCACCCTGTGTCAAAATCTATTGGTGCTAATGCTTCATTCGACTTAGATGGTGGATGGAAAATTACTGACAACATTCGCTTTACATCAAATTCAGGTGGATTTATTTCTCCATTCCCTGCACAATTAGCTACTGCTGCAACTATTGCAAATTCTTTCGGAACAGGTTCTAGTTTAGTATATGCTGATAATGGCGCTGCATTTAATAATCCAAACGGATTGGTAGCAAGAATTCACATGTTTGACACCCAATTAAACAACATGGGTAATTTCATGAACGATTTGCGATTGACTAAAAAATTTGATGGTGTTGGCGTTACAGCTGGATTATTCAAATCAATGCAAAATATCTCGATGTCTTGGTTATGGAATTCTTACTTACAAGAAGTTTCAGATAATAATCCTCGCTTAATTGATGTTAAAAATGCCGGAGGCTCTTTATTATCTGAAAATGGATTATATGCTTATGGAACACCATTCTGGGGGAATCTGGCTAGAAACTACGACACACAATACAACGTATCAGCACCTTACGTAAATATTTCAGTTGATGCCTCTGACAAATTATCATTTGAAGGTGGATTACGCTACGACAAAGGAAAAGTAACAGGCTCATTTGCAGGAGGAGTTGCAACTACCTATGACATTAATAATGATGGAAACATATCTGTACCTGAGCAAAATGTATTTGCCATAGACAATGCTAATGCAACTGCTGTAAATTACGACTATGATTATTATTCTTATACAGTAGGAGCAAACTTCTTAATCAATAACAGACAATCTGTTTTTGGAAGATTCAGTAGAGGTGCTTCTGCAAAAGCGGATAGAATTTTATTTAGTGGTCTTGATTATTTAAATGGAGACAAAATCAATGCTTTAGATTTCTTAAAACAAACTGAAATTGGATACAAACAAAAATTCAGCAAAGGGTATTTCTACGCTACAGCTTTCCATTCTAAAACTGACGAACAAGGTGGATATGAAGCTACATCTAACAGCATTATCAAAAACGACTATAAATCATTAGGATTAGAGTTAGAATCAGCATATGACTTAAATGACAATTTAAACCTAAGAGGATCATTAACCTATACAAAAGCAGAAATCACTTCTGGTGACAACAATGGAAACCAACCAAGAAGACAACCAAAATTGATGTATAGCTTTATTCCAACTTACAAGTTCATGAATAACAAAAACACTTTAGGTTTAAGTTTCGTTGGTCAATCTAAAGCTTATGCACAAGATTCAAATCAATTAGTAATGGATGGATTTGTAATTGTTAATGGATTTGTAGAAGTAGGCATCGCAAAAGGATTATCATTAAATATTTCAGGAAACAATTTATTCAATACCCTTGCTATCACAGAGGCAGAAGAAGGAAGTATTACTGAAAACACCGTAAACTTTGTAAGAGCAAGATCAATGACAGGAAGATCAATTTCTATGGCATTGGCTTATAAATTCTAAAATTAGATTATTTTTCATAAATGTTAGTTGATTACCAATTCCTGTATTTTCAAAAGTACAGGAATTGATTTTAAACTTTAAAAAAACACAATTATGGCGCTCTTAAAACCTAAACTTAGCTTTTGGCAAATTATAAACATGAATGTTGGATTTTTTGGAATTCAATATAGTTTTGGTTTACAACAAAGTGCTGTAAATCCTATATATGATTTTCTGCATGCCAGCCCAGATCAAATTCCAATTTTGAACTTAGCTGGACCTTTAACCGGATTATTAATCCAACCCATAATAGGTGCTATGAGTGATAAAACCTGGCATCCAAGATGGGGACGAAGAAAACCCTATTTTTTCATAGGTGCTATAATATGTAGTATAGCCTTGTTCCTATTCCCTTTTAGTAGTTCATTATGGATGGCCGCAGGTTTGCTTTGGATTCTGGATGTGGGAAATAACACTGCGATGGAACCCTATCGTGCTTTTATTGCTGACACTCTTAATGAAGACCAACAACCAACAGGTTTTCAAGCGCAAAGTTTCTTTACTGGATTTGGTCAATTCTTGTCATACATTTCATTGTTCCTTTTCCCAATAGTATTTGTAGGCTATACAGGAGAATTACCTAACTGGATTTACGCTTCCTTCTTTTTAGGTGCTGTCCTTTCGGTAACTTCGATTTGGTGGAGTATGAAAAAAACACCAGAAATTCCACCTACAGAAGAGGAAATTGAAAAAATGAAATCCGAGCCCTTAAATATTTTCTCACCATTTATTGATATCTATCATGCTATTTTAGAGATGCCTAAGGTAATGTGGCAACTTTTTTTAGTGTATTTATTCCAATGGTACGCTTTAATGTGTTTTTGGCAAAACAACTCTAAAAGTATTGCTTTGTCGGTTTGGGATGTCACTCCAGCCAATAAAGAAGGCTACGAAAAAGCAGTAGAATGGATGGGTTTGATAGGTGCATTTGGATTTATAATCACTTTTTCGGTTGCCTTTTATCTGGCAAAACTAGCTAAAAAACACAGTCCCAAGATGGTGCATTTTGTTTGTTTACTTTTTGGCGCAACCTCCTTTCTTTTTTTCCCTTTGATCCAAAATCAATTTTTATTTTTTGCAGTAATTATTGGTTATGGAATTGCCTGGGCAAGTATGATGGGAATTCCGTACCTGATGGTAGTAAACAACATCCCTAAAGAACGCTACGGCGTATACATGGGCATCATCAACATGATGATTGTAGTTCCCATGATTTTTCAAAATGTTTCCTTTGGATTTATCCTAAAACATTTTTTAAACAACGATCCACGCCAAGCCATCACTTTTGCCGGAGTGTTATTACTTCTGGGAGCTATGAGTACTTTGTTAATTAAAGCGAATAAAACAACAAATTAATATAATGAATACCGATATTACCTATAAAAAGGCCGTCGAATTACTTGAAAAAGCTTCTTCAACGGAAGGTTTTTTAGCCAGTGCACAAAACATTTCTAACTACAAAAGAGTTTGGGCTAGAGATGGTGTTATTTGTGGATTAGCTGCCCTTGCCTCAGGCGATGACAATTTGATTGCCACCTTTAAAAAAACGCTGGAAACTCTTGCTAACAATCAACATTCAAACGGAACAATCCCATCGAATGTAATGACAGATGGAAACAATAGCGAGGTAAGTTATGGCGGTTTAGCTGGCAGAGTGGATGCCGTAACCTGGTTCATTATCGGAATTTGTCAATATGCCTACTATAAAAAAGACGCCTCATTTGTAGAAAAATACCAATCTAACATTGTAAAATGTTTGGGATTGATGGAAGCATGGGAATTTAACAACAAACACTTAATGTACGTTCCTTTATCAGGAAACTGGGCAGACGAATACATTACAGATGGTTATGTTTTATACGATCAATTGTTACGAATATGGGCGTTAAAAAGTTATAATCATTTTGCAAATGATGTCAATATCAGTACTAAAATTGAGCAAATAAAAGATCAAATCGAATCTAATTTTATTCCAAATACAACAGGCGAAAAATACCATGAACGAACATACAATGATTTAAAACTAGTTAATTTCATGCCTTGTTCCTTCTCCCCTGCGGGATACAAAACACCCTTTGATGCTTTTGCTCATTCCTTAGCTTTACTATTAAACATTGGGGCACAAGATTTTCAGGAAGCCATAATTCAACATGCAGAAAAAACCAGAACCGAAACTAAATTAGGAATTCTTCCTGCCTTTTGGCCTCCTATCACAGAAACAGATGCCGACTGGAATTTATTAAAAAACAATTTCAAATACGAATTTAGAAATTATCCAAACGAGTTTCATAACGGAGGGAGCTGGCCCATGGTAAATGGATTTTATGGATTAGCCTTATTGAACAAAAAACAAGTTAAAGTGGCTAAAACACTTCTAAGCGCAATTAACAATGCTAATGCAAAAGAAGACTTTAGTTTCTATGAGAACTTCAATACCGAAACAACAGCAGTGAATGGAGTCCCGTTTTGTACATGGAGTGCAGCCGCAACAGTACTATTGACCCAAGGAATCACAACTAATTTTAAATTATTGATTTAAAATGGAAAAAACAATCGACATTATCTGTATTGGGGAAATACTCATAGATTTCATTGGTCATGAAATTAACACTCCAATTGCCGAAATAGAAAATTACAGCCGTTTTTTAGGAGGATCCCCAACTAACGTCGCCATATACAGTTCGAAAATAGGACTAAAAACCGCTTTGGTAGCCAGTTGTGGAAAGGATGGACTTGGTCATTTTATGCTAAAAAAACTCAATGAAAGTCATGTGAACACGGCTCATGTAAAAGAGCATGAACACTATCCATCCTCGGTAATTTTTGTAACAAAATCAAGCGATACTCCTGAATTTATTCCTTATAGAGAAGCAGATTACCATATCCATGAAACACAAATACCAGATGTTTTATTGGAAAAATCCAAAATTTATCATACCACCTGTTTCGCTTTAAGCAAAAACCCAGCTCGCGAAACTATTTTAAATAAAGCCGAAAGAGCATCCCAAATGGGATTACAAACCAGTATTGACTTAAATTATTCTGAAAAAATATGGCCTGACCGAGCCGAAGCTTTTGAAACTATCAGAAAATATCTTGCAACTAATCCTCTAGTAAAATTAAGTGATGACGATTGTTTTCGATTATTTAATGAAACTAAAAGCGACGATTTTATAATTAATTATTTCAGCCAATTAGGTGCAAAAAGCATCTGCTTAACAAAAGGAAAAAACGGAGTAGTCCTTTGGGATTCTTCAATAGGAACAGTCCATAAAAATGCGCCTTTAGTTGAAAATATCAAAGACACTACAGGGGCAGGAGATGCTTTCTGGACAGGTTTTTTATATGGCAAATTACAGCAAAAAGAACCGCTAGAGTGTATCAAAACTGCACAAAAATTAGCCCGTATCAAATTGCAACATCTTGGACAACTTCCAGATAATGTTCAAATCGAAGAGTCATAAAACAAGTATAAAAACTTTACCCTAAAACAAATCCGATTAAGTTCCATTTTAATTTTTAAAGTGGAACTTTTTTATTAAATACTATTTCTAAAAATAAAAAACTAAATTTGGTTGAATCAAATCATACAATATGTTTCAATCCAAAAAAGACATTGTTTATATCATTCTTGCTGGAATATTTATTACCAATGCAGTAGTCGCCGAATTAATAGGAGGAAAACTCATTTACGTAGGCCCTTATTTAATGAGTGTTGGAATTCTGCCCTGGCCTGTCGTATTTGTCACAACCGATTTAATTAATGAATATTTCGGAGAAAAAGGGGTAAAAAAACTTTCCCTGATCACCGCTTGTTTAATTGCATACTGCTTTGTGCTATTGTATGTTGCCTTAAAAATACCCGCAGTCAAAGGCGATGGATTAGTGACCGATGAACAGTTTTATGCCGTATTTGGACAAAGTATGTGGATTATTGTAGGAAGCATCACAGCATTCCTAGTTTCCCAATTAATCGACGTTACCATTTTTCACTTTTTCAAAAGAAAAACAGGCAACAAAATGATTTGGCTAAGAAGTACGGGTTCCACTGTTATTTCGCAACTTTTCGACAGTTTTATCGTATTGGGAATTGCCTTTTGGATGACAGGAAAAATTTCCACAACTGATTATATTGCTTCAGCATTTACCGGTTATTTTGTAAAACTGATAATCGCTATTTTATTAACTCCAGTAATTTATTTAGGCCATTCGGTAATTAAAAATTACATTCAAAATAAATAAAAATGGAAGCAAAACTACGTTGTGCCTGGTGCGAAAAAGACGATTTATACCGCAAATACCACGATGAAGAATGGGGAACTCCCGTTTATGATGATCCTACATTATTTGAATTTTTAATTCTGGAAACCTTTCAGGCTGGCTTAAGTTGGTACACCGTTTTGGCAAAAAGAGACAGCTTTCGCGAAGCTTTTGACCAATTTGATTACCAAAAAATAGCCCAATATCCGGAAGATAAAATTCAGGAATTAATGGCCAATCCTAGCATTATTCGCAATCAGTTAAAAATTCGGGCTGCTGTTTCTAATGCTGTTGCCTTTATGAAAGTTCAGGAGGAATTTGGCAGTTTTTCTAAATACATCTGGGGATTTACTGATGGAAAGCCTATCGATAATAAACCCAAAACCCTTAAAGACGTTCCTGCCACTACTCAACTATCGGACGCCATTAGCAAAGATTTAAAAAAACGCGGATTCAAATTCGTTGGATCTACCGTAGTTTATGCCCACATGCAAGCCACTGGAATGGTAAACGACCACGTTGAAAATTGTTGGACAAGAAACCAGTAAGCAGTGTTCGGTTTTGAAGTATTCAGTACAAAATTGTTAAACTTCTATCATTTAACTTCTAACTTCTAACTTTTTAATTACATTTGTTGCACACTTTAGGGGTGTCTGCATTAGCAGGCTGAGATTTTACCCTCTGAACCTGATCTAGTTCATACTAGCGTAGGGAAAAGTAAGATGACTTCCGTAGTCCCATTTTTTGGGTCACCTTGTAGCCATTCCTAAAGTATTTTTTCATTTAAAAAAATACGAGAATGGAACTAAAAATCAACAATCAAACCAAACAATTTCAAGTAGAAGCATTGAGCATTCAAGCCTTGCTCGATATTGAAATTCCGCAAAAACAAAACGGCATCGCTGTAGCCATAAATAACAATGTGATTCCAAAATCCAATTGGAACAGTCACCTCCTATCCGAAACTGACGATATTTTGATTATTTCTGCTACACAAGGCGGATAGAATCAGTTTGCAGATTTCAGATTTCAGTTTGCTGTCACTCGAAACAATAATTCTTATCTATAAAAAATACCGTTATACAAAAACTCACAACTCATAACTTCAAACAAATGAATAACGAAGAAAAAATATCCCGAATCCCATTCCCTAATTCGACTAAAGTCTATATCGATGGAGAAATTCACCCGATAAAAGTAGCCATGCGCGAAATCCAATTATCGGATACGAAACTAGCCAAAGGTGGTGTAGAAAAAAACCCGCCAGTAACGGTTTACGATACTTCAGGTCCTTACACCGACCCAAACATCGAAATTGATATTCGCAAAGGATTACCACGCCTTCGTGAACAATGGATTTTAGACCGTGGCGATGTGGAAGAATTAACTGAAATCACCTCAAATTACGGAAAAGAACGCTTAGCCGATGAAAAATTAAATCATTTGCGTTTCGAATATTTACACAAACCGATGCGTGCCAAAAAAGGAGCGAATGTGACCCAATTGTATTATGCCAAACAGGGAATTATTACGCCTGAAATGGAATACATAGCTATTCGTGAAAACCAACGCATAGAACAATTAGAAAATGCAACTCCGGCAATGAAATGCCAACATGCAGGACATAGTTTTGGTGCGAATACACCAAAAAACAAAATCACTCCAGAATTTGTTCGTTCTGAGGTAGCAGCTGGTCGCGCTATTATTCCAAATAACATCAACCATCCAGAAAGCGAGCCGATGATTGTAGGTCGTAATTTCTTGGTAAAAATCAATGCTAATATCGGAAACAGTGCGGTAACTTCCTCCATCGAAGAAGAAGTAGAAAAAGCAGTTTGGGCTTGCCGCTGGGGAGCCGATACCATTATGGATTTATCTACCGGAAAAAACATTCATGAAACCAGAGAATGGATTATTCGAAATTCACCAGTGCCAATTGGAACAGTGCCTATTTATCAAGCTTTGGAAAAAGTAAACGGAATTGCCGAAAACCTGACTTGGGAAATTTTCAGAGATACTTTGATTGAACAGGCAGAACAAGGCGTTTCGTATTTCACGATTCACGCCGGAGTATTGTTAAGATACATTCATTTGACAGCTAATCGTGTAACGGGAATTGTTTCTCGTGGTGGTTCGATTATGGCCAAATGGTGTTTGTTTCACCACAAAGAAAACTTCCTGTACACGCATTTTGAAGAAATCTGCGAAATCATGAAACAATACGATGTGGCTTTCTCTTTGGGAGACGGTTTGCGTCCGGGTTCTATTGCCGATGCAAATGATGCCGCTCAATTTGCCGAATTAGAAACACTGGGAGAATTGACAAAAATCGCCTGGAAACACGATGTTCAGGTATTTATCGAAGGACCGGGACACGTACCGATGCACATGATTAAAGAAAACATGGACAAGCAATTAGAACATTGTTCTGAAGCTCCGTTTTATACATTAGGACCATTAACAACTGATATTGCTCCGGGTTATGACCACATTACTTCGGCTATTGGTGCTGCCATGATTGGTTGGTACGGCTGTGCTATGTTGTGTTATGTAACTCCAAAAGAACATCTTGGTTTACCTAACAAAAAAGACGTGAAAGACGGAGTAATCACCTATAAAATTGCGGCTCACGCTGCCAATTTAGCCAAAGGGCATCCGGGTGCGCAATACCGTGACAATGCCTTGAGTAAAGCTCGTTTTGAATTCCGTTGGGAAGACCAATTCAACTTATCATTAGACCCAGACACGGCTCGTGAATTCCACGATGAAACCTTGCCTGCCGATGGTGCTAAAGTGGCGCATTTCTGCTCGATGTGCGGACCTAAATTCTGCTCCATGAAAATATCACAGGAAATTCGTGATGTGGAAGAAGCAAAAAAAGGAATGCAAGAGAAATCAGAGGAGTTTGTTGAGCAAGGAAGCGAAATTTATAGCTAATAAAAGTAAATAGTGATTAGTGAATAGTAATTAGCACATTATATTTTCTTATCACTATTCACTAATTACTCATCACTAATAAAATGATAGTCATTTCCAATCCAACTGCAATCGCAAAAGAAATCCCAATTATCCATTCTCTTTTTGAGGAAGGACTGGAATTATTGCATGTTAGAAAACCTGAATATTCAGCTGAAGAAATGAAAAAATTTGTAAATGCCATTAGATCGGAGTTTCGAAATAAACTGGTTTTACACAGTCATCATCAATTAGCGGAAGAATTAGGAATGAATAGAATTCATTTCACAGAAAAAATGAGAACAGAAACTTTTAACTCTCCTGCAAGGTTATCAAAACCTTGTAGGTTCTTAAAATCAACCTCTACTCATTCCGTTGAAGAATTTAATGCTTTGGCTGCCGAATTTGACTATGCTTTTGTAAGTCCGGTTTTTGAGAGTATTTCGAAACCAAATTATGCTTCAAAAACGAATCTTTTGACAACTATAAATAACCGAACCAATTTTCAAACAAAAATGATTGCTTTAGGCGGAATTCAGGCTTCGAATATTGAAACCACTTTAAAAGCAGGTTTTGATGATGTAGCCCTATTAGGAACTATTTGGAACAGTCAAAATCCAATTCAAAATTTTAAATTATGTCAACAAATCGCGCTTTCGTTTTAAGCATTGCCGGTTTTGATCCTTCGGCGGGCGCAGGAGTTTTGGCCGATATTAAAACCTTTGAACAACATCAGGTGTATGGCTTGGCTGTTTGTACTGCTAATACCATACAAACTGAAAATGAATTTGTGAACATCCAATGGACAGCACTAGAATTCGTTTTACAATCTATTGAAACATTATTTGGCTCTTACAACATCAAAGCAGTCAAAATTGGAATTGTTCCCTCTCTGCCTTATTTAAAAGAAATTGTTTTTTTGATAAAAAAGCTTTCGCCAAAGACCAAAATAGTTTGGGACACCGTGCTGAAATCAACTACCGAATTTGATTTTCTAACTATTGAAAACCGCAATGAATTGATTAGCATTTTGAAAGAAATCGAACTTATCACTCCCAATTACAATGAAATATTGAAATTAGATTCCACTGAAAAATCTGTTGAATTTAGTATCAAAAAACTATCTAAAAACTGCGCTGTTTTATTAAAAGGAGGTCATAATCCTAACGAAATTGGCACTGATTTTTTACATAGTCAGCAACACTTTTTCAGGCTTTCGCCAAATACTACTCAGATATACGAAAAACACGGTTCAGGCTGTGTTTTATCTGCAGCAATTACTGCCAATATTGCCTTAGAACAAGAACTGTTACGAGCCTGTAAAAATGCCAAAGCATATACCGAAACCTTTTTATTATCAACCCCAAAATTACTAGGAAATCATAATGTATAATCGCTTACAATATATCTCGCAAGGAAACACTATCGACGAGCAATTAAACAACATTCGTCAAGCTTTAGAAAATGGCTGCAAATGGATTCAGCTTCGTTTTAAAAAAGCCACTTCTGAAGACATGGAAACTTTGGCGGAAGCCGTAAAAAAATTGTGCACTGAATTTGCAGCCACTTTTATCATCAACGACAATGTTCCCTTAGCTCAAAAAATAAATGCTGATGGCGTTCATTTAGGTCTAAAAGACATGAAAATCTCGAATGCCAGAGAAATTTTAGGACCAAATAAAATTATTGGCGGAACAGCCAACACCTTGGAAGACGTTCAAAAACAAATCAAAGAAGGTGCTGATTATATTGGTTTGGGACCATTCCGTTTTACTAAAACGAAAGACAATCTAAGTCCGATTTTAGGTCTGGATGGCTACCAAAATATGGTAACAGAATTAAGACTTCTGGGAATTTCAACTCCAATTTATGCGATTGGTGGTATTCAATTAGAAGATGTTCCTGCAATAATCCAAACAGGAATTCATGGCATTGCTGTTTCGGGATTAATTACCGAAAGCGACAACAAAACCGAATTAATAACAAAACTTAATGAAACATTATATGAACCAATCAACATTTAAAATTGGTGATAAAGAACTAAATTCACGATTGTTTTTAGGAACAGGAAAATTTGGTTCGAATGTTCAAATGGAAGAAGCAATTCTGGCTTCTGAGAGCGAATTAGTAACGGTAGCCTTAAAACGCGTCGATTTAGAAACCGATACCGATGCTATTTTATCGCATTTAAAACATCCCAGAATCAATTTATTACCAAATACATCAGGTGCTAGAAATGCCAAGGAAGCTGTTTTTGCAGCACAATTAGCCCGAGAGGCTTTGGAAACCAATTGGCTAAAACTCGAAATTCATCCTGATCCAAGATACCTTTTACCGGATCCCATTGAAACCTTAAAAGCAACAGAGGAATTGGCTAAACTGGGTTTTATCGTTTTACCTTACATCCATGCCGATCCTGTTTTGTGCAAACGTTTAGAAGATGTAGGAACAGCAGCAGTTATGCCTTTAGGATCGCCAATTGGCAGCAACAAAGGATTAAAAACCATTGATTTTCTGGAAATCATTATCGAACAGTCTATGGTTCCTGTAATTATCGACGCCGGTATCGGATCTCCTTCAGACGCTGCGAAAGCTATGGAAATGGGAGCAGATGCTGTTCTAGTGAATACCGCAATTGCAGTTGCCGGAAACCCCAAATTAATGGCGGAAGCTTTCAAAGAAGCGGTTATCGCTGGCCGAAAAGCTTACGAAGCCCAATTAGCACAGCAATTCAATCAGGCAGTTGCTTCCAGTCCGTTGACTGCTTTTTTATATGAATAAAATGTTTTAAATAGTACGCAGATTCTGCAGATTTACGCAGATAAAAAATTTAAAAAATACAAAAAAACATTAAAATCTGCATCTGATAAAATTTAAAATCGTATTAAAATAAATACATTTATTTTTTATTAGTACTAATTTAAAATTTTAAAAAAATGACAGAAAATGAAATTTCATATGCAATAAGGGGAGCAATTTTCAAAGTCTACAATGTACTCGGTCCAGGTTTATTTGAATCTGTATATGGAAGCGCTTTGCATCACGAATTAACAAAAATAAATTTAAAAGTTGAAAGACAAATTGAAATTACTATTCCTTACGATGAAATCATATTAGATGTTGCTTTTAAAATTGATCTATTAGTAGAAGACAAAGTAATCATAGAGTTAAAATCTGTTGAAGAATTAGCACCTATCCATTATAAACAAATTACAAACTATTTAAAACTTACTAATAAAAAGTTAGGGCTACTTGTAAATTTCAATACTATCAACATTTTAGAAGACATAAAACGAATTGCAAATAAAATATAATAGCTGTAAATCTGCGAAAATCCGCAGAATCTGCGTGCAAAAAATCAACATATTCTTTTGCGGTAAAAACACAATCCAATGACAACATTTAAATCGGTTTTTGATCAATACGACTGGGAAACCATTAAGACTAAAATATACAGCACTTCTGCCTCAGAGGTGGAACGTTCTTTAACTAAAATCAAAAGAAATCTGGATGATTTCTTGGTATTGATTTCTCCTGCTGCCCAAGCTTACTTAGAATTGATGGCACAAAAAAGTCACGAACTGACTAAGAAACGTTTTGGAAAAACCATCCAAATGTATGCGCCTTTGTATCTAAGCAATGAATGCCAAAATATTTGTACCTATTGTGGATTTAGTTTAGATAATAAAATCAAACGAAAAACACTAAGCGATTCTGAAATCAAAATAGAAGCTCAAGCCTTGAAGCATTTGGGTTTTGATCATGTTCTGTTAGTTACTGGGGAAGCCAATTATACGGTAAATATCAATTATTTCCTTAACGCAATAGAACAAATAAAAGCACAATTTTCTCTTATTTCAGTAGAAGTCCAACCGCTTTCACAAGATGATTATGAACGTTTGCACAAGGCTGGCGTGTATTCGGTATTGGTTTATCAGGAAACCTACCATCAGGAAGTGTATAAAAAATACCATCCCAAAGGGAAAAAATCCAATTTTAATTACCGTCTTGAAACCCCTGACCGAATTGGAAAAGCGGGAATTCACAAAATTGGTTTAGGCGTTTTATTAGGTTTGGAAGATTGGCGCACCGATAGTTTTTTCAATGCCTTGCATTTGGATTATTTGCAAAAAACCTATTGGCAAACCAAATATTCAGTTTCTTTTCCAAGATTACGACCTGCAGAAGGCATTATCGAACCTAATTTTATCATGGACGACAAGGATTTAACACAATTAATTTGCGCCTATCGCTTGTGGAATGAAGATTTGGAAATTTCAATTTCAACCCGAGAAAATGAAAAATTCCGAAACAACATCATCCCAATTGGTACAACGAGTATGAGTGCAGGTTCTAAAACCAATCCGGGTGGTTATGTAGTGGATCCGCAATCCTTGGAACAATTCGAAATTAGCGATGAACGCCCTGTTGCTGAAATTGCCAGAATCATTTCCGAAAGAGGATACGAGCCTGTTTGGAAGGATTGGGACAGAAACTACAATAGCAGATTGTTGATTAACGATTTCTGATTTAAGATTGATTTCTCTAAATCTAAAATCACTATTCAAGAATCTAAAATCTAAAATCAAATGAGCGTAATACAAGATTTTTTACGATACAACAGACAAGTTATCTTAGCTGAGATAGGCGAAGAAGGACAGGCAAAAATTAAAAAAGCCAAGGTATTGGTCATTGGTGCCGGTGGTTTAGGATGCCCCATTTTACAATACATTGCTACAGCTGGTGTGGGAACCATCGGGATTGTAGATTTTGATACGATTGAAATTCACAATCTTCACAGACAGATTTTATATACTGAAAGCGAAATTGGCCAGCAGAAAGCTATTGTAGCACAAAAAAAAGTTTCGGAATTAAATCCTTTAATTCAAGCTGAAGCCATTGCGGAAAAATTAACGATTGAAAATGCAGCACAGATAATTAAGCAATATGATCTTATAGTGGATGGTTCAGATAATTTTACCGCCCGTTATCTGGTAAACGATACTTGCGTTAAATTAAACAAACCTCTGGTGTATGGCAGTATTTTAAAATTCGAAGGTCAGGTAGCCGTTTTTAATCATAACGGAAGTAAAAATCTCCGCGATTTATTTCCCGAAATGCCCGACCCAAAGAATGTTCCTAACTGCAATTTAAACGGCGTGCTAGGTACTTTACCCGGAATTATCGGTACGATGATGGCACACGAAACGCTTAAATTAATTTTGGAATTACCTTCTTTAAAAAATGAACTGGTGCTTTTTAATACTTTGGAATGGAACTTTACAAAACTGAATTTTTAGAACAAAACAGCGTCACCTACCTTAATTATTCCAGAATTTAAACTAACTAAGTTGATTCCAAATAAAACAGAATTGTTGAAATTCCTGTATTTACTCAACGTTTTCAGAGGCTCTTTTTTCACAATTCCATTCTGCGGATCATTGTTAACCATAATACATCTTCCGCAGGGTTTTACATTTTTAAACTGAACTTCGCCAATTTTAAAATACTCAAAATCATCTTCTTCATGAGGATTCTTACTATTGATAACAATATTGGGACGAAATCTTTTTATGGTAATTTTTTCTTCTAATTTATCATTCAGAAAATCTAAGCTTTTTGTTCCGGTTAGTAAATAAGGATAGGCATCGGCAAAACTAACATTATATGTTTCTTTGGATCTTGAGCTTTCGTGCTTGCGATCACCGGTTTTGATTATTTTCACTAATTTACATTCAAATCCTAAACAATCGCTAAACCATTTTGAAGTTGCTTTATTTACTTCGAAAACAAAACTTTTATCATCCCACACTTTGGTATAAATCGGATCATTTAAGTGCTCACTGATTAAAAATTGATGTTTTTGATCCTGAAAAGTAACCGAAATTTTTCCGTCAGAAATTTGCGGGTAAAACTGACTCATTATTGGATATTCACGCTGTGTGATGTGCTGGTTATCTGAATCGAGCAACATCCATCGTCGGTCATTTTCAAAACCCATTTCTTCAGCAAAAGCATGTTGACAACTAATTCCGGCAAGGCTTTTTATTGGATAAATATAAATTTCTTTTACAATGTAAGGAGTGCTCATTTATTCACTTTTTAAAATAGACATAAAATCATCACGGTCAATTTCGCGGCAGCCCAAACTCTCTAAATGCGGGTTATAAACCTGACAATCCAGTAATTTATAATTTTCTTGTTTTAAATGTCGTACCAAAGATATAAAAGCCACTTTTGAAGCATTTGAAACTTTAGAAAACATACTTTCTCCACAAAAAACATGACCTAAATCTACTCCGTACAAGCCACCTACCAAAACTTCATCCTGCCAAACCTCTACCGATTTTGCAATTCCCTGATTATGCAGCTCACAGTACGATTCGATTATTTCGTCTGAAATCCAGGTTCCATCCTGACCATTACGTAACACTTGCTGGCAGTTCAAAATTACATCTTTAAAACGGGTATTAAACGTAACGGTAAACACATTACGATTCAAAATGTTACGCATACTTTTAGAAACAACCAGTTCATCCAGAAATAAAACCATGCGTGGATTTGGTGCCCACCAAAGAATAGATTCCCCTTCATTAAACCACGGAAAAATCCCTCTTTTATAAGCCAGTTTCAGCCGTTCAGAACTTAGATCGCCTCCAACAGCCAAAATCCCTTCTTCATCAGCTTCTGAAACAGGCGGAAAATACAAATTATCAAATAAGAAATACATTTTTTAAATTCAAGACATTAATGAAATTCCAATCCTACTAATACACTTTCAAAAATAAAATTCCAAACCCCAAATACACATTCATGATTTGGAATTTGGAATTTCTAATTTTTGGTCATCTAACCTTTTAGAATGGCAAATCGTCCGGTTCGTCTTCGTTTAAATTAGTTGCAGGAGCAAAAGTTTGCGCAGCAGGCATAGGTGGTGTTTGCACCGGACCTTCAGGAGCTAATCTTTCGATTCTCCATCCCTGAATACTATTGAAATATCTGGTTTCTCCTTGTGGATTAACCCATTCTCTTCCTCTTAAATTGATAGAAACTTTCACAGCCTCACCTTGTTTGTAGCTACTTAATAAATCGCATTTATCTTGTGTAAATTCAATTAAAATATGTTGCGGATACTGCTCATCAGTAGTAACAACTAATTCTCTTTTTTTGAATGAGGCACTAACTTGCTGCTCCGGATTAACCACTTTTACTTTTCCTGTAACTTCCATCTTCTGTCTATATTAATTATTGTATCTTTTCTTTATTTCTTTGCCAAAAGCAGTTTCCATGCTGATAAAACATCACCTCTATCCAGGTATTTTTTGGCTTCTAAATGTATTTTTTGCTGGTCATCAGAACTCAAAACCCCTTTTACCGAAAAATTTTCTTTCACAAATATACTAACTTCTTCTATTGTGGGCAAGGCTTCAATGTTTCCTAATTTCCCTAAGTCATTCCCATTAAAAACAGGACTTTCTTTAATGAAATTTGGAATTGCATCTACTCCAACACCTAAAGTTGTAAGTGGCTTTTCGACTTCAAAAAGTCCCTGATTTGATCTCGAATACCAGTTATTTCCTAATCTTGAAACCAAATCAATTTTATACTGGTCAATTGCTCCGTTTTCATCTAAAACAGATTCGTGGATATGAATTTTTACCACTTCGCAAAGAATCAGGTTTCCTGCTCCGCCTTCTGTTCCCAACGGAATAATCTGAGTAACTTTACACTCAAATTGCACAGGAGATTCTTTAACACGATAAGGTTTTACTACATCCGAAGGGAGCTGTGTTAGTCCGGCTTTTATAAATTCGTTCACACCCTCTGCATATTCAGTACTTGACAAAGAAGTTTGCTGAACCAAATCATAATTAACCACATTAATCACAACTTCACGTGTTGCTTCTGCATTAAGCAAAGTATGTTTTACCGTATTATCACGTACCCGCCTTGAAGGAGAAAAAACTAAAATTGGCGGATTAGCACTAAAAATATTAAAGAAACTAAAAGGTGACAAATTAGGAACACCTTTTGCACTGATTGTACTTGCAAAGGCAATTGGCCGTGGTCCGACAGCGCTTTGCAGATAGCTTTGTAATTTCGTTGTTGCTATATCTTTTGGGTTAATGCTAATCATATTTTTTCTCTTTTAACCAAATTTCTTTTCAGTTAATACAAAAGTATTGAAATGGTTTAAGTCAAAGAAATAGTTTCCGGCTTAAAAACAAAAATCTTTGAAGATGCACAAAATATAAAATGTGTTTATTTCGTTATATTTATACCTCAAAACAATATATATGTCTTTTTCTGAAAGAACAAATACGGTACGCTGGATAATTATTTCACTCTGCTTTTTAATCATTTCACTTATTCTCTGGAATACTTATACTTTTTTCCAAATCTTTAAAAATGAGGAGCGCTTGAAAATGAATCTTTTTGTAAACGCTCAAATCACAATAGTAAATGCAGACGAAAATACAGATGTAGAATTACCTCTTCAGATTATAAACAACAACACTTCGATTCCGGCTGTGGTAATTTTATATGATAAAGTGGTCAGTTCGAAAAATGTCCCCGATGAAATCCTCAATGACAAGAAAAAAAGAGATGCTCTTTTAAAAACATTGAAAAGTGAAAATGAGCCCATAACTTTTGAATACGCATCAGGAAAATACCAAACTTTATACTACGGTAATTCAGCATTGCTCAATAAACTAAAATATTATCCTATTGCTTTGCTTTTAATTGTATTTTTATGTGTCGCTCTTATTTATAATTTCTATAAAAGCACCAAAATTGCTACCCAGAATAAACTTTGGGCAGGAATGGCTAAGGAAACTGCGCACCAGATTGGTACACCTTTATCTTCATTAATAGGCTGGGTTGAAATTTTAAAAACAGAAGAAATTGACCGATCCATTACAGAAGAAATTCAGAAAGACATTGAACGACTTCAGACCATTACGGATCGTTTCTCAAAAATTGGCTCAGTTCCGGTTTTGGAAGTTCACGATATTGTAACTGAAACATTACATACTTATGAATACCTGCAATCACGTTTTTCCAAACAAGTTTCTTTTTCGTATAAAGGATCTCAGGAAACTGTTTTTTCTTTAATTAACCCAACACTCCATAGCTGGACTATTGAAAACCTGGTTAAAAATGCTATTGACGCCATGAAAGGAAAAGGCACTTTAGAACTCCAAATTGAACAGGACAACCATCATGTAAAGATAAACATAAAAGATTCCGGAACCGGAATTCCGAAAAACCAATTCAAAACTATTTTTGAACCTGGCTTTACGACCAAAAAACGCGGCTGGGGACTTGGCCTTTCTCTAACCAAAAGAATTGTTGAAGAATATCATAGTGGAAAAATAAAGGTTTTGCACTCTGAAATTGGTAAAGGAACTACATTTCAAATTTCATTAAATAAAAAAGTGCAGTAACTGATTTTACTGCACTTCTCTAATTTTTTTATTACTTTCTGTATTAGAGATTTGCCTGAATACTTTTTGCTAAAGCCTCAAATTCATCTTTAGAAAGTGATACTTTGTTGATAAAACGCATTTCATCCATTTCATTTAACGGAATCAGATGTACGTGAGCATGAGGAACTTCTAAACCTACTACTGCCATACCCACTCTTTTGCAGGGTACGGCTTTTTCTAAAGCAACTGCAATCTTCTTAGAAAATTTCATAAGACCTGAATACAACGCATCGTCTATATCAAAAATCTTATCAATTTCCTGCTTCGGAATACAAAGTGTGTGTCCTTTAGCATTTGGATTTACATCTAAAAACGCTAAAAAATTATCGTCTTCTGCGATTTTGTATGCCGGAATTTCTCCGTTTACTATTTTGGTAAATATTGAACTCATCTTTCAAATATTAGTCTCTTGAAATTTCCAGAATTTCAAATTTCAAAACACCGTTTGGCACGGTAATTTCAGCTACTTCGCCAACTGATTTACCTAACAGTCCTTTTCCAATAGGAGAAGTTACCGAAATTTTTCCGGTTTTTAAATCTGCTTCACTTTCAGCAACAAGGGTATATTTCATTTCCATTCCGTTGCTTTGGTTTTTGATTTTCACATTTGAAAGCACCAAAACTTTAGAAACATCCAGTTGAGATTCGTCAATTAATCTTGCGTTTGCGTAAACTTCTTCAAGTTTAGCAATTCTCATTTCTAATAAACCCTGCGCTTCTTTTGCAGCATCATATTCAGCATTTTCAGATAAATCACCTTTGTCTCTTGCGTCTGCTATATCCTGAGAAGCCTTAGGACGCATTACACTTTTTAAATGCTCTAATTCATCTTTTAATTTTTTTAACCCGTCTGCGGTATAATAAGATACTTTACTCATAACTTCATCGTTTATATAAATAGAAAAAATCCCATCGGGACGGGATTTTGTATTACAAATATACTATTATTTTTAATAGTACATAATTATATGTTAATCATATAAAATTCAAAAGCAAATAAATTATTTTTGTTTCACTAATTCCCTTTTAAAACAATGAAAAATATCTATTTTTTAATAGTCGTTATTTCTATATTTTTTTCTTGCAGTGATAACAGTATTAGCAATAAAAATCCTAATATACCTGATTATCCAGTCGATTTGTTTTTAAATACGAATCTTCCAGCCTATAACAAGCTACTATATCCAAGTAATCCGATTTATGAAGCAAGTCAAGGTGCAAAAGGAGTAATAGTAATGATGACAGGTCCTGGAACATATATTGCTTTTGACGCTGCCTGCCCAAACCAGACGTTAAATTCCTGTACTGCAATGAAAATTGATGGTATTAATGCAGTATGCTCTTGTGATAAAAGCTCTTATAGTTTATTTACCGGACTTGGATATGCAAAAGAAGAATACCCAATGAAGCAATACCGTGTTGAAGCAAACGGAAATATGATTCACGTTTATAACTAAAAAACAAAGCCTGAAAAAACTTTCAGGCTTTTGTCTTTCTTGATTTAGTCTTAGAATTTCAATGTCAGCCCGGCTAAGAAATTAGTTCCTGCCTGAGGATAATAACCCACACCTTCAACAGTCTTAATAGCTGGTGGGTTAGAATAATCATCGTCAAAAGTGTAGAAAAATCCATTACTTTCGTACTTTAAATTAAAAATATTATTGACTAAAGCCGAAATCATTATCGATTTGAAAACTTTATTGGTTTTGAACTCAAACGATGCATTAAAATCATTTACAAAATAACTATCCAGTTTTGAAAGATCTGAATCAATGTTTCCCATATATTGTTCACCTACATATTTTGAAAGCAAAGACAGCTGCAAATTTTTAACCGGCATAAATGTCAAACGATTAGCTGCTATAATGTCAGGAGAAAAAGCAATATTCGTTTCACCCAGGTTTTCTAAAACACCATCCCTTGTAAAATAGAAATCTTTGTTTTTATTTTGGCTCAAAGTAATATTGGGCTGTAAAAACCATTTATCTGAAAGTTTGATCGTTGCATCTACTTCAATACCTGCTCTATAACTATCTCCACTGTTAGCACGTATTGGCGAACCAACATCATTTAATTCTCCCGTCAGTACCAACTGGTCTTTATACCCCATAAAATAGAAATTGGTATTAAGCTGAAAATTTTCTAAATTAAATCTCCATCCCAACTCAAAATCATTTAATTTTTCAGGTTTTACATTTCCTCCTTCATAATCGGTTCTGTTGGGCTCACGATTGGCTCTGGCATAGGAGAAATACAGCGTATTTTTTTGATTGATTTCAAAATTTAAACCGGCTTTTGGATTGAGGAAGTTAAAACTATCATCTACCAGACCTGTCTCCCAGCTATTTGCTTTATACTGAACTGTTCTATACTGAAAATCAACGTATAAACTCAACTTTTCAAATAATTGATAATTGACTTTTAAAAAAATATTCCCGTCAACTTTTGTCGAAAAATCATCGTAATAGTGATCTCCCAACTCTGATTGTGATGCATATCTGGCCCAGATTACTTTTCCGAAATGACTCCCTTCATATTTATTCCAGCCTTCTCCTAAAATAACATCCAGTTTTTCATCTTTATATTTTAATGAAAATGTTGCTCCGTAGAAATCATTGTCGAGCCATTTTTGACGTACTAAATCTGTAGTTGTTACGGTTCCGACTGGTGTTAAACCATAATCGACCATAGTCGCATCTTCTTTATAATTTTCGTAGTAGCCTTTTCCTTTCGTATAATGAAACGCTAAATTGGTACTCCACTTATCTGTAAACGATTCGCTCCAGTGCAGTTGATAATGATCCTGGTTGTAATTATCTGTTTCATTATCATAAAAACGATCATTTCCGGCTTCATCTGTGTATGCTCCTGCAGAATTATATCTTCGGTTTTTATGTAAAGTTTCAGCATCAATTCCATTCCAGGACTGATATGTTTTTTGAGTCCCGCCAAAAACCAAGGCTTTAATTAAAGTTGTTTTTCCGACATACGTTCCCTGTAAAAAATACGATTTTAAATCTGAACTTGCGCGATCTACATAACCATCAGACTTCATGTTGGACAAACGCCCTGCCAATTCAAAATGATTATTTAATAAACCTGTACTAAATTTTACGGTATGTTTATGCGAATTGAAACTACCAAAGGAATTTGAGATTTCTCCATTTGCTTTTGCTGCATAATTATCAGTCAGCATATTTAAACTCGCGCCGAATGCTCCCGAACCATTCGTTGATGTTCCAACACCCCGCTGCAATTGCAGACTTTCTACTGAAGAAGCAAAATCGGGCATATTTACCCAGAATGTTCCCTGACTTTCAGCATCGTTATAGGGAATTCCGTTTATAGTTACATTGACCCTTGTCGCATCACTTCCTCGCACACGGATTCCAGTGTACCCCATTCCGTTTCCGGCATCAGAAGTAGTGACAACTGATGGCAGATAATTCATTAATACTGGAATATCCTGACCTAAATTTCTGTATTTGATTTCTTTTTTATCCAGATTACTAAAACTCACCGGTGTTTTGGAAGTAACACGAACTGCAGAAACCAATACATTATCTAACTGATTTACTTTGGTCGAATCCCTTTCTTGAGAAATAGAGAATAGAGAATAGAATAAAGAAAATAGAGTAAAGAAAAACGAATTGTAATTTGCCAACTTTTGGCTTTTGAAAACTTTGCAACTTTTAGACTTTGCAACTTTTAGACTTAAATAGGTTTTCATCCGTAAAAAATTACGAATAAAAGGGGGAATTATTCTTTGTTAAATTAATAAATGTGTTTCACGACAAAATAAAGTGTGCACGCTCGATAGTGTCGTTTTTCCCTTAGCAACATTACTCGCTCAGGTTCTTTGGGTATGATCTCAGCTCGTTATTTAGAGCACCCCTTTGAGACAGTGCAAAGGTAATGTTAAAATATTTAAAACTCCAAAAAAGAAATTCTTTTTAAAATTGCAATTTGTGAAATTCTAAACCCTAAAAACGTCTGGTATATATTTCTAAAAAGAAATTCCAAATTCCAAATCGATCGCAATAAGCCTGATTTGGAATATGGAATTTAAAAAATTGAAAATTATTCTAAGTTTGGCTTTCTACGGGATTGTTTTAATTCAGAAATACTTTTCTTATACTTAATTCTTTTCTTTATTACCGATTTAGGAACTTTTGTAGCTTTGCGAACCTTCGGCACATATAATCCTTTTTTAATAATTTCCAGAAACCGCTTTATAACAATATCCTTATTTTTAAGCTGACTTCTGTCTTCATCGCAATTTAAAATTAGAACATTTTCAGAAGTAAATCTCGCCGGTATATTTTCTTTTAAGAGTACTTTCTCTTCCCCGGATAAAGCCTGAGAAGTATTCAAATCGAAAGTCAGCACCACTTTTGAAGATACTTTATTTACGTTTTGCCCTCCTGCTGCACTGCTTCTTACTGCTTTAAAACTTAACTCTGCTATAATTTTTTCAGTATCCATTATTTGTTGGGCTGATGTGCCGGCTTTAATAAATCGTTTACCGTTTTCACCGGATTAAATGTTATTAATGGCACTGCAACAAAAATGGTCAACCAGTTTGACATACCACCATTCCATAATCCCGGTAACTCATAATTTTTAACAATTTTACCTTCAGCGCTTTTCTCAACAATGAATCCTGTATTATGATCCACAAATTCTTCCAGATTAAACGGTTCTCCTTTATAGTTTTTAGTCCCGCAAACCAAATCAACTGGATTAAAATGTGTTGAACTTTCTAAAATTGACTTTTGTTTTATATTGGTTAAATCGACTTGTGAGCTTTCCACAATCTGCAGTGAAATTTCGCCTTTATCGTTACTAATCCAAAAAGGTCCCCCGCCTGCTTCACCTTCATTTTTAACCATCCCACAAACACGGATTGGTCTGTCGAGCAATTCTTTTATTTTATTGACTTTATTTTCAAAAGTAAACTTATTGAAATCGTTCGTCATTTCTATACTAAGCTTTTGCGTTAAAAACTTTACTATTTCCTCAACATCCTGTTCTTTAATTTCTCCCTTTTCAATAGCATTTAAATAACTGAAGACTTTTTGCTGTGCTTCTATTAAAATCCCTGCTAACGCTTTTTTATATAAAGTAGACTTCTTAATATTATTTTGAATTACATTATCAATATTCTTTATAAAAATAATGTCGGCATCAATTTTATTCAAATTTTCAATCAATGCTCCGTGTCCACCAGGCCTGAAAATAAAAGATCCTTTCTGGCTCCTGAATACATTATCTTTAATATCAACTGCAATAGAATCTGTTTGTTTATTTTGATAAGAGAAACTAATATTGATTTGTGTCCCTGTTTCAGATTCAACTTTCCCTTTGACTTCCTCAATTGTTTTTTCAAACAATTGCTGATGCACTTCTGAAACTGTGAAATGCAAATTCGAGGTTTTATTTGTTTCAGCATACTGCACACATTCGTTCAGATGTTCCTCTATTGGAGTTGCAATATGTGTTTTATATTTATGAAAAGGCAAAACAGCTTTGGGTTTATTAGCAAAATCAAAGTAGTCCGGAGATAGTAATATTTTTATAAAGTAATAATTTTTATAATCTCTTTCTAAACTATCAAATTCAGGATATATTTCTTTTAGTTTTTTATATACTGCTTTAAAAAAAGGGAATTTATCCATCCCTACAATAAAAATAGATAAATCATTATCTTTATTCCTGTTAATATAAGAATTAATTGTCTCTTTATCAATATCGTAATTATTTAAAAAAGCAATTAAAAATTTAAACATTCTGGTTGCTGCGCCAGAAGCGGGAATAAATTTACATATTTTAAAACATTCTTTATTGGCATCAAAAAAGGCAGCCTTTTCTTCGAAATCATGAGTTGTCAGACTTAAAATTCCGTTATTGACTGTTGCCGGACTTATTAAGTTACATTTTGAAATTCCTTTTTTAAAAATTTTAAGCTGTTTAATTATATTCTCAAAAGGAATCCCATGATTGTAGATTTCCACAAAATCTGCTGAGGAAAATCCTTCCTTTTTAGCATTAGTAAGGTTATCAACAATAGCAGTAGCTTTTTCCAAACGGCTTTCTTTATCTCCTGAAATTGTAATAAATGGCTTATTGCTATCTATTAAAGCTTGTTTAAAAACAGAAAAAACAGTTTCTCTTTTATTTGGATTATCTCGAATATCATCTTTTTCCCAGGGAACATCAATATCAGTTAGAAAGAATAAATCATATTCATGGGCTAAAGCTGCCTCATTTAAATTGGGGTTACAAAAACCATAATATACTTCAGAAAAAACTTTGGTCACCATTAAATTAGTATCGCAAAACAAGTATTGTTTAGCGTCATCCAGTTTTTCATTTTCTAATGCAACTTGCCCATAAGCAATCGGCATCATGTCTGCCATAGTACATACCTGCTTATCTTCTTCCCATTTTTGCTGCAGATAATCCCTTGCAAACTCCGGAACCCACTCGGTTTCGTAATATTCTGCAAGCTGTTTTGCCAATGTTGTCTTACCTGTACTTTCAGGTCCGAATAAGGCAATTTTTATAATGTTTGTTTTTTGCTGTCTAAGATTTTTCTCCATTCTATATAAGCTGAAATTGCCAAAATTGTAAAAATTAAATACTGAAGTGACAACATTCCTAAACCGCGATACGCATAAAGCGGTACAACAATAATATCACCTATAATCCAGAGTGTCCAGTTTTCGATTTTTTTTCTTGCCATGTACCACATTCCTGCAAAAAATATCCCTGATGAAATCATGTCAATATAATTATCCAGGTTGATGGTATAATCAAAAAAATTATAAATACCTAAAACTACAAAAAAGGTAACAATAAACAATAAAATTCCTGTTATTTTTTCATTCAGATTTGTTCTTGTAATAGGTAAATTATCTTCATCTGTCCCTCCTTTTGCCCAAACATACCAGCCGTAGATACTCATCACCGAAAAATACCCATTGATAATCATATCTCCTATATAACCTGCAACATACAAAAGATATACTGATATTACAGTTGCGACTAAACCTGTTGGATACACCCAGATATTTTCTTTTTTTGCAAACCAGACACTTAGTATTCCACACACAAATACTAAAAACTCTAAAGCGATATGCCAAAGTGGAGTATTTTTATAACTGTCTAAAAAGAAATCAATCATTGTGTTGTTCTTTGATTTGTTTTGGTTCAAAAAAATGACTGTCATTCTCAAAAGCAGTTCCAATTACTACTAAATCCGCCCCGGCTTCATAGGCTTTTTTAATTCCCTGTAAATCTGTAATTCCGCCTCCAACAATTATCGGGATTTCAATATTCTGCGCAATCAGCTCAATCATTTTTAGAGGTACTGGATTTTTAGCACCACTTCCGGCTTCTAAATACATTAATTTGTTTCCCAGCATTTCTCCTGCCTGAGCAGTAGCCAGAACCAAATCAAAATTTTCGCGGTTAAGCGGCTTTGTTTTGCTGACACGAGCAACAGCTGTTTCGTTACCACTTTCAATTAGAATATAGCCTGTCGAAATCACTTCCAGATTTGTTTTTTTAAGAATTGGTGCTGCCTGAACCTGATATTCAATCAAATAATCCGGATTTCGTCCAGATAATAATGAAAGAAACAAAATAGCATCTGCCTGAGGTGAAATCTGTGAAGGATCACCTGGAAATATAACAACGGGTAAGTTTGTTTTTTGTTTTAGCTGCGTAATTAATTCTTCTAAAATAGTTGCCTGAACAATACTTCCTCCCACAAAAATATGGGTTGCAGGAGACTGATTGATCTTTAAAATTAGTCTATCCACATTTTCTAAAAAAATTTTATCCGGATCCAAAAGTATGGCAAGCAGTTTCTGACCTTTGCTTTTAGCATCTAAAATTTGCTGGTATATATTTACTATTTTTTGCTGCATAACGGCTGTAAAAGTATAAGTTTTCATGTATAAGAACTACTTTGAATACATTATATTTGTAAAACTGATCTCAAAAACTAAAGAAATAAACCTTATGATTTCCTCTGAATTATTAGAAAAATATGGTGCTTTAAAGAAATCTTTCGATAAAAATGAGATTATTTTCAAAGAAGGGATTTTTCCTTCAAACTATTTTCAGATTCTTTCAGGAGAAGTGAAAATGAGCAACTATAATGACGACGGTCGAGAGTTTATTCAGGGAATATTTTACAAGAAACAATCTTTTGGAGAACCGCCGCTATTCCTGAATCAAAAATATCCTGCTAATGCTATTGCAGTTGAAGACAGTAAAATTATTCTTCTTCCAAAAGCAAACTTCATGAAACTTCTGGAAGAAAACCCAAAAATCAGTATTAAAATAATCGAAAACCTCGCACAACGCCTTTATTACAAATCGGTTATGGCTGCCGAAATCTCAACTCAGGAACCAGAACACAGAGTTTTAAAATTAATTGATCACGGCATTACCTATTTTAATTTTAAAAAAGACAAAAATGGTTTTCTTATTAATTTTACCCGACAGCAAATTGGAGATTTGACCGGTTTACGTGTAGAAACTGTAATCAGAGCCATAAAAATGCTGGAAAAAAAAGGCGAACTGAAGATTATAAACCGAAAAGTATACAGATAAAATAATTGCTGTTTTATGATTAAAATCATAAAACACAGCGGTATAGTGGGCGTATCTTTGTCTTATAAAAATCTGAATATCATGACACTATATCAAACAACATTCGACATTTTCAATAAAAATTACATGGGATCAGCTGCAATGGCTGTAATTGGGCAAAGCTGTTTAGGAGGTGCTGCAGCGATGTATGTTTTGGCTAACGGAACTTCAATTTTTCAAATGATTCAACTGGGTATTATTGTTTTAGCCTGTATCTTTGTAAACACCTCAATTTTAGCTCAAATGAAACACAAAGTGGTTTTCAACCTTTTAATTTTAAGTTCAGTTTTAAGTGTACTATTTATACTTGCAAACACCATTTTTCTGTGAAAAAGCAAATAGAAAACAGAACTGACATTGCTCTGTTAATACATGAGTTCTATGCTAAAATAAGAGCCGATCACGAAATCGGCTTTTATTTTAATGATATAATAAAAAACTGGGATGCCCATCTTGAAAGACTGACTGATTTTTGGGAGATGAATTTATTGGGCGTAAAAAAATACGATGGGAATCCGCTCACGGTTCATAATGAAGTTGATGCTCATTTTAATGGCAAAATTACTTCAAATGAATTCGGAATCTGGCTCAATCACTGGTTTCAGACCATTGATGAACACTTTGAAGGCGAAAATGCCGACACTTTGAAAAGACGTGCCAGAAAAATGAGTACTTTTTTGTATATGAGTATGTTTGAAAACAGAGAAAAAGAAAGTGATGTTTAAACGTCATTGCGAGGAACGCAGCATTTTCACTATGACTTATTTAGAAATTGTGACTACTTCATCCCTCCCAATGACGAAGTTTTGTATTTACTTCTCAAAAGCATAAACTAAAGTAAAATTCCCTTCAAAATTATGAGATTGAATTTCCTTGTAATGCACATCAAAATCTTTTACTAACTCATCAAAGTGAAGACTTGCACTGGTTTGAAGTTCGTCTAAAGAAAAATCCTCAACTAAAATATGATCTTTAAAACTGATGCCTTTCTCGTTTCTGATTTTAAAAATAGCTTCTTTTGCTCCCCAGATTACCGTTAATTTCTTTACATATTCTCCTGTAAGATCAGGATTTAAATAACCACATTCATAATCCGTAAATTTATCGGCAATTCTCTGAATTTTTTCGCGCTGTAACTCCATATCGATTCCAACCTTTTCTTTACTTATAATTATAGCCGCAAAATGATATGAATGTGTAATTGAAATGTGATTATCACAATCAAAATAAGGTTTTCCGAATGCATCATAATGCAGATCTTTATCTGTAAAACCCATTTCCTGAATCAGCATCCGAACACTTAAAAAAGCACGCTGATGCATTTCAGACTTCATTCCGTCCAGTCTCTTTTGCGTTTTTTCTTTTAAAGTTACGCTGCTGTACAATTCATCAAAAGATTCGGTTATTTCCCAGATTAAAATTCGGGTGTTTTCATTGCATTGTATGGTCTGAAATAAAGGCATTCTTTTTAATTATGAATTATAAATGATGAATTATAAATGATTTTCTTTGCGAATAAAAATTTCATATTTGACTGTCTCATGTTTCTAGCCCTGATGGGAGCGACATCCTTTTATGGTGGCGTTCACCATAAAAGATACAGCAGACAGCAGGATTAGCTTCTAAAAACCTTTATAACTAACATTCTAAAAATTAACAAATTAAAGATTTCACAAATGTTGCATAAAGTAGTAAAAATAAAAAGCTATTCCTTAAATTTGCAAAAAAATTTACATTACAAATATACTATAAATGAGTACAACGACTACGCCTTATGTGGCTTATAAAGTAAAAGACATTTCTCTGGCAGCCTGGGGAAGAAAAGAAATTGAGCTAGCTGAAGCTGAAATGCCAGGTTTAATGGCACTTCGTGCTGAATACAAAGATGAGCAGCCGCTTAAAGGTGCTCGTATTGCCGGATGTTTGCATATGACAATTCAGACTGCTGTTTTGATCGAAACTTTAATTGCCCTTGGCGCAGAAGTTACCTGGTCATCTTGCAACATTTTCTCCACTCAGGATCAGGCTGCTGCTGCCATTGCTGCTGCCGGAATTTCTGTATATGCATGGAAAGGCTTAAATGAAGAAGAATTTGACTGGTGTATTGAGCAGACTTTATTCTTTGGAGAAGACAGAAAACCATTGAACATGATTCTTGATGACGGTGGAGATTTAACAAACATGGTTATTGATCGTTACCCGGAATTAGTTCCAGGAATTAAAGGTCTTTCTGAAGAAACTACAACGGGTGTTCACAGACTTTACGAAAGAGTAAAAGCGGGAACTTTACCAATGCCGGCTATCAACATTAACGACTCTGTTACTAAATCTAAATTTGATAATAAATACGGATGTAAAGAGTCTGCTGTAGATGCTATTCGTCGTGCAACTGACTTAATGTTAGCCGGAAAAAGAGTAGTTGTTTGTGGATACGGTGACGTTGGAAAAGGAACTGCTGCTTCTTTTAGAGGTGCTGGTTCTATTGTAACAGTTACTGAAATCGATCCAATTTGTGCTTTACAGGCTGCAATGGACGGTTACGAAGTGAAGAAATTAGATACTGTAATTGCGAATGCTGATATCATCATTACAACTACAGGAAATAAAGATATCGTTGTGGGAAGCCACTTCGAAAAAATGAAGGACAAAACTGTTGTTTGTAACATCGGACACTTTGACAACGAAATCGACATGGCCTGGTTAAACAAAAACCACGGAGCTTCTAAAATCGAAATAAAGCCTCAGGTTGACAAATATACAATCGACGGTAAAGATATCATCATTTTGGCCGAAGGTCGTTTAGTTAACCTTGGTTGTGCTACAGGTCACCCAAGTTTCGTAATGAGTAACTCATTCACCAACCAGACTTTGGCTCAAATCGAATTATGGAACAACAGCGCAGCTTACAAAAACGAAGTTTACATGTTACCAAAACATTTAGATGAAAAAGTGGCGGCTTTACACTTAGCCAAATTAGGTGTTGAATTGGAAACTTTACGTGAAGATCAGGCTGCTTACATTGGCGTTGATGTTCAGGGGCCTTTCAAACCAGAATATTACAGATACTAATTATAGTGCTTAGTAATTAGTCCTTAGTTACTAGTTATAATACAAACCCTTGCAGAAATGTGAGGGTTTTTTATTGGGGCGTGCCAACATCCTGACAAAAAGGGTTACAATCTTTGCGCTTATACCCCTTTTTGTCAGCATGCTGTCGGGCTATCCGCGCTACTTCGGTAGCTTGCTCCCATCCCTCACGCATACGTAAAACAAGAAATTTTTGAATTTATAAACTATTTCGCTTTCAAAAACGTTGTGTATATTTAAAGTAAAATATTCTTCTATGAATCGTCTTCTTTTTATATGCATTTTTCTATTTCTAAATTCTTCATTTGCTCAAAACAATGACATCTGGACTTCATTTCCTAACAAAGACACTACGTTAATTGGATTTAAAGACAAAAATGAAGTAATCAAAATAGAACCAAAATTTTCAGGTTTTACAACAGCCCGTAAATTTGAAAACATAATTGCTGTTACCGAGGAATTTAACAACGGCTGGAAAAGCTATTATTTAACCAAAACCGGGAAAACAGTTGGTCGCGACAGTTTATATGTTTTTGACAATAGTCCTGATTGCGAAAATGAAGGTTTTATCCGTTTTAGAGACACCAAAACCGACAAAATGGGGATATTCGATAGCGAAGGAAAAATTGTAATTCCTGCTGATTATAGTGTGCTTTCAAAAGTCCATAATGGAATAATAACAGTACTTAAAGACGCAAAAAGAGAAAGTGAGCCGGGTGACGAACATTTTTTCTGGACTGGTGGAAAAGAATTGGTAATAGATATTAACAATAAAATTTTAATTGAAAATTTCAAAGACAACAGAAATCTTAATTTGTATTCATTAGAAAAAACAAAAGAACCAAACAAAGATAGCATCAGAGATAGTTTTATTGGAGTAGATGGAATGTATTATTCATTTATCAATTATGAAAAAGAGTTCGTACATTGGTTAAAAAACACTTTACTCACTGATTTGTCTAAAGCCAATTTAGAAAAACATTCTTTTGATAAAATCACCTATTGGAAAGAACCAAATGGATGGATGAGTGAATCTAAAACTAAATTTATTGATAAGAATTACACTTATTTAAAATTGAAACTTCGTGAACTCAAAAATCCAAAAACAGATTATTTTATTTCTTCTGACGGCTTAAATCAGTTTATTTTTGAAACAGAAGAGTATGATGTTTATTTTAATAATTGTCATGAATCTAAAGACTGGCAATATCCCGTTAAAAATATCGTAATCAATCCAAAAAACAAAGCCGATTTCAAACAAGATCATTTTGAGTTTCTAAGAACTGAAAATGGTTACAAACTAATTAGTGTTTCAGATGCAAAAAATGATTTGAAGTAATTAGGTAATATTTTTAACATAATTCAATTCTTAATAACTTTAAAATCTATATTTTAGTAGTGCAAAATAGTCCTAATTCTTTTCATTCTGCATAAAATATGACGAAAAATACCTTACTAATCCTTCTAATTTTTTCTTTAAGTTCTTGTGCGACTATTTTCAACAAAAAACTCAAACTATTTCAGTTTCTACAAGTTCGCTCCATGCAACAGCAAAAATCAATGACAGCATTTATAAATTACCTGCAAAAGTAATTGTTAAAAGATCCAAGAAAGAACTGCCAATCGAATTGGTTTCCGATAGTTTGATTAAAAAATACACTCTCTCGCCTTCAGTAAACAAAAAATTTGCCTTTGGAAACTTATTATTCTTTCAATTATCTCCGGTAGCTTACATTACAGATTTAACAAATCAGAAAAGATTTTACTACAAAGACAACGTTTTTCTTGATGTTCAGGATTCTGTTGGTATCATTAAAACAAATATGTCAAGAGCTTTTTCAGGATTCAAACATCATTTTACAAAAGAATATCCAACAAAAAAAGGTCAGATAAATTTTGTTCTAGCGCTACCCTATGTCAATACTTTTCATTTTGAACCATCAAACGAAAATTATAGTAACAAAACAGGATTTCTCGGTTTCTCAGCCGGAATCGAATATTTTTATACTAATAAAAGGTATTTTTCGGTTAATTTTAGAGCTGCCACGAGTTTTGATCTTCCTTTTCCGGCTCCTTTGGATCAATATGGTGAATATGAAAGATTAAACTCTTTAAGTTTTGGTTTTACTCACAATCATAAAATTAAAAGATTTTCTGTCGGCTATGGTTTAAACTATTCCAGAAACGTTTGGTACAAACATTATGAAGAATTTTTTGTAGAACCTGGAGACAAAACAGGTATAACGAAAGCCAATAAAACATTAGGAGTAACATTAAATGGTTATTACCAGATTAGCTCATTTTTTTATGTAGGTTTAAATTACAACCAAAGTTTCATAAACATAGAAAAGTCTTCTGAATCTAAGCCTGAAAATGTAATCTCTTTAGATTTTGTTTTTAAATTATCTCCCAACAAGAAGAAACTGAAATAATTCTTTTAAGCTTTAAATTTTACCTTTGTAAAAAAGTAAGCCATGAGGGATTTTTTATTCATATTCATCGCTATAATCTTCGAAATCATTGCAACTACAGCATTAAAAAAGTCTGAAGAATTTACCAAACTGCTTCCTATTATTACGATTATTTGTTACTGTGTGCTTTATATTTTCTAAGCTTTGTAATAAGAACTATTCCAGTTGGATTCGCCTAAGCCATTTGGTCTGGAGTTGGAATTGTTTTAATAACAATTATTGGCACTGTTTTATTTAAAGAAATTCCAGATTTACCAGCCATTATTGATTTGTCTTTGAGTATAATTGGTGTCGTTGTAATTAATGTTTTTCAAAAACTACAACGCATTAGATTTTTTTTGTTTCAAGTTAGTTGAACCATGAAACCTGAAACTTGAAACAAAACCAACAAAATTTTTATTTCCGCAAGTTTCGGATTTTATACCCGCAGAAACCTATCGATCTTTGTCTCATAAAATTGACTGAAGATGAACAAACAAGAAACAATCAATTACAATCGTATCGCTGAAGCTATCGATTATATCAAAGCAAACTTTAAAGACCAGCCTAATCTTGACGAAGTGGCCGAAAAAGTACATTTGAGTCCGTAATTCACTTTCAAAGGCTTTTTAGTGATTGGGCAGGAACAAGTCCGAAAAAATTCTTGCAGTATACCAGCCTGGAATATGCTAAAAAATTACTGAAAGAAAATCAGATAACTATTGCTGAAACAGCTTTTGAAACAGGTCTTTCGGGCACAAGCCGATTACATGATTTATTTGTAAATATCGAAGGAATGACGCCAGCAGAATACAAAAACGGAGGAAAAAACCTGGCTATAAATTACAGTTTTGCCGAAAGTCCGTTTGGGAATATCATTGTTGCTTCTACTCAAAAAGGCGTTTGTTTTATGGCTTTCGCCGAAGATGAAGCAATCGGATTTCATGATTTAAGCAATAAATTTCCGAATGCCACTTTTACACGAAAACTGGATTTAGCACAACAAAATGCACTTTTTATTTTCCAAAATGACTGGAGTAAATTACCTGAAATTAAACTGCATTTAAAAGGCACCGATTTTCAATTGAAAGTTTGGGAAGCACTATTGAAAATTCCAATGGGACAGCTCTCTACTTATGGTTCTATTGCCAATCAAATTCAAAAGCCTAATGCATCACGAGCGGTCGGAACTGCTATAGGAAGTAATCCTGTTGCGTTTTTAATTCCTTGTCACCGCGTTATTCAATCTTCTGGGACTTTTGGCGGATACATGTGGGGAAACACCCGAAAAACAGCCATAATTGGCTGGGAAAGTGCTCAAATAAATCTTTAAAGAGACAAATTTCAAACTTTTAAATACCAAATTCCAATGATTAATTGTCATTGAATTTCCATTTCTAAATTTGAATTGTAAACCTATGTTAGGATTAAGTATAAATATGTAAACTTATTTTAGGGCGAGACAAGCGAATTTCATTTGGGCGAGCGTTTTACGCTAGGAATTATTTTTCATGCTGCTCTTTCTTGAATATTTTTTTCACAAAACGAATATGATTGAACATATTGAAATTTTAGATTCAGACCTCCGAAATAAAATTAAAAATGGCGAAATTTGTTTTGGCGGCAACCAAAAATTAAAAATCTACGGAACGCTAAAATGTTCTTCGGGAAAAAGAATGAAAAGAAAAACCGGGTTTTCTTTTTGTGTGAAAATGAAGCTAGAGAAAATGGCTTCAGACCTTGCGGACATTGTATGAAATTGGAATATCAAAAATGGAAAAATGGACTTATTTAATCCTCAAATAGACGAATCAACAAACTTACTTCCAAAAGATGGAACTGTGAATTATTATGGGAAATTATTCTCTAGAGATAAGGCCGATTTCTATCGTGATATTTTACTAAATACAATTGAATGGAAAAATGACGAAGCGATTATTTTTGGCAAACTCATTTTGACAAAACGAAAAGTGGCCTGGTACGGCGACCAGGAATTTGAATATACGTATTCGAATACAACCAAAAAAGCATTGTCTTGGACCCCCGAACTTTTAGAGCTAAAGAAGATAATTGAAGAAAAAACAGGAGAAAGCTTTAATTCCTGTCTGTTAAATTTATACCATTCAGGCGAAGAAGGAATGGCCTGGCACAGCGATGGTGAGAAAGATCTAAAAAAGAACGGTGCCATTGGTTCGGTTAGTTTTGGTGCAGAACGCAAATTTGCTTTTAAACATAAAAAAAACAAGGAGACGGTTTCTTTGATTCTCGAACATGGCAGTCTGCTGGTTATGAAAGATGAAACACAAACGCATTGGCTGCATCGCCTGCCTCCAACAAAAACTACTTCAAAGCCAAGGGTAAATCTGACTTTTCGAACGATTGTTGCTTAAGTATAAATATTATTTCTTTTTTGCTGTAACATTTTCATATGAACACATTAAAGCATCTTTAAATATTTCAGGTCTTACATTTGAAAGTTCGACCATGGTGCAGCCTTGTTTTCCCCATTTATTCGGAACTGGATAAAAAATCATTTCACTCGATGCACAAAAAACGGATTGATGAATTTCATTTAATTTTAAGACAGCCTTATTATTCTTTTCATCAAAACTTGCAAATATTTTTTTGTTTACACAAAAGATATTTTTTCGAAATGAGTATCTTCTACAACATTATGAAGAGACAAAGCTAATTTTCTAAATGTTCCGATTAAGACCATATAATTCTAATGTTAAATCAGATTAAAAGGTCTTAATCAAATCATTTAAAGACCAGATATTAGAGAAAATCTAAAGTTCTTTCTAATGCCATACCACGTGATCCTTTAATTAGTATGGTACTTTTTTCTTTGAACTTATTAATTTTTAAATATTCGGAAAAATTATCAAAGGTTTTGAAAAAATGAATATTCTCTTTAGAAATACGATTTTCATAAAATGATTTCCCAATCAAATAACAAATAGATTTCTCCTGCTTTACTAAAGAATCTACAATAATTTTATGCTCTTGCTCACTTTCACTTCCTAGCTCAAACATATCACCCAAAATCATTACCTTATCTGGATCATCTAATTGCAAAAAATTAGCTATTGCTACAGCCATACTGCTTGGGTTAGCATTATAGGCATCCAGAATAATTTCAAATGACTCCTTTTTTAATAACTGAGATCTATTATTTGCAGGAGTATAAGCTTCAATTGCAGATTTAATATCATTGTTTTCAACTTTAAAATGCTTCCCCATAGTAACAGCAGCATTGATATTGTTGGCATTATAAAGTCCGATCAAATTAGATTTTACAAAAAAATCATCATAATGAATCAAAACAAACGGATTTGCTTCTACTGAGCGAATAGTAATATCTGCATGACTACTAGTTGATCCAAATGTAAAAGTTTTAATTTTTTTAGACTTTTCAATCTGAATAGGGTCATCTAAATTAATAAAAGCCAATCTATCGTTTTCAAGCAAGTATTTATACATCTCACTCTTCCCTTCAATTACCCCTTCAACCCCACCAAAACCTTCTAAATGCGCTTTCCCAAAATTTGTAATATAACCATAATCAGGCTGGGCAATGGAACATAAAAATTCAATTTCTTTTTTATGATTAGCACCCATTTCTACAATTCCAATTTCAGTTTCACTGGTAAAAGACAATAATGTCAACGGAACACCAATATGGTTATTTAAGTTCCCGACAGTTGCCTTAGTCCTATATTTTTGCGCCAAAACAACATTTATTAGTTCTTTTGTTGTTGTTTTACCATTGCTCCCTGTCAATGCAACAATCGGAATTTTCAAATATTGTCTGTGAAATTTTGCTAATTCCTGTAAAGTTTTTAAGCTATCTTCTACCAGAATTGTTCTTTCATCAATTAAATAAGAAGCATTATCAATTATCACAAATAAAGCCCCACGTTCCAAAGCTTCCTTAGCAAAAGTATTAGCATCAAAATTTTCTCCTTTGATAGCAAAAAAAATAGATTCTTTTTCAATTTTGCGCGTATCAATTGAAAGAGATTTACATTTCAAAAACAGGTCATGAATTTCTTTAATATTCATTTTATAAGCATTTATTTAGATTATAAAATTAAAAAAAATCCAAATCCCTTACTGAACTCAGTGTTGGAATTTGGATTTTTTTATTGGAATTTGTAAAACTTAATTCCTTGGTGATTTTCTTCTTTCAGTTTTAGAACCTACTCTTGACATCGCACATCTAAAACCGATGTAGTCAGTAGCCATATCCTGAGGGAAATATCTTCTTTGTGCAGGATCTAACCAGTAAGCTCTGTCTCTCCAAGATCCCCCTTTATAAACTCTTGCATTATCGTTTATTAAAGTTGTTCTTTTACTTGAGTTATCATATTTTCTCACCATGTTACCTAAACTATCTGTCGTAACATTGTGTACTGGAGAATTATACATTGTTTCTTTTTTAGCATCATCTGCAGATTCAGAATCTCCAAAATCATAGTATCTTGAAGATTGTTTATCTCCATCTCTATAATTTATGTTATCACTTTTACTAAAATTTTGTCTCAAATAGGTTTCATTTTCATCAACCGGAACCTGAGCTATTTCTCCAGGTAAATTCGTAGCCACTACTTTACCATTACTTAAAGTGGTATATTTAATATTATCTTTTGTGATAATTTCTAATTTACCATCCTTACCAATTTTATTTTTAGCATATTGATTTCCTCTGTAATAGTTAAAATCATTTGCCTCGTTATCGATTATTGGTCTGTATACGTCAGCAACCCACTCTGCTACGTTTCCTGCCATATCGTATAATCCGAAATCATTAGCAGGATAGCTTTTTATCTTATTTGTAATATCTGCACCATCATCTGACCAACCAGCAATTCCACCATAATCACCATTACCCTGCTTAAAGTTAGCCAATTGATCACCTCTGTTTTTACGTTTTGCAGAACGAGTGTAATCTCCCGACCAAGGATATTTCTTTTGACCTTTATAGATATTGTATTCTCTCTGTCCCACATCAGCTGCAGCAGCATATTCCCATTCAGCTTCCGTTGGAAGTCTGTATTCAGGCAAAATAATACCTGAAGAACGCTGTGCGTAAACATTTTTCTGCTCTTCTACTGTACCATCTTTATTTTTTTTAGGTCTTCTGCCATTAGGACTTTTCTTAAGAACAATCTCTTCATTTCCTCCATAAGAAGTAGATGGAGAGGCAATATATGCTTCCGTATTAAATAAGCTTTCAGCACTAACATCCTGTGTTTTAGCACCTTTTTTGATATATCTTTCTTTTTCTAAAACAGCTTCATTAACACGATCTGTTCTCCATTTGCTAAATTCAACAGCCTGAATCCAATTAACACCAACTACAGGATAGTCAGCATAGGCTGGATGTCTTAAATAATTATTTGTCATCGTTTCATTGTATCCTAAACGATTTCTCCATACCAAGGTATCAGGCGATGCACCGGCGTAGATGTTTTTATAACTTTCTTCTGTAGGTGGGAAAACTTTTTTAAGCCACTCAAGGTATTCTAAATACATACCATTCGTAACTTCTGTTTCATCCATGTAAAACGACTGAACGTGTTGTTGAGTCGGAGTGTTATTCCAATCATGCATAACATCATCCTGTACTTTACCCATAGTAAATGTACCTCCTTCAACGAAAACTAATCCAGGACCTGCCTGCTGTTTTTTTCCTGCATTTCTAGCAGCTGTTCCGTTCTGACTATCAACATCCCAACCTGTTGCTCTTGAGCCACGGCTAGAACTTGATTTTTTGCTACAACTAGCCGTGCCCAACATCAATACTATTGACATCATTACTTGCAAGGCTACAATTTTGTTTACTTTCATACTCATTCTTAGGTGATAAATTTAGGTGCTGCAATATAATAATTAACATTTAATTGGCAACATCTGTTCTAATAATTTTATTTAGCTGTTTTTTACCAGAAAATAACCTATAGTTTCGAAACGCAAAAATATACTTTTTATTATTACTATTACATTAAATACTATATTTTTACTTATTAAAATATTTTTAAATTAATTTCGTTTTCTTTCACTATGAAACAAGCCATTCTTTTATATCTTTTTCTCATTCCTTTTTTTCTTTTTCCCCAGAAAAACGGGAGTCTCACGATAGATTGGCAAAATAAAAAAGAAATGAGTTTTGGTGAACTGAAAGTCAATATCCCTTACTTCACCGGTAATAATTTCCGGTTTGACATTACAAAAAAAACCATAACATTATTATTTAGCCCAAAATATTTAGATTATTCAAACAACAATGAAGTTCAGATTACGAATGTTATTTACGAAACTATTTCAGTTGATGACTTAGGAGATCTATCATTAGCAAACATACCCAAACAACCTAATGAAGCGCTTCAAATAGCCATTACAAGAGATCAAAAGCAAGGTTTTATTTCCTTGTCTCCAATTGTATATGAAGGAAGTAGTTTTAAAAGAATCAGATCTTTTTCTTATTCAATAAACAGCAATTCATCAAAAAACAATAGCGCTGCTTCGACTTTGAAATCAAATGGTATTTCAAATTCGGTTTTATCCTCCGGAGACTGGTATCGTTTTTATGTAGAAAAATCAGGTGTATATAAAATTTCAAGGTCATTTTTACAAAGTCTTGGCTTTGATGCAAGCAAAAGTGATCCGCGAAAAATAAAAATCTACGGAAATGGAGGAAGAATGCTTCCATTATCTAACAACAGTTATTATCCTGAAGATTTAACAGAAAACGCAATTCAGGTTATAGGTGAAAACGATGGCGTCTTTAATAATGAGGATTACATTCTTTTTTATGCAGAAGGAATCAACAATTGGAGTACTGAAAGCAAAACCAACATCAATTTATATGCTACCAAATCTTATTATTATGTAACCAGCCAGGGAGGTAACGGAAAAAGGATTCCTAATATGATACAGCCTTCCGGAAACAGCACTTTAGAATTAACTACTTTCGACGATCATCAGTTTCATGAAGCAGACTTAATTAATATTGCACACACGGGGCGTCAATGGTTTGGAGAATCTTTTGAAATCAAAAATGAACAGGAATTTGAATTTAATTTTCCGAATTTTGAGTCCGGTTCATCAATAAAAATAGAAACTGTCGCAGCGGCGGCGGCATTTACCAATACTTCGTTTACTGTCTCTGCTAATGGACAAAACATTGGAAACATCTTTTTTAGTCAAATCAGCAACAGTTCTGATGCAAAATTCTACACAGGAAACCTGCCTGCTAACACTACTTTTTCAGGATCAGAAAACGTAAAAATAAAACTCACTTACGACAATAACGGAGTACCAGGCTCAAAAGGATACCTGGATCACATTAATTTAACTGCAAAAAGAAAGCTAAAAGGAACAGGAAAACAATTCCTATTTCAGTATGATCTTGCGGGCTCAACCACCGGAATAGCAAATTACATTATCACCAATGCTTTGGGAATTTCACAAATTTGGGATATCACAGACCTATATAATGTATCAAAAATCGAAAACAGCAATTTAGATAATTTAAGCTTCAAGGCTACTCTAGGCGAAATTCGAAAATATATAGCAATTGATCCATCAGATTATTATAGTCCTTTAAAAGAAACCCAGTCTAAAATTGCGAATCAAAACTTAAAGGGAACGCTTTTTAAAAATGCACAAAATAATTTCCAGGATATTGATTATTTGATTATCACCCCAAATTTTTTACTTTCTCCAGCTGAAAAACTAGCAAACTTTCATAGGAGCTATTCCGGTTTAAACGTAAAAGTTGTTACCCTTGAAAACATCTACCAGGAATTCTCTTCAGGAAAACAAGATATAGCAGCAATCAGAAATTGTATCAGATATGTTTACCAAAACGCCTCTTCGTCTGATAAAAAAGTAAAATACGTAAACCTGTTTGGCGATGCTTCATTTGATTATAAAAATCGTATCTCTAACAATACCAATATTGTACCCATATATCATTCTTTAAATAGCAACACAATTGGAGAATCTTGTTTCGCGTCTGATGATTTTTACGGATTAATGGATGATAACGAAGGAAACATAACTTCTTTTTATGGAGGAATTGATATTGCAACTGGCAGGATGTTAGCTGAAGACAATGCACAGGCAGAAGAAATGGTTAATAAAGTTATAGAATACCACAACATTAAATCTTACGGAAACTGGCGAAACAATGTCGTTTTAATCAGTGATGATTCCGACAAAGCCTCTGATACTACGCTTCAATCGCGTCAAAACACTTTAGCCGACAAAATTGCTACTGAAAAACCATTCTTAAATATTGAAAAAATTCTTATGGATTCTTACACCCAAGAGGCATCGGCAGGAGGATCAAGATATCCAAAAGCAAAAACAGATCTTTTTGATGCTTTCGAAAAAGGTGCTTTAATTTTTAATTACTTAGGACATGGAGGAGAAGATGGTTTATCCAGTGAGAGACTTTGGGAAAAATCAGATGGTCAAAACTTAAACAATCAATATAAATATCCACTATTTATAACTATAACCTGCGAGTTTTCCCGTTTTGACGACCCAACTCACCCTACAGCCGGCGAATATACTTTTTGGAACCCTAAAGGAGGAGCCATAGCAATGCTAACTACTATACGTTCGATTGGGCAATATAATGCTGAAAATTTTAATGATATCCTAACTAAAAACCTGCTGTCTTTCGGATCTAATCAATATACAACTATTGCAGAAGCGCTTCGGGTTTCAAAAAATGAGAACCCGAGTTCATCCAGCAATGTTATCTTTTATTTAGGCGATCCCGCAATAATGCTTGCAATCCCTAAACCCCGAATTAACTTAACAAAAGTAAATGACATCCCTGTTTCGGGAACAATTGAAGACTTTAAATCTTTAGCTAAAATTAAAATATCAGGAGAAATTACCGATGAAAACAACAACCTCTTGAGCAATTATAACGGACAGCTTTCAACTGCTATTTTCGATAAACTAATTACCAATACCACACTAAATAATGACGGTTATAGTCCGTCAATACAATTTAAAACATTAGGCGAAACTATTTTTAGAGGAAATGCTTCTGTAACTAATGGTCAGTTTGAATTTAGTTTTGTAGTTCCAAGAGACATTCGAATACCTGTTAATAATGGAAGAATCAGTTTTTATTCAAAAAAGAATGAAGTTTTAGAAAACCAATCCGGCTATAACGACCTCATAAAAATTGGAGGAATTAACGAAAACGCACCTCAGGACAATATTAGTCCAAAAGTGAAGTTATATATGAACGATGAAACTTTTGTCTCAGGAGGAATCACAAATGAATCTCCTTTTCTTTTAGCGTTTCTTGAGGACGAAAACGGAATTAATACAGCAAGCGGAATCGGTCATGATATAGTAGCAGTTTTAGATGGAGATGTAAGCAATCCTTATATTTTAAATGACTATTATCAAACAAAATTAGATGATTATACTAATGGAAATTTACGTTTCCCATTACGTAATTTAAGCGCAGGAATGCATACTATAAGTTTTACTGCCTGGGATGTTTATAACAACCCGGTAACAAGTGAAGTACAATTTATTGTTGTTGGAGATGAATCGCTTACATTGAGCCACGTTCTTAATTACCCTAATCCGTTTTCTACCTACACACAGTTTTGGTTTTCCCATAACAAACCTTACGAGCCATTAGATGTACAGGTACAGGTAATGACAATAACAGGAAAGGTAGTCTGGACAAAAAATCAGATCATTACCACTGAAGGTTTTTTATCAAGAGAAATTACATGGGACGGCAAAGATGATTTTGGAGACAGAATAGGCAAAGGAGTTTACATTTACAAACTTACTGTCAAATCTAGTTTAACAAACAAAAAAGCCGAAAAGTATGAAAAACTTGTTATCCTATAATATATATTTGCAAAACCAACAACATAAACTAACACCTTATTTAAAATAAATGAAAAAAATATCCTCTTTATTATTATTTTATTTTATTACCATATCACTTGCCAAAGCACAAGAAAGACCAATTACAACCGGAGTTCCTTTTTTACAAGTTGCAGCTGATGCAAGAGCAGCCGGACTTGGCGATCAGGGAGTTGCTACATCTGCAGATGTATTTTCCCAGCAATGGAATCCTGCAAAATATGCATTTTCTATTGACAAACAAGGTTTCTCTGTAAGCTACACACCTTATTTAACTGATTTGGTTAATGACATTTCACTAAGCCAGGTAACCTATTATAACAAAATCAATGAACGAAGTGCTTTTGCCGGTAGTGTACGCTATTTTAGTATTGGAGATATTGAATTAAGAGAAGACTCTCAAAGTCAGCCCAATATTGTTAAACCATCAGAATTTGCAATTGACGGGTCTTACTCCTTAAAATTAAGTGAGATGTTTTCTATGGCGGTAGGAGCAAGATTTATTAATTCAAACTTAGGCATCACAACCGAAGGACAAAGCTTATCTGCCGCAAGATCATTTGCATTTGATGTTGCCGGATTTTATCAGTCTGAAGAAGTTGCCTATAGAGATTTCAACGGAAGATGGAGAGCCGGTTTTAATTTTCAGAATCTGGGACCAAAAATTAATTATGATTTAAGTGATTCTGATAATGGCTCAAACTTTCTTCCTGCAAATTTAAGATTAGGAGGAGGTTTTGATTTTATATTAGATGATTATAATAAAGTAGCCGTAGGGCTTGAATTTACGAAACTACTTGTTCCAACAACACAAATCCCTGTACCAGTTGATTTAAATAATGATGGCGATACTACAGATGCTGGCGAAACTGATGGCATCCAGGAAGCCAACAACAAATACAACGCCATTGGCTGGGTACCCGGAATTTTCAAATCATTCAGTGATGCACCAGACGGCTTTAGTGAAGAGCTAAAAGAAATTACTTACAGTCTTTCAGGAGAGTACACTTATCAGGATTCTTTTTCGATGCGTGCGGGATACTTCCATCAAAGCCCTGATAAAGGTGCACTAAAATTTTTCTCATTAGGAGCAGGCTTCAAATACAACATTGTTAAAGTAGATGTTTCCTACTTATTCTCAGCATCAAAAGTTAAAAATCCGTTAGAAAACACACTTCGTTTCTCATTAACTTTTAATTTTGGAGAAAAATACGAAGAGTATTAATAAGACAACAAATAAAAAAATAGCAAATCCAAATTCTAGAAAGGAATTTGGATTTTTTTTCCCTTAAAATAAATGAAAGAAATAAATATAACAACCTCATTTTTGGCTTTCGATAGCTTAGAAGAATTACCAAATGACATCCAGGATTTAATGGTGCAGGCTGTTGAGATCCGCAAAAAGGCCTATGCACCCTATTCTAAGTTCAGAGTTGGTACAGCATTATTATTAGATAACGGAAAAATTATTTTAGGATCCAATCAGGAAAATGCAGCCTATCCTTCCGGATTATGTGCAGAACGGGTAGCAATATTTCAAGCAGGAAGTGTTCATCCCGAAGCCAAAATTTTAAAAATGGCAATTACAGCAGCCTCAGACCTGAATCAGACTCAGGCTCCTATCCCGCCCTGTGGTTCATGCCGTCAATCGATCGCAGAATACGAAATTAAACAAGACACCCCCATAGAAATCTATTTTATGGGAGAAACAGGCGCAATTTATCAATCTGCATCGCTTAAAAACCTGCTCCCTTTAATGTTTGATAAAAAGTTCTTGTAAAAAAGCCAAAAAACAGCTTTTAAATTTTAGTTCTTAAATGTAATGTCTTATTTTTGCATCCCGACCCTTCGGGCGCAAATTTGTGGGAGGAAACTATTTTTGCGTTATAGGTGATATTGATAACACAAAAAAACAACTTTAGCAAAAGAAAGAATTCAGATGAAAGAAGTTACAAAAGAGGTTTACTTAAAGTGGTATGAAGATATGCTGCTTTGGAGAAAGTTTGAAGACAAACTTGCAGCATTATACATCCAACAAAAAGTCAGAGGATTTCTTCACCTCTACAATGGTCAGGAAGCGGTATTAGCAGGAGCTTTACATGCTATGGATCTGACTAAAGACAAAATGATTACGGCATACAGAAATCACGTTCAGCCAATTGGTATGGGAGTTGACCCAAGACGTGTTATGGCCGAGCTTTTAGGAAAAGCAACAGGAACATCTAAAGGTATGGGAGGTTCTATGCACATTTTCTCAAAAGAGCATCGTTTTTACGGAGGTCACGGAATCGTTGGCGGACAAATTCCGGTAGGAGCTGGTTTAGCTTTCGCTGATAAATACTTTGAAACCGGAGGTGTAACTATGACTTATTTTGGTGACGGAGCTGCAAGACAAGGTTCTTTACACGAAGCTTTCAACATGGCGATGTTATGGAAATTACCAGTTGTATTTATCGTGGAAAATAACGGTTACGCAATGGGAACTTCTGTAGAAAGAACCGCAAACCACACTGACATCTGGAAATTAGGTTTAGGTTATGAAATGCCTTGCGGACCTGTTGATGGAATGAACCCTGTAAAAGTTGCTGAAGCAATGCACGAAGCGATCGAAAGAGCGCGTCGTGGAGACGGCCCAACTTTCCTTGAAATGAAAACGTACCGTTACAGAGGACATTCAATGTCTGATGCTCAATTATACCGTTCAAAAGAAGAAGTTGAAGAATACAAAAAAATTGACCCAATTACTCAGGTTCTTGATGTAATTATGGATCAGAAATATGCTACACAAGAAGAAATCGATGTAATTGATCAAAGAGTTAAAGACTTGGTTGAAGAGTGTCAGAAATTTGCTGAAGAATCTCCATACCCAGACTTACAACAATTATACGATGTAGTATACGCACAGGAAGACTATCCATTTACACCTCATAAACTATAAATCATTATGGCAATTAAAGTAACAATGCCTCGTTTGAGCGATACTATGACGGAAGGAACGGTAGCGACTTGGTTAAAAAAAGTAGGCGACAAAGTTAGCGAAGGAGATATCCTTGCTGAAATTGAAACAGATAAAGCAACAATGGAGTTCGAATCTTTTAACGAAGGAACTCTTTTACATATCGGAATCCAAGCTGGAGAAACAGCTCCGGTTGATTCATTATTAGCCATCATTGGTAACGAAGGAGAAGATATTTCTGCTCTTTTGGCAGGTGGGGATGCTCCTGCTGTGGATGCTCCAAAAGCGGATGCTCCTGCTCCAGAAGCAAAAACTGAAACTGCTGCTCCTGCTAAAGCGGCAGCTGAATTACCAAAAGGTGTTGTAGTGGTAACTATGCCTCGTTTGAGCGACACTATGACCGAAGGTACAGTAGCAACCTGGTTGAAAAAAGTAGGCGACACTGTAGCTGAAGGAGATATTTTGGCAGAAATTGAAACAGACAAAGCAACTATGGAGTTTGAATCTTTCAATGCTGGAACATTATTATACATTGGAATCCAGGAAGGAAGTACTGCACCAGTTGACAGTTTATTAGCTATCATAGGGCCTGCAGGAACTGATATTTCCGGAATTGCTGAAAACTATTCTACAGGAGGCACTGCATCTACAAGTACTCCCGCTGCTGAAGAAACTAAAACTGCCCCTGTTGCTGAAAAAGCACCGGAAGCTGTTGCAGACAATTCAAACGGAAGAGTTTTAGCTTCACCATTAGCTAAAAAAATTGCTTCTGAAAAAGGAATCCAGTTATCTCAGGTTAAAGGTTCAGGAGAAAACGGACGTATCGTAAAAAGCGATATCGAGAACTTTACTCCATCTACTCAGGCTCAAAATACTGCCTCAGCACCAGCTGCTAAACAAGAAGCATCTGCTCCTGCTGCACCAAAAGTATTTGTTCCTGCCGGAGAAGTTTACACAGAAGAGATCAAAAATTCTCAGATGCGTAAAATCATTGCAAAACGTTTATCTGAGTCGTTATTCACAGCTCCTCATTACAACTTAGTGATTGAAGTATCCATGGACGAAGCTATGCAGGCAAGAGCTGCTATCAATAGCGTTCCTGATACAAAAGTATCTTTCAACGATATGGTAATCAAAGCCTGTGCATTAGCCTTGAAAAAACACCCAAAAATCAACTCTACCTGGAAAGAAGATGCTATCATCATCAACCATCACGTAAACATTGGTGTTGCTGTAGCTGTTGAAGACGGATTAGTAGTTCCTGTATTAAAATTTACAGACGCTATGAGTTTGTCTCAAATTGGTGGAAGCGTGAGAGATCTTGCTGGAAGAGCTAAAAACAAAAAATTGGGGCCTCAGGAAATGGAAGGAAGCACTTTTACAGTTTCAAATCTGGGAATGTTTGGCATTACTGAATTTAATTCAATTATCAACCAGCCAAACTCTGCTATCCTTTCTGTAGGTGCGATTGTTGAGAAACCAGTAGTTAAAAACGGTCAAATCGTAGTTGGAAACACCATGATGCTATCATTAGCTTGTGACCACAGAACAATTGACGGTGCTACAGGAGCTCAATTTTTACAAACATTAAAACAATACATCGAAAGCCCGGTTACTATGCTGGCGTAATCGTTGTTAATTTTATATTTAAATCCCGTCCCGAAGTTTTTCGGGACGGGATTTTTTATTTAATTTTCATCCTCAAAATTCAATTCTTCATAATATGAAAAAGCTAATCCTTTTAACTTTATTTCTAACAGTAATTGCCTGCCAGAAAAAAGAGCAAACCGAAAAACAAGCCGTTGTTACCGATGAACACAGCTATTCTAAACCAGGACTTGCAGTTGTCAAACATCTTGATTTAGACATTAAAGTTGATTTTGATACGCAGACGATTTTAGGAAAAGCTTCCTGGCTAATTGACAATATTAGCAAAGGAAACGAAATCATCTTTGACGAAAACACTTTAAATATTACCAAAGTAACTTTAGGGGACGAAGAAAAAGAAACGAAATTCGAACTTGGAAAAGAAACTGAATTTCACGGAAAACCACTTCATATTACCATTGAACCGAATACAACCAAAGTAAATATTTATTACAGCACAACTAAAGATGCTATAGCATTACAATGGTTAAAACCAGAACAAACTGCAGACAAAAAGAAACCTTTTTTATTCTCTCAGGGAGAAAGTGTTTGGTCTCGTACCTGGATTCCGTGTCAGGATTCTCCTGGAATTCGTTTTACGTATAATGCAAAAGTTACGGTTCCTAAAGATTTACTAGCCGTAATGAGCGCCGTAAATCCGCAGAAGAAAAATGATACTGGTGTTTATACTTTCAAACAAGACAAAGCAATTCCATCTTATTTAATGGCCATTGCGGTTGGAGATATCGAATTTCAAGCCATTGATAATAGAACTGGCGTTTACGCAGAGCCATCTGTTCTAAAAAGCGCTGCTTATGAATTTGCCGAACTAGGAAAAATGGTAAATGCTGCAGAAAAATTATACGGACCATACCGTTGGGGACGTTATGACGTTTTGGTTTTACCTCCAAGTTTTCCTTACGGCGGAATGGAGAACCCAAACCTTACTTTTTTAACTCCAGGTGTAATTGCAGGAGATCGTTCGTTAACAAGTTTACTGGCGCACGAATTAGGACACAGCTGGAGCGGAAACTTAGTTACAAATGCAACCTGGGATGATATTTGGCTAAACGAAGGCTTTACTACTTATGTGGAACACAGAATTGGCGAAGCCATTTTTGGAAAGAAAGAATTTGACATGCAAAACGTTATTACCAACAAAGAATTGACTGATAATGTTGCAGAATATGGCGATACAAGTCCCGACACAAGACTAAAAGTGAGTTTGACGGGAAGAAATCCTGATGACGGAATAAGTATGATTCCGTATGTAAAAGGATATGCTTTTTTAAGAGTTATTGAGAATGCTGTTGGAAGAGAAAAATTCGATCCGTTTATTAAAAATTACTTTGATTCTCACGCTTTCAAATCTATTACAACAGAAGATTTTGTAAAGTATTTAAATGAAAATCTCATTAAAGGCGATAAAACTTTAGCAGATAAAATTAAACTGGAAGACTGGATTTACAAACCAGGAATTCCTTCAAACATACTTCCTGTTAGTTCTGCCGATTTTGACGCAATCGATAAAATCCAGAAAAGCTGGAGAGAAACGGGTGTTGCGGGTTTGAGTAAAAAAATTACAACAACTGCAGAAAAACAGCATTTTATAGATCATCTTCCGGCTGATATTACAACCAAAGAAATGGAAGCGATCGATAAAGAATTCAACTTTACAAAAGGAGGAAATTTTATCATTAAACGTCAATGGTTCGTTGAGGCAATTCGCCATCAATATAAAGCTGCAAATCCTGCAATTGAACAATTTCTAATTGGAAGCAGCAGAACTGGCTCTATCATGATGCTTTATAAAGAAATGATTAAAACTCCAGATGGAAAAATTTGGGCTAAGCAAGTATTTGATAAAGCTAAATCGGGTTATCATGCAACGACAATTCAGGATGCTGAAGGTGTTTTGAAATAAACTTTTTTATGAATATAATTTTAAAAGCAGGTTGCTCCAAAAGGGAACAACCTGCTTTTTTTTTACGTTTTATTTGTCATTTCGACGAAGATGACCCAAGCGATAGCGAACAGGCGAAGCAAATCACATTAGAAATTCCGCAGCAATTGTCGATAATCTTTATAGAATTCTGCGTGTGATTTTCTTTGCGAGAAACTCAGCAATCAGAATCGACAATCTTTGTAGAGCTACTTGCGAAGATTTCTCGTTCCTCGAAATAACAAACTGGACGGAAACTAGTTATATATACCCAATTTTTGTAGAGTTTCTCGTGTGATTTCTCCTTTTAGTCGAAATGACAAACTGAACGAAAGCATTCTTATGAAAACGAGTTCCCTAGCCCCGATAGTAGTGAAAATCCTTTTGTGCCGGGGTTCGGCACAAAAGATTGTAACGGATAGCGGGATTAGCTCCTGAAAAAAATCATACTGTTTTACTCCAAAATAAAGCTAGGGAAAATTGTCCATCACATAGCGTGCATTCTCCATGTTCTAAAATCTGTAATCGTCGCAACTTTGTAATGTCAAAAGACAACAACAAATAATAATAATTAAAATTAAATAAAATGACACGATTAACAGCATTAAACCCGGAAGAAGTAACAGGAAAAACTAAAGATTTATTCAACGCTGTACAGGCAAAACTAGGAGTTGTCCCAAACATGATGAGAACAATGGGAAATTCTCCAGCAGTTTTAGAAGGATATTTAAACTTAAGCGGCGCTTTAAGCCACGGAAAATTAAGCGCGAAAACAGGTGAATTGATTGCTTTGGCAGTTTCAGAAAGCAACTCTTGTGATTACTGTTTAGCAGCTCACACTTTTATTGGAGAAAAATTAATTAAAGCAGATCCTGAAGTTTTAAAAGCAGCAAGATTCGGAAATTCTACAGATGTAAAAACAGAAGCGATTTTACAATTGGCTAAAACATTAATTAGCAAAAATGGTTTAGTAAATGATGAAGATGTAAATAAAGCTAAAAATGCAGGAGTTGCTGATGCTGAAATCGCTGAAACTATTGCTCACGTTGCTTTAAACGTCCTGACAAATTATTTTAACAACGTCGCTAATACTGAAATTGACTTTCCGGTAATTTAATTTCAGAATAATATAATAACAAAAATCAATTTATAAAGATAGCTGTGAATTCTTTTCATAACTATCTTTATATTATTAAACCGCACTTTATATGAGTTCTCAAAATGTTTACACTTTAATCAATCCACAAAACGGCAACCTGGCTTTTAAAATTCTTGCTTTTGATAATAACAGTCATTTTGATCATGTACAGCGTAATAATTACTACTCTTTAATTTGGGTGACGAAAGGAAATGGAAAAGTCAAAGCCGATTTTGCAGAACATCATTTTAAAGAAAATTCACTTCTCTCCTTTTCGCCCTATCAGCCTTTTATGCTTTGTGTAAGCGAGCCAATTGAAGGAATTGCAATTCATTTTCATTCTGATTTTTATTGTATTCATATGCATCAAAAAGAAGTTTCATGCAATGGCGTTTTATTCAACAATATTTATCAGCCACCTTATGTAAAAGTTACGGAGCAAGCTGAATTGACTTTTAATATGGTTATCGACCAAATGGAAGCCGAAATTCAAAATGCTGAATTGGCGCAATACGAATTACTGATTTCGTATTTGAAAATCTTCTTAATTACTGCTTCAAGATTAAAAACAGAGCAATTGGAAGAAATGAATGTCATTCCTAATGCGAAAGAACCTTTGATTCTGCAAAACTTAAAAGATGCGATTGAACTCAATTTTAAAACCAAACATTCTGCAGGAAATTATGCCGACTTGCTGAATATTTCTCCCAAAGCCCTGGCTAAATTATCTAAAAGTTATTTCAACAAAACTTTAACCGATTTAATTTCGGAAAGAATTATTATCGAAGCCAAAAGAGAATTATACCTGACCAGTAAAACCGTCAAAGAAATCGCTTATGAACTGGGCTATGAGGACGAACATTATTTCAGCCGTTTCTTTAAAACCAATGCAGATGTTTCACCACAAATTTATCGTGAAACCGTTGGGTTTGGAAAAATGCAGGCATAATTTTTATTTTAACCTCTATCCATTTCACCGTATATTCTTTACTTTTTTAAAGTATGATGCTACACTATTCTTCTTTAATACATTTAATAGAAAAGCCATATTTTTTAAAAACATTGTCTCTCCTTACATCTGCAAAAGCCTGAAACATTCTGTCACTCCAATTGTACAATTCAAAACTTCCATTAGCAGCCCAGTAATATCCGTTCGATTTCAGCATATAAAAAGCTCCCTCCTCGTCCCGATATCCGCCCGGCAATGCATTAAAACCAGTTGCATTATTACCAACCGCATTAGACGGCAACCAATGTGAATTTCCTTTTTCTTTCAAAAAAATCCCTATTGAATTGGAATTAATAAAAGACTCTAGTTCCTTTACATCTTCTTCTGTCGGAATCCTCCAGCCTTTTGGTGCAATCCCTCGGATATCTTTCAGGCAATTGTAATTGTATAAAAATCCATACTCTTTTACAAAAGCAACATTATTATTATAGAAAGAATAACCTGCTTGTTCTGCCTTTTTCCAATCTTTATTAGCTGTGATTTTTTTAATCGAATCTCCATTATTAAACCGGGTGACTTTAAGGTTTTCTACCATCCAGGTCTGCTTTCCAATCTTTGTTGTATGGTATATATTGCCGTCTAAATCTTCTACCGTTTCAGTATTTTTACAAGAAAAGAAAAAAAGAAGAACAGCTATTTTGTAAATATCTTTAATTTGTGTCATTATCCATTATTCTAAAGCATTTTAAACATCTTTATTTCTTTATTGATTTCATAAAATATAAAACAATCCTGTTCCAAATTCTTTATAAGAAATCCATTTTTCTTTATTACAAGCGATTCCGGTACTTTTTTGACAACATCTGTTCTTCCCGCAGGTTTTACGGACACACAAAAATGCACTCCTTCAGAATTTACATTTTGCATTGAAAAGGGAGAAATCCAATATGAATAATCCTTATGTGAGGATAAAATAATGCCTAATTTTAATTGATTGCCTTCCTCTACCAACAGAGCATAATCAAGTATCTGGTCATTATTAATATCCGTATAACATTCATTTGGAATCATATTTCGATCATAAAAATCCCAAAACAGATTAGAATAATGTTCTTTTTTTATGATTTCGAGTTTTGGGAATTTTTGTAAAAAATCATTTTTTATCTTTTGAGGAATTGTAAAAAGATTATTTTGCTGCGAAACAGACCTTTCAAAATCCATACTACGTTCTTTGGAAGCATCTTTACATCCATAAAAACATAATAGAGAAATAAAAAAAACAAACCGGCTTATTGATTCATTCATAGAAAGAAATTTATAAAGCGATGTAAAAAAATCACATCGCTTTGTTTTTTTTAACTATAATATTACCACGTACCGTTCACTGCCGTATAAGTCTGGCCATTTACCTTGGTACTGCAATTCGTTGCATTTTGATGCTGGACATTAGGATGGCCGTTACTTACTGTGCCTCCCAGCACTTTTGTATTACTGGAATTTTGCAATAAAATACCCTGAATGGCTGTATTAGCAATATCTACCGTATTTACTGTACAGCCGTTGCTGCCCGTAACGCTAAAGAATCCCCGCCCACTGCCTCGGGAATATACCTTAGAACAAACTACATTGGGTCCGTTATTATTGGCACAACGAAAAGTAGCATAACCTGTAACTGAACCTGTTGTGCTGTTATTCGTTCCTGTAACCGTACCCACTGTACCATTTTTGGATTGATTGAGCAATACTCCGCAAGCCGCATTATTGCTGGAAGTTACGTTGCCAATAGAAAACCCGTCAACACCATAAGTTTCAATAGAATTATCTCCGCCAGTAATATTAATAGTACCGCTGATAGTCAAATTGCTTGTTGCAGCTGTACTGTTATCAACCCTGATTCCTAATCCTAAATCAGCCTGAGGCACTCCTATATTCATGGTGATATTGCTAATATTCATAACTGTACATCCTTTGAACCAAATACCATAGCGCGGTTTTCCCGAAACCTTGAGATTTTTTACTTCTATATTCGTTTTTCTATCGGCCCAAACCGGAATAACCAAAGCATCGCCGCTATTCGCATTAAAAGTATTGTTTGCAAAATCTAAACCGGTATAACTGGCCATATTTACATATTTAAGAGATCCGCCAGTTGAACCAGAAGCACCTGAAACCCGAACAGTTACCCACTCCTTTATATCTCTCCCGGAAGTAAGATTGTTAATTGCAGCCTGTATAGCAGCTACATAATCAGAACCTGTGTATTTGGTTACACCATTTACTTTAGCAACATAAGCCCCTGCTGAGCCGGTTACTTCACCTGAAAGATTTCCGCCTTTTGCTGTCGAAGGTTTAGTGATTTGATTCTCATTTTCTACTACAGCTTCATTGCTACTTTCTAAATTTTCACTTTCACAGCCTATAAATAAGTTTAGACCAGCGAATAACATTGAGACTATAAATAGTCCCTTAAAAATTTGTTTTTTCATATTTTTTTTGGTTTGATAGTTAATAAGCAAGTAAATTATTACTATTTATCTCATAAACTATCCTGTACAATCCTTCTTTATAAAAAACACAAATAATTAAAAACGAACTAATTAAACCTTAATCGAAATATCTAAACTGAACCAATTCGAAACAGGAAAAAAAATTAAAGATTCTTATTCTTTGCTTCTATCCATTTTGCCATATATTTTGTACTTTTTAAAGTATGGTACTGCAGCAGGCTTCCCATAAAATTATGAAGACGATGAGTTTCAGAATTATTCAATAATGAATTGACTTTGCTTATTAACTTTTCCGAATATTTATCTTTTGAGTAACATTCGTTTATAATTCCAATTCCATTTTTTTGTGATTGTTCCCAAAGATTTTGATCCTGATAAAGTGAGATCGCTTTTTTAGCAAACTCATCTGGATTATCTTCAATGAAACCATTCCACGGCAAATTTTCATGCATAGCTTCAGAACCTATTGTTGACGTTACACTTGGCGTTCCGCATTGCATCGCTTCTAACAATTTTCCTTTTAAACCTGCTCCAAAACGAATTGGTGCCAGAACAACTCTCGATTTTTTTACAATTTCATTCGCATCTTCTGCTCTTCCCATTATAAAAAAACCGCTTTTAGGCTGATGCAATTGCGACACTTTTTGAGAAGGATATGCTCCGTAAATTTCCAGGACAGCTTCTGGAAAATCTTTTTTAATTAAAGGCCAAATGGCTTCTTTTAAATATTGAACCGTATTCCAATTAGGTTCATGAAGAAAATTTCCGATAAAAACAAAATGCTGCCGGTCTTCAAAAGAAGGTAATGTCAAAAAATCTTCCTCTGCTATTTCTTCTACTAAAAAGGGCAGATATTGTAATAAAGCTGAATCAATTTTAAAAACATCCTTTAAAACCTTCATTTCGAATTCAGAAATAATATAAGATAAATCACACCTCAAAATACTGGCAATTTCGCGTTTTGCTACTTCTTCAGATAACAAATCAAATAATTCAAAAGTTCTGTTTCCTTTAAAAGCTTTTTGCCTTGCTGCTCTTAAGCAATGTAAATCTTCTGTATCTAATAACCGAATAGCTTTTGGGCATTTTTCTGCAACACGCCAGCCAAATTGTTCTTCAATCATGAAACGATCAAATAAAACAACATCCGGATTAAGTTCAATTATGAAATCATCAAAACTCGAATTATTCAGCTCAATCGACTTTCTTTCAACATCAAATTCAGATAAATCAACCATAAAATCACTGTCCTGTGCAGCGCTGGCAAAAGTAATTTCGAATCCATTTTTACGAAAAATCGAAATCAGCTGCATCATTCTCCCGCCGGCTGCAGAAGAATTTGGTTCAGGCCACACAAAGCCAATAATTAAAAGTTTTTTTGTTGGATTCATTTTAATTCTTTGAACTACAAAATAATGCTTTTTTATGCGCATTTACACGATATTTACTGATTTAAGCTGATAAAAAGAACTAATTTTGCAAAATATAAATCTACCGTAATTATGTTAGGATTAAAATTAGCCACAGATCCTCGTTGGGTAAACATTGTTGAATCCAATATCGAAGAAATTTTAACAGATCATGCTTGGTGTGAGCAAAAAGCAGCTTCAAATGCGATAAGCTTAGTTACATATAACTCTGAATTAGAGGAACTAGTAACTGAAATGCTTGTTATTGCCAGAGAAGAACTGGAACATTTACAGATGGTTCACAATTTAATCAAGAAAAGAGGCCTGACTCTTGGGCGCGAAAGAAAAGATCATTATGTAAATGAGCTTTTTAAATTTATGAAAAAAGACGGCAGCCGTAAAGATGCCCTTTGCGACCGCTTATTATTTTCAGCCATGATAGAAGCCAGAAGTTGCGAACGCTTTAAAGTCCTTTCTGAAAATATAAAAGATCAGGAATTAGCTAAATTCTATCGCGATCTGATGATTTCGGAGGCAGGACATTACACCACCTTTTTAGGATTTGCCAGAAAATATGCTGACAATGTAGATGTAGATAAACGATGGGCAGCATGGATCGAATATGAAGGTTCGATTATTACCAATTACGGAAAAAGTGAAACTGTTCACGGATAATCATCGCTTTTAATCATTGTATAAACAACTTCTCAACATTATTTATGTCAAAAAATAAAACTAAATCTATCCTATTAAAAATTGCCAAATATTCAGGAATAACGTTAGTCGTTGTTTTGGGATTGCTTTTTTTGACACCTGTTGTTTTTGCCGATAAAATCAAAGAACAGATTAAAAAGACTGCGAATGAAAAACTGAGCGCAGAACTAAATTATTCTGATGTTTCTCTTTCTTTTTTTCATCATTTCCCTTCACTAACGCTGACTTTAAATGATTTACACCTAAATGGTTCTGCCCCTTATAAAAACGAAAAATTTATAACAGCCAAAGAAGTCTCTTTTGGAATCAATGTTGCGAGTCTTATATTTAGCAAGACCGTAAAAATCGATCAGATCTATTTATCTGATTCATTTATTAATGTAAAAGTAAATCCAAAAGGAGAGGCAAATTACAACATTTATAAATCTTCTTCACATAAAGAAAATTCCAAAGACACCACAGATACTGCCTTAAAACTGGAGAGAATTGAAATTTTAAACAGCAAAATAATTTATGATGACCAGTCAACCAAAGTACATTTTGATGCTTTGGGATTTAATTATCTGGGAAAAGGGGATTTAAACAAGGCTGTTTTCGATTTATATTCAAAAGCCAAAATCGAAAAACTCAATATTGTTTATGAAGATGAACCCTATCTGATGAACAAAAAAATAGATGCTGATTTGATTACGAAAGTAAATGTAAACTCTTTGTCTTTTTATTTCCAGCAAAATAATTTAAAAATCAATCAGCTTTTGGTTGATTTCAAAGGTAGGTTTGACTTTTTGAAAGATGGATACAATATGGATTTTGTGATTAAATCAGATAACAACGATTTGTATGATGTTTTTACAGCTTTTCCTCCAAAGTATATTACCTGGCTTTCTAAAACCGAATTAAAAGGAAAAACTAATTTACTTTTTACTCTAAAAGGAAATTATATCGCCTCTGAAAACATTGCTCCTGATTTAAATCTAGATGTAAAAGTTGATAACGGATTTGTCAATTATGACAAAAGTGCTTTTCCGGTTTCAGACTTAAATTTGGAAATTAAAACGAAAGTCCCTTCTTTAAATCCGGATCTTTTAATTGTTGATGCTAAAAATTTGTCTTTAAACATCAACAAAGATTACCTAAAATTAAAATTTTATATAAAAGGAGCAAATACTCCTGATATAAATGGTGATTTTAAAGCAAAGATTGACCTGGGTAAATTAAGCAAGGCTTTAGGAATTCCTGATATTACTATAAAAGGATCGTTAACCGGAGACATTAAAACCAATGGGAAATTTGATCAAAAAAACAGACTTTTTCCGATTACAAAAGGTTTTATTGATTTAAATAATGGATATCTCAAAACCAAATATTACCCAAATCCAATTACAAATATTGTTGTAAAAACTGTAATTAACAATCAAAAAGGCACTTTTGATGATTTGAAAGTGAAACTAAAACCTGCTCAGTTAACTTTTGAAGGAAAACCTGTTTTTGTATCAGCAGACCTGAACAATTTTGATGATTTACATTATGATATAAGAGCTAAAGGAGAGCTTGATGTTAATAAAATATACAAAGTCTTTTCTACAAAAGGTCTTGATTTAGATGGTTTTATAAAAGCTGACCTGGCTTTAAAAGGAAAACAAAGTGATGCCTCAAAAGGAAATTACAGTAAACTTAACAATAAAGGAACACTTGAATTACGAAACATCGGAATCGCATCAGAATATCTGCCTAAAAAATTCATCATCAAAGAAGGAATATTTAAAATCAATCAGGACAAAATGTCTTTCAATAACTTTTTGGCTGCTTACGGACAATCTGACTTTAAAATGAATGGCTACCTGCAAAATGTTCTTAATTATGCCATTACAAAAACCGGAATTCTAAAAGGTTCTTTTACCGTTTCTGCACGATATATTAACGTAGATGAATTCATGACAACTACAAAAACCAACACAGCTGCAGCAAAAAACCCTGCTCCCCAAACGGAAACAAAACCAGAGACAACGCACCAGACCGGAGTTATCATAATTCCGTCGAATCTAAACCTGCAGTTGATGACAAATGTACAAAAAGTATATTTTGACAAACTTAACCTTCAAAATGCAAAAGGAAACTTAAGCATGAAGAATGGCAAACTGACCATGCGAAATACAGGATTTAATTTAATTGGCTGTAATGTCAGTATGAATGGTAGTTATGAGTCTGTCTCTCCTCAAAAAGCAAATTTTGATTACGCCATTAAAGCATCAGACTTTGATATTAAAAAAGCATATAATGAAATTGAAGTGTTTAGAAAGATGGCCAGTGCTGCTGAAAAAGCACAAGGTATTGTTTCTTTGGATTATAAATTAAAAGGTCGCTTAAACGGAAATATGGAACCTGTTTATTCGTCTTTAGCAGGCGGCGGAACACTTTCTGTAAAAGATGTAAAAATAAGAGGATTGAAAATGTTTAATGCGGTAAGCAAAAAAACAAGCTCTGAAGCCATAAAAAATCCTGATGTTTCCAGAGTTGATATTAAAAGTACAATCAAAAACAACATCATGACTGTTGAGCGTTTTAAATTTAAATTTGCCGGATTCAGACCAAGAATCGAAGGCACAACAAGCCTGGACGGAAAACTGAATTTAAAAATGCGTTTAGGACTGCCTCCGTTAGGAATATTTGGAATCCCACTAACTGTTACCGGAACACAGAATAACCCAAAAGTAAAAGTTGGCCGACAAACTGAAGACCTGAAAGAAACACAAGATACTGAGTAATATCAAAATTGAATTTTGGTAATTCCAATCATCAAAAAGCCTTTGTCAAAGTTCAAAACTCAGACAAAGGTTTTTTCTTTTACAAAGCCTGATCCTTTCGATACGTATACTCTTTTGCCATAAATGACAAATATCGAAGAAAACGGGCACTTCTTATTTAAATGAACTTATATCACATATGGTTAAAAAAAACTTTGCTATTGTACCAAACAAAAAACCCGATCTTTTTGAAATCGGGTTTTCTATAATAATTTATCTAATGATTATGCTTCGAATGGAAGGATAGATACATAAGATTTGTTATCTCTTTTCTTTTGGAACTTAACAACTCCATCAACTTTTGCATGTAAAGTATGATCTTTACTGATGTAAACGTTTTCACCTGGATTATGTTTTGAACCTCTTTGTCTAACGATGATGTTCCCAGCAATAGCAGCCTGTCCACCAAAAATCTTAACGCCTAAACGTTTTGATTCTGATTCTCTACCATTCTTCGAACTACCGACACCTTTCTTGTGAGCCATGACGTATGAGTTTAAATATTGTTATTATTCTTCTTTAGCTTCTTTTTTTGCTTTTGGAGCCGCTGCTTTTTTTGCTTTTGGAGCTGCCTCAACTTCAGTAGCCGGAGCTTCTTCTGCTACAACTGCTTTCTTAGCTGCTGCTTTTTTAGTTCCGCCTGCTACAGTAATACCTTCAATTACAATTTGTGTAAGATATTGTCTGTGACCATTTCTCTTTTTGTATCCTTTTCTTCTTTTCTTTTTGAAAACGATAACTTTATCACCTTTTAAGTGTTGTAACACTTTAGCTTCTACTGAAGCACCTTCTATAGCTGGGGCGCCTAAAGTTACGCTTCCGTTATCATCTAATAAAAGAACTTTATCAAAAGAAACTTTTGAACCTTCTTCATTAGCCAAACGGTGAACATAAACCTTTAAGTCTTTGCTTACTTTAAATTGTTGCCCTGCTATCTCTACGATTGCATACATACCAAATTGATTTATTGATTTTTAAGGTTGCAAATATACAATTAATAATTTACTGTGCAATCCCTTATTTCAAAAATATTTTACAGGTTTTCTGATCTGCTTTTCAAGACTTTACACTGTATCTTTCAATGGATTGAAAAGTAAAAGATTGTTAAAATACACCAAAATAAACACCTATTCTTAAATGATGACTAAAAAAACTTATTTTTGGTGTAACATAAATCAACTCTTGAACACCTACACTTAATTAAACAGGTATATAAATTATTAATCTTTATGAAAAACTCAATAATGATGTTAAGTGCTGCAATAATGCTAGGCGGAGTAGCTCATGCCCAAAAAGTAGCTTTCGAAGAATACAATTTAGACAATGGCATGCATGTTATTTTGCACAATGATCCCTCTGCCCCTGTGGTTGTTACCTCTGTAATGTACCATGTAGGCTCAAAAGACGAACGCCCTGACCGAACGGGTTTTGCACATTTCTTTGAACATTTATTATTTGAAGGAACCCAAAACATAAAACGCGGTGAATGGATGAAAATCGTTACCGCAAATGGAGGTGTAAACAATGCTAACACTTCTGATGACAGGACTTATTATTATGAAGTTTTCCCATCAAACAGCTTAGAATTAGGGCTATGGATGGAATCAGAACGTTTGATGCACCCAATTATTAATAAAATTGGTGTTGATACTCAAAATGAAGTGGTTAAAGAAGAAAAAAGAATGCGTTACGACAATCAGCCTTACGGAAATATTTTGCCAGAGGTTAAAAAACACATGTTCAAAAATCACCCATACCGATGGACGACTATTGGTTCTATGCAAGATCTTGACGCTGCAACTCTTGAAGAATTTCAGGCTTTCAACAAAAAATTCTATACTCCAAACAATGCTGTTTTGGTGGTTGCCGGAGATTTCGACAAAACTAAAACCAAAGAATGGATTCAGAAATATTTTGGACCAATCCCGAAAGGAGAAGTGTTGAAAAAGCAAACTTATACTGAAGAGCCAATTACACAAACCATAAAAGCCTCTTATGAAGATCCAAACATCCAGATTCCGATGGTAGTTGCCTCATACAGAACACCATCAATGAAAACCAGAGATGCCAGAGTTTTAGATTTAATTTCTTCTTATTTAAGTGATGGAAAAAGCTCTAAACTGTACAAAAAAATAGTGGATGACAAAAAAATGGCACTGCAGATTGGCGCTGTTGGTTTTAGCCAGGAAGATTACGGAATGTATATTTTGTACGGATTACCGATGGGAACTTATACTACAACTGATATCTTAAAAGAAATGGACGAAGAAATTGTAAAAATCCAAACCGATTTGATTTCTGAGAAAGACTATCAAAAATTACAAAATAAATTCGACAACAATTTTGTCAATGCCAATGCAAGCGTTGAAGGAATTGCAGAAAACTTAGCTTCTTATTATTTGCTTTATGGCGATGTGAACCTTATTAATACTGAAATCGATATCTACCACTCTATTACCAGAGAAGAAATCAGGGAAATCGCTAAAAAGTATTTAAACCCTAATCAGCGTTTAATTTTAGATTATGTTCCTTCAAAAAAAGTTCAAAACTAAGCTCGAATCATGAAAAAAATACATACAGTTTTAATCCTTTTATTCCTTACCGGAATTATGCAAGCACAAGATCGTCCACAACCCAAACCAGGAAATCCACCAGCAGTTAACATCAAAAAACCGCAAACTTTTGTTTTGGCAAACGGCATGAAAGTTTTGGTAGTTGAAAATCATAAACTACCAAGAGTAAGTTTTAATCTTACACTGGATAACGCTCCTTTTACTGAAGGGAACAAAAAAGGCGTTGATGAATTAACCAGCAGTTTAATTGGAAACGGAACCCAAAAAACCGCAAAAGAAGCTTTTAATGAAGAAATTGACTTTTACGGAGCCAATATAAACTTCACTTCATCAGGTGCTTCCGCAAGCGCTCTTTCAAAATATTCAGGACGTATTTTAGAATTACTGTCGGAAGGTGCTTTACAGCCTAATTTCACTCAAACAGAATTTGATAAAGAAAAAGCAAAAATGCTGGAAGGTCTTAAAGCCGATGAAAAAAGTGTTCCTGCCATAGCCAACCGTATTGTAGATGTTTTAACTTTTGGAAAAAACCACCCTTCGGGAGAATTCGTTTCAGAAGAAACACTTAAAAATGTCACTCTTGATGACGTTAAAGCTAATTACAATACCTATTTCGTCCCTGAAAACGCCTATTTAGTTATAGTTGGTGACATTAAATTTAAAGAAACAAAAGCTGCCGTAGAGAAACTTTTTGGAGGATGGAAAAAACAAACTGCGCCAAAAAATACTTATCCAAATCCTGAAAATGTATCTAAACTTGAAATTGATTTTGTAGATGTTCCAAATGCGGTACAGTCAGAGATTTCATTAGTAAATACTGTAAATCTAAAAATGAGTGATCCTGATTTTTTTCCTGCTGTAATTGCAAATCAAATTTTAGGAGGTGATTTCAATAGTTACCTGAATATGAATTTACGCGAACAGCACGCCTGGACATACGGAGCGAGTTCAAATATTGGGAGCGGGAAATATGTATCGAAATTCAAAGCTTCGTCTGCTGTTCGAAATGCCGTTACCGATAGTGCTGTTGTACAATTTATAAAAGAAATTAAAAGAATCCGAACCGAGAAAGTTTCTGAAGATGTATTAAAAAATGTAAAAGCAGGTTACATCGGAAGGTTTGTGATGCAGGTTGAAAAACCTCAGACTGTTGCCCGTTATGCTTTAAATATTGAAACCGAAAAACTTCCGGCTGATTTCTACGAAAAATACATCCAAACCATCAACAATGTTACAATTGATGATATTAATCGGGTATCGAATAAATATTTTCAAATCGATAATATGAGAATTGTAATTGTCGGAAAAGGATCTGAAGTACTTCCTGGTTTAGAAAAACTTCAGATTCCGATTTCATATTTTGATAAATACGGAAATCCTGTTGAAAAGCCTGTTACCAAAAAAGAAGCGCCGGCAGGAATTACTGCTAAAAGTGTTTTTGACAATTACATCAAAGCAATTGGTGGAGAAAAAGCCGTTTCTGCAGTAAAAACATTATTCATGAACGGAACTACTACAATTCCGCAGGCCCCTGCTCCTTTGACTTTTGTTTCAAAATTAGATTCTAAAGGAAAAATGATGGTTTCTCTTTCTATGGGAAGCATGGCCTTAATGAAACAGGTTGTAAACGAAAAAGGCGCTTATGTGGAGCAGCAAGGACAACGCAAAAATTTAGAAGGTGCCGATTTAGCCGAAATGAAAGCCAATGCAACTCCTTTTGAAGAGCTACAATTGAGTAAAAGAACAGATTTAACCGTAAGCGGAATTGAGCAAATAAACGGTAATGATGCTTACTCCATAAAAGAAGGTAAAACAATTTATTTTTACGATGTAAAATCAGGTTTAAAAGTTGCCGAAACTAAAATAAAAGAACAAAGCGGACAATCGACTACACAAACAACCTATTTTAATGATTATAAAGAAGTAAAAGGCGTAAAAGTTCCTTTTAACCTGATACAAAATGCAGGTTTTGAATTGGATATAAAAATGTCTGATATTAAAATCAATGAAGGAGTTACTGAGAAGGATTTTCTTTAAGTATCTGAGTTACTAAGATGCTGAGATTCTAAGATTTTTAAAGCAGAAAGGCTGTCGTAATTGGCAGCCTTTCTGCTTTTAGCTTCTGTCATTTCGCCCTTTTGGGAGAAATCACACTCGGGATTCGACAAATATTTGCGATTTTGATTGCGGAATTTCTATTGTGATTTGCTTCGCCTGTTCGCTATCGCTTGGGTCTCCTTCGTCGAAATGACAAACTGATATTGAAACCTTTCCAACTTTTACTTTTTCGCAGACAAATAAACCCCTATCAAAATAACAAAGGCTCCAAAAAACTGAATTGGAGTTAGCATTTCGTTATCCAGCAATCCCCAGAAAAAAGCCACTATCGGAATCAAATACGTTACAGAAGTTGCAAATACCGGCGAAGACATTTGAATTAATTTAAAGAATAATACATTTGCAATTCCGGTTCCTAAAACACCCAAAATCATGACAAACAAAACAGAATATTGCGTTGTTTCCAGCTGCATTTTTTGTGTAAAATCTGTAGTGCTTAAAATAATCAAAGCCGGTAAAAACAAAATCGCAAAATTACCTGTTGTAATGCTCAGGGAATTCAAATCAGATAAATATTTCTTTATTAGATTAACGTTGATTGCATAACAGAGTGTTGCAATTACTACTAAAATCAAATAATAATAGTTTTGTCCTGTATGACCTGAAGTTCCATTCAAAACCAATAACAAACATCCAATCAGCCCAATAAAAACTCCTATGCCCTGTCGTTTATGAAACTGAATTCCAAAAAATATAATTCCTAAAACCAAAGTATTTAAAGGTGTCAGCGAATTCAAAATAGCTACAATGGAACTGTCAACCTGAGTCTCTGCAATGGCAAAAAAGAAAGCCGGAATAAATGTCCCGAAGAATGAAGTCAGAGCCACAAATTTCCATTGACGCAGCGAAATTTTCTTCAAACTCAAAAAACCGACTATAAGCAGAAACAAGCCGGCAAAAATGATTCGGAGCGAACCTACCTGAATTGCCGTTAATCCTACTAACCCCCTTTTTATTAGAATAAATGAACTTCCCCAAATTAGCGAAAGCAGCAATAAATAAAACCACTTTAATTGTTTTGCATCCATAAATCGTATTTTAATGCAAATTTGTAATAATTTTTAGGAAATGACCTTTCCTTTTTTATTAATTTTGCAGCAAACATATTGACAACTAAAATTATATATAAATGAAACTTAAAAAAATAATAGCATTGTTAACCATTGCAGGTTTGGTACTGGTAAGCTGTAAAAAAGAAGAAGATAAAAGTTTAGCCGTTGTAAAAGGTGAAAAAACTGAAACTCCAAAAGAACACAAACCAATCGCTGCAGAAAATGTACAGACTGCCAGTTTTACAATTGACGGAATGACCTGCGCTGTTGGATGCGCCAAAACTATTGAAGAAGAGTTAGCTAATCTTGAAGGAGTTGAAAAAGCAGCTGTTGATTTCGACAAAAAAACAGCAACCGTAACTTTTGACAAAACAGTTCAAAATCCTGAATCATTGACAAAAGTCGTTCAGGAAACAGGAGACGGAAAAACATATAAGGTTTCGAATATGAAGTCTTAAAAATTTATAATTTAAGTAGCGCTCAATTTGAGCGCTTTTTTATTAAGTAAAAATTTAAGCTTTTATAGTATAAAATTATATTTTTAAAGTCTTATTCAGAAAATATTGTTTTATTTAGTTTTAAATGGATCTTATAGAAATAGTTTCGGGAAGATATTTGTTAGAGCTTTTAGGAGCAAGTGCCAGATACGTATATGCAAATATGATAGTCCTGCTAAATGAAAACGATTTTTATCTCATTTTCAGAAATTTGGTCACCAAAAGGAAATATCAATAAAAAGAATGGCAATAGTGAAAGAAATCACATGATAGGAACAATTATATTTATAGGGATTATCGTTGTTATGCTGATTTTTACACCATAAAAAATGAAGAATCATATAGTTTAAAAGATCAGATAATTACATTTTAAAAAACTAAAATCAAAAAAGAATCCAAATTAAAATCGTTCCCTTTTTTCCTTATTTCCATTTCAAAGTCTCCATAAGCCGCTGCATATCATTTTTGATATAACTTGCTGCCGGCATAACCGAATCGAAATTGGGTTTGGTATAAAAATAAACAGACCCCGTGATGAAATGCTTAGTACTATCCGTCACATAAAATTGTGAGTTAGTTGCCGCATTTCCATTTACCTGATAAAACATTCCGTACACCTTTTTCTCAGGATTTAAATAAGGCTGTTCTAATATATCATCTGCTTTGATAACATGTTCGTAGGTAAGTTTCTGAGCATCTCTAAGCAGTTTATCGATATTGTTATTTACTGGTTTATAGGTCAGATAAATAGTCGCTTTCATTTTTGGATATGTAATCGCAAATCCACACTCTTTTTCCCCCTTAATTACAGCATCTTCATTCATTTGAAACGAAAAGGGACATGTATTTTCAAAGTTTACATATTTAGCCATCGGATAATCCAGGCGCAAAAAAGCAGCCGGCTTTGGCAAAACATCATCTTTACAGCTTATAACAGTGAGGCTCAGTAAAATTACTGCTATCCAAATTGTTTTTTTTAACATCTTATTCTATTGTTACTTTTATTTGTTTTATACGTTTATTATCAACAGTCTCTATAGTAAATACATAGTTTTCAAACGCAATTTTTTGATTCTTTTTAGGAAAATTGCCCAGTATTTCAAGAATAAATCCTGCTAATGTTTCTGCTTCTCCTTTGCGTGATTCAAATAGGTTTTCATCAACATTAATAATTCTGTAAAAATCCTTTAGATTAATCTTTCCTTCAAAAAGAAAATTATTTTCATCAATTTGGGAGAAGTTTAAATGTTCATCATCAAATTCATCACTGATATCCCCAACTATTTCCTCAATTACATCTTCTAACGAAACTAATCCTGATGTTCCTCCGTATTCATCAACCACAATTGCCAGATGACTTTTCAGGCTCTGAAAATCTTTGAGCAGATTATCTAATTTTTTATTCTCAGGAACAAAAAAGGCTTCTCTGATTAAGGTGGTCCAGTCAAATTCGGTTTCATCAATATAAGGCAGTAAATCCTTAACAAACAAAACACCTTCAATCTGATCAATATTGTCACGATAAACCGGAATTCTTGAAAAACCAGTTTCAATTATTTTGGGATAAATTTCCGCAAACGTTTCAGATATTTCCAGTGCAAAAATATCAATCCTAGGACTCATTACCTGTTTGGTATCTGTGTTTCCAAAAGAAACAATTCCTTCCAGTATTTTCTGTTCTTCACTCGAAGTTCCCTCAGAATCGGTAAGTTCTAATGCCTGCGAAAGCTGATCGACTGAAAAATTTGTTTTCTGTTTTCCTAATTTATTGTGCAAATATAGGGTAACGGCACGCATTGGCAAACTTACAGGAGAAAGTAATTTATCTAAAAAAGCAATTGGGTAAACTACACGTTTGGCAAATTTTATACTATTACGGCTTGCATAAACCTTTGGCAGAACCTCTCCAAATAACAAAATCAGGAAAGTAACCAAAAAAACCTCCAAAAGAAATTTTAATGAATCAGAAACGACATCCTTAAAAATATTTCTGCCAATAAAAGAGAAAAGGATAACCACCCCAATATTCAAAAAATTATTTGCAACCAACAATGTAGCCAAGAGTTTTTTGGGTCTATCCAAAAGATTGAAAATTATTTTTCCCTTCGGGTTATTTTCCTGCAGTACATCTTCGATTTCTTTTTGAGACAAGGAAAAAAAGGCAACTTCAGCACCAGAAACAATGGCTGATAAAAAAAGTAAAATAAATATTCCGACAAAACCAACAATCAGATTGGTGTCAGTGAATACAAAAAATAAACTGGGCTCCGGGTCCAAATTAAAAAAGATTAGTTAAACAATCAAAAAGGCAAATCGTTGACCGGCAAGCCTTCATTAGGATTTTCAAAGTTAGTGTTTTTTGGCGATTCAGAAGCCTGATGGTGTTTGTGCTCTGTTTCTTTTTTAGTTGTCAAAAAGGTAAATTCAGTTACCTGAATTTCATTGGTATATTTTGTAGTTCCGTCTTCAGCCTGCCATTGCCTTGATTTTATACGGCCTTCAACATATATCTTGTCTCCTTTGGACAAATATTTTTCACAGATTTCAGCAGCTTTATTGCGTACAACTAAGTTATGCCACTCTGTCGAGGTAATTTTTTCATTGGTAGTTTTATTGATATACACTTCGTTTGTTGCCAGCTGAAAGCGCCCGATGCAATTACCTCCGTCAAAATAATGCATTTTAACATCGTCGCCTAAATAGCCTATCAACATTACCTTGTTTAATGTTCCGTTCATGGTATAGCATTTGTATAAATCAAAGATACTTTTTTTCAACGACAAATTTCTTCCTTTTCAATAAAATTATAAATCACAATCGGAAAAGGAAACTCTTTTAATTCATTACAATTCAAACCATTAGATAAAATATCACTGATTTTTACTTTCCAGAACTGAATATGCAGATGCTGATGTGAAAGTTTATGAATTACTGTCGCATGTGAACATTCTTCTACCCCGGTAATTGTATAAGAAGATAAAATCTCTTCTCTAATTATTCTTGAAACAAAATCAAAATCAACAATTTTATCTGTTTCCAGTAAAGGAAACTCATATAAATTATGCCAGATCCCTTTGGAAGTCCGTTTTTGAATTAAAGTATTACCTAAATCATCTTCTAACACCAGATAATTAAAGAAACGATTTGTGATTTTTAGTTTTTTAGATTTTACAGGCAGAGTGTCAACCTTTTTCTTTTTCAGAGCCAGACAACTGTCATTAAAAACACATACAGAACAATCTGGACTTTTAGGCACACATTGCAAAGCACCAAATTCCATTATCGCCTGATTAAAAATGGCTGGATTTTCTTTTGGCATTAATTCATACGCAAGGGCTGTAAATTCTTTCTTGGTTGCCGGCAAAGCGATATCGGATTCAATATCAAAATAGCGGGAAAGAACCCTAAACACATTTCCATCAACAACCGGTACAGCTTCATTATAAGAAAAGGAAGCAATTGCGGCAGCTGTATATTCACCTACTCCTTTTAACTTTAGTAAATCATTATAAGTAGTTGGAAAAATTCCTTTTAGATCATTGGCTATATATTGGGCAGTTTCGTGCAGATTTCTTGCCCGTGAATAATATCCTAATCCCTGCCAGAGTTTTAGAACTTTTTCTTCATCAGCATTAGCTAAATCAAAAACAGTAGGAAATTCATTTGTAAATGAAAAAAAATATGGCATTCCCTGCACCACTCTTGTCTGCTGGAGCATAATTTCTGAGAGCCAAATATGATACGGATTTACCGTATTACGCCAAGGCAAATCACGTTTATTTTGTAAATACCAATTTATCAGTGTGTTATGAAAATTCATTTTAAAATACTTAGAAAACAAAAGTAAATCTTTATGTAATTAAAATTTAACGAATTAGCTTGATTAATTATTTTTTTAATTCCTATATTTGCATCCTCAAAAAAATAGTACATCATTTATAAAATAAAAACAGGAAAGAAAATGACGAAAGCAGATATCGTAGCGAAGATTTCAGAGAAACTAGGTCTTGAAAAAGGAGACGTTCAGGCAACAGTTGAAACTTTTATGGAAGAAGTTAAGACTTCATTAGAAACTGGTGACAACGTTTACCTAAGAGGTTTCGGAAGTTTCATCGTAAAGACCAGAGCTGAGAAAACAGGAAGAAACATCTCTAAAAATACCACAATCAAAATTCCTGCACACAATATTCCTGCTTTTAAACCTGCAAAAGTTTTTGTAGAAGGAGTAAAAACAAACAACGAAGCAAAATAACACTATTAATTAATCATAAAATCGATACGATATGCCAAGTGGTAAAAAAAGAAAGAGACATAAGGTAGCTACTCACAAAAGAAAAAAAAGAGCGAGAGCTAACCGTCACAAAAAGAAAAAGTAGTTTTAAAACTACTTTTTTCTTTTTAAACGTTCATTGAAATTGAAAATTAGTATTCAGTCAGCAGCATCAAGCATTCAGTCAGCTGAACACTTACAACTGCAAACTGCCAACTAGTTTTCGCCGGGTTAATACCTGTTAAAAATATTGTTTAATCCATCCTTACAATTCAGTTATGAGTTAATAAGTTATGAGTTATGAGTTGTAAAACCTGAAACTTGAAACCTAAAACCTGAAACTAAAAGTCTGGATAAAAATTTACAGAGTGAATAAAGAATTGATCATTAGATCTAGTTCTGAAGCCGTAGATTTTGCCTTATTAAAAGATGGAAAACTAATTGAATTACACAAGGAACAAGAGACAAGCAACTTTCAGGTTGGTGATATTTTTATTGCCAAAATACGAAAACCAGTTGCCGGACTTAATGCTGCTTTTGTAAATGTTGGCTTCGAAAAAGATGCTTTTTTACATTATCACGATTTAGGTCCAAACTTAGCTTCCCAGCTGAAATTCATAAAACTTGTAAGCGCAGGTAAATTAAAAGATTTCTCCCTAAAAACCTTTCAGTTTGAAAAAGAGATTGACAAAGATGGCATCATTACTGATATTTTAAGTGCCAATCAATCTGTCTTAGTTCAAGTTGTAAAAGAACCTATATCGACCAAAGGCCCAAGAATAAGCGCTGAGCTTTCTCTGGCAGGAAGATTTATTGTTCTGGTTCCGTTTTCTGATCGTGTTTCTATTTCGCAAAAAATAGAAGACAAAAAAGAAAAGGACCGCTTAAAAAAACTTGTTCTATCGATCAAACCTAAAGGATTTGGTGTTATTGTTCGTACAGTAGCCGAAGGCAAAAATACAGCCGAATTAGAAAAAGATTTGCAGAACCTGCTTGGCAGATGGACTGCAATGTGTAAAAAATTACCAACTGCTCATCATCCATCCAAAGTATTAGGAGAGCTTAACAGGGCTTCTTCAATATTGAGGGATGTATTTAATGATACCTTTAGTGGCATTCAGATAGATGATGAAGAGTTGTATCATCAAACGAAGGATTATCTGCAGGAAATTGCACCTTCAAAACAATCAATTGTCAAGTTTTATCAATCAAACGATACTCCGATTTTTGAGAAATACAATATAGAGAGACAAATCAAAACTTCTTTCGGAAGAACGGTTTCGATGAGCAAAGGTGCTTATCTAATTATAGAACACACTGAAGCTCTGCACGTTATAGACGTAAACAGCGGTAACCGTTCGAATAAAGCAACGAATCAGGAAGATACCGCCATGGAAGTTAATATGATTGCAGCAGCAGAAATCGCCAGACAGCTTCGTCTGCGGGATATGGGCGGAATCATAGTTGTTGATTTTATCGATATGTCTAATCCAGAAAACAGGAAGATCCTGTTCGACTTCTTGCGAGAAGAAATGAGCGACGATAAAGCAAAACACAAAATATTGCCTCCAAGTAAATTTGGCTTAGTCCAGATTACAAGGCAAAGAGTAAGACCCGAAGTCAACATTAAAACCAGAGAAGAAGATCCTAATAAAGTAAATGGTGAAATTGAAGCACCTATCTTAATTATCGATAAAATTTCATCTGATTTAGACCGGCTTCTTAAAACCCACAAAAATGTTGTTCTTAATACACATCCCTTTGTGGCTGCATACCTCAGTAAAGGTTTTCCATCCTTACGTTCAAAATGGTTTTTTGAACATAAGAAATGGGTGAAAATCATACCTCGTGACGCTTACACGTATTTAGAATATCATTTCTACGATAAAAAAGGAAATGTTATTTCAGAATAAAACAAACACCGCCTTTCGAAAGACTGGCGGTTTTTTTATAGCTTTTTTTTCGCCACGAATTCACGAATTAATTTTATAGTAGTAAAAAAAACTAAACAAATCTTCAATATCCTCCTGAGCGCTGCCGAAGGACTTTACAGACAGAAAGGTTTCGACTCCCGCTCAGACTGACAATCAATGATTTTTTATGGAAATTAGAATTCCTTTTTATTCTCTAATAATTTCAATTCTCCTTCTAATTTCATTTCCAAACGCATCAACAACTGTTATGTAATGAGTTCCTGTTGCTGGCGTAATTTGTAATTCATGAAAAGTTTTGGTTGTGGCTTTGTACACATCATCCACATACCAAAACAACTCTTTATCTCTTTCAGAATAAGCGACTTTTAAAATTACAGGCTGTACGTTGCTGTTAAAATCTTTTGTCAAGTAGATTTTACTATTTGCTTTTGGATAAATAAAATCCATTGTTGCGGTTTGTGTTCCTTCGCATCCTTCTTTAAACGGAGGCAGGGGCAGATATTCTATATGCTGGCTTTTGTAATACCAAGCCATGACCGGAGGCAGTACAAACCAGTTTTTAGTCACAATATTATCCACGCTTTCACAGCTGCTGTTGACCTGAAACTGCTCCGTTTTATCTAAATGAATGGTTTTATGATAGGGACAGGCTTTAGTCGATTTTCCTTTTTTAGAAACCCACTGTTTTATTTTAGGACAGTTATCTTTTGCCAGATAACCACTTAAGCGACAAACCTCAACTTCTGCCAAATCATTGTACGGAGTATCAAACCATCTTTGTCTTGGTAATAAATTGAAAACGTCAAACAAAATAGGGGCTGCGCTTGTTACTCCTGTTAAAGTCGGACGCCCTTCTCCTGTTGCATTTCCAACCCAAACTCCAACCACATATCTGGAATTGGTACCAATAGCCCAGGCATCCCGATTTCCAAAACTGGTTCCGGTTTTCCAGGCAATTTTGAGCGAACTGTCATAAAACTTCCAGGCTTCATCTCCTTCAGGTCTGTTAACTTCTTCCATTGCATTATAAGTCAGCCAAATTGATCCTGCTCCTAAAATATTCTTTTGATTCGTTTTTGAACCAAAGTCGGGCTTAAAATCATTTTTATAATTCAGTTCGGTAAATTCGTTGGTTCTGTATTGCCCTTTATTTTTTGAGTAATAATTGACTGTAGAAGAAAGATTGGCATAGGTTCGGCATAAATCCCATAAATTACTTTCTGCGCCTCCTAAAATCAGTGACAATCCGTAATGATCTGGCGTTTTATTGATATTCTTTAATTTGAATTTCTGCAGTTCTTCGTAAAACTTATTTACACCAAAATCCTGAAGCATTAAAACTGCCGGAATATTCAATGAACGTGACAATGCGCGATGTGCCGGAACAGCTCCGTCAAAAGTCAGATTAAAGTTTTGCGGTGTATAACCTGAAATCTGCGTTGGAATATCGGCAATTAAAGTATTCGGCAGTAATTCACCATCATCTAGCATAGCGCCATATAAAAGTGGTTTCAAGATACTTCCTGTACTTCTTGGCGCATCGATAATGTCAACATCTTTTTGATGATCGGCATCTGCTGGAGAGTTTCCAACATAACTCATCACATTTCTACTCTGAACATCAATTACTAAAATAGCCAGATTGTGAACTTCATTCTGTTTGTATTGATTGTAATAATATCGCACTATTTGATTGACTCTGTTTTGTAAAGCGTAGTCAATTGTGGTTTTGACTCTTGTTCCTTCTTCATTTTTAGCCACTCTTTGAAGCAAATGTGGCGCAATTTGAGGCAAGTCATATGGCTTTTGAGGCAATGGTTCTTCTATCGAAAGTTCGTATGTCTGCCTGTCGATTATCCCTTCCTGATGCAATTTTAATAAAAGCCGGTTTCGTTTATTTAAAAGTTTAATTTGATTTTTTCCCGGATAAATCAGACTTGGTGCATTTGGCAAAACGGCTAAAACAGCATTTTCTGCCCATGAAAGCTGATTCGACTGAACGCCAAAATAACGCCATGAAGCCATTTCCAGTCCAACAACATTTCCTCCAAATGGTGCGTGTGCTGCGTACATTTCAAGAATTTCATTTTTAGAATACCCTAATTCTAATCTGGTGGCAAGAATAATTTCTATTATTTTTTCGAAATAGGTTCTATTTTTTCCTTTTCGGGATAATCTTACAACTTGCTGTGTTAGCGTACTTCCACCTCTGACTACTTTTCCTGCTTTTCTATTTTGTTTAAAAGCATTGATCATTGCACCGGGATTAAAACCGGGATGTCTATAGAAGTATTCGTCTTCAAAATAAACAATACATTTTTTGAACTTATCCGGAACACTGTCCTGAGCCGGAAAACGCCATTGTCCGTCTCTGGCAATTTTAGCTGCGAGAAGTTCTCCTTCTTTGCTTTCTATTACGGTTGAATAGGGTTCTTTAAATAAAGTTCGGGGTATCGAAAAATAGTAAATCAGCAAGAGCACAAATGCAATTGCTGATTTTATTTTATTTCTTTTTATCCAGTTTATAATGCGCTGAAGAAACGCTTTTACTTTATTTTTCAAAATTATATTGTTATTTCATATCCTAATAGGTTTTGAAACCTGTTAGTTATTCTCTATCTATTCCTAAAAGAAAAAACTCATCTAAACTTTACATCTTATAAATACCTAACAGGTTTTGGAAACCTGTTAGGATAATCAACAAATATAATTTTCTATTCATCTTGTAAGTTAATCTCATTAATTATTCCTTCATAAATCAATCTTCTTTCATCATGAGAAAATATGAAATTTTCTAAATCATCAAACATTTCAAGAATAAATTGACGATCAATATTACTTGGTTTACTTGACAAATATGAACGCCAAGATGAATGTTTGTAAGATTGAAAATCTTTAGAAAATTTATGTTTTACAGGATTCAAGTGAACATAAACTATCAGCTGTTTCAAATAATTTTCGTTTTCGATTCTGTTTCTTTGTAAATGTTCCTGAAACAAACTCCCTGTTCTATCATAAGCCTTGTTTATGCTTTTAGAATAAGAGTTAAATAAATTTGAAAATGGAAGATGAATTTTTTCTTTAAACTTTTCAGGTAGAGTAATTTTATCTTTTATTCTTAGAACAATATGAAAATGATTTTTGAGCAAACAATAAGCATAAACATCAGCAATTGGCAAAATATATTTTTTAAGCTTTTCTAAAAAATAGTTGTAGTTTTTCTCTTCAACAAAAATATTCTCCCCATTATTTCCTCGATTATACACATGATAATATTGCCCAGCCTCAAAAACATCTTTCTCCAAACTATTACTCTTTTTTAAATCCTAACAGGTTTTCAAAACCTGTTAGGTATGTTATTTTCTTTCCTAAAACGTAATTATGATAACTAACAGGTTTTGGAAACCTGTTAGGATACGTGTTGCTAATAAATTTTACTTCACCACCTCAACCCAGAATCCTTTTGTTCTTGCTAAGAATGTATTATCGTACATTGCTTCACATTGTAAACCTGGCAGATAATAATTCCCTAAATATGATGCATTTAGCAGAATACGGAAAACTTTAGTTTCTCTGGCTTTCATTCCGAAATAGAAATTTGTTCTGTCATCGCGGATATCAATATAATCTGCAGTGTTATTTACGGCATCTCCATAATCGGTAAAACGAGTATTTACAATTTCAAATCCTGAAGGCAGAATCTGCGACAAAGCTACGTTTTGAATGCTTTCTCCCCTTTGGTTTTTAATTGTAACCTCGGCAACAAATTCAGTTCCCTGATTGATTTTCGAAACATTGATTACACTTCCTTTTCTGTTTTTGAAAACAATAGAAGCTGTAACATCGCTTTGAACTGCATTTTCCTGACCGATTGGCAGAATTCCGGTGTTCAAAACACGAACATAAACCGTATTGGCTTTGTTATTTTTAAGCGTAATACTGTTTGTACCAGAAGCAACAGATAAACTTCGGTCTGCAACAGATTTTCCTGTGTTTATGGTTTCTCCCTTTCCGTTTTTACTAAACTGGATATTAATCCCTTTTGGACCGTTGCTCACTGCAAATTTTGACATTGCGTATAAACAATAAGCAGTTGTCTGCGTACTCATCCATTGATTCGCCGACATTTCTTTCGCCAGTTTTACAGCTGTTGTAAAAGCTTTTTGCTTTTGCCCCAGAAGAAGCATCGTTTCTAAAGCCATCGCTCTGTTTCTCTCATTTGATCCATAATAGTAATAACTGTAGCCATCTGAACTTCCATCAATACTGGTACGTAAAAACAGGCTTTGTCCAGCCGATTTTTGTCCTGCCAAAACATAAGCTGCAGCTAAACGCAAATTACTTTCGTTTGAAATCCCCTTGGTTTCTCTTAATCTGTTCATTGAAGATAAATCGGCATTTCCGGCTAAAGCCAAAGTGTATAAACGATACGCCTGCGCTAAATCATTTCCGTATTTTGGTTCAAAACGCCATTGTTTTGCTTCGCGCTGTTGATACGAAAGCCATTTTGATTTGAAATTAATTGGCAATACATATCCTTTTTTCTCCGCTTCAATCAAGAAATGTCCAGCATAAGAAGTTCCCCAGTCGTCTGCAATTGCATTTCCTTGCCAATAAGGCAATCCTCCATTTGATAATTGGAAATTACCCAGCCTAGCAATTCCAGCCGCAATATTTTTCTGAATCAGATCTTTGCGTTTTGTATCAATATCGGCTACATCTCCTAAATACAATTGAGGAAAAACAGAGGAAGTCGTTTGCTCTACACAACCGTGTGGATATTGAATCAAGAATTGCAATCTTCCGTTCAGATTCATCGATGGCATTGACGAAACTTCCAATCTTGCTTTATTACTTCCAGCAATTCCAAAGGTTTTCCATGAAATTGTTTTGGTACTATTTGGCGTTAAAACAACATCGGTAAAAGTACTTGTAACCGGATTTGGATTGGTCATATCGATTTCAACATCATAAACGGATTTCTCACTTCCAGATGTTGCGATTACCTGAACTTTTGCTATTCCAGTTGCAGAACCTACAACCAAATTAAAATAAGCCATTTTTTCATCCGGCTGTTTAAAGTTCAGCCTCTGAACTGCACTTCCTACTACTTTCAACCCGTTACTTGTTTTAACCTGAACGGAAACATTTTTAATTTTGTTTTCAGTTGCAAAAACCGTTACCGGAAGCGTTACTTTTTCTGATGGCGAAATTTTTCTTGGCAGTGAAGCCAACACCATCACCGGACTCTTAACAGGCGTTGCTTTTTCAACACTTCCGTAAGCGCTTGTATTCGCATCTCCCGCCACAACCATTGTCCGGACTGAACCAATATATTTAGGCAATTTTAATTGATGCGATTTCGTTTCTCCTTTTCCTAATTTAAATGGTCCGTAGTACAATACAACTGGTTTAAAACGATTGGCTTTTTTAGCTTTTCCACCGCCTAAATCCTGATCTCCACCAATACTAAAAATCTGATTTATTTTTCCACCATAAGCTCCGATTACATCATCATAAATATCCCAGGTTTTTACTCCTAAAGCTTCCCGAACGTAAAAACTATCCCAGGCATTTGGTGTTTTAAAACGGGTTAAATCTAAAAGTCCTTCATCGACAACGGCAATGGTATAGGTCATTTCTTTACCTGATTTTTCGCCTACTTTAACCGTAAAATCTTGTTCGGGTTTCAGAACATCAGGCATTGAAAGTGTTGGTGCCAAAATAGTGTTTTTATCTACTACTTCAATCGGAACAATTCCGTACATACGAATTGGCGAATCGTTTTTAGTTGAAGCATGCGGCTGCAACAACGTAATATTGAAATACACATTTGGTGCCATTGCTCCTGTAATTGGAACTTCAACTTTGGTTTCCCCTTTGTTAGTTTCTGCCCAGATAGTCTGCACTACCCTTGATCCGTTTTCGATTGAAATTAAAGCACGTCCACCTTCACTTGAAGGGAAAGAAATTTGTGCTTTTTCTCCCACTGCATAGTTCTTTTTATCTGTAGAAAAAACCAGCATATTGGCTGTTGAAGCGTCTCTGTTTCTTGTTTTCCCCGACCAGATTGGCCAGTCTATATTTACAGTTAGAGAAGCCGCATGACCGTCTTCCTGATCTTCCACACGAATTAAATAACGTCCCCATTCTTCATCCGTCAAAGCAAACTGAAAACTTCCTCTTCCACTGGAATCGGTATTTATTATAGTGGACTTATAGGATGTTGTAGCATTCGATGAATTGTAATTTGATAAATTATCGCTTGATGAATCCCACCACCATCTCCATTCTACTTTGTAAATTCTCACTTCGAGATTACGAACCGATTTTGGTCTTCCGTTTTCATCAACGGTAACAACTTCAAAACGGTTGTTGGTTCTGGTTTCCAGCATGCCATATTTATTAGGTTCCGGCGATTTAATTCCGACATACGTTTTATACGGCGAATAAGTTGTTGACATTACATCAGTACTAAAATCTCCTCCTTCTTCATACACTTTTGTAATGAATGAAGCACGAAGCATTCCCGGCGCCTGACCTTGTAATCTCGGCTGAATGTTTACCGAAGCTTTTCCGCTTTCATTTAATTTCCCTGAGAAAACATTGATTTCTTCTGTGCTGAACTGACGTGCTAAATCATCAAAAGTATATTTTTCGTATCCTTTGAAAGTTGTGGCTTGCTGAGAGAATTTAGCCTGCATTTCTACATTCAAATTCTTCGCAATTGCCCCATGAAGCCATGTTACTTCCAGATTATCTGTATTTGGATACGATGAAGAAAGTGTTTTTCTGCTAAACGTATTTTTAATTTTCAAACGATTTGGTTTGATCGTTTCAATCTTGATGCTCTTATAGAATTTTGCTCCTCCAACGCTTACCATTGCTTCCCAGTTTCCTGTTGGTGCATCTTGGTTTGTCGGAACTATAAAAGCATAATGATTTAATTCATTTGTTTTTTGAACAGTTTGGTAAACCGTTTTTCCATTCGGATCGTTTAATCTGAATTTGATTGGATGTGACTTTGGCAATTTATTCGCTGCGTCATTCAAAATAAAGGACAAATACAAATTATCCCCCGGACGCCAAACGCCTCTTTCTCCGTAAATAAATCCTTTCAGACCTTTTTGCAAAGTCTCACCCGCAACATCAAAGTTACTAACCGATAACGAAAGTCCGTCATCCAGCTTCACATACGTTGACTGATCACCTAAAGTCACAATGGCAAAATAAGCGAATCTATCCAGTTGAAAAGATGCAATCCCATCACTATCAGTGTTCCCAGTAGTAATTTTCTGCTGTTGAAAATTATATAAATCTACTTTCGCATTCGAAACAGGTTCTGTTGTTACAATATTATTTACTGCAAATAAATACGATTTATTTTCGCCTCGCTTTGCAATTACACCTAAATCTGTCGCCAGAATATTGGTTGCGATTTTAGCATTATAATAATATGACCCTGAGCAAGGATCTTCGCTTTCTCGCCAGTCATAATCATCGTAGTATGAGTAATCGTCATACGAATTTTCGCTGTAGTTTACATCATTTTCATCAATTTCTTCTTCCTCTGCTTCATCATCACTATCGTCTGATACTTCGCATTTATAAAGCGAATATTTCTTTTTATATACAAACTCCACTCTGTAAATGGCTCCTGGTTCTGGCTTTATAATTTTAGACAAATCCAGGGCGTATGTATTCCATTTGGTTAAATTTACAAGCGTACTTTCTTTTAAGTTGAGTGTTGTTTTGGCAATTGGCTGTGCCACCTTCTTGAGATTCTGCGCTCCGTTTAATTCATTGTACTGAAGGAACTGCAGAATATTATTTTTGTAAATTTTATACACTTTTACATCTACTGCGCTTAGATTTACAGCTTCAAAATTCAGTTTTAAATTATTTGAACTTGGCAGAATCGTTCCGTTTTTAATAAAGCGGACATTTGGTTTTATCTGGTCAAAAGAGATTTTTTCTGTATAATTTGCTTCCAGCTTTTTGCCGTACTGGCTTTCAATTCCCTGAAAAACTTCTAACAATAATTCTCCTGTAATAACCTGTTCCGGTTCTTCATCCGGCACATATTCAACAACTTCTTCTACAACAGCGGCAGCTGAATCAACTGCAACAGACGCCGAATCTACAACAGCAGCAGCAGAATCCACAGCAGCAACTGGTTCTTCTACAGCTACCACTACCGGCTCTTCCTTTTTAGGAGCGTTTTGATTCGTAAAATAAACTTTTAGTAAATTCCCCTGAGTAGAAAATTTCAAATTATTAGTATTCTGAATTGAAACTAATCCTGCAAAATCCTGCCCTTTTTCCAAAGGTTCAGAAAAATTGATTACCACCGACTGATTATTCCCATCAGGAACCTCAACTTTTATAACTTTAAACTCGTTGATACTCGTAATCGGAAAATCGATTTGTCCTTTCTGATCGATATCAAAATCATCTCCATCATAAATAATTTCAAGATTTGTGGCTTCAGAATAACGCTGAATACTGTCAATTATAAAATGAAACTCTTTGCCTGAAGCGGTATTTCTGTCAAACTTAATTTTAAGATCATTTCCTTTTTGCCTGGCTTCAACTAATTTTTTTGCTGTTTCCAAATCAATATTATCTGCCGTTTTTAAAACACAGTTTAAATATTGATATTCTTTGCTGTACGACTGGATATCTGCTGTATTTATAGTAAAATCCTGTTTAACAGTCTTAACTGTAAAGTTGAATTTTGAAAGTTCCTCTTCTTTCTCTTTTGGAATTGCAGTCAGCTTATCTAAGTGTAGAGTTACCTGATATTCTGTTCCTGGTTTTAGTTTCTTCTCCGGGATAAAAGCTAAGGTATTAGTCGAAAGCGCTACCACCTTTCCGCTTACACTTGGAGAAATATCAAACAAATCGTCATCCAGTTCCTGATTCGGTTTCCAGTCGTTTTTATCAAAAGCCAAAACCACACGAATATCAGAATCGGAAGAAACAATTCCGCCGGTAAAGCTGACTATATAGTCTTTAAATAGTGAAAAATCGGAATTAAAATCTGCAGCTGATTTTCTTCCGCAGGATTGAAAAATAAAAAACACAGAGAGCACGAGAAATAATCCTTTTTTCACTTGATTTAGAGTTAATGAGTTAGAAAAATATAAAATTAACAGAATTTACTATTAATTGCATAACAGTAAAAAGTAATTTAAATTATGTTAAAAGTAAAATATTTTTAGAAGAAATTTCCTTACGACAATTATTTTACTTTTGTTGAAGTTTATAAGTTGCTATATAAATAATCCGGAGCTATTTCCAGCTGTACACTATATCTTTTTATTCGCAAAAAAGCGAATAAAAAGGATGCCGTTTCCATCTGGGCTAGGGCTTTAGGTTTTCAAAAAGATTATTTCCTTCTTTCCAGAAAAAAACGTTTCATTAAATCGGCAGCTTCATTGGCCATAACTCCTGAAACGACAGTAGTTTTGGGATGCAGTTTTGTTCCCATATTCATAAATCCGCGTTGTTCATCACGGGCACCAAAAACAATTTTCGAAATCTGGCTCCAGTACAACGCACCGGCACACATCTGACAAGGTTCTAAAGTAACATAAAGCGTGCAGTCTTTTAAATATTTCCCTCCCAGAAAATTTGCTGCTGCGGTTATCGACTGCATTTCGGCATGTGCTGTAACATCGTTCAATAATTCCGTTAAATTATGACTGCTTGCAATCACTTTATCAGCCACAACAATTACAGCTCCAACAGGAATCTCGCCTTTATTAAAAGCTATTTCAGCTTCCTGCAAAGCTTTTTTCATAAAATATTCGTCGGTAAAGGGATTTATCATAATTGCAAAAATATAACTTTACACTTTATTTTTATTACTTTTAAATCCTCAAATTCAAGCATGGAAAGAAATTACAAAATCACCATACCGAAACCCTGCCAGGAAAACTGGGATAAGATGACGCCAAAAGATAATGGTCGTTTCTGTATGAGCTGTTCCAAAACGGTAGTTGATTTTACTACCATGCTTCCAGATGAAATTCAGCATTTTTTCATTCAAAATCAAAATGGAAGTATTTGCGGCAGATTTAAAAAATCGCAATTAGATTCTATTACCATACAAATTCCGGATCGTGTTTTATATTCTCAAACGCATTATCATAAAATATTTTTACTGGCATTGTTTATTGCGATGGGAACAACCTTGTTTAGCTGTGCCGATAAAAATGGAAACAAAAAGAAAATTGATAAGATTGAAGTTGTTGACAATACTGAACAAAATCAGGATGAAGAAGTTGTTTCAAAATGTTATGGACATGAGATAGAATCTAAAAAGCCTAAAAAAATAAAACACGACAACGCTATCACGATGGGAGCAATAATTCCTCCTAATGTTAGTCAGACCGGAAATTTTAAGTATCATATTATCTATAATCAAACTGATCTGGATGTTTTACCTGTTCCTGAAAATGGGATGAAAAAATTCTATAAATTTTTCAATAAAAATTATACTGCATCAACTAAAGATAAAATTGCTGTCTTATTTGTGGTAGAAGAGGATGGCAGTCTGAGTAACTTTAACATAGTCAATAACACTCCGAAAGAAGCAGCAGAAGAAGCTATCAGAATCTTAAAAATAGGACCCAAATGGATTCCCGGAAAACGAAAAAATCACATTGTCCGATCATCTTATACATTATCAATCTCACTTTAAATATGCAGAAATATTACTCTAAAATGTTTTTATTAGCTTCATTTTTTATCACAGGAAAAACGCTGTTTAGCTGTGCGGATAAAAATGAAAATAAGACAGAAAATAACGAAATTGAAGTTGTTGATACAGAAACGAACAATATTAACAAATCCAAACCGATTCCAAATATCTCTCAGCTATCAAAAGAAGATAGCCTGAAACTTCCTGAAAAAAATGTGGAAATTAATAACGAAGAAGTTATTCCATCTAAAACAACTTCTCTCAAAAACAATCCTAATCATTCCCTTTCATCACCAGGAAGGGAAAATCTTGTAAAATCTGTAACATCTAAAGAAAATAAAACCCTGCAGTCTGAGAAAATAAACAATATAAAAAACAGCTCTCCAAAGGTGATCACTAAAGCTACTTCTGCCGCAGAAATCCCATCTCAAACTAATGCTGAATTCCCGGGTGGAATAGAACAGTTTCATAATTTTTTTATGAAAGAATATAAAAAACCGGAAGACGCAAGTTATTGGAAAATCAATATTAATCTCGCTTTTGCTGTAGAAAAAAACGGCACAGTTTCATTTCTTGAATGTTCGCCGGCTGTGGAAGAATCTGTTGAAAAAGAAATGATCAGAGTTCTCAGCTTATGCCCTAAATGGAAACCGGGAGAATTCAACGGAAAAAAAATCAAAATGCAGTATTCTGTTCCTCTTTTTTTGAAATAAGACTCATACAAAAAAATTAAATTTAAAACCGTAAATTTGCTTTTTATCCTTACAATGAAAAGCAATTTACTTTCAGGTATCTATAATCCCGCCGATTTACGCCTCTTACAAGAAGAGCAGCTTGTACAAGTTGCTCAGGAATTACGTCAGTTTATTATTGAAGTAGTTTCTGTAAAAGAAGGGCATTTGGGCGCCAGTTTAGGCGTGGTTGAACTGACAATTGCACTACATTATGTTTTTAATACCCCCAAAGACTTATTAGTTTGGGATGTTGGCCATCAGGCATACGGGCATAAAATTCTGACCGAAAGAAGAGAAAATTTTCACACCAACAGACAGCTTGGCGGTGTTTCGGGATTTCCAAAAAGAGAAGAAAGTATTTATGATCCTTTTGGCGTTGGACACTCTTCAACATCAATTTCTGCAGTGCTCGGAATGGCGATTGCCTCTAAATTAAAAGGAGATTTTGACAAAGAACACATTGCCGTAATTGGAGATGCTTCAATTGCAAGCGGAATGGCATTTGAAGGCTTAAATCATGCCGGAGTGACTGACGCTAATATTCTGGTCATATTAAACGATAATGCTATCGGAATCGATCCAAGTGTGGGAGCTTTAAAAAAATACCTGACTGCGGTTAAAAACGGGAAAAATCCGAAGCAGAATAACATCATCAAATCTTTAAATTTTGATTATTCCGGACCAATTGACGGGCATGATCTTCCGTCATTAATTAAAGAATTAAATCGTTTAAAAAAGATAAAAGGCCCAAAGTTCCTTCATATTGTTACTACAAAAGGAAAAGGCCTGCAGCAGGCTGAAGAAAATCAGGTAAAATATCATGCCCCGGGAAAATTTGATGCCTCAACCGGAGAAATCCATTCAAAATCTGAAGAAAATCTACCTCCAAAGTATCAGGATGTTTTTGGATTGACTATTTTAGACTTAGCCAAAAAGAATGAAAAAATTATAGGAATCACTCCTGCAATGCCATCCGGAAGTTCTTTAAAATTTATGATGGATGAAATTCCGCAGCGGGCTTTTGACGTGGGAATTGCCGAACAGCACGCTGTAACACTTGCTGCCGGAATGGCAACACAGGGCATGATTGTATATTGCAATATCTATTCTACTTTTTTACAACGCGCTTACGATCAGGTGATTCATGACGTTGCATTACAAAATTTACCGGTTATTTTTTGTTTAGACAGAGCCGGTCTGGTTGGCGAAGATGGTGCAACGCATCATGGCGTTTTTGATATTGCTTATTTGAGAGCGATCCCAAATATGATTATTTATGCGCCAATTAATGAAATTGCTCTCCAAAATATTTTGTATACTGCCCAGTTAGGATTAGATCATCCAATAGCCATTCGATATCCTCGTGGACGTGGTGTTTTACCAAATTGGAAAACAGAAAATTTTGGACATTACAACACGGTTTCGATTGGAAAAGCAAATTGTTTAAAACACGGAACAAAAACAGCTGTTTTATCTGCCGGTGCGATTGGAAATAATGTAATTGATGCCTTAAAAGAATTAGAAAATCCAGAAACCATTGCCCATTACGATTTTCCTTTTATAAAACCTTTAGATAATGATTTGTTAGACAAAATATTAGCTTCTTTTGACCATATCATTACTATTGAGGACGGAACAAAAATTGGCGGTTTCGGAAGTGGGGTTTTAGAGTATGCAACAGCAAATAATTTTGTAAAAAAAATAGAAATTTTGGGTATTCCGGATGTTTTTATTGAACATGGCACAGTAATTGAGCAACAAAATTTTTGCAAAATTGACGTTAAAAGTCTTGTAAATCTTTTTAAAAGATTATAAAATAAGTATTTTGCACAGCCGAAAAGAAATCAAAAGTTAAACCTAATGAAATTATTACGCTCAACCCTTTTTTTATTCCTTATTTTATTTACAACAAATAGTTTTTCTCAGATTATCAGAACGACATTAGATCCTGGGCAAACACCTCCACCTCCTTCTAACTGGGCTAAAAAAAACAAACTTGGTTTTGATATTTCAGAAATTGCATTTGTTAACTGGAGTGCAGGGGGAACGAGTTCTATTTCAGGATTATTTAAAGGCGAATTTACCCGAACATACATGAAAGACAATCACAAATGGTTTAATGAACTTATTGTGAAGTACGGAATGAATAAACAAGATGGTACAGAACTAAGAAAAACAGATGATGCTCTCCAGTTTAACTCCACTTATGGTTTTAGAAAAGACACTCTTTCTAATTGGTTTTATTCTGCAAAATTCAATTTTAACACTCAGTTTACTAACGGTTATCGATATCCAAACAAGGATGTAGCAATCTCTAAACCTTTTGCTCCCGCTTATATCTTTCTGGGAGCCGGAGCTGAGAATTCAGACAAGAAAAAGAACAGAACTTTTTATTTCTCGCCCATCACATTAAAAACTACTTTGGTATTAGATCAGGATTTGGCAAATCAGGGAGCTTTTGGGGTTAAAGAAGCTATTTATGGCACTGATCCTCTTAATCCGGATAATAAAATTTTAATTGAAGAAGGTCAGAAAGTAAAAGCTGAATTTGGTATCCTTTTTACAGGATACATGAAAAGCGAAATTTACAAAAACATTTTTTACGAAAACAGACTGACTTTATACACTGATTATTTAAATCGCTTTGGAAATGTTGATGTTGATTACGATACCCGCCTGGATCTCGTTGTCAATGCATACGTAAAAGCAAACATCGGACTTCATCTCATTTACGACGATGATATTAAATCCAAGAAAGAAGTCGTTGATGCTGTTTCAGGTTCAACATCACAGGTAGATGACGGACCAAAAGTTCAGTTACGACAAGTTTTGGGTGTTGGTCTTGTATATGCTTTTTAATGGGATTAGCTTTTTTTTCTGCCATTAATCATTTCATATAATTCTAACGCATTTCCATCCGTTAAAAGAGAAACGTAATGACAAATATGAAGCAGGCGCTCATACAAATTACCTTTTTCCAAATGATGTTTTTCAGGAAGCATCTTCAGGATTAATTTATCGTAGTTTGAAGCGATTCCTTCATATTTGTTATTAAAAGCGGTTATAAATTTATCCAGTAACGTCTGAATGATCTGATAGCCTACAATTTCTTTCTCAATTACTTCACGGCTTTGGTAGATTTTATCGACACTCAGTTTGATAATATCATTCATCTGTGCTTTGTATTTGCTTTTATCTGTTAAGGCAAAAGGGAAATTTCCTGTCAGAATTGCTTCTTCGTTTTCAATGAAAACATCTACAGCGTCATTGATTAGCGCCCCAATCGCCAAAGCACGAAGATAACTGATTCGGTCTTCTTTGGTTTCTAACAAATTGTATTTATCAACGCCAATATTATCTTTTACCAGTTTGATGAGATATTCTAAAGCATAATCTTCAGCAACGAGACCTAAATTAATGCCGTCTTCAAAATCGATTATCGTATAACAGATATCATCTGCAGCTTCAACCAGATAAGCGAGAGGATGTCTTTCAAAGCCAATATCCCCCTCTTCTTTGTTCGAAATCAAGCCCATATCTTCAGCAACTTCCTGAAAAAAAACTTTATCTGCCTGAAAAAAACCGTATTTTTTATCGGCAATATTATTAGTTGGTTTTTTAGGCAGACTTTCTTTTGGATATTTCATAAAAGCGCCAAGAGTTGCGTACGAAATTCTAAGTCCGCCTTCTATTCCAGGACGGCTTCCGGTTAGCACCGAAAAACCATTGGCATTTCCTTCAAAATCAATCAGATCCTGCCACTGCTTTGCAGTAAGTTTATCTTTGTATTTTAATCCTTTTCCGCTTGAGAAATACTCTCCAATTGCTTTTTCACCAGAATGTCCAAAAGGAGGATTTCCTATATCATGAGCCAACGAAGCGGCAGCCACAATGGCTCCAAAATCATTCATATGGTAACCATGAACTTCTTTTAAATACGGGTATTTTTCAATGATTTTTTTCCCAACCAAACGTCCTAATGATCTTCCAACCACAGAAACCTCAAGGCTATGGGTTAATCTGGTATGTACAAAATCTGTTTTAGAAAGCGGAATCACCTGAGTCTTATCCTGCAAAGAACGAAACGCAGCCGAAAATATGATTCGGTCATAATCAACTTCAAAACCTAATCGCGTGTCATCTTGTTCTACACGTAATCTTTTGGTAGTATCGCCTTGGCGTTTTAGTGATAAAAGTTGTTCCCAGTTCATTATGATATTAGATTAACGATTTTAGATTTTATGATTTAGCAGAATCAAAAATACATTTTATTTTACGATTTTATAAGGATTAAAACTCCAGTGCCGTACTATGTTTAATTTCGCCCATTACAAAAATACTATTCGTATTTCCAATGTTTTCAATAGTTGACAATTTATTCATCACAAAATCCTGATAACTAGCCATATCCTTTACTAATATTTTCAGCATAAAATCATAATCGCCTGCAATATTATAACATTCAATAATTTCCGGTAGTGCCACAATATCTTTTACAAAATTGCTACCTACATTTTTTGCATGTTCTTTTAAACGTACATTACAGAAAACAGTCATGCTACGGTTCATTTTTTTCTTATTCAAAAGTGCTACATATTTTGTTATATAACCCTCTCTTTCCAGTCTTTTGATACGCTCGTAAACAGGTGTTACCGTCAGAAATAATTTACTAGCAAGGTCTTTTGTATTGATATTACAGTCTTCCTGAAGGTATTTCAGGATCAGTAAATCGGTTTTATCTAAATGTTCCATAGGTTTTTTTACGGCTAAAAATCGGTTTTGAATATTTTGTCAGAAATATAATCTTTAAAAAAGCATTTTTAAAGCTCAATTTACTTAAATAATAATCAAATATAAGTTTTAAAAACCAACAATGTAAATTTGTTCAGTAAAAAATACTGAAATAAAAATGAAGACAAATAATTTAGGTTACCCAAGAATTGGCAGCAACAGAGAATTAAAAAAAGCCTCTGAATTGTACTGGGCAGGGAAAATTTCAGCTGATGAATTGATAGATGCCGGAAAAGAAATCCGTCTTAAAAACTGGAAATTACAAGCTGAGGCAGGAGTTGATCTGATTCCGTCTAATGATTTTTCTTTTTACGATCAGGTCTTGGATTTAACTCTGACTGTTGGCGCCATTCCGGAACGTTACTATGAATTCGCCAAATCAAATTCATCCCTTGATTTGTATTTTGCAATGGCGAGAGGAGCGCAAAAAGAAGGACAGGATGTTGTGGCAATGGAAATGACAAAATGGTTCGATACCAATTACCATTACATCGTTCCTGAATTTACAAAAAACCAAAAATTCCAATTGTTTTCAGAAAAAATAAGCAATGAATTTAAAGAAGCGAAAGATTTAGGTATCAAAACAAAACCTGTTTTAATCGGGCCTGTTTCCTACTTACTTTTAGGAAAAGAAAAAGAAGAAGATTTTAACCGAATTGACCTTCTGGATAATTTACTTCCAGTTTATTTTGAAATACTGGAGAAATTACAAACCGAAGATGCCGAATATATTCAGTTTGACGAGCCTTTTTTAGCTTTAAATTTAACAGATAAAGAGAGAGCCGCTTTCACAAAAGTGTATAACCAAATTCACACCCATTTTCCAAAACTTAAAATTGTTTTAGCGAATTATTTTGATTGTTTCGGAGAGAATCTTGAAACGGCTTTGGCTTTGCCGGTAGATACTTTCCACTTAGATCTGGTACGCTGCCCTTCTCAGTTAGATGATATTTTAGAATCCGGAAAACTGGCTTCAAATGTAAATCTTTCTTTAGGAGTTGTGGACGGAAGAAATATCTGGAAAAATGATTTTGTAAAATCGTTAGAATTAATCCAAAAAGCAACGGCTGTATTGGGAGAAAACAGGATTTTAGTTGCTCCGTCCTGCTCCTTAATTCACAGTCCTTGCGATTTGGACTTAGAGACAAACAATCAGACATTAACGCCCGAGATCAAACAATGGCTGGCTTTTGCAAAACAAAAGATAAACGAAATTGTATTATTGAAACAATTCGCTTCAAAAGAAACAGATGTTAAGTTTTCCGCTGATTACGAAAGAAATGTTGTGGCAAACGAAAACCGTAAAACTTCAAAATTAATTCATAATCCTGAAGTAAAAGCCCGTGTTGCCGGAATCACAGCCTGTGATGACAAACGTAAAAGTACTTTTGAAACAAGAAGAAAAAGTCAGATTGAAGCTCTAAACCTGCCTTTATTCCCAACCACAACCATTGGTTCTTTCCCTCAGACCGCTGAGGTGAGAAGCTGGAGAGCAAAATTCAAAAAAGGAGAATTGACTACCGAACAATACCATGATTTAATCGAAAAAGAAACTGAAGCTACCATTCGCTTTCAGGAAGAAACCGGTATTGATGTTTTAGTTCACGGTGAGTTTGAACGCAACGACATGGTGGAATATTTCGGAGAGCAATTAGCCGGATTTACGTTTACCCAAAACGGCTGGGTACAAAGTTACGGAAGCCGCTGTGTAAAACCTCCCGTTATTTACGGAGACGTCTCAAGACCAAATCCAATGACGGTAAAATGGTCACAATACGCACAATCTCTGACTCCAAAATGGGTAAAAGGAATGTTGACCGGGCCGGTAACCATCCTCCAATGGTCATTTGTGCGTAACGATCAGCCTCGTTCTGAAACCTGCACACAGATTGCTTTGGCCATTCGTGATGAAGTGGTCGATTTAGAAAAAGCCGGAATCAAAATCATTCAAATCGACGAACCTGCCATTCGCGAAGGTTTACCATTGAGAAAAGAAGAATGGGCGAAATATTTAGACTGGGCTGTAAAAGCATTTAGAATTTCTGCTTCCGGTGTAAATGATGATACGCAAATTCACACCCACATGTGTTACAGCGAATTCAACGACATCATTCAAAACATTGCAGATATGGATGCCGATGTGATTACAATCGAATGTTCGCGTTCCCAAATGGAACTTCTGGATGCTTTTGCAGACTTTAAATATCCTAACGAAATTGGTCCTGGAGTTTATGATATTCACTCGCCACGAGTTCCTTCAAGGGAAGAAATGGTGAAATTATTAGAGAAAGCTTCAGCGGTAATTCCTGTAGATCAGTTATGGGTAAATCCGGATTGCGGTCTTAAAACACGTCACTGGGATGAAACCAAAAAAGCGTTAATTGAAATGGTTGCAGCCGCTCAGAAAATGAGGGTAGCAGTTGAATATCCTGTAAGTTTATAATCCCTTTTTAGATAATTTCTTGTTTTTTTATTGTCAACGGGTGAAGTCGGATTCTTGTAGTTATGATTCGTTTCGGCTTCACTTTGTTGGCAATTTTTTCTTGAAGCATAATGTTACATTTTTATACTATATGTCTTTGCACCACACGAAAGGATTCATACGGAAGCGGAGGAATATCCCAAACCGACTTAGCCAGTCAGTTAGGTATTCATAAAAATGTATTAGGAAGATATGAGAGAAACGAAGTTTTTCCCTCTATTGCTATTGTTCGTAAAATTGCCGATATCCTTGATGTATCTTTAGATTATCTCACTGGTAAAGAAGATGTACACATTGATAAAAATACCAGTTCCCGCATTTTAGAAGTATCTAAATTTGAACCCGAAGACCGCAATCATATTTTTTCTGTCATTGATGCCTTTATTGCCAAAAGAAAAATTCAAAGCATTCTATAAAAAACTAAAGCCACTCCGTTATGGAAGTGGCTTTGTTGTTTTAACCGCGTTACAAACGCTACGATTTATCTTTTAATTTAAGTAGGCACTCGCTATAAGCAAGCGCCAGAGTTGTAGACAAACGAGCGCCAGTGGGAAGGTTTTGTATGCTTTGTCGAGTTTCTTTGTGGGTACGAGTGTGACACTCGCACTAGCCCAATGCTACCTAATGCTCGGACTAGCAGGGCAAAAATAACCCGTTAACTTTGTCTCAATTTTTTATTAGCATATACAAGATTTGTTTATATAAAAAGCCACTCCCTATGGAATGGCTTCTGTTCTAATTAATCTATAAATTTCCACGATTTTCAATTATAGTTTTTACTTTTTTATCATCAGATAAATCCCAGTACCACCATTTGTTTACATCGTCCTTTTCAATTTCAAATCTTCTATTATAAGATATTTTAAACAAATGTAAAAGCAGAATAAAAGATTTATTAATCTCATTTTCTGGCAATTCTAATAGCTTCTTTAAATTATGATTTGCCACACCTTTTTTAATTAAAATACATGGTGTGTAAGTTTTTTTCAAATTACTTTCTTCAATTGCATTTTCAATATCTTCCTCTTTAGGTTTTGATTGCATTATTAGAAAAAGAATATCGTTTAAAAATTCTTTTTTCTCATTTAAAGTTAGTAAGCTAAATATATTCGACAAATCATTTATTTGAATTAAGCCTTGTCCAAATTTATTTACTTGAATCTCATTTAATAATTCCATTTCTATATTTATTTACGAGGTAATACTGTTATGTGTGGCAATTCCGTTCTAACTGCACCTGTGAAAATATCAATATTTCTACCCATATTATCAATAGTAGATTTCGCACCAGGCAACGAGTTTTTAATCTTACTCCAATTTTTACTGTTCAATCCTCCTTCAATTACATAATCCCAATCTGAAAATGCTTTAGCAGTACCACTAGCCCTACTACCAACGACAGTAATAGGTTTTCCTATTCTTGTTGCCGCATTTTCAATTCTTAATAATTCAGACGCACTAAGAACACCTTTTGAATATTTAGCTCCTTTAGCCGCATCTCCGACGTAAGGAATTATTGCAATTGCCGCAATTGCCGCATTTCCAGTTTGTCCTCTGGCTAAATATCCTAAAGAATTAATACCATCTACAATTCCTGTAGGGTCAGCGGTTCCTAGTACATCAAACCATTCCTGAACACCGTCTGCTTGTTTTGTTCTAAAATCACTTCTCCATCCATCATAAAATTGTCCATAGCTATAAGCTTTACTTTGTGCAAGTCCCCCTATATTACCTTCAAGATGTGAGCCACCACCAGAGGTTTTTCTTCCTGTAACGGTTACTGCTCTTAAAGCGTCAAAACCTGTAAACTCCCCTGTTTCTTGGTCTATCATTCCAGTTCCGTCTTGTTTTGAAAATGTACCTCCACCATCATTTACCCATTTGGTCGCAGTATTTTCACCACTATTTTCCCATAGTGAATTTACGAATGCTTGAGAAAGCAGTCCAGTTGGGTCAGACCAAAATATTGGATTATTATAAGAAAAAGCAAAGGGAGATACAGAATAATTCATTTCTGATAATGCATCAATAGAATTAAATCTGCCCAATGCATTATCATATTGGCGATAGTCCATCGCTGTCATGTTAAGCCCTAACTCGTCTTGCAACTCCTGACCATTGTATTTATACTTATAATTGGTATTGTTAACTACTCCGCCAGATACCTTTTGTTGTAATCCAAAAGGGTAGTAATTGTTTTCTTCTACAATTTGTGTAGCTGGTGAGCCAGCTGTACCTATGTTTTTATACGATAACCTGTTATTACCCAGATGATCTTTGTACTGGTAAATGTACTCAAAATTTCCGTTGGTATAATTAACATATCCCTCCGGTTGCGGGAAAAACTGTAAAACATTGTTTGCATACTGAAATCCTGCGGCATAATCGGTTGTAATGCCACTGACTGTTTTTCGCTGTTTTGCACCCGTAGCATCATAGTCATAATGGATAGTACTGCCGGCTATGGTTATATCTACGGGTAAGTTTAGGTGGTTGTAGCTTATGGCAGTGATTGCTTTGTTGCTGTCACTTATCATATTTCCGTTGGCATCGTAGCCATACTCCTGACTGCTGTCTGCGCCATCATTAAAGCCTTCTGTACTTCCCGAGGTGTCTTTTACTTTGAATAATTTGTTTCCTCCATCATAAGTATAAGACAGATTATCCATTATTCCCAGATTAGTCGCTCCTGAGTTTGTATAACCGTTACGAAGCAGACTAAGAATGTTTCCGTTTTTATCGTAGGTTAAACTCTCATTGTAACGACCACTATCTTGTGAGACTGCCGATGACAAACGGTTTAAGGCATCGTAGCTGTAAGTATAGTTTTTCAGGGCTGTATCCTGTCCTTGTGCTTTCCAATAGGTCTGAGAGATGTTTCCGTTATACAAAGCTGTCCCTGTGGAAGGATTGTTGTAATTGATTTTAAATCCGAATAAATCACCTCCTGCTAACGTAATAGCATTATTTGCGGGACTACTGTCGTTGATTCCTTTAAGCCATCCACGAATGTTGTAGCTGTAATCTACGGTTTGCAAACGGGCATTTCCTTCTTTGTTACCTACCCCTTTAGAAATCAATTGTCCTAATTCATCATAGGTATTCTCGGCAATGACTTCCGGAGTTGCTCCGTTTATAGACTGGGTTTGTTTTTTGAGTCTATCGGCATGGTCGTATGTAAAAGTATCAACCAGAGTAGTGGTTGTTCCGTTTTTGGTATGGGTTGTGGTTGTTTTAACTGGCTTGCCTACAAAATCAAGTTCATTTTTAACTTTTTGAGTTACCGCTAAAAAGTCATTTTTAGAATAGTTGTAAATTGGACGGCCTTTATCATCATAATAAATAACATTGGTGATCCAGCTCGATGTGCCTAAAACACGGATCTTGCTTCCGGTAGCTAAAGATTTAGTTGCAGTGCTGGGTGTTACTGATCCTGAATTCTCTGACACTCCTCCGTTTACATCAAAACTGTAATTGTCGTAATAGTTGATGGTAAATAAATCAATTCCGGTTTGAGGAAAAACATTGTTACTGTAATAAACGGTTGTGTTATTAATGGTGTTTGCTCCCTGTTTGGTTTCAAACAAAGTGGTCTGAGCATCTACTGTTTGCTGAACCAACGCACGGCTACGGCTCTCGCTGTACACTCCGGTATATACAGGACGGCTAAAGGCATCGTATTTGGTAAACAGCCATTTATTCTGTACTCTCAAATTGGCATCCTGGGTTAAAACCGGTCTGTCTAATTTGTCATATATAATATATTCCCAGTCTTTGCCCGGAAGCTTTTTCTCTACCAATCGGTTTCTCTGATCATATTTGTATTGGTAGCATAGATCGTTTAATACCGTTGTGGTAATCGCTCCATCTGCCTTAGGAGGAAGAACATAGGTCAGGTTACCGTAAATATCATATACGTAATATGTATCATGCTTTACTCCTGCCTGATAGGTTCTCTTTAATACGACCTGACCTTCTTTGTTTTTAAATTCTACTGTGGAACCGGAACTCTCTACCGGACTGGCAGCTGTATTTTCATCGTAAGAGATGGTTTTATAGAGTTCATTGGCATTATAAAAAACAGTTCCGGTATTATTTAACAGTACGATATCGTATAGCCCTAGATTGGTGTCCAAGGTGGTAGTTACACTGAATAATTTTACTTCATTGGCGGTGTTACTCTGGTAATCCATTTTAATAGTATGGGTGCCTGATAAGGACCAATCATTACCCGGTGCAGCCTGTTTTAAAACCCGGTTTAATGGCGAAGCTTCAAACTCTTTTTCTGAATAGGGATTTGTCGTGTTCTCGTACTTGGGCGTATTGTAAAAAGTCTGCAAGGAAGATACAGCTGTTAACGGATCTATTTTGGTAAGATCGTTATTACTTCTTAACACAGAATAAGGCAGATTCTCCTTTGCCTGACGACCGAACGGGTCGTACTCAATAGGTGTGATGATGTCCTGGCCGTTTACTCCCTTATTAATGGCTATTGTCTGAATCGGACGACCTAATCCATCAAAATAGGTCACATTCTGTGTAACCTCATCTTTGGTAAGGGTACCCATTTCATTTGTCTTTACTGCTTTTTTGGGAGCAACAGTGTAGATAAAATTGTCATTGCTTAAGGTCTGGGCATCTACGCCCATTGCTGTTAAGGACAAAAAAATGAATAATAGTATGTGTTTTTTCATGTCGTGTTGTTATTAATATTAATGGAGTCATTAATCATTTTTTTAATGTACCCCTCTCTAATAATCAATATTTATTTTATATCATTTATTAATCCTTGACTAAAGCAATCTATCAATATAGCAATATATTTCTATCTCTTCTGAACCCTCCTTAGTGAATGTTGGGGAAGTCGCACTGGCACCGGTTTTATTAGGAGCATAGTTATATAGTATTCCCCGAACGGAACTTATAATGGTTATACCCTTATAGTAGATATTTGATGCAGTGACTGTTACATGAAATGTATCGCCTGTTGTCAATGTACCACTAGAGATGCCCGTAGTTGTTCTTGATATATAAGCGGTTCCGTTTTTATATACTTTGCAGCTCCCAATTGTTCCCTGAAATTCCAAAACACAAGCATTTGTCGCTATTGTTGGATCAGTACGCATTGATACAGCAGTACTTAAAGCTCCATCACCTGCAGCATTGACAGCCAATACCTGAATATTATAGGCTGTGTCAGGCGTTAATCCTGATAATGAACCTGTGCTGACAGAGGTTGTTATGCCGATATCTTGCCCATTTTTATATATTTTATAACTAGTAGCTCCTGCAACTGCTGTCCATGAAAAATTTAGGGATGTAGTCGTTTTACTGGTAAGAGTTAATCCTGTTGGTGCTGCAGGCAGTGGCAGTGTACAGATTCCGTTTGTGTTGGCATATGCCTGGCCATCTGCATTTAGTTTAGCGATGCCCAAAGCATTGGCGTCTTCTTGAGAAATTATTGATGTTACTACTCCTGCAGCCTGACTATAAGCAACACTCGAACCGATCCCACCTGAAGAGCAGTCGTTTTTCGTAAAGATCCCGTTTTGTGCAATATTGTAATATGTACAGACCCCATTTGCATTCGCATTGGCCTGTCCGTCAGTATTAAATTTCGCTAATCCTTTCGCATCTGCATCTGCTTGTGAAATAATTGAGGTAGCTGCTCCAACTGACTGGCTATAGCTTATAGTTGAAGGAACTCCTCCTGAAGCGCAATTGTTTTTGGTAAAAGAACCGCTTCTAGCTATACTTCTGTATAAAACAATGGTCGTTGAGCTATTATCGTTACAATCGACACTTTCCCCTTTGTAGTTGTAGCAATATTTTTGGAGTACATTCAGGTCTTTATCTTTCACAAATTTTAACCTGCCATTAGTATCGTATTCATAATACGTGGTGTTTCCTTTTGGATCAGTAACACTTGTTAAACCAACAAGCGGATTATAGGTGTAGGTAGAAATAAACGTATCATCAGGAAGTGAATTTCTAAAAATATTTAATGCATTCCTTAATAATTGCTCAGTACAGTTCTCCGCCAAGCAATTATCACTATCAATATTTGACAGCGTCTGCAAGTTTGTTATGGTTGCTGCCGGTATTGAGTTATAGGCAATATTATCGATCTTGGCAATTGGCTGCGTTTTATTATAACCCCAAATAACAGAAACCGGAATCCCGCTTTCAGGCGTGTACTGCAAAACATTCCCTTTATCATCATATTGATCGTAGGTGATTTTTCTGTCAAGATTCAAATCAATGCCACTTTCACCTTTATTAGTGTAAATTGATTTTGGCAGTAATAAATTATTAGTAGCATTGCTTTTTTCATAAGCAGTAAATTGTTCTGATAATTTTTCTCCGTTATTAAATGTTTGGGTGCCTAATGGAATTCCAATCATATGGGCTTCTTTTAAATCATTTACAAATGGTCTGCCGGGCATTTCGTCTGCATAAAAATACCTGGTTTGAAGTGTTTGTCCAGTGGAATTTGTTGTAGTCCGGGATGTTAATTGCAGATGGGAAGGATTGCTGTAATTAAAATTTGTGGTGCTCACTAATGTACCAGTCAAATTATTTGATGCATCATAAAAATAATTCGTCTTTTCTGATGTCTTTTGATAATACCAAACAATTGGAAGATTTAAGGTAATAGGTTCAATACTTTGAAGAACTTCTATTCCGCCATCAGCATAATATGGGCACATAAGGACAAAAGGATTGTCAGGATTTTCGCGAATATTTGTTATAGAGTTTCTAAACATTTTAAATCCATTATAAAAAGAAGTCCTTGCTGGATCTTCAAAATAAATGTTTTTTTCTTCTTCAACAATGTAATTAGTTAAGCCTATAGTTTTGAATATTTTCTTTCCAAGTAGCTTCCCTCTTTTCCATGTTGTTTGAATTTGAACGGTGGGGTTTCCAAAAGGAATTTCATCATTCGCCATTGTAAACTCATATTGATTATAACCATTATTAGTTTGATTTTTAATATCAATCTGTTTTTCTTTTACATATCTGTAGGCAACTGAATTACCTTCAATGCCAAATCTTGAATTTGAAGTTATACTATAAACAGACTCAGAGCTAACTCCCGCAAGACATGCTATCAGATTATAATCTCCCGTCGTACAGGTCACATATTGATAATTGGTGAAATTTTTTGTAGAAAAAGTTGTACTCATTTCATTGATCAACCTTCCGCTTGTACGAGTGTTATCAGTAATTTCAGAATAATCATATTCTTTTTTTAAAAGCAGTGAATTGTCATGATTATAATTTTCTATGCTTTTAATCCTAAGTCCGGCACCCAAATTATTTTTAGGAACAGAGCCATTGTTTACATATTTTAATTGTAAGTTTCTTATACTGTAATACTTCCCATATACTGCGACCTCTATTGTCCCAGATTGCAGGTTTGATAATGGAATATTTTGTACATTTTTATGATCCACTAAAATCCCTGAATAATAAACTTGCTGTCCTGCAGAAATAACCCTAACCTTTGCAAAATGATATTTGAACAGTGTTGGATCATCCCCTTCTGGTTTGCTAAATTGATAAGTAAGATAACCAGTACCAGCATTTGCTGTAAAAGGGATGGAAACATAATTGACACAATCATTGGGATCTGGGTTCAGGCAGACTGTGCCGTCATCTATACCAGGTCCCTCTTTTACTGGTACACTCCCTCCTGTACCTTGTATAACAGGACTATTTACAATAATAGGATTATAATTGGCGAAGACATCAATGCCATAAAACTGATTGTTTTCAAAAGTAAATTTTGTCCACCCCTTTGTAGGATAATGTATCTCTCTTAAAATTCCGGCCTGTATTGATGAAGGGCTAACAGAACGGTCTCCATCGCCTACTTCTACAGTGTAGGGATAAGCTATATAATGTTTTGGAATCATGTTCACATTGTTTTCAGCTCCGTTATTATAACCAAAATAATCCTGCCCTTTCGATCTTTTATTTGGCAAAAGGATATTAGAATAAACAAACTGTTCTTCGTCCCTCCCATTTATGTTCACAATTTTATCTAACTTTAATCTTTTATCAGTATATGAACTCTTGGATTGATTAAAATAAGAGTATTCAAAAGTGTAACCTTTTATATTTTTGAATTCATTATATTCCAATTGTTGAATCTCAATTTTACTAAGATATCCATTTTTAATGCCATTTAATAAGTCCTGCCTTCCTATTTTTTTTGTAAATAAGACCTTAGAATTACCATCATTAAAAATAATTTCTTTTATTTTTTTTAAAGTTGTTACTGTACTCTCACTTTCATCAATAACGGCACCTATTTGATTTTGAGATGTACTTGCTGCACATCCTTCGCTCTCAATCCTTCTTTTTATATCGACTTTTTGAGAAAAAGGTATATCCGTTAAAGTCCCATCATCCTGATAGGTAAAATTGATTTTTCTGTTTGCCGGAGTTGTAATCTCATCTACATACCAGGCACTGATATACCTGTCTCCATGGGTCATAGATTTTTCAGAAACTTCTGTGGTATTAAGGCTGTATATGTTCCCCTGAATATCAGTTATTTTAAATCCCATATTTTCTCTGCTTGTCCCTAAAAGCTCGACCTTAAAGGCATCTGGTGGAATTGTAACCACTACATTTTGCTTAAAGTTTTTAATATAAAAGCTACCGTTTACCGTAGGGGATGAAAAAACATAGATATCTTTGATCCTTGACTTATCAAGTTCAGGAAGAAAAGCTGCTATCGCCTCATGTTTATAAGGATGAAGCCTAAAATAAGCAATAATTTCATCATCATCAGGGATTTGATCAATGTAAGGATTGTTTTCATCAATGCCATCCCTTGGGCTTAAAACTACCTGTGCTCCTGCATTTAAATTCCAGCCCAATCCCACCCATGTAGCTTCCTGGGCAACCTTGATGCCCGAGGCATGGTAGTCTAAAGATATAGGCAACTTAAAATCCTTGATATCAACACTATATAAGGGTATTGATATACCCGGAACTCCCGTTGATAAGTCAACAGGATATTCTCCATACTTTAAAAAAGCAGCTGCTTCAGGAGATTTTGGAGCAAAATTTGGAGTTTGAAAACCACTTTCAGTTTGCGCTTGTGTTTTTACTGATATAAATAAGATTATCAGCACAAATAGTTTTATTAATTTATTTTGCATAAATTAGGTACATTAAATTAAAATTAATATTTATGTATTGTTTCTTTTATGAATTTGACCGATTCTTTTAATAAAATCGAATTTGCAATAGTTTATTGTTCCGTATAGATAATCATATCAGGCTACTATGCTCAAAATATGTTTTATTACCAATAGATCCTTCTTGTACTTGGAAGATATTTTTTCGAAACTGATAATAAACACTTGTTTGTAGTATTTAAGTCTAAGAATATTTTGAATACTTTTTCTAACTTCCTTATTTCGTTTTGTCAACATTAAAAAACAAGAATTATTAGGCAAAACAATATTCCTATTTTGATAGATGTGACTAATTGCAAACACTAGAGTAGCTACTATTACAGTGTTCAATTAATTCAAGAAATTTCATGTCACTATATTACTAGTAGTTACATTATATTTTTGAAAACATATTTGATTTTGAGTAGTTTGATTTTTTGCAATAATACAGCTTAAAGCAGATAAAATCTGTAAAGTAAGAAGCGATGAGTAATTTTTCATCATAATAAGTTTCCTGTATATATAATTAATTTTCGCAGCAAATATATGAGATAAATCTTGTAAATATTTATTATTTTTTGTTAATCACCATCCTTTTTTATTTTGACATCAAGTTTTAACCCAAATTACGCAATCAAAGATTTCAAAAGGATAATTTAAAATTTTCGAATAATTCCAAAGACCGCTAAACCATGGCATTCGTTTTTGTTGAGAGCAATTTTTAATACCAATTTGTCGTTTTGTTTTTCAAAATAGGCTCCAATGGCAAAAGTTCTGTATCTCAATGTTGCTAATGTTTTTTGTGTTTTCTCCTAGAGGATAAAAGTTCTAAAAAGTGACATAAAGTTTATAGGTAATCATTGCAAAAGTCAAACCTGCTGTCAAGCCTTATCAAACCTACTGTTTTGTTTTTCAATTTAGACAAAGTATCTTTTAGAAAAGATAAAAAATTATTTGAATAAGAAGTATCGCCGCATCGAAGCCATATATTGGCAACCAATTTTACATAGTCAATAAGCAATCAAGGCATGATTAGAAACTCCTCCTCTTTTGACCGGATTGTACCCTTTTTTGCTCCTTCCTGTTTGACATAGCTTGTCATTACAGAAGAATTAATATCTAAGGTAAAATTATCAAATTCCATGGTACTGATTTTCTAATGTGTAGTATTAAGATTTTAAGGTTCAATTTAATAATTGTTTTCTAATGCGGAATTTGGGTTAAAGAAAATAATAAATAGATTTTTATAATTTTTAACCTAACTTTAACGATAAAAGATACCTCACAATTATGTCATAAACCATTTATAACTATTTTCTTTAATAAAACAAAAAGTAGTATTAAGAAATTTTCTGTTTACTTTTGCAATAAATAAAAAGTCATGTCGATAGAAGTAAACAGCATTTCAAAAAGTTACGGAGAGCAAAAAGCTTTAGATGAAATTTCCTTTACAATACAAAAAGGAGAGATTGTGGGATTTTTGGGACCAAACGGTGCCGGAAAATCAACTTTAATGAAAATTTTGACTACTTATTTGCTTGCCGATAGTGGCTCAGCTATTGTAAATGGTCATGATGTCTTGACAAATGCCAAAGAAGTTCAGCTATCTATTGGCTATTTACCAGAACACAATCCTTTATATTTAGATTTATATGTTCGTGAATATCTCGCTTTTAATGCCGATGTATATAAAGTAAATAAATCCAGAATTGAAGAGGTAATTCAACTCACCGGATTATCACCGGAAAGCCATAAAAAAATCAGTCAGTTATCAAAAGGATACCGCCAGCGTGTAGGTCTTGCCAATGCCCTATTACACAATCCTGATGTTTTGATTCTGGATGAACCTACTACAGGTTTAGATCCGAATCAATTGATTGAAATTCGAAATGTAATCAAAAATGTGGGCAAAGATAAAACCGTATTTTTGTCAACTCACATCATGCAGGAAGTCGAGGCTATTTGTGACCGTGTCATCATTATTGACAAAGGAAAAATTGTTGCGGATAAAAAATTAGATCATTTAATTTCGGCAGACAAAGAACAAGTAATTGAAGTTGAATTTGATTATAAAATTGAAGAACAGGCAATTGCTGCAATTCCGCATTTAAAATCATTCAAAAACATACACGATTGTCTTTGGGAATTAACTTTCCTGTCAGATAAAGACATGAGACCAGCAGTTTTTGATTTTGCACACGATAACGGATTAAAAACATTACAGCTTAATCAGAAAAATAAAAATCTGGAAGCTGTATTTAGAGAAATCACTAAATAATATTTTCTATTTTAGATAACAAAGAAACTCGTTTTAAATATTTAAAGCGAGTTTCTTTGTTTATTTGAGATAAATCGTAAATAACCATGGCAATATAAAAAGTCAATCCAAAAGCGCATTTTATTAATGCCATTATAGTGTAAAAGCTAATACTGATACGGCTCTAATAAGTATCGATTTAATTAAAAACATAGTTATTTATTTTTATTTAGTCTAAATTATTGTATTTTTGTGGTCTAAAATTTAAATAGCCACAATGAAGTTTTCTTATTTAATAATGCTGTTCGCCTTTTTCAATATAGGTCAGGCACAAAATGCTAAAATTACGGGAAAGATAATTTCCGAAAATGATGAAGCTGTTTCGTATGCTTCTGTTTCAATTAAAAGTTTAAAAAAAAATACCATTTCTGATGATAACGGAAATTTTGAAATCACGAATCTTGTACCAGGATCTTATACTGTTTCTTTTTCGGCAATGGGATTTTCTTCTTTCGAAAAAACAATCGAGCTGCATGAAAATGAAAATGCAGAAGTTTCTATAATATTACAGAAAAACATTAATACACTCCAGGCAGTGGAAATTACAGGACGAAAAGAGAAATCCTACAAAAATACCAAATCTTTTATTGGAGCCAAAACAGAAATTGCCTTAAAAGATTTACCTCAGGCAGTTTCTTATGCTACAAAAGAGTTAATCGCAGATCAGGGTGCCATTCGCGTAGGCGAAGTTGTAAAAAACTTCAGCGGGGTAAGCCAGTTTACTTTTTATGATGATATCTCGATTAGAGGATTTCGTATCAATGGAGGAAGTAATACTCAGTTATTAAACGGAATGCGAACCTCTACAGGGTTTTGGAAACAGCCCCTTGCCAATTATTTAGAACGTGTTGAAGTTTTAAAAGGTCCATCTTCGGCTTTGTTTGGAAATGCATCTCCAGGAGGAGTTTTAAATCGTGTTACCAAAAAACCTCTAGATCAGGCGGCCAACAGCGTTAGTTTTTCTACAGGCAGTTTTAATACACTAAGAGCTCTGGCCGATTTTACTGGTCCGCTTACTGAAGACAAATCTCTTTTATACCGCTTGAATCTGGGGTATGAGAACGCCAACTCCTTTAGAGATTTACAATTTGATAAAAATATCGTGCTGGCCCCATCTTTGTCTTTTCTTCCCAATGATAAAACAAGCGTCAATTTTGATTTGATTTATACCTCATCAAAAAGTATTCTCGACCGCGGACAGTCTACCTATGAAGATAATTTGTATTCGACAAAGATTTCCAACTCTTTAAATTCTACTAACGATTATTTAAACGAGGAAACCTACATCGTAACAACTTCATTAAATCACCAGTTTACGGATCGTTTATCTTTTTCAGCTTCCTATATACGAACAGGTTACAGCGAAGATTTGCTCGAACATCGCGGTGCTAATAAATATGCCTCTGCAGGTGATGGAAGCACAATTTCTACGGCAATTGAAATGCAGGTTTTTCAACGTAAGCGTAAACGTTATATCGATAACCTTTCTGCTTTTTTAAAATATCAGGCTAAAACCGGAATTTTCGATCATAACCTGATTGCCGGTTACGATTATGCACAGGAGAATGTTCCTCCGGGCGGTTCTCAATTGCAGGCATCCGGATACCGAAATGCTGCCAACACAGGATTTATAGCAGCATATGATCCTAATAAAAAAAGTGCTTATTTATTAGATTCTAAAGGGAATCCAGTACCAAACGTAGCGCATTTTGACTTGACAAATCCATCAGGATCTCAGCAATTAAAAGATATGAGTAAATATTTTTATACCGTTCGTGCGTATGATCCCTCCTATTACTCATTATACGGAGTATATTTTCAGGATCATGTAAAATTTGGAGCTTTTCAGGCATTACTTGGGATTCGTTATGATGAATATACCGATAAAGAGAATTATAAAAAAGATACGGAGAAAAAAGTCAAGCAACATTCTTTTTTACCGCGTTTTGGTTTAACCTACACGCTTAATCCAAACATTAATCTTTACGGAACTTATGTAAAAGGATATAATCCCCAATTGGCTTCTTCTTTATCAAATCCAAATGCAGGAGGCCCTTTTGACCCGTTAGAAAGTAATATGATTGAATTTGGTGGAAAATCTTCCTGGTTCAAAGAAAGACTTTTCGTAACGGTAGCCTTATTTAAAATTCAGCAGAAAAACACTTTGTATCCGGCGAATGACACTACAAATCCGGAATTAATGCGCGCTATTGGAGAAGAAGAATCTAAAGGTATTGAGATCGATATAAACGGAAGTATTACAAGAAACTGGAGTATTTCGGCGGCCTATTCTTATAATGAAGCTTATATAACAGAAAGTCCGGTAACTACAGAAGTTGGACGGCAAAAGCCTAACACCCCCCTTCAACAGGGCAATATCTGGACGCGTTACAATTTTACAGATGGTGCACTTAAAGATTTTGGAATCGCAATGGGATCTAATTTTGTAACAACCCGTAATTTAAGTCAAACCATAACACAGACAATTCCAGGCTATACCTTATTTAATGCTGCTTTGTATTATAGTATCAATAAGTTTAAAATTCAGTTGAATGCCAATAATATAACCAATAAGACCTATTGGGTTGGCGGGTATGACTACATTCGATTGTTTCCCGGAGCGCCATCAAATTGGCTCTTAACACTTGGCTATTCATTTTAAATTTTAATATATAATGTATCGAAACAATTAGTCCGGAGTAACATCCGGGCTAATTGTTTTATTGTCTACCTAATGATGACTGAACTATACCTTACAAATCAAATTCAAAATCCTTATTTCAAAAAATAATTAGTGTCCTCAAACCAGTCGGTCAATCGCTGTGACCAGGTTTTCAGCGAATTTGTTTTAGCTCTTTTCCCCATATTAAAAGCATGTCCGCCTTTAGCATACAAATGCATTTCTACCGAAACATTTGCTTTTCGATATCCATTAAGCAGTTCAACTATCGGTGCGGAGCAACATAAATCATCATTTGCTGCTACTAAAAAAGCCGGAGGTGCATCTGCCTTAATCTCTTTTGGAATGAATAGAGGCCCGGGATACACTACTATTTGAAAATTGGGCTGTGCGTCTAATTTATCTATTGCATCAGACGTATTTTTCAAAACATTATTAGAGTTATAAGCAATCAGGGCAACAACTTCTCCGCCTGCCGAAAATCCCATGGCACCAATTCGGTTAACATCAATTTTAAATTCAGCTGCTTTGCTTCTTATTAGTCTCATCGCTCTTTCGGCATCCTGTTTAATGTGAGTTTCTAATTTGTATGGAGAATCTTTTGTTCTGGCTAAACGATATTTCAAAACAAAAGCAGTTATTCCTATACTGTTTAAAAACACAGCTGCATCTTTTCCTTCCGAATTAAAAACAAGGTTTTCATGCCCTCCGCCGGGACAAATTAGCACTGCCAATCCATTTGGCCTCTCAGGAAAATAGGCTGTTATGGATGGATTATGGATATTTCTCACCCACCAGTCCTGAGCCTGTTCCGGCTCATTTTTAAGATTTTCAAAACCTGGAGCGCCATTTTCCCAAAGCGGAATTTTAAGCCCCTCAGGCTGAGCAAACATTATGTTCGAAAATATCAGAACATATAAGCGTATGTACATTCTTGCTTTTAGTATCATTATTAACCTGATTTAAATCAACACTAAATATAAGATAATCATCGTAATGTGTTCAATAAAATGTCCTATACGGATTTTAAAATTCAATATTTCTTACAATCTTAATTTTTATTTCAAAATTGATTCCCTAATTATCAGCTCATTAAAAAATTTTGAAATAATTTGTGTTTATTTTTATTTAGACTTGTTATAAATAGTTATATATTTGAAACATGAAAACATCAAATACGATTAAGATGTCAATGCACCACATATCAGCCAAAAACAGTATTCTGTCACTTAACATTCTTTGTGATTCTTTTGTTGAAAATAAAAACATTTACGGGATGAACAAGGACTCTTATAGTCTTTAATCTGCAAACCCAGATTTGCAAAATCTCACTCATTCTACAAAATCATTAAATTTCATGAAGCATATTATTACCTCTGTCATGCTGGCTTTTTCAGTATACTCCTATTCACAGAACGAACAGGAAAAAGACAGTATTATTGAAACATCCATAAATGTTTTGGATGAAATCGTAATTACAAAAAAGAAAATTTTATATACCCAAAAGTCCGATCGTCTTGTTTTTAATGTTGAAAACAGTATCGTGTCCGAAGGCGGCACAGCATTAGATGTTTTATCAAGAGCCCCGGGTGTTGTGGTGTCTCAGCACGGCGATTTATCCATTCGTGGTCAGCAGGGAGTCGCCGTAATGATCAATGGCAAATTAACGCAGCTTTCTCAAAAAGAACTGGCGAATTATTTAAAATCAACTACCTCATCCAATATCAAACAAATAGAGGTTATTACCAATCCTTCATCTAAATATGACGCAGCAGGGAAAGCAGGAATTATCAATATAGTCCTTAAAAAACAAAGCAATTCAGGATTAAAAGGAACTGCCTTTACCAGTTATTCAAAAGGAAGAAAAAACAGAACTAACTCAGGGTTCAATCTAAACTATAATAAAAATAAATTCGGAATTTATGGCAATTACAGCTATACTTTTAGGGGTGAAGAAGAACGAAAAGAGTTTAATCAAGTTCAATATACCGATCAAAGCAGGAAACAGATTTCGACCACAAATCATCAGACTTCAATTACAGATGAACCATTGACTTCAAACAATTTCAAAATTGGAAGCACATTTGAGATTTCTCGAAAAACAAATATTGAGGCTTATGCTGATGCGAAAATCGGACGATATGAAAATCTGGCTGATGGTCGCAATACATTATTAAACATATCAAAACAATTACTGTTTGATGCTATAACTTACAATGACAGCAAGGAAAAGTGGTTTGATTATACTTATGCTTTTTCGGGAGTTCATAAGTTTAACACTGAAGGCAGAAACATGTCTTTTGATTTTGAATACGAAACTTCAAAATTCAGATCTAATCAGTTTCAGAGTGCTGAAAACGCAGATCCCTCAAGTTCTACAGTGATCAATGATCGTAGAGGATATATTCCTTCTCAATTAAAAGTTTTTACCGGAAAAGTTGATTTTACAAATCCTTTAAAAGAAAAACAGTCCATTGAATGGGGATTCAAAGCCAGCGTAAAGAATAATGATAATCCGTCTGTTTATGAATATTTCGAAAACAATGAATGGATAATTGACGCAAATTCTACCAATCATTTTGAGTATAAAGAAGAAATTTATGCTGCCTATGCCAATTACAAACAGCAGATTGGAGATTTAAATATTCAGGGCGGTCTTCGTACAGAATATACTGCTATTGATATTCTGCAAAAAACACTGAATGAAGAACATCAGGATGATTATTTAAAATGGTTTCCGAGTCTTTCATTAAAATACGGATTTACAAGCAGTCATTCGCTTCATGCTTCTTACAGCAAAAGAATCAACAGACCGAGCCAGTTTGATTTGAATCCGTTCCGTTTTTATGATGATTCGTTCAATTATTCGCAGGGAAATCCAAACCTTATTCCTGAAATTACGCATGCTGCTGAAATTGGCTACGCCTGGAAAAGTGCTTTTATGGCATCCGTCTATTTTAACACCACAAAAGATGTTTTTACAGAAGTATATGTTTACAACCCTGACAACAATACCACTATAAATTCTCAAATAAATGTATCAAAATCGTATAATTATGGTGCGAACATCACACATACAGCTGAACTTTATAAATTCTGGTCTGTAAATACACTGTTTAATGTTTTTGAAAACAAATTTATGGGAGACGTATTAAACTCTACTTCAATTGATCCAATTACAACATTAAACCTGAGTATACAAAATTCATTTACGATAACCGAGAGTTTAAAAGCGGAAGCAAATGCACAATATCAGTCGAAATCAAATCTTGGAATTTACGAAAGAGCTTCTTTCTTTGATTTCAGTATTGGAATTTCTAAACAAGTCCTTTCAAACAAAGGCAATATTAAATTTAATCTGACTGATATTTTTAATACCAATAATTTCAAAATCAATTCGGCTGTAGCGCAGACAAGCATTGATAAAAAATATGAGCTCGACAACCGTATTGCTACCCTGGCTTTTACTTACAGGATCTAAATCATAGTTTCTTCATTTTTTGTTTTGTTTTTTTGGATTGGAAGGGTCTGTTTTGAAAGCAGGTCCTTTCTTTTTAAAACAATATTGCTTCTTCAATGATAGCTTAATTAATAGAAAAAGTCTTTTAAAGAACCTCATATTCTTTAAAAGACTTTCTCATTAAGCAGAAAATAATGACTTACTGGTCTTAGATTTTTTCTTTCTTCCCCACCAAATATAAAACCCTGTAAGAGGTAAACTTGCACAAATTAAACTAGCTGTAAAATAAATAATTTTAGTCGTTAATCCGCCAATTGCACCAACATGAAGGCTGTAATTTGAACGGCTTATCCAGTCATGGAATTTTTCATCTCCGATATATTTCTTTGAATTTGGAAGCAATTCTAATGTTTTCTGATCAAAATACAGATCTCTCCAATTTCCGTTATGCATATCGGTACAGGCATAAAAATTATCTTTTGGTTCATCTGGAAAATGTATAATTACAGCTTCTTTATTTTTTCTGGCAATTTCATTTCTTACTTTATTAAAAATAATATCTGCAGAAGTCAGCATATCATACTTAGGTTTTGAAAGTGTATCTAGCTTCACTTCTGCTATAGCTTCTTTCTTTTCTTTTTCATTAGTAAAACCTCCTGTAATCCAATAAGTACTCTCCCGCACCCAATGAAAACTCATAATCAATCCCGTCAAAGCAATTAAGAAAGCTAATAAAAGGGAGTAGAAACCTAAAACATTATGCAAATCATAATTAAGTCGTTTAAAACGGGCATTCCACTTAACCTTGAAACTGCTATTAATCGTTGACTTATTCCATTTTTTTGGAAACCACAAAATTATACCACTTACTAACAGAAAAAAGAAAATTAAAGTTCCCCAGGATGTTACTATGGTCCCAATTTTTTTGCCAAGCCATACATAACGATGCCCTTGGTCAATTTCATGGAAAAAATCTTCATGATCGACCATTCCGGTTATTTTTCCATTATAAGGATTTACATAAATCAAAGAATCTGATTCTATATCAACTTTTATTGTTTTATCTAAACCGTTATACCATACACCATGAATGTCTTTTTTGGGTAAAGCCTTTTTTACAGAAGCATATATTTTTGAAGGCGGTAAAATCTTTTCTGCACTTTGCGCTTCGACATTTAGCCAGGGTGAAGTCAGTTCTTTTATTTCGTGTTCAAAGACCAAAATACAACCAGTGATTGCCATTATAAAAACTACAATTCCAGAAGCAAGTCCGAGCCATAAATGCAACCAAGCATTTATTTTACTGAAACGAGATTTTTCTTTTATTTTGGATGATTTTTTTTGATAACATTCATTATTATTCCTATTTTGATGACGCAATAAGACCATATAATCAGAGCTTTACAGCAATGATTATATGGCCTTAATTATGTAAAAATTAAATTTTAACTACTTATTATTTCTTTGTCAATCTTGTCATTGCTGGCAAATCAACTCCACCTGTAATTAAAGCTCCTGCTGTTGCTACACCAGTTGCAATATCAATTTGGTAAACACGTCCTTCAGTATTCGTTACGAAGCTTTTGTAGATTTTACCGCTTTCAACTAAAGCACTTCCAAAACCGAAATAGTTATCTCCAGCGTGATCAGGTAATCCTGTAACTGGCGTAATTGCTTTTGTGCTAAGATCGATAATAGCAGATTTTAAGCTAAATGATTTATAGTTTAAGAATCCCCAGTTTGGTTGATCAGCATCGACATCTACAGGAATATAGTTTACTAAAACTTTTTCTCCTCCTGCTGGGTAAGCAGATAGAACTTTCCCTCTAAGAGAACTTGTTTCAATATCTAAGAAGTAGTTAGCATCAAATTCTGATTCTCCTTTATTAATTCTAAGAATTCCTGAGTGAGAAGCAGTTGGTGTGTAACCACATAAAACTGAATTTGAAGAAAAAGTGTAAATATCTCCAGATTCTGTTTGAACCATTCCAGTATTAGTGTAATATTGACCAATAGCTGTTGTACGAGAATCTTCAAGAGTTTTGATGTAAGTTAATGAAGGATATTCGTAAACTTTTACAACTGCTTTTTCTTGGTAAAGTTTCCAATCTTTGTCGCGTTCAAACGTAGATACAAAAAGTCTGTTTCCAGATACATTCACGCTAGTTGGCCATAAAAAGTGTCCATTAGAGATTGCAAAATCATCATAAACACGTTTAGAAATAGTAACTGTCGATGGATCGTATATCAAAATTTCATTTTGAGTAGAACTTGCATCCCAAGGAGAATTGATCATAACCAATTTATTATCATCAGTAGTTCCATAAGCATAGCTATCTCCTGTAAACAAATTAGCAGTTTTTGTTAAATTACCATCAGTATTTAGGTAATACCCAACAGATCCCTCTGAGTTTCCTGTCAAAGCAAAAAATGTATTAGCTACAGGTACAAGAGCTCCTGCTTGTTCAATTCCTTTTCCAACCATATTGATGGTTCCTGTCATCAATTCATCTACAGATTCAAATTGCCAAACATAAACATCCCAATCAGTTGTTTGGTATGAAAGTACATAAGTTTCATCGGCTGGATTTCTTACCTCTGAATTATCATTATCGCTGCTACATGAAAAAAACATAGCTGATAATACTGTTAAAGCTAAAAGGCTTTTAATTCTTGTTATCATTGTATTCAATTTAAAATTATATAATTAGTTTAAAAAATATCTCAGTTTAACTATAAATGATCTTCCTGGTTTTTGTACTTTAAAATAATCGTAGACTTTAGTATCTGCAACGTTATTACACTCTAATCCTATATTATATTTCCCATTTTGAAAAGCATAAGACGCAGCAATATTTTGTGTCAATTGTTCTGGAATTACATTTCTACTGCTTGGAGTTCCGTTTCTTGTTGATACTAAATAATACTCGTCTACATAGTTTGTAAATAAGTTAATCATCAGGTTATCGTCTGTGGTTCTTATTTTTCTGAAATTAAAAGCAACACTTGCATTTGCATAAAAAACAGGAACATTTGCCAATTGAGAACCGTTATCGTAGTTTGGAACATTAGATCCTGGAGGATCAAATTTATTGGTGTCAATTGTTTTTTGATGTGTTGCGTTTACTTCAACTGTTAGCCAATTTTTATATCCGTAATACAAAGAAGCGTCAAAACCTGTAACTCTTACATTGTATTCATTTTGATAAATGGCTTGAATACCAGTTGCATCTATTCTAATAAAATCTTTTGCATCTCTGTAAATGAAATTTCCTTGAACACAAAAAGAATGATTTTCGAAACCTTTTTTATAAGCAAGACCTGCATTAAAGTTATCACTTGATTCAGGCTTCAAAGTTGGAGCTGGTTTTAGATTTAAACCATCACCCAGCATCTCGTCTCCAGTAGGCAAACGATATGCATGTTCAAAAGAAGTTTTTAACTGTATATCGCTTGTAACAAAATAAGCTAAGGCTGTTCCATAACCAATATCGTCAAAAGAGCCTTTTAAAGGTCTATATACATTGCTACCATTAATATATTCTAAAACGTTCATTTCTGTATTCAAAAAGTATTTCTTTCCGAATGCTATAACAGATAATTTTCTGTCAAACGCTGCAAGATTATACGAAAGTCCTAAAATGTTTTTATTAATAATAGGAGAACCAGGCTTGGTAATAGTTCTAACTTCATCATCTTCTTTTCTTTTTAAAGTATTAACTGAATAATTGAAAGCAAAATATTGTCTTTCATTCAAGTCATACTTAAAATTCGTATTTGCTTGAAAAGAATTGTCATCATATACATAAATTGTTTTCTCGTCATTTAGCTCTCCTCCGCTTTTACTTACCACGCTTGGAGTACGGCTTCCATCCCATTGATACCTGTAAGAAGATGTATCTACAGAACGGCTTTGAACAATATTATAAGATGTTATAAAGTTTACAGATAGATTTTTAGTAAATAAACTGTCTTTTTTAAATTTCAAAGAAGGAACAAGGGCTTTGCTATCATTAAAAGCCTCTCCAACTACTCTCTGCATTGTAGTCCCAGATTGTATCTCTTTTTTATTTGCAGAGGCCATCATACCTATTAATAAGTAATCTGCATATTTTTTCCCTTTTACACCAAACTCAGCTATAATAGCACCAGATTTGTAACCATCATGAAAATGTTTGTATTTGCGTTCAGGATTAAAAGTCCCATCTGGATTAGAGGTAGTGGCACTAACTTTATAGCTATTATCAGTATAATTACCAAAAGCATTAATATTAGACACAAAACCATTTTTACTTGTAAATCTTGTATTTACAGCAACTCTATGTGTATTAAATGAACCAAAGCTGTAAGATGCATCAATATATCTTTTAACAGACTGATTTGTAATAATATTTACCGCTCCGCCTAAAGCATCGCTTCCTAACTCAACAGGCACAACACCTTTGTATACTTCGATACGTTCTGCCATGTTTACCGGAATATTATTCAGTGTAAATGAAGATCCGTAGCTGTCAATTGGAATTCCGTCCATAAAGAACTTCACTTGATTTCCAGAAAATCCATTTAAAGAGAATTTAAAATCAGATCCCATTCCTCCTGTTTCTCTAACACGAACTCCTGTTGTTGTTGCTAAAACCTGATTTAAATCTGTAGATTGGTTATACGTTTTCTTTAGATCAATTGCCGCAATATTAAAAGGCTGCTCGCGAACGCGTTCTACTTTTGATTTTCCAACAACCTGAACTTCGTCCAAAGCTGCAATATCTTCCTCAATCGTAATCCTTGGTGCAGTTTGGTTAGATTGTAAATTGATTTTTGTTTGTTTCGATTTGTAGCCTACAAAATTAACCACTAAAGTATAATTCCCTGGCTCGGCAGTAATTTCATATTCTCCGTTTGGATTAGTCAATGCTGCGTAGTTTGTTCCTTTTAATACTACAGAAACACCTTCTGCTGGCTGGCCGTTATCTGCGAAAATTACTCCGTTTAAAACTACCTTACCTTTTTGCGAAAAACCTTGAATTGAAGAAAGGAGAATCAACATCAAGATTACAACTCTTTTAATTTGCATTTTAAAAAATAAGTTTGGAATTTAATTGCCCCAAAAGTAAATTCTAAAACATCTTTACGCAAGTTGTTTTTAATTATTCTAAATAAATATTATTATTAACGATAAAAATTTAATATCTTCAAAAAAACAAATATTTATTAAGATTAAATTAATATTAGATTATATTTTACTTAAAATTAATTTTAAAGATTCTAAATAAGAAAAAAACTTTTATTAAAAAACTTACAAAAAAAATAAAAAAAAGTCCCGATTTTCTCGAAAGCAGGGCCTCGTCTATAAATATGCAAACCGCTCTATTAGAACTCTGAGACTACTTCTCGCATTTCTTGTATTACAATTTTAACATCATTTTCTGTTGTTCTACAATTAACAAATGATGCTCTAATTCCTTTCTTATTTTGATATACAGTTGGTATCATAAACACTTTTCCGGGATTATTAAATTTAGTCAAAAACTGAGTAAAGTTCTCCTGATTATAGTCGCCTTTTAATGTAAAACACAGATTGTTGAAACGAATTGGTGTCAGAAGTTCAAATTCCCCTTCTTCAATAAGCGCATTCCCAAAATGAAGTGCCAATAGAATGCTATTTTCAACTATATCACAAAAACCTTCTTTACTATAAGGTTTCAGATAAAACCAAACTGGCAAAGCTCTCAAACGACGCTAATTTTCTGGAAGGACGTTTAAATAATTAAAATTCTCTGACGGATTTCCCAAATAAAGTGCATTAGAATTCTGGAATGTTTCAATCTGAAGATTAAAATGTTCTTTTTTAATTAAATAAAAAGCAATTTCATAAGGTACATTCAGCGATTTATGACAATCAATCGTAATACTATCTGAGTTTTCCCAACCTTTTACAAAATGTTTCTATTTATCAGAAACAGCTGCAAATCCTCCAAAAGCAGCATCAATATGCCACCAGAAATTATATTTTTCTTTCAACTTTGAAATTGCTACAAAATCATCAAAATCTGAAGTATTTACAGTTCCGGTAGTAGAAATTAATATAAAAGGTTTTTCGTTTAGTGCTTTTATTTTTTCTTCCAGATTATAAATATCAATCGCTTCTCGTTTTCCTTCAATTGTTTTTACAATTGATCCGATCGCTTTGTAATATTGAATTCATTACTTCTCCATTTATAATGATTTTAATCGAATTTAAAGAGTTACGACCATATTTCTAAAAAGGCAAAGACTATTTATCTTTTCATCGCAAAATGCCCTCTATAAACTTTTCCATTAGCACGTGTTACTACGAACCAATAATCTGTTGCAGGTAACTCATGAGAATTAAAAGTTCCGTCCCAGGAAGAAGTTGCATTTAGTTCTTTAATAAATTTACCATAGCGGTCAAAAATTTTAGTATTCATCGTTGGTTCAGATTCAGAGAACTTAATTTTCCATGTGTCATTATAACCATCCCCGTTAGGTGTAAAAAACTTAGGATAATTTAATAAAAATACTTGCTGATTTACAACTCCACAACCGTTTTTATCCCGAACATAAACTAAATAATCACCCGATTCTAATCCTGAAAAAGTATTACTGTTCTGATAATTTATTCCATCTACAGCGTATTCATAGTCTCCTAAACTGCTGTCTGCTAATTCCACTACAAGAACATTTTCTTCGTCTGTCCAGTCTGTTGTATCTACTTTTAAGATGGTTGCTGCATTAGATAATTTTACCTCAAAATCTTTAGTAGAAGAACAAATCGTGCTTCCATGATTTTGAGTTACAGTAACCCAATACGAACCTGCTTCGGTTACTGTTATTGTTTCTGAAGTCGCTCCTGTTGACCATAAATAACTATCAAAACCAGAACCCGCATCTATCGAAACATATTTGTTCTGACATAATGGAACCGTGTCTGAAATAGCTATTACGGGCACATTGACTAAGGTTAATTTTAACGGAACAACCTGATAACACTTATCATTTGAATCAATTCTAACATAAATTACCCCATTATCTACTGTCAAAACATAAGCAGCAGGTGCTGTTATCTGTTCATTGACTATTTGATTCTCTGCTCCGGATAAAGTCTTAAACCAAGACAAAATACAACTATTGCAAGCCGTTATTTTGGTATTATAAAGAGTTAAATCTACCGATTCTTTTGTATCATTATCTGTATCACAAATCACATCTGCAACGTCATTTACAGGAACACTTGGTGAAACAATAGATACGAACACAGGCAATCTGTCAATACTTTCACAGTTATTTAAAGTCTGGGTTGCATAATACGTTGTTCCGTTTACAAGAGGCGTTTCAGCAGATAAAACATTACCGTTTGCAGATGCATCGTACCAGACAATGTTTGTCCCGTAAGCCGATAAACCAGCAATTGTCGCTTTTTGAGTTGTACAGAATTCTTGCTGAGCATCTCCTGTAGGTGCTTCTGTTTTCTGAATTGCTATTTTTATTGGGATTCTTAGACTTTCACAAACGTCTATAGTTTGCGATGCATAATAGGTCTGATTCTGCAAAATTGTTGATCCGGATAAAAGATTCCCGTTTTCTGATGCATCATACCATTTTATATTAGATCCATTAATTTCAACATCACTTAGGGTTGCATTATCCTGAATACAAAACATCTGATCTGTAGCTGCAGCAGGAAGTGGCTCAGAATTTACATAAGCTTTCACTTCTGCATTATTTGCCACTATAGAAATACATCCGAGTGTATTTTTTAATAATATTTGATAAACTCCTGGAACAAGATTGCTTTTCGTATCAGAAACTACCCAGTTGGCTCCATTATCAAAACTATAAAATGCTTCGGTGTCTAAAACCTTTATCGTTCCTGTTGCGGTCAAACAATCGGGTTGAGTTATAGTAACTGTCGGAGTTGGCGGATATCCCGGAGGAATAATAATAGTTACTTTTATAGGAGTGGTTTCACATAAACTGCTGTTTCTTGTTTTAACCCAATAATCTCCAGAAGTAAAACCGGTTTTAACATTACTGGTTTGCCAGGTTACTCCATTATCAAAACTATATTCTGCATCAATACTTGTAATGGTTATTGTACCGTATGGATTAGTACAAATCACAGGCTGAACAATATCAACCGTGGGTGTCTCATCTGAAACTGCTACTAAATTAATATGTGCAGTTACTGGCGATGAAACACAACTGGAACTTTTAGATGTAACTTTATAATCTCCTCCTGCCAAACCCGAAAATACCATTGATGATTGATAATTAACCCCATCTATACTGTATAAAAGACCAGAAGGTCCTGTAACCGTAATCGTTCCGGAAGGAACATCGCAGTTAGGCTGAGTAATCTCTATAGTAGGCTGAATTGGTCCCGATTTAACATTAATCGTTATTTCGTTAGAAAAAACTCTACAATTTAAAGAGTTAATATTGGAACTATCGGCTGTCGCCAGTCTATATTTATATGTACCTGTAGTCCCTGATACAAAATTATATGTAGCTGCATTTGCTCCAGAAATATCGGTCCATGTTACCCCGTCATCGGTACTGGTCTGCCATTGATATCCAACAGAAGTATAGGCCGAAGAAGAAACACTACCACTTAATGTAATTGACTTAGATTCGCCTTCACATAACTCTAAATTCGTAACCGATTCGTTTACAATTTGAGAAGTAACAGTAGGGCCGCAAGCTCTAAAAGTAATATCGTCAAGAGCAATGTCATTCCCGGGTGCTGCTCCGGCTTTATTATTTCGCATCCGAATCACAACAGTTGAAACTCCTGATGGGGTTGTAAAGTAAAAACCATATTGTTTCCAGACAGCACTGCTCGATAACCCTATATCGCCCGTATTGTATGTCCCTAAAATAGTACCACTTGTATCTTCGATTGTAAAAGTAATATTTGGCGGACTATTATCCTGAGAACGCAATAAATTCATAATCCACGCTGCAAATTCGTATGTGGTACCGGCACATAAGCCTGAAACAGTATTTTTATAAAAATAATCAGTAGTAGAAAAACTGGCATTTACTACCATCATATAACCACCTCCTGTATGATCTGTAGTTGTCCACCAGGTTCCGGCTGTATTGGTTCTGCTTTCAATGGTATAGGAACCGTCACTTGGAAAATCAGCTGTTGTCCAGGTATAACTTGTGATACCGGTTCCTAAAGCGGTTCCGTGTGTAGAGGTGCCTGAACCAAAATCAATTTGAACAACAGGATCTCCTAAACTTCCTGTACACAACTGGCCATGTATTTTAGATACAAAAAAAAGTAAACTTGCTATTAAATAAATTTCTTTCCTTTTCAAAACAGATTCTTTTTATTACAGTAAATCTACTTCATAATAAAATGAATCATTAAACTTTTAGACAAATCCACAAATAAGGTCGATATAACCGAAACTCCTATCTACCAACTCTTTATTAATGAATTTATTTCTACTGCCATTTTGTTTTTTCAGAAAATTAAATAAAAAAAGAGTACTAAAACTAATACTCTTTTTCTTCTATTTCTCCAGAACAATCGTAGTAAAAGCTCTGTCGACTAATTCACCCGTTTTGCTTTTTACTTGTTCTGTTTGTGTTTCGGTATAAACAATCTTAAAATCTGATTTTTTGATCAAATCCTTTACCTTTTGTGTACTATACAATTCAAATTCGAATTGCGTAAAAGGCAGTGTTTTCATAAAATCTTCTTCGGCAAATGTCACACAGAAAGTTCCATTTGATTTCAATACTCTGTAGATTTCTGAAAGTAATCCTTCAGGCTTTTGCCAAAAATAAATTGTATTTACAGTGAAAATTTTATCGAATAATCCATCTTCAAACGGAATGGTATTTCCGTCATAAAGTGAAAAGAAAGCTTGTTTTTGAGAAACAAAATTTCGGTTAATCTGGCGTGCTTCCTGAAACATCAGTTCCGACATTTCCAATCCGTAATATTTTAGTTTTTCGGCTTGTTCAAACAAAAATGCTACGTGACCTGCGTTTCCGTGACCCAGTTCGAGAATTCTGTTTTCACTTGAAATATTTAGATTTTGAATGGAATTTTTGGTCATATTGATGTTCGTTTCGTTCATCATATTACCCATCTCAATTCCTTTTTCTCCTGTTGGATGTTTTAATTGAGAAGCTATGGTTTGTAGTTCTTCTTGTTTCATAATCTTTAAATTTCAATTAAAAAAGAGCTTCGCCAATTCACTAACGCTCTGATCCAAATTCCAAGTTACCTTGTCATTCCGAGGAACGAGGAATCACACTAGAAACTATACAAAGTATGTTGTCCAATCTTTGTTGATATACAGGTGTGATTTCTCCTTACGTCGAAATGACAAAATGAATCTTATATCAGGCGGAAAACTAAAAAACCTGACTTGCAATCTGGCGGATGTTCTCCGATTTACCCATTGAATAATAGTGTAAAAACGGAACTCCTGCTGCTTTTAATTCTTTTGACTGCTGAATCGACCACTCAATTCCCACCTGTTTGATTTCGGCATTATTTTTACATTTATCAACAGCGTGAATTAAATCTTCTGGTAAATCGATACGGAAAATCTGAGGCAGAATCTGCATGTGTTTTTGAACCGCAATTGGTTTTATTCCAGGTATAATAGGTACTGTAATCCCCATTTCTCTTGCTTTTTCGACAAAAGCAAAGTATTTTGAATTGTCAAAAAACATTTGAGTAACTACATAATCAGCCCCTGCATCAACCTTTTCTTTTAATCGTCGCAAATCAGACTGCAAAGAAGGTGCCTCTAAATGTTTTTCGGGATAACCCGCAACTCCAATACAGAAATCGGCTTTGTTATCAGCGTCGATTACTTCATGCAGATATTGTCCGCAGTTTAAATCTTTAATTTGTTTTACTAAATCAACCGCATAATGATTCCCGCCGTCTTTTGGTGTAAAAGACTGTTCATGTTTCATAGCATCGCCTCGAAGCGCCATTACGTTATTGATTCCTAAATAATGACAGTCAACGAGCATATATTCGGTTTCTTCTTTTGTAAAACCACCGCAAAGCAAATGCGGCACCGTATCGACATTGTATTTATGTTTTATAGAAGCGCAAATTCCCAGCGTTCCGGGACGCATACGAGTCAGTTTTTTATCCAAAAGTCCATTATTGCGTTCGATATAAATGTATTCTTCTCGTGAAGTCGTTACATCAATAAACGGCGGATTAAATTCCATTAACGGATCAATATTATCGTATAATTCCTGAATACTTTTCCCCTTTTGAGGCGGAATAATTTCAAATGAGAATAATGTTTTTCCTTTGGCGTTTTCTATATGTTCTGTTACTTTCATTATTTATTTTTTGTTTCAAGTTTGCTTCGCCGATTCGGCTAAAGCCTCGTGTCAAGTTCCATGTTTCAAGTTCTCTACTGTAACTTGAAACCTGAAACCAAAATAACTTTTTCGTTAATCTGCTATATTAGGGTTTAACCATTTCATTGCGTAATCAAGCGGTACATTTCGGCGTTTGGCATAATCTGTAACCTGATCTTCTTTTATTTTTCCAAGTCCGAAATAGCGGCTTTTCGGGTTTCCGAAATAATACCCGGAAACTGATGAAGCTGGCCACATCGCCATACTTTCTGTTAGTTTCACTCCTATTTGTTTTTCAACATCTAAAAGCTTCCAGATTGTTGGTTTCTCCAAATGATCTGGACAAGCAGGATAACCCGGAGCAGGACGAATTCCTTTATAATTTTCTTTAATCAACTCTTCGTTCGTTAAAGATTCTTCGCTGTCGTAACCCCAGAAATCTTTACGCACTCGCTCGTGAAGATATTCGGCGAAAGCTTCAGCAAAACGATCAGCAAGCGCTTTCACCATGATCGAATTATAATCGTCTAAATTCTTTTCATATTCTGCAGCCCATTCGTCAACACCAAAACCTGTCGTGACGCAGAAAGCGCCCATATAATCGTTTACGCCGCTATCTTTTGGCAGAATAAAATCAGCCAAAGCAATATTTGGAGCACCTTTTGTTTTTTGTGACTGCTGACGAAGCGTTAAGAAGCGCCCCCTAACCCCCGAAGGGGGAATTTCAACCGTTGCCTTTAACTCGTTCGTAATATTTTGAATAATTTGATCTAAATCAGTTAAAACCTGATGATTTGTATATCGAACAACTTTAAATCCTTTTGATTCTAGCCAGATTGTTCGTTCTTTATCTTTTCCTATTTGTTCAAGACCGTCATGAATAGATCCATCTATTTCTATCACTAATCTTTTTTCTAAGCATACAAAATCAGCTATATATTCTCCAATAATATGTTGTCTTCTAAACTTGAATCCCTCCATTCCTTTGTTAGACAAAATATTCCAAAGCATTTTTTCTGCTTCAGTTGGTTTATTTCTCATTTCTTTGGCATGCTCTTTTAATATTCCGTACAAAGCAGGATTTGCAGTTTCCCAAGTTTGCTTTTCTTCAATCTGGGTAACTCCCCCTTCGGGGGTTGGGGGGCTTTCATACAATTCGATATCATCATCGTCAACCTGATTGCAAGGAAAAATTCCGTAAATACCTTTTGCTTTTAGTTTTTTCTCCTCTAAAATCACTTTCAGCATTGCCTGAGCATCATTAAAAACAGATGTCGCTTCTTTACCCACAACCTCATCAGTTAGAATTGCAGGATATTTCCCGTACAACTCCCACGTTTGAAAAAATGGCGTCCAGTCGATATACGGAACCAAAACATCCAATTCTACTTCGATGGTTTGTGCGCCGATTACTTTTGGTTTAACCGGAGTATATTCGCTCCAGTCCAATTGTAATTTATTTTTACGGGCTTCTTCAATCGTCAGGAAGTTTTTATCTCGGGAACGATTTAAGAATGTTTCTCTAAAAGCATCGTATTCTGCACGAATATCCGCTGCATATATTTTTCGGTTATGATCTAACAGGTTTCCTGCAACCGTAACGGCTCTCGACGCATCGTTTACGTGAATGACAGTTTCTCTATACTGAGGTGCAATTTTCACGGCTGTATGCGCACGCGATGTCGTTGCCCCGCCAATCATAATCGGAATTTTAATGTTTTGTTTGTCTAATTCTTTGGCCAGATACACCATTTCGTCAAGCGAAGGCGTAATCAGTCCGCTCAATCCAATGATATCTACATTATGCTCAATGGCAGCTGCAATAATTTTTTCTGGAGGCACCATAACACCAAGATCTACAATCTCATAATTATTACAAGCCAAAACAACCGAAACGATATTTTTTCCAATATCGTGAACGTCACCTTTTACAGTCGCCATCAGGATTTTTCCATTTCCTTGTTTGTCTCCGGCTTGTTTGCTTGCTTCGATAAAAGGCAGTAGATAAGCCACCGCTTTTTTCATTACACGTGCTGATTTTACAACCTGTGGCAAGAACATTTTCCCGCTTCCGAATAAATCTCCAACCACATTCATTCCGGCCATCAAATTGATTTCGATTACTTCGATTGGCTTTGTAGCGGCCAAACGTGCTTCTTCAACATCTTCTTCAATAAAAGCATCAATTCCTTTTACTAACGAATGCGTAATACGATCCTGAACCGATCCTAAACGCCATTCCTGAACGGTTTTTTCGTCGCTTTTTGCTTCACCTTTTACACTTTCAGCAAAATCTAAAAGTCGTTCTGTCGCATCATCGCGTCTATCTAAAATTACGTCTTCAACGTATTCTAATAAGTCTTTCGGAATATCATCATAAATCGTCAACATCTCCGGATTAACGATTCCCATCGTCATTCCGTTTTTAATCGCGTGGTATAAAAACACGGAGTGCATTGCTTCACGAACGGTATCATTTCCTCTAAAAGAGAACGAAACGTTACTCACACCACCACTGATATGTGCGTGCGGAAGGTTTTCGCGAACCCATTTTGTTCCCCTAAAGAAGTCCAAAGCGTTTAAGCGATGTTCTTCCATTCCTGTTGCTACCGGGAAAATGTTCAAATCGAAAATAATATCCTGCGGCGGGAAACCTACTTTGTTCACCAAAATATCATAAGAACGCTGGCAAATCTCCACACGACGATCGTAATTATCGGCCTGACCCACTTCGTCAAAAGCCATAACAATAGCAGCTGCTCCGTAACGTTTGATTAATTTGGCGTGGTGAATAAAGGCTTCTTCGCCTTCTTTTAACGAAATCGAGTTGACAACGCTTTTTCCTTGTACTACTTTTAGACCCGCTTCGATGATCTCCCATTTCGAACTGTCGATCATAATCGGCACTCTCGAAATATCTGGTTCTGCAGCAATTAAATTCAAAAATTTAGTCATTGCAGTAACTCCGTCAAGCATTCCTTCATCCATATTAATATCGATGATCTGTGCTCCTCCTTCTACCTGCTGTCTTGCAATATCAAGCGCCTCGTCATATTTCTCTTCCTTGATTAATCTCAAGAATTTTCTTGAACCTGTTACGTTTGTACGCTCACCAACATTCACGAAAACACTTTCCGGTGTAATAATCAACGGTTCTAATCCTGATAATACAAGGTCTCTTCTTTTTTCTGTCATTTCTTTTTAAAGTTACTGAGATTCTAAGATGCTTAGATTCTGAGTTTTTTATTCTATATTTTTAGGTTTCTAAACCTATAATCTTTTTAATATTTCGGGCGTGTCCCAAGGGCCGGGCTATCCGTTACAAGTCCTCGCTCTTCCTTCGTCAGGCTGTGGGCTTTTAACTTCTATCCCTCACGCGAACTCCGTTTCATAAGACGTTTATGTTTTCCGAGTTTTAATTATTTTATTCTTCCAGCAATTTATCCAATTGATTTTGAAGCGTTTTTTTATCCGGCAAATACAATTGATATTTACTCAACAAAACTTTATTTGTAATACTATCAGTCGCATATTCAACCAAAATATGATTTTTATGAGCCCCTAAAACAATTCCAATTGGTTCGTTATCGCCTTCTGTTGCTTCTTCTTTTTTGAAATAATTCAGATACAAATTCATCTGACCAATATCCTGATGATCAATTTCTCCTCTTTTCAAATCAACCAAAACAAAACATTTTAGTATCCTATGATAAAAAAGCAAATCCAGATAAAAATGTTTTCCCCCAATATTCATTCGGTATTGTCTTCCTATAAAAGCAAACCCTTTTCCCATCTCCATAATGAACTGTTGTAAATTGGAAATAATTTTCTCTTCCAGTTCATTTTCTAAATACTGATATCGCTCCGGAATATTCAAAAAATCCAATACAAAAGGATCTTTAATTAAATCCTCAGCATTTTCTACAATATGCCCCTCTTTAGCCAATCTCAAAACACCTTCTTTGTCTTTGCTCAAAGCTAATCTTTCAAACAAAGAACTCTTCATTTGGCGTTTTAGCTCCCGAACACTCCAGCGCTCATGCTGACATTGTTTAGCATAAAAACCCAATTCTAAATCATTACTTGATTTTAAAATCTCTATATAATGACTCCATGCCAATTGTCCAGACAGTGTCTGGATATTTTGAAACTTGATATAAAACTGACGTATCTGAAACAAATTAGAACGGCTAAACCCTTTACCATAACTTTGAGACAAATCTTTAGAAAGATTATCCAACAATTGACTTCCATACTCTGCCTTTTCACTTCCTTTTTGTTCGAACTCTACAATATGCTGCCCAATGTACCAATACGTTTGCACCAAAATAGTATTTACCGATTGCGCCGCCTGCTGTCTGCCATGTTGCAACAAGCTACCAATTTTACCGATAAGTTCGCTATAAGGTTGCGTTTCTAAGTTCATATTTTGCTATACTGTGTTTTACAAAGTTTTATTTTTTTAACTTTTACAATTCTATTTGAGCGTGTCCCAATGGCCTAGCTATCCGTTACAAGTCCTCGCTCTTCCTTCGTCAGGCTGTGGGCTTTTCACTTCTATCCCTCACGCAAACCTGGTTTTATAAGACGTTTTTATGTTTCCGAAGTATATTTAGTAATTAAACCATCCATTTTTATCTCCTTCTTGATAAATACTTTTTACCACTTCATCATCAATTTTATATTTCTTCGAAATTTCCTTTTCATATTTTTTTGACAATTCATCTAATTTTTTTGCATAATTATCAGTATCAAAATTAGTCGTGTAAGGATAAATCTCATCTAATTTTTCTCTTGCTCTAGTTTCTGTATTAGCTAATTCTTGATATATTTTTTTTCTTAAATCATAGCTCAATCCCGAACTAACCTTTTTTTCAGATTCATTTTTTAAACGTTCCTCAAAATTATCAGCGATTATAAAATTTGCTACATATGATGTTTTATCATTACTTACTGCTATTTCTTTAGTTACTTCACCTTTTGATGGACTGTAAGTTGCCATAGCCACATCGTATGAACCACTAATTAAATTCTTATCACTGTACAGCCATACTGTTAAATCATCAATATCATAATCTTCAGTTATAATCTTTTCAATTAATTTGGTTAACAGCGGTTCTATTTGTTCTCTAGTAATTTTATTAGAAACTAAATATTTAAATGCAACCCTTTTATTTATAACAGCATCAGCATCCATTGATGTTTTTATACTAATATTCTCCTTTTTAATTAAAGAATATTCAGGTAATTCAACTTCCTTTTCATATGTTTTAACTTCAGCTTCTTTCGGCACTTCTTTTAAAATTTTACTTTCTATTAATTTATCCTCTGCTTTTTTACAGGATAAAATAGAGACTAAAACACTTAATAAAATCAACTTTTTCATAATTCGTAGCTAAATATCTCATTCAAATATTATTAAAACCTTGTAGGTTTCTACATTTTACATCAACAAATTATACCTACAAGGTTTTGAAAACCTTGCAGGAGACGTTATTCTAAAACAGGCGCAACTCTCGGCTTATAATCCTTTGCAACCTCAGCCATTAGTCGAATATGATCTGGAGTTGTTCCGCAACAGCCACCAATGATATTAATCAAATTATCCTCTAAATATTCTTTGATGAAAGCCTGAGTTTGTTCTGGTGTTTCATCATATTGTCCGAAAGCATTTGGTAAACCTGCGTTTGGATGCGCCGAAACATTAAAGCTTGTGTTATGCGCTAATGTTTTTAAATACGGTTTTAGCAAATCGGCTCCAAGAGCGCAATTGAATCCTACACTCAATAACGGAATATGTGAAACGGAAATCAAAAACGCTTCAACCGTTTGTCCAGAAAGTGTTCTTCCTGAAGCATCGGTAATCGTTCCTGAAACCATAATTGGAATATCCAGATTGCGTTCTTCTTTTACTTCTTCGATAGCAAAAAGCGCTGCTTTTGCATTTAATGTATCGAAAATGGTTTCTACTAAAAGTAAATCGCAGCCTCCGTCCATTAAAGCTTCTACTTGTTCTTTGTATGCAATTCGTAAATCGTCGAACGTTACGGCTCTGTAACCCGGATCGTTTACATCTGGCGACATACTTGCTGTACGGTTTGTTGGTCCGATTGAACCTGCTACAAAACGTGGTTTTTCCGGATTTTTTGCGGTAAACTCATCGGCTACTTGTCTTGCGAGTTTTGCCGATTCGTAGTTTAACTCGTAAACCAAATCTTCCATGTGATAATCGGCCATACCGATTGTCGTTCCTGAGAAGGTATTTGTTTCAACTATGTCAGCACCTGCTTCAAAATAAGCGGCATGTACATCGCGGATCGCTTGTGGTTGTGTCAGCGATAGTAAATCGTTGTTTCCTTTTAATGGATGCGGAAAATCTTTGAAACGCTCACCACGAAAATCTTCTTCTGAGAAGTTGTAGCGCTGTAACATGGTTCCCATTGCTCCGTCAAGGATTAGGATCTTTTTTTTGATTGCTTCTTGTATAGACATTTCTCTTTTGCCGCTAAGGCACTAAGGCACAAAGCTTTTTTTTAATTTATTATCTTGAACGTTATACCTAACAGGTTTTAAAAACCTTTTAGGATATGCTCGTTTCGTTTAATTCCAAAAGTTCACTATTGCCGGCTCATTAGTGCCGATGGTTGCCCATTCTTTTATTCTGGGGTTCAGAATGAAAGACATAGCATATAACAGCAGTTAGTTTGACTGCAAAAATGCGCCAATAATTCACTCGAAATACTGAATCTGTTTCAGAATATTGTAAGTTGTCAGAAAAGTTTTTGAGAAATACGTAGTGTATTTTGCGTTATCTATCTTGAATACATTTTGTTGTATTAAGTAGAATGTAGCACCTTCTTTATGGCAAAGGGTTGCTAAGGTTTCATTGGGTCTTTCCCTCCGCCTTTCGTGATAACTTTCAATAAAATTAGGAACAGCGCAAAGTTACAAAATAGCCTTTCGACTTGCAAGTTTTTTTTATGATTCTAAAAGGCTAAAGTTCTGAGGTTCTATGCTTATTTTTTTCGGAATAAAAAAGCTCAAACTATAGTTGTCTGAGCTTTTTTATCCTTCTCTAATAAGCCTAAAGAACGACTTGTTTGGTAAATCAAAATGGAATTCGTTTAAAAACTTCTGTCCCATTTTAGAAATGTATCCATGACTTCCTGATGATCTGTTAATTCATTATCTGTCATTTTCATTTCACTGCCGACTTTGGAATTTTCTTCTAGTAGTTGTTCGTCATTGTTCATAATAGATAATTTGTTTTATACTTTCTTAAAGTTAGTATTTTATATTGGTAATTCAAAATGATAAAATCAAAATTTCTCTCTCTGAAAAAAATTAATACTGCAAATTTACGCCACTTCTTACCTGCTAAGTTTAAATTAACATCAACAAAAAAGCCCAAACTAAAAAAGTTTGAGCTTTTGATATTAAAATCTTAGTGCCAAAGTTTCATTAGAACTTCAGCATCATTGATTAAACTATTGCTTTTACAACTGCTTTTGGCGCTTCTTTACGAGTTCCGTCAAACCCGTCTACACCTGAAACTGTAGTGTATTTTAAAACGTATTTTTTACCCGGATTAACGATCTGGTAAGCTGCCTGACACATTAAAGTCGCTTCGTGGAAACCGCAAAGGATTAATTTTAATTTTCCTGGATATGTATTAACGTCTCCGATAGCGAAGATTCCGGGAATATTGGTCTGGTAATCTAATGCGTTGTTTACTTTAATTGCATTTTTTTCGATTTCTAATCCCCAGTCAGCGATTGGACCTAATTTTGGAGTCAATCCGAAAAGTGGAATGAAATAATCGGTTTCGATTTTACGGTGTGCCCCGTTTTCTTCGATATCCAAAGCTTCTACATGCTCAGCACCGTGAATTCCAACTACCTCTGCAGGGGTAATTAATTTAATTTTTCCTGCCGATTTTAATTCCTGTACTTTTTCTACAGAATCTAAAGCACCTCTAAATTCGTTTCTACGGTGAATCAAAGTTACTTCTGAAGCTACGTTGGCAAGGAAAATACTCCAGTCCAAAGCTGAATCTCCTCCTCCTGCAATTACTACTCTTTTATCTCTGAATTTCTCAGGATTTTTGATGAAGTATTTTACTCCTTTATCTTCATAAAACTCGATATCTTCAATAAGAGGTTTCCTTGGTTCGAAACTTCCTAAACCACCCGCAATAGCGATAACCGGTGCATGGAATTTTTTTCCTTTACTTGATGTTACGATAAAACTTCCGTCTTCTTGTTTTTCGATAGTTTCTGCACGCTCACCTAAAGTAAACCCTGGCTCAAACTGCTTGATTTGCTCCATTAAACCGTCTACTAAATCTCCAGCCAAAACTTCTGGAAAACCAGGAATATCGTAAATAGGTTTTTTTGGATACAATTCTGAAAGCTGTCCTCCAGGCTGAGGCAAAGCATCTAAAATATGGCATTTTAATTTTAACAATCCTGCCTCGAACACGGCAAATAAACCTGTTGGCCCTGCTCCAATTATAAGTATATCTGTTTTAATCATTATGGTGTTGTTTATAATCATTCTTAATAATACAAAGAAACAAATAATTTATTCTAATTTCAATGATTTTTATCATTCATTTCTTTGTGAAATTTTTTACTCTTTATTTTTTAATGAAGCGGTAATTTCATTCATTCTTTTCACCTTATCTTCAAAATCGCCTTTCAAAGTTTTCCTGTATTCATTGAGGTTCTCAACCATTTTATTGATATCCTCGGGAATTACTTCTTCAAAAAACTCCCTTAGCCTCTTGGCTGTTGTAGGTGATTTTCCGTTGGTAGAAATAGCGATTTTTACATTTCCTTTGGTCACGATTCCGCCCAGATAATAATCACACAAATTTGGCGTATCGGCAATATTGCAAATCAAATACCTTTTTCTGGCTAAGTCGTACACTCTTTTATTGACTTCAAGATTATCTGTACAAGCTATAACCATGTGGCGTTTTTTAAGCATTTTCTTTTTGAACTTCGATTTTGTCAATTTTACCGAAGGATGCTGCTCTGCCAGAATTTTTATCTCTAAATGAAATTCTTTCGATACTACTTCAACATTTGCATTCGGACTAGACTTGAGCAAGAATGAAAGCTTTTCCAGACCTACGTTTCCTCCGCCTACAATTAGCACATTTAAATTGTGCAACTTTAAAAATATTGGATATAATTCGTTTTGTTCCATTTTAATCTTTTGTTTCGCCGAAAATACTAAAATCTGACGTTACAATTTTTATTTTATCAATTGGATAAAATTCAATCTCCTTAATTTTGTTCGTTATTTCATCGGGTTAAAACCCTACGCTACAACATGTTTCGTTCCTACGGAACTTTATTGAGCGATTTCTTTTAACAGAAATTCTTCGTAAAATCCTTTTAATTTGTTGCTTTCGCGTACAACTTCGCCTATAACGATAATGGCAGGAGATCCTAATTCTTTCTCTTTTACAATTTCCAAAATCGAATCGACTGTTCCTACTCCTGTTTTTTCCTCTACTGTGGTTCCGTTTTGGATGATAGCAACTGGCAAATTTCCTTTGTTTTCTTTTTGAAACAAATCGATAATCTGAGGCAGTTTATGCATTCCCATCAAGATTACAACTGTTGCAGAAGATTGCGCTGCCAAAGCGACATCTGAAGATAATTTTCTGTCTGATGTTGTGCCTGTAATTGCCCAAAAACTTTCTGAAACTCCTCTCTTTGTAATGGATATTCCCTGACTTGCGGGTACTGCCACTACTGATGAAATTCCTGGAACAACAATCGTTTCAATTCCAAAACTTTCTGCAAATTCTATTTCTTCACTTCCTCTTCCAAAAACAAATGAATCTCCGCCTTTTAAACGAACGACATTTCCATACGTCAAAGCATTATCTACAATCAATTGATTGATCTGTTCTTGCGTGTAAGCATGATTTCCTATTCTTTTGCCTACAAAAATCCTGATGGCTCTTTTGGGTGCATAATCCAGAATTTGATCGTTGGATAACGCATCGTATAAAACTACATTGGCTTCAGCTAGTGCTTTTACAGCTTTTAGCGTAAGTAAATCGGGATCGCCCGGACCAGCACCGACTAAAGTTATTTTTGGTTTTATATTAAGCATCTGCTAATTCCTGAGATCTGAATGTTTCAATTTTATCAAAGAAAACAGTTGCTTGCGCTATGTAATCTTTAGCGAAAGCTTCAGATGGTTCATTTTTATTGATTTGGTAAACCAGTTCTTTAAAAGTCGAATTCAACTCAATTTTATTACTTTCGATAAACACAGTGTCAAACAAATCAATGATTCCTGCGTGGTGATTTGTTTTTTGATTTTCTGCCAATAGTAACGCTTTAGCTCCATTTACAAATCCTGCATAAGCATGATAAATTGCATCTGACCATTTTTGGTTTTCGAAAGATTCCTGAGCCAAAATCAATTTCTCTTTAGCTTCGAACAATAAAGTCGCTACTAAATCGATCACCACACCGGCACATTCTCCCACTCCTACTGCTTTTACATAGTTATCTGCATTACCCCAATCCACAAAATCAGCTTCTGTTAAATTGGTTACGTCTGCAAAAGGCTTTAAGATTTCATAGAAATATTTCTCTCCTTTAGCATCATAATAATTAAGGAATTTATCTCCGTTTCCATTAGCCTCAAAATCATTTAAGATAGTACGTAATGCATCCGGTCCTCTACGGCTTGGAATTTTAATTACTTTATCAGCAAAACGTCCTTCCCCGTTTCCTAAACGTCCTCCACCTAATAAAACCTGTAAAGCCGGAGCTACTAATTTTCCTGAGTTGATAGACATTCCCTGAAATCCAATTGCAGACATGTTATGCTGTCCGCAGGCATTCATACAACCACTAATTTTGATTTCAATTTCGCTGTTGTTGCTGTATTGCGGATATTCTGCTTTGATCACTTTTTCTAATTCTTCTGCAATTCCGGTACTGCTTGCAATACCCAAATTACAAGTATCAGTACCCGGACACGCAGTGATATCACCAATAGTATTGTACCCTAAAGCCACCATATCTAATTTGGCCAATTCCTGGTAGAAGAATGGTAAATTTTCTTCCTTAATATTACGGATAACAATATTTTGCCTTAATGAAAAGCGCAATTCATTGGCACCGTAATTTTTAATTAAGTCAGCTAATAATCTGGCTTTATCAGTATAAAAATCGCCTAATAAAACTTTGATTCCGATAGCGAAATATCCTTCTTGTTTTTGAGCAATTACATTTGATGCCTTCCATGCTTCATAAGCTGCTACATCATCAATTATTACCTGTGGCACTTCTAACAAAGGCTCTTGAATTGGCCCTTCAAAAGCAGTAGTCTCAATTTCGTACGTTTCAAAAGCAATTGCTTTTTTTTCTTTTTCAACCAAATCAAGGAAAACATCTTTCCCCATTTCTTTGATTAAGAATTTCATACGGGCTTTCATTCTTTTGGCACGTTCACCGTATCTGTCGAAAATCCTGATGATTCCTTCAGCCGTTGGAATGATTTGGTTAACCGGAATAAACTCAGAAAGCAATTCTGCATGCGCTGGCTGAGACCCTAAACCTCCTCCAAAAACCACTTTGAACCCTTTTTGTCCATCTTTAATTTTTGGAATAAATCCTAAATCGTGCAAATAACTTAATGCGGTATCTTCGTCTGAAGAAGAGAACGAAATTTTGAATTTACGCCCCATTTCCTGACAGATCGGGTTTCTTAATAAGTATTGAAACATTCCGTGTGCATAAGGTGTCACATCAAACGGCTCGTTTACATCTACACCTGCTAATTCACTACCTGTAATATTTCTAACTGTGTTACCACACGCTTCACGCAATGTGATATCGTCTTTAGCCAATTCTGACCAAAGTTCAGGTGTTCTGTCCAGACTCACGTAGTGAATCTGAATATCCTGACGTGTTGTAATATGCAGACGTCCTGTAGAATATTTATCGGATACTTCGGTAATTCTTTTCAACTGCTCGCTGGTTACTTTACCATAAGGCAACTTGATACGAATCATCTGTACACCCTCCTGACGCTGACCATAAATACCTCTCGCTAAACGAAGACTGCGAAAACGTTCATCATCAATTTTTCCTCCACGGAATAAGTGAATCTTTTTTTCTAATTCGATAATCTCTTTCTGAACTATCGGGTTTTCTATTTCTGTTCTAAAACTTTCCATTTTATTTTTAGTTTTTGGTTGTCGGTTGTTGGTTGTTGGTTGTTGGCATCAGCACCATCAACTATCAACTAAAAACCATCAACTATTTTATGAATCCTACTCCTGCTGTTGTATTGGTTACAGAATCAATCAAAATAAAAGCTCCGTTTGATTTATTTTCATTATAAGAATCAAAATACAAAGGCTTGCTTAGTTTGATATTTACTTCTCCTATTTCATTAATTGCTAATTGTGAAGCCGGAGTAGTTCCTGAATAATCAGTTGCAATTGTATTTTTAATACTCTCAATTTTTGCTAAAACCCTGTTTGTATTATGCTGTACAAAATATTTAGTTCCGGGAACCAATTTTTTACTGTCCATCCAGCAAATAGTGGTTTCAATATCTTTTTGAATTTTTGGAATCTCAGAAGATTTTACAATCATGTCCCCTCTTGTCACATTGATATCATTTTCTAGTTCGATTGTAATTGAAGAACCTGCAGCAGCCTCATCAAATTGTTTATCAAAAAAGTGAATATTTGTCACTTTAGATTCTGTTAAAGAAGGTAAAACTGTAACAGCATCACCAACTTTAATAGAGTTTCCGTATAATTTTCCGGCGTACCCCCTGAAATCATGATATTCTTCTGTTTTAGGTCGAATAACCGTCTGAACCGGGAAACGCGCTTTTCCGCTTTCAAAAACATCCGAAGAATGTAATCCTTCCAAATGTTCTAAAATAGTCTGTCCCTGATACCAAGGCATTCCATCTAATTTATTTACAACATTATCTCCAGTCAAAGCACTTAACGGAATATAGCTTACGTTTTGTTCTTTGAAAGTACTTTTTGCGTTCAATGCCTGAAAATCAGCTTTGATTTTATTGAAAACTTCTTCGGAGTAATCAACCAAATCCATTTTGTTGATGGCAACGATTACTTCTTTTACTCTCAATAGGTTGTTGATGAAAAAGTGGCGATACGTCTGCTCGATAACTCCTTTTCTGGCATCAATCAAAATGATAGAAACCTGAGAAGTAGACGCTCCTGTAACCATGTTTCTGGTATATTCTACGTGACCCGGAGTATCCGCAATAATGTAACTTTTCTTTGCAGTCGAAAAATAAATATGAGCAACGTCAATTGTAATTCCCTGCTCTCTTTCTGCTACCAAACCATCTGTTGCTAACGAAAAATCAAGGTAATCGTATCCTTTTTGTTTACTGCTTTTTTCGATTGCTTCTATTTTATCAGTTGTCAATGATTTTGTATCGTACAATAATCTTCCGATCAAAGTACTTTTTCCGTCATCTACACTTCCTGCTGTTGCTATTTTTAAAACGTCCATTCTAATATTTTGTTTCAGGTTTGATTTTTTTGTTTCAGGTTTCAAGCTTCACGTTGATTGCCTTTGAACAAAAATTTAAATCTGTATGTTTTTGTTTTTTGATTCTACTTTTTAATTTACAATTGACAATTAATAATTTACAATTAAAAATATCCTTGTTGTTTTCTTTTCTCCATTGCAGCTTCAGAACGTTTATCATCAATTCTGGCTCCTCTTTCAGAAATAGTAGAAGATCTGATTTCCCCAACGACCTCTGCAATTGTTGCTGCATAGGATTCAACAGCAGCGGTACAGCTCATATCTCCAACGGTTCTGAAACGAACAATTCGCTCTTCGATTTGCTCGTCTTCTTCCTGATATACAAAAGGAGAATGCGACCAGATCAAACCGTCTCTTAAAAAAACTTTTCTTTTATGTGAAAAATAGATAGATGGAATTTCTATATTTTCTTTTTCAATATAACTCCAAACATCTAACTCTGTCCAGTTTGAAATTGGGAAAACACGAACGTTTTGTCCATTTTCGATTTTACCATTCAAAATATCAAACAACTCAGGTCTTTGATTTTTTTCGTCCCACTGTCCGAAATCATCACGAACAGAGAAAATACGTTCTTTAGCTCTTGCTTTCTCTTCATCACGACGTGCACCGCCAATACAGGCATCAAATTTAAACTCTTCAATGGCATCTAAAAGTGTTGTCGTCTGCAAGCTGTTACGGCTTGAATATTTTCCGGTTTCTTCCACTACTTTTCCTTCATCAATAGCATCCTGAACATTCCGAACGATTAGCTCTAAACCTAATTCTTGTACCAATTTATCTCTGAAAGCAATTGTTTCAGGAAAATTGTGCCCCGTATCAACGTGCAATAGAGGAAACGGAATTTTAGCAGGGAAAAAAGCTTTTTGCGCCAAACGTACTAATGTAATAGAATCTTTTCCTCCTGAGAAAAGTAAAACCGGTTTGTCAAACTGAGAAACTACTTCTCTAAAGATGTATATCGCTTCACTTTCTAAAGCATTTGTTTTTAATACTGAACTCATTTTTGTTTTTTTGTTTGATATTTTTTAGTTTCAAGTTTCAGGTTTTAAGTTGTGAGTTACTCTAAAACTTTCCGCTATTTATTCTATTCTTTATTCTTCATCGGGTTAAACCCATAAAATATAAATTCCTTTCCTAATCTGCCCCGGATTAAAATCCAGCACTAAAATATAAATAGTTCCTTCGAAACTTTAAACCTATATTCTTTATTCTATTCTCTAGAATTAAATCTTGTCTCTTGCTTCTGCTTACTCTTTCTTAGCACTATGCAAACCACACTCTTTATGACTTGATTCCCACCACCATCTTCCGGCTCTGATGTCTTCTCCTGGGAAAATTGCTCTTGTACAAGGCGCACATCCGATACTTACGAAACCTTGTTTATGTAAAGCATTTTGAGGAACATTGTTTTCTGATAAATACGTTTCAACTTCTTCTAAAGTCCATTTTAGTAACGGATTGAACTTGATAATTTCGAAGTTCCCATCGTATTCAAACAAGCTTAAATCTTGTCTGTTTTCTGATTGTTCGGCTCTTAAACCAGTAATCCAGACAGTATTTCCTGCTAAAGCTTTTCTTAACGGAACTACTTTTCGGATAAAACAGCACTCTTTTCTGTTTTCAACTGAATCGTAAAAACTGTTTGGTCCTTTTGTCTGAAGCAAATTTTCTACTGAAGCCGCTTCTGGAAAATAAACCTCAATGGGTCTTTTGTATTTTTTTAATGTTTTATGAAAAACATCATACGTTTCCTGAAACAATCTTCCTGTATCTAAAGTAAACACCTTAATGTCTGTGTTACTTTTTGCAATGAAATCGGTAATTACCTGATCTTCCTGACCAAAAGAAGTCGAAAAAATTACTTTTCCCGGAAATTCTTTTGCTAAGTAAACTAAGGTTTCGTCAAGCGAAAGGTCTTTAGTTTGCTCTAATAATTCCTGTACAATACTCGCACTCATAAATCTTTTCTTTTCTACATTTATCTCTTTCGATAATCTAGATAATATTAAAAAATCAGTTTTATAACCAAATCAAAAGAATTTCTTCTTTTTTAAAAAACTATTACCCTATCGGCTTAGTAGATTATTTTGCAAAAATACTACTTATTTCTAAATATCAAAACATTATCATCATTTTTTTTAAGGAGTAACTCCCTCTAAATTAAACCTAAAGAGAAATTTGAAATAATTTCACAAATAACATTCCATCCTACTATAATCAAACAAGACAATGTGTTAAAAATATTTTTTTTAAATAAATTTTTAATCTCTATAAAACCTATAGGATAATTATAAAAATGTTATTACTTTAGCGGCAAATTATTTTTTATGGATTTTCAGATTGGTCTTGTAATTGCAGGTTTGGTTGTTGGATTTATTGTTGGGTTAACTGGTGTGGGTGGAGGCTCTTTAATGACGCCTATTTTGTTGTATTTTGGCATTCCACCAACAAAAGCCGTTGGGACTGATTTACTTTATGCTGCTTTTACCAAAGCCGGAGGTATATTTGTACATAACAAAAAAGGAAACATCAACTGGAAAATTACTGGCTGGCTAACCTTAGGAAGCGTACCCGCTGCTTTATTAACACTATGGATTTTAAACAGCATCAAAACAGATATTGAAACTGTAAATGAAATTGTTAAAACAAGTTTAGGATGGGCATTACTCTTTACTTCTGTGGCTATTATATTCAAACAAAAAATATTAAAGTTTTCCCAGAAACACGCAGGGGATAAATTTCATAGCGAAAGCACCACTCAAAATATGCTCACTGTAGGAATTGGAGTTTTATTGGGTGCAACAGTAACACTGACTTCAATTGGAGCTGGCGCATTAGGAACAGTTACGTTATTCTTTCTGTATCCTTTACTACCAACACCCCGTTTAGTGGGGACTGAAATTGCGCACGCTGTCCCACTAACATTAGTTGCAGGTGTTGGACATGCTTCAATGGGAAATCTGGATTTAATATTGCTAGGACAATTACTATTAGGATCTCTGCCGGGAATTTTTATAGGAAGTATGCTAAGCGGAAAAGTTCCCGATCAGTTTCTTAGAAATGCAATTGCAGTGATGCTTTTTTTAGCGGGATATAAATTAATTTTTTAATACAAACTTTAAAAAATGACCATTTTGTAATTTGAAATGGTCATTTTTTTTATTCATTAAGAAATAGACTTTAAATCAAAAAGCTATATCCGCCAAAGAATTACTTTCCAGTATTTTAAGCGTATTATCCCGAACTTCGGTCATCAAGCGCCTTGCTGCACAGGTTGATTCGTCATCACAGTCATCACATTTTTCATAAAAGTTATGACTCGCACAGGGCAATAAGGCTATTGGGCCTTCAAGAATACGATATACTTTGGCCATACTAATATCTTTTGGTTCTTTTATCAGATAATAACCTCCGCCTTTTCCTTTTTTGGCACCCAAAAAACCGGAGTTTCTCAATAGTAATAAAATACTTTCCAGAAATTTGATCGAAATATGTTCGTTTTTAGCAATTTCAGCAATTTGTACAGGATCATTATTTTCACGTCTGGCCAAATATGTCAAAGCTTTAATTCCGTATTTTGTTTTCTTTGAAAGCATTTTTATATTTTAGTATGGAAAACCGTTTTAAAGTTATTATTTGGATAACTAAAAACAAGTTTACTGTTTTATACTGCAAAAATAAGGTTTTTTAAATGAAAAAAATATAAGCCATTTGTTAAATTCTACTATACCTATCAAATTACTTCATTATTTCCAATTAAATTAAATTCATGAAATAACTTTACTTCTTTTTCTAAATCTTTTTTGTTTACAACATAGGTATTAGAAATAGAGTCATGCCAGCCTCTGCTTCCTAAAAAGGAAAAGCCGTCAAAAGGAATTAACCGACATAATGTTCTTTTAAGAATAATTCCGAAAGAAGGTTTTTCTCCATTTTCATCTACCACAACAGTTCCCGTAATTAATTTACCCAAAGATCTTCCAAAAAGACTTTCGGTAAATGAATAATAAAAAATAGAAATTACCACAAAAATCAATTGTCCTTCTAAATCACTCACATTACCCATCCAGTATAAGAATTCATTTAAATCAAAAAGACTTGCCAGTATAGCAGCGACAAAAGACAAAGCAAAGATTAGAGCAATGATAGCAACAATATCTAAAATATAATTTAGAAAACGGCTTCCAGTAGAAGCTAATAATTTATCATCAAGAACATAAGTAGTGTTATTCATAGTCAGACTATTTATTAATTTGTTAGTATGAAACAAAAATATACTTTTTAAAGAAACAACAATAAAAACAAATGACGTTTTTAATAGTAAAAGTTACCATTAAAAACGTCATTTATGTAATTGAAAAATAATACCTAAAACAGAAAATAAAAATTAAGAAAGCGCCTGCTCTAAATCAGCGATTACATCTTTTACTGTTTCCAAACCTACAGAAACACGTACTAAACCTTCAGTAATACCAACTGCCAATTTTTCTTCCACAGACAACTTACTATGTGTAGTTGACGCCGGATGTGTAACAATTGTTTTTACATCACCGATATTAGCTGAAAGTGAGCACAATTTAATTTTATCCAGAAATTTACGTCCAGCTTCTATTCCGCCTTTAATTTCAAAAGCAATAATATTCCCTCCTAAAAGCATTTGCTTTTTAGCGATTTCATACTTTGGATGTGATTTTAAGAAAGGATATTTCACACTGTTCACATTTGGATGGCTTTCTAAAAACTCGGCAACTTTCAAAGCATTTTCGCAATGTCTGTCTACCCTAACCGCTAAAGTTTCTAAACTTTTTGACAAGACCCATGCATTAAATGGCGACATTGCCGGTCCTGTATTTCTTGAAAACAAGTATATTTTACGAATTAACTCAGCATCCCCAACCGCAATACCCCCTAAAACGCGCCCCTGACCATCCATTAATTTTGTAGCAGAATGTACTACTATATGCGCACCGTATTTAATTGGCTGCTGAATGTATGGTGTTGCAAAACAATTATCAATTATTAAAATCAAATTGTATTTTTTGGCAATTTGCCCTAACAACTCCAAATCAATTACATCTACACCCGGATTCGTAGGGGTTTCTGCGTATAAAATTTTAGTGTTTGGCTTAATAAAACCTTCAATAGTTTCGGGTTTGTTGATATCAAAATAAGTCGTTTCAATATTCCATTTTGGAAAATAAGTCATAAACAACGCATGTGTGGATCCAAAAACGCTACCCGCAGAAACAATATGATCGCCAGATTCCAATAAAGCAGCAAAAGTGGAATAAATTGCTGCCATTCCGGTTGCAAAAGCATATCCTGCCTCAGCTCCTTCCATTGCACAAACCTTATCTACAAATTCTGTTGTGTTTGGATTACTAAAACGGGAATAAATATTACGTATTTTTTCTTCTGTAAAAGACGCTCTCATGTCCTCTGCATCTTCAAATACGAAACTTGATGATAAATATAATGGACTTGAATGTTCCTGAAATTGTGTTTTCTCTAAATGTGTCCTGATGGCTTGTGTTTCAAAACCAAATTCTTGTTCGCTCATTTTATTTGTTTTTCTTGTTTCAAGTTTTAAGTTTCAAGTTTTTTGCAATCGGCAATAACCAGCACTTAAAACTCAAACTGTTTAGAGTTGATATTCAATGTTTATTTTGAATTATCTCATTCTCTAATTTTCTAATTATTTATTTTTCTAATTCTACACCGTTCAAAATTACCTTGTAGTGTATCGTGGCAGTTGGTTCTACTGTTTTAGAAACTGAGCAATATTTTTCGAAAGATAGTTGTGCCGCTTTTGCAGCTTTGTCTTCTTTTATATTTCCTTCCAAAGAAAAAACTACATAAATATCTTTAAATGGCTTTGCTTCTCCTACCTGTACGCGCTCACCTTCAACCTCAGCTTTGAAAGAAGTAATTTCCTGGCGCTGTTTTTTTAGAATCGAAATCATATCAATTCCGCTGCAGCCTGCTACTCCCATCAAAACTAGTTCCATCGGGCTTGGTCCCATATCGTTACCTCCAAAATCAGGACGCGCATCAACATTTACTATATGTCCACGTTCGTTTTTTAATTGGAAGTGAAAGTTTTCGTTTACTCTGTCTAATGTTATTTTCATTTTATTTATGCTTTAAATCAAAGTTTAGTTCCTTTTATAAATAAAGTCGATTTTATAGATTGCTCTCTCAAATGAAGAAACTTTTTTCGTTCCTCATCGTGTTTGAAATTCTCAAAATCTTCTTCTGATGCAAATTCTACCAAATGAATTTCATACGGTTTTTCTATATTATTCTCAATATAACTTTTTTCCTCCGGTCGTACCCGAAGCAATAATCGTCCGTTGTATTTCAAAATCGTTGGAATAGCAATATTTTCAAACTGATGAAAAACTTCTTCCTGTCCTTCGATTACATATATGAATTGCGTTATAAATATCATTTGCTGGAAATTTTATCCTTTTTCAGAAAGCCTCAAAATATCTCCAAAAACACCTCTGGCTGTTACTGCTGAGCCTGCCCCTGCTCCCTGAATTACGATTGGTCGATCTCCGTAAGATTCTGTATAAATTTCAAAGAAAGAATCAGAACCTTTCAATCCACCCAAAGCAGTATCTGAAGGTACAGAAACTAATTTCACTTCCAGATTTCCTTTGTCATTTTGCAAATCACCTGACAACTCTCCAATATAACGCAATACATGATTTGGCTCTTGTTCTTCTTTTATTTTACTATAAATTGGATCAAATTCTTTTAACTTCGTTAAGAAATCAGCCGCACTACCTTCCCTTAAATGCTCTGGAATTAAGTTTTGAATTGAAATTTCTTCAAATTCATTTTGCAAATCCAACTCTCTAGCTAAAATCAATAATTTTCTACCTACATCATTTCCACATAAATCTTCACGTGGATCTGGTTCCGTATATCCATTATCAATAGCTTCTTTCAAAATATCACTAAACGGAGCCTCTTTTGCAGAGAAATTATTAAACAAATAACTCAATGTTCCAGAAAACACTCCTTTAATTTTAGTGATATTCTCTCCAGATAGATGTAATAATTTAATGGTATCAATTAATGGTAATCCCGCACCCACATTGGTTTCGTATAAATAATTCTTTTGGTTTTCAGCCAATACTTTTCGCAATTCTTTATAAAAACCGTAACTCAATGTATTAGCCACTTTGTTAGAAGAAATTAAATCGAAACTGCTTTCTGCAAGCTTGATATAATTTTCTACAAATGAGGCACTTGCCGTATTATCAATCGCAATTAAGTTTTCTAAATGGTATTTATCTGCGTAATCGATAATATCCTGAATGGTGTAATCAAGTCCTTTTTTTTCAATTTCATTTTTCCAGTCAGAAGCTACACCGTTTTTATTTAAAATCAATTTTTTAGAATTCGCAATTGCAAAAACATTCAGCTTGATATCCTTGCGCTTTTCGATAGCATCCGCTGATTCTAAAATTTGATTGATCAGCGTTCCGCCAACCAATCCATGTCCAAAAATCGCAATATTGATTTTCTTGGAAACTCCGAAAATCTCTCCGTGAATTACGTTTAGGGCTTTATTGAGTTCGGATTTTTTAACTACCAAACTCACGTTTTTACCCGTAACGGTGTTATTAAATAATATCGGAACAATTTTATTTTTGATTAATGCTGTGTATGGTTTATGGAAAGTACTCAAATCCTGACCAATAATCGAAATAACCGAAACATTATCTGTTACCGTAATCTGATTTACATCTTTCGAATAAAAATCATTTTCGAATTCTTTCTCCAATTCCACCATTGCCGTTGTTGCTTTATCAGTCGCCACAACCAAACCAATTCCTCTTTCTGAAGAACCCTGCGAAATAATACTTACACTAATATCGTTATCACCCATTACTTTGAAAATTCGTGCATCAACGCCTGCTTTTCCAAGTAATCCGCGTCCTTCCAGATTTAAAAGAGAAACATTTTCAAGAACCGAAAGTGTTTTGATTCCTTCTTTAGTCGAATCAGAAGTGATTAAAGTCCCGCGGTTTTCATGATTGAATGTGTTTAGGATTCGAAGCGGAATATTTTTTTCCAACAAAGGAATAATTGTTTTCGCATGTAGAATTGTAGCCCCGAAATTGGCTAATTCATTCGCTTCATTGAATGATAAAAATTCGATTTTTTTAGCATCTTCAACTAAATCCGGATTTGCGGTATAAATTCCGTCAACATGCGTGAAATTTTGTAATTCTTCTGCATTCAAATAATTGGCAATTAAAGAAGCAGTATAATTACTGCCGTTTCTTCCTAAAGTTGTGGTATCGTTGTTGTTATTTGAACCTATAAAACCAGTTATAACATTCACCGTTTCATTGTGTTCTTTAAAATAATTGACTACATTTTTTTTGGAAAGCTGTTCCAAAGGCTGTGCATCTCCAAATTTAGAATCTGTTTTCAACAATTCCCTTGAATCTGTAAAATTGGCAGGAATTCCTTTTTCGATCAAAATAGCCGTTAATAATTTTGCCGAAAGCAATTCTCCTTTAGACAAAATCTGATCTTTGATTTTATTGCTATAATCGCCAATCAGGCTTACTCCTTCGTAAAGTTTATCCAGAATGGTAAACTCTTCAGACAAATCAACCTGAGGATAATCCGAAACCTGATAGGTTTTGAAATTCTCCAATAATCGTTTGTAATCGCCGTTTTTAGCAGCAATTTTTAAAATATATTCTAATTCATCTGTAGCATTTCCTCTTGCAGAAACTACTACAGCGATTTTTTCGCCCAGATTAACTTTCTCAGCAATAATAGAGACTACTTTATTAAGTCCTTCTCCGTTTGATAATGATTTACCTCCAAATTTTAATATTTTCATTGTATTTTTTTATTATTTATGCTAAAAAATAGCAGCAAGTAAATTATCTAATTGTTTGTACTCAATTAAAAAAGCGTCATGTCCGTGAACCGAATTTATTTCGCTGTAAAAGACATTGTCTTTAACCTTTTTTAATTCATTATAAGTTTCCAGATTCTCTTTTGGTGTAAAAAACAAATCTGAATCGATCGCAATAATGTGAATCGCTGCTGTTGTTTTAGAAAGCAACGTTTCGAAATCTTCACTATTTCTTGTAATATCTATGGTTTTTAGCAACTGGTTCATCAGTTTATAAGATGACAGCTGATAGCGTTGCTGCAACTTTTTACCATGATGTGCCAGCCAGCTTTCTATATTAAAAATCAAAAGATCCTGATTAATCGTGCGCTGAAATTTTTCTTTGAATGATTCTGGAGAACGATAACATAACATGGCATGAATCCTGGCATCTTCGATTGGTTTTGATGAATTGTTCAGGATTTGTTCCTGTAAAAAACAGTTGGCAATCATCCAGTCGGTGGATTTCCAGTCCGTTGCAATCGGAATTAAATGTTTAGTGATGTTTGGAGCCAATGCCAGCATTTCCCAGGCAATCCCTCCTCCTACCGAACCTCCGATAATTGCATACAACTCCTCAATTTGCAAAGTTTCTATTCCCTTCAAAAAAATTCGGGCAACATCCCTTGCTGTAAAATCCTGATAATTTTCAATACTGAAAGAATCGCTCCCGTTACCCGGAACATTAAATGCCAAAACAGAATATTTAGTAGTGTCGATTGTTTTTCCCTCACCAATTAAATCTGACCACCAGCCATTTTCTCCGGTAACCTGTGCATTTCCTGTTAAGGCGTGATTTACTAAAACAACAGGAGCAGTGTGCAATGGCAATCCAAAAAGTGCAAAACTTAAAGGTAATGAATTATACAAAGCACCACTTTCGGTAGTGAAATTTTGTAATATGATAGGGTTTGGTATACTTTCCAATTTCAAATCTTTTATTTTTTGATTTGTATATGGAAATATTAGAAAGAAAGTCTGGAACGACTATAAAACTTTTTTTGTTATCTTTCCACGTTGGGCGTGGTAGAATGCAGCACCTTCTTCGCTTTACCGAAGGGTTGCTAAGGATTCATCGGGTCTAATCCCTCGTCCTTTCTTTATAACATTTCAATACGTTTCTGAACTTAACGATGCAAATTAACTACTAATTTCTTAAACAAACAAATTTATCTCAACAGATTCTTCGTTTATTTCAGTATATCACAAACAAAAACTATTGTACGCAAAAAATTACCGAACGAAAATGCCCAGTAAAATTAAGCAGGTACTTACCTATTTGAAATGCCTTTTGACCTAGATAAAAAGGGTTTCATTTTCTTTTGAATACATTAAAAACAATAAAGAATCCGGATTTTTCTTTTCTGTTTTAGTATTGGTTTCAGTAACTCCAAATCTTGGATGTATTAATTCATTTTTTGGCGGCAGGCTGTTTTTTTTAGTCCTTATTCTTTTTAAAGTAGAAAATGCTTTTGTCAAGTAGTTCAAAGTGCTCATGATATTTAGTGTTTAGTTTATTTTATATTGAATTATTTTATTCTTCTTTGATTAAGTCTTTTAAAACAAAAAACCCTTTTGGTTTCAGATGCCAAAAGGGTCAAGTTATTTTAACTTACAATACTTTTGGAATCAACAGACGCATACGCGAATAGCTGCGACATTGAACATCTTGTTCATCTGAAGGGACTTATTCATCTGTGATTTATTTGTTATTTTAAAAAATTCTAGCATTTTGTCGTATAATTAAAAAAGCCTCTCAAAATATTTTGGGAGGCTTTGCTATATTTGATATTGTTCTTACAATTTTTAAGCAATAGACACCCCAAAGGTTTCTTTCGAAATGGCGCAAAACATTTTATAGGAATTAAACATATCTTCAGTAGTTTTTGGGTTTAACAAATATGCGAAACTTTTTTTTATTTACCAAATATTTACGCACAAATTCAGTAAAAAAACATTTTTTTAACGTTAAAAACATCTTACAAAAACTACATCGTTTGAAATTCACGTTAAAACTTACAAATAACTTCATTCGCTCATTAGCTTTCTCCATAAATCAGACTTTCAAAGAACGCTTCTTACATAAATACAATTCTAATTATGCTTAAAAATGTAATTCAAAAAAAATCACCTTTGGTAAATGAATACCAGAGGTAATTTTTCAAACAAAAAACAAAAAAACTTTAATTTTTATTAAAGACTGTATTCGATTTGGCAACACTTGCAAAAACGGTTTTCAAATCTGCAATTAAATCTTCTATATCTTCAATACCTACTGAAAGGCGGATTAAATCTTTTGAAACTCCTGTTTGCAACTGTTCTTCATCTGTTAATTGTTGATGGGTAGTACTGGCAGGATGAATAATAAGCGATTTGGTATCCCCAATATTGGCCAAAAGTGAGAATAACTTTGTTTCATCAACAACTTGTTTGGCTGCTTCATAACCTCCCTGCAGACCAAAAGTAATAATCCCGCTTTGACCTTCCGGTAAATATTCCTGAGCTAAATCATAATATTTGTTCGATTTCAAGCCCGGATAATTTACCCAGAGCACCTGATCTTGTTTCTCCAACCATTTCGCTAAAGCCAGCGCATTTTCACTGTGTTTTTTAATTCGGATTGGCAAAGTTTCCAGCCCCTGAAGAATCTGAAAAGCATTAAACGGACTCAAAGCTGATCCAAAGTCCCGCAGTCCTTCAATTCTTACTTTTGCAATAAAAGCTGCATTTCCCAGCGCTTCGTGATAAACCAGTCCGTGATAACCAAGGGATGGTTCTGTAAATTCAGGAAATTTCCCGTTAGACCAGTCAAAAGTCCCGGCGTCAATAATAACACCTCCTAAAGAAGTTCCGTTACCTGAAAGATATTTTGTCAATGAATGAATAACTATGTCAGCACCATATTTAATTGGATTCAACAAATAAGGAGTAGCAACTGTATTATCTACAATAAAAGGGACTTTGAAGTTTTTGGCTTCTGCAGAAATTGCTTTTAGGTCCAATACATCTAATTTTGGATTTCCAAGTGATTCAACAAAAAATGCCCTTGTATTTTCTTTTGACGCTTTGGTAAAGTTTTCTGCTTTTGAAGGATCTACAAAAGTGGTTGTAATTCCTAAACGCGGCAAAGTGACTTTTAAAAGATTATAGGTACCTCCGTACAAACTATTTGACGCTACAATATGATCCCCCGATTTTAATAAAGTTAATAACGTTGTAGAAATAGCCGCTGCCCCTGAAGCAGTTACGACAGCTCCGATTCCGCCTTCGAGCGAAGCCAGTCTTTGTTCTAAAACGTCATTAGTAGGATTATTTAACCTTGTATAAATGAAACCAGCCTCAGCCAAACTAAATAAATTGGCAGCATGATCCGAATTATTAAAAACATATGATGATGACTGGTAAATTGGTACCGCTCTTGTTCCAGCATTTTTAGTTACGTCGTGTCCTGCGTGAAGTGCATTTGTAGCAAATTTTTGTGTACTCATGATTTCTTAGTTTTTTAGATTATTATTCTTATTTTTTAGTATTATTATTTTATTGTAATTGATTTTTAGGATTGAACTATTAAATAAAAAGATTTTCATTTTCTGCGGAATACATATGTGCAAGAAGTGAATTTGCTTCGCTTGAATAGAACTTGCCTTTTTGTGAACTGAAGTTTGATTTTTGATTTTGAATTAATCCAAAAACACTTTTCGGGTTAATTGATTTTAAGATTTTATATATGATTTTCATGATTTTTAATTTTTAAATAATGGAATAAAAAAAGCCCTTTCGGATGGCTGCCGAAAGGGCTATAGTTAGGAACTATAACAAAGATTCATCTTTACTTTCAGCAACAGCAGCGTGGGATACACATCGGCATCATACAACATATCATCATTTTATTTGCTACTGAATTACCCATTTATTATTTTTTATTTATTTTCAAATTAAGTCAAAAAAAAACCTCTACAAATTGCAGAGGTCTTATTGTTATTTTTAGTTTTTAATCCTAAACAATACTGCACTCTGCGGAAAATTCCGACATCATACAACACATATTTTTAGTAATTAAATTCATTTCTCTGATTATTTCTTCTGCAAATTTGAGAACTTTTTTTCAAACCACCAAACAAAAAGCAAATTAATTTCAATTACCCCATCAATTTAATATACTAATGTTAAATTTATCTTTGAAAAAATAAAAAAAGTTGAACTTTAATTTGCAAATCAAAATGGTTTTGTACTTTTGCACGCAAATACAGAGGAAAAATTTGAACTGATTGCAACCTCTTCATAATGAAATGGTTCGTTATGAATACTGAAAAACAAATTTCGGTAGTAAAAAATGCTAAAGCAGGAACTCTCCTTTAGCCATTTTCAGCAATTATTTTCCTCGCTTAATTTAATTTAATACATTATTATGGCTTATTTATTTACGTCAGAATCTGTTAGTGAAGGGCATCCAGACAAAGTTGCAGATCAAATTTCGGATGCATTAATTGATAACTTCTTAGCATTTGATGCTGACTCAAAAGTTGCATGTGAAACTTTAGTTACAACTGGACAGGTAATTCTGGCCGGAGAAGTAAAATCGAATACCTATCTTGATGTGCAACAAATTGCCCGTGAAGTAATCCGTAAAATTGGATATACCAAAAGTGAATATATGTTTGAGGCGAATTCTTGTGGAATTCTTTCTGCAATTCATGAGCAGTCTGCAGACATTAATCAGGGAGTGGACAGAGCTAAGCCAGAAGAGCAAGGTGCAGGAGATCAGGGAATGATGTTTGGTTACGCTACAAACGAAACTGAAAATTTCATGCCGTTAGCTCTGGATTTATCTCATAAATTATTACAGGAATTAGCAATCTTAAGACGTGAAAACAAAGAAATCACCTATTTACGCCCTGATGCTAAATCCCAGGTAACTCTAGAATACAGCGACGATAACAAACCAACTCGTATTGATGCGATCGTGATCTCAACTCAGCATGATGATTTTGATGAGGAAGCTGCCATGTTAGCAAAAATCAAAAAAGATATTATTGAAATTTTGATTCCGAGAATTATTGCTAAAAACCCAAAGCATGCTCATCTATTCAATGATAAAATCAACTACCATATCAACCCTACAGGAAAATTCGTTATTGGAGGCCCTCATGGTGATACTGGTTTAACTGGAAGAAAAATCATTGTGGATACTTACGGTGGAAAAGGTGCTCACGGTGGTGGTGCATTCTCTGGAAAAGATCCAAGTAAAGTAGACAGAAGTGCAGCTTATGCAACGCGTCATATCGCTAAAAACTTAGTTGCTGCAGGAGTTGCTGACGAAATCTTAGTTCAGGTTTCGTATGCAATTGGAGTAGCGGAACCAATGGGAATTTTCATTGAAACTTACGGCACATCAAAAGTCAATTTAACGAATGGCGAAATTGCTAAAAAAGTAGAAGAGCTATTCGATATGCGTCCTTACTTTATCGAACAACGTTTGAAATTAAGAAATCCTATTTACAGCGAAACTGCTGCTTACGGACACATGGGACGTAAACCCGAAACGGTTACTAAAACTTTCTCTGCTCCAGGTGGAAACGAAAAAACAGTTACTGTTGAATTATTTACCTGGGAAAAACTTGACTTTGTAGATAAAGTAAAAGCTGCTTTTGGATTGTAAAATCAGATTCTTAGACTACTTAGTCTTAAAAATAATAAAACCCCGATTTCTAATTTTAGATTTCGGGGTTTTGTATTTTTATACTAATTTAAATCCGCAATTTCTATCGACCCGTTTTTAGCCCTGATGGAAACGGCATCCTTTCTCTCGCTTCTTTAGCGAGAGAAAGATATAGTGGACAGCAGGAATTTGCTTCTAATACAACTATAAATTATATTTCATTGAAAAGATAATATATCTAGGCTGAACTGTGTATTGAGAAACTCTTGTTGAAAACTGCGAGAAGTTGTCATCATTAAGATACTTCGTGTTTAACAAGTTAGTGACTGCAATTTTATACTCCCATTTACTGTTTTTCTTCTGATAAATTAAACTGGCGCTTAAAAAATCATATTCGTTATCAACTGATTTGTTTGAGTTGTAATAATGATAGAATTCATACTCAGAAACGAATGAAAAACTATTCAGAAAATAATAATCTAATCTGGCAAAAGGCTTATCTGTATAAAAAGTAGACCCACTATATTGATTAACTATAAGATTGTAACCGAACTCAACATTAGGCAGGTTTTTATAGTTTGTAGAAGCCTTTACCGTATAACTTTGGGTAAAACTTTCAGTTGTAGCCGGATTATCGTTTTGAATATTATTAAATTTAGACCAATTGATACTTGCGCTTGCAGAAGCTTTATAATTTTTTAGAAATGAACGACCATAACTTCCCATTCCGCTAAAAGTTTCATCGGCCAGATTTGAGTTATAAGGAGTTGACGATTGATTAATTCCTGTAAAATCGGCCGCAGTTTTAACAGCATCAACTTTTCTCGTATAGGTTGCATTTGCAAAAATGTTCTCGAAATTGAACATATTATACTTAAAATAACGCAAAGTATGTACTTGTGATGTCGCATTTTCAAGGGAACGATCTCCACGAAACAAACTGCTGTAATCGGACAGAACATAACCTTCAGCCAATTGGTTGATATCGGTAAAATCATTGGTCAAAGAGAAATTATACGTCAGGGTTTCTGATTTTTTGATTTGATAGAGAGCAAAAAAATCCGGTAACACTTTTGTGAAATTCTGCGAATAATCTGTTCCTGATTGTGTGTTTGTCATCGTATACGAATGCAGGCTAACCCCAGGTGTCAACGTAAATTTTCCGGCCAAAATTTTGTAATGAAATCCTAAAAAGGCATCATTAAAATTATAATTTACGTCATTATTATTTGACGGATCATTTAAATCATTCTTATCTCCGTTATCCAGAATCTGAAAAATATGAGAGTTAAAATTCTGGTACGAATACGTATTTCCTAAAGTAATATTGATGTTGCTTTTTGGCGTTACCATATAATAGTAATCCAGTTTTGCATCCACTTTATTAGTTTTTACAAAACGATCCTGATTTAGATCATTTCTTTGCTGATCTGGAGTATACCCTAATAAGTTAAAAGGCTGTGTACGCAGATTAGCATTATAAAAAGGATTTTCGTCCTGATATAAATGCTGCATTTCAAAAGCAAAAATATTTTTGTCACTTTGCGTATAATACAAACTCAGATTTTGGTTTATAGAAGTCGGATCTTGTTTTTTAGCCGTAAAAATATTTTCTGACCCTGTGATGTTATTCACGACCTGCTGACGAAGTAAATCGGTATTTTCTTCCTGTTTGGTCAGCTTGGTTAAAATATCATAATCGAATTGAAATTTATCATTTGGTTTATAAGTCGAGCTCAATTTAAAAAGTCCCAGATTATTTTTTTGATGCGTCTCTTCCTCTCTTCTCTGCTCATCTCCAGAACCTAAATAGGTGGTCTGAGATTTGGTTTCTAAATCTGTTTTTGAAGTTGAGAGAATTCCGAAACCGCTTATATTCCATGCTTTATTAACCGAATAAGCGAAATTTGTTGCGCCAAACTTCGTTTCGATTTCTTTCGCACGATTATTTCTTAAAAGCGAAATTCCTACGTCATTCGAAGAAACATTAAAATTGCTTCCGCCTTTTTTCATCATATTTTTAAATCCACCTGTGAATTTGAAATAATCCTGAGCTGTCATTGGCAACTCTCCAATGTTATTAAAGTTTGTAATTAAATTTATACTGTATTTTGGACTGTAATAAAATAATTTAGGATTGATAATATAACGGCTATCCAGTTCTGCAACTCCTGTTCCTGCTGTAATATCTCCAAACCAGAAGTTCTTTTTACCTTCTTTCAGCTTAATATTCATTGCAACATTATCCTGATCGTTTTCAAGACCTTTTAAGGCACTTACTTCATTATAGTTTCTAAGAACCTGGATTTTATCAATAGCATCAGCCGGAATATTTTTGACTCCCAATTTGGTATCTCCGTCAAAAAAGTCTTTACCTTCCACCATTAATTTGCTGACCTTTTTCCCTTCTACTTCTATTTCTCCGTCGGCATTTACCTCGACACCGGGTAATTTTTTAAGAACGTCTTCGAGTTTTCTTTCGGTCCCGGATTTAAAAGAATCGGCATTATAAACGATGGTATCCCCTTTTATAGAAACCGGCATTTCACGGACAATCTCGACACCTTCTAATTCGATTCCGACGCCATCGAGAACAATGCTTTGAGATATATTTTCAGATTTGGTTGCAATGGCAATTTCTTTAGATTTCATTCCTAAATAGCTTACTTTTATAGTATAAGCCGTATTTGGTTTTAAGGTAAGTTGAAATTTTCCTTTATCATTGGTAATTCCGTACGAATCCATTGCTTTTGTAGCATTATTTATAGCCATGATATTGGCCATTTCCAGGGGATTTTTCTGGTCATCCTGAATAAATCCATCGAAACGGACACTTTGAGAAAAGCCTAAAGAAGTAAATAAAAAAACGAAGAAACAGAGTGTTTTGTTCATTAATAAAGATGATTATGATAAATAAATTTAGAATGCGGAATTTTTATCTTCCCATCATTGGTGGAGGACCTCCTGCACGGCCACGATTCATTTCTCTAAATTCTTTCATCTTTTTTACAACTGTTTCGTCATACTCTTTCTGCGAAATTTCTTTTCCTTTGGCGGGTGCCTTGATCTCTGCTTTTTCTTTGGCGTTTAAAACAATTTTTGAACACAAAATAGTGGTTGTACCATCATTAATTTCCAAAATTAAACCCGGTAATCCCCAATAATTTTCAGGCCCCTGATTAATTGGAATTTCAGGTGTATACCAGGCTGTTACAATTATCTCCTTTGGGATCTCAAAACTGTCTTCAAAGTTAGTTTTTGTATCACCGGATGTTTTTTTTGCGTCATCTTTTTTATCATCATTATTTTTTGGCCTGAAATTTCTAAAATCAGTTTGACTCGATTCTTTTACAGCAGTTGCTTTGTAACAATTATACCCCCCAATTTGTTTAGTTTCCTGTTCTAATTTCCAGTTTAACTTTGGCAGTGAATCTTTTACCAAAAATTCTTTACCCATGAATTCTTTATCGACCGTATAGGTTTTACTTTTTACATCTTTATAAAAAGTACCTCCACCGCCCATCATAGAGCTCATCATCATTCTCATTCCACCTCCTTGTTGCCCGGGAGTTTCTAATTTTTCTTCTTCTTTGTAAATAGAAGCCGATTTATTGAAGTTGAGTACAAATGTTTTTTCTAACATTTGCTTCATTCTTTCCTCGATGTTTTTTTGCATTTCAGGTGTAATATCACGGTTACCTGCCCGCATTCCATCAAATTTAGGCGCCTGTGTTTTTGATTCATAAACAGCCATTCCCTGAAAATCTTTCTGTGCCTGTAACTGACTAAAGGCAAGTAATAAAAGCAAATAATATGGTATTTTTTTCATTGTTTCTTATTTAAATTTTTGAGTAAATCCGATAAAACTTACAACCAAATGTATTATTAATTTTAAAATAGTGAAAGTTAAATATATCAATTAAGCCTGACTATAGACAAAACAGCTTATTAATTAGACTATTAGAATAACTGAAAGTTTAAAGTCAAATGCAATTAAAAAAGCATTTTGATGTAGTTTTTTGTAATTTGGCTCTTTAGAAATGCAATTCAAATGAACAAAAAAACCTGCAAAATTTTATTTTTACTTTTTTTCTTCTGTTCTTCTTCGGTTGTTATGAGCCAGAATTTAAAGAAAATTCCAGTTTCCAATTTTACTACAGATGCTGATGATTTTTTAGGTTATGATTCATTCGGATATTCTTATCAGATAAAAAATAATCTTTTCAGAAAAATAAAAGGAAACGAACTTTTCGAATACAAGAATATTTCATTGGGAAAAATCACCAAAGCAGATATTCTTAATCCGCTTAAAATTGTATTGTTTTACGAAGATTTCAACAGTGTCGTTTTACTTGATAACCAGTTAAATAAAATGACAGAAATTAATTTTTCTCAAAATAATATCCCTATTGTAGCCGCTGCTGTTGGCATGTCAACACAAAATCAGTTATGGATCTACAATACACTAAACCAGCAAATCGGCCTTTTTGATTATTTAAAAAACGAGTACAAAACTGTTTCAACACCATTAACAGCAAATATTAAATTTTATCAGACAGATTTTAATACTTTTTACTGGATTGATGAAAAAAACAATTGGTTTTTGTGTGATATTTTTGGCAAAACAACCTCTTTAGGAAAAGTTTCTGAATTTGACGAAATACTAATTTTAAGTCCAAAACAGTACATTTTCAGCCAAGCTAATTTGTTGTATTTTAACGATATTCATAACGATGGATCTGAAAGTATTTATGAAATTCAAGTAGCACAAAAATCATTACATAAATTCTATTACAAAGACCAAATTTTATCTATTTTTACACCTAAAGAAATTACCAATTATAAAATCGTAATACCGTAATGCACATAGCAATAGCAGGAAATATAGGGGCAGGAAAAACAACTTTGACTAAATTACTGGCCAAACATTTTAAATGGGAACCTCACTATGAAGACGTTGTTGACAATCCGTATCTGGATGATTTTTACCATCAGATGGAACGCTGGTCCTTTAATTTGCAGATTTATTTCTTAAACAGCCGTTTTCGCCAGGTGCAGCAAATTCGGGAAAGTGGAAAAAAAATCGTACAGGACAGAACGATCTATGAAGATGCTCATATTTTTGCTCCCAATTTATATTCGATGGGTTTAATGACCACACGTGATTTTGAAAACTATACTTCTTTATTTGAATTAATGGAGTTATTGGTAAAACCACCTGATTTATTGATTTATTTAAGAAGTTCAATTCCGAATTTAGTTGGACAAATTCACAAACGCGGACGCGATTATGAGAACTCTATTTCAATCGATTATCTGAGCCGACTGAACGAAAGATACGAAGCGTGGGTTCAGACATACACAAAAGGAAAACTATTGATTATTGATGTTGACAACATTAATTTTGTTGATAATCCGGAAGATTTAGGAAATATCATTAATAGAATTGATGCAGAATTGAATGGATTGTTTTAATTAACCCCCAGTTATTTTTAAAACTTACACACTTTTTAAGATAGTGTCTCCCTCGATACTTTTCGTGATGAGGCATTTCGTCATTATATACTCATTAAAAACCCAATCAGATTTTCTTTCTTATTTAAACCTAGTTTTTTTCTTAAACGGTATCTGGCCAGTTCAACTCCACCATTTGATATATTCATAATCTCAGCAATCTCTTTAGTAGACATATTCATAAGCAAATAAGTTGATAAATCCAATTCCCTTGGTGAAATTGTAGGGTATTTTTCTTTTAATCTTTTTAAAAAATCAAAATGGACATTTTTAATATGTTTTTCTAAATCTTTCCAGCTTTTGTCGGTATTAACCTCTTTTACAATGCTTTTATGAAGCTTATTGAATTCAGATTTTGTTGCATCATCTAATATGCTTGTATCAATGTCTTTCAGTTTACTTATTATGGTATTCAAAGTTTTGTTCTTCTTCACCACCTGTAAAGAGTTATTTACCAGCTCTTTGTCTTTTGCCAGAATCTTAATTTGAAGTTTGTCGCTTTTTAATTTTTCAATTTCTTTTTCGAGTTCATGCTGTTCCTGCCTTATTTTTGATTCCTTTTCCAGGTATAAACGTCTTTGCTCAATGGTTTCGTAGTATTTATTTTTTCTGATTTTTAGTTTAATTCTGTTTGAAATGACATATACACTAAGAGAAATTAAAAGCAGATAGGAAAGATAAGCTAAAAAATGCCTGTACCACGGAGGCGAAATAGTAAATTTAACCTGATCTATTTCTGAAACTATACCAAAACTGTTTCTGGCTCTTAATTTCATTGTATAATTGCCCTCTCTTAGATTCGTATACTCTTTAATCGCAATAGGAGACCAGCTGCGCCAGGTATCTTCAAAAGGTTCTAATTTATAGGAATAAGTAACGTTTTCCTGATTTTCAAACACAGGTGAAGAAAATGTAAACTTGACACGATTGTTACTGTAAGACAAATCAAACCGTTTTTGTGTTTTTAGATTCCCTGTTATAATTGTATCTCCCGGAAAAGAAAAACTTTCTATAAAAGCAGTCGGTTTTGTTATAAATGTATTCGGAATCGTAGCGTCATAGTGTGTTAATCCATCCGTTAGTCCAATAAAAATATTTTTGGAGTCAATTCTATTTATTGATATATAGCTGTTGACCAGATTCCCCGTTAAATTAGAGAATGGCGCTTCTTTTCTGATGTATTTTTCATTGTCTGATTTTTCTAAAAACCCAAGAGACTGATTGAATGAATACCATAAATTTCCTTTAAAATCCTGAATTAAGGTATTGATTGACGGAATACTCTTAAAAAGACTGCTCATTTTTCTGTCTTCAAAAAAATCATCCTGATCTTTAGAAAATCTGTAAAAATGATTTTTTGTCTGAAAATAAACTTTATCATTAATTAATTGCAGACTTTCAATTCCTTTATTGACTACAGATATCTGAGTATGTTTTTTTATCGATTCGAATTTTTTCAGATCATCAGAAAGTTTCATCTGATATAAGTAGGGACTTTTTCTGAACCATACATAATCATTGTCCAACTCAACCTCGAAAGTACTGGTAGTTTCATCAAAACCCTGAACCTGATTTATGAACTCAGCACTGTCAGATCCAATTTTAAAAATTGAAAAACCATTATAATTCTCTCCTATGGCATATTCAGGATGTCCGGGTATTTGTTTCAATCCAAAATATCCTCTGGTATCCAGTACTTTTGAGACCTTATTATTTTCTATAACTAAAGCGCCATTATTGCCAGAGCATAATAACACATTATTTATAACCTGAATATTCCATGCCTGTGCTATTGTGCCCTCGACCCTGTTAAAAGGTTGATCAGTAAACGGAATATTCCAGGAATGATAAAATAATCCCTGATTGGTTGCCACATACAATTTATTCTGATACAATACGGATGCGTAAACTGTACCTATATTATAACTATAATCAAAATATGTAAAAGGTGAGTTTTCATTTACAAATGTTATCCCATTATCAAGACCCAGCCAAAGATTATTTTTATTATCAACAAAAGAAGCGAGTATAGTATTGTTTTGTAATCCTTTTTGACGATTTAAATGCTGGATTATATTTCCATTTAAATCGGAAATTATTACACCATTTAAAACGGAATTTAGAACGATAAATTTATTTTTTATAATTGCTCCGCCAAGTGAAGTATTCTTTTTTATAAAACTATTTGCTTCAGTATTCCATTCAGTTATGCTGTTAAAATCGTAAACAAAAAGGCCTTTTTCCAGGGTTGCCAAAAGAATCTTGTTATCAGGCAATGGAAACATGGCCCAAATTTCTTTATCATTTAGAAACTTCGTAGCTTTTAAAGGATATAATTTTTGATTTTTATATTCTAAAATTCCCAATTCTTTATCCTGAAAGTAAAGACGATTCTTTACTACAAAAGAAAACTGAAACTTTCTTGGTGCATTTAGAACACGTATGTTGTTGTTTTTGTAAAAAAGTACTTTAGTAAAAGATTGAAAAATTATTTCTCCTTTAAAAATATGAATTCTCCAGATTAAATTTATGTCCCGGCCATCTTTAGTACTAAGTAGCTTTGAAAGTGAGTAATATTTCAAATCTCCTTTATCCCCTGCTTTAAAATAACCAAATTCATTATTTCCCCCAACAAAAATTTTTCCAGATTCATCAATCTTTAAGCTTCTGATGGGAGTATTGTTTGGTAAAGAATATTTACGCCAGGTAGAACCATCAAACTGAATTAATCCACTATTGTTTGCAAAATAAATATTGCCCTTTTTATCCTGATCAATACTCCAGTTTTGAGTTCCTCCTTTATATTCTGTTCGTTTATAATTTTTAAAATAAGGTACTCCGATGCTTTTTACCTGACTGAAACTGTTCAATGCAAGCAGAAATAAAAATGTACATAAAAAACAACTTATGGATTTCATATTTTTTGACCTATGATTTTATGATTTTCATATTTAATTGTGATTTTTATATTTATTGAAAATATACAGTCACAAATAAAACTATATAAAAGTGATTTATTTCAATTTTAATAAATGTAGTGTTTTTTTATGATAATTAACATTATTATAACAATCCAATTATTTTTTTAAACAACTAAAAATAAAGACTTTAAAATAAAAATGATGTGTTTTTGTAAAGTATAAATTTATAGTTTGATGTGTTTTTGTAATAATGTGAAATTATAAAAAGTTGAAATTTAAACTTTATCATTGCAACAAATTACTAATTAATTAACCAAAATTTTTAGAAAAATGAAATTAACAAAATTACTTCTTTTTTGTTTTTCGTCTTTATTGTTTTCAGTTATTGCAACAGCACAAGATGTTACGGTAAACGGAACAGTAAATGATGAAACTGGAATGCCCGTCCCTGGAGCAACAATTTTAATTAAAGGTACCAATAAAGCAACTGCATCTGATTTTGATGGGAAGTTCCAGATTAATGCTCCGTCGAATGGGACATTAATAATAACTTTTGTAGGATATAATACAATAGAGGAGGCTGTAAATGGAAGAACTAAAATTGAAATTAGATTAAAACCAGAATCCCAAACATTAAGTGAGGTAGTTGTTGTTGGATATGGTACTCAAAAGAAAAGTGTTGTAACAGGTGCAATATCTTCAATAAAAGCAGAACAAATTGCTACTTTATCTGTTGGTCTGTCAACACAAGTACTACAAGGACAAGCAGCCGGCGTAACGGTTATGGCACAATCGGGTGCTCCGGGAGCTGGAGCTAAAGTTCGTATTCGTGGAGCAGGATCAAATGGTAATTCAGACCCTATTTATGTCGTTGACGGAATGCGGACTGGTAATATCGACTTTCTTGACTCTAACGACATCGAAAAAATAGAAATTTTAAAAGATGCTGCTTCTGCAGCAATTTATGGTGCTGATGGTGGAAATGGAGTCGTAATGATTACAACAAAAAAAGGCAAAGCTGGCTCTATGAAAATTTCTTACAGTAACCAATTTGGCTTTCAGTCATTAAGAACAAAACTAGAGATGATGAATGCTGATCAGTATGTTAAATGGATCGATGAAACAAAACCTCCGGGCAACAAGCCAAATGTAGCAGACTGGTTAGGCAAAGAAGGTACAAACTGGATAGATGAAGCAGCAGAAGATGCAGCACCAATGCAGCACCACACACTACAGCTTGCAGGCGGAAATGAAGTATCTACTTTTTTACTTTCAGGTAACTTTTTCACACAAGATGGTATTTTTGGAGGAGACAAAACTAATTTTAAGCGTACAACGGTAAGATTTAACTCAAATCATAAAGTAAGCAAATATGTAGAATTGGGAGAAAATTTCTCTCTTTCAGTAAACAAACGTAAAGCTTTCACTGAAGATGACAGTTTTAATGGTATTATGAACCATGCCATGTTAATGGATCCTTTGACACCTGTATTTTATCCAAACGGAACAGCTTTGCCACAACACGTTCAGGATGCATTAGCGTCAGGAAAAGTATTAATCAAAAATGAAAATGGAGAATATTACGGTATCTCTAATTATATTGACGGAGAAATAGCAAATCCAATTGGACAAATTGCAATTGATCATGGCTTAAGCCAGGAAACCAAAATTATTGGTAATGTATATGCTAATATTAAACCTTTTGAGGGATTTGTTTTCACATCACGTTATGGTATAGAACAGGCATTCAACAATTATGATGACTGGTCTCAAAAAGCATGGTGGAACTCGACTAAAGAAAACACAACAAACTCTAAAACTTATAATCAGGGAATTTTTAAGACATGGTTATTTGAGAACTTCGCAACCTATAGCAGAACAATTGGTAAACACGAATTCTCTGCTATGATTGGTATGTCTGCTCAGGACACAGAATATCGCTATTTGAATACACGTACATCAGGTATGATTAAAGAAGGAGATCAATGGGCTCCTGTTGGAGAAACTCCAGTAACAGGAACTATATCCGGGAATATAACACCTTCATCCATGAATTCTTATTTTGGGCGTCTTACGTATTCCTATGATAATAAATATTTATTTCAGGCTTCTTTAAGAAATGATAACTCTTCGCTTTTTGCTCCGGATAAACGTGCAGGATATTTCCCAGCAGTATCAGCAGGGTGGATCATTACAAATGAATCATTTTGGGGAGCTGAAGCTGTAAATCATTTGAAATTAAGAGCATCATGGGGTCAAAACGGATCTACATCTAATATTGCAGCAGGTCAGTGGCAGGCATTCATTACTAAAGATGGTCTAAAATATCCTGATGCATTAGGCAATTATCATACAGTTGGAGAACTTAAAGCATTACCTAACGAAGACATTACATGGGAAACAACAGAACAAACCGATTTAGGATTTGATGTAAGAGCTTTAAACAACAGATTATCGTTTGGTTTCGACTATTATAAAAAAGTCACAAAAGATTTATTAACGCCTTCATCTCCGCCTTTGTCAACTGGTTATGCCGCTCCTTATGCTAATGCCGGTGATGTAACAAACAAAGGATTTGAAATTGAAGCAGGCTGGAGAGAAAACGGACGTAAATTCAACTACGGAATTAACTTAAACTTAACTACAATTAAAAATGAGGTTACCTATTTAAACCCATTGCTTACAAGAGTTGACGGAGCAAATCTGCCAGTATTAGGAACTGTGACTTCTTTCGAATTAGGAAAACCGGTTTGGTATTTTAGAGGATACAAAACAGATGGTATATTCCAAAATCAGGCACAAGTTGATGCTTATAAAACAGCTTTAGGAAAGGTGACTACATGGAATCCAACTCCAGGTGATCCTGTGGTAGTTGATTCTAATGGTGATGGTGATATTACAGATCAGGATAAAACCTATATTGGAGATCCTCACCATGATGTGATAATGGCAACAACTTTAGATTTTGAATACAAAGGATTTGATCTTAAAATTTTTGCTCAAGGTGCTTTTGGAGGAGAAAACTTCTTAGCACTGGCGAGAGTTGACAACCCTGCTTCTAATCGCCCTTCATTCTTTTACACAGACAGATGGACAGGAGAAGGAAGCACAAACAGCTTTCCAAAGGCATCTTATAGTGATCCAATCATTTACACAAGTGATTTAATGGTTCAGGATGCTTCGTATGTAAAAATCAAACAGATACAATTAGGATACAATTTCAAACCAGAATTAATCAAACAAATTGGAATATCAAACTTGAGATTATACATCTCACTTGATGATTACTTCACATTTACAAAATACAAAGGAATTGATCCTGAAGTAGGAAGTTTTTCGAATAACTCACAAGGTATTGACAGAGGTTTGTATCCAAATGCCAGCCGTATAATGACAGGACTATCAGTTACTTTTTAATTCAACGACGCATAAAAATAAATAACGATGAAAAAACTAATATATAAAATATCATTATTTGCAGGTCTGGCAACTTTACTGGTTTCCTGTGCAGACGATTTCTTAGATAAGCCGGTTTATGGGGTTCTGGCTGCTGATGATTATTTCAAAACCGAAGAAGAACTTCAGGAAGGCGTATTTGCATGCTACGATGTTCTGCAATGGGCTTATACTACTGACTGGAACTCTATGTATGCCGTAAAATCATTCCCTGCAGATGAAACCCATGCAGGTGGTGGTTCAGATGGGGATCAGCCGTCATATCAGCAATTAGACGATTTTTCGTATACCGCTGAGAACAAACCAATCGAACATTCTTTTAAAAGCATGTACTTTGGTATTATGAGAGCTAATGCAATTATTAATATTGCTGAGGGAGATACGCCTACTAAAGTTCAAATGATAGCTGAAGCCAAAGCTTTGAGAGCCTTCTTTTATTTTGAATTAGTTTCGATGTGGGGAGGAGTTCCATTACGATTAGCACTTCCAAATTCCTCTGAATTTGCACTTGAAAAATCAACTCCTGAACAAATTTATGCTCAGATACACAAAGATTTAGACGAAGCTATTCCAAATCTGCCTAAAAAAAGTGAGTATCCTGCAGCAATGCGTTTTAGAATGTCAAAAGGAACTGCGCAGGCCTTAAAAGGTAAAGCGTATTTATATCAAAAAAAATATCCTGAATCAGCCGCTGCTTTTGAAGATGTAATAACATCAAATGAATATGATCTTGCTCCTGATTATTCAAAATTATTTTTAAAGGAATCCGAATATGGAATAGAATCTTTATTTGAAGTTGGCTACAACATAGAAGGTTATGACTGGGGTAACTTTCAATGGGGAGGAAACCGTTCTATGGAAAACAACATCAACTGGCAGTTAATGGGACCTAGAGGAGATTACTTTGTAACAGGAACCTCCGGACTCCTGCCAGGCTGGGGCTTTAACTATCCAACAGCTAAAATGGCACAGGCATTTGATGCAGAAGGCGATCTAGTTAGAAAAAATGCCTGTATATTATCCGTTGCAGATCTTAGAACGAAATATGGCGGAGACTGGACAGAAGACTGGACAGCAGCTGATCCTGTATGGGGTATGGAAGGATACTTTAGACTTAAATACGGTACATTAAAATCTGAAACCGTAGCAAGTCCAGGTGTAGCGGAATTAAACTATGGAACAAATGTCAGACTGATCAGATATGCGGATGTTTTATTAATGGCAGCAGAAGCAAATCTTTTAGCAGGAAACGTTTCAACTGCACAAGGCTATTTTACTAAAGTTCGGGACAGAGTAGACTTACCTGTTAAAACTGTTACACTTGATGCAATTAAAACAGAAAGAAGATTAGAATTAGCATTTGAAGGATTCAGATTCCTCGATTTAATTCGTTGGGGTGATGCAGCAACTGTACTTAAAAACCAAGGATTTAAGAAGAATGGTAATTTTGCTGAAAAACATAACTTATATCCAATTCCTTCTGCAGAAATTCTTAACAATAGCAAAATGACACCTAATCCAGGTTGGGGCAACTAAGGGGTTAACAAGAAATTTCAGTGCTGTAAAAAGCACTGATTACTTCTATTCGGTTAAAAATTCTAAAAACAAAAAGGCAATTAATAATATTCGTGAGAATAAAACATTGCAATAAAAATGGATTCACTGAATCTTGAATCATTTGAAGTTAAGTAAGTTAAGTTTGGTTGTTAGAATAGCCCATATTTTTTATTGATATGGGCTATTTTTTAAATCATTTTGAAGAATCCAAAAACATTTATGCCTGATTCTTAAATTATTAAAACATAATACAATGAAAAAAAATGGCTTTATTATTACTTGTTTATGTTTATGTTTATCATTTTCTGTTCATCCACAACAGAAAAAAACAAAGCAGACAAAAGAATTTACTACAAATAATAAAACGATCACAGTGTACACTACTGCTGACAACACAAAATTAAGGTTAACCCCTACAGATAATTTAAAATTCTACCCTTCTAAACAACCTGTTGAAACTGAAATTTCAGTTTTTGTAGAACCTACAAAAAGATTTCAGACGTTTATGGGAATTGGAGGTGCTATTACGGATGCAAGTGCTGAAATATTTGCAAAACTTTCAAAAGAAAAACAAACTGAATTCTTAAATGCTTATTACGATACTCAAAAAGGAATAGGCTATTCATTGCTAAGAACAACAATACAAAGCTCTGATTTTAGCAGTGGAAGCTATTCTTATATACAGGAAGGCGATACCGAATTAAAGACTTTTTCTATTGAACACGATAAAGAATTTAGAATTCCATTAATCAAACAAGCCATAAAAGCTGCCGGAGGAAAAATTCCTGCCTATGCAGCACCATGGTCGCCTAATGCTTTTATGAAAAGTAATAAAAGTGTACTTAAAGGCGGAAAATTATTGCCAGAATTTTACCAACCCTGGGCTAATATGTATGCGAAATTTATAAAAGCATATGAAAAAGAAGGAATTCCAATCTGGGCTACCTCTGTACAAAATGAACCTATGGCAACCCAAACCTGGGAATCTTGCTTGTACACAGCTGAAGAAGAAAGAGATTTCATGAAAAATTTCCTGGGACCAACATTAAAAAAAGAAGGTTTAGGAAACGTAAAAATTATTGCCTGGGATCATAACCGCGATTTAATGGTACAAAGAGCGAATGTGATTTTTTCAGATCCTGAAGCTTCAAAATATGTTTGGGGAATAGGTTTCCACTGGTATGAAACCTGGACCGGAGCTCAGCCAATGTTTGAAAATGTAGCTAGGGTTCACGAAGCCTATCCAGATAAAAAATTGATATTTACTGAAGGCTGCATCGAAAGATTTGATGCTGCAAAATATCAGTTTTGGCCAAATGCAGAAAGATATGGGACTTCTATGATTAATGATTTCAATAACGGAACCGTTGCCTGGACAGACTGGAATATTCTCCTGGACCAGTTTGGCGGGCCAAATCACGTTGGCAATTTTTGTTTCGCCCCTATCCATGCTGATACCACAACAGGTGAATTAATTTATACGCCATCTTATTATTACATTGGTCATTTTTCTAAGTTCATTCGCCCAAATGCTGTTAGGGTTAGCACATCGGTAAGCAGAAGTTATTTGTCCAGCACTTCGTTTTTAAATAAAAATGGGAAAATGACAACTGTAGTTATGAATCATACTGATAATGAGATTACTTATAACTTAATTGTAGCAACTGAAAAAACAGTAGTAAAAATTCCTGCACATGCAATACAGACTTTAATTTATTGATTATTTTGTTTTAAAATACATGATTAACGTTTTTTTAAAAGATGTTTTTTTTCAACAGGACTTTAAAATAGTAGCTTTGGAGATAAATTTTTTTAATATGAAAAAGATAAACATTGTTGTTTCGTTATTATTGTTGCTATTTGCAAGTTCTTCGTTAAATGCTCAGAATTTGAAAATGATGAGTTATAATATCCGTTTGGACGTTGCTTCAGACGGAGAAAATGCATGGCCAAACCGAAAAGATTATTTTACGTCTCAAATACGGTTTTACAGTCCTGACATCTTAGGAGTACAGGAAGCAACCCCAGGTCAGGTTGTTGATATTGCTTCGGCTCTGTCGGAATATAGTAAGTTTGGAATAGGGAGAGAAGAGAATGAAACGGGTGAAGCCTGTACAATTTATTATAAAAAAGAACGCTTTAAAGTAGAACAAATAAACACATTTTGGCTTTCAGAAACACCAAATGTAGTGTCAAAAGGCTGGGATGCTGCATGCAACAGGATATGTACCTATGCACTTTTTAAAGATTTAAAAACAAAGAAATCATTTTGGGTTTTCAATACCCATCTGGATCATGTGGGAAATGAAGCCAGAGTGAAAGGAGTCCAGCTAATTCTTTCGAAGATGAAAGAGATAAATACTAAAAATTATCCGGCATTTTTGATGGGCGATTTTAATTCAGAACCCAATACAAATCAGATTGCAGAGGTAAAAAAAGAAATGGTTGATACCAAAGAGATTTCAAAAGAAAAACCTTTCGGCCCTTCAGGAACATTCAATGGTTTTAAACATAACGAGCCGGTTACGTTGCTTATAGATTACATATTTATTTCTAAAAACAGCGGAGTTACAATTCAAAAACATGCCGTTTTAAGCGACTCCAAAGATTTAAAATATCCTTCGGATCATTTGCCTGTTTATATTGAAGTGAATTAAAAACTCCTATTTGGTTAATCATCAGAATAAAACTTAAAACAAAAAATTAACCTTAAATTTTAAACAAGCAATTATATACAAGACATTACAAAGAATAAAAACAATGTATTTCATGAAAAAAATAACAACAATGACCCTGTTAATGGTTTCGTTTTTTGCGATGGCTCAACAACAGACAATAGATCAAAAGGTAAATGATTTATTGAAAAAAATGACACTGGAAGAAAAAATAGGTCAGCTTAATCAGTACACAGGAGATAATCAGGCAACCGGGCCAATTACAATTAATCCAAACAAGCAAAACGAAATTAAACAAGGCTTAATTGGTTCGATGTTAAATATTATCGGGACTAAATATACCAGACAATATCAGGAGCTCGCAATGCAGTCGCGTCTTAAAATCCCTTTGTTATTTGGTCAGGATGTTATTCATGGATATAAAACCACATTTCCAATTCCGCTGGCAGAAGCTGCAAGCTGGGATTTACCAGCTATTGAATTAGCAGCAAGAGTGGCGGCGACAGAAGCAGCAGCAAGTGGTATTCACTGGACATTTGCGCCAATGGTAGACATTGGCCGTGACCCGCGTTGGGGAAGAGTAATGGAAGGTGCCGGAGAAGATACTTATCTGGGGTCTAAAATTGCGTATGCCAGGGTAAATGGATTTCAGGGAAATAAGTTAGGCGATTTAAATTCGGTTATGGCCTGTGTAAAACATTTTGCAGCGTATGGCGCAGCTATTGGTGGAAGAGATTATAATTCTGTTGATATGAGCGAAAGGATGTTATGGGAAACCTACCTACCTCCTTTTAAAGCCGCTTTAGATGCCGGTGCAGCAACTTTCATGAATTCATTTAATGATTTGAACGGAATACCGGCTACAGGAAATGCACATCTGCAAAGAGATATCCTAAAAGGAAAATGGAACTTTCAGGGATTTGTAGTTTCAGATTGGGGATCCATTGGCGAAATGGTCGCTCACGGTTATGCTAAAGATCTTAAAGCGGCTGCCTATTCTGCCATTACTGCAGGAAGCGATATGGATATGGAAAGTAATGCCTATCGCTATAATTTAGCAGAATTAGTTAAAGAAGGAAAAGTTTCTGTTGATGTAATTGATGATGCCGTAAAACGCATTTTGCGCAAGAAATTTGAATTAGGATTATTTGAAAATCCATACAAATATTCAGATGAAAAAAGAGCTCAAAAAGAGCTTAATAATCCTGAAAACAGAAAAGCAGCACTGGATATAGCTAAAAAAAGTATTGTTTTGCTAAAAAATGAAAACGAAACTTTACCCCTTTCTAAAAACTTAAAAACTATTGCCTTCATTGGTCCAATGGTCAAGGAATATAAAGCCAATATGGGATTCTGGGCAGTAGAATTACCAGACGTAGATTACAATAAATGGGTAGTGTCGCAATGGGATGGCTTACAAAATAAAATAGGTAAGAATACAAAATTACTTTATGCAAAAGGCTGTGAAGTTGCCGGAGACAATAAAGATGGTTTTGCCGAAGCAGTGGCAACTGCAAAACAAGCTGATGTGGTAATTTTAAGTATTGGTGAAAAACACGATATGAGCGGAGAAGCAAAAAGCAGAAGTGATCTGCATTTACCGGGAGTTCAGGAAGATTTGGTAAAAGCAATGCTTGCGACCGGAAAACCTGTGGTAATTTTAGTAAATGCAGGAAGACCTCTTGTTTTTAATTATACTGCTGATAATGCACCGGCTATTCTATATACCTGGTGGTTAGGAACCGAAGCAGGAAATGCAATTGCTGATGTTTTATTTGGAGATTATAATCCGTCTGGAAAACTGCCAATGACTTTCCCAAGGGAAGTGGGACAAATTCCAATTTACTATAATCATTTCAGTACAGGAAGACCAGCTCCAGATGAAGATGCTAAAGGATATGTTTCATCTTACATTGACCTGAAAAACTCGCCTAAATTCCCTTTCGGTTACGGGTTGAGTTATACAAAATTTGATTATTCAGGTTTGAAATTATCCTCCACAAAAATAAAAAGCAATGAAAAGATAAAAGTATCATTTCAATTATCAAATGTCGGAAAAGTGACGGGAGAAGAAGTGGTTCAGTTATATATTAAAGACAAATTTGGTTCAGTTGTCAGGCCCATTTTAGAATTGAAAGATTTTCAAAAAGTAAAACTAAATGCCGGAGAATCTAAAACTATTGAGTTTACAATTGACAAAGAAAAGCTTTCTTTCTACAATGACAAATTAGAATGGAATGCCGAACCAGGAGATTTCGAAGTCTTGATCGGTGCCTCATCAGCAGATATTAAACTAAAAGCCGATTTTGAGTTAGTAGATTAAAGCAGCTACAATAAAAAATGCCTCCAAAAATTAGAGGCATTTTTTGATACTAACAAAAATTTATTTCGCAGCGTCAACTTTAGCTTTTACTTCTTCTTCTGTTCCTTCAAAAACTTCTGTAGTCGTTTTTCCGTTTTGGGTTTTGGTTACTGTCCCTACCGTAACGCCATTTACAGTTGACAAATTAACCTCAACTCTTTTTTTATCGTATGTAGTATCAAAATGAGCCAGACATTTTGCAGTTTCTTCTGCAGAGCAGCCTTTTTCTTTACACATTTTAATGCACCCTTCTTTGGTCATTCCTGACATATCTCCGCATTTAGATACTCCGCCTGCATGCATCTCCATTTTACAGCAAGAACCTTTTGCAGCACTATCAGATGGTGAATGACCATCACCTAAAATTGGTGCAATTACCAACCCAATCAAACAAGTCAGCTTAATTAAAATATTCATTGAAGGCCCTGAAGTATCTTTAAACGGATCGCCAACTGTGTCTCCTGTTACTGCGGCTTTGTGTGCATCAGAACCTTTATAAGTCATTTCACCATTGATCATTACGCCGGCTTCAAAAGATTTTTTCGCATTGTCCCAGGCACCTCCTGCATTGTTTTGAAAAACTGCCCAAAGCACTCCTGAAACCGTAACTCCAGCCATATATCCTCCTAACATTTCAGCAATTAACTGATTGTTGTCTGCATAAACTAATTTTCCTAAAAGTACAATGGCAATCGGAAAACCAATAGTCAAAATTCCTGGGAGCATCATTTCGCGTAAAGCGGCTTTTGTGGAAATTTCAACACATTTTCCATACTCTGGTTTTCTGGTTCCTTCCATAATTCCCGGAATCTCCTTAAACTGGCGACGCACTTCGTACACCATATCCATCGCTGCTTTTCCAACAGAGTTCATCGCTAATGCCGAGAAAACAACCGGAATCATGCCGCCCACAAATAACATCGCTAAAACTGGCGCTTTAAAAATATTAATTCCGTCAATGCCTGTAAAGGTTACGTAAGCTGCAAATAAGGCCAATGAAGTCAAAGCTGCAGAAGCAATTGCAAATCCTTTACCTGTTGCTGCGGTTGTATTTCCTACCGAATCTAAAATATCGGTTCTGGTACGAACTTCTTTGGGTAATTCGCTCATTTCGGCTATTCCTCCTGCGTTATCAGAAATTGGTCCGAAAGCATCAATAGCTAATTGCATAGCAGTTGTTGCCATCATGGCTGAAGCCGCCAGCGCCACTCCGTAAAATCCAGCCAAGGCATACGAAATCCAGATGGCACCAGCAAATAAAATCACAGTTGGAAAAGTAGAAATCATTCCGGTTGCTAACCCTGCAATTACGTTTGTTCCTGCTCCTGTAGATGATTTTTGCACAATCGCTAACACCGGTTTTGTTCCTAATCCTGTATAATATTCAGTTACTGATGAAATGGCTCCTCCAACCACTAAGCCGACTAAACTAGCATAAAATACCCGCATTGATGATATATCTTTTGAACCTTCACCAAAGAAAGTCATTTGCATCGTTTCCGGAAGCATATACTGTACTAAGAAAAAACAAGCCACGGCAGTTAAAACAATAGAAATCCAGTTTCCTATATTTAACGCTTTCTGAACTTGCGCTTCTTTAGCATTGTCATCAGAAATACCAACCAGCATGGTTCCAATGATTGAAAATAGAATTCCAAAACCGGCAATCGCCATTGGAAGTAAAATTGGTCCAATTCCGCCAAAAGCATCCTGAATACTTCCTCCCATATCTTTTATCACATAATTTCCTAAAACCATTGCTGCTAAAACGGTTGCTACATAAGACCCGAACAAATCGGCTCCCATACCTGCAACGTCTCCTACATTATCTCCTACGTTATCTGCAATTGTTGCCGGATTACGAGGATCATCTTCCGGAATTCCAGCTTCAACTTTACCTACTAAATCAGCACCAACATCGGCTGCTTTTGTGTAAATTCCGCCTCCGACACGAGCAAACAAAGCGATTGATTCTGCACCAAGTGAAAATCCTGCTAAGGTTTCAAGAACTACGGTCATTGTTTCTGTGTCTTTCCAGACTCCGCCAGAAAACAAATTAAAGAATATGATGAAAAAGGTGGTTAAACCTAAAACCGCCAAACCTGCAACTCCAAGTCCCATTACGGTTCCACCTCCAAAAGAAACTTTTAAAGCCTGTGGCAAACTGGTTCTGGCTGCCTGAGTGGTTCTAACGTTTGTTTTGGTTGCTATTTTCATCCCTATATTCCCTGCATAAGCTGAAAATAATGCCCCAAAAATAAATGCAATTACGATTAATAAATGTGTTTTTACACCCGGAATAAAAGTAATACCTGCTAAAACGATGCTTGCAATAATTACAAAAATGGTTAATAGTTTATATTCTGCTTTTAAGAAGGCTAAGGCGCCTTCGTAGATGTAATCTGAAATGGCTGCCATCTTGCCGTCACCAGCATCTTGCTTTAAAACCCAACTCCTTTTTATTCCCATGAAAAGTAATCCTAAAACTGCCATAGCAATAGGCAGGTAAATCATAAATGCATTCATATTTTATTGGTTTTGGTTAATAATCAACTAACTAAACGAATTTAAACAAAAAAGCAATACTCTTGACGGAGTATTGCTTTTTTTACAAAATATGATACCTTAAATTATTTAATACTAAATAATCCTTCTGGTTTGTTTTCAATTTGATTAAAACGGTCAGTACATTCTTTAATAATTGCGAATGCCTCATTTACATCTCCCCATCCTTCTACATCTACTTTTTTGTTTTCAAGATCTTTGTAAACCTGGAAGAAATGCTCTATTTCTTTCAATAAGTGTGCATTGATATCGGAAAGGTCGTTTAATGAATTCCAGATCGGATCAGAAACGGGTACACAAATAATTTTTTCATCCGGTCCTTTGTCATCTGCCATGTGAAAAACCCCAATAGGTTTTACTTCAATAACACATCCAGGGAAAGTTGGTTCGTTAATCAAAACCAATACGTCAAGAGGGTCACCGTCAAGCGCTAAAGTTTCCGGAATAAATCCGTAATCTGCCGGGTACATCATTGAAGAGAATAACATTCTGTCGAAACGCATTCTTTTGATTTCAAAATCGTACTCGTATTTATTTCTGCTTCCTCTTGGTATTTCGATCAAAACGTCGAAAGTTGTTAGTTTGTCTGCGGTCATTTTCTTTTTTTATTATATCTATAATTCTTCCCGATACTATTTGATTTTGGTTTTCAGGAACCCACTTTATTTCATCGGAATACTTTTTTTAATTTTGTGGGTTTCGGTTGCAAAAGTAACCTAAAGAATCCTTTTTTACAATGAAAAAAATGCATTAATCTACATGGTTTATTCATTAATTAATATACTTTTCATTTATATAACAGTTAGTTAATAGGTAATCTTGCGATTTCGCTTATTTAAGTAATAATGCTGAAGCAAATAGGCCGCATAAGACCGATTCGGACTGCACTGTTGACTATGGATTTCCATTTCCTCTTTGCCCTGAATATTAAATAATTCTTTGGTTAAAACTGCTTCTGCAAGAATCTTGATATATTTTGTTTTTTGATGGATTACTCCTGAATTTTTAAACTCTTCATCTGATAAACCTAACATTGTTTAGGGACTGCAGCTTGTGTAGGATGTAATTTTTAAAAATGTGTATTTCGCCTAATCTATAGATACCTGTTGTTCAAGAATTAACAAAACTAAAGTTTCAAAACCCTGAGGAAGTTTTGGAACTATTGGCAATCCATATTTCTCGACAATCTCCTGAAATATTGATTTTTTGGTTAATAGAAAATCGATTGCTCCTTGCATAACGTGAGTTTTTTAGCCCCGACCAGTGAAAATCCTTTGGTGCTGGAGTTTGGCACTAAAGATTACTTCACTTAGATCTTATTTTAAACGGAGTTCAGTGAACTTCGTTTGAAACAAATAGCGGGAACATCTCTTAAATTAAATAAATAATCTCGCAAAGGCGCAGATACGTAAAGAATTTAAAAAACTTAACGACTTAGCGTCTTTGCGAGATTATTAAAAGGTTTCAGCTTTGCTCAAGCTGACAATATAATTTTTAGAAATAGAATCCGAAAGATCCTTTTACTGCAAATTTAGCAGCATCCGGCATATTTAAATAATTTCCTCGCCATGAAAAATCAATTCTGAAAACTTTAAAGATATTTCCAATTCCGGCATTGTATTCCCAATATATATTCTCTGGAGCATTATAGGGAAGTCCTGAAGCATTTATCGCTCTGTTTTCATCAGAAATCGTTCCGTGAACGGCTCTCACACCTACAAACTCTCTCCAGTTCAGTTTTCTCATAAATGGAATACGGGCAAATAATCTACCTCCAAAATCATGATTCCATTGTAATGTAGTGTATTGATCGGTAACAAATTCGTAGAAATTCAGGTTACTAAAAGTATTTTCAATCGTAAAATACGTCTGGTTACCTGGAATTACACTCATTAATCCTAACGGAATTGTACCAAAAGTCTTTCCGGTTTCAAGGGTAATATTTGTTCTTCCTAATGGCCCTATTATAATGGGCTGTCTGTAAAATAACTGTACTTTTTCATAAGCGAAATCGCTGTTTAAAACACCTTTAATACCATAAGTGAAATTAACAAAAAAGTGGCTAAACGGACTGTCAACAAGATCCCGCTCTACCCCATAACCAATAGTTTTACGGTTTGGCATAAACTCAAACTGAATATTAGCCTCGGTTTGTGTTACTTTACTTTCAACCAAACCGGCTGGATTTGTAACTGATGGCAGCGTTTTGTAATAATCTAAACTAAAAGTTTGAGATGCCGATTCTAACGTGCGATATGAAAATCCTGCAGAAACTATGAAATTCTTCTTGGCTTCCATTTCAACAGAAACATTACTCAAATTAATATTGGTCAATTTTCCGTTACTCCCAGTTGTAAACAAAGCCGAAGAAGCAAAACTTCGTCCTAACACATCATTCGTTGTCGTTAGACTAGCACCTATCTGCTCAATATCACGTCTGTTTCCTCCAGAAATAATCAAACGGTTTTTCTTGTCCAGCATCCATTTTCCTGAAACTCCGTATTTAAATTTATTGTCATCAAATCCGTATGCAGTATAAGCCTGAATACGCCAAGGATCGTTTGGACCAAAATACGTTCTTCCTCCAACTCTCAATCGCAAACCTTCGACCTCATTATAACCAAAAGTTGAATAAATGGGTCCGTAATCAAAGTTTTTAAATTCTACATAACCGCTTCCTAAAATAGAAACGAGATTGTACAACTGCTTAAATCGCTTGACCGTCTGCAGTGTATCGAGCATTTTATAAATACCTTGTTCGTCTTTGTTTAATTTTTCAAAACGATTTTCTTCCCAAAACTCATCCGGTCGTTGATAAACAGCGTTATCTATAAAATTAACTTCTTCTTTATAAAATTTCTCCGGTTTCTGAAGGTTGAATTTATGATTACGATACAAAGTAGTTCGTTTTCCATATACCCCTTTTGATTTTTCTTTTTTATTTAAAGCAAAATCAGACATCATATAGTCACGGGTCAAAAGAAAAACCGAATCGTTTTCAACTTCAAATTCCTGTTCTATATAAATATCTTTTACCCAGTTAATATTGGCACTTTTAGTAACACCCATATTAATTTTCTTGATAGCAAAAGTCGAATCGTTGACCCAGAAATCTCCTTTAAAAGTTAATTCATTTTTACGTCTTGGATAAAACACAATATTATAACACCATTTTTTGTCAATATAAGCACTGTCTTTCAACACATAGTTGTAAACGTCAATTCCGGTTCTTGAAAGTGGACTTGTAAAACTTTTATCGAAAAATTTAAGGTGATTATCGTAAATGTTGTAATCTGAATAAAGATCTTTTACGAAAGATAGAATCTGCTGATTTCCGTTAAAACCAGACATTTTATTTCCGGTTAAGTTTTCTTTTACCTTCTTTAATTTATTGTCTCCGTAAACATCATAAACCGATTCGTTGATGAAAATTGGCAAATAGGTTTTCCCCGTAACATCAGAAGTATCTACATGATCGAAAACAAACTCCATACCTTTGAAAAGTTTACTTTTCATAAAAGCACTGTCAATCGTATTCATATCGAACTCGACTTTTTCGTACTTCTGCATTTGATACTGATTGAATTGGTAAAGGCCGTTTTTACGTTTTCGTTCCCAGATCTTTCTCAAAATATCAAGTGCCGGATTGTTCTTTTTTGAGGTTTTACCTGTAAAAATAACAACTTCATTAAGTGCTTCAGGTTCACTTAAAACAATTTTAAAATTATAGTTTACTGCTTTTTCCAAAGGCACTTCCTTATCTGAAAATCCTGCTGAAGTGACTAACAAAGCGGTATAAGTATTTGGTGATTCTAAATAAAAACGACCGTCTTCATTAGAAACAATCCCTGTATTTGAACCCTTGAAAACTACATTAGCAAAGGGAACAGGCTGATTGGATTTGTCCAAAACAATTCCACTCACTTTAGTTTGAGCAAAAACATGGCTTGCTAAAGCAAATACAAAAAACAGACTGAGTAAAATTATTCTTTTCATATTCCGGAAAAAAAAAACTTCATCAATTAACTAACGAATGATGAAGTTTTTATGAGTATGTATGTATTATTATTTGTACATTACTTTTTTTACTGCTTTCACTACATCACCAGCATTTGGCAACCATTCTTTCAGTAAAACAGGTGAATAAGGTGCAGGAGCATCAGCAGTTGTAATACGCTGAATTGGCGCATCAAGGAAATCGAAAGCCTGCTCTTGTACAATATAAGTTATTTCAGATGAAATACTAGCAAATGGCCAAGCCTCTTCTAAAATTACCAAACGGTTTGTTTTTTTAACTGATTTTAAGATTGCTTCATTATCCATCGGACGAACCGTTCTTAAATCAATAATCTCACAAGAGATTCCTTCTTTAGCTAATTCATCAGCAGCGATAAAAGCCTCTTTAATAATTTTTCCGAAAGAAACAATGGTTACATCAGTACCTTCACGCTTCACATCAGCAACTCCAATTGGAATTACATATTCTCCGTCCGGCACTTCTCCTTTATCACCATACATTTGCTCTGATTCCATAAAGATTACAGGATCATTATCACGAATAGCAGATTTTAAAAGTCCTTTAGCATCATAAGGTGTTGAAGGAACAATAACTTTAAGTCCCGGAGTGTTAGCAAACCAGTTTTCTAAAGCCTGAGAGTGAGTTGCTCCTAATTGACCTGCAGAAGCAGTTGGTCCGCGGAAAACGATAGGCACATTAAATTGTCCACCTGTCATCTGACGCATTTTAGCAGCGTTATTTATAATCTGATCAATACCAACTAAACAGAAGTTGAAAGTCATATATTCTACAATTGGTCGGTTACCGTTCATTGCTGAACCTACTGCAATTCCTGTAAACCCAAGCTCAGCAATTGGAGTATCGATTACTCTTTTTTCGCCAAACTCAGCAAGCATTCCTTTTGAAGCTTTGTATGCTCCGTTGTATTCTGCAACCTCTTCGCCCATTAAATATATGGATTCATCGCGACGCATTTCTTCGCTCATCGCTTCGCAAATGGCCTCTCTAAATTGTATTGTTCTCATAGTTGTATGTTATATTCTTTTTTCTGATGAGCAAAAATAAATATTTTAAATAACTTAAAAGCATAAATTGAATTTAAAATAACAGTAACTTCTCTTTCTTCTTTCACTTTTAACTTTTTAAAATTTATTGTGATATTTACAAAATAGATATAGAGTCACTTTTCTTCATTAAAAAATATTTCATAAAACTCTATTTTATCTGATTTATTCTAAAACATTCAAAAATCTCTTTTAATGTTATTTCCAAAAAGAACATTAATTAGCTATCATTAAGTATTTTATATAGACTAAAAAAAAATAAAGTTGTACAAGAACCTATATTATCAAGGAAGTTTGATTTTATTTTTTCGGGGAAGTATCCCAAAAATCAGCAATTTCCGAAATCGTAATAGTTTTTAAAAATATTATGCATGCATAGTATAATTATTCCAAATTAAATTCTAAATTTGTAAAAGCATATTATAAATTCAAAATATATACTTATGAAAATATTGGTTTGCATCAGCCATGTGCCTGATACTACTTCAAAAATTAACTTCTCCAATGGTGATTCAGAATTTGATACCAATGGTGTGCAATATGTAATTAATCCTAACGATGAATTTGGTTTAACCCGAGCTATATGGTTTCAGGAACAGCAAGGGGCAAATGTAACGGTAGTAAACGTTGGAGGACCTGACACTGAGCCGACATTGCGAAAAGCTTTGGCAATTGGTGCAAACGAGGCAATTCGTGTAAATGCAAACCCAACAGACGGTTTTTTTGTTGCTAAACAATTAGCTGAAGTAATTAAAAATGGCGGCTACGACTTAATAATAGCAGGAAAAGAATCATTGGATTATAATGGCGGAATGGTTCCTGGAATGATTGCCGGCATCTTAGGGTATAACTTTTTAAACTCTTGTACATCCTTAACTGTTGAAGGAAATAATGTAAAAGCAGTCCGCGAAATCGACGGCGGAAAAGAGACTGTAAGCACCACTTTACCATTAATCATTGGTGGACAAAAAGGTCTTGTTGAAGAAAAAGATTTACGCATTCCAAACATGAGAGGAATCATGACGGCAAGAACAAAAGCACTTGCCATTCTTGACCCTGTTGATGCTCCTGTTAATACAAAAGCGGTGAAATTTGAAAAACCAGCTCCTAAATCTGCAGTAAAATTAGTTTCAGCAGATAATTTAGATGAGTTAATCAATTTATTACACAACGAAGCGAAGGTAATCTAATATCCAGTAATCAGATTTTAGTATTCAGTTTTCAACCTGAAACTTTAAACTTTAAACAAAAACATTATGTCAATATTAATATATGCAGAATCTGCAGAAGGAAAATTTAAAAAAGTCGCTTTCGAATTAGCCTCTTACGCTAAAAAAGTGGCAGAATCATTAGGAACTACCGTTACAGCTTTGACTGTAAACATAAGCGATATCAGCGAATTAGCAAAATACGGAGTTGACAAGGTTTTAAAAGTAAACAATGATAAATTAGCTGGTTTTAATGCAAAAGCTTACGCTGATGTTATTAAACAAGCAGCTGAAAAAGAAGGATCAAAATTAGTTTTGCTTTCTTCAACTACAGACAGTATTTACCTTTCGCCATTGGTAGCTGTGGCTTTAGAAGCTGGATTTGCTTCAAATGTAGTGGGATTACCAGTTAGCACTTCGCCATTTCAGGTAAAAAGAAATGCTTTTTCAAATAAAGCTTTCAATATTACTGAAATCAGTACTGATATAAAAGTTCTGGGTCTTGCTAAAAACTCTTATGGCATTTTTGAAAAAGCAGGAGCTATAGCTGAAGAAGATTTTAATCCATCTATTGGAGATAATGATTTTGGTGTGAAAGTAGATGCTGTAGAAAAAGTAAGCGGAAAAGTGTCAATAGCTGATGCTGATATCGTAGTTTCCGGAGGACGCGGATTAAAAGGCCCTGAAAACTGGGGACTAATCGAAGATTTAGCTACTGTATTGGGAGCTGCAACGGCATGTTCAAAACCAGTTTCAGACTTAGGATGGAGACCTCACAGTGAACATGTTGGACAAACAGGTAAACCAGTTGCAACCAATTTATATATTGCTGTAGGTATCTCAGGAGCTATCCAGCATATTGCCGGCATCAACTCATCAAAAGTAAAAGTAGTCATTAATAGCGATCCTGAAGCCCCATTTTTTAAAGTAGCAGATTATGGTGTCGTAGGAGATGCTTTTGAAATTGTACCACAATTAATTGAGAAACTAAAAGCTTTCCATGCACAACATTCTTAATTTAAAAATTCTCTATAAAAATATAGCTGCCTAAAAATAAGATAATCGTATCTTTGTTTAGGTGGCTTTTTTGTTCCATATTTTTTGATTAAAATTGCACCTTTATTTTAAAGTCAAAAAAAGTATTAAATAGAGGCGCTAAGTGCCTTTTTTACAAACATATATGAGTCTAGTAAAATTATCAATAAAGGGAATATCCTACAGTCAAACTCAAAATGGCGCTTATGCTTTAATTTTGAACGAAGTTGATGGCGAAAGAAAATTACCAATTGTTATTGGTGCTTTTGAAGCCCAATCGATTGCTATTGCCTTAGAAAAAGAGATTAAACCTCCCCGCCCATTAACGCATGATTTATTTAAAAATTTTGCCGAGAGATTTGATATAGTGGTAAAACAGGTCATTATCCATAAACTTGTTGACGGTGTCTTTTATTCAAGCTTAATTTGCGAAAGAGACAAAATCGAAGAAATTATTGATGCCAGAACATCTGATGCTATTGCATTGGCGTTAAGATTCAGTGCTCCAATATTTACTTATAAAAACATCTTAGACAAAGCTGGAATTTACCTTAAATCCAGTACTGCAGAAACTGACCCCGGATCACAGGAAATTGATGACGTACTTTCTAATCCTGAAACGTTTGGTCATGAAGAAGAAACCAACCAGTCCGGTGATGTTTATGCCAAACACAGCTTACAAGAGTTGAATGAATTATTGGATCAGGCAGTATCTCAGGAAGATTATGAAAAAGCCGCTAAAATTAGAGACGAAATCTCCAGAAGATAAAATTTCATAGATTTTTGACTTTAGATTTCAGAATTAATTATTTAGATTTTACAAAATGAAACAATACTTAGATTTAGTAAAACACGTTTTAGAAAACGGTAATCAAAAAGGAGACCGAACCGGAACAGGTACTAAAAGTGTTTTTGGATACCAGATGCGTTTTGATTTAAGCGAAGGTTTTCCAATGGTTACAACCAAAAAGTTACATTTAAAATCTATAATTTACGAACTGCTTTGGTTTTTGAAGGGCGATACCAACATTCAATATCTTCAGAAAAACGGAGTCAAAATATGGGACGAATGGGCTGATTCTAATGGCGATCTGGGACCTGTTTACGGTCACCAATGGCGTAATTGGAATAGCGAAGAAATCGATCAGATTTCTGAATTAATTACCGAGTTAAAAACAAATCCAAACAGTCGCAGAATGCTGGTCTCTGCCTGGAATCCTTCAGTTTTACCGGACACAAAAAAATCTTTTGAAGAAAATGTAGCCAATAATAAAGCCGCTTTACCTCCCTGCCATGCTTTTTTTCAATTTTATGTTTCAAATCCGGATACAGAAAAAGGAGAAACAAAAGGAAAACTTTCGTGTCAGTTATACCAGCGAAGTGCGGATATATTCTTAGGAGTCCCTTTCAATATTGCTTCTTATGCATTATTGACTATGATGATTGCTCAAGTTTGTGATTTAGAATGTGGCGAATTCATTCACACATTTGGTGATGCACATATCTATAACAATCATTTTGAACAATTGGAACTGCAATTATCACGTGACCCTAAACCACTTCCAAAAATGATTTTAAATCCAGAGATCAAAAATATTTTTGATTTTGATTATAATGATTTTACTCTTGTTGACTATGATCCACACCCTGCTATAAAAGGTAGTGTTGCTGTATAAAAACAAAAATCCGCTCTTTAATTAAAGCGGATTTTTATACTATTAAAATGCTATTTTCACTTCCTGCAAAATCATTCCATCTGTAAGAATCTGCTTCCGGATCATTGATATACAACCCGTCAACTACATACTTAAACTCATAAACGGCATCTTTTACCAAGTCATAAGTCGCCTTAAAAGTCCCGTTTTTCAGCTTGCTTAATGTTCCCTCTTCTATGTTCCAGTTATTAAAATCTCCAACTACAGCGACAGAGTTAGCATCTTTCGCCTCAATTGCAAATGTTACTTTACAAACTGGTTTCGTTTTTATAAATTGCTTTTTTAAAGACATAACTGTTTCATTTTTAGTTTTATACCATCAAAGTTCGCAAATTCATCTGATTAATCAATACATACCTGTATGATTTATGATTATAGCAATTAGGGAAATATTTTTTACACTATCACCAATTTTAAGCCTTTTAATTTATAAATTCTAACTTTAAGCTCGTTTTTGGAGTAAATATTATTTACCCAAAATAGCAATTTTTGAAAATAAATTATAACTTTATGATCTTATTTTGAATAAATTATGGAAAAAGAAGTACATGAACAATATGAGTACGCCCGCAAAAGAATCAGACAAAAAAAAGCATTATATTTTCATTTTGTTCTTTTTTTGTTAGGAAGTTTATTTTTATTTGTTGCTAATCGTTTTTTTGGTTTTAGTATTGGAACAGAACAAAATTGGTGTACATGGATCATTACTTTATGGTTTTTTATCTTTATTTTGCACTTCATAAAAATCTATATTACGGATCGATTTATGAACAAAAAATGGGAAAGAGAGCAAATTGACCGATTGGTTGCACTTCAACAAAAGAGAATTAATCAATTAGAGTCTTCTATCAATGATAATACTGAAAATTAAATTTAGTCTTTAACACACTATGCTAATAATGATAGCGGCTGTTGCCGAAAACAATGCTTTGGGAAAGAAAAATAAATTAGTCTGGCATCTCCCAAATGACTTTAAAAGATTTAAATCTCTTACTACAAATCACTATATTATAATGGGAAGAAAAACTTTCGAAAGCTTTCCAAAACCACTTCCTAACAGAACGCACATTGTAATATCCCGACAAGAAAATTATAACCCAGGAGGCTGCATAGTGGTTGACAGCATTGAAAAAGCGATTGCGATGTGTCCGGAAAACGAAGATTCATACATCATAGGAGGAGGCGAAATTTACACTTTAGGATTGCAATATGCTGATATAATTGAAATAACGCGTGTTCACCACACTTTTGAAGCTGATGCGTTTTTTCCTAAAATCAACGAACAGGAATGGCAACTTGTTGAATCTGAAGCTAACTTTAAAGATGAGACTCATCTATATGATTATACGTACGAAACATACATCAAAAAATAAAAAACATCCTCAATTGCTTGAGGATGTTTTTATTTAATTCGAATGATAAGAGCAATGACCTACTCCAGAAACAAGATTTGATAACATAAAATAAAAATTACAAATATTAAAAATACTCCCGAGAGGAATATAATAACATTTGATATTTTTTGAGAGTACATCTCAAAAAAACCCTTAATACCAAATACCACGAAGGCACTAAAGGCAAAGAAAATTAAAATTTCCAAAAACAAATTTAATCCTAAGAACGTATTTTGCACTTTAAATATAATACCATTCTCAAAAACAGTATTTTCAAAACAGTTTACAAGAACAAACGAGATGCTAAGCGCAAGGAGCACCCATTTGATTTGGGTCATTGTATCTCTATTTATCATTGAAAAAATATTAACATTTTTACAGGTGCTAAATTCATCAATAAATACTTTACCCACAATACCCACTTTTAGTGATTTTACAAAATGCAATTAACCTCTAAAAACATTTAACCTAATTAAGAAACACAATTGCAGTTAAATACTTTATGTTATATTTGCGTAAACAAAAAAAATGTCTGAAAAAATAACTCCGTACAAAAACTCAACATTAGGCAAAAAAGAACAGGTTGCACAAATGTTTGACACTATATCAGGAAACTACGATAATTTAAATCGTGTAATTTCATTTGGAATAGATGTAAAATGGCGTAAAAAAGTATTAAAAATAGTTTCTGATTCAAAGCCAAAAGTTATACTTGATATTGCTACAGGAACCGGGGACCTGGCAATTTTAATGGCAAAAAGTAATGCCGAAAAAATTATTGGTTTAGATATTTCTGCGGGAATGCTGGAAGTTGGAAGAAAAAAAGTAGAAGAAAAAAATCTTTCAAACAGAATTGAATTAATATTAGGTGATTCTGAAAACATGCCCTTTGAGGACAATTATTTTGACGCTATTACAGTGAGTTTTGGAGTGCGAAACTTTGAAAATTTAGAAAAAGGATTTGCTGAAATTTTAAGGGTTTTAAAACCAAATGGTGTATTTGTCATTCTAGAAACTTCAGTTCCTGACAAAACGCCTTACAGACAAGGGTATCGTTTTTATACTAAAAACATACTTCCAGTTATAGGCAAATTATTTTCTAAAGACAATTCAGCGTATGGTTATTTATCAGAATCTGCTGCTGCTTTTCCTTATGGAGAAACACTGAACAATATTTTAAGAAAAATTGGGTTTATAGATGTTGTAGCTATGCCTCAGACTTTTGGAGTTGCAACCATATATTCTGCTTCAAAAAAATAGTATGAAAAAAACAGTAGTCTTAATTTTATTAGTATTATCGACACACGGATATTCACAATTTGCTAAAAGCATTTTTAGCAAGGACCCTATTATTAACCTCGAAAACTGGCAAAAACAACGTCTTTATTTTGGGTATTATTTAGGTTTTAACAGCTTCGATTTTAAATTTGATTACAAAGAGGTTGCAAAGGATATCCAGGTAAAAAAAACGACAGGGTTTAATGTTGGGGTTGTCGCAGATTTAAGACTACAGGAATATATAAATTTACGTTTCGAACCGGGTTTATACTATACAAAACGTGATTTGTATTATCCTGAAATGGATTCAGAAAACGATTATTTAAGAGAAGTAAACAGTACTTACATTCATTTTCCGTTACTTTTAAAATTTTCTGCTTTACGTACAGGAAACATCCGTCCTTATTTAACTGGAGGATTATCTACAACGCTAAATTTATCAAGCAATTCCAAATCTAAGGACGACAACTTTGAGGGTACATTTAGAACTAAATCATGGAGTTCTGCTTATGAAATTGGTTTTGGCATTGACATATTCTCTGAATATTTTATTTTTTCTCCCTCTATCAGAGGTATGTTTGGCATAACAGATGAATTAGTTCGCGATAATCCAGGGCAGCCAAGTCCATGGACAGACAACATAGATTCGATGAAATCAAGAGCAATTTTAATAAATTTTACTTTTCATTAAAACAAAAGCCTAACTATTTCGTTTAAACTCACTAAGAACAATAGCGGTGGCGGTTGCTACATTTAAACTTTCGGTTTTCTGTAGTGTACCAAATCTGGGAATTGTGAGTCGGCTTGTTACTGTTTTTTCAATTTCTGCCGAAATACCATTGGCTTCATTACCCATAATAATGATTCCGTTTTGAGGCAGTACTGACTGATAAATATTTTCGCCATTCATAAAAGTTCCAAATACGGGTAATTTTGCGTTTGTTATAAAAGATTTCAAATCGACATAATTTACATTTACTCTGGCAATAGATCCCATTGTGGCCTGCACTACCTTTGGGTTGAAGATATCCACAGTTTCTTTTGAGCAAATAATTTGTTGAATTCCAAACCAATCGCAAAGCCTTAAAATGGTTCCTAAATTTCCCGGATCCCGGATATCATCCAGAGCTATAATTAAGTCTGAATCGATTATTTTTTTTTCGGCAGGGATTTTGAACACAGCCAGACATGTATTAGGAGTTGATAAAGCACTTATTTTTTTAAGTTCCTGTTCTGTAACAGTAATACGTTTTGACGATCTAACCGTTTCAAAATCATTTTGTGTTGTGAATAAATACTCTAATTCAAAATTGGACTGTACTAATTCCTGAATTACCTTTATTCCTTCAGCAAAAAATAATTGATTAGCAAAACGTTGCTTTTTTTGATGTAAACCTGTTATAAGTTTTATTTGGTTTTTACTAATCATAAAATATAATGTACTTTTGAATTAAATATTTAAAAACACTTGAAAAAGATTTTTACAAAAATAACAGCATTTATTCTAATAGCAATACTTATTTGCGCTTGTAATGCAGTGAAACGAGTTCCGGACGGAAAAAATTTACTTATAAAAAACAATATTATTGTAAATGGTAAATCCACCAATGATGAAACTGCTTCAAATCAGATGTATCAAAAACCAAACAGTAATTTATTAGGATTTCGTCTGCGTTTAAATTTATATAATCTTGCAAAATTAAACCCTGATTCCAGTTATCAGGCAAAATTTAAAAACAATCCCGGAAAATATGAGCGCCAGTCTAAAATATTATCTGCTAAACAGGTAGATCGTCTTGGACAGTCTTTTTTATACAAAGGAATTCATGAGTTTTTAAAAAGAACAGGTGAGCCTCCTGTGATCATTGATACTTCAAAAACTAAAAAAACTTTAGGCCGCTTAAAATCCTACTATTTCAACAATGGCTATTTCAATGTAGCTATGAATTATGATATTGACAGCGTAGCTTATAAGAGAGCAAAAATCAATTACAACATTACAACCGGAACCGCCTATACTTTGGATTCTATTAGACAAAATATAAGCACGCCGGCTTTAGATTCGTTATACAAAACAAACCCTGAACCTTCTATATTAAAATCAGGAAATCAATTCAAAACCAGTGATTTTGAAGAAGAAAAAAATCGTATCACTACCTATTTTAGAAATCATGGAGCCTATTATTTCCAGCCTACATATGTTACTTACGATGTTGATACCATTGGTAAAAAAAACAAGGCGGACATAAATTTAATCATTAAAGACAACAGCATTCAGGAAAAAGACTCCAGCAGGACAGAACATTTTAAATTGTATAAAATCAGTGACGTCAATATTTATACTGATTATTCTCCCGCACGTGCAAAAAGCCAAATTAAGGACAGCACCACCTATAACAACTTTAATTTGTACAGTTATGACAAATTAAAATACAAACCCCGGGCAATTACAGATGCTATCTTCATCACAAAGGGAAGTACCTATGCAGATTTCAGAACCACTCTTTCGTCACGTTACCTAAACAACCTGAAAATTTTTAATTATCCATCGATACAATATGAAGTTGACAGACGGGATTCAACTGCCCAATCCTTAATTGCAAAAGTTTATTTAACGCCCAGAAAAAAATACAGTTTTGGAGCTACTTTAGATTTAACCCATTCCAATATCCAGGATTTTGGAATTGGTGCCAGTATTTCAGAAACGATTCGAAATGTATTTAACAGAGCAGAAACATTAGAAATTTCTGCACGTGCAAATATAGGTTCATCAAAAGATATGGCCAATCCTAATAATAATTTCTTTAATGTTTCAGAATATGGGGTCGACATGAAACTTAATTTTCCAAGAATTTTAATGCCTTTTGGTACCGAGAAAATTATTCCGAAAAGTATGATTCCATCTACAGCAATAGCAGCTGGTTTTTCAAAGCAAAGAAATATCGGTCTGGATAAGGAAAATTTCACTGGTGGTTTATCCTATCTTTGGTCTCCAAAAAGATACAACTCTGCAAAATTAGAATTACTGAACGCCCAATATGTTCGTAACCTAAACCCTGATAATTATTTTAAGGTCTATACTTCTTCTTATGATGAGTTGAATAATATTGCCAGAGATTACAATATCACCCCTGAAAACTGGGGAGATACACCAGAAGAACAAAATCAAAAAAACCTAATCATACCTAAAGGAACAACTGGTTTCACAAATGATGTCATCAATAACAAAACAGCATTGACAGCATCGGATTCAAAATACAAAGACGTTCAGGGTATAGAAGAAAGAAGGGTACGTCTGACTGAGAATGACTTTATTTTGGCAACTAGTTATACCTTTACCAAAACAACCAAGAAAGACCTGGCTGATAATACTTTTTATCAGTTTAAAACCAAAATAGAATCAGCTGGAACTTTATTATCGGCTATTTCAAGTATTGCCAGTCTGCCTAAAAACTCAACTGGCAATTATGAAATCTTCAATCTGGAATATTCAGAATATCTAAAAACTGAATTTGACTATATCAAACACTGGGATTTCGGCAAAGAAAAAGTACTGGCTGTCCGAAGCTTTTTTGGTATAGCAATTCCATTTGGAAATTCAGACTATATCCCTTTTTCAAGAAGTTATTATTCAGGAGGATCAAATGACAATCGAGCATGGCAGCCGTATGCATTAGGTCCTGGAAGTACAAATGCGGTAAATGACTTTAATGAAGCCAATATGAAACTCGCCCTAAGTGGGGAATTTCGATTCAAAATCTTCGGAGATGTTAAAGGCGCAATCTTTGCAGACGCCGGAAATATCTGGAATGTCTTGGATAATGTAACTGATGAGAAGGCAAAATTTTCCAGCTTAAACGATTTCGAAGAAATTGCTTTAGGATCCGGATTTGGTTTGCGATACGATTTGAGCTTTTTTGTTATTCGTTTAGATTTAGGCTTTAAGACTTATAATCCGGCGCATGAGCCGGGTAAACGTTGGTTCAGAGAATACAATTTTGGACATTCTGTTTTAAATTTTGGGATAAATTATCCGTTCTAATGCTAATTAATTCTTATTTTTGCAACCTAAAAACCTAAAAACAACTAAAAAAAATTACAATGGCACACAATATTAAACCAGGAGTAGCTACAGGAGATCAGGTACAGGAAATCTTTAATTATGCAAAAGAAAAAGGATTTGCACTTCCGGCAGTAAACGTAACCGGATCAAGCACAATTAATGGCGTACTTGAAACTGCAGCAAAATTAAATGCTCCGGTTATCATTCAGTTCTCTAATGGAGGGGCGCAATTCAACGCTGGTAAAGGATTATCGAATGCAGGTGAAAAAGCGGCAATCGCAGGTGGTATTGCAGGAGCAAAACACATTCATACTTTAGCAGAAGCTTACGGTGCAACTGTAATTTTACATACTGACCACTGTGCAAAAAAATTATTGCCTTGGATTGATGGCTTATTAGATGCTTCTGAAAAACATTTTGCAGAAACAGGAAAACCATTATTCAGTTCTCATATGATCGATTTGTCTGAGGAGCCAATCGAAGAGAATATTGAAATCTGTAAAGAATATTTGGCCAGAATGAGCAAAATGGGAATGACATTAGAAATCGAGCTTGGTATTACAGGTGGTGAAGAAGATGGCGTTGATAACTCTGACGTTGATAGTTCAAAATTATATACTCAGCCAGAAGAAGTAGCTTATGCTTATGAAGAATTATCTAAAGTAAGTCCTAAATTTACAATTGCTGCTGCTTTTGGAAACGTTCACGGTGTTTACAAACCAGGAAACGTAAAATTAACTCCAAAAATCTTAAAAAATTCTCAGGATTTCGTACAAAACAAATTCAACACTGGTCACAACCCAGTAGATTTCGTTTTCCACGGAGGTTCAGGATCTACACTTGAAGAAATCAGAGAAGCTATCGGTTATGGAGTTATAAAAATGAACATCGATACTGATTTACAATTTGCATACACTGAAGGAATCCGTGATTATATGGTAAACAACATTGAGTATTTAAAAACTCAAATTGGTAATCCAGAAGGTCCGGATGCTCCAAACAAAAAATACTACGACCCAAGAAAATGGGTTCGTGAAAGTGAAGTTACATTCAACGCAAGATTGGAGCAGGCTTTTGCTGATTTAAACAACGTGAATACACTATAATAAAAAAGTTTCAAGTTTAAAGTTTCAGGCTTCAGGTTTCGCAACTTGAAACCTGAAACCTCAAACAAATAAAACATTCAATATGGCTTGGTTTAAAAGACAGGAAAAAGGGATTACGACTGCTACAGAAGACAAGATGGACGTTCCGAAAGGATTGTGGTACAAATCTCCTACCGGAAAAATTATTGATGCTGATGAATTAGCGAGAAACTTATTCGTAAGCCCTGAAGATGATTTTCACGTTCGAATTGGAAGCGCAACCTATTTTGAAATTTTATTCGACAACAACGAATTTGTTGAGTTAGATAAAAACATGACATCTAAGGATCCCCTGCATTTTGTAGATACAAAAAAATATGCAGATCGCTTGAAAGATGTTATGGAAAAAACTCAACTTAAAGACGCTGTTCGTACCGGAGTAGGAAAATCTAAAGGGAAAGAACTTGTAATCTGCTGTATGGATTTCGCTTTTATTGGTGGATCTATGGGCGCAGTTGTAGGTGAGAAAATCGCAAGAGGTATTGACCATGCGATCAAAAATAAATTGCCTTTTGTAATGATTTCTAAATCTGGTGGAGCTCGTATGATGGAAGCTGCTTATTCGTTAATGCAATTAGCAAAAACATCTGTAAAACTGGCTCAATTAGCAGAAGCTAAATTACCTTATATTTCTCTTTGTACAGACCCTACAACGGGTGGAACAACTGCTTCTTACGCAATGCTAGGAGACATCAATATCTCTGAGCCAGGCGCTTTGATTGGTTTTGCTGGTCCGCGTGTAGTTCGTGATACTACAGGAAAAGATTTACCTGAAGGTTTCCAAACTGCTGAGTTTCTTTTAGAGCACGGTTTCTTAGACTTTATCACGCCTAGAAAAGAATTGAAAGATAAGATCAATTTATATATTGATTTGATTCAGAATAATGATATTAGAAAATAGTTTTAAGACTATTCTAAAACATATAAAATCCCATTAGCAAAGCGAATGGGATTTTTTTATATCTTTATTTTTAAATCTTAGTTTATGGGAAAAGTTTTTATTTGTTTTGCGATTAGTTTACTTCTTTTGAATTGCACCAGAAAACAAGAAAAAATTATCCCAAAAAACAAACAATATATTATTTCTTACGAAGATGAAAAACTCAACAAATATTTCGATTCATTAAAAAGACACACCAATATAATAGCTATTCCTCCAAAAGGATTTTATGGCGAAAGCCAACTTCTCATTGATAAACAAGGTGATTTTTATTATTATCAAAATAGATACATTGAAATTGGTTGCGGTACAGGCAGTGAAAATGACACATTACCACACTTTTTGGATTTACAACCAAAAGATGTTATAAAAGTCCCTCAAAAAAGTTTAAGCAATTTTTTATCAGAAAACATTTTAAATAAAGAGAAAAATAGGCGAATATTAATTGTTGCTTCTCAAAATGACACTATAAAAAATACTTCATTTTTCAATTTTATAAATAAAAATAAATTGCAATCTTACGCAATTAGAAGAACAACTCAAGAGGAAGATACTGTTTTGAAATACAAGAAAAATAACGATTTTTACTTTTCAGACAAAATCAAATGGGATAACACAAAAATTAAACTTCCTAAGTAAATATTTGTCGTTCCTACGGAACTTTTGAATGCGGGAAATCATTTTCTCAACAGAATAAATTCCGTTGCTACCGATATTTAATTCCTACGGAATTTATTCAACGATTAGTAAGCTCAAAACTTAATTCCACGAAATTTAGTCTTCAAAGCACATCTCAGCCCCTTAGCAGTTGAAAATTAAAAAAACTTTACCCCTCTGCCTCTTTGCTCATCTGAACCTTCAAGAAAAAATCTTAGAATCTTAGAATCTTAGCAATTCAGAACCTTAGAACCTCAAAAAAACTACATCCCCGTTCTAATAGCTTCAACTGGATCAAGATTCGCTGCCGAAATTGCAGGCAAAATTCCTGAAATTAATCCGATAAGAGCAGCCAGAGTTGTTCCTAAAATTATATTTCCAACGCTTAAGACAAATTCAAAATCAAGTGCTTTTGTTAAAACAAACGCAATTCCCCAAACCATCAGTAAACCAATAATCCCACCGATCACAGAAAGAATTATGGCCTCGAATAAAAACTGAAATAATATGAATCGGTTTTTCGCACCCAACGATTTTTGAATTCCGATTAAATTGGTTCTTTCTTTTACTGATACAAACATAATATTGGCAATTCCGAAACCTCCTACCAAAAGAGAAAACCCGCTGATGATCCATCCTACAAGATTCATCTGACCTAAAATACCGTCAATAAAATCTGTAAATCCAGAAAGCACGTTGATAAAAAAATTATCCATCTCCCCTGCTTTCATTCCGCGAATTGCCCTTAGTTTTTGAGCAACTTCTGCTTTATAAGCATCCATATCGACACCTTTTGTAGGCTTTAAAACTATCATAGGAGTCATCGCATCACTATCTCCATACATTCTTCTTAAAAAATTTGCCGGTAGATAAACTGATGTGTCATTACTATCGCCAAAAAATCCCGCTCCTTGTTTAGTCATAACACCAACAACATTAAAACGCTGACCATAAAGACGAATATTTTTTCCAATCGGATCCATTGAACCAAAAAGTCCTTCAGCAACATCATATCCTAAAACAATAACCGGAGTTCCAGAATTAGATTCTGATTCATTGTAAAACCTTCCTTTATCAAAGCTCAAACCATCAATATCACCCATTTCAAACGAAGAAGGATTAACTCTTACATCCGCAACCGTTTTTGAATCATACTTTAAAGTTTCTTTATTTACCCAAAGCTGGTAACCAATTTGATCGGTGTTATTGAGGGAGTTTTTCAATCCGATATATTCATCATATTTTACATTCGGAAACTGCTCTCTCTTCCATTGCGGAATTTCTGAAGGTCCAAAGCTAAATTTCATTAAATAAATCGTATTTTTATCTAAACTGCTCAAATCTTTAGAGATTTTTTTATCTAAAGAATCAACAGCGGCTAAGACAGCTATAATCGAAAAAATACCAATAGTAACGCCCAATAATGACAACAGGGTGCGTAATTTATTATTTCGCAAAGCATTAACAGCAAAGCTTAGACTTTCTTTTAACAACCTAAGATAAAGTAGCATATATTCGTTTTTTTCGACAAAGTAAAATTCAATAAATTTAAATCAAAAACCTAATAAAAGGTAACTTACTCATCAGTAGATTTTTTTAAGAGAATGTTACATTAAAATCTTTTAAAATAATATAGAAAAAAACTACTTTTGCAGTCTGAAAATTATAACTACACGATGAGCACAACTAAAAAAATACAATCAGCATTAATTTCAGTTTTTTCTAAAGATGGATTAGAGCCAATTGTTCGAAAATTACATGAACAAAATGTAACACTTTATTCGACTGGAGGAACAGAAGATTTCATCAAAAACCTTGGAATTCCGGTAGTTCCTGTTGAAGACATTACTTCTTTCCCTGAAATTCTTGGCGGAAGAGTAAAAACGTTGCACCCAAAAATTTTTGGCGGAATCTTGAATCGTCAGGACAATGAAAGTGATGTGCAGCAAATGAAAGAATTTGACATTCCTCAAATTGATTTAGTAATTGTTGATTTGTATCCTTTTGAAAAAACAGTTGCTTCTGGTGCAAGCGAACAAGATATTATTGAAAAAATTGATATTGGCGGAATTTCATTAATTCGTGCCGGTGCAAAAAATTTCAAAGACACTGTAATCGTAGCTTCGGTTAACGAATACAGCTTACTTTTAGACATCATTACAGAACAAAACGGAAGCACAACTCTTGAAAACAGAAGATTATTTGCTTCAAAAGCTTTCCATGTTTCATCTCACTATGATGGAGCTATTTTTAATTATTTCAACACAGACGAAACTATTTACAAAGAGAGCATTGCAAACGGTCAAGTTTTAAGATATGGTGAAAACCCTCACCAAAAAGGATTCTTCTTCGGAGATTTTGATGCTATGTTCAAAAAAGTTCACGGAAAAGAGTTATCTTACAACAACTTATTAGATGTTGATGCTGCTGTAAATTTAATTGCTGAATTTAAAACTGACGGCTCAACATTTGCAATCTTGAAACACAACAATGCCTGCGGATTAGCTTCAAGAAAAACAATCAGCGAGGCTTATTTAGCCGCTTTAGCTTGTGATCCTACTTCTGCTTTTGGTGGAGTGTTAATTTCTAACACTAAAATTGACGTAGAAACAGCACAGGAAATCAACAAGTTATTCTGCGAAGTAGTAATCGCTCCTAGTTATGATGATCAGGCTATCAGTATTTTACAAGAAAAAAAGAACAGAATCATATTGATTCAAAATGAAGTTGAATTACCATCGCGTCAGGTGAGAACTTGTCTTAATGGTTTGTTAATTCAGGACAGAAATAATATTACGGATACTAAAGAGCATTTAAAAACCGTTACAATTACAGAACCTACTGCTCAGGAAATTGAGGATTTAATTTTTGCATCAAAAATTTGTAAAAACACAAAATCAAATACGATTGTTTTTGCAAAAAACGGAACATTGATTTCTTCTGGTACAGGTCAGACTTCAAGAGTTGATGCTTTGATTCAGGCAGTTGAAAAAGCAAAAGCTTTTGGATTTGATTTAAATGGTGCTTCGATGGCAAGTGATGCATTTTTCCCATTTCCGGACTGTGTAGAATTAGCTAAAAAAGCAGGAATAACTGCTGTAATTCAGCCAGGAGGTTCGATAAAAGACGAATTAAGCATAAATTATTGCAACGAAAATAATCTTGCAATGGTATTTACTGGAACGCGTCATTTTAAACATTAATTTGTTTAACTTTGTTCGATAAATAATTTATAACATTTTAACCCCCTAAAAAACTTATGGGATTTTTTGATTTCATGACTGAGGATATTGCAATAGACCTTGGTACCGCAAACACTTTAATCATTCATAATGATAAAGTTGTTATTGACAGCCCCTCTATCGTGGCACGTGATAGAGTATCCGGCAAAATCATCGCTGTTGGTAAAGAAGCCAACATGATGCAAGGTAAAACACATGAAAACATCAAGACCATAAGGCCTTTGAAGGATGGTGTAATTGCCGATTTCGATGCTTCAGAAAAAATGATCAATATGTTCATTAAAAGCATTCCGGCATTAAAAAAGAGAATGTTTACTCCAGCTTTAAGAATGGTAGTTTGTATTCCGTCTGGAATTACTGAGGTTGAGATGCGTGCTGTAAAAGAATCTTGTGAGCGTGTAAACGGAAAAGAAGTTTATTTGATTCACGAACCAATGGCAGCAGCAATTGGTATTGGCATCGACATTATGCAGCCAAAAGGTAACATGATTGTAGATATTGGAGGTGGTACAACAGAAATCGCTGTAATCGCTTTAGGCGGAATTGTTTGTGACAAATCTGTAAAAATTGCGGGTGACGTTTTCACAAATGATATTGTATATTACATGCGTACACAGCATAACTTATTTGTTGGAGAAAGTACTGCTGAGAAAATAAAAATACAGATTGGAGCGGCTATAGAAGATCTTGACGGACCACCGGAAGATATGTCAGTACAAGGTAGAGACTTACTTACAGGTAAACCAAAACAAGTAGATGTTTCTTACCGTGAAATTGCAAAAGCATTAGATAAATCGATTCAGCGTATAGAGGATGCTGTAATGGAAACATTATCTCAGACTCCTCCTGAATTAGCTGCTGATATTTACAATACTGGTATTTATTTAGCTGGTGGAGGATCAATGTTAAGAGGTCTAGACAAGCGTATATCTCAAAAAACAGATTTACCGGTTTATATTGCCGAAGATCCGTTAAGAGCAGTTGTACGCGGAACAGGAATGGCACTTAAAAACATTGCAAAATTTAAAAGCATCTTAATCAAATAAGAATCAATATTTTTTAGAGTTAAATTAAATTATTTGACTCTAAAAAATTTGAACTCAAAGCATATCCTGAAACAAAATAACCAAACAAGAAATGCAGCAAATTTTTAATTTCATTATAAAAAACAGTAATCGTTTGCTGTTTTTGCTGCTTTTAGGTATTTCGTTGGCCCTCACAATCCAATCTCACTCATTTCACAGAAGCAGAACCATCAGCTCTGCTAACTTTATTAGTGGTGGCGTTTATGAAAAAATAAACAGCGTAAATGAGTATTTGAATTTAAGAGCTGAAAATGACGAACTGGTACTTGAAAACGCAAGATTAAAAAGTCTTTTATTCAACATAGAAGACACAACAAAAGCACCAATGATCGACAGTATTAAAGGTGTAAAGCCAGCTGACATCATTGTCTCAAAAGTAATTCATAACTCGTATAATACACACGAAAACTATCTCACTTTGAATTCAGGATCAAAGGAAGGTGTTAAACAAGATATGGGTGTGATAAATAGCTTAGGAATCATTGGGATCATAGACAACACTTCTCCTAATTATTCTACCGTGATAAGTATCCTTAATATGAAATCGCAGATTAATGCCAAAATTAAAAAATCAAATCACTTTGGCTCACTTACCTGGAATGGAAAAAGCACGGGGTTTGTTCAGTTAACAGATGTTCCAAGGCTTGCTTCAGTTAGAAAAGGAGATACTATAGTAACAGGAGGGCAATCAGTTATTTTTCCTGAAAACATTAACATCGGAACAGTTGATAAAATTTACACCGATAAAAAAACTACTTTCTATACTATCAATGTTAAGTTATTTAATGACATGACTAATTTAGGACATGTTTATATTATTAAAAGTAAGGGAAGGGAAGAACTAATTAATTTAGAAAACAAAAACAAGGAAAAAGATGAATAGCGCACTGTTAGTCAATATTTTTCGATTTATTATGTTACTTGCAATTCAGATTGTTATTTTTAACAACATGAATTTCTTAGGGTACATAAGTCCTTACCCGTATATTTTATATATTATTTTATATCCTGTAAACAGCAATCGATCCGGTTTAATAATTTCGAGTTTTTTATTGGGTATTACAATGGATATGTTTTGTAATTCAGGAGGTATTCATGCAGCAGCCTGTGTCATTTTAGCTTATTACAGACCCTATATTTTTAAATTCTCTTTCGGATTAAGTTATGAATATCAAACTATAAAGCTAAACGAATCCCTAACCCCCGAGCGTTTTTCATTTATTTTGGTTTCCGTTTTATTGCATCACATAGTTTTATTTATCCTGGAAGCTTTTCAATTTAAATTCATTTGGGATATTTTGCTCCGAACTTTATTTAGTTCCGTTTTTACAATACTCATTTCTATCATAATCATTTATCTTATTAAGCCAAATAAACGATGAGAAAAGTCCTGCTGCCCACTTTAATTATTATTGCAGCATCTTTGCTATTAATCAGGATATTTTATTTGCAGATTATTGATGATTCGTTCAAATTGAAATCAGAAAATAATGCTATCAAAATAAAATATGACTACCCTGAACGCGGATATATTTATGACAGATACGGAAAACTGCTTGTAGCAAATCAGTCCTCTTATGATATCATGGTGATCCCAAGGGATATTAAAGATGATCTCAATATCACTGAATTCTGCGAACTATTAAATATTACAAAGGAAGAATACGAGAAAAGAATAGCCAAAGCAAAGGTTTATAGCCCAAGATTACCTTCTGTTTTTTTATCACAGCTTAACAAGACAGAATTTGCAGCTTTTCAGGAGAAAATAAGAAAATATGAAGGCTTCTATTTTCAAAAACGTTCTCTTCGTGATTATGAAGTTGATTGTGGCGCTAATATTTTTGGTTTTATCACACAGGTAAACGAAAGACAAATTGCAAAAAATCCTTATTACAATAGTGGTGATTTAATTGGAAAACAAGGCGTTGAAGAAAGCTATGAGGAAATCCTGAGAGGTATAAAAGGGGTAAAATATATCCAAAAAGACAAATACAATAGAGAAATTGGTTCTTATAAAAACGGAAAATATGACACTATCGCTGTTCAGGGAGAAGATATTAATTTAACTATTGATGCTGCACTTCAAAAATACGGTGAAGAATTGATGATCAATAAAAGAGGTGGTATAGTTGCTCTTGAACCTAGCTCAGGTGAAATTTTAGCACTTGTAACCGCACCCTCATATGATCCGGCAATCTTAGTTGGAAGACAGCGTTCTAAAAACTTTACTCTGCTGTATAATGACTCTATTGCAAACCCTCTTTACAACAGAGCACTTTTAGCTGAATACCCCCCAGGTTCTCCTTTTAAAATTTTAACAGGGCTGGTAGCATTACAGGAAGGCGTGATTGACGAAAACTTTTCTGTTTCCTGTCACCATGGTTTCAGTTATGCGAGAGGGCGTTTTATGAGATGTCACTGTAGTGGAGGACAATTGCAGTTACACAGGGCTATTTACCAATCTTGTAACAGTTATTTTGCAACAGCTTACATGAGGACTATCAATAAGTATACAAAACCTGCTGCTGCTGTAGATGTATGGAGTAATCACCTTAAAACTTTTGGGTTAGGTGAGTTTATGGGTTACGATTTACCAACTGGTAAGAGAGGGAAAATTCCAACTTCTAAAACCTACAAACGAATGTATCCTAATGGGGGCTGGAGAAGTACTGCCATTGTTTCAAATGCAATTGGTCAGGGAGAAGTCGTAATGACACCAATTCAGTTGGCAAATATGATGGCTACAATTGCGAATCAGGGCTATTATTACACTCCTCACATCATAAAAAAGATTGAAGGCAAAAGCATAGATTCAAAATTTACAACAAGGCACACAACATCGATTGACAAAAAATATTTCCCTCCAATTATAAGCGGCTTATTTGACGTTTATAATATGGGAACAGCAAGCAGATTAAAAGTCGAAGGAATTGACATCTGTGGAAAAACAGGTACAGCAGAAAATTTTGCGAAGATTGACGGTAAAAGAGTTCAGCTTGAAGACCACTCTATATTTGTTGCATTTGCGCCAAAAGACAATCCAAAAATTGCGATTGCCATTATGATTGAAAATGGAGGTTTTGGAGCTTCGATTGCCGGACCTATTGCGAGTTTAATGATAGAGAAATATTTAAAAAAGAAAATTTCCAGAACAGATTTAGAAGTCAGGGTTTTAAACAAAAGTCTTCAAAGCGAATATGCAAAATTAGGCGGACTTTCGGAAAGTGTTAAAAAAGAAATGCGCATAAAGGATTCTATTGCAAATGTTGCTAAATTAGAAATTAAACGAAAAGACTCCATTGCAAAAAGCAAAAGAATAATTCCGAAAACCAAAGCTGATTCCATCAAACGAAATTAATAAGGGCTTCATTTAAAATGAAAAATCAAAGTGTAAAAAAAAATATTGACTGGATAAGCGTTATCATTTACACTATTCTGGTGATTCTGGGATGGTTAAACATATATTCATCTTCCTTATCTTCTACAGAAGGAACTTATGAAAAGCAGTTAATATTTATTGGCTGTACTATTCCTCTAATTTTTATTGTTCTATTTGTTGATGGTAAATTCTATGAAAAATATGCCAGTATCATCTTTGGAGTAGCATTATTATCATTGACCGGATTGTTTCTCTTCGGAAAAACAATTGCGGGACAAAGATGCTGGTATGCTATCGGAAGCTTTACACTTCAGCCATCAGAATTTGCGAAAGCGGCTACTTCATTGGCCTTAGCCAAATATCTAAGCGACACACAAATTAACCTTAAGGAAACGAATCGTCAAATTCAGGCACTTGCCATAATATTCCTGCCTGTTATTTTGATTTTACCGCAACCTGATCCCGGGAGTGCTTTAATTTATAGTATCTTCATTATTGTTTTACATCGGGAAGGTCTTCCTGCCTGGTACGTATGGACAGGTTTTATAACCATCCTTCTATTTGTATTAACACTCGTTTTAGAGCCTTATGTCGTTATTTTAATTGCATTCGCAGTATTGGCTATTATACATTTTAAAGGAAGAGCTGTTGACCGTAATATCATTTTAAGCAGTATACTTCTGGCCATTATTTCAGCGTTTGTGTTTTCAGTTGATTATGTTTTCGATCATGTTTTTAAACAACATCACAGAGACCGTTTCAATATATTGCTAGGAAAAACGGTCGATATGAAAGGTATCGGATACAATACTAACCAATCTGAAATTGCAATCGGATCTGGAGGCTGGATGGGAAAAGGCTTTTTAGAAGGAACGCAGACAAAAGGTGGTTTTGTACCGGAACAGCATACGGATTATATATTTACAACTGTGGGTGAAGAATGGGGGTTTCTTGGTTCCTTTATTGTTATTGCATTATTTGCCGGGTTGCTTTTAAGAATTATTTATTTAGCCGAAAGACAAAAAACAAAATTTAGCAGGGTTTACGGCTATTGTGTAGCCGGAATTTTATTCATTCACTTTTTTGTGAACATTGCCATGGTAGTCGGCATATTTCCAACGATTGGGGTTCCTCTGCCATTCTTTTCTTATGGAGGATCTGGTTTATGGGGATTCACCATTTTACTTTTTATATTCTTAAAAATGGATGCTAATAAAGTCAATGAATGGTAATCAAAAAACTATAAGAATAAAAAAATCCGAAGTTTAAAGCTTCGGATTTTTTATTACATATAACTTAAAATTTCTTTTTTATAAGAGTCATATTCACCCTGGAGAATTAGGCCATTATCCAGCAGTTTTTTATAATTCTGTAATTTATCAAAAAGTTCTTCTTTAGATAATTCACTTAATTTACGTTCTCCGCTTGACTGAGTTTGTTGAATTGGCTCGAAAGTTTCCGTATAAGACGGAGCTGCCGGTAAGATTTCTGCAAAATTAGTTACTTCTTCTGTTTCTACCTCTTCAACTATATCCCCAATCTCTTCCGCCTGAATGGTTTCTGAAGCAGGAGCTGATATTGTCACAGGATTTTTAAGCAAATCCAATTGTTCTTTTGCATATGTATATATTTTTCTGGCCTGGATTTTTGGAATATAATCAATCGAAATTGACAAATCAGTATTAGTATTAAAAGAGAATTCTGATCCCAGAATATTTTCTTTTACAAAAGCTCCCGCAACATCATCCCAGGTGTAATCTGTAAAATCCATTGAAAGACCCAGATTTTTAGGTTTACAAATAATAATTCTTTTATTTGTTAATACAATGCTATCCGGAAAAACAGTAATTGCAGGCTTTTTTTGAACTGCTATATATCCTACTTCTTCTCCTTTCATCAATAAATCATTGAGTTTTGAAGTAATTTTTTCAATCGCTTTAGGATCTTGCTCTTCGTTCAGAAATTTTTTAAATTGTTCTTTCATATGCTATAAACTACTAAGTTGCAAATTAATTGAGTGTTATGTTTGACATCCCTTACAAATGTAATGCCTAATTTTCTAATCGCTCCACCTGTTCGGTAAAAATTTCACCTCGGGTCGATAATTTCATTCTGAATTTTCTTTGTCAAACTTTTGAAAACCAATTCATATGAATGATCTATGAGTTCCTTAACAAAATGTCCCGGTAAACTTCCGTTTAATACAATCGTATTCCAATGTACTTTGCTCATATGAAATCCTGGTTTTATTTCATCATATTCTGCCCTAAGCTCCTGAGCACGCTCCGGATCACATTTTAAATTTACTGAAGGTTCGTTTTTTTCCCATTGTGACAAAGACGACAAAGCAAACATTTTTCCACCAACTTTAAATACTAAAGTATCTTCATCAAAAGGGAAATGCTCGGTGACACCTTTTTTCGAAAGACAATATTCATAAAATGTTTCTAAATTCATCATTATTTATTTAGAGCCTGTTTAGATTTTATCTAATTGCTTTTTACGGCTTATTTTCCGTTATATTTCGTTAAATTTACTCAAAAACAAGTCTATTATTCTTTCAAAATTTGCCTCATCTATCGAAAAATAATCTCATAAAAATCTAAATATTTAAATTTTAAACAGGCTCTTACCAATTTCACCCAAATGAGTGTATTTAAAACCTTTTCCATATTTAAGGCCATAACCAAAAATGCGATCCATTGCAGAATGTGACAGCAAAATAACTCCTGCTAATTGCAGAACTTCAATTTTAAAATACGATCCTAAAATATAAAATAAAACGGCAATTCCTTTATGATGAAACACATTATAAAAAAACGCTCCGCTTTTATTTCCAAATAAATATCCCAGCATCGATAAATCAGGAGCTAAAATTAAAGCCAAAAACCACCACCATTCAAAACTTAAAAGACTGAACAAATAGATTCCGAAAATAAATAAAGCCGTTTCTTCGAGTTTAATAATTGTATTCATCATAGTATTTTTTCCATCATTTTTTCAGGATGACTCAGTTTAGTAAATCCAAATTTTTCGTATAAAAAATGCGCATCTGTGGTTGCCAGACGCCAGATTTTAATATCTTTCAGCAATGGTTCATTGATCATATGCTGAATTAAAATCGATGAATATCCTTTTCCACGATGTTCTTCCGTAATAAAAACATCCATCACATAGCCAAAAACAACATAATCTGTAATTACTCTTGCAAAACCAATTTGTTTATCATCCAAATAAATCCCAAAACAAACCGAAGCATCTATTGTAGTCTGCACTTCCTGAATAGTCCTGCCGGCTGCCCAGTAAATATCTTTCAAAAAGTTTTGGATAAATGGAACGTCAAGTTTTGTTTTATCTGTAGAAACGATAATCATTAGAGTTTGTTTTTTTAGCCACAAATTACACAAATTTTCACGAATTATTTTTTATTCTACGTATTACAAATTAGAAATTATTAAATCTGTGAAAATCATTTTAGCCCGATAGCTCTATCGGAATTGGCAAGACAAAAAAATTGCAAAAATTTACGAAATTTGTGGCTGACTTTTTTAAATCCGATATAAAATAGGCTTCGAAGGACTTGCATCATTTTCAAACGACGCAATTTGAAGATTTAGAATATAATTCCCATCTTTAATTTCGTCTGGAACATAAATCATTTCTGTAATAGTTGCGTTTAATCTCGCATCAGAATTTAAATTTACAATGTCTTTTACATTCCAAAAAGCCTTATGTGCCAGCAACTTACCCTCATCATGCTCGCGGTCAACGCTGGGCAAATCAATCAACAAATGCTGAATTTCGCTTTCGCGGATAAATATTGCGGCCTCTTCAGACAAATAGGGCGGATTTGTATTCGAATATTTCCTTGATTTTTTGTCTTTTGAATTTGGAACTGTCCTAATGATAATTGCTTCTGGTTTTGTAGTATGGAGTGAAACCGAAATCTGCTCTTTTGTAATCACAAAATCTTCCCCAATTTTTTCAGGTTTGATGGTGATTAGTCTGGCAAAAAAGAAAAACTCTTTTAAAGACTGGTTTATACTGTAAAAATCATTTGTAATATGGCCTAAACATTCAGTATGTGTACCATGTCCATGCGGATTGAAGAAAATATTATTGAAATTAGTCGATGATTTTCCTTCCGAAACTTTGCCGATCCAGTCTCCAAAAACCACAGGCTCAATTGAAGGTTTTTCAATATACCAGGCAATTGGGTTTTCTTCTGTATTAGTTAATGGAATCGAGATATCAATGGGTTTTGATAAGTCTATTTGATATTGATTGTCAATTACTGCTAGCATACACAAACTATTATACGAATTTTATCTGCATTAAATTTTTATTCATCCAAATTTAAATAAAACAAATCACTCGCGATTCCATCCGTTAGAAATTTTCCTTTTGATGTTGGTTTCAGTATGTCATTTTCTATTGAAAGTAAATCATCATCTAAGAACTTTTGAGATTCTTTTTGAAGATAATTTAGATATTCCAATCCAAACTCATTTTTAATTCTTTCTAGAGAAACACCCCAAATCGTTCGTAATCCTGTCATAATATATTCATTATAACGATCTGAAGTAGTCAGAATTTCAGTTTCTATGGGAAGTTTATTTTCCTGAATTGATTTTAGGTAAAGCGAATTATTGGCAATATTCCAGCCTCTTTTTTCTCCATCATAACTATGTGCAGAAGGTCCGATTCCGATATATTTTTTCCCGAGCCAGTAAGCAGAATTATTTTTTGAGAAATAATTTTCTTTCCCAAAATTCGATAATTCGTAATGAATGAAACCGTTTTTTTGAAGCATTTCAACCAAAATCATAAAATGATTTGAAGCGGCTTCATCCTCTGGTTCAGCAATCTTCCCGGTTTGAATTAATTTACTCAAAGCTGTTTTCGGCTCAACTGTCAAAGCATAACTCGAGATATGCGGAATGCCAAAATCCAGAGCCGTCTGAATATTCTGTTTCCACATTTCGTCGCTCATACCCGGAATTCCGTAAATTAAATCGAGTGAAATATTATCGAAATATTTTGTTGCTTCTTCCAGACATTTTTTGGCTTCCGCCGAATTATGAGCGCGGTTCATCATTTTTAAATCTTCTTCGTAAAAAGACTGAATTCCGATGCTTAAGCGGTTTATCGGACTTTTAGATAATTCTAAAATCCGTTCTGAAGACAAATCATCCGGATTGGCTTCTAGAGTGATTTCAGGATTTTCAACAACTTTATAATTCTTGTAAACTTCAGAAATCAAAAAGTTGATTTCTTCATTACTTAAAACTGAAGGTGTTCCTCCACCAAAATATATCGTTTCTACAATCTCATCTTCAAACTCATTTTTTCGCATGGCAATTTCTTTAGCTAATGCCATAACCATATCGTCTTTCTTTTTCATTGAAGTTGAAAAATGAAAGTCGCAATAGTGGCAAGCCTGTTTGCAAAATGGTATATGAATATAAACTCCAGACATAAAAATTATTTAACAAACTGAATATTCTTAATAAAGTGCCAGATATTTATTAGTTTTGGTCAAATCTATAAATTATATTATGAAAAAAATTACCCATTTGCTTCTTATTTTACCGCTTTTATTGTTTTCTTGTTCTTCTGATGATAGTTCAGAAAATAATGAACAAAATTCTAACCCTAATACTAGTACTCAACCTCAATTTGCTATGACTGCTACAATTAACGGAAAGTCATTTAAAGCAAACAATCCTTTCGGGACTAACTTGTATTCTTCAACAAACATCTGGTCTTATTATCCTAAAGCAGATTTTGTGATGCTTCAAGGAAGACAAGGAGGTATTTTAGGCAACCCGGAAATCAATATTTGGTTAAAAAGAACAGATATTAAAATTGGAACTTACAAAGTTACTACAGATGAAGACAATCCAACTACTCATGCAATTGACTTAACAGACAATGAAACAGATGAATTCGAGTACACAAAAGAAGGTTCCATTACTATAACTGAAGTTAACTCACAAAAGAAAATTGTAAAAGGGAAGTTTAATTTCACGACTTCCTCAACTTACACTGATCAAAAAGACACTAATTATACTATTACAGATGGTACATTTGATTATCAGTATGAAGATGTAAAATAATATTTATAATTACACATAGCCAGATTGATTAAAATAATCTGGCTATTTTCTTATCTTATCCTCATTCTGTTTCACAAAAGCATCCCAGCCCGAATAACTTTTTCCGGCCACTACTTTTCCTGAATTGAAATGATGGCAAACGGCTGCTGCCAAACCGTCTGTTGAATCAAGATTTTTCGGTAATTCTTTCAACCCTAAAAGCTGTTGCAGCATTTTGGCAACCTGCTCTTTGCTGGCGTTTCCGTTTCCGGTAATCGCCATTTTTATTTTTTTAGGTTCATATTCGGTAATCGGAATACCTCTTGAAAGTCCGGCTGCCATGGCAACACCCTGTGCGCGACCAAGTTTTAACATCGACTGTACATTCTTGCCAAAAAAAGGAGCTTCAATTGCAATTTCATCAGGAAGATGGGTCTCGATTAATTCGATGGTTCTTTCGAAGATTATTTTTAGTTTTTGGTAATGATTATCGTATTTGGAAAGCTGCAATTCATTCAATTGCAGAAATTCCATTTTTTTATTGGTTACCTTAATCAGTCCAAAACCCATAATCGTGGTTCCGGGGTCAATACCTAATATGATGCGTTCTTTTGTCAACAGAAGTTTTGTTTCAAGTTTATTTTATTTCAAGTTTCAAGTTACCTGAATCTTGAATAAATCATTTTCTAATTTACTAATTGCCACATTATCTCATTCTCAAATTGACTACTTTTGCGGCATGATTTCAATTCCTCACAAAGCTAAACAATTCCTTGTTCTTCTGGCCAAACTTTTGATTGTTGGCGGTGCATTTTATTTTATTTACAATCAGCTGGCGAACAATGATAAGCTGGACTGGCAAAAGTTCATTACATTGTTCCGAAAAAACCAGTCGGTTTTAGGAATTGGATTTATCTTGCTGTTGAGCGTGCTGAATCGCTTTTTTGAAATTTTAAAATGGCAGAATTTAGCCCAAGTGATTTATCCGATATCTTTAGGTGAAGCAACAAAACAGGTTCTCGCCGCTTTAACCGCCGGGATTTTCACGCCAAACGGAGTTGGGGAATACGCAGGAAAAGCTTTGTATTACACTAAAACGGAAGCTAAAAAAGTAGTTTTTCTGAACTTAATCTGTAACGGAATCCAGATGATTCTGACGATTATTTTTGGCATTTTTGGTTTGTTGTACTTCAATGCATTGTACGCTGTCATGACCACAAAAACAGTATTGATTTTATTTGGTGGATTTGTACTGATTCTGCTTCTGTTATTTTCAATAAAAAAGATAAAAGTAAAAGGATATTCAATTGAAAAACTGATTCATAAAATCAATGAAATCCCAAAACCAGTTCATCAAAAAAATATCTTTTTAGGCATTTGCCGTTATTTGGTTTTTTCGCACCAATATTATTTTTTGTTTCTCGCTTTTGAAGTTCATCTACCTTATTTAACCTTAATGGCAGCCATTACTTCAGTCTATTTTTTGGCTTCTTCATTACCCACATTTCAGTTTTTGGATTTTGCGGTAAAAGGCAGCGTTGCGATTTATTTCTTCGGTATTCTAGGCGTAAACGAATGGATTGTGGTTTTCATCAGCACTTTAATGTGGTTTTTAAATGTAGTTCTTCCGATTGTTTTGGGAAGTTATTATGTATTAAATTTTAAAACAAAAACTGCTGGATGAGTTTGCTATTGTTCGTCATATTAAAAATTTATGTCCTAACAATCGGCTTGCTGATTTATGGTTTTTTCAAAGTCAAAAATTGTAAAAAATCAGATTTAGAACCTAAAACAGGTTTTACTATTATAGTTCCGTTTCGCAATGAAGCAGAAAATTTACCGATCCTTTTAGAAAGCGTTTCTAATTTAAATTACCCACTTGATTTATTTGAAGTGATTTTGGTTGATGATTCTTCAGAAGAAAAGTTTCAGGCTTCAGGCTTCAGGTTTAAGATGTCTACAATTGATTCTATTCGTATGTCAAAATCTCCTAAGAAAGATGCCATCACAACCGCAATGCAGCATGTAAAAACCAATTGGGTCATTACAACTGATGCCGATTGTATCGTTCCTGAAAACTGGCTTTTGAGATTCGACAATTATATTCAGGAAAATAAAGTTTCTATGATGGCGGGAGCAGTTACGTATGATTGCAAAAACTCATTTTTAGATCATTTCCAGCAATTAGACTTAACTAGTCTGCAAGGGGCTACAATTGGAAGTTTTGGACTCAATTGGGCTTTTATGTGTAATGGCGCAAACTTTGCCTACAGGAAATCATTGTTTGAAAAACTTAACGGATTTGAAGGAAACAATAAAATCGCCAGCGGAGATGATGTTTTTTTATTGCAAAAAGCAATTCAGAAGTTTCCACAAGAAATTCATTATTTAAAAGCTCAAGAAGCTATTATAACAACCAAACCCACTGAAAGCTGGAAAACCTTATTTTATCAAAGAGTACGCTGGGCAGGAAAAACAAGTTCGTATCAAAGTCTGTTTGGGAAGACATTGGGATTGATTGTTTTCTTTGGAAATTTGAGTTTTGTCATTGGCTTTTTATTCCTCTTTTTGGAAATCTGGTCATATCCAGTTTTTGTTTTGTTTGCTTTTGTCAAGTTTGTGACAGATTTTGTTTTGCTTTCTGTTACCAATCGCTTTTTGACAAAAGCCAATATTAAAAGTTTTTTACTGAGCAGTTTATTGTACCCGTTTTTTAGCTGTGCGGTTGCTTTATACAGTTTGTTTGGCTCTTATGAATGGAAAGAGCGTTGGTTTAAAATATAATTTCCGTTTGAATCTTAATATCTAGCCTGATGGAAGCGACATCTCCCGCTTTAGAAAAACAAGGCTTTTTACCGTAGTTTTTGTCAGCAGAAATACAGCGGACAGGAACAGCTTCTAAATAACACTACTGATTTTATTTTTTTTCTTTCTCCTTAAGAATGACAGGTAAAATAAATTGTGTTTTTACCGGAATTCCTCGTTTTATGGCTGGATTTACTTTTGGAAAATCTATCAATCGTGCACGCAGGATACTATCGATTTTTATCGTATCATAATTCACCGAATCCTTAGGAAATTGTGGCTCAAACTTCATGGTAGCGTTAGGAAAGACAGTTACTTTTACTTCTATAGTATCTAATTCAGGATACAAAATGGAGAGTGTGTCAATATCTAATTTTTCCTGAATAAGCTGCGACATGATTTCAAAAAAACATTTCTGTCTCTGACTTTTATCGTTGATTTTCTCGCAGTCTGGCATAGAAGGATATTCATCAACTTCTTTCCAGTTGATTGATTTTAATTCTTTTTGAAGCAATTCTTTTTCAGAAGGTATCTGCTTCTCAAAATATTGACAAGAATTTAAAGACATGAAAACAAAAAAAAGAAAAAAACGTTTCAAGATTTTGATGTTGATTTGACTAATATTGTAAAAATACGATTATTTTTTGGTAAACTTTGTATTGTAAATATTCTTCAAAGAGAAATTATGAACTATTTTTTCATTACTTTATAAATGATGATTCAATAGATGACATAAATTTACAATTAAAATTTAAAACGGTTTTTAGTATGGATTTAGTATTCGTTTTACTTGGTTTTATTTGCATGATTATAGGAATCATGGGAAGTTTTTTGCCCGTTTTACCCGGACTTTCAAGCTGTTGGGTTGGCTTGTTATTGCTCTATTTAACCAAAGCTGTTGAAAACAATTACTGGGTTTTAGGAATTACTTTCATCATCATGATTATCATCACGATTTTAGATTATATCATTCCAGCTAAGGGAACTAAGCGTTTTGGTGGCAGTTCATACGGCATCTGGGGAACCAATATTGGCCTTATTGTTGGCATTCTAGCTCCAATTCCGTTTGGTGTAATTATAGGTCCATTTGCAGGAGCATTTATAGGGGAAATGCTATACGATTCTAAAGATCATAAAAGAGCATTTAAGGCTGCAACTGGCTCACTAATTGGTTTTTTAGCCTCCGGTTTTATCAATTTTTTAGTGTGTGTGATTTATCTGGGACTATTTCTTACTATAGTTTGGCAAAACAGAAGTTTATTGTTTTAATTACACAATCAACACTTAAGTATTTTCTTATTTTTTAAAAGTCATTCAAACAAAAACTCTTTTTTTTTAAAAATAATTACTTCCGGGTTTTGGCACTAAGCATGGTATTTGCTGATAATACCATAATTTGTTAATCAAATTACACAAAAGGTAAAAACAAAATATTTAACTTATTTTTTGGATATGTTAATTTATTTTATATTTTTATCACTATAATCGACAAAATACCACATTTAATCGGTTTATTGACAGTAATTATTAACTAATCCCGTAACAATTATGACCCCAAATCTACAAATTGAGCTACGTCGTTTTATTTCGTCTAATGTCATCTCAAAACTGAACAAATTCTATTTCGAAAATGATGCCTTATTAATTAAGGCAATCGATGTTTCATTGGGAACTGTTCTAATGGGCTGTTATAACAATGTTGACGAGAAAGCTTTAGTGGAAATGACTGAGCTTTTACCAGATTCAACATTTTATAAAGAAATTGATTTTACCTCTTCCCGAATTTTGTCTGTAGATGAAAATTATAAATCAAAAGGAAATTTCTTCTTAGAAAAGATTTTCAGCAGCAAAAAAGCCAGAATTACCGAAATGATTTCCAATGAAGTTGGTATCAAAAGTGAAACAGCACGTGAAGTTTTAAATTTTTCTACATTGCTTATACTTTCTTATTTACAGTATAATACCGAAGTAACCTCAAGTCTAAAACTGCTTCTGGATGAACAGAAAAGAGATATCCTAAACAGCATACCTCCTGGAATTAAAATTATTTTAGGCTTTTCATGTTACGAAACAGTAGAAGAAAAAAATAATTCGCGTTTTGCAAGATCAATTTTTAATTTTTTTGGAAACATCTAATTTTTAATCCATTTATAAATTAGATTTTCTCAATTGGTCTTTTCTTTAAAAGTTTCAATAAAACAGGAAATGTAGAAATAATTACAATGATTATAATGATATATTCGATATGATGTTTAAGATCGATTCCTTGTTTTAAAAACACACCATATAAGTAATGGCCTGCGAAAATCAATATAAAAGACCATAGAAAAGAACTTAAGATATTATAAAACATAAATTTCTTTTTATCCATAGAGACTATACCTGCAATAATAGGCGCAAATGTTCTGAAAATAGGCAGAAATCTTGCATAAATAATAGCTTTACCTCCATACTTTTCGAAGAAGTCCTTCGATTGTAAGAGGTATTTCTTTTTAAACCAAAAAGTATCTTCTTTTTTGAATAAATAATAGCCGCTTTTGGCGCCAAACCAATATCCAGTCATATTTCCTAAAACTCCCATTATAGCTACCATAAATGCTAATAAAAAGACGTTTACAAAATCATTAGAAATATAGACCATATTCTCTATCAATTCACGACTATAGATTCCCCCTAAAAACAATAAGCTGTCTCCTGGCAGAAAAAAGCCAGCAAAAAGTCCTGTTTCAGCAAAAACGATAAATAAAACAATAAATAAACCAATCTGAAAACCACCAATACTTAATGTGATGTAAAATTCAGGGTTTATTAATTGAGTCCAGTCGAAATTATTCATATCAGGTTTGGTTACATTTATTAGTTGGTGAAAGTAACAATAATTTAATTTAACCACAATAAAATGCGGTATTTTAAAGATAAATTAACTATTAAAAAAGCCCGGGCTTTTTTAAATACCCGGGCTTCTGATTATTCTCTTTCATACTTACAGCAACTATGCAAATTATCATAATCCTGCTGAGTTGCTTTTACTTCTTTGGTATCATGACCAACCTTAGCAACAGCTTTATTTAAATCAGCTGTTGATGATTTTTCTTCATTTAAAATTACTGTCAGCTGGTGTGAACTAATATCCCAATTAGCTGTTTTTACACCCGGAACACCAAACGCTGCTTTTTCAATACGTTTTTTACATTGTTCACAATTGCCATTTACCTCTGTAGTGTATTTTAAATTTTTATTTTTTTTAGTTTGTGCCTGAGCCGAAAACCCTAAAAAAGTTACTATTGCTATTAAAATTAAATTTTTCATTTTATAAATATTTATTGTTGTTGATTTTTGAAATTGATAATTGTATTTATTTTATTTTAAATCGTAAGCCTGCATAATACATCTGCCCAAAAATTGGTGCATATGCAATTGAAGCATCAAAGTTCGCACCAAAGGGATCTTCTGCACCCAAAATTGCCTTTTGCTGTTTGTAATTACCAATATTCTCCCCTCCTGCATATACTTCAAAAACAGGAGAAAAAACTCTGGTAACCTGAACATTCATGACAGCATAAGAAGGTGAAAATTCTGAAAATCGGTCAGCTTCAGGATTTGATGCCGTGTAGGGTAACTGTTGTTTTCCAGACCAGTTAAAGGTGTAATCAAATTTCCATTGTTTATCAACATTTAACTGCGTTTCATATTCAAGATTCCCTAGAAAACGATGTTTTGCCTGCAATGGTCTCTGGAAAGCTCCTCTTAAATAATCTGTTTGAATATCATAGTATTTATAGGCCGTTCTTAAATTCAGATTATGAATCAACTCATAATTAAACTCTAGCTGTACACTATTTGCGAATGAATTTCCTTTTAAATTATAAAACAAAACTTCCTGTGGGCTCTGCATCAAATCGACTACTGCCTGATTTTGAAAATCGGTTCTGTAAATATCAAAACCCACTTCAGCATTTTTATTGAAAAGCTTGAATTTCTGAGAAAAACTCACACCATAATTCCATGCAATTTCAGGATTTAAACCATAAATTTTTCCATTATTATCCAAAATTGAAAAGGCTCTGGAACTTGCAAAAAGCTGCTGATTCTCTGCAAAAATATTAGCAGATCGTTTTCCTCTTCCGGCAGAAAAACGAAGTACTCCATTTTTCCATGGATTGTATCGCACATGCAGACGAGGCGTTACAAAAAAACCTAAACGGTTATGATTATCGACCCTTCCGCCCAAAATCAAACTAAAATTATCGGTATTATCATAAGTGTATTCAAAAAAAGCACCAACTGAATTATCAATTCGGCTATAATCGGTTGCATTTACAAATTCCTGATATTGATCGTAGGCAAAATTCAAACCAGCTGTAAACTTATTCATTGTGTTGCTGATTATCGAATTGAAAATCAAATTTGAATAAAAACTATTCTGTTTAATATCATATTGATTTAAACCAAAATAGGAATCTTGTTTATGACTGTTAAAAGCATTTTGGAAACCAATGCTTTGATAAGGCATATCTTTAAAAACGTAACCAATTTTTGTAGAAACATCAAAACGTTCTGTATTGATTTCTGAACCCCAGTGATTCATTGTTCCGCGATCGGTATCTTTATCAAAATCTATCTCACCAGTTTGTTTTTTATCATTCATATACCTGAAATTGATAAAACTTACTAAGCCACTTTCCGGATCATAATATTGATAACGGTTCAAAAGATTGATTTGTTTACCTAATGGATTATCGAGAAATCCGTCATCGTTCATGTCATTTTTTGCTACACGCGTATTTCCGTGGAGGAATAAACTTGTTGCCCATTTGTCAGATATTTTTTTATTGAAATGGGTATTCAGTTCAAAACGGGCATCAGTAGAGCCATAAGCATTCAGAAAAAACGGAATGTCATTTAAGGGTTTTAAAAGTTCCGTATTGATTTGCCCCGAAATACTTTCGTATCCGTTAATTACACTTCCGGCACCTTTAGTAATCTGGACGCTTTCAATCCAGGTTCCGGGTGTAAAAGACAATCCATAAGCCTGCGAAGCGCCGCGAACCGAAGGAATATTTTCTTCAGTAATCATTAAATACGGGCTCGTTAAACCCAGCATTTTTATTTGTTTTGTACCTGTTAAAGCATCAGAAAAATTGACATCGATTGATGGATTTGTTTCAAAACTTTCTGCCAGGTTGCAGCAGGCTGCTTTAAGCAATTCCTTGCTCGTAATCACGGTTGTATTAGCAGTAACCGTATAGGATTTTTTAAGTGATTTTTGCTTTTTGGTAACTTTTACTTCCTCTAAATCTTCCTGTGAAAACACAGAAACGGAAAGCAAAACCATCATAAAAAGCACGATATTTTTTTGCATAAAAAAGATTTTAATGTTAATATGAAACTGTATTAAATCTCTTTCTTATAGCAAAAAGAAAGAGCAAAACAGTATAGTACAAACCAAATATGGCTTGCCATTAAACATTAAAATCAGGCGTAAAAAATATATTGATGATAGAGTTGATATAAAGGCGGAGCATTCGCATCAGCATAATACGAAATGATCTCTTTGCTTTTAAAATTTGGAACTGATAAAAAGGCAAGCGGTTTAAATTCGTGAATTACTGCCGGAAAAGCAATCTGAAAAAAGAAAACCTTAAAAGTAGCATCATCTGATTTTTTTTCAAATTTAACCACCTTGTCTTTACAACAGGAAGTTTTTTTTTCTTTAGAACCGCAACATTTTTTTTCTGGAGAAACTGTAGTACTTAATGAAACCGAAGCAATTTTTCCTCCGCAATAATGCACATCAAAAGCAAACCCAATGTTGGAAACCAACAATAGGAACGCTAAAAATACTCCTGTGCATTTCTTTAAATTCATGTTGCAAAATTATTTAAAAAGTCCGGATAAAAAGCTAAATAAAATGTTATTTTTTAAGATTTTGCTGCTGATAATAAAAAGCAGGAACAAACAACAGTACAAAAATTGGCTGAATGATAAATCTTCTTACATAAAAAAGCAGCCAGTTTGCATTGGGAAAAAATTCAAGTATGATAAAAAAAGTTACCAAAAGAGGTACTAAAAAAAACACGTATAAAAACACACTAAACTTGAAGATTTCAATATCCCTGAATAAAGTATAAATAAGTACTAATGACAAAACAGTATTTAATGTATAACGCAGCAAAAGTCCTGCAAAAAGCTTAATATTGTTAACCTGAGGAAATGGCAATCCCTTAAAATCAGACTCAAAATAAACCAAAAAAGGATCGTAGAACAATTTATTTTCGAAAGTCCTGACAATTCCCAGGCACAAAACGACCACAATCGTAATTATGATTTTGAATTTATTTTCGGAAAGTTTATTTAGCATATTTTGAAAATTTGTTTACCCAGAAAACCCATAAAACAAAAACAAATCCATAGATAGTCAACGGAAAAATAACGCCGTGCAAGAGATGCACTTTTTCAGGATAACGAAATAACAAAACAGCCAATAACGCAATTCTGATCACATTCAAAACATAAATAAAAAGAGTTCCTGACAAGATAAACAATACAGTCACTTTAAGTTTTCCGGAAAAAGCGAGCACAAATGAAACAAACAAAATCATTACACTTACTGCATTACACCCTTCTACAATTCGAATAACATAAACTTTATTGTACCAAACCTCTAAATAAGCTCCTGATAAACTTTTCTGAATCAGCACATCGCAATTAAAAACATGCATTAACCAATAGACATTAGAGCCAACAACAGCAGTAATTCCGTCAATATTATCTGATTCAAAACCGTTCAGATAGCTTTTATAAATTAGGGTAAGTAAAATATAAGCAGCAAAAAAAGTACCTATGAAAATAAGGAACGGTTTAAATTGTACTAAATATTTTTTCAAAAGATTTTTTTTTCAAATTTATATATTTTTTGAGTTCAGCTTTAAATACTTTTGTAGAAAATTATCACATCATGCTATTTCAGGAATTACAGCCAAAAATTTCAGCTATTGTCGCTCAGGAAAACACAACCAGAGACGAAAAATTACTTTCAGTCTGTCAGTTATTAAATGAAAGTATAGACTATTATAATTGGGTTGGCTTTTATTTTGCCAATCACGACAACAAAACGTTACATTTAGGACCTTATGTAGGTGCAGAAACAGATCATACAGTAATTCCTTTCGGTAAAGGAATTTGTGGTCAGGTCGCTGAAAGTAATGCCAATTTTGTTGTTCCGGATGTTAAGGCTCAGGATAATTATATCGCCTGCAGTTTTACTGTAAAATCAGAAATTGTTGTACCTTTATTTGTAAACGGGATAAATATTGGACAAATTGATATTGACAGTCACGTAATAGACCCTTTTACAGAAGCTGACGAACGATTTTTAGAATTTGTAAATCAGGAAGTTGCCAGATTATTTTAGAAGTCTTATTTTTATTACAAATAAAATAGAACTGAATGAAAAAAAGCCTTTTCATATTATCCCTTTTTTTAATTTCAGCTACTCTATTTGCACAAATTAACATGGTCTCGAAAAAAATTTTTCTTGACTCATTATATCGAGAAGCTACACCTGAAAACTATAGTTACACACGCGTCATTACAAACTATTCCCAAAAAAGCGTCCGCTATGTTGTTACTGATTTCTATAAAAACGGAAGAAAAAAAATGACAGGCACCACTTTAGACAGAGATGTCCTTAAAAAAGACGGAGAATTTATCTATTATTACAAAAGCGGCACAAAGGAATCTGTTATAAATTTCAAAGAAGACCATAAAGAAGGTAAAGAAATAAACTGGTACGAAAACCAAAGCAAAAAATCTGAAAAACAGAATATTTGGAATCTTAAAACAAAAACTGTTCAAACTTTAATTCTAAATTTTTGGAATGCAAATAAAGAACAAACCGTAGTAGATGGAAATGGTGAGTATGAAGATACAGATAATTTTATAACAGAAAAAGGAACTATTAAAAATGGTTTAAAGCAAGGCATCTGGCAGGGAAGTGATGCCGAACGTAAAATTACATTTACTGAAGATTATGATAAAGGAATTTTAATTTCAGGAGTAAGTGTAGATGAAAATAACATCAAACTTTCCTATTCCTCTTTAGCTGAAAAGCAATTCAGTAAAAAAACAGCTTCTAAATCAATCAAATAACTTTTCGTGTCTTATGAAGATCGTTTTGAATAAAGTAAAAAAACAGCTTCAAAATCAATCAAAATAACTTTCTCAATTATGTAGCAAACAAGTTGTTGAATTGTATTAAAAATATTACATTCGTTTTTTTAAACAACCGAAAATTTATGAAATCGATTTTGTTTTCTTTGTTATTTCTTGTTATTCCGAAGATTGTTTTTTCGCAAGTTCCACAAAACAATGAATTAGTACTTTCTCCGGACGATAGTTTTATTTATTTAGACTCAACCAGCTCAGAAACCAAATCAAAAGATTATATGTATGTCAGAGTCGTGAAAGATGCTAAATTAAAAAAAGAAAATTACATTGTTCAGGAATATTATCGCTCAGGATCTTTACGAATGCAAGGAATTTCAACAACTTATATCGGAACCCCGAAAGAAGGTGAAGTAACCTATTATTATAAAAATGGGACAAAAAAAACAGTCACAAATTACATGAAAGGGCGAACCAATGGCAGAAGTACTGAATGGTACGAAAATGGGAACAAAAAACTTGAAGGCGAATATATTGAAGATAACAAAAAACGCACAACACATTTTAAAATAAATGAATTTTGGGATAAAAATGGTGCGCAAAAAGTAACAAATGGAAACGGATTTTTCGAAGATACAGACGAAAATCAATCTTCAAAAGGATCTGTAAAAAACGGATTTAAAGATGGAAATTGGGAAGGTTCGTCCGCAAGTCCGAGACTTACTTATAAAGAAAAATATAATGAAGGAAAATTAATTTCTGGCGAAAGCTGGGACAAATACAATATGTCTTACAAATACACCGAAACTGAAATCAGACCGACACCAAAAGGCGGTATGTCAAGTTTTTATCAGTATGTTGGAAAAAACTATAAACTACCCAATATGCCTCAGGGTACTAAAGGAAAAATCTATGTTACATTTGTAGTTGACAAAGAGGGAAAAGTAACAGAGCCGAGAATTATTAAAGATATCGGTTACGGCACTGGGGAGGAAGCTTTACGAATTTTAACTAATTATGATGGTTTCAACCCGGGAGAACAAAGAGGACAAAAAATGAAATGTTTATACTCACTGCCCATTACTATTCAATCTGCAAATTAAAATAATTCATAATTTATAATTCATAATTCATAATTATTATTTATTTTTGCACCCGTCTTACAAAAGATGTACGACATACATAAAAATCATTAAATAATATTGGAATGTATTTAACTAAAGAAAAGAAAGAAGAGATTTTTGCACAACACGGTGGTGCAACAAACACTGGAAGCGCAGAAGGTCAGATTGCATTGTTCACTTACAGAATTTCACACTTAACTGAACACTTGAAAAAAAATCGTCACGATTATAACACTGAGCGTTCTCTTGTACTATTAGTAGGTAAAAGAAGAGCTTTGTTGGATTACTTGAAAAAGAAAGATATCAACAGATATCGTGAGATCATTAAAGTATTGAATATCAGAAAATAATCAATATAAGGAAAGAGGTGCGAGAGTGCCTCTTTTTGTTTTTACAAAAAAGAAGTCTGACAGGGCTTTGCATAAGAAAAAAAGTTTGGTTTTTCATTGGGTTTTAGACAACAACAACTACACACAACAACTACAACACAACTAAAACCCATTGTATAATCAATTAGGAAAAATTATGATTCCACAATTATTTGTAGAAAAGATCGATTTAGGTGATGGCAGAAGCATCACAATCGAGACAGGACGTTTAGCAAAACAAGCTGATGGTTCTGTAGTAGTTAGAATGGGCGACACTATGATACTTGCAACAGCAGTTTCAGCTCGCACCAGCAACCCAGGCGTTGATTTTTTACCATTAACGGTAGATTACCGCGAAAAATTTGCAGCAGCAGGTCGTTTTCCAGGAGGTTTCTTTAAAAGAGAAGCACGCCCAAGCGACAGCGAAGTATTAACCATGAGACTAGTAGACCGTGTTTTACGTCCGCTTTTCCCAGACGATTACCATGCTGAAACACAAGTTATGATTCAATTAATGTCTCATGACGAAGAAGTTATGCCAGATGCCTTAGCAGGTTTAGCTGCTTCTGCAGCGTTAGCAGTTTCAGATATTCCATTTTACAACTTAATTTCTGAAGTTCGTGTTGCGCGCATTGACGGGAAATTAGTAATTAATCCAAGCAGAGAAGAATTAGAGAAATCTGATATCGACATGATGATCGGAGCTTCTATGGATTCTGTTGCCATGGTTGAAGGTGAGATGAAAGAAATTTCAGAAGCTGAAATGATCGAAGCTATTAAATTTGCTCACGAAGCTATCAAAGTTCAAATTCAGGCTCAATACCGTTTACAGGAAGCTTTTGGCAAAAAAGAAATCCGTACTTACGAAGGTGAGAAAGAAAACGAAGAAATTTACAAAAAAGTAAGAGAAGCGGCATACGATAAAATTTATGCTATTGCAAAAGTAGGTTCAGCTAAACACGAAAGAGGCGCCGCATTTGCTGAAGTAAAAGAAGAAGTAAAAGCTTTGTTTACTGAAGAAGAATTAGCTGCTGATGGTGATTTGGTTGCTAAATATTTTTACAAAACAAACAAAGAAGCTGTTCGCAACGTAGTTTTAGAATTAGGAGTTCGTTTAGACGGAAGAAAAACTACAGATATCAGACCAATCTGGTGTGAAGTTGATTACTTGCCAAGAGTTCACGGATCTGCTTTATTTACTCGTGGTGAAACTCAGGCTTTGGCAACAGTAACTCTTGGAACTTCAAGAGAAGCTAACCAAATTGATTCTCCATCAGAACAAGGTGAAGAGAAATTCTACCTTCACTATAACTTCCCTCCTTTCTCTACTGGTGAAGCAAAACCACTAAGAGGAACTTCAAGAAGAGAAGTTGGTCACGGTAACTTAGCTCAAAGAGCATTAAAAAACATGATTCCTGTAGATTGTCCTTATACAATCCGTGTTGTTTCTGAGGTTTTAGAATCTAACGGTTCTTCTTCTATGGCAACAGTTTGTGCCGGAACAATGGCATTATTAGATGCCGGAGTTCAGATGACAAAACCAGTTTCCGGAATTGCAATGGGACTAATTACTGACGGCGAGAAATTTGCTGTATTGTCTGATATTTTAGGAGACGAAGATCACTTAGGAGATATGGACTTTAAAGTAACCGGAACCGCTGACGGTATTACAGCCTGTCAAATGGACATCAAAATTGATGGCTTACGTTATGACATCATGGAGCAAGCTTTAGCTCAGGCTCGTGAAGGACGTTTGCATATTTTAGGAAAAATAACGGAAACAATTGCTGCACCAAGAACTGAAGTAAAAGCACACGCACCAAAAATCATTACCAGAACTATTCCTGGAAACTTTATTGGAGCATTAATTGGACCTGGTGGAAAAGTTATTCAGGAATTACAAAAAGCTACCGGAACTACCATCGTAATTAATGAAGTTGACGAACAAGGTATTGTTGAAATTTTAGGAACTGATCCGGAAGGAATCAAAACTGTATTGGCTAAAATTGACGCTTTGACTTTCAAACCTCAAATAGGAGAAGCTTATGAAGTAAAAGTGATTAAAATGTTAGATTTTGGGGCTGTTGTTGAATACACTGATGCGCCAGGAAACGAAGTATTGCTTCACGTATCTGAACTAGCCTGGGAGCGTACAGAAAACGTTGCAGACGTAGTTAAAATGGGAGATGTTTTCCAAGTGAAATACTTGGGAGTTGATCCTAAAACCAAAAAAGAAAAAGTATCTAAAAAAGCACTTGTTCCAAGACCTCCGCGTGAAGAGAAAAAAGAGTAATCAGATCTTAGTTTACTAAAGGTTTATTTATAGAAAACCCCAAATTCAGATAAATGAATTTGGGGTTTTTCGATTCGATCAATTGCTAAATGCTTCTTTTCCTGAACTGCCAGTTAAAAATAGGAAGCCTGCGTTTTCCGTTTGTATTCCAAAACCCAAATTGCATTCCTCTCAATTCTTTAGAGTTATTAAACAGGCCAATCTGAATTCCATTATGTCTTCGTGAAACATTCGAAATCCCAATCTGAATACCATTCCCAAAATCAGATAAATTAGCTAAACCTGAAATACTTAACCCGTTGAAATTTTTAGCATTTAATATTCCTCCAACAGAAAATCCATTCATTACATTCATTCCCGAAAATATCGAAATATTAACTCCTCTCAATTCTGCCCCTCCCATAAAACCACCCGAACTCACATTTAAGCCATTCATCTTTATATAGGTTTCTATTTTATCATCAAAAAAAGCTACATTACTGATAACGTTATCGTTGATTCCAACAAACAAAGACTCAAAAGGAACATTAATAGAAAAAGAAATGAGAGCTAACGATACAGGACTGGCTTCAATATTTAACCCATTAATTACCTGGAGTGTAATATTTTGATTTTCAAAATGACCAGCCCCCAGAGCAAAACCATTTACTTTATTAACTCTTTTAGAAATTGGCGACAAGCTGAAAATTTTAATACTATCATTTCTTAAATTATTATCAGATTTCCATCTGAAATAATCCAGCTTTATTTCTTTTCCATGTAATATTACCGAAGAATCTGCAGCAATATTGTTTACCGGTGTAGGATTATCTGTCACTTTTAAAAAATTATGCTGTCCAAAACTCAATACACTGAACATTATTATAATTAAGGTATATTGACATCTTCCTGGTTTTAAAACTCCTTTTTTATTTAATATTTTCATGATTTTTTATTTTAATTAAACGTTAAAACCTTTTCTTATTATAAAATTAACGCTTGCCCATTTTGTGTAAATGCTTAAAATGTGAAAACATCATTTCAAATAAAGTCTTATGATAATAAGGTTGTTTGAATTCTTTTGTTGTTTCTTCAATAATTTTATTTATCTCACTATAGTTCGTGTGGCAGATATTAGGAAAGAGATGATGTGCCGCATGACAATTTGAACCACCGCTTAAAAACCTTGCCCAGCTTTTATCTGCATCCCAATCACAGCTTGTATGAAGCTGATGAACAGCCCAAGTATGTTCTAAAAACTCTCCTTCAGGCTGGGGATAATCAGCACCATCAAAAAAATGCGTCCCAACAAGCATAATTATAAAAATCAAAGATGTAAAAGCACTCGCCGTAAGATACGTTAGCACAATAAAAGCCCACGAAAAGTCTGCATATAACAATGGGAATACTAAGACTAGAGAAAAATAAAAAACTTTATAGAGTAGAAACCTAAAATATAATTCAATCTTAAAAATACCTCTTTTCATCCAGTCGTATTCATTTGAAAACAAATACATCCAGTCACTCATAAAAACAGAATGCAGCAAAGTAAACATATAAACAAATGGCGCATAATATGCCTGATATTTATGCTTTGGTTTCCAAGGATGCGTTGGACTGAGCCTCAAAAATGGATTTTTATCTATATCAATATCACTCCCTTCAACATTTGCATACAAATGATGTGACCGAATATGTCTTAATCCCCAAAGTAAAGGATCAATTCCCACTGTAAGAAAACTAAAAAAGTGTAAAACTGAATTTGCTTTTTTATTTCTGAATGCCGTATCGTGAGACGCATCATGTCCAAAACTAAATCCGATCAATAATCCTGACAATTGAAAAACCACATATAAAAGCCAAAAAATAGTTTTATCAATATTCAAGAATAACAACGAATAAGACGAGTAGCAAATTAGAGTCCAAAATAAACCTTTAAACCAAAATCTTGCATCTCCATATGAAACCGTTTTACCTTTGAGTTTATCATTAACTTTTTCTTTTAAAGCAAGAAAAAATAGTTTTTCATCTGCCGATTTATTGAAATATTTAGCTTTCATAATTATAGATTATTTTAAAATTACACAGCAAACCTATTGCAATTATCACATCTGAATTTGCAAAAACTAATAAAAGTATTTTCTATATTTGTGATTATCGCAAATTATGAAACATCAGGAATCTTTTTTAAAAGCAATTAGAAGTAAAGTTTCTAAGTCTGAATCCTTAATAGACGAAATCGCTGCTATTCTGGAAATCAGCTATGATGCATCGCATAGAAGAATTTCACAAAAAAGTAAATTTTCTATTGATGAAACCATCAAACTTGCTAATCATTTTAATATTTCATTAGATAGTTTATTCTCAAAAAAAGAGAAGGTTATTGTCGAAAAAACAATTGAGATTACAACAATGAAAGACATGCTGGAATATTTCAAATCATCGGCAGAACAAATCGAAATATTGACAAAAAACACCGGCACAACTTTGTTTTATTCCGCTAAGGACATTCCACTATTTTATTTTATGGAAGGAACTATTCTTTCAAAGTTCAAAGCTTTTGTATGGCTTAATCTTTTAAGCAACAGCCAAAAAAAAGTTTCATTTGAAAATTTCGTAGTAGAAGAATCTTTTTCTGAATTTATGCAGAAATTAAAAAAAGCTTACGAAACGACCTATGTCAATGAAATTTGGAACGACACTACTATAAACAGTAGCTTGCAGCAGATTTTATATTTTCATGAAGCTGGTCTGTTAAATCTAAACAGTGCAAATGCATTATGCAAAGATTTGAAAAGAATTATAAATCTGATACAGGAAAAATGCAATAATCCAACTAACAATTTTACAATTTATTACAATGAGCTTATTTTGTTAAACAACAATATGCTCATTGAAACTGAAGAAAAACTTACCATGTTTGTTCCTTATACATTATTAGGTTATTTTATTACTGATAATGAGGAAAGCTGCAAAAATGTGCATCAGTTTTTTAAACAGCAAATTATCAATTCAAAACCCTTGGGACAATCTGGAATTAAAGAACAGAACATTTTTTTTAACCGTGCAAACAGAAAGGTAGATTATTATATAGAAAAGATAAACTCTCAGGTGGATTTATTTTTTTAAACAGAAAGCTATACTTTAACGTAATTTAAAAATAATTTTATTACATTTTACCAGCTTTAAGTTTTTTTTATAACAATTTTTCATATTTTTGAAACCCAACTTAATGCAAACAAAAATAACAATCTCATTGAAAAAAAATCAAAAAACAACGATTTACCTACTGCTAATCAGTCTATTTTTAAATATTTATTACACACAAAGCCAAAATAACGAGAATTTATCATTGTACGATTATTTCGATAATGCGGTTGGCAAAGACAACCTCAATATTAACAATGGTATTGTACATAGTGAACCTTTTCGTCTAATGCCAAAAAACAACAGGTATTATATTGATGAATTTAGTCTTGGAGATATAAGTTTTGAAGGCGAAATTTATACCCATGTTAATATAAAATATGATATACATGATGATCAGGTGATATATAAACAAAATGGCGAAACAAATAATTTTCCTATAACAATTATTAAAGATAAGGTTGATTTCTTTACTATCAAAAATAAAAAATTCGTCAATTTAAAATCTGAGTCAGTCAAATTCCCTAAAATTATTCAAGGAATATACGAAGAGGATTTTGCAGAGAATAGCGTTTCTCTGTATACAAAACACCGAAAAGAAAAAATAAAAGTATTGCAGGCTGATATAGTTTATTATAAGTACATATACAATAATGATTTTGTCCTAAAATACAAAAACTTTTTTTACAACGTTCAATCTCAAAAGGATATAAAGACCATTTTCCCTTCCATTAAAAAAGAAATAAATGACTTTTATAAAACAAACCGAAAGTTAGAACATTTAGATAAAAAGCAATTTATGGAAAATCTGGTAAAACAAATCAATGGTCTTTTAAGAAAAAGTTCTAATTAAATGAAAAAAATTACTCTATTATTAATTCTATTTATCTTTCAACACCTTACATATTCTCAGATCATTAGTGACAAAGTTTCTGTTGAATTAAAAAATGCTAATCTTCGGGCTGTTATCCAAAACATAGAACAAACTTCTTATTTTAAATTTTATTTTGATGAAAAATGGCTGGAAAATGACAGCATATCCATCACGGTACAATTTAAAGAAGTTCGAATAGCTTCTATTCTTGAAAAAGTCTTACAAAATACCAGTTTTAACTTTTACATCTCTGAAAACAAAATTATATTAAGCAACAACAGTATAATTTACGACGAGTTACCCGATAATTATTTTGGGATACCTTTAGAAAAAGATGAGAATGGAGAAATAACTGCCCCTGTTTTTTATCAGCAATTTGATTCGTTAAAAAGAGAGAACTCAAAAAATCCTTATAAAAATAGTAGAGATATTATACTCATTGGCAAGGAAGCAAAAAGCCCAAAAAAGAAAACTTATACTCTTTCTGGCTATATAAAAGGGGGTAAAAATAAAGAAGCACTTTCTAACATATTAGTTAAAATCCGAGGTACTGAATTTACAGCTACAACAGATAAAAACGGATATTATAAATTACAGGTTCCTCCCGGAATGAACATAGTTGAGACAGAAACTTTTTCATATGATAAAATTTCCAAAAGAATTATGGTTTATAATGATGGCTCACTTAATTTCAACTTATTGGACAATGTGAACCAACTGGATGAAGTTTTAGTGAAAACAAATAAAAATAAAACCGCAAAAGCTGCAATAACAGGAGTTACAACAATTGATACTGAAGGAATTAAAAACGTGCCTTTGGTCATGGGAGAAAGAGATATTCTAAAAGTTGCCCTAACGCTACCGGGAATAAAAACAGCTGGAGAAGGTTCTTCCGGATATAACGTAAGAGGCGGCAAAGAAGATCAGAATTTATTTTTACTGGATCATGCTGTTTTATATAATCCGGCTCATTTTTTTGGATTTTTTACTGCGTTAAATCCTTATACAACAAAAAAAGTTGACATTTACAAAGGAAGTATCCCTGCTGAATTTGGAGGCAGGCTGTCATCTGTTTTTGATGTTTCTACGAAAACCGGAAATTTTGACAAGTTTGAAGGAGAAGGAGGAATAGGCCCCGCAACAAGCAATTTAATGATTTCTACTCCTGTAATCAAAGGAAAATCAAGCCTCATTATAGGAGGTAGAGGTAGTTACTCTAACTGGATTTTAAAAAGTTTGGATGATGAAAAATTAAAAAAAAGCCAAGCCTCTTTTTACGATTTAATTGTTAGATACAATCATAAAATAAACATAAATAATGATATTGAATCTACATTATATTATAGTAAAGACAAATTTAGTGTTTCATCGGATTCATTATACAAATACAGCAATAGACTGGCAACATTAAAATGGAATCATAAGTTTAATGAAAAAAATAAGGGATCTCTAATTTTAACTAACAGTGAGTACAAATTTAATATTGATTATCAACCTCAGGGAACAAACTCATTTGATTTTGGCTACAAAATTAACGAGACACAATTAGCCACAAAAATGACTTATTTCTATAATGAAAAACATAAATTTAGTTACGGTATCTCAAGTAAACTTTATAGTATTGATCCGGGATATTTAAATCCTAAAACCTCTCAATCTTCATTAATTCCAGTCAATGTAGAAACAGAAAGAGGGCTGGAATCCGCTTTATATGCTGGTGATAATTTTAAAATTAGTGATAAAATTTTATTTGATTTTGGCTTGCGCTATTCATCATTTGCAGCATTAGGAAAATCTACTCAAAGAATTTATAAACAAAATCTTCCTATAAGCGACGCTACAGTTATTGAAACAAAAAACTATGGAAGTAATGAAGTAATTAAACGTTATGGAGGATTAGAACCCAGAATTGCAGCAAGATATTTTTTAACCGAGGATCTCTCTATTCGTGCAAGTTATGACAAAACATACCAATACATTCATTTATTATCCAACAACACAACCCAATCCCCTACAGATATCTGGAAGCTTTCAGATTTAAATGTTAAACCGGAAAGTGCACAACAATTTTCTTTAGGTTTTTATAAAAATTTAAAAAATGATGAATTAGAACTTAGCTTAGAAGGCTATTATAAAAAGTCTAAAAACATTTTAGATTATAAAGTTGGAGCCGACTTACTACTCAACGAAAACATTGAAACTGAACTTCTACAAGGAGAAGGTAAAGCTTACGGCGTAGAAATATTACTAAAAAAAGCGGAAGGAAGGCTCAATGGATGGATAGGATATACTTATTCAAGGTCATTAATAAAATTAAATAGTCAGTTTAATGAAGAAAAAGTGAATGACGGAAAGTATTTTGCTTCAAATTTTGATAAACCTCATGATTTTAGTGCAGTTTTAAACTACAGGTTTACTAAACGTTATAGCTTTTCAAGCAATTTTATCTATCAGACAGGTCGCCCCATAACGTACCCTATTGGAACTTATGATTACGGAAATGGGCAATACACAGTTTATAGCGACCGTAATAAATTCAGGATCCCAGATTATTACAGATTAGATATCGGTATTAATATTGAAGGAAATCATAAAATAAAAAAATTAGCACATAGTTTCTGGAACATTTCGGTATATAATGTTTTAGGAAGAAATAATCCGTATTCTGTGTTTTTTGTAACAGATAAAGGACAAATAAAAGCCTACAAAACTTCAATATTCGCTATTCCAATTCCTAGTATTACCTATAATTTCAAGTTTTAAATTATGAAATATTTAAAAAAAATATTCCCTTTTTTTCTTTTAGTATTTGCCTTAACAAGTTGTACAGAACAATACGTTTTCCAGAATAATGATTTTGAAAGTGCTCTTGTCGTGGAGGGAACAATTACGAATGAATTAAAAAACCAGACTATAAGAGTATCCCAGGTTTATCAGCTTGAAGAAACTGGCCCTAAATTTGAAAACGGAGCGAATGTATACATTACTGATGACCAAGGAAATGAATATCAATTTGAAGAAAAAGATACGGTTTATGCCTCTATAACTCAATTCAAAGCAGAGCCAGGAAGGAAGTATCAATTAAAAATAAGAACCAAAGAAGGAAAAAATTATATATCCGACCATCAAATCTTAACCACCGAAACTAAAATTGATAATCTAACTGCAACAGTCGCAACTGTTGAAGGTCAAAAAGGAGTCCAAATAAATGTAAATAGTTATGACCCTTCTAACACATCAAAATATTACCGATATGAGTATGTTGAAACCTATAAAATTATAGCCCCAAAATGGAATCCCAACAATGCTATTGTAGTCTCAACACCTGCAATTCCTCCTAATCCGGCTGAAGATTTTCCTGGTTCTCCGGCTAAAGAAACAATCGTAGTAGTCCCTAGGAATTATGAAAGCCAAACTTGTTTTTCAACTAAAAAATCTGATAAAATTATTTTAAATACAACCAGTACCCTAAGTGAAGACCGTGTTCATTATCCGGTGCGTTTTATAAGCAACCAAAATTATATCATATCGCATCGCTACAGCATTTTTGTAAAACAATATGTTCAAAATTTGGCAGCCTATACTTTTTATAGAACTTTAAATGATTTGTCAACAACAGGAAATATACTTACTCCAAAACAGCCTGGATTCATTTATGGAAATATAAAATCTGTAGAGAATCCTTCTGAAAAAGTTATTGGATTTTTTGAAGTCTCCTCTGTTTCTTCCGAAAGAATTTATTTTAATTATGCCGATTTGTTTCCTAATGACCCTCTTCCTCCTTATTATGAAACTGATTGTGACATACAAGAGTTTGATAATTGCGATGGTGATCCGCCGTGTAAAGGAGCTATATTACGTTCTTTAATCCGTACAAGATCAAAAGTTTTATTTTCATGGAATTATCTGTCCCTTTTTTATATGGTAAATCCTCCATGTGGAGACTGCACCACTTTTTCGTCTAATATCGTTCCTCCTTTTTGGGTAGATTAATCTTTAAAAAAATATGAAACTTTTTTTCGCACATAATCAAACCTTAGTCCTGGATAGAATTAAAAATCTTCATATCATAATTCTTTTGCTGTTGGGAAATCTATTAGTTTCTGCGCAAAACAATAATTTTCAGGGAAAAAATCAAAATATAAATACATTAACGCAGGAAACTATTTACCTGAATTCAAATACGACTACTTTCCTAACAGGAGAAACATTGTATTACAAATTGTTTTGCTTAAACCCTCTGAATAACACACCAAGCTTAATTAGTAAAATAGCCTATATTGAACTCATCGATAATAGTAAAAATTCGCTTCAACAAACTAAAGTTTATCTTGAAAAAGGAATTGGATCTGGAGAATATTTTATACCTACAACTCTAAAAACAGGCAACTATAAGGTAATAGCTTACACAAAGTGGATGCTTAATAATCCTAAACCACAAGTGAATGAAATAGATATTTTTATCATAAATCCGTTTCATGCTCAGGAATCCAATGAAAACATCACTTTTGACACAAATTCAAAAAGCATTATCACAACGTTTCAAAACTCTGTATCCGGAAATTTAAACAATGAAAAAAGAGTGGATTTTGAATTTGACAAAGAAAGTTATTACACTAGAGATAAAGCTACTATAAAGATAAAATCGCTAACAGAAACAATTCAAAAAGGCAATTATTCTATTTCAATCCGAAAAGTTGACAGGATTCCCACTTTAAAGCAATCAACCCCTCAGGAGTTTGTACAAAAATCAGTTAACAATTACACAAATTATAAGGTAAATACTTTTAATTACATTCCAGAATTAAGATCAGAATTAATTACCGGAACAATTATATCTAAAAATAATCTTCCTGTAAACGACAAATCCATTTCACTATCCTTGCCTGGGAAAGAGTTTGTTTTAAAAATAGTTAAAACAAATGCTGAAGGTAAATTTGTATTTTTACTGGATCAATTTCCAAATTTTTCAAATGCGATAGTTCAGATTATAGATGATAAAAATGAAGATTATACCATTGCCTTTGATCCATTTCCGAAATTTGATACTTCAGGATTACAATTTACAGCAAAACTTAATCTATCATCGGATCTTAAAAAAGATATAGAACAAAGATCAATTGCGAGTCAAATAGAGAATACTTATTACCAAATAAAAAAAGACAGTATTGTAACTGAAGATGTAATAAATCCGTTTTTCAAAACTATTGAAAAAGTCTATCTTCTTGATGATTATACACGATTTCCAACCTTAAAGGAAAATATCGTCGAAATTATTACAGAACTTTATTATCGCAGGGAAGACGGTAAATATAAATTACGTGTTCGAAATGACCATAAAGATTTAGAAATATATGGCCCTCCATTAGTACTTGTTGACGGACTGTTAATACAGGATCCGAGCTATTTATTTGATTACAACATGGGAAATATGGACAAGATAAGCCTAATTAACGAACCTTATGTTTATGGCCCTAATCTATATGGAGGAATGATTAGTTTTGAAACCAAAAACAGTGATTTTGCTATCACTTATGCTAAAAAACACCTGAAGACAATAGAGATTCAGCGACCAAATCCTAAAAAGAAATACTACAAACCGGATTATAAAGCCGGAAACAACTTAAAAAGAATTCCAGACTACAGATACCAATTATTGTGGGAACCTAATATCTCTTTAGATAAAAAAGAAGACATCGTCTCTTTTTACACATCAGATCTGAAAGGTAACTTTGAAATTGTTCTGCAAGGTTTTACCGATAGTGGACATCCTGTTTATGTTTCTAAAAACATTACTGTCAAATAACTATTTAGTTTACTCTACTATCTATAAAGTTCGTATTTCATGTAACCAAAAAATCGATAACCGCAAAATATTCAAATAATTACTTTTTTTAATTATCAAAATCAATTCAAATTAATCAATCAATAAAAAATTTAAGTCTTTTTTTGTAACTTTCGTGATACTCCTTACGTATAATAACTTGTACACTTTAAAAAAATAGGGAGACAACAACATGAGACAACTTAAAATCACCAAGCAGGTAACCAATCGTGAAACTGCATCGTTAGACAAATATCTACAAGAAATTGGAAAAGTTGACCTAATTACCGCTGATGAAGAGGTAGAATTAGCACAAAGAATAAAAGCTGGTGATCAAAGAGCTTTAGAAAAACTTACAAAAGCCAACCTGCGTTTCGTAGTATCTGTGGCCAAACAATATCAAAATCAAGGATTAACACTTCCTGATTTAATTAACGAAGGAAACTTAGGATTGATTAAAGCGGCTCAGCGTTTTGATGAGACCCGTGGTTTTAAATTTATCTCTTATGCAGTTTGGTGGATTCGTCAATCTATTCTTCAGGCTTTGGCAGAACAATCACGTATCGTTCGTTTACCATTAAACAAAATTGGTTCTATCAATAAAATCAATAAAATGTATGCCCTATTAGAGCAATCTAACGAGCGCCCGCCTTCTGCTGAGGAAATTGCAAAAGAACTAGACATGACTGTAAATGACGTAAAAGAGTCTATGAAAAACTCTGGACGTCACTTATCAATGGATGCACCTCTTGTTGAAGGAGAAGATTCTAACCTTTATGATGTATTACGCTCAGGAGAATCTCCAAACCCTGACAGAGAATTAATTCATGAATCTCTTCGTACAGAAATTGAACGCTCATTAGAGACACTGACTCCAAGAGAAGCTGATGTAGTTCGTTTGTATTTTGGTCTTGGCGATCAACACCCAATGACCTTAGAAGAAATTGGAGAAACTTTCGACTTAACACGTGAGCGTGTTCGTCAGATTAAAGAAAAAGCAATCCGTAGATTAAAACACACTTCCAGAAGTAAAATCCTCAAAACTTATTTAGGATAAACAATATTTGTTTCAGGTTTAAAAGTTTCAGGTTGCTTTACAGAACTTGAAACATGAAACATGAAACCTTTGTAACGCAAACAACAGTTTGATTGACTGTTCGTTTTTTGATTGATGATTGAAACTCCGGCTGATTACCGGAGTTTTTTATTTTTTATAATTACCTTTGCAAAAAATAACACATCACAACTAACAAAAATGAAAAAAACTCTTATTGCTCCTTCTGTTCTGGCAGCTGATTTTGCAAATTTACAACGTGATATAGAAATGATTAATAATAGCCAAGCTGACTGGTTTCATATTGATATTATGGATGGAGTTTTTGTTCCGAATATCTCTTTTGGAATGCCTGTTCTAGAAGCAATCACAAAACATGCAAGCAAAACAATCGATGTACACCTAATGATAGTCGATCCTGACCGTTACATCAAAACTTTTGCAGATCTGGGAGCCAATAATTTAACCGTACATTACGAAGCATGCAACCACTTACACAGAACCTTACAAGCTATCAAAGCCGAAGGAATGAAAGCTGGCGTTGCTATTAATCCACATACAAATATAGATTTATTAGAAGATGTAATAAATGACATTGACTTAGTTTGTATTATGAGCGTAAATCCTGGCTTTGGCGGACAATCTTTTATTGAAAACACTTATAATAAGGTTAAAAAACTCAAAGATTTAATTACACGCAAAAACGCTTCAACACTTATCGAAATTGATGGAGGCGTAACCAACAAAAATGCAAAACAACTAGTAGATGCGGGTGCAGATGTTTTAGTTGCCGGAAGTTTTGTTTTTAAAGCAGAAAATCCAATAGCAACTATAGCCGACTTAAAAATCCTTACTGCTTTTTAATTTTTTCAGATTAGGAAAGAAATCAATTCCAGTCATCTCTTCTAAAGTCTCAACAGGAACTACAAACTCATAAATTCCCTTTTGGCTTTTTTCATTCGGAATCAAAAAAGCAATTGCTTTGTGTTCCTTTCCTGTTTTAGCCAAAACAATTTTATAAAAATATTTAGGAACAGAAACTTTTTCTGTTCCTATTTTTTTATCCGAATCCCTAAGAACACCTCCAGTAACTACATAAATAGCATTATATTTTCCGGCCCAATAGCGAACTTTATTTTCTAAACGATTCCAGATTCCGCTATTAAAATCATGATTTTGAGGTGAAATATTCGACGTATAAAAGGTATCATCATAAGCTTTTTTATCAAACTCCATATCGCCTGCGGGGCACAAATGCCCTTTGTCATATCCTGATTTTTTGTAATTTCTCCAGTCTGCCGATCTGGTAGTTACCTTTGGGTCTTCAATAAAATAAGGCCTTTTAAAATCATTATCTCTTAAATACTCTTTTTTTAATTCATATGCCACCCATTCTGCCTGTTCAAATTTCTCACTGTATGACAACGTATAATAATCATGTTTTACAATCTGTTTTGTCGTAGAAGTTGGAAGATAATCAACAGTATAAGCTGATTGCGAAATATTTTGTTTGTAATCAACAAATATATTTTGAGCCATCAATACTTTATTTTCATCTTTTTTACAAGAAATTGCAAAAAACGTAATTAAAAATAAAACGAGTATTCTTTTCATGTAGGTTATGTTTTCAAAAAAAAGCTCCATAAATTAAAAAATATGGAGCTTTAACTTTTATGTAAGTTTAATTACTATTAAGACTTAACCACTTTGTCTTTTTTTAATTTAGAGGAATTGGTTTGTTTATTAACATTGTCTTTAGGCTGTAGATCGTCTAATACATTTAGCGCCTCCTCAACATATATGTCTTTTGACAAAGCCTTATGCCATGCCTCTCTTTTTTCTTTTAAAGAAGGATCTTTAGCCATATCAAGATTTTCATAAGGCAATGATTTAAAAACAAGATTGTTTTTATAATCAGCAATTGGTTTATATTTTTTGCCCTCGCTTTCGACTTGTTCCTGTGTGGCTTTGAAGTTTTTTATATTTAAGCTGTATGTGTTTTCTTTGTTTTTAACATCAATCCATTTAGCATTATCCTCTATTAATTTAAACTGAGGATTTTGAGCAATTCTAAGTTTGCTATTGGATATCGCCTGATTAAAGTTTTCGTTTGAATTCCAAATATTATAGTTTGCAGGATCTATTTTATCCCAAGGCATTGCATTATCCATATCGCGTTCACCCATTTTCAAATAAGCATAACGATCCGGCATGACAACATCGCTTTTTACACCTTCCAGCTGAGTTGAACCTCCATTGATTCTATAAAACTTCTGAGCAGTTGCTTTCAAGGCTCCGAAATCACCAAAATCACTATTACGAACAAACTGATTCAAATCGATAACAGTTTGAACCGTACCTTTACCATAAGTTTGTTTGCTACCAATGATTACACCTCGTTTATAATCCTGAATTGCTGCCGCCAATATTTCAGATGCTGAGGCAGAAAAACTGTTTACCATTATCACCAATGGACCATCCCACTCTATTTTTTTATCTTTATCGTATAAAACCTCTTTTTTCTTTCCTGCTGATTTTACCTGAACAATTGGCCCTTCTTCGATAAAAAGTCCGGCGATATCAACTACAGTCGAAAGTGATCCACCACCATCATCACGCACATCAAGCACGATTCCACTAATATTTTCTTTTTTAAGCCTTTCAACTTCAAGTGCAATATCTTTACCCGCATCGCGACCGTCTTTGTTTTCAAAATCGATATAAAATTTAGGCAAATAAATTACACCATATTTCAAACCATTTTTTTCAACAACACTTGACTTAGCGTATGTTTCTTCTATTTCAACTACATCCCTGATGATTGAAATGACTTTAATACTTCCATCTACCTTTTTAACAGTAAGTCTTACTTCTGTCCCTTTATGCCCTTTGATTTTTTTCACAACATCATCAAGACGCATACCCACTACATCCACAGGTTCTTCCTTTCCTTGTCCTACTTTCAGGATCAAATCACCGGCTTCCAGCTCCTTGCCTTTCCAGGCCGGACCTCCGGAAATCAATTCATCAATTTGGGTGAAATCGTTTTTCTTAGTCAGTCGAGCTCCGATTCCTTCTAATTTTCCACTAATATTTACATCAAAACGATCTTTCTCTTCTGGTGCAAAGTAACTTGTATGAGGATCAAAACGAGTCATAATTGAATTGATGTAAACCGAAAACCAGTCGCCTTTGTCCAAATCTTTTATGTTCCCAAAAGACTCATCCAAAGATTTTAAAGAACTTTCACGTGTTTCTTTCTCTAAAGCCTCAAAAGATTTTACGGTATAAGCCGGATCTGTTTTCTTTTTATCTTCCTCTAATTTTTGCTTTGTAACAAGGGATGAAAGTGTCGATAATTTAATTTGTTTTCTCCATCTTTCATTTATTTCTGCTGTATTCTTTGCATATGGAATTTTTTCATAATCTGCGTTAAAAGTTTCGTCAATATTATAATTAAATGGCTGAGCCAAAAGAATTTTATATCTTTTTTTGCTCTCTTCCATACGTTTCATTAACCTTGCATAAGTAAGATTAAAAAATGTCAAATCCTTATTAAGGAACTGATCATCCAGCATAAGTTCGTATTGTCTGAATTCATCGATATCAGACTGCAGAAAAAACCTTTTTGAAGGGTCCAGCGCATCAATATAATCTTTGAAGATTCCTTTTGAAAATTCATCATCTATTGGAGGCGGATTATAATGCCCTTTTTCTATAACAAAGGCCAATAACTCCAAAAGCATTTTGTCTTTATTAGGATCCGGATCTATGGTTTTATCTGCATTTACTTTGAATGCAAACAAAGTTGCAGACAAGCATAATACGGCTATAAGGATTTTATAATTTCGTTTCATAAATTTAATAATAGCATTCATCAATTTTTTTCTCTAAGTTATAGTAAAATTCAAGCCAATAAAGCCAATCCCTCTATAATTTTTTGTTAAAGATATAAAAATCTTTTAATCACTAAAAACATTGATAATTTAGTTGACAAATTTTGATTTATTTGTTGTTATTCTATGAAAATCTGTGGCTACATTTGTTTTAAATCTTTATTTATGAAAATTAAAAGGCCTTTAATATTAGTGACCAACGATGATGGCATTACCGCTCCAGGCATAAGGAGTTTAATAGAAATTATGAAAACCATTGGAGAGGTAATTGTTGTTGCTCCCGACAAGCCTCAAAGCGCAACTGGTCACGCTATTACTATAAACAATACTTTATATCTTAACAAAATTTCTAAAGAAAACGATCAAATCACAGAATATAGCTGTTCAGGAACACCTGTAGATTGCGTTAAATTAGCCGTAAATGAAATTTTGAAAATGAAACCTGACTTATGTGTATCGGGTATCAATCATGGTTCAAATTCTTCTATAAATGTAATTTATTCCGGAACCATGAGTGCTGCTGTTGAAGCAGGAATTGAAGGAATCCCGGCTATAGGTTTTTCTTTACTGGATTATAATTGGGATGCCGATTTTGAACCAATTAAAACATTTGTAAAAAAAATAGCTATAGAAACACTTGAAAAAAAATTGCCACAAGGTGTTATTTTAAATGTTAATTTCCCAAAACTGAAAGAAAAAGAAATCAAAGGCATTAAAGTCTGCAGACAGGCAAAAGCAATGTGGGTGGAAAAATTTGATAAGCGACAAACTCCTTTTGGAAAAGACTATTACTGGCTTTCAGGCGAATTTATAAATCAGGATAAAGGAGATGACACAGATGAATGGGCATTAGAAAACGGGTATGTTTCAGTAGTACCAGTTCAGTTTGATTTGACTGCCCATCATGCGATTCAACAACTAAATACATGGAATTTAAATGAATAAAAAAGACGTACTCTTTGGCTTTATTATCGGAATTTTCACTTCTTTAGTTGGAACTTGTTTGTTCATTACTTTTTTTACAGAATTTGATATTCTATATGGAGTCAAAACCATTAAAAACAATGGTTATCTAGGAAAAGTAATTACATTAGGTACCACTTTAGATCTTGTCGTTTTTGCCATTTTGTTAAAAAAGGATAAAGAACCTATGGCAGGTGGCGTCATCTTTGCAGTGATTATTTTGACATTCTTAACTTTACTAATTTAAGTTACTATCTTTGTATTACATTCTTTTAAAAAATACTAAAAAGTATGAAATACTACATTATTGCAGGCGAAGCATCTGGTGATTTACATGGTTCTAATTTAATGAAAGCCTTATATGAAGAAGATCCTAAAGCTGAAATTAGATTTTGGGGAGGGGATTTAATGCAAAAAACAGGCGGAACTTTAGTAAAACACTATCGTGAACTGGCTTTCATGGGTTTTGTCGAAGTCGTTTTTAATTTAAAAACGATATTAAATAATATTAAATTCTGCAAAAGAGATATTTCAGAATTTCAGCCTGACGTTATCATTTTTATTGATTATCCAGGATTTAATATGCGAATTGCCAAATGGGCAAAAGCACTGCATTATAAAACACATTATTACATTTCACCTCAAATCTGGGCATGGAAGGAAAGCCGGATTACAGCAATAAAAAATGATGTAGATAAAATGTTCGTAATTTTACCTTTCGAGAAAAGCTTTTACGAAGACAAACATGGTTTTCCGGTAGAATTTGTCGGGCATCCTTTAATTGATGCTATTCATAATCAACCCTTTTTTGATGAAGTTATTTTTAGAAAAGAAAATCAATTAAGTGATAAGCCAATTATTGCGGTCTTACCTGGTAGCCGAAAACAGGAAATCACAAAAATGCTCGGCGTAATGTTAAGCGTTGTTGATGATTTCAAAGATTATCAATTTGTAATTGCCGGAGCTCCCAGTCAGGATTTTGAATTCTACCAGCAATTTATTGCAAATAAAAACATCAAATTCATTTCGAATAAAACGTATGATTTGTTACGCTCTTCAGTAGCGGCTTTAGTCACTTCAGGAACTGCAACTTTAGAAACTGCACTTTTTAAAGTTCCTGAAGTAGTTTGCTATAAAGGAAGTTGGGTGTCTTATCAAATTGCAAAAAGAATCATTACTTTAAAATATATTTCCCTGGTTAATTTGATTATGAATGAAGAAGTCGTAACCGAATTAATTCAAAATGAATGCAATACAAAAAGAATCAAAGAAGAGTTACAAAAATTATTAGTTACGGATTATCGCCAGAAAGTATTAAAAAAATATGATCTTTTAGAACAAAAACTTGGAGGAATTGGAGCCAGTAAAAAAACAGCCCGTCTTATTGTTGCTGATTTAAAAAAACAATAAAAAATTTCATCTTGAAAAAGGCATTTTTACTAATACTGTTCCCTATTTTGTTGATATCATGTAAAACAGGTTCCATTTCAAATAAAGAGTCTAAAAAAGACACAAAATATGTAGTAAACAAATTAATTGAAACAGCAACTAATAATATTGGAGTAGGTTATAAACCTGCAGGCACGACAAAAGCTGGTTTTGATTGCTCAGGTTTAGTCTTTTCTACTTTCAAAACAGAAAATATTGAACTTCCCAGAAGCTCTTACGAACAATCGAAAATTGGAAGAGTAATAAAATTCGACGAAGCCAAAAAAGGAGATTTAATTTTCTTTAAAACCAACAAAAGTAAGCAGATTAATCATGTTGGACTTATAACAGAAGTAAGCCGCGATGAAATAAAATTTGTCCATTCCTCTACTTCCAAAGGAGTAATTATTTCGTCAACAAAAGAGAATTATTATAAAACTTCATTTGTTCAGATCAACAGAATACTTGAAGAATTTTAAATAAAAAAGGATAATTCTTACATTTTTTAATACTTTTACATTATGAAAGTATTAAATTACCCTTTGAGTAAAATCACGATTTTCTTTATAACTGGAATTTTAGCCGGTTATTATTTGCAGCCTGGTTTACTTTGTATAAGTTTCACTGTTTTTTTAGCTTTACTCTCTCTTATAACTTCTTACTTTTTATCACTAAAGAAAAAGAAACTTATCCTCTTTTTTAGCCTGAATACCTATTTAGTAGCGTTTTTCATTGGCTGCCTCACTTTGTTATTTCATACGGAATCTCTACAAAAAACAAATTATACAAATTGTAAAAAGGTTTTCGAAGAACCACAACAAATAACTTTTTGCCTGCGTGAGAAACTAAAAAGCAATGACTACAATGACAGATACATAGCAATCATTAACCGAATTGAAAATCAAAATTACACGGGAAGAATTATTGTAAATATCCAAAAAGACAGCTTACCTAACCTGCTTGTAATTGGCAACACAATTCGCTTAAAAACCACATTACAGCAAAATAGCAGCCCCAAAAATCCGAACCAGTTTGACTATGCCAGATATCTAAAAGATAAACAAATCTATGCGCAGGTTTTTGCAACTAAATCAGAAATAAGAATTAACAAAACAATAAAAAAAGACATTTGGTATTACACCGCAAAATTACATTCAAGGATTGTAAACAACCTTAACAAACAACATTTTGCCCCTACTGAAATGAATGTTGCCTTAGCTCTCATTTTGGGACAAAGACAAGAAATAGCTTCTGATATTATTCAGGATTATCAATTTTCTGGTGCTACGCACATCCTTTCGGTTTCAGGACTCCATGTCGGCTTTATTATGCTCATTATTGGTTTTGTTCTAAAACCTATTGGAAATACACGAAAAGGTTCTTTTATAAAACTACTTGCCATTCTGACGTCTCTGTTTACCTTTGCACTAATTTCAGGTTTATCGCCTTCTGTACTGCGTTCGGTAGTCATGTTTTCATTTCTTGCGATTGGCAATCATCTTCGAAGAGGCAACAATACTTATCATACTTTATTAGTTTCCCTTTTTTTAATATTACTTTTTGAGCCCTATTTTTTATTTGATGTAGGCTTCCAATTAAGCTATCTGGCACTTTTTTTTATTATTTGGCTCCAGCCAGAACTAAAAAATATATGGAAGCCTAAAAACAAAATTGCAATGAACATCTGGAATGTTTTGACCGTTTCCTTTGCTGCGCAAATTGGCACTTTACCACTCTGCTTATACTATTTTCACCAGTTTCCCGGATTGTTTTTTGTGACCAATATTGTTATTATTCCGATTTTATCTCTCGTGATGATTGTTGGGATATTGGTGATGATTTTAGCCGTTCTTAATACCGTTCCACAATTTCTGATTCAAGTTTTAGAAAAAAGTATTTACCTCTTAAATAAAGTTATTCATATTGTTGCCTCCTTTGATTCCTTTGTAATCAGAGACATAAGCTTTAACAGTCACTATCTGCTGGCGTTTTATTTATGTATAATTCTTAGCATCATTTGGATAAAAAGACCCAGCTTTTTAAAATTTACAGGTGTTTTGAATGCGATAATCATCCTGCAACTTTCTTTTATTTTCACCAAAAAAGAAATACAAAGTCAAAAGGAAATCATTGTTTTCAACGTGAAGAAAAAAACAATTATTTCCAAAAGAAACGGAAAAGAGGTTACCATATTTGGGTACAATCCTTTAAAAGATTCAGCACAAAATATGATTTTAAACTCGTATTTGACGGCTAATTTTTGTCAGTTAAAAAAGACTTCAAAAATTCAAAACACTTTATATCTCAACCACCAAAAAATTTACATCATTGACAGCACAACTGTCTATCCAAAAATGATAAATCCTGATATCTTGCTATTGATCCAATCTCCCAAAATTAATCTGGAAAGGGTTTTAAAAAATTTACATCCAGGGATAATTATTGCTGATGCATCAAATTCCTATTCCATTCAAAAGATTTGGAAAACGACCTGCTTAAAACAAAAAATCCCTTTTCACTCTATTAGCGAAAAAGGATTTTACAAATTAAACTAAGTAATTAAATTATTGCCTATTCAATACTAAATTGGAATCATTTATCCAACCTTCTACTCCACCGAAATTATAAGGAAGTTTGCCTAATATATTAAAAGCTCTTTCATCATTTCTCACAAAAGCCTTTGCAAGATAAACTTCGGGAAGATTTTGAACTCCAAAAGCTTTTTTTAATTTAATATTCTGATCTCTTTCTTCGGTTGATTCATCTGTTTCAGAAAAGTCAAGTTTTAGTAAAACAACATTTTTGCGAGACCATTTTTCAAAATCTTCAGTTTTAAAAACTTCATTTTGTAAATCTTCAGGTGCATCTGTTGCTGTAAAGAAAATAAGTATTGGTTTTTTTACTTCATTGCTTAAAATTATAGCATCTGTAATGTTGGTTTTCCACTCTAATCCCTGTGATTTCATTGAAATGCCAATCAAAAAAAATAATGGAATAAGTAATTTTCGGCTCATATTAAATTGGTTATCGATTGTAATTAATGAACTAAATTAACATAAAAATAAACATCAAAAGCCCCATTTTTAAACAAATATCACAGACAAAATGTATTAAAATGAAATTAATTATTTATTAGTAAAATTTTAAATTAAATTAAATTTTTGATGCTTAAAATTTCAAATATTGAACCGTTTCTAACTTCTTTTTATATAAAAAACCCTCTTCAGCAATGGCTAAAAAGGGTTATAAATAAAGTAAAAAATTTAATTTAGGTTCTTATTCACTCGGATGTAAAATTGCCTCCGATTCAGAAATCCATGCTTTTGCACCTCCGGGCTTATATCCAATTTTGCCAAGCGCCTGAAATGTTGTCTTACTTTTTCTAATTGATGCGTTTGCAAAACAAACTTCTGGCAAATCCTCAACACCGAATGCATTTTTAAGTTTAACATTTTGCTCTTTATCAAGATCTGATGCATTCATGTCAGATAAATCCAATTTAACTAAAATTACATTATCTCTAGACCAGACTGCAAAATCAGGTGTTTTAAAAACTTCGTTCTGAAGATTATTTGGAGCACTCGAAGAAGTGAAAAAGATCAGCATTGGCTTATTTTCTTCATTGCTTGCAGCTATTGCGGCATCCATACTCGTATTCCAAACTACATTTTGAGCTTGAAAAGTTAGGGATCCTAAAAATAAAATTAGCAGGAGTATTTTTTTCATCATAGTATAAAAGATTTGGTTTGTTAGCAAAACGAAATTAACATTATATTTTAATTCTACAAGATTTTTTAGCATTAAAATTATTTAATATGTTTTTTTAAGTGCAATATTTTAAGAAAATCAAATAGAACCCAAAACAGCTCAAACAAAACAGAAATATTTTCCTACCAAACAAAAAAATCCTCTCACATCATATTTATGTGAGAGGATTCATGCTATTTTAAAAATGTGTTTTTTTACATTTTTTGAGATTTAATTATTCCGTCAGCAACTGCAAGCCATGCTGCTGGACCACCGGCAACATAACCTGTATTACCAAGCCCTTTGAAATTCACTTTGCCGTCTTTGCTTTCTGCATTTGTAAAATAAACAGTTGGAAAACCCTGTATTCCAAATGCTTGTTGTAATTCGGCGTTTTGATTCTTAATTTCAGGAGTCTGAGCTGTTCTTTTAGGATAATCTAATTCAACCAAAATTACATTTTCTTTAGCCCATTTTTGAAATTCTGGCGTTTTCAGCACTTCATTTTGCAAACGAATACACCAGCCACACCAGTCGCTTCCCGTAAAAAACATCATCAAAGGTTTTTTCTCTTTATTGCTGATTGCTATTGCTTCCCTCACATCTGTATGCCAATTTAAGTCCTGAGCTTGTAAAGCAAAAGAACCTATTATAAAAAAAGCCAGTATAAATATTTTTCTCATTTGGTTTTAATTTTTTTTCAAATTTAAACAAAATAGCATTGCTAAATACCTATTTTACTTCCTGCATTAATTTTTTTATGAATGGTGAAATTGCAATTAGAACAACTCCTGCTATTAGCGAATAGATTGCCAGTTGATAATATCCCTCAGTATACGATTGCAGCTTAGAAAGCAAAGTATCACCCGTATTCGATTTAGATATTTCCGCCCCTAATTTACCCGCAAACAACTGTCCAAATGCTGCTGCCAAAAACCATAAACCCATCATCATACCAAATAATCTTTTGGGAGATAATTTAGTTATAATTGACATTCCGATCGGCCCTAAACACAGCTCCCCTATAGTTGTTACTAAATAAGCAAATGTAAAAACATTCAATGAGGCAATTCCATTAGAATCTGCAAAAAACTTAGTAAGATAAAAAATATAAAACGAAGCAGCTAAAAACAAAAAGCCAATTCCAAATTTAATCAATGTGTTCGGTTCAATTTTTCTTCTCCCCATCCATATCCACAATAGACCAATCAACGGACTTAATACAACTACAAAAAAGGTATTGGAACTATTGTTTACAATATTAGGATCAATGGAAAAAAACAACAATTTATTATTTAAATTATCTTTAGCAAAAAGTGATAAAGAACCGCCGCTTTGCTCATAAATGGCGTTGAATAAAAGGTAAAAAAAGACAAATAAAAATGCCGCAAATAACTTTTTCTGAAGCTTTATATCCCCCAGTTTTATTAATTCATAGGTAAAATACAAAAGAGCAACTATTCCAATCGTATACATAAAATAGTCGGTATAATCTGTATTCTTTACCATTATATAAATAAGTGGAATACTTAAAAGTGAAAGTAGATAAACTGAAAATTCACGTATTTTTCTTTTCCCTGCTTCCATTTCCAGCAAAGGAGAATCACCTATGGGACCCAGATATTTTTTAGTAACCAAAAAAGTAATCAGTCCTAAAAACATTACAATTGCAGCCGAAAGAAAACACAATTCCCAGGAATAATATTTCCCAAGATAAACACATAAAGCACCTCCAAAAAGACCACCAACATTTATCCCTGCATAAAACATTCCGTAACCGGCATCTCTTCTTCCGTCTTCTTCTTTATACAGTTCCCCCACCATAGAAGAAACATTTGGTTTAAAAAATCCTGTTCCTATAATAGAAAAAGCAATTCCGTAATAAAACATATCATGTGGCGCTATGGCAATCAAAAGATTTCCAAGAATCATTACTATCGCTCCAAATAATAATGATTTTTTGAAGCCTAAAATTTTATCGGCAAAAATTCCTCCTATAAAAGTAAAAGCATAAACAAAAGCCTGAATAGCACCATATTGCAAATTAGCATGATCTTCTTTCAAAAAAAGCTGATCTACCATGAAAATAGTCAGAACACCTCGCATTCCGTAGAAGCAGAAACGTTCCCACATTTCAACAAAAAACAAGTACCACAATTGCTTTGGGTACTTGCCTTTAAAATTTTGAATTTCCTCTAAAGTGATTTTACTTTCCATCTTATCTAACACCATGCATCATTTTTTTCAATAAAGGAGTTAGCGCAAACAATACAATCGCCGCAATACCCGTAAGAACTACAAATACCATAAAAAACTCATATAAATTATGGATTTCGAATCCTGCAAAAAAATGATTATGCGCACTAATTTGATGTTTTTCTAAAAGAGATAATTGCTCAGCAGTTGGGACAACTTTTTTATCCAAAATTCCTTGAAGATCAATTCCCAGCTCTTTTGCCTTTTCAAATTTATCACCTGTAGCAGGCAAAATAGAACCTAAAGTACCTCCTAAGGCATAACCCGAAGCATTAGACAAGAAAAACACACCATATAGTAAGGATGCGAAACGTTTTGGCGACAATTTGCCTACTAATGACAAACCAATTGGAGACAAACACAACTCGGCACATGTGTTTAAGAAATATAACAGAATCAACCATTTAACCAATAATAAACCCGAAGTTCCGATATAAGAAACCTGAGTTGCAATCATAAGGAAACTCACAGAAATCACTACTAATCCAATTGCTAATTTAACCGGAGAAATTGGTTCTTTTCCTTTTGCTCTTAAAGTATCCCATAATACACTAAACGGAACTGCTAATAGTACAACGAATAATCCGTTAAAAATTTGCACCATCGATGCCGGCATATGATAACCAAAGAAATTTCTATCGGTCTGATTATCTGCAATAAATGTCAATGAAGATCCAGCCTGCTCGAATGCCGCCCAAAAGAAAATGATAAAAAATGACACTATATAAATTACGATAATTCTGTCTCTCTCTATTTTCGTCAATGAAGAATCAGAAACAATTAATCCGGCCAATGACAAACCGCTTGAATAAATCAAAGTATAAATAAGATTTTGACCAACTACATAATGAAAGAACAAACCTAAAAGAAGAAAAGCGACTCCCGCAATAGATAAAGCCTTAGAAGAGAAATTAGCTTGTTGAGCTTCACCTTCTTCAAAATCAGAAGCATCATTTTTAGAAGGTAATCCTCCTAAAGGTTTTCCTTCAGGAGAAACTACATATTTATTTTTTAAGAAGTAAAAAAGTAAAGTACCTAGCAACATTGCAACAGAAGCGGCCAGGAATCCCCATCTGAAAGCATGAATGTCCCTAACTCCGCCAGCATCTTTTACATCACCCAAAATTGGACAGATAGATTGTCCTAAAAAGGCTCCAATGTTAATTCCCATGTAGAAAATAGTAAAAGCCGTATCCAGTTTTGTTTTTTCCTGTTTTGGATAAAGACTGCCAACCATACTGGAAATGTTTGGTTTGAAAAAGCCGTTACCAAAAACAATAACGCCTAAAGCAGAGTACATGATGATTTTCGCTAATTCTAAATTTGATGCAAAAACACTTCCGCTGGTAAACAATAACATTTGTCCAATTGCCATAAGCAATCCTCCTAATAAAATACAATTTCTGTTTCCTAAATAACGATCTGCAACAAAACCTCCCAGCATTGGAGTTAAATAACAAAGTCCAAGGAAGCCTCCATAAATTAAAGACGCCTCTTCTTCTTTCATCAACAATGAATTCACAAGAAATAAAGTCAGTAAAGCACGCATTCCATAAAAATTGAACCGCTCCCACATCTCCGTTCCAAACAATACCCATAGCCCTTTTGGATGCCCGGTTTTTACTTTAGTTTCTTCCATATTATTCAGTATAAAAATTAAGTTATTAGATTTTAGATTATAAATTTTCTTTAATAAAATTAGTCATTTTATTGTAAAGCTGAATTCTGGTTTTCCCACCATAAATCCCGTGATTTTTGTCCGGATATATCTGAGAGTCGAATTGCTTGTTAGCCTGAATTAATGCTTCCATCATTTGCATTGAATTCTGCACATGAACGTTATCATCGCCTGAACCGTGAATCAGAAGAAATTTCCCTTTTAATTTATTTACGTGGTTGATTGGAGAATTATTGTCATATCCGCTTGCATTTTCCTGCGGGGTCTGCATATATCTTTCTGTATAAACGCTGTCATAAAAACGCCAGTTGGTAACCGGAGCAACCGCAATTGCCATCTTAAAAACATCAGCTCCCTGAAAAATACAGTTTGAAGCCATAAACCCACCATAACTCCATCCGAAAATCCCAATTCTTGAAGCATCTACATATGGATAAGCACCAATTACTTTTGCGGCATCGATTTGATCTTCAACCTCATATTTACCTAATTGTAACTGAGTTACTTTTTTAAAATCTGCCCCTTTAAAACCTGTTCCTCTTCCGTCAACACAAGCCACTATGTAACCTTGCTGCGTAAGAGATAGAAACCAATAATCATCCGTATTATTCCAGTCATTATTGACCTGCTGAGAACCAGGACCTGAATATTGGTACATAAAAACAGGGTATTTTTTAGAAGGATCAAAATCTTTTGGTTTTAGAATCCAGGCATTTAACTCATTGCCTTTAGCTGTTTTTAAAACAAAGAATTCTTTTTTTGGCAAATTATAAGCCTCTAATTTGGCAGCAAGAGCCTTATTGTCTTCTATTACCTGAATTTCTTTCCCGGTTTTCGCTTCATTTAAAGTATAAGTTGTAGGCTGTAAATTACTAGAGAAAGTCGTAATGAAGTATTGGAAATTTGGACTAAAAGTCGCTGCACTTGTTCCAACTTTAGCAGCCAAAGGTGTTTTGTTTTTTCCGTCTAATGAAATACGGTAAACGGCTCTGTTGATAGAACCATTTTCTGTAGACTGGTAGAAAATCGTTTTTGTTTTTTCGTCGAAACCGTAATATGAAGTCACTTCCCAGTTTCCTTTTGTAACCTGATTTTTAAGTTTTCCGGTTTTATCATATAAATAAATATGATTGAATCCGTCTTTTTCGCTGGTCCAGATAAAACTATTATCTTTTAAGAATGTCAAATTATCTGTAACATCAACATAAGCCTTGTCTTTTTCATTCAGAACCACTTTTGCTACAGCTGTGGCCCCATCAATAAACAGCAAATCAAGATTATCCTGGTGTCGGTTTAAAACCTGAGCTGATAAAACATTGTTATCATTTGTCCATTGCAGCCTTGCGATGTAAAAATCATTATACTTTGCTAAATCAACTTTTTTAGTGCTATTCCCGTCTATATCAAAAATATGGAGGGAAACTTCAGAATTTTTTTCTCCTGCTTTAGGATACTTAAACGTTTCGATTGTCGGATATAAATCTTTATGAAACATAGACATCGAAAATTCCGGAACCTGGCTCTCATCAAAACGGATATAAGCTACTTTTTTGCTGTCTTTGCTCCAGTCAAATGCCCGGACAAAAGCAAATTCTTCTTCATAAACCCAATCCGTAATACCATTTATAATTGTATTTTTCTTTCCATCAGTTGTGATTGCAGTCGATTTTTTTGAAGCTACGTCATACACATAAAGATTATTTTCTTTGGCATACGCAATTTTGGTTCCATCAGGCGAAAAAGTGGGTTCCTGAACCTGAAAATCAAAAAGCTTAGTTAAAGATTTAGAGGTAATGTCATATAAATAATAATCTGCTGTAAAAGAATGGCGGAAAATCTGATTAGAATTACAAGCAATTAAAATCTTTTTTTCAGAAGCATCGAAAGTATAGCTATCGATCCCATCTGCAAGTTCAGTATAATTTTTTGTATCTATTAAATTGGATACTTTTTTAAGAGTGGCAAAATCATATAAATCAATCTGCATACTTCTGCTCGCCTGATCAACATTTAAAACCGTATATTGATCTGATTTTTTTAAAGACTGTAATTCGTCCATTCCCTTGGCCCGAAAAGCTCCACTATAAATATTTTCTACAGTTATTTTTTGTTGTCCAAAAGCAGCAGCAACTAAAAATAAAAGCATTACAGTAATTTTACCTGAATTCATCTAGTAGTATTTTAATATAAAAAGAGCCCAATTTTAGTAAAAAAAACGAACATAATACACATTTTAATTGTTAAATGTTAAAAAAATAAAACCTGAAGTCATTTTACATTTAAAAAAACATTTCAAATAAAAGTCTTAAAATGGTATCTTTGCTACTATATACTACTTAATATACTGAGAATGAATAACGCTGTTGCCGGATTTTCTAAATTATCCAAAAAAGAAAAAATGAACTGGATTGCAAAAGAATTTTTTTCAAATCCTGAAGAGGCACAAAATATAATAAGAAATTACTGGAATTCAGATGAAAAGCTACAACAGCTGCATGATGAATTTATAGAAAACACCATTACTAATTTATACATTCCGCTTGGAGTTGCTCCAAATTTCCTGATTAACGGCAAATACAAGACAATTCCAATGGCAATTGAAGAAAGTTCTGTTGTGGCGGCGGCATCAAAATCTGCTAAATACTGGGCAACACGTGGCGGTTTTAAAGCAACAGTAATCGATACTGAAAAAATAGGACAGGTGCATTTCACTTTCAGTGGAGATGCTGAAAAATTAGAAGATTTATTTAACCAAATAAAGCCAAAATTCTTTTCTGACACCCAAAGCATTACTAAAAATATGCAGCAGCGTGGCGGGGGAATTCTGGATATCCAATTAAAAGACAAAAGAAATTTACTTGAGAATTATTTTCAGCTACACGCCACTTTTGAAACAAAAGACAGTATGGGCGCAAATTTTATCAACTCCTGTCTGGAACAATTTGCCACAACTCTAAAAGAACAAGCTCAAAATGCAGGCCTGGAAGTTCAGGTTATTATGAGCATTTTGTCTAACTATGTTCCAAATTGCATTGTGAGAGCAGAGGTTTCCTGTCCGGTAGAAGATTTAACAGAAAAACATATCGAGAATCCCCAGGATTTTGCAGAACGTTTTGTTCAGGCTGTGCAAATCGCCGAAGCAGAACCGTTCAGAGCCGTAACGCATAATAAAGGCATTATGAATGGTGTCGATGCTGTGGTACTGGCAACAGGAAATGATTTCAGGGCAGTTGAAGCTGCTGTCCATGCTTACGCTTCAAAAAATGGACAATATTCAAGTTTATCTCACGCCAAAATAGAAAACGGAATTTTTACTTTCTGGCTCGAAATACCTTTAGCTTTAGGAACAGTAGGTGGATTAACTTCATTACATCCTTTAGTAAAATTGTGTTTAGAGATTTTGCAGAAGCCTTCCTCCAAAGAATTAATGGAGATCGTTGCCGTAGCAGGTTTAGCACAAAATTTTGCAGCTTTACGTTCTCTCACTACAACCGGTATTCAGGAAGGTCATATGAAAATGCACCTTAATAACATCATCAACCAATTTGAAGCCAGTGAAGAAGAGCGGCATTTAATTAAAGCCCATTTTAAAAAAACGGCCATATCTCATAGTGCTGTAGTTCAATTTATTGAAAACTTACGAAAATAATATTGTTATCCAGAGGCATAATAAATGGATGAAGCTATTCCCGCTGTCCACTAAATCTTTTGTGGTGAACACCACCACAAAAGGATATCGTTGCCATCGGGGCTAAAAAACAACGAATGAAAACAACCTTTTACAGTAACGGAAAACTTTTAATTACAGGAGAGTATTTAGTTCTTGACGGGGCTAAAGCTTTGGCATTACCTACAAAATTTGGCCAAAATCTGGTCATAGAAAATAGTTCAGACAAAAAAATCGAATGGAAAAGCCACAATGCCGACGGAAAAATCTGGTTTGAAGACACTATTTCTTTCGCTGAAATAATTAACAATGTAAAAACAGAAACTGAATCCGTAAAAACAACGCTGATTACTATTTTACACGAAGCTTATCTTTTAAATCCCACATTCATTGATACTGCTGAAGGCTACAAAGTGACTACAGAACTTACATTTCCTAAAAACTGGGGACTCGGTACATCTTCTACTTTATTAAATAATATTGCGCAGTGGACTCAAATTGATGCTTTTACCTTGCTTAAAAATAGTTTTGGAGGCAGTGGTTACGATATCGCCTGTGCACAAAATGATACACCTATTATTTACCATTTAGAAAATAACTCCCCTGTTGTAGAACCGATAAACTTTTATCCTGATTTTGCACAAAACATCTATTTTATTTATCTAAATAAAAAACAAAGCAGTAAAAGAGCGATTAATGCTTACTACAATAATAAAAACAATCATTTAGCCAAAAAAATAATCGACAATAACAAAATTACAAATGCAGTTATTGAAGCAAAAACTGTAAAAGAATTTGCTCTTGCATTAGAAAATCACGAAATACATTTGAGTAATATCCTGAAAGTACAGACTATAAAAGAAAAAACTTTTCCCGATTTTAATGGAGTAGTTAAAAGTCTTGGTGCCTGGGGCGGCGATTTTGTGATGGTCATTTCTAAAGAAAATCCCAAAACTTATTTTAAGGATAAAGGTTATGAAACTATCCTTACTTATGATGAGATGATATTGTAATATAAGCTTGTATTACTAATTTGCCTTTTTATTGTTTTCTTTAGTGATTTTTGTTTTAAGCTGGCGTACTTTTTGACTCTCCTGTTCATTAGATTCAATGAGAGTGTTGTGTAAACGTTCAGCCATTTTTTCTATGCTGTTGGTAATAGAGTCATATACCAGCTCCATTCTGCGGTGCTTTTCTTCCTTTACAGCTCTTAAAACATCTTCTACAAAAACTTTGTCGTATTTTTCAGCTACAGAATCCCGCGTATTGGTGAGTCTGATAACATAATCGTTACTTAGAATAGTAACTTTAAAATGTTGTTCTTCATTGCTCAGGTAATATTTACCTCCTAATTCATCAACATTTATATCAGTACTGCTAACTTTTAAAAGTTCCGTTATGATTCCAAAAATATGATTTTCAATTTTGGAATACACTTTAGCTTTTTTTCTAAAAAACTTAAACATACAAAAAAATAAATGGCTGATTATTAATGTAATTATCTATCATATTTATCGTAATTTACTTTTGTTAAAACAAAAATTCTGACAAATTAAATGCAATAATTTGAATATCCCAAATTTTTTAAATCATATTTCTATTACCCCTATGTAATATAAGAAAATACATTTCAAATACCGAAATAAAATCTTACAAAGAAAATAAAACACAAAGAAAAACCCGAAATGTATTAAAACGTTTCGGGTTTATTATTGTATTGTCTTCTCGTCCTGTTAGTAATTAAACTGCAATCTGTTGTCTTCTATTTTAGCATTATTTTTCAAAGCTGGTAAAATTCTGCTTGCGTCTGATGCACTTTGAGCTTTTAACTTTGATACATACTCTGCATGATTTTGTAAAGCCGGTGCTTTAATTGTTTTGATATTTTTCACAACATATACACCAGTATTTCCTTCAATTGGAGCAGATACTTTATTAGCGGTTAATGCAAATGCATTACCTACCACTTTAGGTTCCTGCCCAACACCTCCAGGCAATACCGGATTATCTAACGTAACATTTGTTGCTTGTTGTACTTTTACACCTGCAGCCTTAGCGATAGCTTCAATGGTTGAACCTGTCATTTTAGCTTTTAAGATTTCTGCTTTTTTCTTGTTTTTAAGAATTGGCTCTACATAAGGTCTTGCCAGTGTAACAGATACTAAACCTGATTTGTTTTCGCTTTTGTATTGTGCAATTACGTGACCAACATTTGCTATTTCAAAACGTTTTATATCACCTTCTTTTGTTTCTTTATCAAATGCCCATCTTATAATAGCACGCTGATTCCCCAAAGGTCCAAAAGATTCATCCATAGCTTTAGCTGTTACAGGAGCTTCAACTTTTAACCCTAATTGTTTAGCAGTAGCATTAAAATCTTTATCGGCAGCATCCATTTCAAATTTAGTTGCCAGTGTAAATACTTTATCAGATGTTGCTTCAGAAGGCTGAATTTTCTGAGCAATTGTAGCTAAACGAATTCCGTCTTGTTTATCTGTAATTTTGATAACGTGAAATCCGAAAGGAGTTTCTACCAAACCAACTTTTCCAATTCCGTTACTGAATACAAAATCATTAAATGGTTTTACCATTTGGTTTGGACCAAAATATCCTAAATCTCCACCTTGCTGAGCAGATGAATCATCAGAGCTTGTAAAAGCAAGCATCATAAAACTATCAGGATTAGCCTGAACTTGTTTTAAAATATCTTCAGCTTTAGCTTTAGCTTCTTCTTTTGTTCTTTTTTCTTTTTGGTTTGGAGTCTGAGATCCTTCATATCCAATTAAGATATGACTTGCTTTTGCATTAACACCTGGTTTAAATCCTAAAGATTTAGAAATAGCATAGTATTTTCCAAAAACATATGGCCCGTAAATCTGACCCGGGGCTAAACTGAATAATTTATCAGCATCAACTGCAGGTAAAGAGTTTTTAGCAACATACGTAGAATCATAAGGCACGTCTGAATTAGCGTTTACAAATTCAGCAATATTTTTAGCATTTCTAAATCCAGGTAATGTATCATTTTTACCAGTTTTAGCATTATATTCTATTCTTCCGTTTAATAAAGATGTAATTTTAGCTTTAATTTCAGCTTCATCTTCTTTAGAAGGTTTGTCTTCTACTAATACATATTGAATTTCACGAGTTGCATCTGCTTTAAATTTTTTCTCGTTTTTCTTCATGTAATCCACAATCTCTGAGTCAGAAATTTTTACTTCACTATCTTTAATAGAAGAATACAACACTGCAGCATATGAAAAATCCACTTTATTTGCTTCCATTTCATATTTGAGCTTTCCTTCGTTTGCAGTAGTATAAAGACCTGCTTTTACAAGCGTATTATAGATTTGAAATTTCGCATTTAAGGCAGCATCTTTTTCTTTTTCAGTAATGAACTGAGCAGCTTCAGGATTGGCTTTGAAGTAATCTTTGAATTTAGTAATATCAAACATACCTGCAGCATTAAGGAACATTGGGTTTTTACCAATATTAGGATCCGATTTTAAAACTTCCAAAAGGTGTTTTTCTCCTACTCGCAATCCTAATTTATCAAATTGAGCTGACAATAAAGCAATTGAAACTTCCTGATCCCATACTCTGTTTGCAGCTTCAGTAGAAGTAATCCCTTGTCCGCTTTTTTCAACATTACTAACTTTAACTCTAAAGTCTTCAAATGAAATATCCTTTCCATCGATGCTTCCAACATCTTTTGAACTTTGACTAAAAGTACCGCTATTGAAAAGATCCTGTATTATAAATGCAAATAATGCAAGTGCAATAACTCCTATCAATAATGCGGAACGCTGTCTAATTTTTGCTAAAACTGCCATTTTTATTATCGTTAATTTTATATTCAGTTTGCGAAAATACAATTATCTGGTTAATAACAATACAACTAGTGTTTTATTTTCGACTTTTTTTTAAAATTCTTAAAATAATTATTCTTTTACAGTCATTTTTACCAATTCGATTTTCTTGTTCGAACATTCTTCTATCACAAAGAAATAGTTCCCTATCCTGATTTTTTCGCCTTTTTCAGGAATATCCTTAGTAAAATCTACAATAAACCCTCCTAAAGTCCCATATGAATCACTTTCGGGAATTTCTAATTTGTATGTTTCATTTAGATAAGCGACATCAAACCTTGCTGAAAAAAGATATTGTCCATCCCCTAATTCCTCTTCTATTAATTCTTCATCTAAATCATGTTCGTCTTCAATTTCGCCAAAAAGTTCCTCTACAATATCTTCAATGGTAATAATACCTGAAGTACCTCCGTATTCATCTAAAACAACAGCAACATTTTTTCTTTTTTTGATAAGCAGACTTAAGGCATCTTTGATCAAAATTGTTCCAGGCACAAACTCAACTGCCATTAAAACTGATTTTATTGATTTTGGTTTCTTAAACAAATCAAAAGAATGCACATAACCTACAATATCATCAAGAGAATTTTGACTTACAATAATCTTCGAATAACCTGTTTCTATAAATAATGCCTTCAGATCAGAAACACTGTCAAATAAATCAATGTCCACAATTTCTGTACGGGGAGTCATTATATCACGTGCCTTTAAACCTGAAAATTCTAATGCGTTTTGAAAAATCTGAATTTCAGAATCTACTTCTTCATTGTCTTCAACAGCATTCATCTGTTCGGTTATATAATTACCAAGTTCCGTTTTACTAAAATACAGTTGTACCTGATCGCCTTCTGTCTTAAAAAATTTTCTTAGAATTAAATCTGATATCCAGATAAAAAAAGTGGAGACATAATAGAATAACCGGTAAAAAATATAAGCGGGTACAGCAAAAACCCGGATTAAGGAATTAGCATAAATCTGAAAAAAGACCTTCGGAAAAAATTCGGCGGTAATTAGAATAATAAACGTAGCTATTAAAGTAAGAAGAAACAAATTGGTATAATCAGAAAACTGATATCCTGAACTTGCAATGCATTTCAGAATCAAATCTGCGGTAAAAAAACCATAAACAACCAACGCTACATTGTTGCCAATAAGCATTGCCGCAATAAACTTCGATGGCTTTTCGGTAAGTTTCGTTAATATTCGGGAAATAAAATTATCCTGTTTTTTTTCTATCTCAAGGTAAATCTTATTAGAGGAAACAAAAGCTATTTCCATTCCCGAAAAAAAGGCTGATAGTATTAAACATAGTATTATAATACTAATTTCCATTTTCTACTTTCTTTTATAATGATCATCGAATTTCTTAGAAAATTTTCTTCTGAAGAAAAACATAAACACGCTGACACCAGCAATTAAAAAACTAAGCCAGTAAGTCCCCTCAGGATCACTAAATTTAGTAATGCCGTCATAAATAAAAGCAACTGCAATTAACAAATAAACGTATTGAGTATATTTTAGGTAATTCATAATTTATATTTTATTCTTCGTTAGCTTCAATTTCCCCGCTTACCCTCTGTGAATTTATGACTTTAAAATCCTTGCTAAAATCGATTCCCTGACCATAGGAAACTCCTTTTGCATCTGTCAGTTTAAATTTTCTTTCGGTATAAAACCATTCGTTTTTCTGATCGAAGTACAATTGCTCAGTTTCAAGTACCTGTCCGGCCTCAGAAGTAATTTTCACTTTCCCCTGCAAATCAATTATGCCTGTCTGTTTATATGAAACAGCATAATTGGCTAAAATAAAAGTTCGTTTTTGCCTTTTATCATATAATGTAACATCAATTCCTTTAGGAAATTCAGTAAAAGGAAAATCAACGCTTGCATAATCCAGCATCTTACGGCTTTTGAGAACACCTGTAATACGCCCTGAATCTGTATATTTTATATTGATTGTATCAGCGTCCGTCGCCGGGAAAAACTCTGAATAATTAATTTTCTGGACTTCTTTAAAATTACTTTCGCACCCAAAAAACAGTGTCACAGTAAAAACTGTGACAACGGTTATAATAATATCTCTTTTTGGTAAATTCATTCGCCAAATGTAGTAAATTGTATCGAGCTTATAAAAACATAAATTTAAACATTAGTTGAATTTATTTTTCACGAACCATTTATCATTGAAAGAGAAACTAAGGCTGAAATTTATATAGTTCTCCTGAACTAAATTTGCAGAAACTGTTCCTTTTTTTCCATATTCAACTCCAAAATTAATACTTGAAAAACTTCCTGTGATAGGAAAACCTACACCTAATGAAACCCCAACATCTTTTATGGATTCATCATTAACTACAAGACCCATTTTTTCGTATTTAAAACCTGCTCTGTACGTTATCCTGCTAAAATAATTTGTAAATGAGGCATAATTTGGAAGATAATACCCTCCAATGGCATATTTTGTATATTTTTCATAACGTATATTATCAGTTGTATTGTAAGAATTTTTAAAATCGCCAGCACCCTGAAAAGCTAACGAACTCCCTATCAACCATTTTCTTGCTTCTCCAATTCCCGCACCTATAGTTACTTTATTTGGCATTTTTAAAACACTATCAGGCGTATCTGTTACTATTGGTTCATCTCCATCTACCTGAATCGTTCTTTCGGTGTCAGAATTTAAATTGCTTCCAAATGTATAGGCCAAACTGGTAAATAACTCCATTTTTTTATAAATCTTAGTCTGATACATCGTACCGATATTGAAATTAGCCCCGGACAATGTTGAAGTATTAATTTCTCTTGTCGCACTTTCAACACCTGTAATAGCCTTAATACCAGTAGTTTCAATTTTACCAAAATTATATTGCATATCGGCACCTATACTCCAGTTTGGCTTTATTTTATAAGCTAGCGCTAAAAAAACTTTATTCAAACCACCTTTGCCTTCATATTGACTGCTTTTACCATTGATGTTATCAGACTGGTCATTCCTAATTTTATATCCAACTGATGAAACAGGAATCAATCCAAATCCAACACCTAATTTCCCCATTGGTATCCCTAAAAGTAAATAATCAAAAGTCGATCTTGTAGTACTGGCTAGTGCATTGTTCGTTTTTAATTTAGAAGACCCGTAAGTTCCACCCACAGTAAAAGTAGTTTGTATAAGGCTGGCATAACTAGCTGGATTTTCAACGTTTAAATGAATACTGTCCTGCTCAACCGAAACACCTCCCATTGACCTGTTTTCTAAAGTCCCTTTAAATTTCATATCCCCAATTCCGTAAAATGAATAAGGTGAAGCGGTACCTTGCTGAGCAAATGAAACGAACGTAATAAGCAAACAAGCGCTTAGTATAATTTTTTTAATCATTGTTGATTTTATATTGAAATGTTTGGTTCAAACTCTCAAGTAAGAAATTTGAATTGGCAAATATGGTATTTTTTAATCGTTTAGCCAAAAATTCTGTATCACCTCCCGTTAAAATTATTATAAAATTTGGAAAATTAACCCGATATTCATCGATAAAACCGTCAATCTCATAGACGAAACCATTCACAACACCTGAGTGTATCGCCTGTGAAGTAGTATTACCTATATAAGATTCCGGAGCTTCTAAAGACAGTAAAGGCAGTCTGGCAGTATAATTATGCAATGCTTCATAACGCAATCGTAATCCTGGAGAAATAGCCCCTCCCCTATAATGATCAAATTCGTCGATAAAATCGTAGGTAATACATGTTCCGGCATCAATAACTAATCTGTTTTGTTTGGGGAATTGTAAAGTGGCTCCAGCAGCCAAAACCATCCTGTCTATTCCTAACGTTTTTGGGGTTGCATATTTATTTACAAAAGGAAAAACATCCTCATGGGTCAAAAAATGAATGTTAAGTTCTTTTTCTAAAGCCAAAAAAGATTGCCTTTCGATATTTCCGACGGATGCAACGACTAAATCAGAGCAGTTTTGAAATTTTTTTAAAATTTTTTTAATTTTTTTTTCGAGTTCATTTTTCTCAAAAACAAATTTTTCCAAAACAGTACTCCCCTCAAAGACAGCAGCTTTAATTCGGGTATTGCCAATATCAACTGTTAAAACCATATTTATTTATTTACCACGGCGAAGGTACGAATTGATTTTTTTAAAAAAATGTTTTGGATAAACGAAAAATGATTCTATCTTTGCACCCGCAAACACGTTCACAGAAACACACGAAAACTGAAACAAAGTGAATTAATAAGCACGGTACCTTAGCTCAGATGGTAGAGCAATGGACTGAAAATCCATGTGTCCCTGGTTCGATCCCTGGAGGTACCACAAAACCCGAATAGCAATATTCGGGTTTTTTGTTTTTATTTAATTTCCTATTGATTCCGGATTAATCCCAAACCTGCTGAGTGATAAATTTGAGCATAAATCAACCTCTCAAAACTTTTAGAAATAATCTGCCTGATTTTTTTTAAATCCTCTTAAAACAAAGACGCTGCGACTGCTTTTAGCTGGAAGTGTTTTTATGGTTTTTGATTTAATTTTCTTCCCAGAAGATTTTTTTATTATGTTTTACTAAGTACAAACAGGTATCGCCTTTCTCATCGATTTTTTTCCTTAAATCAAAAATATATGATCCTTTAGATAGTCTACTGCTTTCTGTGCCACACCAACTCCAATTGAGCTGATTTACTTTTTTATTATTTATAATTCCACTAATTTGTTCGTATGGTTCACTGCCATCAAAAAGAAAATCTTTAAAATCAATATATTCGGTTGAACTATTATTTTTCAAGTGACCGATTAAAGTACCTGCTACTACCAATGAATCTATGTTTTCTCCGGTTTTGTTGTAAAACTTCGCATGAAGACTCCTGAAGTTTATAAAAGTACTTAAGAGAATTATGCTTAGTAATATAAAAACGAACATTTCTATTTTCCTTTCTTTAGATAGCAGCATTTTTTTAATATAGGTTTTATTTTAAAGGAAAATCAAGTAATTCTTTAAGATCAATATCTAAAGCATTTGCTATTCGTATAAGAGTTTTTATACCTGTATTTATTTCAGCTCTTTCAATTCTTCCAATTTGATTTCTTGGAATATCACAATCATCAGCTAAAGCTTGTTGTGATAAACCTTTTTTTTCACGCAGTTGTCTAACGTGAATACCAAGATTCACAATAAAAGTATCTTCTGAAATATTCATATTTCAAAAGTCATAACAATTATTTTTTAATAAGCCACAAATTTGTGTCTAAAATTTTTATATTTGAATAAAAAATAAGACAATGATTACAGAAAGTCTTTCAAAAGAAACTGAAACCAGACTAATAGATTTTTTCACAAACAACATTAACCCTAAAGATATGGCAAAAACAATACGGCAAATAAATTATATATTGGCTTTAAGTGCATTAAGGGAATCAGAAACCGTACAAGCTGAAATTAGCAATCTTGAAAAAAGTTTTTACTGTATGAATAGATTAGCAGAAGCATTAGATCCTTATTTGGATGTTGAGTGAAGAAAGTTGTTTTCGTCTAGTTTGTCATTCCGAGGAACGAGGAATCTCCGCAAGAAACTCGACAACAGTGCGTACTCAGCGTGTGAAGATTCCTCGTCCCTCGGAATGACAATATTGGGTTTATTATTTGGTTTTCGGCGAAAGCCAAAAGACAAAAAGCTTTACTGAAGTTTTTGTGCCAAACTATATTTTTTTAAATCAATTTCGAATTCCTTTTTTAAACTTTCTATTTTTTCCTTTGTTGTTTCTGTTAGACTGCTATTGTATAATAATGGATACATAGAACCTCCTTCTACAAAAGATGAATCTAAATCTGCTTTTGATTTTCTATAATTTTTCCATTGTTCTACGCTTTTATCAAAGAGCACAACATTAATGTCAAAATCTGAATTATCAGTTTTTGCTTTTTTAATCGTTGAAATTAATTCTGACAAATTATTTTCGGACTTTTCAAAATCGTCCATAGCTTGACTGTTCATTTCACTTTGAGTTTGCGGAGCATTTGGATAAAGTAAATGCCATATAAAATTATTTATTTGGTCAAGAAAAATTTTACAGCTATTATAACATCTAAAAATTTCATCTTGATCCAGTTTTAAATTAGTTGCAAATTCATGGCAAAAAATATGTCTAAGTTCAAAGGTTCTTTTAATGTCAAATATAATTTGGTTACTATTTTCAATGAATTCTTTTGAGGTCTCATTAATATTTTCATAAATACTTTCTTGATTAAATTTTTTTATTTGCTCAAGAAAGTCAACTCCTGCTAAAGTAGAAAGATTAGCGTTAATATCATCAAAATTATTACATGGTAATATGTGGGAAATAAATTCTCCAACTGTAACGATTTTAGTTTGTATAGCGTTAATAATTTCAAAATCAAATTTTACATTTTTTGATTGGTTAAATTTAATTGCATTTTCACTAAAAGGTTTTCCAAAATCTATTAATTCCTTATAAACTGAACGAAAAAAAGCTTCAAAGCAGGCGACTGTTGCAATAGGGATATATTTTAAAAGTTCTCTATTGAAATCACCATTATAATTTAAATTTTCATTAAATGCATATTCAATATCATTAAGTCGACTGCTATAATCATGTCTTGAATTAAACTCTGAACGGTATTTTACTGCTAATATCTCATTTATTAAATTTCGCTTCATTTAGACTGAATTTTTCGTTTTGCTTTTAAAATTTTTAGAGTAAGCAAATTTGTAGTTTATCAAATGTATGGAAGAATTTTATAAATAGAGGAGGATCATAACATATTGTTGTGGGGAAATATTAAAATCTAGATATTTGTATGTTCAATCTATCCCCCAATGCAAGATTCTTTTATCGATATCCTTAAGTTGTTATTACCTGAGATAATAGTAGACTACTTCGAACTTACTTCTTATAAAAAGAAAGATGAAACACTCCATCTGTATTTAAAAGAGATTAATTCGATACCTAAAGAATACAGGGAATCAAAATTAAGCTCAAAAGGATTCTTCGAAGAGATAACGGTTCAGGATTTTCCTATCCGTGGACACCAAGTATATCTTCACATCACTCGCAGAAGATGGCTTAATGAAGATACTCGAAAGATCGTTTTTAGAGATTGGAATTTAGTAGCAGACGGAACTCGTGTAACCCAGGAGTTTGCGTCTTTTTTAAAAGAGATCAATAGATTCCAGTCCAAATGATTGTAATACCATTGCCTCTTTCTATGGAGTTTCTGGTAGAAACCTGCAATGTCAATACAAAGATTTTCTAAGTGATTTCAAAGTTTGGGATCAAATATCACATGCTAAAAAATGGCTTCTTTTTCCACAAAATATTGGAAAGCGTTTATCAATAGACGAAACCTCACTTTCAAATGGCGAACTCTATACTATTTTAACCAACAAATCCGGTAAAGGTAGAAAAGGAACTATAGTGGCTATGATTGCAGGAACTAAAGCAGAAACAGTTATTGGTGTTATTGAAAAAATTCCTCTTAAACAGCGGAATCTAGTCAAGGAAATTACTCAGGATATGGCCGGGAATATGGGATTGATAGCTAAAAAGTGTTTTGCTAATGCTACTCGAGTTACAGACCGATTCCATGTTCAAAAGCTAGCTGCAGAAGCCCTGCAGGAAATCAGGATTAAATATCGTTGGCAAGCCATTGATCAAGAAAATGATGCTATTGAAAAAGCCAAAAAGTCAAAAGTAAATTTCGAATCTAAAACACTTTCAAATGGGGATACCCTTAAGCAATTACTAGCGAGGAGTCGCTATTTCTTGTATAAATCCAAATCGAAATGGACTCAAAATCAAATAGAACGTGCTGCCTTACTATTTGAGTTATATCCTGATATTCAAAAAGGATACAATCTAACTCAAGAGCTCCGTGGCATCTTTGAGAATACAACCGATAAAATCATTGGTTTTGCAAAATTAGCCAGATGGCATGAAAAAGTAGATCAATCTGGATTTAAGTCTTTCGGTACAATCTCTCGTACAATTATGAATCATTATCAAACCATCTTAAATTATTTTGATAACAGAAGTACTAATGCTTCTGCAGAATCATTCAATGCTAAAATAAAAGCATTTAGATCAAAATTTAGAGGTGTTAGAAATATAGAATACTTCCTTTTTAGGCTAACTAATATTTATGCTTAATTTTTGCATCCCCACAGGTTTTTGCTTTGATCCAATCTAAATAGAGAAACTTCAGTAAAAACAAAAAAGCTCCTGAATATCTTCAGAAGCTTTTTTTAGTGCGGATAATAGGACTCGAACCTACACGCCTTGCGGCACCAGATCCTAAGTCTGGCATGTCTACCAATTTCACCATATCCGCGGTGTTTGTGGGTGCAAAGATAAGCATACTTTCGAATATTCAAAGAAAAATTTGAAAAAAATTATTAATTCTCTTTTTTGTATATTTGGTTTTCTATAAAAATAATTTAAATGGAAAACATTAAGTCCTACGTTCAACAACATAAAGATCGGTTTATCAATGAATTGATCGAATTATTAAAAATTCCGTCGGTAAGTGCCGACACCGCATACTCTCAAGATGTTATTGACACGGCCGAAGCTGTAAAAGTAAGTTTATCAAAAGCAGGCTGCGATTTTGTCGAAACTTGCGACACTCCCGGTTATCCAATTATTTATGGAGAGAAAATAATCGACCCTAATTTACCTACCGTTTTAGTATACGGCCATTATGATGTTCAGCCACCGGATCCAATGGAATTATGGACCTCTCCCCCTTTCGAACCCGTTATCAAAACAACCGATATTCATCCCGAAGGCGCTATTTTCGCCCGTGGTGCCTGCGACGACAAAGGTCAGATGTACATGCACGTAAAAGCGCTTGAATATATGGTACAGAGCAATACACTGCCTTGTAACGTAAAATTCATGATCGAAGGCGAAGAAGAAGTAGGCTCTGCAAGTTTAGCCTGGTTTGTAGAACGCAATCAGGAAAAACTGAAAAACGATGTCATCCTGATTTCAGACACCGGAATGATTTCGAACCAACAGCCATCTATAACGACAGGCTTACGAGGTTTGAGCTATGTAGAAGTTGAAGTTACAGGACCAAATCGCGACCTGCACTCCGGTTTATACGGCGGGGCTGTAGCGAATCCAATTAATATTCTGGCAAAAATGATCGCTTCTCTTCACGACGAAGACAATCATATTACGATTCCGGGATTCTACGACAAAGTACAGGAATTATCTGCAGAAGAAAGAGCCGAAATGGCCAAAGCGCCTTTTAGCTTAGAAAAATATAAAAACGCGTTGAACATTGCTGATGTTTATGGCGAAAAAGGGTATGTCACCAACGAACGCAACTCCATCCGCCCGACATTAGACGTAAACGGAATCTGGGGCGGTTATCAGGGTGAAGGCGCCAAAACGGTTATTGCCAGCAAAGCTTTTGCTAAAATCTCGATGCGTCTGGTTCCGAATCAGGATTGGCATGAGATTACAGAACTGTTTACAAAACATTTCACCAATATTGCTCCGGCGGGAGTTACCGTAAAAGTGACGCCACACCACGGAGGTCAGGGATATGTTACGCCAATTGACAGCATCGGATATCAGGCGGCCAACAAGGCTTATACCGAAACATTTGGAGTTCCGGCCATTCCGGTTCGTTCCGGCGGCAGTATTCCAATTGTGTCATTGTTCGAAAAAGAACTGAAAAGCAAAACTATTCTAATGGGCTTCGGTCTCGACAGTGATGCAATTCACTCGCCAAACGAACATTTCGGAATCTTTAATTACCTGAAAGGAATTGAGACTATTCCGTTGTTTTACAAATATTTTGTAGAGCTTTCGAAATAATTCTTTTTATAAAAATTCAAAATCCGTTCAGTAATGAGCGGATTTTTTTTTGAGTTTTCAAGTTGATATTCCTATTGAAATTTGCCATTGAAATTTGCTATTGCTATTGATTCGGGCGTTACCTACGGCCGGGCTATCCGCTATATCTTTTTATTTTTAAAGGAAAAATAAAAAGGATGCCGCTGCTATCCCTAACGCAATCCCAAAGTATTGAAAATTATAGTTTTATTTAAATATTGAAACTTTTTTCTTTCATATTTAAAATTTTATTCTACATTTGTAGAAACAAATCTATAAATGTAGAACAAAAGCTATGAAGAACCTTTTTGTAATATTCTTGTGTGGTGCATTACTTCTTGGCTGTAAGCCTCATTTAATTAATCAAAAGATTGAAAAGAAAAAGCAGGGAGTATGGATTGAAGAATATTCTGAAGACAGTACTCATTATAAATCGTACGAATATTACAAAGACGACCAGCCGGTAAAAAAATGGAAATCCTACATCAACGGAAAAATCTATAAAACCGAAAAATACAAAAACGGAATCTGCACTGTAAAATATTATCATCAAAACGGAAAACTGCAATCAAAAGGAAAAACCAGCGTCGAAATTGATTCAGTCGAAACACACTGGTTTTATTTTGGAAAATGGAAATTCTATTCGGATAAAGGAAAGTTAACCGATATCAGAAAATACAATAAAGGGAATTTAGTTTCAGAACAAAACTTATAATAAAAACTTAGAAACTCAGAATCTTAGCAACTTAGAACCTAAAAAAATATGCAATTATCAAATTCAGAAGAACAATTAATGGAGCATCTCTGGAAGCTTGAAAAAGCTTTTATGAAAGATTTACTTGAAGCTTACCCGGAGCCAAAACCTGCCACAACCACCGTTGCCACACTTTTAAAACGTATGATTGACAAGAAGTTTGTAGCTTACAACGAATTCGGAAACTCAAGGGAATATTATCCGTTAGTCAAAAAAACAGATTATTTCTCCAAACATGTAAAAGGCCTTATTAGTAATTTCTTTAATAATTCGGCTTCGCAATTTGCTTCTTTCTTTACCACCGAAACCAATTTGTCAGCTTCGGAACTGGAAGAACTCAAAAAAATAATCGATAGTCAAATTCAAAAAAAGAAAAAATGACAACCTTTTTAATTAAATCGACTATTAGTCTTTGCATCCTATTGCTAGCATACCACTTATTGCTGGAAAAAGAAAAAATGTTCCGCTTCAACAGGTATTTTTTACTGGTCAGTCTGGTGTTTTCAATGGTTGTACCTTTTTTATCTTTCGAAATTCAACAGGATATTCCTATTGTGTACAATAAAATTACATTTCCGAAAACAGCTGCAGCTACTTTTCCGATTGAAGCAGAAGATATCAATATAAACAAAGAAGATCAGATCAATTATTGGCTTTTTCTTTTATGGATAACTTATATCGGAATTACTTTAATTCTAAGCTATCGGTTTATTCAAAATATTTATACAATCACGTCAAAGGCTAAAATATCTAAAATCATTGTGCATCAAAACACAAGGATAGTTTTACTCTCAGAAAAAACTTTACCTTATTCTTTTTGGGATTCTATTTATTTAAATCATAATGATTTTGAAAATGGGCTTATAGAACAAGAATTATTTACGCACGAAATCGCCCATGTAAAGCAAAAACATACGCTTGATGTAATTTTTATAGAAATTCTGAAAACATTATTTTGGTTCAACCCTGTTTTTATTTTTTACAAAAAAGCCATTCAGCTTAATCATGAGTTTTTGGCAGATGAAAATGTGATATCGGCACATAATAATATCTATTTATATCAAAACCTTTTACTCAACAAATTAAATATCTCACAACCCATCTATTTGACTAGTAATTTAAACTTTTTATCAACAAAAAAACGACTTACCATGATGACAAAAACCACTTCGAAAACAAAGACATTAATAATACAGTCTTTGGCTGCTTTAGGGCTATTAACAATCTTTTTATTATTTGCTTTCAAACCTTTACCCCTGAGCAACAAAAAAACTATAGTTATTGATGCCGGCCATGGAGGAAAAGATATTGGAGCGCAAATTGGTGCTGAGCAAGAAAAGAAAATTGTAGAAAATATTGCGAATAAAATAAGCTTGCTGAATGGCAAAGATGAAATTGAAATTATTTTGCTCAGAAAAGACGACAGCTTTATTGAATTAAGTGAAAGAGTATCTGAAATAAACAAAATAAAGCCGGATTTAGTAATTTCTTTACATGTAAATAGTTCACAAGATTTAAATGAAAACGGGGTAAATGCTTTTGTTTCAAAACAAAATGTTTTTTATGAAAAATCGAAAGAAAGTGCTAAAGATTTAGTTGATAAAATCTCAAATGAAAAACTTGCTAAAGGAGAGGTTAAAGATGCAAATTATTTTGTACTCAAAAATTCAAAATGTCCTGCTTTACTAGTAGAAATTGGCTATCTAACAAATGAGAATAACAGAACGTATCTGATTAGCGAAAATGGACAAAATGAAATTGCAAATAAAATAGTTGAATTCATAAAAATGTAAATGTCTGCCAACACTATTCTGTTAGCATATTAATTCATAAAAAAATCCGCTTTTAAAATTTAGAAGCGGATTTTAAAATTCAAAAACTAAAAATAAATCCGTTAAAATAAGTCCGGATTATATCCAAAATAAGGCATATTTTGTTCGTAAAAAACAACACCATAACTTTCTAATTCTTCTAAAATAGGCAGATACACTTCCTTACTGATCGGAAGCTGTACTCCCGGGGTCGTAATTTTTCCATTCAAAATCAACAAAGTCGCAATAGCCACCGGAAGACCGACAGTTTTTGCCATTGCAGTATACGTCTGATCTTCGCCAATGCAAACCATTTTTGAGTCGATTTGTCTTTTCTCACTGTTGAGTTCATAGCCAAATTTATGGTACATCACAATCATATCTTTATCATCTGGTTGCAGTGTCCAGCTGTCCATTAGTATTTTTTCGAGAATCTGGGCCGGAGTTGCATTAGGCAGGTTCACTTTTTTGTCAGGATTAAATAAATCCAGCTCCAAAAGCTTGTCCCACATAATATCATCCTGATCTATTTTTAAAATCAGGCGCATTTTTATTTCAACTGAGTCCGTTGGATGATAAGGTAAAAAAGAATTGGTAAACTGACGGTAACTCATGTTTTCAGAATCTTCCATGATATAACTGTCGTCTGTCATGCCCAGTTGCACAAACATATTCCATGCTTTCGAGAAACCGACCCTTCTAATCGTTCCTCTGTATAACGTCAGAATATCATCCAAACCATAAATAGAGCGATATTTAAGCGAATCACGGTTCGAATAGGCCTCAAATTTTCCGTAACCTTCGACTTCAAGAAATTCAGTTCTGCGAAATAAACTTCCATAGGGAATGTATTTATAAGTACCTTCCTGAATAAATTTTGCTGCACCACCCTGACCTGCCAATACAACATTTCTGGGTGCCCAGGTAAATTTGTAATTCCATAAATTGTTATCTGACTCAGGAGCTACCAAACCGCCACAAAAGGATTCAAAAAGCAGCATTTTGCCGCCTTTTGCTCTGATTTCATCAATAACTTTCATTGCACTCATATGATCTATTCCGGGATCGAGGCCAATTTCATTCATGAAAATCAAATTGTTTTTTCGGGCTTCTTCATCAAGTTCCATCATGGCATCGCTGATGTAGGAAGCGGTAACGAGATGTTTTTTGAATTGCAGGCAGTCTTTTGCAATTTCAATATGTAAATAGGCAGGAAGCATCGAAATGACAATAGATGCTTTTTCTATGGCTGTTTTTCTTTCTTCTTTATCAAAAATATTCAGGGCAATCGGGGTTGCATTCGGATGATTGTTGATTTTTTTTTCGGCCAAAGCCAAAGATAAATCGGCTACCACAATATGTAGATTTTCACTTTCCGACTTTGAAAGCAAATACCGTATCAAAGACGATGCGGATCTTCCGGCTCCGATGATTAGAATATGTCTCATAATTTACATATATAACACAAACATACTGAATTGTTATAAAAATAACAATTGATACTAGGTTAAATTTTTAATACATAAACAACAAAGTAAACCAGTTTTTTTTGAAAAGTGTATTTGAAATGTTTTTTGTTTGGTTGAATTAAGAGTATTTTTGTGATATTAAAAACACATTAAAATGGAAAGAAAAATAATTATTACAGGTGCTATTTTCGGAATGTTAGCCATTATTTTAGGTGCTTTTGGTGCACATGCCTTAAAGGCAATATTAACTCCGGAACAATTAACCAGTTTTGAAACCGGTGTTCGTTATCAAATGTATCATGCTTTCTTTTTATTTTTTGTGGCGTCACGTACAGAATTGCCTTTAAAAAAGCTAAAAGTGATCTATAATTTAGTTCTGGCAGGTGTAATTTTATTCTCAGGTTCCATTTTTTTACTGACTACAAAAAACGTTACCACTATTGACTTCAAAATTATAGGATTCGTAACTCCAATTGGCGGATTCCTATTAATCTTCGCCTGGTTGGTTCTTTTAGTTACTTTTTTTAGGAAAAAATCATAAAATTGGATTAAAAAAATTCTATCTGAATTATAATGATTAATTTTGTTGTATATATAACACATAACTTTATTGGTGTGAATATTTTGTATTTTAAATAGTTAACTACAAATAATGTAACACCTACTTAAGTTATTCATATCTTAAAATTGATATTTAAGAATAAACAATATAACTACAACAATTCAAAATTTATGGAGACGAATACACTTTCCACGAAATCGATTTCGCTAAACAATTTAGGAATCAAAAATGCAAATGTTCACTATCAACTATCTCCGGAAGAGTTACATGCTCTGACTATTGAGGCCGGACAAGGTATTGAGAGTTCTACAGGAGCATTGGCGATTAACACTGGTGAATTTACCGGACGTTCTCCACAAGACCGTTTTATTGTAAAAGACAGTATAACAGAAGAAAAAGTTTGGTGGGGAAATGTAAATATTCCGTTTTCACCGGAAGCTTTCGAAAAACTATATAATAAGGTAACACAATTTTTATCAGATAAAGAAGTTTTTGTACGCGATTCATACGTTTGTTCTGATGTGAATTACAGATTAAATGTCCGCGTTGTTACTGAAACTGCCTGGTCGAATTTGTTTTGCTACAATATGTTTCTGCGACCAGAAGAAAGTGAATTAGCGAATTTCACTCCAGAATGGACGGTAATCTGTGCTCCAGGTTTTATGGCAGATCCGGCTGTAGACGGAACACGCCAGTCTAATTTTGCTATTTTGGATTTTACTAAAAAAGTAGCCTTAATTGGCGGAACAGGTTATACCGGAGAAATGAAAAAAGGGATATTCTCTGCCTTGAATTTCATTTTACCCGTTTTCAAAAATACATTACCAATGCACTGCAGTGCGAATGTGGGTGACGCTGGCGATACTGCGATTTTCTTCGGCTTATCCGGAACCGGAAAAACTACTTTATCAGCTGATCCAGAACGTAAATTAATCGGTGACGACGAACATGGGTGGACAAGTGAAAACACCGTTTTTAATTTTGAAGGGGGCTGTTATGCCAAAGTAATCAACTTATCTGAAGAAAATGAACCGGATATTTTCAGAGCTATCAAAAAAGGGGCGCTTTTAGAAAATGTCGTTTTTAAAGCAGGCACCAATGAAGTTGATTATGAAGATGTTACCATTACACAAAATACCCGTGTAAGTTATCCGATAACACATATCGACAATATTCAGCCGGGTTCTATAGGACATAATCCTAAAAATATTTTTTTCTTAACAGCAGATTCTTTCGGAATTTTGCCCCCAATCTCAAAACTGACTCCAGGGCAGGCAGCCTATCATTTTATTTCTGGTTATACGGCAAAAGTGGCCGGAACTGAAGCTGGCGTAACAGAACCTCAGCCAAACTTTTCTGCTTGTTTTGGAGCACCATTTATGCCTTTGCATCCAACAAAATATGCTGAAATGCTAAGCAAAAAAATGAAAGATGCTGATGTAAAAGTCTGGCTAATCAACACAGGATGGACGGGAGGAGCTTACGGAACCGGAAGTCGCATGAAATTAAAATATACCCGCGCTATGATTACGGCTGCATTAAACGGAGAACTGGATAATGTAGACTATGAAAATCATTCGGTTTTTGGAATTGCAAAACCACAGTCTTGTCCAAATGTACCAAATGAAATTTTAAACCCTAGAAATACCTGGGAAGATAAAGATTTATACGATAAAAAAGCATTAGAATTGGCTCTGAAATTCAAAGCTAATTTTGCCAAATTTGAAGAATTTGCAAATGCTGAAATCTTAGCAGGTGCACCGATTACAGAATAAAAGGAATTATTGATTCAAACTAAAAAAGCTGTTCATTTCTGAACAGCTTTTTTGTTTGGTCCTCAATCGCAGCTAAAAATAAACACTTAACACTGACACTGCGACTGAAAACATTGTAAACACTGAAAATTTATTTTTTAGATTCGTCAATACGTTTCTGGATTAAGTCCCAGGCGTAATAATGGAATGTCATTCCGTTACTCATCGCTACGAAAAGACCATTTTTATAGGATCCGCCTAAATTAACACTGGTTACATCGGCACCATCACATTCGATTGTTGAAGTTGGAACTTCTGCCAGTAATTTATAACTGTTTGGATTTCCGTTAACTCCTTCTCTCGGATACACCATGAAAGTGTTTGCCTGTTGGTTGGAAACTAAAATATATCCTGTAGTAGCTGTTTTTTTGTAAATAGCAATTCCTTCATGATCGGCTTTAAAATCTTTTTGCCCAAAAAGTGCTAATTCTTTATTGTCATTCAAAGCAGGATCTGCCTTGTATTTTCTGATTCCGAATTGCTCGTCACAATATAAAACAGTTCCTAATTCATTATCAACAGCAATGGCTTCAATTTCTTTCTTTCCGCTGTAAGCTCCAAATTTGCGAACTACTTTTCCAACAGCATTTTTACCGAAACCCGAAAGTTCATATTGCCATAAATAGCTTCCTGAAGGGCCTGATTTTCTTCCCACAATAGCGAATATTTTGCCATCTGTCGGGCGTGTGTATAAAGAAATTCCCATTGGATCGCGTTGTTCTTCTCCTTCAAAAACTGAAATGCCTCCGTTGTCAATTGGTTCTAAATCCGGCAGGCTGAAAACTCTGATTTTGTTGCTTTCACGCTCAGTTGTAACAGCAATATCCACTTTTTTTCCGTCAATAATCAATCCGTAAGCGATATCAACATTGTTTGGGCGTTTTAACGGAATTGATTTCTTCAGGATTTTTCCGTTTAAATCAAAAGCATACAAACCACCGTCTGTATCTTTATCAGTTCCTACAATAATACTTTTTGTAGCATCAGTTGGGTGAATCCAGATCGAAGGGTCATCAGTATCGTGAGGCAAAGCTTCTGTAACAACTGTTGGTTTTACGGCATTTGGAGATACCGGCGCTAATTTATCATCTTTACAAGCTGTTAATGAAAGTGCTAAAAGTAAAAACGCAATTATAGATTTATTCTTCATTTTTATAATGTATTTGTATGCAATTAGACAGAGCCGTTAAACTCTGTCTAATTTAAGAATTTTTAAAAACAGGTTTTACAAGTCTAATTTCAATCCGAAATTGTAACGAGCCTGATAGTATTCAGCTTGTTTGGTATGTGCTTCTATACCCTGATAGTAACGCAATGGCTGGTTTGTTAAGTTGTTAGCTTCAGCAAAAAAGCGAAGTTTTGGCGTAATTTTATAAGAAGCATTCGCATCCAGAAAAAACTGTTTGTCATAAAAACTGTCATTATACGATTCAGATCCGAGTTCATCTAAATAATCAGATGTAAAATTTGTTGAAATCCTGGCAGAGAAACGTTTGTTCTCCCATGACAATGATCCGTTGAACATATGAGGCGCAGTTCCAGGAAGGCTGATGTTGTTTCTTTCATTTCCGTCTTCGTCAGCTATTCCTTTTGCTTCAGATTTAGTGTATGTATAGTTCACGTAAATACCGAATCCTTTTAAGAAAGCACCAGGTAAAAAGTCTAATTTACGCTGAAAAGCTACTTCAAAACCATAAACATCAACAGTATCGCCATTTCTTGATTGTAAAAATGACCAGTTTTCGCCAGCAGGAATTGGGTTTACCTGATTTGGAAAATCTGCAGCAAATTTGGCATTAGTATATTGACTATCGCTGTAGTTATAGATGAAATCACGTAATTTTTTGTAGAAAACACCTCCTGAAATCAATCCAACCGACTTGAAATAATTCTCAACCATAAAATCATAATTGTATGAGTAGGTAACATCAAGATCCGGATTACCAGCCGTAATTTCTTTATCAGCAGCAATATTGTTTACATAAGGTGCCAGTGCATAATAGTTAGGTCTTGCCAGTGCAGTAGTGGCAGCTGCTCTTAAAACTAAATCTTTTGTAGCATTGTATTGAAATGAAATACTTGGCAATAAATTAGTGTAAGAGTTTGTTGTGTTGATCTGGCTTTCTAATTCTTCTTCATCTAAAACACGATTTCCTGTATAATCGATGTGTGTGTTTTCAACACGGAAACCTAAAACCATTGAAAGTTTATCGTTAAAATCCTGATCCCATCTTACGTAAGCAGCCGTAATTCTTTCTTTAGCGTTATAATTAACAGCTAAATACTCAGCCGGATCTGCTTCTTTATCAAATAAACTTGCATTATTAAGGTCTAAACTTCCTAAGAAATTAGCCGAAGCAAAAGTTCCAGGCACATATTTACTTCCCGGATTAAAGTTTTTTCCATCAAAATAGCTTGTTGAAACCTCTGATAACAATTCCATTCCGTCATTTATTGGTTCGTAAGCGTAAAAATTATTGTTTCTTTCTTTTTCTTTCAAACGAAGTCTAAGACCTGTTCTTAATCTTCCTTTTTCACCCGCAATAACAGAGAACGGGAAACGAATGTTGACTTTTGCACCAAATTCACTTTCGCTTGTTTCATCTGTATTTTCTGTAACCGAATCAAATTTAAATTTATCTGTAGATTCTCCCTCTGTTGTCAGCAACGGAAATCTTGGGTCAGATAAATCCTGAAACATATCCAGACCTTTCTGACGGTACTCAATATAGCGTTCCTCCGGGCGATATTCTCTGGCTTTTGCATAGTTGGCAGACCAGTCTAAATCTAATTTCGAATTGATTAAGTGTTCTCCTCGTATGGAATAATTTTGAACACGCTGATCTTCTAGCCTTCTGTTTTTGTTTCGGTCGTTATCAGCTCCACCTTTTGTCTGGCGTCTTACACGTCCTTCAAAGCCAATGATTTCTTCTCCATTATAAATGGGTTCAATATTATCATAAGTAGTTCTGAAACGGTTTTCTCTGTCATCTCTCCAGTTGTAGATTGCATTGGCAAAAATGCTGTTGTTTTCATCAAATTTATAATCTAAAGCAATCGATCCGCTTCGGCGAATACGCTGTACATCGTATTTTCTAACCTGAGATGCCTGTAAGAACTCATTCCCAAAATCATCTTTTACCCATTCGTTTTCGATGTTGTCTGATCCATAATCTACATTATTATAAGATCCGCTGACAACCATGCCTAATTTATTGTTAGCAAATCGGTTACCATAAACCAATCCCGCTGTATAAGAAGCTTTTTCACGAATAGGAAGATACCCCCCTGCAAGCGTTGCTGAAATTCTTTCGCCATTTGGAGTTGCTCTTGTTACTAAATTTACAGAACCTCCAATCGCATCAGCATCCATGTCAGATGTCAATGTTTTATTTACTTCAATAGTCGAAATCATATCTGAAGGAATCAAATCCATCTGTACATTTCGGTTGTCCCCTTCTGCAGACGGAATTCGGTCACCATTCAAGGTTACAGAGTTTAAGGAAGGAGCCAAACCTCTAATGATGATATTACGCGCTTCCCCCTGATCATTTTGCATGGTGATACCCGGAACACGTTTTAATGCATCTCCGACATTGGCATCCGGAAAACGGCCTACCTGATCTGATGAAATTATGTTTCCTATATTTTTGCTGTTTTTTTGCTGGTTCAGTGCTTTTGCCTGACCTTTTAAGATGTCTCCCACTACCACCTCATTCAATTCTGTTCCTGTAGTTTTAAGCGAAAAATCGATTACGTTGTTTTTCCCTTGTTCTACTGTGATTTCCTGAGTGGTAGAAGTATATCCAATATATTTAACCGTTACCTGATATGTTCCAACATTTATGTTAAGCAATTCAAACCTTCCGTTATAGTCGGATACAGTGTACTTGTTTTCACCTACAATTTGAATCATAGCTCCTGGCAGAGGCAGTTTATCATCAGCGTCTAAGACCTTTCCTGATATGATTGCTTTTTGGGCATAGCCCGTCAGCGTTAATAAAAATAGCATTGCAGCCACATATAAATTTTTCATTGTGATTTTGGTTTGATTTTGGTGCGAAACTATAACCTTAGTATTATTAAAACCTGTAAAAAAAATTAACATACTGTTATGATTAGACGTTTATAACTAGAAAATAGTAATGTTTATGTAACATTGATCACGATTTTAGATTTTTAGTTCTCAGTAATTAGTCCTTAGTCGTGTTGTGTATACTAAAAGAAGCGCTTACTGTTGAAACAAATAGGAAGAACTTACTGTTAAAACAAATAGGAATAATTTACACTTTACAACTAATTACTAAGGACTAGGCACTAATTACTATGGACTAACTAATTACAAAACACCAAATAATTGATTCACAAGTAAAAACAAATCAACTATTTAGCTTCCAATTAAATTTTTGGCGTTAAATTTGCCTTATCATCATTAATCAAAAATCATCAATCATGTTAAAACAATTTTTTATCCTGTGTTCAGGAGCCGACCGAAATCTTCTCGAAGACTGTTCAGAAGGCGAACAAACCAAATATGTTGGTATTGGCGCCACTGTTTTTTTTACCGCAGTTATGGCCTTTCTGGCCAGTGCTTATGCCCTTTTTACTGTATTTGATTCTATTTATCCTGCCTTAATTTTTGGGTTTGTATGGAGTTTGCTTATTTTTAATCTCGACCGTTTTATTGTCTCCACCATTAAAAAGAGAGATCGTTTGATGGATGAATTCCTTCAGGCGACTCCCAGAATCGTGCTGGCGATTATTATTGCTATCGTAATTTCAAAACCATTAGAAATTAAAATTTTCGAAAAAGAAATCAATACCGTTTTACTAAAGGAAAAAAACGAAATGGAACTGGCCAACAAAAAACAAATTGGAACTTATTTCAAATCGGATTTAGATAAAAACAAGGCTGAAATTACGGCTTTAAAAGCTGATATTCTGAAAAAAGAGAAAGAAGTAAATGCTTTATACTCTACTTATATTACAGAAGCCGAAGGAACTTCCGGAACTAAAAAATTAGGAAAAGGCCCAGTTTATAAGGAAAAGAGAGAGAAACACGATGCTGCTTTAAAAGAATATGAAACTTTAAAAACCGCTAACGAAGCAAAAATTGCTGAAAAAGAAAAAACAGGCAAACAACTTCAGGCCGATCTGGATAAAAAGATTTTACAGACACAACCAGTCATCGAAGGTTTTGACGGGTTGATGGCCAGAATTAACGCATTGAACAAATTGCCGTGGCTTCCTTCATTTTTTATCATGCTGTTGTTTTTAGCAATCGAAACCTCTCCGATAATTGCCAAATTACTGGCTCCAAAAGGCGAGTTCGATATAAAACAGGAAGAAGCCGAAACGGCCATGAAAGCCACTTTGCAGCAAAATAAATACCAGCGGGAGTTACTGATAAAAACAAGTGCTGAAATGCATGACAAAGTGTATGCTGATATTGCCGAAGATAAAAACTTGTACAATCTGCAGCGAAAAAATGCTACTGAATTGTTAGAACTGCAATCACATAATTTTGTAGAGAAACAAAAGGCTACTTTATAGCCTTAAAAACAAAACCTGTTTCACTTTGTTTGAAACAGGTTTTTTAGTTATTCAGAATATCTTTTAAACGTTTTTTAAATTGATAATTTCCTGATCTGTCAAAAAGCGCCAGTTTCCTCTTGGCAGGTTCTTTTTGGTCAGACCTGCAAAAGATACACGGTCAATACGCAGGACATTATATTCAAAACTTTCAAAAATGGAACGAACTACTTTTACATTAGCAGTACGCAATTTTAGACCTACTTCACTTTTTGGCTCATTGTCAATGTAGCTTATTTCCTCTACAAAAACACGGTGTCCATCCAAAACCAATCCCTTGCTGATTTTTTCCAGATCCTCATATTTCAGGTTTTTATCTAATGAAACCTGATAGATTTTAGATGATTTCTGATTCGGTAATGTAAACTTACGGATCATATCATTATCATTTGTAAACAATAATAATCCGGTGGTGTTTTTATCCATTCTTCCAACCGCAGATATCTTAGCGTTTGTAGCTCCACGCACCAATTCCAAAACATTACGATATTCCTGTCCTTCGTCTAATGCCGTCGTAAAGTTCTTTGGTTTGTTTAGTAATATATATTCTTTCTTTTCAGGAGTCAGGATAACACCGTCAAAATTCACAACATCATTTAATTTTACTAAATACCCCATTTCAGTTACCGGAACCCCATTTACTTTTACGTTTCCGGACTGAATGTATATATCTGCATCACGACGTGAACAGACACCCGAATTCGAAATATATTTGTTCAATCGAATTTCGTCTGAAGCTTTTTGTCTTTTTGGAGCCTGATTCTGTTTTTTAAATTTTGCTGCTTTTTCTTCTTCCGCAGCCTTAACAGCAGGGTTCACTTTTTTTGGCCCTTGCGCACGCTTTGCCATAGGAGGTTTCGGCTTGCCTGAGTTTGACCTTGAGCTGTTTGGTCTCGATCCGCCTCTTTTATTATTGCCTTCCTTGTTGTTCATAAATTCTGTAATTTGTGCAAAGATAGTTTATTCCTCCTAAATAATCTTAAGTTGAATGTTCTTAGATTGATAGCAATACGGTTTTGGTGAGTCAGGAGCTTACAATTGGCATTTTTTAATCATTATAAAGGATGTCTCACAGAAGATTCACAAAGGTTAACATTAAGTTTTGCAAAGTTTCTGGAATAAATTTCTGAAAATTTCTACGAAATAAACCTAAAAATTAGAAATCAATTGCTTTCCGTGCCACAATACACTTGGATTAATCAAGACAATGCAAAAAACACCCGAAACAATCAAAAATTTAAGCATATTATGAAGCAGTAAATATTGCTCTTTAGAATTTGATTTCCATAAATACAACAGAAAAAAAAGTAATGCCATAAAACACACATAGAAATAGATATCCATATAGCCTACATCATAAACATTGATCAATATGTACACGGGAAGTATGGTCATAAAGGTTAAAACTGTAATGATCTGCTTTGAGACCCTTTCGCTGTAAAGAATTGGAATAGTCTGGTAATTATTAGCTAAATCACCTTTTAAATTCTCAAGATCTTTTATCATCTCCCGAATTAGCAGCAGTAAAAATAAAAACATTGCATGTGCTGAAATTACTGCAAAATGACTTCTGTGGTTCTCAATTTCGTTAAATGAAATCTGGTGGTAAAAAAAGTAAAGCAGAATGGCAAAAAAAGGCAGAACAGCCAGAAAAGCCGCTGTCAGATTTCCAACGATGGCATACTTTTTAATTTTATGCGAATAAAACCAGATTAGGAAAATATAAGCTGAAAAAAATAAGGAAGCACGCCAGGAAACGATTAAAGCTGTCAGAACGGCCATAAAGTTCAGGGAAAAGTAAACTGAAAGTTTTGTTTTCTGACTGACCAGACGATCCAGCATCGATTTGTTCGGTCTGTTGATCAGGTCTTTCTGGCTGTCATAAAAATTATTGATAATATAGCCAGAAGCAATCGTAACGGCAGACGCAAATACAATCAGAAACAAGTAGGAATCAAGTAAAATATCGAGCGCTCTTTTCTCCGGAGCTAATATAAAAATAGCTGATAAATATTGTGCCAACACAATAATCGGAATGTTGTAACCTCTTACTACAGAGAACAGACTGACAATTTTCATTACTAAAAGTTTGTGCTGCCTGCTTAACATCATACCGGTTTATAGTTTGAAAAAAGGTTAAATTAGAACTGATACACCACTTCTAATTTATAATCTTTTAAGGAAACCTTAGCGCGCTCCAGATCTTCAGTAAAACCCAGAATATAACCGCCGCCGCCAGAACCGCAAAGTTTTAAATAATAATCGTTGGTATCAATTCCATGCTGCCAGATTCCGTGAAACTGCTCCGGAATCATAGGCTTGAAATTGTTTAAAACGACTTTTGAAAGCTTTTTAGTATTAGTAAACAATGATTTCATGTCGCCGTGCAAAAAGTTGTCTACACAGGCATCGGTATATTTTACAAATTGGTTTTTTAGCATCGCACGGAAACCTTTGTCTTTTAGGTTTTCCATAAAAATATTGACCATCGGAGCGGTTTCACCCACAATTCCTGAATCTAATAAGAATACAGCTCCTTTTCCGTCAAAACTCTGGGTTGGAATTCCGGTTGCTTCGATATTATCTTTAGAATTAATTAAAATCGGAATGCTCAAATAACTGTTTAATGGATCCAGACCAGAACTTTTTCCGTGGAAAAAACTCTCCATATTTGCAAATATGTTTTTTAGCTGCAATAATTTTTCACGTGTCAGATTCTCAAGAACGGTAATTTTATCAGTAGCATATTTATCATAAATAGCCGCCACCAAAGCACCGCTGCTTCCCACACCGTACCCTTGCGGAATACTGGAATCGAAGTACATACCCGTTTCAACATCGCTTTTAAGAGAAGGAATGTCAAAAACAACCAAATCAGGCTGTTCTGTTTGTAAGTTTTCCAGGTAAACGGTATAACGTTTTAAACTTGCATTTGAAGCAATGGCCTCTACAGAAGGATTTTCATCTCTCTTCAGGGCGCCATTATAAAAATTATAAGGAATAGAAAGTCCTTTAGAATCGCGGATGATTCCGTATTCTCCAAAGAGTAATATTTTTGAGTAAAATAATGGTCCTTTCATAATTGAAAATTAATAATTACCAGTTGATAATTAATTATATGTTTTTAGAAGTTTTAATAATGCTTGTAAGCAATCGTAATAATTCTATTATTTTTGGTTTTATATTTTGAAACTCTACATCCGAAAGATATTTTGTTTCATACAACAAATCTAACCAATATTCTGTTTCGTTTGCTTCTTTTAATGAAATAGATAATTTATGGATAAAATCTGCTTTACTTTGAGCATGTTCAGATTCTCTTACATTGGCACCAATCGAGGTTCCGGATCGCAAAACTTGTCTGGATAATACGAACTCTTTTTTCTCACTTAAAACTTTATAAAGATTAACAATGTCAATTGCAAAAGCAAAAGATTTTTCTTTAATAATGTTTTTCTTCTCCATAAAGTTAGTGATTAATTGACAATTATCAATTATCAATTATTAATTGACTTCCCGCTCCAATTTCGTCGCAAATATACTGACCATTTTGACAAAAGCCAACTAATTCGTTCTTAATAAATTGCAATACTTTTTCTTTTACATTTTCAGGATAAAGCACATGCACGTTTGCACCGGCATCAAGGGTAAAACAAACCGGAGTTTTTGTTTCGTCCCTAAATTTCCAGATGGCGTTGATAATTTGTAATGTGTTTGGCTTCATCAGGATGTAATAAGGCATTGAAGTCATCATCATGGCATGCAAAGTCAGAGCTTCACTTTCTACAACTTTGATAAACTCTTCTACATTTCCACTTTCGAAAATAGCGATTAATTGATCCAGATTCTCGTGTGCCTGCGCAAAACGGCTGTAGGCATACGGATGATGGTGCATCAAATCGTGTCCAACGGTGCTTGAAACCTGTTTTTCGCCTTTATCCACTAATAAAATAGTATCCTGATAATGATGGAAATTTTCATGAATTGCATGCGGAAATTCAACCCCAAATAAATCAGAGCTTCCTTCGATATTTGCCTGATTTCCCCAAACGACTACATTTCCTTTTACGCTTCGGCATGCACTTCCTGAACCTAAACGGGCTAAAAATGATGCTTTCTGATAAAAATAATCATCTGTCATTCCTGGGTTTAGCTTTCTTTCTAAACTCATAAAATTCATTGCCAGAGCTGCCATCCCGGATGCTGAAGAAGCAATACCTGAACTGTGCGGAAAAGTATTATGAGTATCAATGGTAAAATGATAGTCTTTCAAAAACGGCAGGTAAACCTCAACTCTTTCTAAAAACTTCTGAATTTTCGGTTTGAAATCTTCTTTTGGTTTTCCTTCAAATAGTAAATCGAAAGAAAAAACATTCTTATTTTCTTTCTTTTCAAAAGCAAGTTTCGTAATCGTTTTGCAATTATTCAATGTAAAACTCACAGAAGGATTTGCCGGAATCTGGTTGTCTTTTTTTCCCCAGTATTTTACCAATGCAATATTGCTTGGAGCACTCCATTCAAAGTTTCCGTTTTCAATTGTTGAAGAATATGTTTTAGGAATAAAATCAGCTGCTGTAAACATGAATTATAAAATTTTGACAAAGATAACTTTTTCACCATATAAGTTATATAAGAAATATAAGCAGCTTTTACTAAAATGAAGTTATATAACTTATATGGTTTGAAATTTTTCTTTTTGACTATTTTTGATTCAAAATTTGATTATCATGAATAAGTTCGTAAAAATAGCAATAGCGTTAGTAGTTTGTTTAGCAGTAGGATATTCTGCCAGTATGGTAACAAGACCCAGTGTGGCAGAGTGGTATCCAACAATTAAAAAGCCCTTTTTTAATCCGCCCAACTGGATTTTCATGCCGGTCTGGACTTTGCTTTATGTCTTTATGGCCGTTGCCGCCGGATTGGTCTGGGATAAAATAAAAGAGCAGAATGAAGAAGTAAAAAAAGCTTTAGGTTTTTTCATAATTCAGTTAACACTTAATGCAGTATGGTCTTATTTATTCTTCGGATTAAAAAACCCGATGCTCGCCTTAATCGAAATCGCCCTTTTATGGCTGATGATTTACGAAACGTATTTAAAATTTACCAAAATCAATAAAACGGCCGGTTATTTATTGATTCCGTATTTGGCCTGGGTTGGATTTGCAGCGATTTTGAATGCGAGTATCTGGTGGTTGAATAAGTAGTTTTTGTTTCAGGTTTGTTTTGTTACAGGTTTAATCAACGCGTTTATACTTTATGAATAGATTTAATTTTTTTGTTATTGTCTTGGTTTTAATGTCTTTTAAAACCTTTGCCTGTTTGAATTGGGAACTAAAAATATTAAAAAATAAAGTTGAAATTTACCGTGACCGTACGCATCAATATGTCCCTTTCGGCCATCAATTCAAAATTAAAGATTTTCCGGCTTTAATTTGGGATCTTGAAAAAGGATATGAAAAAACAAAAGACATAGATTATTTGTCTGATAAGGGCTATGTTTTAATTATTCAGGGAAAATATCAGGAAGCCTTAAAATTATATTTAGAAATTGAAAAAATAAAACCAAACAGATATTCAACAGCTTCTAATCTTGGAACTCTTTATGAGTTAATGGGAGAAAATCAAAAGTCTTATGAGTGGATTAAAAAATCAATTCTATTAAATCCTGAATCTCACGAAAGATCTGAATGGCTTCACCTTAAAATTTTAGAAGCCAAGATTCAAAAACTGCAAAATCCGTCAGGACAATTTTTTATCAATACAAATTTTGGTTCGGAAGTTACTCCAAAAACCAAGCTTTCCTACAAAGAATTGGATAAATTGAAACATTCATTGTACTTTCAGTTAAACGAAAGGATTTCGTTTATAAAACCGAAAGATCAAATTATTTCAGTTTTATTGTTTGAATTGGGAAATATTACAAATGTAATGAGCGAGTATAATTATAAAGACGCTTCCGAAATATATTTACTTTCAAAACAATATGGATTTGAAAATGAATTACTTAACGAAAGACTTATTTTGTGTTTAAAACAGATTTCTAACTATTGTTCTCAACAGGGAAAGCAAATTGATGAAGTTGTAGTTGAACTAACACGTAAGAACAATATTTTAAATTGGCGATTATCGAAAAAGAATGAGAACTTAACTTTAGTCTTAATCTGTGTCATTATTTTTTCTATTCTATTAATTGTTTGTTTGGGTGTATTTTTCTTAAAATGGAAAAAACTTAAAAAGTCTATTTCAACTTCTTAAACTCTTCATTTTTAGCATACAAAAAATCCATCGTAGCCAGAATATTTGGATTTTCTAAAAAGGTTTTAGATTTTGGATCGGCATTGCAGAATTCAATAAAAAGCGTTGTTTCTTCGGGCTTTAATTTCAGATCTTTTGTCAAAAAATCAGGAGGCAATGTGCTTTTTACAAGTAAACTGAAATTGATTTTTGGACTTTCCTTTTTAGGCGTTTCTTCTTTTTTGAATAAATTCCGAATTTGTTTTCCAAGGTAAATAAAATCTGTTCCGAGGGGCATAACTGCTTCTTTATAACCAGCAATTTTTAATCCCTCTTTTGATTTGTGAGCGTTTAGCTTAATCTGTTCTATTTCTTCTTTAGTCAGCCAGACTGTTTTTGATTCGTTATTCAAAACGACAACTTCTTTCAGCTCTTCCGGTTTGGCAATCATATTGACTTTAAAACGATTGGACTGAATGTTTTCTGCTGTAACTTTTAATCTTGTAAATAAAAAATCTTTTGAGAAGAAAAGCAGACTGTCTTTTATATTTACAGCAATTGAAAATTCGCCCGATTCATTTGTTCTGGTGCTGATTTTAGCAGTTTTGTTGATTACTTCTACATTTTTAAGCGGAAGATCCTGAGCAACTACTTTGCCATGAAGCAATTTTTCAGTTTGTGAAATAGATAACTGATAGGTGAAAAAAGAAATTGTGGTAAGTAATTTTACTCTCATACAGAATTAATTAGCTGAGAGTAAAATTATTAGAATCGTCTTAATGAAAACTTATGAATTGTGTAAATTCTTGTTAATACTTTAAATTCAAATTACGGTTTTACAATAACTCCATTAATTCTGAAGCCTTGGTCACAACCACTTTTGCTCCGCTGTTTTTCAACTCTTCCTGAGTTCTGTAACCCCAGGTAACGCCAACAGGAAACATATTTGCGTTTACTGCTGTCTGCATATCGATATCAGAATCGCCGACAAAAAGGATTTCTTCCGGTTTTAAATTCCATTTTTTGCTGATTTCGACCGCTTCAAACGGATTTGGTTTTTTAAGCGCTTCTGTACTCAGACCAACTGCAGCATCAAAGTGATTTGGAAATATTTCAGAAGCTATTTTCTTGGTCAACTCATCTGCCTTGTTGGAGAAAACCGCCATTTTGATATTTTGTGAAGCCAAATTATCCAATAATTCGACAATACCTTTATATGGTTTTGTTTTCAACGTACAGATTTCACGATATTCATTAACCATACTTGCAAAACAAATTTCGATTTGTTCGTCTGAATTGTTTGATGCGGGCAATGCTTTGCTGACTAGATTTCGTAAACCGCTGCCGATAAAATATTGATAGGTATCGTAAGTATGAGTTGGAAAATTTAGCCCTTCAAGTACTTTATTCATCGCATCTGAAATGTCTTCTAATGAATTGACTAATGTGCCGTCTAAATCAAAAATAATTCCTTTGAATTTCATTTGTATTACATGTTTTGAGCCAGAATAAACCCGCTTGTCCAGGCATTCTGAAAATTAAATCCTCCTGTTATAGCATCGATATTGACAATTTCTCCTGCAAAATAAAGGTTTTCGTGAATTTTGCTTTCCATCGTTTTAAAATTGATTTCCTTTAAATCGATTCCGCCTGCGGTTACAAATTCTTCTTTAAAAGTACTTTTCCCGTTCACTTTAAATTCGGCTTTTGTCAATTGTGAAATTAGATTCTGCAATTGATTTTTAGATAAATCGGCCCATTTGGTTTCTGCATCAATTCCAGAAACCAAAACCAGACTTTCCCACAAACGATTTGGAAAGTCAAAAGGCGATTTTTTAGAAACCGCTTTTTTAGCATGCTCCTGTTTTAAGTCTTTCAGGATTTTTTCGGCATCTTCGTAATCAATATCATTTAACCAATTTATGGAAATCGTAAACTGATAATTTTTATCATGTAAAATACGTGCGCCCCAGGCCGAAAGTTTCAAAATTGCGGGTCCGCTCATTCCCCAATGCGTAATCAATAAAGGTCCTGTCGATTCAAGTTTAGTATCTTTTACATTTACAGTAACATGTGCGGCAACTCCTGGCAATTCTTTGATTCGGGAATCTTTGATATTGAAAGTAAACAACGAAGGAACCGGACTTACAACAGCATGCCCGTGTCCCTGAAGCATTTCCCAGATTTTCGGATTGCTTCCGGTTGCCATAACTAATTTTTCAGTAGCGTAATTTTCGGTTTGTGTGTCAATTTTCCAGTGATTTTCTTTTTTAAAAATCGATTGTACGCTTTGTCCTGTCAATACTTTGATACCTAATCTTTCGGTTGCTTTTAAAAAACAATCAATAATAGTTTGCGAGGAATTTGAAACGGGAAATAGTCGCCCGTCTTCTTCGATTTTTAATTCAACACCGTGTTTTTCGAACCATTCGATTGTATCGCCTGAGCAAAATTGATGAAATGGACCGCGAAGTTCTTTTTCGCCCCGAGGATAAAATTTGACCAGTTCATTAGGCTCAAAACACGCATGTGTCACATTGCATCTTCCGCCTCCGGAAACGCGGACTTTAGAAAGCACTTCTTTTCCTCTTTCTAAAATGGCAATTTTTAGTTTTGGATTTTTCTCAGCAATATTAATTGCGGTAAAAAAACCTGCAGCGCCTCCGCCAACGATGATGATGTCGAAATTTTTAATCATATTTTTTTGTTCACCGCAAATTCACGAATTTTTTTTCTCATAGATTGTAAAAAAAAATAAAATCGTGAATTCGTGGCTATTATTATATTTTATCTGGATTATCAGAGATAATTCCGTTTACGTGATAACTTTTTACTTTTTGGATGTCTTCTTCGGAGTTTACTGTCCAGGGGAAAACTAAGAATCCTTTTTTCTGAATTTCCTGAACTTTTTCTTTATTCAATAACTGAAAATCAGGATGAATGGCTTTTGCTTTTATGGTTTCAGCGAAAGCCAAAGCCATATCAAGATCTTCCTCCGTTAAAACACCAATCGGAATATTTGGATTTAGGTTCTGAACTTCTTTTAAAGCATTCCAGTCAAAACTAGAAATGATAAAATGTTCGTAGTTCCAGCTTTTTTTATTGATGTATTCTTCAATCAATGAAACCACATTTTTTGAAGTATCGGCATTTTTTAACTCCACGTTGATGAAGCATTTTTTATCTACTAAATCAAAAACTTCGTTTAGAGTAGGAATTTGAAATTTTCCAGCGATTCTAAATGACTTTAATTCGGCTAAAGTATACGAGTTGATATCGCCTTTTCCGTTGGTCATTTTATCGATGGTTTCATCGTGCATGACGATGAGATGTCCGTCAGCGCTGAGATGAACGTCAAGTTCGATTCCGTCTGAATGTAAGTCTAAAGCTTTTTGAAAAGCCTGAAGCGTGTTTTCGGGTTCGTATGCTTTGGCACCTCTGTGAGCTATTTTTAGCATATCTGTAAAATTTAATCGCAAAGGTCGCAAAGTTTTACGCAAAGGTTGCAAGGAATTTATTAAAAAATTAAAAGCCACAACCCGAGCGATATCGAACAAGTGAAGCAATTCAAGAATTTTCTATTCTCAATGATTGTCAAAAAAAAAAAAATGATAAAGGATCGTAAAAAAAGATTAAGTTTCTCACAGATTTGGCAGATTGAGCAGATAATTAAAATGAATATGACGAATCCCCAAAATCTGCAATAGAAAAAATATTATTCCAATTCTAAAACTACGGCTGATTTTGGTTCCAGCGTAATTTCAGAAACTAAATCAAACGTTTTTCCCGTGATAACATCTTTTCCTGATGTATAGTTTTTAATGTTTTCTTTGAAACGGTTTGTTTTTACAACCTGCTCTTTTGCATTGTTATTGAAAACTACCATTACGGTTTTAGCATCGGTATATCTGAAATAAACATACGTATTGTTTTCCGGAATATAATGTGTCATTTTTCCGGAATGAACTGCTTCATTTGTTTTTCTCCAGTTAAATAATTTCGAACTGAAATCAAAATAAGCAGCCTGTTCAGCCGTTCTTCCTGCTGCCGTAAAAGCGTTGTTTTTGTCACCAGCCCAGCCACCCGGGAAATCCTGACGAATATCGGCATCTCCGCCTTTTCCTTTATCTCCGCCCATTCCAATTTCGGAACCGTAATAAATCTGTGGAATCCCGCGAACAGTAGCCAGTAAAGTCATGGCGAGTTTGTATTTCGCCAGATCATATTTAAAAATATGATTCATACGATCTGTGTCATGATTTTCGGCAAAAACCAGCAGATTGTTTGTGTTTGGATATAAATAATCCATCGCAAAATTATTGTAGAATTTAATCAGACCTGCGTCCCATGCAGGCGTATCGTCGTTGAAAACTGAACCAATCTGACTTTGAAGCGTAAAGTCCATTACACTTGGCAAATTCGAGTTGTAGTTCTTTATCGCTCCAATTTTGCTGTCTTTCTGCCAATACGCCAGACTCGCCTGATTGTGCATCCAGATTTCACCCACAATATTAAAATTTGGATATTCATTCGTAACCGATTTTGCCCAGTTTGCCATTGCCGCGGGGTCAGAATAATTATAAGTATCTACTCTGAATCCGTCAAGATCAGCAAATTCAATCCACCAGATGGCGTTTTGAGTCAGATATTTTGCTACTAAAGGATTTCTAAGATTCAAATCCGGCATTGAAGGTACAAACCAGCCATCAATACAAATTTCCTGATCGATTTTAGAAGCGTGAATATCTGTTATTACTTCACGTCTGTGATGTGTCTGCGTGAAAGTTTCGAATTGATTGAACCAGGTTTTGGTTGGAATATCTTTCATCATCCAGTGTGTAATTCCCCAATGATTGGTCACATAATCCATAACAAGTTTCATGTTCTTTTTGTGCATTTCTGCTGATAAACGAGCGTAATCGTCGTTTGTTCCGTAACGCGAATCAATTTTGTAAACGTCTGATTGTCCGTATGTATGATACGAATGTTGTTTGTCGTTGTCTTCGCATAAAGGCGTACTCCAAATTGTGGTTGCTCCAAGAGAAGAAATATAATCCAGGTTCTTGATAATTCCCTCGATATCTCCACCGTGACGTCCGCCCGGCAAAGCACGATTTCCTTTTTCAGTTAGTGAAGCATTGCTATCATTTTTAGGATTTCCGTTAGCAAAACGATCCGGCATAATTAGGTAAATCAGATCTGATGCATCATAGCTTTTTCGGTCAGCCGAATTGGCTCTTCTTTCTTTAAGGGAATATTTTTGTGTAAAAGCGACTTTATTTTTGGTTTTGAAAGAGAAAACCAATTCAGAAGCTTTTACGTCTTTCGTATCAATAGTTACAAAAAGGTAATTTGGGTTTTCGGTTTTTTCTACATTTTTAATCGCAATATTATTTGATACCGAAGTTTCATACTGCGAAATGTTTTTTCCGTAGAACATAATCTGTAGTTCCGGATTTTTCATTCCGGCATACCAAAATGGTGGTTCTACTTTCTGGATTTGCGCTTTCGCGGAAGCGGAAAACAACAAACCCAATAAAACTAATTTATAGATATGTGGGTTTATTTTGAATGTTGTTTTTGGATTTTTCATAGTTTGTCTTTTTTGATTCGATTTCCTGCAAGGTTTCCAAAACCTTGTAGGTTTTCTACAGCTTTACTCAATATTATACCTACAAGGTTTTGAAAATCTTGCAGGACAAGTATGCTGATGTAATACCTAACAGGTTTTTGAAACCTGTTAGGATATGTTTTAATAACTAAAAAAAAAGACAAGCAATCTAGGGGGAAAATCACTTGTCTTTAAAAAAATTATTTGGTTTCAATTATGCTGATTGCATAACCTCCGCCCGGAGCTGATAACTGTGATAATTTTGATTTATTGGTTACAGCAATTTTCTTAATTGTATACGCCTGCGGATTAGTTTTGTAATGTGCATCTTTTGCATCAGCATAAATTGTTGCGGTATATTTTTTACCTTTTTCAAGGAAACTGAAATCGATGTTTGAGGTACGCGGCGTTTCACCGTTTACGTTTCCAACGAACCAGTTGTTTGTTCCTTTTGCTTTACGGGCAACCGTAACAAAATCGCCCGGCTCAGCTTCGATATATTTGCTTTCTGACCAGTCTACCGCTACATCTTTTATGAATTGAAAAGCATCCGGAAAACGGTTGTAATTCTCCGGAGTATCAGCCGCCATTTGCAACGGGCTGTACATAGTAACATATAAAGCCAATTGGTTTGCCAATGTACTGTTTACATGCGATTTGTTATCAGGATTCATTTTGCTGATATCCATTTCGAAGATTCCAGGCGTATAATCCATTGGTCCTCCTATTAAACGTGTAAATGGTAAAACAGTAACGTGATTTGGTTTAGAACCTCCAAAAGCCTGGTATTCTGTTCCTCTTGCTGCTTCGTTTCCAATTAAGTTAGGATACGTTCTCGCAATTCCGGTTGGGCGAACTGCTTCATGAGCATTTACCATAATTTTGTAATCAGCTGCTTTTTCAATAGCATATTGATAGTGGTTTACAATCCATTGGCTGTAGTGGTTTTCACCTCTTGGTAAAATATCACCTACATAACCACTTTTTACAGCATCGTATCCGTTATCGTTCATGAATTTATAAGCAGCATCCATGTGGCGCTCGTAGTTACGAACAGATCCAGAAGTTTCATGGTGCATGATGATTTTTACTCCTTTTGATTTTGCGTATTCGTGTAAACCTTTTACATCAAAATCAGGATACGGAGTTAAGAAATCAAAGACATAATCTTTAGAATGTCCGAACCAGTCTTCCCAGCCTTCGTTCCAGCCTTCAACCAAAACAGCGTCAAAACCGTGCTGTGCAGCAAAGTCAATGTATTTTTTTACGTTATCATTATTTGCTCCGTGCGTTCCGTTTGGTTTTGCTTTTGAGAAATCAGAAACGCCTAGCTGAACCGTTGGGAAATCGTTTGTGTATGACCAAGAGCTTTTTCCTGTAATCATTTCCCACCAAACACCCACATATTTAACCGGTTTAATCCAATAAGTATTCTCGATTTTTGAAGGATCATTTAAGTTATACGTCATTTTTGAAGCTAAGATTTCTCTAGCATCATCGCTCACGATAATCGTTCTCCAAGGCGAGTGACTTGGCGCTTGCATGTATCCTTTATCTCCTTTTGCATCTGGCGTTAACCAAGATTCGAAAATCATGCTTTTGTCATCAAGATTCAAGTGCATACAAGAATAGTTGATCAAAGCTGCTTCATGAAGGTTGATATAAATTCCGTCATTTGTTTTTAACATCAAAGAAGTCTGAACTCCTGTTGGTGAAAAAGATTTTTGTGAAACGTTTGCTGTATAGGCTTTTTCAGATAAACCTCTAATTTCAGATAATTTCGATTTTGTATAATCATATTCCTGAGTGTCATAATCTCCGGGAATCCAGAAAGCTGTATGGTCTCCCGCCATTGCAAATTGAGTTCTCTCTTCTTTAATAACAAAATAAGTAAGGTTCTTTTGAGCCGGGAATTCATATCTAAATCCAAGTCCGTCATCAAACAAACGGAAACGAATTATAATCTTTCTGTCGGTGCTTTTTTGGTTTAAAGTTACCGCAAGTTCATTATAATGATTTCTGATGTGATCTACTTCTCCCCAAACTGGTTTCCAGGTTTCGTCAAAAGTTGAAGTTTTAGTATCAGCAATTGTAAAGTCGTTTAATAAAGATTTTTTGTCATCTTTAAGTTCAAGACCTAATTTACTCGTTTTTATAACTTCTTTGTTTTTGTATTTCAGGTTGTAAGCTGGAGTTCCGTCATTTTGAAGCGAAAATTCCATTACGAACTTCCCTTCCGGTGATTTTAATTGCTGTGCATTTGTATTAAATGCGAACAAGATTAAACTTGCGAAAAATAAGTTTTTCATAATTAATAAGTTTTAAAGTGAAACACAGATTTCACTAATTAGCACAGATTTATTTCGAAAATAACATCCTTTTTTGTCATTTCGACCCTAGGGAGAAATCACACTAGAAACTCGACAAAGATTGACGATGCTCTGGATGGAATTCCTCGTGGGATTTCTCCTTTGTCGAAATGACAAGATTGTCAAATCAGTAATTTTTGTTTTTTTTAGTTTTTAAAGTATTGTAATTTAATCAATTTTGGCAAGCTGTTTGTCTGCAATTACAGGTTTTCCGTTTACGATAATCGTTAAATCCTCATCGCCATCTATAGCAAAAGTAGTTTCTGTATGAGTTACTGCAACTTTTAAAATCTGATGCCTGAAATTGATTTTAAACGAATAACCTTTCCATTCTTTCGGAATTTTTGGTGAGAAGTGAAGCTGGTCATTTTTAACACGCATTCCGCCAAAACCTTCTACGATGCTCATCCATGTTCCCGCCATTGACGTGATATGACAGCCTTCTTTAACTTCTTTGTTATAATCGTCCAAATCCAAACGAGAAGTTCTTAAATAAAATGTGTATGCCATATCCATTTTATCTAATGCTGCAGCCTGAATGGAGTGTACGCAAGGCGAAAGCGAACTTTCATGCACAGTAAACGACTCATAAAACTCGAAATTTCGTTTCAATTCTTCTCTAGAAAAATGATCTTCGAAGAAATAGAAACCTTGTAAAACGTCTGCTTGTTTGATATATGGCGAACGCAACACACGATCCCAAGACCATTTTTGATTGATCGGACGCTGGGATTTATCTAAATCTTTTACAGGAACTAATTCTTTGTCTAAGAAACCATCTTGCTGTAAATAAATCCCTAATTCCTCCGATTTCGGGAAATAAATGTTATCAGCTACTTTCTTCCATCCTTTGATTTCTTCTCCTGGAAGCTTTACTTTTTCGATTATTCTTTTGTGATCGTCAGGATATTCTGAAGCTACTTTTTCAATTTGTTCGGCAGCAAAATCGATACACCATTTTGCAATATAGTTCGTGTAGAAATTATTGTTGATGTTATTTTCGTACTCATTTGGACCTGTAACTCCCAAAATCACATATTGATTTTTCTCTTTTGAGAAAGAAGCTCTTTGGTGCCAGAAACGCGCAATTCCGATTAACACTTCTAAACCTTTTTCCGGAATATAGGAGTAATCGCCTGTGTAACGGTAATAGTTGTAAATCGCAAAAGCAATCGCACCATTTCTGTGGATTTCTTCGTGTGTGATTTCCCATTCGTTGTGGCATTCTTCACCATTCATGGTCACCATCGGATACAATGCCGCGCCGTTTTTGAAACCTAAATTATCTTTAGCATTTTCAATTGCTTTATCCAATTGATTGTAGCGATATGCCAATAAGTTTCTCGCAACCTGTTGGTCTTTTGTCGCCATATAAAACGGAATACAATAGGCTTCAGTATCCCAATAAGTAGATCCGCCGTATTTTTCTCCTGTAAAACCTTTTGGACCAATATTTAACCGGCTGTCTTTTCCTGAATACGTTTGGTTTAACTGGAAAATATTAAAACGGATTCCCTGTTGAGCCTTAACATCACCTTCAATCGTAATATCTGACATTTCCCAGATTTTTGCCCAGGCATCAATTTGGTTTTGAAGTAAAGTATCATATCCTAAGGAAACGGCCGATTTGATTACTTTTTCGGCTGCAGCCAAAGTGTTTTCGTGATTTAAAGAAACCGTATAACCCCCTATTTTCTGAATGGATGAAGTTTGCCCTTTTGCGATAATGGTTCCGTACGTAAACTGTACTCTATCAATTGTAGAATCAATTGCAGAAGGAGAAATATGAATATTTTCCCCATTAGCCAAAATCGTATTGTGCATAAAAGTAGTGACTTTAAAATGCGTCTTAAATGTTTGTGCCGTTACGAAAGCTTCACAGCTTGATTTTTTTACTGCGAGAGGCTCCCAGAATTTTTCATCCCAATTGGCATCTTCATTGGTTACACCTGCATCAATATACGGTTTGTAAACAATTTTGGCATCTTTATTTAAAGGCGTAATATCGTATTTGATGATACCCGCTTCATCGAAGTCCAAAGAAAGAAAACGACGGACATTAACGGCGATTTCAGTCCCGTTTTTTAAAACCGCTTCAAAAGAACGGTTGTACCAACCTTCTTTCATATTCAGTTCCCTGCGGAAATTCCGAACCTCATCACAGGCATTTAAATCCAGGTTTTCTTCATTGATTTCGATATTAATTCCAATCCAGTTAGGCGCGTTTAGTACTTTGGCAAAATATTTCGGGTAACCGTTTTTCCACCAGCCTACTTTAGTCTTATCCGGGTAATAAATTCCGGCAATGTAGCTTCCCTGAAAAGTCTCGCCGGAGTATGTTTCTTCAAAATTGGCCCGTTGTCCCATAGCCCCGTTCCCAAGGCTGAAAAGACTTTCGGAAGATTTGACGCTTTCGGCATCAAACCCTTCTTCTATGATGGACCAGTTGTCTGGTTTTATATAATCCTGATTCATTTGTTTTATTAATTAGATAATTAGAAAATGTGTCAATTTGATAATTATTTGACTGTTTCTTCTAATTTGATTGATCTGTTAATTGATGATTTATACTATTTTATTATTTGATAATTTTCATTTTCTAATTATCAAATTGACACATTTTCTAATTGATTAACGTTTGGATAAAACTTTCCTCAATAAGAGTGAAGTCCTTGAAAATGTAATCTGCCTCATGTAAAATGGTTTTCTCACCGATTCCCACACTTACCATTTCTGCGATATTTGCTGCCTGAATTCCGGCAACAGAATCTTCAAACACGATGGCATTTTTTGGGTCAATATTTAGCAATTGAGCCGCTTTTAAGAAAACTTCCGGATCTGGTTTTGCGTTACTGACGTCATTTCCGTCAACAATAGCATCGAAGTAAGACAGAATCCCTGTTTTTTCCAGAATGGGTCTTGCGTTTTTACTGGCAGAACCCAATGCAATTCCCTGATTTTTATCTTTTAATGATTGCAGAATTTTAAAAACTCCCGGAAGGATTTCGTTTTCGTCCATATCAACTAAATAAGATAAGTAATCCTCATTTTTCTGAATTAGCATTTTGTCCTTATCGGCCTGCGAAACCTGGACATTACCTAATTCTAAAATGATATCTAAAGAACGAACTCGGCTTACGCCTTTAAGTAATTCGTTATGTTCGTGTGTGAAATTTATATTTAACGCTTCTGCGATTTTTTTCCAGGCCAAAAAGTGATATTTGGCGGTATCGACAATGACTCCGTCAAGGTCGAAGATGAATGCTTTTTTCATTAAAGGGAGAATTCTTATTTATGATTTCAGGATAGTATCGTCTACATCTTTTACTTTGTAGACTAAAAGTGCAGCAATTAAGAAACTTATGCCACTTGTGATTAGGGCATAAATAGCATCACCATGATAAAGATATTTTACTATAGGCCCTCCGATCAATGCATTTACAATTTGCGGAATAACAATAAAGAAATTAAAGATTCCCATGTAAACACCCATTTTTTTAGGCGTAATGGAACCGGCAAGAATGGCATAAGGCATAGCCAGAATACTTGCCCAGGCGATTCCAATTAAAACCATAGGTAAAACTACCCAATCTTCATCAGGCATAAAGTAAATGGATATTAAACCAATTCCTCCTATAATTAAAGAAAATGAATGTGTAGCTTTTCGTCCAATTTTTTTTGCGATATACGGCAGGAAAAACAAAGCTACAATGGCAGAAACAAAGTTGTAAACACCAAATAAAATTCCGACCCAGTCACCGGCGTTTTGATATTGCTGGCTCGAAGTGTCGCTAAGTGGTAATTTGTAAATGTGGTGTGCAATGGCAGGAGTTGTAAAAACCCACATACCGAATAATCCAAACCATGAGAAAAACTGGACCCAGCTGAGCTGACGCATTGTTACAGGCATTTTTGCAAAATCTGTGAAAATGTCGGTGATTTTTGATTTTTCCTCAACATTGGAAATCACCTGATTTTGCGGATCCTCGAATTTTACCAGTTCTTCAGGTGAATATTCTTTTGTTGTAAACATGGTTACGAGAATTGACCCCACTAAAACAGCAGCACCAATAATAAAGGACAGCGTCAGGTTTAACGGAACACTTCCCGGTGTACTGCTATTTGATACATCAAACCATTTTGTTAAAACATAAGGAAGTGCTGAACCAATTACAGCTCCAAAGCCAATTAAGGATGTCTGAATACTAAATCCTGCAGTACGCTGATCTGTTCGCAAATTATCTCCAACAAGTGCACGAAAAGGCTCCATGGCGATGTTAAAAGAGGCATCCATAATCATTAACATTCCGGCGCCAACCCACAAAGCAGGTAATACTGAAGTGAAAATATTAGCCTGAGGCATCAGGATTAATCCTACCGAAGCCAAAATTGCCCCTATTAAAAAGAAAGGTTTCCGTCTGCCAAATCTTCCCCAGGTTCTGTCACTGTAATGACCAATAACAGGCTGCACTATTAATCCCATAAGGGGAGCAATAATCCAGAACCATGAAAGCTCATGGACGTCGGCACCAAAGATTTGTAGAATTCTGCTGGCATTTGCATTCTGAAGTGCAAACCCCATTTGTATCCCCAGGAAACCGAAACTCATATTCCAAATTTCCCAGAAACTTAATTTACGCTTTTCCATTATCGTAATTTGTAAAAAATTATACGATAAGCGCTTTGCTTATCAAAACTTACTATTATTTCGAAGTAAAAGTAAAAGCTTTGAACTGGGCTGTAAATATATAAATATATTTCAGTTTTTTGTTTTATATAGGCAAATAAGAGCAAACATTTTTTACTACAAGGTTGTAGTAATGAATTAAATAAGAAAAAAGTGCCAGTAAAATGAAACTGATAAAGCGTTAAAAAATTTCAGGTTTAAACAGTGGTATTACTTTTATTTTATAACTAATAAATTAATCCGTTGACTCTCTTTTTATAAGATGCGTTTCGATAACCTCTGTTTTGTAATTTTCATTTTCTTCATCATCATTTTCATGTTCTGCTTCGAGTCTTTCAATAAGCATTTTAGCGGCTTTATTGCCCATTTTTTTTCCGCTTTGACTCACCGTTGTAATACTTGGCGTTGAATATTTAGAAATAATACCGTCAGTAAAAGCAATTACAGCCAGATCTTCCGGAACTTTAAGCCCCATTTTGTTTGCTGTTTTAATAATGGTTACGGCAAAAAGCTCATTTACGGCAAAAACAGCATCAAAAGCCCTGTCATGTAAAAGCTGGCTAATCGTAATTTCGCAGGTATCTACGTCTTCAATTTTTATGATTAAATCTTCGTTAAACGGTAGTCCGTTGTCTAATAATGCTTTTTCGTAACCATCTGTTCTTAGTTTACCAACGCTTACATAATCAACAGTAGTAACAAGCGCTATTTTTTTTCTTCCGCTATCTATCAGACTCTGAACCGCTTCGTAAGCTGCAGCTTTATCATCAATAATTACTTTATCACATAATATGTCATTGGTTACACGATCAAACATTACAACTGGCATTCCCTGATTGATCACTTCGGTTATATGGTGAAAATCACCCTTGAATTGTGTTTCTTTCGAAAGCGACATGATAAAACCGTCGATGCTTCCGTTCGCCAGCATTTCCATGTTTAATACTTCCTTATCAAAAGAATCATCCGATAAACAGATTACTACGCTATAACCATTTTCGTTCGCAACCTGTTCAATTCCGTTTATTACGGTAGAGAAAAAATAATGTACAATTTCCGGAATGATAATACCAATACTTTTGGTTTTTCGGTTTTTTAAACTAAGGGCAATGTTGTTGGGTTTATAGTTGTAAAACTTTGCAAAAGCCTGCACTTTTAATCGTGTTTCTTCTCCAATTTCAGAGCTGTTTCGCAATGATTTTGAGACCGTTGAAATAGATACATCGAGCTCTTTTGCAATCTGTTTTAGGGTCACTTTTCGTTTCATGATGCTAATTTGAAAAAAATGTTATTGCTAATAAAGGTATGTTTAATTTTCATAAATCATAATTTTAATCTTAAAAAAACGTCGTAATATATAAAGTTTTCAACACTACCACGTTTGCGTAGGCCTATAAAAATGACTTGGTGTTGAGCATGTTAATTAATTCCTAATTTTGAAATTCGAAGTAAAACTAAAAGCTTAACTAACAATCTAAAACTCAAACTAAATTAAACAAAAAGTATGAAAACAATTTCTCAAAAGTTGTTATTTTTATTCCTGCTGTTTCCGTTTTTGATGCTTGCTCAGAGCACTATAAACGGTTCAGTTGTCGACAAAGCGACAGGACAGCCAATCCCGGGAGTAAATATAAATGTACAAGGTGCTCCGGGAGGAACATCGACCGGATTTGACGGTAATTTTGAATTATCTAATGTAAAGAACGGAAACAAAATCACGATTTCTTTTATTGGATACAAAACAGAAACTGTTGACTATAACGGACAAAAAACACTAAACATTTCACTAGAAGAAGATACCAATCAGCTTAAAGAGGTAGTTGTACAGGTAGGTTACGGAACCGTTAAGAAAAAAGATGCAACTGGATCTGTTTCTCAAATTTCAGCAAAAGAATTCAATAAAGGAATTAATGTAACTCCTGAAAGCTTAATCAGCGGTCGTATTTCGGGTGTTAATGTTACAGGAGGAGGAGCTCCAGGTGCAAAAGCTGATATTAGAATTCGTGGAGGATCTTCTTTAAATGCATCAAATGAGCCTTTGATCGTTTTGGACGGATTGCCTTTAAGTAATGCAGTACCAAGTGGGGCTACTAGTATTTTATCTACAATTGATCCTAATGATATTGAGTCTTTTACAGTTTTAAAAGATGCCTCTGCTGCTGCAATCTACGGATCTCGCGCTGCAAATGGTGTAATCGTTATTACAACTAAAAAAGGAACAAAAGGTGGTGTTAAAGTAAACTTTAGCTCTCAGGTTGGTATCAATACTGTTGCTAATACTGTTGATGTGATGAGTGCAGATCAATTCCGTGAATTGGTTAATACTAAAGGAACTCCTGCTCAACAAGCTTTATTAGGTAAGGCAAACACAAACTGGCAGGATGAAATCTTTCATACAGCTTTAACAACAAACAATAATATCTCTGTAAGTGGTGCTTTATTTAATAAACTACCAGTTCGTTTATCTGTAGGAAATGTTGATAATTCTGGAATCCTAAGAAATACTTCTTTTGAAAGAACTACAACATCGTTATCGTTAAATCCGGTTTTATTTGATAGTCATTTAAAAATTGATATTAGCGGAAATTTATCTTTTGGAAAAAATCAATTTCAGGATGAAGGAGCAGTGATTGGAAGCGCAATTGGATTTGACCCAACGCAACCAGTATATCAGGCAGGATCTCGTTATGGAGGGTATTTCGAATGGTTGGAGCCTACTGGAAACTTACCATTATTACCAGCAAGAAACCCTGTAGCAAGATTAAATCAGGATGAAAGAAGAGCAACTTCTACAAGAAAATGGGGAAATGTTAGATTAGATTACAAATTTCATTTCTTTGAAGATTTGAGAGCTGTTGTAGAAGCTGGTATCGATAGATTTGATAGCAGTGGATATACACAAGTAAGTACACAAAGTGCTTTAGGATATCAGCCAAAACCTTTTACTGATCCGGGTTATGTGAATTTAGGTAACTATAATAGCTATACAGATGCACTTCAAAACAAAAACTTAAATGCGTATTTTAATTATACTAAAGATTTAGGAAAGTTTAAAATTGATGCAACAGCCGGTTATAACTATCAGTTGTTTCAAAAAGAGAAATATTCATCAGGAGAAGTGAGACAGCCAAATCCTAATGCGGACGTTGCTACAGATCCAGATGTAAATTTACAATCTTATTTCGGTCGTTTAAACTTAGGTTATGACAGCAGATATTTATTGACGCTTAACTATAGAAGAGACGGAACTTCTCGTTTTTCTGAAGACAACAGATGGGGTAATTTTGGAGGAGCTGCTTTTGCATGGAATATTTCTGAAGAAGCTTTCTTAAAAGATAATGCAACAATATCAACTTTAAAATTAAGAGTAGGCTACGGAACAACCGGGCAGCAGGATATTTCTGCGCAATACGATTACTTACGCAGAGTAACTCTTGGAACAATTAATACGCAATATATTTTTGGAAATACTGTTTATTCAACAGCAAGACCAGAAGGTTATAATGAAGATATTAAATGGGAAGAACTGGCAGAGACAAACGTTGGTATTGACTACGGTTTTTTTAATGACAGAATAACTGGATCAATCAATTATTTTAATAAAAAATCAACAGATTTACTTGCAGACATAGCAGTTCCTGATGGAGCCAATCTTAGAAATCAAGGATTCTTTAATATTGGTAGTGTAGATACAAAAGGGGTTGAGTTCAACATTCAGTCAGATATTATAAAAAAAGATGATTTGATCTGGAATGTAGCTTTTAATACGACTTACATTGATCAGAAAATTGCTGATCTAGGAATTACTGTTCCGGGTTTCCAAGGGTATTTAGCTGGCGATAATATTGCCGGAGGAAGCGGAAATAAAATTCAAATAAATTCTGTTGGATATGCCCCAAACTCATTCTTTGTTTACGAACAGTTATATGATGCAAACAAACGACCAATTGCTGGTGCGTATGTAGATAGAAATGGAGATGGGAAAATAGATGCTGGAGATCGTTACAGATTTCATAAAACAGCTCCAGATTATACTTTCGGATTGTTTTCTACTTTAAACTATAAAAAATTCGATTTTACAATGAACTGGAGAGCGAGTTTAGGAAATCGTATTTTTGATAACGTAAGTTCTAATTTAGGATATTCTGATGCAGGTTTAAGAAGACAAACAGACTTATCCAATGTAAGTACCGATTATTACAATACGGGTTTTACATTTGAAGATAATGGTACAGAACGTTATTTATCAGATTATTTTATTAAAGATGCTTCTTTTATAAAACTAGACAACGTAACTCTTGGTTATACTTTTGATAAAACAATAATTAAGGGAGCTTCTCTAAGATTTACTGCTGGTGTACAAAATGTATTTATCCTAACCAAATACGATGGTTTAGATCCGGAAAAATTCAATGGAATTGATAATAATGTTTACCCAAGAGCAAGAACATACTTGTTTGGTGTTAATGCGAATTTTTAATAAGGACTGAAATCAAAATTTAAAAATAAACAAAATGAAAATATCATTTAAATATATAACTTATTTTTTCCTATTCGTTTTAGGATTAAGTATGACGCTTACTTCGTGTACAGACGACTTAAACGTGACGCCAAAGGATGATGATGAGTTTTTATCTGAGAGCTTCTTTCAAGACCCGGCATCTTACAAACAAGTATTGGCAAAATTATATGCTGGACTATATGTAGGAGGTAATGATGGTGACGGAGATGCGGCGGTTCCAACAAAAAGCCCTGATATTGCAGGACTTGGCGGAGATTTTAGTAGTTACTTAAGATTGCTTTTTGTTACTCAGGAATTTACAACAGACGAAGCAATTATTGCCTGGGCAGATGGTACTTTACCAACATTAAATAGTCAAACATGGTCTCCTGCTAATGAGTTTTTGGCAGGAACTTTCTCGAGAGCTTTTTACCACATTAGTGTTGCGAATGAATTTTTAAGACAAACTACTGATGAAAAATTAGACGCCAGAGGTGTTGATGCGAGTTTGAAAGCCGATATTGCTAAATTTAGAGCTGAAGCCCGTTTCTTAAGAGCTTTTTCATACTATAACTTAATGGATTTATTTGGTAATGTGCCAATTACAACAGAGAATGATCCTGTTGGGTTCTTTTATCCGGTACAAAAATCTAGAGCAGAAGTTTTCGCTTTTGTGGAATCAGAATTAAAAGATTTAGATAACAGTCTTGTAGCTTCAAAACAAAACGAATATGGCAGAGTAGATAAAACAGCTGCTAAATTTTTATTAGCTCAGCTTTATTTAAATGCTAAAGTATATACGGGAACTGCAAGAAACGATGAAGCAGCAACATTGTGTAGTGAAATCATCACGGGTTCAGGATATACCTTTGCAAATGTTCCTTACAGTTACTTGTTTTCTGCAGACAATAACAGAAACGGTGCTCAAAATGAAGTTATCTTTCCTATAATTGGTGACGGTAATGCAATTAGAGCTACTGGTGGAGGAATGAGTTTTATTATGCACGCTTCAATCGGAGGAAGTATGAATGCTGCATCCCGAGGTATGGACGGCGGTTGGCAGGGAATTAGAACTCGTAGAGAGTTTGTCAATCTTTTTCCTGACGAAACTGCAACTGGTGATAAGAGAGGTACATTCTATACAAATGGACAATCAAAAGACATCAAAAATGTTGGAACTTTTACAGATGGCTATGCTGTAACAAAATACATCAATATAAATTCTGATGGATCTGCAGCGCAAAGAAATGATATTCCAGATATTGATTTCCCAATGTTCAGATTAACAGATGCCTATTTAATGTACGCTGAAGCAACGCTTAGAGGAGCAACAACAGGAAATATTGGTACAGCTTTAGGATATATTAATCAAATTAGAACCAGAGCTGGAGCTCAGACTATAACAGCACCACAACTAACTCTTGATTTTATTTTGGATGAAAGAGGAAGAGAGTTGTTTTGGGAATGTCACAGAAGAACTGATTTAATCCGTTTTGGCAAATTTACAGGTGGATCTAAAATCTGGCAATGGAAAGGTGGTTCTGTAAATGGAAGCGCAACAGAATCATACAGGGATTTAATGCCTATTCCTGCAAGAAATATTCAGGCAAACCCAACATTAAAACAAAATCCAGGTTACTAACTAATCTCTAACTAAAAATAAAACGAAATGAAAAATATATATAAAGTATTAATTGCATTCATTGGCATATTAGCTGTGTCTTGTAATGCAGATGATGTAGAAAACAGACCCGTAATCGAAGCTGCAAGTGCTCCGGTATTATTAACACCAAAATCTGATTTTACTATTGTTCTTTCAAAAGAAACAGAAAATAAAATCGCTACAACAGTAGTATGGAATGATGCAAAATATGATGGATCTCAAACAGTTGTAAACTACACAATTGAAGTTGCAAAAGCAGGAACTAATTTTGCTACACCAATTGTTGTATCAAACACGACTGAAAGGTTCAAAGCCCTAACTGTAGCAGAATTGAACTCGGCATTAGTTAACGGTGGTTTTGTTGAAAAACAAGAAAACAAAGTTGATATCCGTATCAAATCTGCTGTTGGGGCTTCCGGACTTCCACAATATTCTAACATTTATACTATTACAGCTACGCCATATCATGTGCCATTAGCTAGTTCTCACTGGTTAGTTGGAGCTGCCACTCCTGGAGGATGGACATGGGCTGGTGATGCAGAAACTGAATTCCCGCTAGTAGTTGGTAAAACTGATGTTTATAAAGTAACTATCGTTCTTAAAAGCGGAGAAGCATTTAGAGAATTTTTAGGAAATAATTTTACAAGCGATGGTAACTGGGATGCAAGTCATAACTATACATATTATTCAGGTTTAGGATATGCTATAGATCCTGAATTAGTAAATGCTGGAGATGGAGACAGTAATTTTAAATATACCGGACCAACAGGAGAAAGAGTTTTGACTATTGATAATGGTGCAAAAACGATAACATTAGACTAAATTTTTAGTATAAATAAATTAAAGGCTATCTGCGGGTAGCCTTTTTTTAATCAGACTATTTTAATCAGAATCCTCATGAAAAAAACTTTACTAGCAATATACCTGATGTTCACGGCTGCTGTTTTTGCTCAGCAGCAAAACGTAACGTATTCCATAAGTCCTGCTACTTTTGAAGAGACCAATTCTATTACCATTACCATAAACGGAAGCAGTATCAATGAAACGACCTGGGGCATTGCCTCAACTCACGAATTGTATATGTGGGCATGGGCTTTTGACATCAATGACACTACCGCAAAAGGAACACCAAATAACGGTTCATGGACCGCTTCAAGCACAGCGAGTATGTTTACGTATAATGCAGGAACAGACACTTACACCAAAACTATTACTCCTGTTAACTATTACAATGCAACCGGAATTGGCAGAATCGGTTTTTTGGTCAAAGCCAAAGACGGAACCGGAGATAAAAAATCACAGGATATTTTAGTCGAAGTAGGTACTTTTCAGGTTACACTTACTTCTCCTGCAGAAAACAGCTCAGCTATTTTAGTATCAGGGGCTAATTTTAACATTGCTGCGACAAATACCAATGGTTTTGCTAGCTATGTATTAAAATCAAACGGAAATACAATTAATACAAATGCAAGTACGACAAGTTATTCCTTTAGCCACACTAACATTACAGCGAATCAGAGTTATGAATTATTGGTAACGCAAGGCGCAATAACCATTTCAAAAAAGTTTTCGGTTATTGTAAATCCTAATACCGTTTCAGAAGCTATGCCTGCCGGTTTAGTTGACGGAATCAATTACAACACAGCTGATGCCACAAAAGCAACTTTAGTTCTGGACGCCCCTTTAAAAGATTTTGTTTACGTTGCAGGAAGTTTTAATAACTGGCAGCCTTCATCGATGTATGCCATGAAAAAAGACCCGACTTCAGGAAAATTTTGGCTTGAATTATCAGGACTGGTTTCGGGTGTCAATAATACGTTTCAATATTGGGTTGGAGATGCAACGCCATTAGCCAATTCGCCTTCATTGGTTAAAGTGGCAGATCCGTATTCTACTTTGGTTCTGTCTCCTTATGATGATGCTTCCATTCCTGCCGCCAATTATCCAAATATTCCTCCTTACCCATCAGGACAGCAATTTGAAGTAACCGTTTTAAAAACCGGACAAACACCATACAACTGGCAGGTAACCAATTTTACAAAACCTGAAAAAGATAAACTGGTAGTGTATGAAGTTTTGGTTCGTGATTTTGATGCCAACAGAAACTACCAAAGTTTAATTGACAGAATCGACTATTTTAAGAATCTTAAAATAAACGCTATCGAACTAATGCCAGTAATGGAATTTGAGGGCAACGAAAGCTGGGGTTATAATACTTCTTTCCACATGGCTTTAGATAAATTCTACGGAACTTCGGATAAATTAAAAGAATTAATCGATCTATGCCATCAAAACGGAATCGCAGTTATTCTGGATGTGGCTTTAAATCACGCTTTCGGAAGAAATCCGATGGTCAGAATGTGGATGAATGATCCTGATGGAGACGGTTTCGGATCACCAACCGCAGAAAACCCTTATTTTAATACTGCTGCCAAACACAGTTACAGTGTTGGAGAAGATTTTAATCACCAGTCCATCAGAACTCAGCATTATGTAAAACGTGTAATCAAACAATGGGTTGAGGAATACAAAATTGACGGTTTGCGTTGGGATTTAACCAAAGGGTTTACTCAAAATTGTACGGCTTCAGATGAAACTTGTACAAATACCTATCAGCAGGACAGAGTTGATGTTCTAAAATCATACGCAGATTATTCATGGAGTCTGGATCCCACGCATTATACTATTTTCGAACACTTAGGAACTGATCTGGAAGAACAGCAATGGTCAAATTATAAAATTGCAGAATCGCCAAGCAAAGGAATCATGATGTGGGGTAATCTGAATGGTGCTTATAATGAATTATCTATGGGATACACAGGTAATATTTCCAGAATGACAAGTTCAAGCCGCGGTTTTACTGCCAATCGATTAATAGGTTACGCAGAAAGCCATGACGAAGAGCGATTGATGTATAAAAATATACAATACGGAAATTCATCAAATCCAGCACACAATGTAAAAACATTAAGCACAGCTTTGTCAAGAATGTCAGCAATTGGAGCAGTTTCATTACTGGTTCCGGGACCAAAAATGATCTGGCACTTCGGCGATTTAGGCTGGGATTCTTCAATCTTCACTTGTAATAACGGAACCGTAAATGATGCCTCGGCGACGATTTCAGGAGACTGTAAATTAGATACCAAACCTCAGCCACAATGGACAGGAAACTGGCTTGGTAATGCGGGGCGAAGCAAAATTTATAACGACTGGTCGAAAATGATCACCATGAAAATTGCGGAGCCTGTGTTTTCAGGAACAGCAACCATGTCAAATACCAGTTCTTTATATCCGAACATTAAAATTACAAACTCAGCTCTATCTTCAGGACAACTTAAAGATGTGTTAATTTTGGCAAACTTTAATGTTACCACTCAAAACGTTGCTACCGGTTTTTCATATCCGGGAACATGGTACAATCTGATGGACAATACTACAATAAATGTTACCGACGTGAATGCTGTAATGAGTATTCCAGCAGGAGAATTCAGAATTTATGGGAACAAACAAGCGAGTCTGGCTATTGAAGATTTCGAAAAAGGAAATACAGTGAGTTTGTATCCAAATCCGGTTTCGAGTTATTTTACATTGAATTTTACTGCTGTAAAAGTTGAAATTTATACCATTACAGGTCAGTTGGTGAAAAGTTTTGCAACTAATGCAAGTTTGGATTATCAATATAGTGTCAACGATTTAAAACCGGGCTTATATATTGTAAAAGCAGTTAATGAAAATAATGAACTACAAGTAATGAAGTTTATTAAAAAATAAATTTTTTGGTTCATTTGGTAATGCAAAAAGGCTGTCCGCGTATGGACAGCCTTTTGTTTTTTATTACTCTTAGATATTAGTTTTCTTTATCATATTCTCCTGTCAAAGAAAAGTATCCAAAAACTCCCAGTCCCAAAACAATTAAAGGAGTCAGGATAAACAGAATGATAATCCCAAATACTAAATCCTCTTGCTGATCCGACAAAAATTTTGGCAGACCAAATTCAAAAACACAAAAATAGGCAGCAGCAATTGCTAATACGATCCATAGAATTCCTAAGGCTCTTTTTATAAAATTCATTTTTCAGCAGATTAAAGGTGAGAATTTTTATTTTTATTATCGATGTAAATCATTCCAATTACAAAACAAACAGAGGCAATCACAATAGGATACCAAAGTCCGTCCAGATAAAAGTCCTGTTTTCCGGCTGCTTTTGAATGAGTAACAAAATAAGTCGAAATTGCAGGAAGCAAACCTCCGAAAATTCCGTTTCCAACATGATAAGGCAACGACATGGATGTATATCGAATTTTAACCGGAAACATTTCAACCAAAAAGGCCGCGATTGGTCCGTAAACCATCGTTACAAATAATACCTGAATGAATACCAGGAAAATCAGAGTCCATTCATCACCCGAATTAATAGTGACAGAAGTAGTAACCTGAGCCTCTTTTTTAGCAGCAAAATGTGTCTTTTTTTCAATTGAAACAGTTCCATCAGTAAACTCTTTATGAGTCGTGTAAACAGAATCTTTTGCAGCCGTTAGTTCAACCGTTGTTTTTGTTTTTTCTGTAATTTCGGTTTTAAGAGCTGTATCTGTTGTGGTGTACATGGCCTTATAAATTGGTCTGTAGAGCAAAATCGCAAGCAGCATTCCGCCCATCATAATATATTTTCTTCCTACTTTATCACTAAGCCATCCAAATACAATAAAAAATGGCGTTCCAAGTAAAAGTGCAATTCCTAATAAAGTATCAACTTGCGAAGAATCTACATTCATTACTGTTTTCATGAAACTCATGGCGTAAAATTGTCCTGTGTACCAGACAACCCCCTGGCCCATTGTAGCTCCAAATAAAGCCAGCAATACAAATTTTAAATTATAACGGTTTCCAAAACTTTCCTTTAACGGACTGGCACTTGTAGTTCCTTCTTTTTTTGCTTTTGCAAATTCAGGAGACTCGTCCATATTTTTTCGGATGAGGTAAGAAACACCCACCATTACTATCGAAACCCAAAACGGAACGCGCCATCCCCAGGTATCAAAATCCTCAGCAGAAAGAACTGTTTTTGTTGCCAGAATGACCATCAGGGAAATAAATAACCCAACTGTTGCTGTGGTCTGAATCCACGAAGTCCAATAACCTCGCTGTCCTTTAGGGGCATGTTCAGCAACATAAGTCGCTGCTCCACCATATTCCCCACCTAATGCAAGTCCTTGTAATAAACGTAAAATCAAAACCAATAAAGGCGCTAAAAATCCAATAGTTTCATAGCTTGGAATACAGCCTATCAAAAAAGTAGAACCACCCATTAATAACAAGGTAGCCATAAAAGTATATTTACGACCAATAATATCTCCCAGTCTTCCAAAAAATAAAGCACCAAAAGGGCGAACCACAAATCCTGCGGCAAAAGTTGCTAATGTTGATAAAAATGCTGCAGTAGGATTGTCGCTGGGGAAAAATTTGGTTGAAATTACAACGGCTAAACTTCCAAAAATATAGAAATCATACCATTCAATCATGGTTCCCATTGAAGAAGCAGAAATTACTTTCCAGATGCCTTTGGTAGATGTATTACTCATAAACTGCTAATAATGTAATTGATAATAAATAATTAATTAAAATATTTTTTTACGAATATAAAAGATATTTATTTATCTCACTGATACTTTTTTAACAAAAGCAGATTAATTGTGTATTTTACATTTTTAAGCAATGAGAAAGCGGTGATAAATGAAAAGAAAATGTTGACCATAAATGACGCAAAGAGTATTAAAGGTTCACAAAAGTTGTAATAAGCATTATAAACCTTTAATGCGCTGTGCGATTTTAGAATTAATCAGAGGGATAGAAACATGGAATCTTTTATTACTCTGTATGTTTAGTTAATTACCTTATTTTAGGAGATGTTTTTTAAAAACCTTAAAAGCCCTATCTCTTTTTTAATCATTTTAATCAAGAGCAATCCGAAAAGCAGTAAAAAACCAAAGCCACTCACTAATATATAAAGATAAAACCCATCAGAAAAACTTTTTTTAAAAACAGGTAAGAGGAGCGTAAAACCTGCAATATATATCAGATAAACTACCGGTGTAAAAACACAATGAATTTTTTTTCTCCATTGATAAAAATGTTGTGCCTGCTTACTGTATTCAATCAAAGAAACATCTGATTTTAGGTTCTTTAATTTTTCCATACTAATCCACTCTAAAACGATCCGAAATATAAGCATCGTAATCATAATACCTAATCCTAAACTAAATAACGTTTGTTTATAAGCACCCGCCCAAACATAATAAAATATTAATATCAAAGCGGTTACACTTAAAATTACTCTGGTCCAAAAATGATTGCGTTTAATCTTTTTAGTATATTCCGCTGCTTTTTTAACAATATCAGCGACCGCTGGTTTTGAATCCGGATCCGTTTGCTGGTTCCAAATAGTTTGTAAGTCTTCAAATGTTTTCATTTTGTACACATTGAGTTAAACTTTTTTTAATTCGATGAATTCTAACGCGAAGTGCTTCCTCGGTTATACCAATTACTTCTGCTATTTGAGGATATTCCACGCTGTCTAAAGTCATTAGAATTATCATTTTATTTGTTTCTTCAAGTTTTTGTATGCACTGATACATTTGTTGAAGTTGTACTTCTTTTTCATTCGAATACGATTCTGAAACAACCTGAGGCTGAATATGCGTCCTGATTTCTTTTTTCGAAGATGATTTTCGCAAGTAAAGGAGACAGGTATTTACAGTGATTCTGTAAATCCAAGTACTAATACTTGATTCATTACGGAAAGTATCTAATTTCTCCCATATCTTAATAAAGATTTCCTGAGTCGCATCCGAAGCCAATGCTGTATCTCCACAAAAATAACCTTTGCACAAACGAAATACCTTAGGATAATGGCTGTTGTATATGTTGTTAAATTGCTCTTTGGCACTCACCTTATTTTATTTCTGATTTTACTTTTTCCATAAACCACTCCGGCTGATCATACATTACAAAATGAGCCGCTTTTTCTGCGTAATAAATTTTAGCAGACGGTAAATTTTCGTATTGACTTTTATAGGTATTTTGTACGGTATTAATATCTGGATTTGTCGCTGCGAGAATCACTACCGGAATTTTAATTTTAGCAATTTCTTTTCGTAAATCTAAATTAAGCATGTCAATATAACCATAAACATAGGTTTTTCTATCCGCAGTTTTCATCCATTCTGCAATTGTTTTTTGCTTTTCTTTATTAAAACACATGTAAGAAACCGACTGGGTATTCATAGCATTGAACGTATTTGCATCCATAGCAAGCATCATATTGCTCTGCGGGTTTTCATAAGAAATAATATCTCCTTTATAATTAGGAATCATTAAAACTGCACTTGCAGGTAACGCATCAACAATAATTGCTTTTTTGAACAGATTTGTTTCCTGAGACGCTAACCACAAACTCAAAGTTCCTCCCAAACTATGACCAATTAATGTGGCTTTTTTTAATTTTTTAGTTTTTACATAAGTAATAACCTGATCCTTTATAGTAGACAACCAAGGGCCTTCAATTGGAGGAACATTCCCAAATCCTGCAAAAGTAAAAACGTGGCATTCGTAGTTTTTAGACAACTCGGCTACCGTTTCATTCCATACTTCTCCTGTACAGCCAAAGCCAGGGAATAATAAAACAGGATTACCTTTTCCCTTCACCTCTACCTTAAAGGCCGTTTGAGAAAAAACAGGTCTTGAAACGATAAGCATAAATACGATAATCAAGATTGATTTTGTTTTCATAATGTTTGTTTGTTTTTAAAATTTCCCTTTTGATGCAACACTATATTATTTGTTACATCAAAAAATCTACTTTTTTTATGTAAAACTTTCAACACGTAATTTTACTGGCTGTAGGAGTAATAAGAAAATATTCAGATTATAATTTTTGCCTCATTTCTTAACAAACTTTACGACTTATTAATTGGCTTCTCTGATTTTAAATCCAAATAGGGATCTAAAGCTTCGGCTAATTTATTCATGCAATAAAAACTGTTTGGATGATTGCTATTTGGTTGTGCCTATCCGCTAATTACATTATTTCAATTTTGGAGATTGGCAAATTCAAAGGAAAACAAGATTATTTTTAACGAAAGGCAACATGAAATCTTTCCTGATAAAATTGTTTCTCATATTAGGAAAAATATCTGAGAGTACAATTGATATAAACAACTTTATAAAAGTTTTTGAATTAAAAGGTCAGACATTATTTTTTCTAAAACGAATTTTTGAAACTCCAGAAGATGAAAATTGGTTTAGAAATGAAGTGTTTTTGAAGATCAAAAACAGATAAAATTTTGGTAAAAGTCTTTTTTTTAAAACATAAAAAAATTCTCCAGCTATTGATTGAGTTATAGTATTCTTTAAAATGAAGAAATTAATCCAGTTTGTGGTTAAAGAATTGCAAAAAAACCTTTGGCATAGTTTTAAACTTTACCAAAGGTTTTCCTAAATAGTTTTGGAATTTTAAGAATTGGGATTTAATAACTCTATTATCTTATCTACATTAATTTCACTATAATCATTGATATAAAAATCACATACAGGAAGCTGTTCTTTTGTATGCGTACTCAAAACGCCCACAACTTTCATTCCGGCATTTAACCCTGCTGTAACGCCCGAAAAAGAATCTTCGAAAACCACACAGTCAGACGCAGAAACACCCACACGCTCTGCTGATTTCAGATAGACTTGGGGATTTGGTTTATGAAACACAACGTCTTCGCTTGACATCATCGAATCCATTTTTTTATCAAGTTCCAGAAAATTGGCAATCAAATCTAAATTGGCCCGAGGCGCAGATGTTGCAACAGCTGTTTTAAATCCGCGGGATTTTAGTTCGCTTAAAAATTCTAAATAATGCGGAATCGTTTCTACTTTGTCTTTATAAATCTCACGAAACATCGCTTCTTTTTCATATTCCAGTTTGGCTAATTCTTCTCCCGTAATCGGACGTTTGAAGAAATGTGTCATGATATATCCGTTATGTTTCCCGTACATATGTTCTTCAAATTCTTCATGGGTATACGGAATTTTATATTTATCAAAAAAGGTTTCAAAAGCGACGACATGATGCGGATTGGTGTGACAAATTACCCCATCCATATCAAAAATTACACATTGCTGGCTCATATCTTTATTATGTTTTTTAACGGTTGCAATATAGTGGTTTTTCCACGGAGATTCACGGAGGTTTTTCGCAGAGATTCGCAAGTTTTTTTGAATCATGCTAAGTAACAGAATTACAAAGTTTTTTCACGCAGATTTAAAAAGATTTAGGCAGATCAAAGAGATTACTTATTTCTAATAAAATCTGCAGAATCTGCGTGAAATTTTTTTATCTACTTACAAGAGTTTAGAAAAGGCTTTTTTAAATCTCGCAAAGGCGCTGAGAAACAGAGTTTTTTTCACGCAGATTTAAAAAAGATTTAAGCAGATCAAAGCAGGTTACTTATTTCTAAAATCTTAAAAATGAAATCTGCTAAAATCTATAGAATATGGCTGAAAATGTTTTTAAATTGACTTTTCGAGATTAAATTTTGATCCCCAATTGGGGTTAGTGACATTCCGGAATCAAACTAAAAACAAAAAAGCCTTTCTATTAAGAAAGGCTTCTTCCAATATTGCGGTCTGGACGGGACTCGAACCCGCGACCCCATGCGTGACAGGCATGTATTCTAACCAACTGAACTACCAAACCTACTTGCGTTATTGTGCTGCAAAAATACAATAGAACTTTGATTTCACAAGGTTTTTTGTGTTTTTTAAACAAATAAAAACCGTTAAAGTTTTAAAAGGCTGATTTCTATTGCAGTAGAAAGATGAAAAAGTAAGACCTAATACGAAAAGACAGTACAAATGGAATATGTAAGCCAAAATAATAGAGCCACCAGATTATCTTAAATCAAAAAAGCCATCCACAAAAGTGGAAAGCTTTTCATTGGTCTAACTACTAAACCAGCTACGAGTTACAAAGTCGTAGCAAACAACACAACTAATCTTAGATACCGTATTTGGGCAAAAAAGCCTTTCTGTTAAGAAAGGCTTCTCCCAATATTGCGGTCTGGACGGGACTCGAACCCGCGACCCCATGCGTGACAGGCATGTATTCTAACCAACTGAACTACCAAACCTCTGCGTTATTGCGGTTGCAAAGATAGTACAGAATTTCGTTTCTGCAAGCGTTTTGATAAAAAAATTTGAATATAATTTAAAAATACTAGCCAAAGTTTTGTTTTTCAACCAAATATGTAGTCAGAATTTTTTCGAAATTATCACCTACATTGACCGGAACGTACTTAATCTGGTTCTTGGCACACGTTAAAGCCAGATTCTTAAAGTAGGCTTCTGCTCGTTTTTCATATTCCTGCTTTACATTATCAGCAAAAATCGACACTTCTTCACCTGACTCTAAGTCGATAAATTTTCTTGGTGTATTGTCAAAATCAAATTTTAGCTCGGTTTCATGATCGACTACATGAAATAAAACAACTTTATGCTTGTTGTGTTTTAAATGCTGTAGCGCATTAAAGAGCTTTTCGTCATCCTCAGACTGAAACATATCTGTAAACAGAATAATCATCGAACGGCGGTGCATTTTCTCAGCAATTTGATGGAGATACGTAATCGTATCCGTGCTTTTTTTGACTTTTGGCTGTACCATCAATTGTTCCAGTTTATTCAAAAGCATTCTGTGGTGACGGTCGCTTCCTTTTTCGGGAGCATAATATTCGTAACTGTTTGAAAAAACGCTCAAGCCAACGGCATCGCGCTGTTTCTTTAAAATATTCATCAAAACCGCCGAAGCCAAAACCGCAAAACCAATCTTCTTTTCATAAAAAGGCTGATTCGATTTCAGTTCAGGATAATGCATGGACGACGAATTATCGACAATCAAATGACAGCGCAAATTGGTTTCTTCTTCAAAACGTTTGGTGTACAAACGATCTGTTTTGGCAAACAATTTCCAATCGATGTGTTTGGTGCTTTCGCCTGCATTATACACTTTATGCTCGGCGAATTCAGCAGAAAATCCATGAAACGGACTCTTGTGCATTCCGGATATAAAACCTTCCACAACCTGATTTGCCAGCATTTCAAGGTGCTGAAAACTGGAGACTTTCTCTATTTCCGATTCAATTTTCATTCGGTTTCTTTTTTACTATTTTGTGCTTTATAAAGCAAATCTGTCGCCATTAACAATTTACGTTTCAGAATCGGACTAAAATTAGGGTTTAGTGATGTGCTATCATACAAAATTAACATTTAATTAGTGGACAAATTCTTATATTGCGAATTCAAAACTAATGATATTAACATGAAAAAAAACACATTTAAATTATTAAATTACATATTTATGCTATTTCTTCTTTTTATTTGTTCCTGCAGCACTGAAGAAACTGTATCGAATCAAACTTTAGAGGCTCAAACTTGGTTTAAAAAATACGAAGCTGAAAGCCCAAATTTTTATCTGTTCCAAAATTTAGAATACGATTGGAACTCCGCAAAATTAATATCTTTAGAAGATGGAAATCAGACCATTATTGTACCTGTTATTGGATTAAAAAAGAGCCAGTCAGAAATTTGGGAGCAAAAATTATATATATACAATCAGGGAACAAATAATTACAAAGCTTTAATATTTGAAATATACCCTGATAAGAATACATCTCTTGCACAACAATCAATTGAAGGTAAAGACTTTAGCGGTTTTATAAGTACCTGGGATTTAAAAACGGGCTTATTAAGAGCTGCTGAATTTAAAAACAATCAGGTTGTTCAGAGTGGAGGTATAACAATAAAGTCTAAAACAACAGGTAAAATGCAAAATCTTACCCCTCCTTGTTTTGATTTAGAAGGTAATTGTGGTGGCGGGGAGATAGTGATCCAGTGCCTCTTAGAGAGGTAATTATTACCAACAATAACAGTAATAGTAATGGAAGCGGAAATAGCGGGTATGAGAATTTATCTTTTAGCGGAGGCGGAAGTGCATATAACGGTAATTCTACTAATTCTTTTGTAACCTATGGCGGCGGCGGGGGAAGTAATAACGGAAATAATAGTAGTAATACTGAGAATTGTGGTAAAGGATATATTAAAAAATTAGGGAAATGTGTTTCTGTAGCCAGCCTTATTGAAGACAGGATAAAGGATAGTCTTGACCCTTGTCCAAAGGCTGTCCTTGAAGAATTGAAAAATTGTACCACTAACGATATCTCAGCTATGTTGGAAAAATTAGGAGCTGGGAATACCTACGAATTCAATATTACCTCAGGTTATCCACAAGGAGGCACACCGGCTCAATCGATTCACAATCAAAGCACTCCATTTAAATATACAACAATTATAAGTAAAGATTATACCGATGGCACAAAACTTTTTAAAGCAAGCTTAATTTTACACGAAACTGTTCATGTTTATTTTATGAGTATTATTGATGATTTTAAATCTAAAGGTTACCCTGAAACAGATTACAATATAAATAGTTTTCCCTCTTTATTTCAGGCTTATTGTGATAAAAATTATCCACCTACGAACAACCAATCAGCAAATGCTCATCACAAGGATATGGCTGATAAATATGTTGATGCTATATCCAAATCATTACAAGAATTCCAGACAGGAATAGCTGTGGGAATAAATGAGAAAGCAGATCAAATATATTTAGATTTAGCATGGGGAGGACTTTACAATACTCCAATATTTGACGCAACTTATCCAAGTGGAACAGATAGAGAACGAATATTAAACAGAAAAATTGCTGAGCAAATAGGTGCTAATTATAACGGCCAAAGCGTCATAGGTAATCCGTGTAAATAACTAATTATGAGAAAAATATTAACTACATTAATTTGCATATCTCTTTTTTCATGTTCAACTAAAAAAGCAGAATTATCATCAATGCAAAAATTTACATTAGCTTCTAATATTTCTTCTTTAGAAAAAACAATCCTAAATCAATTCTTAACTAATGAAATAAAAAAAGATAAGTATTCTTTTAGTAATGAAGTTATTGTAATTGAGGAAGCAATACCTACAATAAAAAACATTGAAGCATATCAATCTGCATATATTGGCTATCATCTGCATAATAAGCCGACATTAGAAGATAATAATAGACTTGGATGGGTTATAGATTCCATACAAATTATGAAACGAAAAAATGAAACGAAAAAAGAAAAAAAATATCTCTGGGAAAAATCTAATTTTATAAATGAAAACATTAAAATTATGCAGGTAAAATCGTTTAAAAAGATGCTAAATGAAGGAACATATCTGCAAATGAATGAGAGTTTAATCATATATGTTTCTAGACCGTTAATACTTGATGAAAATAATGCATTAATAAGTTTTTCATGTGGATCTAGTAAATTAGGTTTTACTGAAATAACTCACTTTACAGCACTTTTGAAAAAAATAAAAAATCACTGGCTTAAAACAATTGAATACTCTGACGGAGTAATCAACTAAATTAGTTATTTTTTTGTGTTCTTTTTTATAGTGAATCCCCGTAAGAAGCATAGATTACATTAGAATAAAAAGCAGATATGAAGCCGAAGTTTTTTTTTAATCGAACAATAAATGCACAAACACCAATAGGTAAAAAATGTAATTAATTTTATTTTTATGAAAAATTCAATATTTATGGGAATGCTTTTTGTTTTTATTTGTTGTTTTTCAACAAACACTATAAGACAAAAACAATCAGAACACTTAAGTAAAAAAGAAAAAGAAATAATCAATCATTTTTTAAATTCTGAATTAAATTCTGAAAGATATAAGTCATATAGTAATTTTGGAATTACAATAATTGAAGAGGCGTTAAAAAGCCAAGAATCAATTAATCCTTATGAATATGCACATAATTATCCATATAAAAGTGAAGAAGAAGATTATTGGATATTAAATCGTAATCAAGTCGAAAAAATAAAATCCAAATTCAAAGATGAAAAACAATTTTATTGGAAAAAAGAAAATTTTGATAATAAAAGCATTCATCTTTTAAAATATGATTCATTACGTCAAATAATAAGAACCAACAAATACATAGACTTGCCGAGTCAACTTATAATTTATTTATCAAAACCATTAATTTTAAATAAGAACAACGCTCTTTTAAGTTATGATATTGGCAATGGCAAATTAGGATTTAGTCCTATAATACATATAACTATTCTTATGAAAAAAGAAAAAGGAAAATGGTATAAATCTGCTAATTTTGAAGATGGCACATATAATTAAGGACGGGGGTTATTATTTGCTTTTATATAAAAAACTAAATGCGTCATCAAATAGCTAATAAAATATGTAAAAACAATTGGAGCAGCTTTACAAGAATTTCAAACAGGAGTGTCTGTTCCGGCTAATCAGGAACCACTACAAATATATACTGATTTGGCTTGGGGAGGTTTGCAGGAGGCTCCTGTATTTGCAGAGAAATTCCCTGTAGGGAGTGCAGATTATCTTCGAATAAAAGGAAGATACGATGCAGAAGGGACTAATAGTATAAAAAATGGCCAAACAGTAATCGGAAAACCTTGTAATTAAGATAATATGAAAAAAAATGTTTATATAATTGGTTTATTATTGCTTATTTATAGCTGTTCTTCTACAAATAAACGCATTGCGCCTATAAATACCTACTTAAGAGAAAACATTAAAACCAATGATTCTATAGTAATTATCACAAACAAAATTAATAATAATTACATTTTAGACTTATGGAAAGAGAGAGTTGAGTTTAAAGATGCTAGTATATATATGATGGAAGTAGTTGATGAGAATCCAAGAATTTACGAAGATAAATATTGGAATGAAATAAACGAAAAATACCGCAATAAAGACACCGATTCTTTGTGGTTGAGAAACTCATTATGGAAACAAAAAGAATTTAAAAATTTTAAAGTGAAATGGATGACCGAAAAGGTTTTTCCAAAACCCTACATCTACAGTGAATATATAGATAAAATACCCTCAAGGCCTACTTTTTCATTTTCAGATCCGATGATTTACAAAAAAAAATACGCTGTTTTTGCTGCATCTAAAACCACTACGTCAAGACAATTTATAAACATTATATACATTGTAATTATGAAAAAGGAAAAAGGCAAATGGATATTCATTAAAGAAATAACAGACGGGGCTTATTATTAGGTTTTAACCAGATCGATTTGGCATGGGGAGGTTTGCAGGAGGCAACGGTATTTGCAGAGAAATTCCCTGTAGGGAGTGCAGATTATCTTCGAATAAAAGGAAGGTATGAGGCCGAGAGTAGAGTTAACACTAATGTAAACGGTCAAACAACAATTGGAAAACCTTGTAACTAAGAGATACCATGAAAAAATATATTTATATAGTTAGTTTATTATTTATTATTTATGGCTGCTCTTCTACAAATATGAGCATTGCACCTATAAATGCGTATTTAAAAGAAACCGTTAAAACCAATGATTCTATAGTAATTATCACAAACAAAATTAATAATAATTATACATTGGATTTGTGGAAGGAGAGAGTTAATATCAAAGATGCTAATCCGGATATGAGAGAAAGTATTGATGAAAACCCAAGAATTTATGAAGAGAAATATTGGAATGAAATAAACGAAAAATACCGCAATAAAGACACCGATTCTTTGTGGTTGAGAAACTCATTATGGAAACAAAAAGAATTTAAAAATTTTAAAGTGAAATGGATGACCGAAAAGGTTTTTCCAAAACCCTACATCTACAGTGAATATATAGATAAAATACCCTCAAGGCCTACTTTTTCATTTTCAGATCCGATGATTTACAAAAAAAAATACGCTGTTTTTGCTGCATCTAAAACCACTACATCACGACAATTTATAAACATTATATACATTGTAATTATGAAAAAGGAAAAAGGCAAATGGATATTCGTTAAAGAAATAACAGACGGGGCTTATTATTAGGTTTTAACCAGATCGATTTGGCATGGGGTGGTTTGCAGGAGGCAACGATATTTGCAGAGAAATTCACTGTAGGGAGTGCAGATTATCTTCGAATAAAAGGAAGGTATGAGGCCGAGAGTAGAGTTAACACGACTGTAAACGGTCAAACAACAATTGGAAAACCTTGTAATTAAGATACTATGAATAAATACATTTCTCTATTTATTATCTTGATGATTAGTTTGTTTGTTAGTAATTGCACGACAATTAAAACAACCAATACTCCTATCAACGATTATTTATCTTCGTTAAACTTGAAGAATAAAAAAATAATGATAATTCAAGAAAAAATTAATAACAATATTACAATTGGTGTTTTCAAAGGCGAAACTTTATATTTTGCTAAACCTAATACATTTATAAAAGGAGAAGGTGTAAAAGGACCTATATATAACGAAGTTCTATGGGAGAATATGAAAAAACAATATGAAGATCTTAAACATCCTGATTATTGGATAAAAGGAAAATATTGGACAAAAAATGACTTTAAACATAATGACATCACGTTTATAAAATTAGAAAAATTTCCTAACCCAGGGAAATATGAAAAATTTGATTTTAAAGAAATTTTAGATGTCTTCTCTTTTTCAGAGGTAATCTATTATAATAATAAAAAATATGCTGTTTTTACTTTACAGAAGACCAATACAGACGTTCTTTTTATAGGTAAAGCATCAATACTAATTATGGAGAAAAGAAACCGTAAGTGGAAAATAGTTGAGGAAGTAAGTGACGGAATATATAACTAAAACGATCAGGGGTTATTATAATGATTTTTATAATGGTTCTTCTAATTGTAATTAATTATGAAAAAAATGTTTATACACTTTGTGCTCGGCGAATTCAGCCGAAAATCCATGAAACGGACTCTTGTGCATTCCGGATATAAAACCTTCCACAACCTGATTTGCCAGCATTTCAAGGTGCTGAAAACTGGAGACTTTCTCTATTTCCGATTCAATTTTCATTCGGTTTCTTTTTTACTATTTTGTGCTTTATAAAGCAAATCTGTCGCCATTAACAATTTACGTTTCAGAATCGGACTAAAATTAGGGTTTTCTTTTAAAAAACGCTGTACTTCATCAAAAGCATATTTCGATGAATATCTTCCAACGGTATTGTCCAACCAGTCTTTCGGAAAGAAAATATCTCCCGTGCGCTGGATTTCTTCTGTCAAATCTAATGAAAATCTAATATACTTTTGAGCACTTTCCTGACGAAGTGGATGATTTATGTTTGCCAAACCAACAGAAACCCACGATTCCTTTTCCCTATTGGCATCGTCTTTTAATGATTCTATGAACTTATTTCGAACCGATTCGTTTTTAGACAATGAAGGCAGCAAAAACTCAAATCGTTTCAGTTTGTCCGGATTGGTAATCGCGCTTTGGGCTCTCACAAGAATTTCATCTGCTCTTTTATGTTTAAAAATAGCCAGGTTCATTGCCATATTCGTGTAATCATCTTCGTTTAATTTCAGATTCGGAATCACAGTTTCTTTATTCCAGATCTGATATAATTTGGCTCTCGCCGAATTGGAATGCGCAATTGAACTGAATAGATTAAATAAAGTCTTTTTAATATTTGGAGATAAATTGGCCTGTAAACGGGTAAGCAAGGTATTACTGAGTAATTTCCCCAGTTTATCCTGCTGTTTTTTGGTTAAAAATCGCCAATAAATCGTGTTTAAATTTCCTGATGCAATTCGTAAAACCAATTCATTTTCTTCCGTTTGAATTCCTCTGAAAAAACAATCAAAAGCGTTTTGCGGCGAAACATTGCCAACCAGCATATTTTCGTAAAGATTACTGTAGGAAGAAGCCCTCGCCACCTCATCTTTTAAGCCTGAAATATAATTTAAATGAGTCCCGTCAAGCGGAAAAACACCGTATCCAAAACCATTATAGTTATAAACAATTGCCAAAGGTTTTTCAAGTCCGATGGCTTCTTTAAGAACTAATTTTTTATCTGTAAAATTTGCTGTAACGATTTTTATATCATTCGCATAAACCAGTCCAATCTCAAAAATCTGAGGCCAGATATTCTTTGATTGATCCTCTGCATTTTGCTCAATTTCAAAGGCTGTAATTCGGTTTTGATTATCGTATTCAATTTTATCTGTAAAAATGGCTCTTCCGGATTTGTTGACCCAGACTTCGCTCCATTGCTTCATATCCAGAGGCGTTTCGGCATCCAGGATTGCTATCAGATTATTCCAGTCGGCATTGTCGTTGGCGTATTTCTGAATATATTTTTGGATTCCTTTCTGAAAAGCTTCTTTTCCCATCGAGGCTTCCAGCTGGCGCATCATTATGGGTGCTTTGTTGTAAATAATACTTCCGTAAAGCGAACCAGCGTCTTTTAAATTGGCTAAATACTGTTTTATCGGATGTGTTCCCAATGATCGGTCTTCTGCATAAGCGCTGCCATAATGCGCCGTCAAAAACTGCAGATTATGATTGACTTTCGGGAAAATCGGATTCATGATTTTGTCTGCCATAAAGTTGGCAAAAACCTCTTTCATCCAGACATCGTCAAACCATTTCATCGTTACCAGATCGCCAAACCACATGTGCGAGGTTTCATGCGCAATTAGTTTGGCACGGTTTAACTTTTCGCTATCGGTGGCACTGTTATCCAGAAACAAAGTCGATTCTCTGTATTGAATTGCGCCCACATGCTCCATTCCGCCATACTGAAAACCCGGAATTGATGCAAAATCCAGTTTTTGAAAAGGGAATTTATAGTTTGTATATTTTTCTAAAAAATCCAAAGACTGCTGGTGTAAACTGAAAATTGTATCCCTACTGCTTTCAATTTTGCCTCTGTCATTTTCACGGAATAAAAAAGTCATCTCTAATCCTGGCTTCTGCGTTACACTATTGAATTTTCCCGCTACGAACGAAAATAAATAGGTGCTCATTTTGTCTGATTCCGCAAAAATGTACGAGGTAAAATCGCCTTTTTCAACAGTCTCTTTTACATCGGCTCCAGCCAAAACCATCCAGTCTTTTGGAACTGTCAAACTCAATTGGTAAGTCGCTTTGATGTCCGGCTGATCAAAACACGGAAATAAAGTACTCGCCCGATCCGGAACTAATAAGGTATAAAGAAAATCATCATTTCGGTTTAAAGATAGATTTCCGGCGATGAATGAAATGTTAATGATATTTTTTCCTGAAATCAAATTTTCAGCCGGAATTACAATATGTCCTTTTTCATGAACAATCGCTATATTTTTTCCGTTTGCCGCAACTGATTTTATGTTTTGGGATTTCTCCTTAAAATCCAAATATAAGGGCAGACTTACATCAGACAAATTCAGACTTAACGACAACTCAGAATTGATGTTCTCACCTTTCTGCTTTGGAATTTCAAAAGTCAATCCGTAAGAGACATCTGAAATTTGATGTTTTCGAAAAATAGCCAGCTGCTCAGAAACACCATTTTCTAAAAGAACACTTTCTTTTTGTTTTGATTGGGAAAAACCAGATGTAAGGATTGTAAAAAAACACAAAAAGCAGTAGAAAATTTTCATTTTTGGAGGAATATAAGATTAGTAAAAATAAAAATTCCTCCACAAATTCACGAATTTTTGCTTTGCTATTTTTGCTTATTAAACAATGCATGAATTCGTGACAAAAAAACATAAAAAAGACCCAACTTTCGCCAGGCCTTTTAAACATACTAATTCAAACTATCCAAAATTATTCTGTCTGCTGAAAATCAAAACTTAAATCTCCGGCATTATAATTTGTTACAACACTCGTTGGAAAAGTCTGTGCTGTACCTGAAATCCATCTGTACTCATTAAAAGTAATATTTCCGGCAACAACAGGATATGTAGTAGCAGTGTTATCGGCTTTATTCTTTTTATACCAGTCATTAGAATTCATAGAGATCAGGTATTTTTTGTCTTTCTCCAAAGCGAGCTCACTAATTTCTTTTTTAACTTCAACATCCGCAGTTGCAACATTTAAGGTTTCAGAACGCAATACTGTTTTTGTTGCATAATCCCAAATAGTAACCCGTAAAGAAGGATTTGTAGCCGGAAGTTTTAACGTAATCGCTTTTATTTTTCCTTTAACAGTTGGTGTAAAAACCAATCCAAACTCATAATCCCCCGAATTGATAAAATTGGTTGAAGTTGTAAATCCGGTTTGAGTATAATAAGCCGCTAACGGATTTTCTGTCTTAAATTTTGGTGAATTATCATCATCCTTACTGCAAGAAACAGTAAATACGGCAATTGATAAAATGGCAAAAATAGTTTTAAGCGTTTTCATAATAATTTTAATTTTAAAATGGTTCAAATGGTTCTTTTTTAATTCAATAACATTTATTTTTGTAAAGTTCAAAGCCAGAAAAAATCATTTGTTTTTGCTTTCAACTGAATTACGGGACAAATTTGAACCAATAAAATCTCGTTAAAAACACCCAATAGACAAACAACATTTTAAATAGACAGACAACACCAAACAGGCTGGAATGATGAAGAAATACTCTTGTATTATCGTTGATGATGATGAAATTGACAGACTGACGGTACTCTCTTTTGCCAAAAAATTTCCGGTTCTGGATATTTTGGGTGTTTTCGAGTCTGCTGAAGACGCACTTCCGTTTATCCAAAAACAAAAAGTAGATATCTTATTTCTGGACATTGATATGCCTGGTTTAAACGGAATCGAATTCAGAAAAAATGCTCTGGAAATTCCGGTTTGTATTTTTATAACCGCACATCCGGAACATGCTGTTGAAAGTTTTCAGATTGAAACCCTCGATTTTATTGTAAAGCCATTAAAACTCGATCGTTTTACGCAAAGCATGAAGCGCATTGAGGAATTTATGGAAATCAAACTCAAAGCTTCTCTCTTTGAGGCCAGCATCGGCGGAGATACTATTTATATCAAAGAAGGACACGAGCAGACCAAAGTAAAACTGCATGAAATTCTGTATCTCGAAGCTTTAAAAGATTATACCTTAGTTGTTACCGAACGAAAAAGGCATTGTGTTTTATCGAGTATCGGAAATCTTTTAAAAGAAAGTCATTTTCAATCTTTTATCAGAATTCACAGAAGTTTTGCTGTGCAAAAACAATTTATTCAGAAAATGAATTCGAACGAAATTATTTTAAACAATAACATCTCCATTCCGGTTGGCAGAAGCTACAAAGACAACTTAAACCTGATCTAGATGAAGAAAGCCGGTTTTTTGATTTTGTTTTTTATTACTGTTTCAGTTTTTGGACAACAGGAACCGGATTTGGCAAAATATAAAACAACTATTCAAAAACTGGATGCCTTACTTACCTATACCAAAACACTTTTAGACAAAGAAGAATATTCCAAACTTATCATTGCCTCACAAAAAGGAATCGCACTTTCAAAAAACCATTACAAGTATTTAAGCACATTTTATCTACGACAGGGAATTGCTTATGAATTTAGCAATAATCAATACAAAAAAGCATTGATTAACTATGAAAATTCATGGAAATACGCTCACCAAGTCCGTCATATAGAAACCCAAACTTCTTCTTTGATGCGGCTCAATTATATCTATTATTCTCTAAATGAAACCCAAAAAGGCAAAGAATTAATTGCAACCATCAAAAAAGTACTTGATACAACCAAAAGTAATTATGTACAAGCGGTGCTTTACGGGAGTCTTGGTGAGTATTATCTGAATACTTCTGAATATGAAAATTTTATCAGGTATCAGTTAAAAGCCATAAACCACAAAAAAAGGCTTGATAAAAGTGAGCCAAATACAGAAAACATAGGGGTCTCCTATTGCCAAATTGCAAGTGCTTACATTAAAATGAAACAATTTGACAAAGCCATTGAGTATTTAAACGAATCAAAACCTTACATTAAAACATCTCCCTATGTAAGTGCTTTTTCGTGCAATTATTTATTACAGTGTTACGCTGCCAAAAAACAGCCGGACAGCATTAAAAAATATTATAACTTAATCTACACCTTCCCGACAATAAAAGATTCCCTGTTTCTTAACTTAAGTTTTGCCAATCAAAGCATGTCTGATTTCTTTACTGATGAAGGACAGATTAACAAGGCTTATTACTATGCCCAAAAAGCTGTTTTGTTTGGGCAAAAGTCAACAGACGAAGAAATTCTCATGGAAGCCAACACCATAATGGGCAGGGTTTTATATGAGAAGGGAGATTATAAAAGTGCCATAAAAACACTTAAGGAAGCATCAAAAAATGCATTAAACTACGACAAGGAATTCTTTGTGATCATCAATCAGAAACTGTCTCAAAGCTATGCAGCTCTCGGGCTTTGGAAAGAAGCTTTTCATTACAATGAAATCTATTCCAAATACAATGACGAAATGCTGCAAGAGTCGGCTAAACAAAGTATTGCAAATGCTGAAGCCCGGTATCAGAATAAAACCAAACAGCAGAAAATTAAAAACCTTTCAGCAGAGAACACCATTAAAAACATTCAGATTCAGGACGCCAGAAAACAACGCTTCTATTTGATTTCAGGACTTATATTAGTTTTCATAATCGGGTTATTATTGTTCAGACAAAATCAAAACCGTAAAAAAACCAATCAAAAATTACAGCTCCTGAATCAGGAACTTGATGAAGCCAACAAAATCAAAGCACGATTCTTCGGAATCCTGAATCACGATTTAAGAAGCCCAATTTCCAATCTGATTCATTTTTTACACCTTCAAAAAGAAAATCCGGAACTCATCGATGAAGAAACCGCTTTACGAATGCAGACCAAAATAATTTCCGGAGCCGAAAATTTATTATCCTCCATGGAAGATATTTTACTTTGGAGCAAAGGCCAGATGGAAAATTTTAAACCTGATTTTAAAAATATTCCGGCAGAAGTTATATTTGGAGATACTGAAAAGCATTTTTCAGCCATTGAAAACATCAAAATTTCATTTGAAAATTCAGAAAACATCATTTTAAATACCGACGAAAATTATCTGAAAACCATTATCAGAAACCTGACCGGAAATGCTGTAAAAGCACTGGATAAAAACAAAAACGGAAAAATAATCTGGAAAGCCTGGCAGGAAAACAATCAAACGTATCTATCGATAACAGATAATGGGCCGGGAGAAAGTCTGGAAAAATTCAAAGCCCTTTATGATGATTCAGAAGTCATCGGAATCAAATCAGGATTGGGTTTGCACCTGATTCGGGATTTGGCAACGGCTATTAATTGTAAAATTGAGGTCAGTTCAAAACCGGGTTTAGGGACTACTTTTACCATTATATTTAACACATAGTTTTTGATACTCATTTTTCGTCAGTTCGAGTGATTCCGATTTTTCATCAGGATTGTATTGAGAACAGAAAAATTAGCATTAAAAACGGTTCTCGATACATTTTTCGTTTCGTTTCTCTCCACAAAAAATACTCGAACTGACGTTTTTAATAATCACAATCAAATGGTTACAAATAATCTGCGTAAATATGCTTAAATCTTTCAAAATCTGCGTGAAATAAAATCCCCGTTCTCTGTGACAAAAACCAAATAAAAAACGCCCGACTTCCGTCAGGCGTTTTTTATATAAATCATAATCTTACGATTACAACAAAGCGTCTAAGCTATCTGCGTAGGTTTGTTTCGGAGCCACTCCTACTTGTTTACCTACTACTTCACCGTTATGAAAAACCAAAACAGTTGGTATGTTACGCACCCCGTATTTTGCAGCGAATTCCTGATTGGCATCAACATCCACTTTTCCAACAACTACTTTACCTTCGTATTCGTTGCTCAATTCGTCAATGATTGGACCCACCATTCTACAAGGACCGCACCATGCTGCCCAAAAATCTACCATTACCGGTTTATCTGATTTCAAAACTACTTCATCAAAAGTAGCATCTGTGATTGCTAATGCCATAATAATTATTTTTAAGATTATCCCTTCAATTTTGCTCAGGGAAACAATTTTTTAAATAAGTTTTAAACTTGAGTACAAATTTAGAAATTTTAAATCAATCAAACGGCATTCGCAAATTAGTTTTGATTATAAATGTATTGCCAATAATTATATTAACGTACTCTTAACACAAATCCTCCATCTGGCAGAATCTTTTTAAGTTTTGAATTTTAAAATTGAGTTTAGAAGCTGTTCCTGCTCTCCGCTTTATCTTTTATGCCGAACCCCGGCACAAAAGGATGCCGCTTCGATCAGGGCTAGGGGTTTTGGTTTCATAAGAAATTTTAGAAATATTTTAAACGTCAGTCAGAAAAATGGCTGGCGTTTTTTATGTCTTTTTTTGAGAGAAAAAACCTAAATATTCCAATATGGAATACCCGAAATAAAGCAGGAATATTGCTATATGGAATATTGAAAAAAAATTCTGATGAATGAAAAAAAAATCAACCAATTTATTTCTCATCAACTGGTAAAAGCAAGAGAAGAAATGGGTTATACACAAATGCAGGTGCAACAAGATAAGATCATGAATCAAAGCAACTTATCTAAAATTGAAAATGGTGTAAAAAAAATCAGTGCCGCAAAACTATTTGTTTTAGCAAATTATTATAAAAAATCTATTGGATACTTCTTTGAAGATGAAAAATAAAAAATTAAATTTTATTGATTTATTTGCCGGGGCGTCCGGTATGTCGGAAGGATTTATCAAAGCAGGATTTAATCCGGTATCCCACATTGAGATGAATCCTGAGGCCTGCTTAACTATAAAAACCAGAGCAGCTTATCATTATTTAAAATCAAAAAACAATCTCGATTTATATTACAAATACATAAAAAACGAAATTACTCAGGAAGCTTTTTATAAAGAAATTCCAGATGAAATTCTCAATTCTGTTGTAAATGTTGAAATTAACGACGAGACAATTTCCGGGCTTTTTGACAAAATAAAACAATCCGGAAAACAAATTGATTTAATTATTGGCGGCCCTCCTTGTCAGGCGTATTCTCTATTAAGAAGACATCAGGAGGATATTGAAAAAGACCCAAGAAATAAGTTATACATTCAATACGGAAGATTCTTAAAAGAATTTCAACCAAAAGCATTCGTTTTTGAAAATGTTCCGGGATTATTAACTGCTAATAAAGGGGAACATTTTAAAAATTTAAAAGCATATTTTAGAAGACTTGGTTACGAAGTACATCATGATACTTTAATTGCTTCAGATTTTGGTGTTTTACAAGCCCGTAAACGAATTATTATTGTGGGCTGGAAAAAGGAAAATGATTTTGGCTTTCCTGAATTTGAAAAAATACTTCAGGAATACAAAGTAAATGATGCTTTTCAGGATTTACCAAAACTAAAACCTGGTGAAGGCTTTAAAACAGTAAACTACACCCAAAGTAAAAACGAATATCTTGAAAAATTTGAATTGCGAAATGGCGTTGATTTTGTTACACAACACATTTCAAGACCTCATAATTCAAGAGATTTAGCCATTTATAAAACAGCAATTCAAAAGTGGAATACTGGACAGGAAAGATTACGTTATCCTGATTTACCAGAAGAATTAAAAACGCACAAAAACGAAACGTCATTTACAGATCGATATAAAGTAATTGACGGACTTGGAATTTCTCATACTGTTGTCGCACATATTGCAAAAGACGGGCATTATTATATTCATCCAGACATAAAACAATGTCGTTCTATATCTGTTAGGGAAGCTGCAAGATTACAATCATTTCCTGATGATTTTTATTTTGAAGGTTCACGTTCTGCCGCATTTAAACAAATTGGTAATGCTGTGCCACCACTAATGGCAAATGCTATTGCTAAAAAAATTAAAGAATTATTATGTCAGAAGAACTAAAAGAGAAACATTTCAAACCCAAAGCACATATATTGACTCTGCTAGGAGAAGAGTTAATAAAAAGTCCTGTTATGGCTATTTACGAACTAGTCAAGAACAGTTATGACGCTGATGCTAAAAAGGTTGAGGTTTATTTTAGAGATGTTGATGATACTTCTAATTCTGCAATTATTATAGAAGATGATGGTATAGGAATGACATCAGAGATAGTCGAAGATGTATGGTTAGAACCCGGATCGGATTTCAGAAAACCTATAAATAAAGATGGCGTTAGAGAAATAATAAAATCACCAATATATGAACGAATTCCAATGGGCGAAAAAGGAGTTGGAAGATTTGCTGTTCATAAATTAAGCACAAGAATATTACTAATTTCTAGACCGTTAATTTTATCATACAATAGTGACAAAACACAAATAATCAATAAATCTTTAGCTGATTATGAAATTGAATTATATATAAATTGGAGCGATTTTAGCCAATCAAAACATTTATCTGATGTTCCTATTAAATGGAAATTAAGAAAAGATCCCGATCGTTTTAGATTTAAAGAAACAAGTGGAACTTATATTCATTTAAGCGGATTAAAAGAAACATGGACGAAGGGTATGGCAAGAGATTTGAAAGGACAAACCTTAGCAATGCTTTCACCAAAAGTAGACGAAAATAAATTTAAAATAAATTTAAACTTTAATAATCAATGGCTTGTAGACTTTCCAAAAATAGACACAATCATTGAAGAAGCACCATTTAAACTTGTTGCTTTAGTTGATGAAAACTACAATTTAACGTTTGAGTATAATTTCTCGCTAAAAAACAACTCTGAAATTGGTTATAGGACAATTAATAATAGCACTTATGATCGAAATATTAAAGGTGACATTAAACCATACATAAGGAAAGAATTAGAAATAAAAGAATATTCAAAAAACTCTATTGAAGAGATTTTAGAAAATTATGATGATACTAAAAAACTTCCTTTTGGAAACCTTTTATTTGAGTTAAGTACTTTCGATCTAGATTCTAATTCACTAAGAGATTATTCTTTTGACCCAGCTACAACAAAGAAAATTTTACGCGAGAACTCAGGAATCAGAGTATACAAAGGAGATTTAAGAGTATTTGACTATGGCGAAAAAGGTAACGATTGGTTAGGAATAGATTTAAAAAGAGTACAAGATACAAGCTGGTTTTCTAATAATTTGGTATTAGGTTTTGTTAGTCTTGATCCCGAAAATTCAGGTAAACTAATTGAAAAAACAAATCGAGAAGGTTTTGTTGAAAATCAAGCATTTGTAATTTTCAAGTACATTTTAGATTTTATATTAACCCAATTCAAAGTTGAAAGAACAAAAGACAGAGAGAGATGGCTTAATTTTAACAGAAAAGAATCTATAAATCTATTTGATCAAAAAATAAGCAACTTTAAAACCCTTCTTGAAAATACTGATTTAGATAGCGAGGAAAAAAAGCAAAAACTACTCGAAGAAGCAGAAAATCTTGAAAAAAAATACGAGGAAGACAAAAAAATACTCTTAATTCCAGCAGGAGTTGGAATGACAGCTTCAATAGCACTTCATGAAATAGAAAAACTAGTGCCAAGAATGGAGGAAACTGTCAAAACTAATCCAATCGATAAAAAAACGATTACAGATCAAGTAGAAGAATTAAAACAATATACCGATGGCATTATATCTGTTTTGAGAAAAGGAGGTGATAAACCATTAGATATTAAAGAAGCACTGAACAAGGTGTATAAAAATTATAAGACTAAATTCTTAGATAGACAAATTGATTTTCATACAGATATTGATGCGAACGCCAATATTATCAATTGTGATAAAAGATTTTTCATTACTATGTTGATGAATTTGATTGACAATAGTATTTATTGGCTAGATACCGTTTACAAATTCCCAAAAAGCATATATGTAAAGTCATATAAGGAAAACGATAACTTTGTTGTATTAGTTGTTGATAATGGTCCTGGCTTTAAAGATGATATAACAGAACTTATCCGTCCATTCTTTTCAAGAAAATCTGATGGAATTGGAATTGGATTATATTTGATAGATACAATAATGTTAAAGTATGGAAAATTTGACATATTAACGGATAATTCTGAACTTAAAAATTATAATATTCCCGATTATTTTGACGGGGCTGCTATAAAATTAATTTTCAACAAAAATCAATAATATAAGATGAAATATTTTGAGCCTAATATAATAATAGTCGATGATCATCAGGAAGAAATACAGGATATTTTAGATTATTATAAAAATAACGGAATAGGTTGCAAGCTTTTAAATCCTGATTACGTTGATGGAGATGATATGCCTGAAAATCATTTTTCAGATGTAAATATAATATATTTGGATTTATATTATTCTGGCAAATTCGACGCTGAACAATGTTCAAATTGGGTGCGTTCCATTGTTGATGAAAAAACATTTTACGTTCTTGTTTTATGGACAAAAGACATAAGTAAAGCTGCCGAAGTAATAGAGTTATTGACACATCATAATCGAAAACCTTTTTTATGCATCGAAAAAAACAAAACTGAATATCCATCTCAAACTGAAGGGAAAAAATATGAATTTGAACAATTAATTCAAGAAATAAATCAAATTATTGAAACTAACAATGCATTAGAGGAAATTTTCAACTGGAAAAACAATTTAAAAATTTCTTCTAATAATGTAATTAGCAACATAACGAAAGATCCATCACAAATTAATGACAAATTAAAAAAAATCATAATGAGTCATGGTGGGAAATCAATAATAGAAAGTGAAAATGCCCTTCGAAAAAGAGTAATTTTATTTGAGGCTTTAGATACAATTCTAATTTCAAATACTCGCAAAAACATTAATCAACAAATTAATGTAGCTACAATTGAAAAAATATATAACCTAAAAGAGATACAACATCCATTCATTGACAAAGAATTAAATAGCTGGTTTCATTTTAAATTAGAAAAGCATATAAATAATGAATTTATTATTCCTGGTTTAATTGCAGAATTTAAAGATAATGACTGGAAAGAAATGTATTCGATTCATAACGACAAAAATGTTATGGAATATGTAAGTAAACAAGTTGGAGACAATGTTCAAATTTCAAGCATTGCTCTACTTTTGACACGTCCTTGCGATATAGCTCAAAACAAATACGGAAAAAACTTAAAGCTGATAAGCGGTTTAAAAATAAGTAATCCGATTAGAAAAAATAATGTAAAAATGGAATTCCAAAAAGGATCTTCAGATATTGATTCAGTAAAATTATATGACCACTTATACTTTAGTGAAAAAGAGAATGATGTTACATTGTTATTTGATTTCAGATACAATTTTTCTGTTCCAGAAAAAATTTTCATAGAACAATTTGACAAGATAAAAATTTTCAATAAAGAATTACTATCTGAAATGCAAGTTGAATATAGTAGTTATTCGAGTAGATTGGGTATTACTCAAATCATTTAAAATTTCATTTTTAGAGTATATTAAAAATCATGGACGTCCACAACCCAGAACAACGTTCCAAAAACATGCGTGCAATCAAAAGCACAGAAACTAAAGCCGAAATAGCTTTAGCAAAAGCACTATGGCATCTGGGTTATCGTTACAGGAAAAATAACAAAACAGTTTTCGGCAAACCGGATTTTACTTTTAAAAAACTCAAAATCGCCATTTTTGTAGATTCAGAATTCTTCCACGGTAAAGACTGGGCGACCAGAAAAAAACCGCAAACCAATCCTGAATTCTGGATCAAAAAAATCGAACGAAATATGCAAAGAGATATCGAAGTCAATACGTACTTAGAATCTCAAAACTGGAAAATTCTTCGTTTCTGGAGCAACGATATCAAAAAGAATATGGATTCGTGTATTCTCGAAATTCAAAATGCAATTAATGAAAGGCAACATATATAGTTTGCTTATTGTTGTGGAACTTCCAGTGTGATTTCTCCTTCGTCGAAATGACAAAAATGAGCAAAATTTTTCATAATCTTTCCTTAACTCACTTGCCATTTCATTTAAAAAAAAATAGCTTTGAGTAACAATCATTAAATACAAACCGTTATGAAAATTCAAATCAATACCGACAAAAACATTGAAGGACACGCAAGATTAGAAAATTATTTTTCAGGAGAACTGGAAAAAAGTTTGGCGCGTTTTGAAGATAAAATTACCCGCATAGAAGTACATTTTGGAGATGAAAATGGAGAGAAATTCGGCTTAAACGATAAAAAATGCGTTCTTGAAGTCCGTATCGCCAATTTACAGCCGCTTACTGTTACAGAACATGCGGATACTCTTGAAAAAGCGTTTAGCGGTGCTTTGGCAAAAGCCAAAAAATCATTGACTACCACTTTCGAAAAAATGAAAGCACATTAACAAGAATTCCCATTTTTTTAAAACCATATAAGTCATATAAGTTCATCGAAGCATGCGTTTTATGCGGTGCTAAATTAAATGAACTTATATGGTTTATTTTTTTTTTATGATTTCGGCAATGGCGCTCCCACGGCAATATCACAGCGGTGACCCGGCTGACCGTGTACCGGGTTTGTTCCTTCTTTGGCAGCAACGGGTTTTGCATTCGCCGTTTCGGTACTTAACAAAGCAGGAACCGCATTGTTTGCCGGAGGTGTTACCGTAAAAGATTTTTCGACTGTTCCGCCTTGTGGAGCAGCAGCGGTAGTGGTTGTAGTGGCTGGTTTTGTAACCGGAGAATTTAAAGGCGCTCCAACGGGAATATCACATCTATGACCCGGCTGACCATGCGACGGATTCATGCCTTTACCTACTTTTACCGGAGCGGCAGTTACCGTTTTTGTGGTAACCATATTCGGCTGATTTGCATTTACCTGAACGGTTTGCGGTGCCTGAGCGGTAACCTGCCCTTGTTGTGTTGGTGCCGAATTTAAAGGCGCTCCAACGGCAATATCACAACGATGTCCCGGCTGTCCGTGAGCAGGATTTAGTCCTTTTGTTTCTCCTAAAACCGTATTCGGGTTCGTAGCCAGAGCCTGTGCCACCGGAGCAGCAGTTTTAGAAGTGTCTTTTGCAAGTCCTAACCGGATCAGTTCAGATGTTGAAGTATTTTCCTGAACTTCTAATTCTTTTTTGCAGGAAATAAAAGCTAAAGAGGCAATAATGATCGAACTTATATAGATTTTTGAATTCATGATTGAGGTATTTTAAGAGCACTCAAATATAAATTTTTTCCACCATATAAGTGAATATAAGATAATTTAAGTTTTGAGTTACTTTGTTAATAGCCTTTGAAAGACATATAAGAAAATAAAAATGAACAAATCTCATCGCTTTGTAATTATTTAACACATAGAAACATAGTCTCGGAGCGCTGAAAAAAGGCGTTTCACTAATTTCAAAACACATAGCTATGTGTAAAGAAATGTATTTCTTTATTGATCACTTTTTTTACACATAAAACTATGTTTTTCTATATGTTAGAATTAAACTTTTATGAACTCAATAACAAGCAATAAACTTTAAATTTCACAATACTAAAATGAACTTATATCACTTATATGGTAGAAAATTTTAGATATTTTTTACCTTTAAAACTCAAATACTTTATACATGAAAAAGACCATCCTTTTACTTTTATTCGCAACTGTTTTTGCCAATGCCCAAAATACCGAAAAAGACAAAATCAATCAAACCCTTGAAGCCTGGCACAAAGCAGCGGCCGATGTGAAATTCGACGCTTATTTTAATGCCATGACCGAAGACGCGATTTACATTGGAACAGACGCTACCGAAAACTGGATTAAACCTGATTTTAAAGCTTGGGCGAAACCTTATTTCGACAAAGGAGCAACCTGGAATTTTAAGGCTTTGGAACGTCATATCTTTTTTGACAAAACCGGAAAAATTGCCTGGTTCGACGAATTACTCAATACACAGATGAAAATTTGCCGTGGTTCAGGAGTTTTGGTCAAAGTAGGAAAAGAATGGAAAATTCAGCACTACGTTTTATCCATGACGATTCCGAATGAAGAAGTAGATGAGGTAGTAAAAGTGAAGTCACCTATCGAAGATATCCTGATCGCCAGACTTCAAAAAAAATAAGCAATATCTGTCATTCTTATTCTAACCATTGGCTTTCCGGCACTTTATAAGTCAGAATATCAATTCTATTATAATATATTTGGCAATAATAGCGTATATTTAGAAGCACAAAATAAGATACTCTCAAAAAAACGAGCTGAATTTTACAAAATTTACTAAAATAAAAATCAAACCTCTATTTTGTCAGCCCTAAAAATTAAAATATTTATTTTTTTTTAACTTTGCCCCCAAAAAAAATAGGGTTAAATAAAGTATTTGAAAAATGAAAATAGAAAAACGCTGGATCATTTCCTTTATTATGATAAGTATTGTTTGTATCACGGGCGCTTTTTGGCCTACTGTTACAGAAAATGATTATGTATTATCTGCATTTGGCAACATTGACCACATTGTACCCGCAGACGTTGCCTGGATGCTGACATCCTCTTGTCTGGTTTTAATCATGACCCCGGGATTATCTTTCTTTTACGGCGGAATGGTGGGCAGGAAAAACGTGATTTCAACGATGTTACAAAGTTTTATTTGTTTAGGAGTTGTTACGCTTTTATGGGCTGTAGTCGCTTTTAGCCTTGCGTTTGGAGAGCCTGTTGGTTTTGGTTCAGGAGATCATTTTTACAGTTTCTTCGGAAACCCGACGACTTTTGCTTTTATGGACTATGTAGGCGTTTTGCCTCATAAACAATTAGCAACTACGATTCCGTTTATGTTATTTGCTTTGTTCCAGATGAAATTTGCAATTATCTGTCCTGCCATCATTACAGGATCCTTTGCGGAGCGTGTTCGTTTTATATCTTATTTAATTTTCATCAGCTTATTTACCATTTTTATATATGCTCCTTTATGTCATGCGGTTTGGTATCCAACAGGTATTTTAGGAAGCTATTTTGGCGTGAAAGATTTCGCCGGAGGAACTGTAGTACACATGAGCTCCGGATTTGCCGCTTTGGCCGGGGTTATCGTTTTAGGAAAAAGAAAAAACAGTCAGCATATTCCAACCAATATCCCGTTTGTATTATTAGGAACCGGAATGTTATGGTTTGGATGGTTCGGATTCAATGCTGGTTCTGCACTGGCTGCTAACGGTACAGCTGCCATGGCTTTTGCCACCACCACAACTTCATCGGCTGCAGCTATGTTAACGTGGATTTTCTTTGACAGAATGAACGGAAGAAAAGTTTCTGCTCTTGGGGCATGTATCGGTGCCGTAGTTGGTTTAGTAGCAATCACTCCAGCAGCAGGTTTTGTATCAGTACCTGAAAGTATGTTTTTCGGATTCATAACGGCATTGGTTTCAAACACAGCGGTAAACTGCAGTTTTTCAAAAAGATTCGACGATACACTGGATGTTTTTGCCTGTCATGGTGTAGGCGGAATTATGGGAATGATCCTTACTGCCATATTCGCTCATGGTGAAGATGCAAGTTTACTGCACGGCGGATGGAGCGTTTTCGGACACCACATGATGGCATTAGTACTAGTTTCCATATTTACTTTCTTCGGAGCTTATTTCTTATTCAAAGTAACCAATTTCATTATTCCGTTGCGAGTTTCAGAAGAGTCAGAGCAAATCGGACTGGATTTATCTCAGCACGATGAAACTTTAGATCCAAATTCAAGCGCTATAACTGAACCACATTACGGTAACTAAATAAAAACTATATCAGAAATGGTACAGATTCTAAAGATTGAAATATATCTTAGAATTTGTGCCATTTTTGTTTAGAGACAAGTTTAGTTTTCTTTTTGAGCAATAATATTCTTGTTTTTAGGTGCTTTCACCCGATTCATTCGTTTATATTCCTTAATTTTGCCGAAAATTTTTGTAAAAAGTGGGAAGTAAAAATAAACTAAAAAGATTCAGAGAAAACGAAACATTTGAAAACGTTTTTCAGCCAACCAGAGAAGAAGTTGTGGGGGATTTAATGCCTTTGAAAGGAAAATGGAATACTGATTTCTTTAAGAATGATAATCCGTTAATTTTAGAACTAGGGTGCGGAAAAGGCGAATATTCTGTTGGACTGGCAGAAAAATACCCAGACAAAAATTTTATCGGGATCGACATTAAAGGTGCCCGTTTCTGGAGAGGCGCCAAAACGGCTGTTGAAAACGGACTTCATAATGTGGCGTTTGTACGAACCCAGATCGAATTAATCAATCATATTTTTGATGAAGGAGAGGTTGACGAAATCTGGATTACTTTTCCGGATCCGCAAATCAAATACAAAAGAACCAAACACAGAATGACCAACTCTGAGTTTTTGAAATTGTATAAAAAAATCCTCAAAAAAGACGGCGTGGTAAACCTGAAAACCGACAGCGAATTCATGCACGGTTATACCTTAGGATTATTGCATGGAGAAGGACACGAAGTTTTATATGCTAATCATAACGTATATAAAAACGAAGGAAGCCCTGAAGTGGTAACTTCCATTCAGACCTTTTACGAAAAACAATATTTAGAAATAAACAAGGCAATTACGTATATTCGTTTTAAAATTAAAGACTAATTTATTTTTTAAAACGAAATTCTAACCCATCAACCAACAACCGAATGGCCTTACTCACCCCTTTAGTTTCAGGTTTTATTGCAGCTGTTATCGGAATCATTCCTCCCGGATTGCTGAATATGACAGCGGCCAAAATAAATCTGAAAGAAGGAAAAAAGAATGCCTTATGGTTTGTTGTTGGTGCCGTTTTGGTTATTTTTTTTCAGGTTTATGTAGCCGTTTTATTTGCACGTGTAATTGACAACAGACCGGATATTGTGACGCTGCTGCGCGAAATTGGCTTTGTAGCCTTTTCTTTTTTGACGATTTACTTTTTATTTATTGCCAAAAAACCAACAGCCAAGAAAAAATCAAAAATTAAAAAAAGCAGTAAAAAAAGTCGTTTCTTTTTAGGAATGCTGCTTTCAGGTCTGAACTTTTTCCCTATTCCTTATTATGTTGTCGTAAGTGTGACATTAGCGTCTTATCATCTTTTTGCATTTGAAAACAACCTCATCTCCATCTTTGTTTTGGGATCTGTTTTAGGTTCTTTTGCTGCTTTATATTGTTACATTGCTTTTTTTGAAAAAATAGAGCATAAAACCGATTATCTGATGCGGAATATGAATAAAATCATTGGATGCATTACGGGTTTAGTAGCCCTTATAACGCTTTTTAATATTTTGAATTATTACTTCGGATAATAATAGACCACAGATTAAAAAATAAAACCGTTCTCTTTGGCAATCAGGGCAAAAAAGGTGTTTCTATCGTTAATAAGACCATATTTTATCCTTTAATCTGTGGCAAACAACCAAACTATGGCTGAGGAAAATTTTTTCGAAAAAGTATATGCAATCGCTCGTCAGATTCCGTACGGAAAAGTAACTTCTTATGGCGCAATCGCAAAAGCCTTAGGTACCGCACGTTCTGCACGAATGGTTGGCTGGGCGATGAATGCCTGTCACCATATGGATGATGTACCGGCGCACAGAGTCGTAAACCGAAAAGGGCTTTTGACCGGAAAACATCATTTTGACGGAACCAATTTAATGCAGCAGCTTTTAGAAAACGAAGGCATTAAAGTCGTCAACAATCAAATCGTTGATTTTGACAAACATTTCTGGAATCCTGAAATCGGATTATAATTAATCCATGACCAGGTCTTTTGTCTTTTCTGACGAAGTTTCTATATCTTTTTTATATACATCAGGATAGAAATAAACGTCACCGGTTTCTTCACTTACCCAGGAAGTAAAATAGCCTATGTATATCGGAATTTTGTTTTTGAGGATACACGTGGTTTCTTTTTCACCATTCATCGCATTATCAATCATTTCGTCCGTCCAGTCCGGGTCGTCTTTCAAAATTACATGAGCTAGTTTTTTGGCTTCTTTTATATTGATACACCCGTGGCTGAAAGTACGCTGTTCAAACATAAACAAACTTTTAGCAGGCGTATCGTGCATGTAAATATCAAACGGATTGGGAAATAAAAATTTTACTAATCCCAAAGAGTTTTTAGGTCCGGGTCTTTGTCTTACTCTTCCCCCGTTCCATTCCATATTATGTTCTTCCAGATAATTTTTATTAGAAGCCATATTGAGTTTTAATTCATTATCGATGATACTCTGGGGAACATTCCAATACGGACTAAATACAATTTTATCCATCGCACTGCTGAAAATTTCGGTTTCTGACCAGGTAGTTCCCACAAAAACATCAGATGTAAACTCGTTTGCACCATTTTTTACATACAATAATCGGTAAGCCGGAATATTTACCATAATATAATCCCTTGCCTCTATTAAATTTTCAGGAATCAGGCGGCAACGTTCCATATTTAGCTTAATAATTCTGATTCTTTCTGATACAGGCTCATTCATTTGTTTGATATGTTCGAATGCCCATTTATAATTTAGTTTCAGACCGTATCTTTTTTTATAATTTAAAACCCCCGCCATAAGCTCTTCATCGTATAAACCGCTTTTGGAATCCTTTTTTAAATCACCTTCGACAAACAAACGTTCACGAATTTGTTTTACTACGGCACCACTGTCAAAAGGTTTTAATTCTTTATAGGTAGCACTGTCAACATCAATTTTTTTCCACAGTTTTTTTCGTTCAATTTTTTGGTATTTTTCTAAAGCTCCCTCCAGCCGGTCATACTGTCTGGATAAAAGATAGACTTCTTTTGATTTAGATATACTACTGATTGAATCAGCGTTATTTTGAACTTTAGGATTTTCTTTTGGATGTGAATTATCAGTTGGTTTTATATCTTTCTTAAAGCTAAATGAAGCAAATAGAAAACCTGCAGCTATAATTAGGATGAATTTATATAATTGTCGCATGATGTAATTTTTTAAATATTATTTATTAAACTTTATTTAAAAAACACAGCGAAAAAAACATAATCCGGAACCTTCAAAATGAGTCTTCACCATATTTTTTAAAATATTGGAAATTCAGGATTTAGGGTTCTTCAAATTTACGGCTATACCAAAAAAATCATTTTACAGAATAAAATATACATTTTTTAAAATTCACATTAAGTACCTGAAATTCATTAAATTAAAATAATACAGAATTTTATTACACCTTAAATAAGGCAAATTATGAAAGTGGTTTTGTCTTCGTCAGTTTGATAACTTAGGTAACCACCATGCGCTTCAACAATGTTTCTAGAAAGAGTTAAACCAATTCCTGCACCGTCTTTTCGTGTTGTGAAAAACGGAAGAAATACTTTGTCCTGAATTTCATCATCGATCCCTTTTCCATTGTCTGAAATGGAAATAAAAAAGCGATTGTTTTCGGTAAAACTCGATATAAAAATTTTCTTTTCGCCCCTGTCTTTTAGGGCGTAAATACTGTTGGTAACCAAATTGATGATAACCTGCTCCATTTGATTTTTATCGATTAAGACACAGCGTGAACTATGGATATCGTTTATCAATTCGATATTTTCAGCCTTCAAAACTGGACTCATAATCCGAAGACAGTCTTCAAAAAGTGTATTGACTGGCGTCATTTCTTTAGCCGGCGTTGGCAGCATGGCGAGTTTTCGATAATTCTCAACAAAAACCTGCAGATGATCGCTTCTGTTTATAATGGTAGAAATACTGCTCTTTATGTCGTCAAAATCGTCTTCTTCGAGTTTTTCCTGATCGACAATCTGAAGTAAATTCTGCGAAAGCGCACGGATTGGCGTCAAAGAATTCATTAATTCATGCGAAATAATTTTCATCAGGTTGATCCACGCTTCTTTTTCTTTTTTCTCAATAACACGCTGAATACTGTCCAGCAAAATGATAAAATATTCCTTGTTATATGTTTTCGTCAACGAAGTCTGCAGGATGAAAGTCTGCAAATCCTGTTCTTCAATTTTGATAGAAATTGCTGATTTTACTTCGGCAAAATCAGAGTTTTCAATTTCATGGCAAAGAGAAGGCAAATAGTTTTTAAGGTATTTCCAGTGACTCACTTTTGGCACTTTAAATAAATCCGAAAAACAATCATTCATTAAAAAAATGTTCCATTCTTCGTTCTCTTTTTCCAAAATTAAAGCACCGGTATCAATACTGTTTAAAATTGATTTGTACACCAATTCTTTTGAGGTTTGCTCCTGCTGCTTTATTTTAAGCCTATCATATAAAAGATACAAATTTTTAAAATTGTCTTTTTTATATTCATCCGGGAAATTGGTGGTAAAATCACTTTGTAAGATCGAGAGTATAGTCCTGTCGTAAAACTGTAGTTGTCTTTTTACGTAAAAATACATTTCAGCCAGCATTACAAAACCTAACGAACCCACCAAAATAGCGTTGTAATAAAACATTTTATAAATCAGAAAAACGCAGAAAAAAAAGAGAATTATTACAAACAACACCCTTATAAACAATGCATTATAAAATTTCCAGTTTTTCATTGTTCTTTTTTTGTTTGCCACAGATTTAATGGATTTTTTGATTTGTCTTAAAATTTTAGTTTCTCGCAGATTCTGAAGATTTAGCAGATAAAAGAAACCTTTACTCTTTACTCTTTACTCTTTACTCTTTAAATCATATTTCTCAATCCTTCTGTACAAAGCAGCTCTGGACAATCCTAATTCCTCAGCCGTTTTGCTGATATTTCCGTGATGTTTAAAAAGCGCTTTTTCGATGGCCGTTTTCTCCATTTCAGATAACGGATTTTCATCATTTTCAGGAAGCTCTTCAAAATCTAAAATATCAAGATTACTTACAGAAATGATATTATCATCAGATAAAATCAAAGCACGTTCAATTTTATTTTCCATCTCGCGAACATTTCCTTTCCATGGATATCTTTCCAGATAACGTGCCGCATTTTCTTCAAACTGCCAATTTTCCTGATTGTACTTTTCAGCAATCTGATCGAGAATGAAATTTGCCATCGGAACAATATCCTCTTTTCTTTCCCGCAAAGACGGCAAATGAATTTCCATAGTATTGATGCGGTACAGCAAATCTTCACGAAAGTTTTTGTTTTTAACCTCTTTTTTAATATCGCTGTTTGTAGCAGAAATAATACGGACATTCAAAGCCCTGGGCCTGCTTTCGCCTAAGCGTGTAACCGTTTTGGTTTGTAAAACATGCAATAATTTTGCCTGCAAATGAAGCGGAATATTGCCAATTTCATCCAGAAAAATAGTGCCGTTTTGCGCCAATTCAAACCTTCCCGGCGTATCGGTTTTTGCATCCGTAAATGCGCCTTTTGCATATCCAAAAAGTTCACTTTCGAATAAATTATCGCTTAGGGAACCCAAATCAACATGAATAAAAGGCAAATTTTTCCGTTCTGAATTCTGATGAATAAATTCAGCAAAGACATATTTCCCGGTTCCGTTTTCACCTAAAATCAAGACATTGGCATCTGTTCTGGCTACTTTTTCAGCAATAGCATAGGCTTGTTTTATTTTGGGTGAAGTTCCGGTAAAATATCGTTTTTTGGCGTTTTGTATAATTGGTTTTTTGGTGTTTTTTCTGCTTTCGGCTACGGCTTTATCAATTGTGTCCAATAATTTTTCATTGTGCCACGGTTTTAAAACATAATCAAAAGCACCAATTTTGATGCCTTCAACTGCTGTTTCAATTTTCCCGAAGGCGGTCATTAAAATTACAATTGTGTGGGGAGAAAGCGTTTGAATTTCCTTAAGCCAGTGAATCCCTTCGCGTCCGTCTTCAAAACCAATTCGGTAATTCATATCGAGCAAAACCACATTTATTTCATTTTCACTTAAAAGGGAAATGATTTTTTTGGGATTATTTGTCGTAAAAATGGTTTCAAAATGCTTCTTGAGAATCATTTTTGCCGAAAAAAGAATTTCTTCCTGATCATCGACAATTAATATTTGGGCTAATTTTTTTCGCATCTGTCTTTTTTTGTCCGGTTTTGAACGGTCAACTGTTCATTATCGGACACTCCTTTTTTGAATGGTTTTTAAAGCTCTTTTAAAATCAATACTTTACAAATAATAAATTTAATGGCACAGTATTTATCAATTGATAATCAGTAAATTATTTAAAACATGGACAAGGTAATTCCTCGTAAAAATAGAAAATTTAGGTATCTCACAATAGCAATTGGCGTTTTTTTAGCTATGGCTGTGATTCTCTTTTTTTCGTTCAATACGAAAAGAAGTTTAAATGTAAAAGCAGAAGAAATTTCAGTTCAAAAAGTCGAAAAAGCTTTTTTTGAAGATTTTGTGGTTTTTCAGGCCAAAGTTGAACCTTTAAACGTAATGCTTGTAAATGTAACAGAAGGCGGATCCGTGAAAGAGATTTTTGTTGAAAACGGCGCCATGGTAACGAAAGGACAATCGCTGGCAAGATTATACAATCCGAATACTGAATTGAATTATCTGACTCAGGAAACCGCTATTATTGAACAGATTAATAATCTCAATTCAGGAAAACTGAACATTAGAAATCAGGAATTAAGCTTAAATAAAGATTTGGTTTTGATTGAACATGATTATAATGACGCCAAAAGATTGTATGATATGAATTCGAAATTATTCGCCAAAGATGTGATTTCGAAAAACGACTGGAATACTTTTAAAGAAAGTTTACGCTTTCAGGAAGAACGCAAAAAAACGATTCAGCAAAGTATCCAAAAAGAAAAACAATCCAATCAGTTACAGATTTCACAGATTAACCGTTCCATTCAGACCATGGAGAAAAGTCTGGAAATTTTGAGAAACAACAAAAAGAATTTCCTGATCACCGCTCCCGAATCCGGAAGACTGACTTCTTTTGAACCGGTTTTAGGAAAAACATTTCAGGCGGGAGAGAGCATCGGAAAAATCGATTCAAAACGCGGCTACAAACTGGCTGCCAATGTAGATGAATTTTATTTAGAGAAAGTTCGTGAAGGTTTAAAAGGCCAGATTGAGTTTAAAGGAAAAACTGTTGAAGTAATCGTAACCAAAGTAATTCCGGAAGTAAAAAACGGTCATTTTACGGTAGAACTGGTTTTTACATCTAAAGAAAATATCGCGTTACAGGACGGATTAAGTTTTGGCGTCAAACTGATTTTGTCAGAAAAAAGCAAAACATTGGTTATTTCAAAGGGAAGCTTCAATCAGGAAACAGCAGGAAAATGGATCTTTGTAGTAAAAGGAAATAAAGCCGAAAGAAGAAACATAAAATTAGGACGGGAAAACCCTTCGTATTATGAAGTTCTCGAGGGATTAAAAGAGGGCGAATCAGTAATTACATCATCTTATTCAGATTATAAGGATATTGAGGAGCTTTCACTAAATAAAGAATAGTTTATTTTGTTTCAAGTTTCAGGTTTCAAGTTAACGGACTGAAACCTGAAACTTGAAACCTGAAACAATTAGAACAAAATCATCATTTCAATCATCAATCAAAAAACGAGTCAATAACATTTAACACCTTTACAAAATGATAAAAATTCAGAATTTAACTAAAGTTTTTAGAACGGAAGAAGTAGAAACATCAGCATTGAGCGGTATTTCTTTAGAAATTAAAAAAGGAGATTTTTTAACTATCATGGGGCCTTCAGGGTGTGGAAAATCTACTTTATTAAATATCATTGGACTTTTAGACAGCGCAACTGAAGGAAGTTACAAATTACTAGACCAGGAAATGATTGGTTTGAAAGAAAAAGGAAGAGCTCAGATTCGAAAAGAAAATATCGGGTTCATTTTTCAGAACTTCAACCTTATCGATGAACTTTCTGTTTATGACAATATCGAATTGCCTTTACTTTACAATAATATAAAAGCTGCAGACAGAAAACAAAAAATTGAGGCTATTGCAGAAAAACTAAACATTTCACATCGCCTGAAACATTTTCCACAGCAGCTTTCGGGAGGACAGCAGCAAAGAGTAGCCGTTGCCAGAGCTTTGGTAAATGATCCCAAAATTATTCTTGCCGATGAGCCAACCGGAAATCTGGATAGTAAAAACGGAAATGAAGTTATGGAACTCTTAACCAATCTGCATGCTAAAGGCTCCACCATTTTGATGGTTACACATTCTGATTATGATGCTTCGTTTTCGCAAAGAACCATTCATATGAAAGATGGTGTAATCTTTTCTGAAAAATTAAATCAACGAAATGTTGATGTTTTTATGGACGCTAAATAAGAAAAGATGCTAAAATTCATTGTAACCGCAATCATAATTCTGGTAGAGTTTGTTTGCAAAATATTCGCAATTGTTTAAAAAACGTTTTTTTAAAACTGAAATAATTATAAAAAACAGACACCATGATTTATAACTGGTTTAAAATATTTATTTATCATTTAAAACAAAACAAACTGTTTTCGTTTTTAAATGTTTTAGGATTAAGCATCGGGATTGCGAGCGTGATTTTTGCTATCTTATATTGGAATAATGAAAATGCATACGATCAATGGAATCCAAACAAAGAAAACGCTTATATGGTGCTGAACAAAATTGGCGCAACGGGGGATACTTGGGGATCAAATTCAATACCTTTTGGAGAAACCTGCAAAGCTACAATTCCTGAAATTGAAAAAATCTGCTTCTTTAACACCTGGTACGATGAAGATCTCATCAAATATCAAGGCCAAAAATTAATGGCTAAAAAGATTAGCGTAAGCGATGAAAATTTCTTTGATTTTTTCCCTTTCGAAATTTTAAAAGGCGCTAAAACCAATGTCTTAAAAGAAAAAAACAGCGTTGCAATTTCTGAAGAACAAGCAAAATTGATTTTCAGAGACGAAGATCCAATTGGAAAAGCGATCACCTATAATACTAGAGCATATACTGTAAAAGCTATCTATCGAATTACCAAACCCTCATCAATGGAGCCAAACTATATTTTTAGCGGTGTAAAACGTGAAAATGACATCAACAGTTGGGGAAATTTCAATTACGGCCTTCTTGTAAAAATCAAAAAGGATGCTGATCCTGTTGCCGTTTTAAAGAAAATGCAAAACGTAAATTATGTAAACCGAACTTTGAAAGATGCCAAAGAAAACGGTCAGACACCAGAACAATATGTAAAAGAAAATGGTGAAATCACTGTGATATTAGACCAATTACAAATGTCTCGTTTACACGGAACAAAAAGCTCAGCAGGACAAAATTTTCCGGAAGGCACAGGGAATTTAAAACTGCTTTACATTATGGCCGGTTTATCAATTTTGATTTTAGTTTTATCCTTAGTAAACTACATCAATTTAGCCACTGCATCTGCAATAAAACGCGCTAAAGAAGTAGGTGTCCGCAAAATTGTGGGCGCAACAAAAAACCAAATTATCAGACAATTCATCTTTGAAACTGCAATAATTGTTGTAATTGCTATTGTGTTTGCACTCGCAATTGTAGAGCTTTCATTGCCCTATTACAATACATTTTTGAAAAAAACTTTAACCTTGAATGGGAGTGAATTTTACCTGCAGCTCATTATGATTTTTGGATTAGTAATCATACTTGCGGGTATCTTCCCTGCCATTTACATCTCAAATTTTGAAACTTTAAAGGTTCTTAAAGGTAATTTTTCCAGAAGTAAAAGCGGTATCTGGATTCGGAATTCTATGCTTATTTTTCAGTTCGGAATCGCAGCATTTTTTATCATTGGTGCTTTGATTGTCAATTCGCAGGTTAATTATATGATGAACAAAGATCTAGGATTTAACGGTGATCAGGTAATTTCGATTCCGTATAACAAACCAGACAGACAAAAAAGAACGCAACAATATGGTGTTGATAAACCCGAAATTAAAAAAATTCCAGGAGTTGTTGATGTTTCTACTTTCGCGGGAAGTTTTGGCGGCAGCACGAATTCTAGTTCTGGATTTACGCATAATGGTATTTTTGTTCAGCCAAGAAATGTTGAAATGGATTTTGGCTTTCTTGAGATGATGAAAATCAAAATCGTTGAAGGACGTGATTTGTCGCCAAAATTTGCCTCAGACACCGTGAGCAGTATGCTAATTAACGAAACACTTGTTAAAACTTTGAATTTAAAAAAACCAATAAATACAATAATTACTTCGGGATGGTCTAAAGACAATAGTGAGAATTTGAAATTCAAAATTGTGGGCGTTGTAAAAGATTTTCACATTACAGGTTTACAAAAAAAAGTTCCTCCAATGGTCTTTGTAAACATCAAAACTTTGGGATGGAACAACTTCAACAACGTTTTTGTAAAGGTTTCTCCAAATAATTTAACAGAAACGTTAGAAAATTTGAAAAAATATTGGGAGAAAAATGTCAACCCAGACTATCCTTTTGATTATGAATTTGTTAATAAAGGATTTGCTAAAACTTATGAGGAACAAATTAAGCAAAAAAACCTGTTTTTCATTCTAAATATGGTTGTAATAGTAATTGCAGTTTTTGGATTATTTGCTTTAGCATCATTTTCTATGGAAAGAAGACTGAAAGAAATCGCCATAAGAAAAACTCTTGGTGCCGAAACAGATATACTGCTTAAAGAACTATCAAAACAATACATCATTTTCTGCTTAATGGGATTTGCAGTCGGAATTGTACCAGCCTATATTTTATTAGAAAAATGGCTTGAAGATTTTGCTTTTAGAATTAATATTTCGGTTGTTCCGTTTTCGATATCACTAATTTCATTATTGGCATTAACTTTGATAATTGTTTTAGCAAAAGCATATCAGGTAACAAAAATTGATATTTTGAAATACCTAAAATACGAATAACTTGTAGACCATTTTTTTTAGAAACCCGCTGAATCAGTATATTTAGCGGGCTTCTTTTTTTCCTGAGTCTCCATTTATTTTTTCTCCGTTAAAATCCCATTCTAATTTCAGAATGTCTTTTATAAAGTTATCATTTTGAATAATTGTAATATCAACAAATACAATTCAAAACAGCAAAAATCCGAACTTAATGCGTTATCTTTGCAAACTGAATTTAGTTAAATTAATATTACTGTAAATTAATTTCACTCATTAGAAAACATTATATCAAAAATGAAATTAGATAGAAAAGAAATTCTTAAAGCTCTGGAAACTATAACCATAGCTGGAGAAGGCAAAAATATGGTGGAAAGCGGTGCTGTTGCCAACGTTATTACATTTGGTGATGAAGTAGTGGTAGATTTAGTGCTTCATACACCTGCAATGCACATTAAAAAAAGAGCAGAAGACGATGTTAAAAAAACCATTCATGAGTTGATATCGGCAGAGGCTAAAGTCAAAGTTAATGTTAAAGTTGAAGTTCCTGAAAAAGTCGAAATTAAAGGTCGTGCTATTCCGGGAATCAAAAATATTATCGCTGTTGCTTCCGGAAAAGGAGGTGTCGGAAAATCTACTGTTACCGCAAATTTAGCCGTAACTCTTGCAAAAATGGGATTTAAAGTTGGGGTTCTGGATGCTGATATTTACGGTCCTTCAATGCCTATTATGTTTGACGTTGAAAACGAGAAACCAATTTCGGTTACCGTTGATGGAAAATCAAAAATGAAACCTGTAGAAAGTTACGAAATCAAAATGCTTTCTATAGGATTTTTTACTGCACCAAGCCAGGCTGTTATATGGAGAGGTCCAATGGCCGCAAAAGCTTTGAACCAAATGATTTTTGATGCTGATTGGGGAGAATTGGATTTTATGCTTTTGGATTTGCCTCCGGGAACAGGTGATATTCACCTTTCGATCATGCAGTCATTGCCTATAACAGGTGCTGTAGTAGTAAGCACTCCACAAGCAGTTGCTTTAGCAGATGCTAAAAAAGGAGTGTCAATGTTTATGCAGGACAATATAAATGTGCCCGTTCTAGGGATTATTGAAAATATGGCATACTTTACACCTGAAGAATTACCAGAAAATAAATATTATATCTTTGGAAAAGAAGGCGCTAAAAATCTGGCAGAAGATTTAAATGTTCCCTTTTTAGGAGAAGTACCAATTGTACAATCTATTCGTGAAGCAGGAGATTATGGCCGCCCGGCAGCTTTGCAAACAGCTTCACCAATTGAAACTGTATTTGAAGAGATTACGCGAAATGTGGTTCAGGAAACAGTAAACAGAAACGAAAGCCTGCCTGCAACAGAAGCCATAAAAATCACCACAATGGCAGGTTGTTCAGCAGTAAAGAAAAATTAGATAATTGAGATAATGAGATAATTAGATAATTTGAAAATAAGATAATGAAATAATTGGGACCGTTTAAAAATTACCTAATTGACACATTCTCTAAATTAACACATTCTCTAATTGGCACATTCTCTAATTGACACATTAATATTATGACAACAGAAGAATTAACAAGCAACGTATTATTGGCTCTTGATGAAATCAGACCTTTTTTAAATTCTGATGGGGGCGACATTACGCTGATTTCTATTGAAGACGACAAACATGTAACAGTTCGTCTTGAAGGAGCCTGCATCAGCTGCAGTGTAAATCAGATGACTTTAAAAGCAGGCGTGGAAACCACTATCAAAAAATATGCTCCGCAAATAGAAACCGTGGTGAATATTATGTAATAAAATAAACGCTTTACTCTTATTTGCAGATTATTTTTTTTTAATAAGAATAATAGCTATTTGAGCATTTTTACTGAAATTCTATATCCAAATATGTTAAAATACATATTTTTTTACGATTTTAATAAAAAATAATAAAAAGATTTGAGACATTCTGTTAAGAAATTGCTACAGATTTAACTTAAATTTGTAGCAAACCCTTAAATCTTTAAATATGAAAAAATATTACGCACTTTTTATATTATTGTTTTTAGTCTCCGTAAATTATGCTCAACTAAATTCAGAAACATTGATTGTAGATAAGGCATGGGTTAACGATTCAGAAGAGTGGTCTGATTACACTTATTCAGGAAAAATTGTATTTTCTATGAACAGTCAAAGTGAAGAAGGTAGTTTTAGAGTTGGTAATTACGATTTTTTATATGATTTTTGCGAAGGAAAGGCAAAGTTCTCAGATAAAACGACTTATAGTACCGCAGAATTTTCACACCCTCGTAAAATAACTGCTCAGACAGATAAACAAGGTATCGTGAATACAACGTACGAAGGTACATTGATTTTTCAGTCCGACAACGATTATTATTCTGTAATAGCTATTGTAACATTGCTGGAAAAAGGTGGGAATTATCTGGGCGCAAAAATGCATCTCAAAGACAGTAGCAGAAAAGAATATGCTTTTAGTTTAAAATCAAGTTAATTAAAAATAATTCCGGAATTTGTTCACGTTATCAAATTCCAAATCAAGTAAAATTCCAATAGTTTAAAATGGATGTATTAATAAAGATTAAAGACCGCGAAGGAGTTATACACGAATTACAGGCTCCAACTGATATGGCAATGAATATAATGGAGTTATGCAAAGCATACGAACTTCCTGTGGAAGGAACCTGTGGCGGAATGGCTATGTGCGCTTCCTGCCAGTGTTATGTTCTAAATGATGTTGCCTTACCAGAAATGGGAGATGATGAAGAAGCCATGCTTTCAGAAGCCTTTTATGTGAAATCGAATAGCCGTTTAGGATGTCAGATTCCAATTACTACTGAATTAGACGGCCTGGAACTTGAGCTGGCTCCTGAATATTAAAATATAAAAAAGCGAGAATTTATGATTCTTGCTTTTTTTGCACTATCATCATAAAAAAAACCGTAATCACTATTCGCAATTACGGTTTTTTTTCTATAACAATTTTTGTAACCTCAAGTTTACACCAAACCTGCCTGAATTAAATATTCTGCGATTTGAATTGTGTTTGTAGCAGCACCTTTTCTTAAGTTATCTGCAACAATCCACAAGTTTAAAGTATTTGGCTGGCTTTCGTCACGACGAATTCTTCCAACAAAAACTTCATTTTTACCTTCTGCAAATAAAGGCATTGGATAAGAAAACGCATCCAGATCATCCTGAACCACTACTCCATCAGTATTTTGTAAAATTTCGCGAACTTCTTTTACATCAAAATCATTCGTAAACTCAACATTCACAGCCTCACTATGGCCTCCAACAACAGGTACACGAACTGCAGTAGCCGTAACTCTGATAGTATTGTCTGAAAGGATTTTTTGAGTTTCACGAACTAATTTCATTTCTTCTTTCGTGTATCCGTTAGCTTCGAAACTATCGCATTGCGGAATTGCATTTCTGTGAATTGGGTATTTGTAAGCCATATCCCCTTCAACTCCAGCATACTCATTTTCTAATTGTCTCACCGCTTTTACACCAGTACCGGTAATAGACTGGTAAGTCGAAACAATAATTCTTTTGATATTGTATTTTCTGTGCAAAGGTGCCAAAGCCAATACCATCTGAATCGTAGAGCAGTTTGGATTGGCAATAATTTTATCTTCTTTAGTCAAAATCGAAGCGTTGATTTCAGGAACTACCAATTTTTTAGTTGAATCCATTCTCCACGCAGATGAATTGTCAATTACCGTTGTTCCGGCAGCAGCAAATTTTGGCGCCCACTCTAATGACGTATCACCTCCCGCAGAGAAAACAGCAATATCCGCTTTTAAATCAACTGCAGTCTGCAATCCAACAACTTTATATTTCTGACCTTTATATTCGATTTCTTTACCAACAGATTTCTCTGAAGCAACAGGAATTAATTCTGTAACCGGAAAATTTCTTTCTGCTAAAACTTTTAACATTATCTCGCCAACCATACCGGTGGCGCCTACAACCGCTATTCTCATTTTTATATTTTTTATTATGAATGTTCTATTTTAGATGGCAAAAGTAAGGATAATAAAAACGATTACAATCTGATTCACAAAAAATAACAAATTGTTACAAATTAAACAAAAGAAAAAACCGCCCCAAATTATGGAACGGTTAAGTTAGACTTAGTGTAGCGGTATTAGACCTTATTATTGTTTTTAAGCAAATCTCTAATTTGGGTAAGCAATTCTTCCTGCGTTGGACCGGCTGGTGAGGCAGGAGCAGGTGCTTCTTTCTTTTTTAATTTATTTATTCCTTTTATGATTAGAAATAAAACAAAAGCGACAATTACAAAGTTAATTACTGCCGAAATAAACAAACCATACTTAACACCACCAAAAGCCGTCAGCTCTTCGATAGTGGACAAATGTGCTGCATCCAAAGCCGGTTTCAAAATCAATGGTGTAATTACATTTTCAATTAATGAGCTTACAATTTTACCAAAAGCAGCTCCAATAATCACACCGACAGCCAGATCGACTACGTTGCCTTTCATGGCAAATTCCTTAAATTCTGAAATGAATCCCATAATTATTTTCTTTTTTTATGTAATTAATTAGATATCTAAAGTACATAATTTTACTTAAAGTTCTTTCATCTACCTGAAAAATACCCTTTTTACCCTTTGCGAAATACTGGTCAGGATTTCATAAGGTATCGTTTTTAAAGCTTCTGCAATTTCTATTACTGTTGGAGATTCTCCAAAAATGGTAACCGAATCACCTTCTTTACAATTAATTTCGCTAACATCCACCATCAGCATATCCATACAGACGCTTCCTACTATAGATGCTTTTTGATTTTTTATGGTAACATATCCAACCTGATTGCCCCATAATCTTGAAATTCCGTCTGCATAACCAATTGGAATCGTAGCAATTTTGGTTTCTTTTCCGGCCATAAATCTTCTGCCATAGCCGACACTGTCGCCTGCAGGAATAGTACGAACCTGTGAAATGATCGATTTTAAAGTCCCAACATTTTCCAGATATTTTTGTTCTGAAGAATCATTTGAAACACCGTAAAGGCCAATTCCTAAACGCACCATATCATATTGCGCATCCGGAAAATTACTGATTCCGGAAGTATTCAGGATATGACGGATTGGTTTTACATCTAATTCATTCATTAATTTTGAAGACAGTTTTTCGAATAATCTGATCTGTGACATTGCAAATTCATAATGCTGCATGTCATCGCTCGTTGCCATATGAGATAAAATACTCTGAATACGAACGGTTGAATTTCCTTTTAAAGCAGCAATCAGTTCGTCTATAGTATTTTCTTCAAAACCCAGACGATGCATTCCGGTGTCTAATTTAATATGAATTGGAAAATCTTTTAAATTCTTTTCGCGGGCAATTTTCAAAAAAGCATTTAATCCTTTCAAACTATAAATTTCAGGCTCTAACTGATACTGAATGATTGATGCAAAACTCGTAGATTCAGGATTTAACACCATAATCGGTAATTTTATCCCGCCGTTTTTCAACGAAATCCCTTCATCGGCGAAAGCCACACCCAAATAATCCACTTTATGATGTTCGAGCAATTTGGCTATTTCCAGCCCTCCGTTTCCATAGCCAAATGCTTTAACCATGACCATTATTTTGACATCATGAGCTAATTTCGATTTAAAGAAATTCAAATTATGACTAATGGAATTCAGATTGATTTCCAGAATGGTTTCATGGGTTTTCTCTTCCAGCAAAGACACAATTTCTTCAAACTGAAATGACCTCGCCCCTTTTATCAAAATGGTTTCATTGGCAAAATTCAGATTTTCAAAATCGGCAATAAACTCTGCAGTATTTTGATATGTGCTACAATTCGAAAATTTGTTTTTAAATAACGAAATGGTTGTGCCGATTCCAATAACACGATTGACCTTGTTATCAGCGATTAACTGTGCTACTTTAGAATATAATTCTTCGTTTGAAAATCCGCTTTGAAAAATATCGGATAAAATAACCGTTTTAGACGCATTCTTTTTTTGGCTTTCCAGAAAATCCAGCGCTATTTTTAGAGACTGAAAATCAGAACTGTAACTATCATCAATAATGCTGCAGTTATGGATTCCGTTTTTGACTTCCAGACGCATTTCTACCGGATACAATCCCTGGATACGATCTTGGATCGTTGCAGCATCATATTGAAAATAAAGCAGAACCAATAAACATGAAATGGCATTTTCTACAGAAGCCGAATCGCTAAAAGGGATCTGCAGATCATAATTTTCTTTTTCAAATCGGTATTGAATGCTAGTGGTTTCGTTCTTATTTTCTTTTTTAAGAACAAACACATCCGCTGATTTATCTGTGTAACTCCATGAAAAAAGCTTTCTGGGATGCAGCATGTATTCTGCCGCAAATTGGGATAAACAGGAATCGACAATTTCATTTTTCTGATAAATAATAACGGGTGAATCTTTGAACAAAAGCAGTTTTTCATCAATTTTCTGCACTAAATTTACAAAGCCTTCATCGTGGGCTGTTCCTATATTGGTAAGCACTCCAATAGTAGGTTTAATGATTTCTTCCAGTTTATCCATTTCATTAACGGTCGAAATTCCGGCTTCAAAAATCCCTAAATTGTGTTTTTCGTTAATTGCAATTACCGAAAGAGGCACCCCAACTTGTGAGTTGTAACTTTTAGGGCTTCTGATGATATTGTAATCAGGACTGAGCAAAAAATTGAGCCACTCTTTTACTATTGTTTTTCCATTACTACCCGTTAATCCGATGACAGGTATAGCAAAATGATTTCGATGATAAGCAGCATATTTCTGTAGCGCTCCTAAAGTTGATTTTACAACTAAAAAATTAGCTTTTCCAACACTATTTTCTGGAATATACTGAACTACAAAATTTTGCACTCCCTTTTCTATCAGCTCCAAAATATAATAATGCGCATCATTATTAACTCCTGGCAAAGCAAAAAACAAGGTTTGCGAACCATTTTGAAGTGAACGGCTGTCTATAGAAATATGATCAATAAAAACGTCGGCATCTGAGCCAGTCCAATCAGCTTGAAGAACTGATACAAGGCTTTTTAAATTTACGCTCATTAGAAAAAATCTTTTTTTCAAATTTAAACATTACGCCCGAAAAGAGTTCTAGTTTTCTTAAAAAATAAAGGGTTAACATAAAGCTATTTATATTTAATTTATATTTGTCGAAGACCTCAAATTACAGCGTTTTGAAAAAATTCCTTCCCATATTCTCTTATATATTACATCCGGTTTTCATCCCGATGTACGCTGCATTATTTTATCTTTTTTATAAAGGAAATGTCTTTAGTGTTGAAGAAAAATATTTCGTTTTATTTCAAATCCTGATTATTACTTTTATCGTTCCGGTATTGTTTTTTTTATTGCTAAAATCAACCGGAAATATAAAATCAGTAATGATTCCTGATACTTCTCAACGCATTATTCCGTTGACTCTGCTCTGTTTTTTATTGATATTACTCGTAAAAAGGAGTATTGTAATAAGCCGTTATCCCGAACTACATTTTTTCTTTCTGGGCGGATTATTCAGTACTATTTTTGCCCTAATTTACGCGATTTTCAAAGTAAAAGTCAGTTTACACATGATGGCTATAAGTGGTTTTGCTGTTTTTGTAATTGGACTGAACATGCATCTACAGCTGCATAATCCGTACTGGCCCGCTCTTTTAATTTTATTCAACGGAATTGTGGCATCGTCACGCTTGGAAATGAATGCGCACACGTATAGAGAACTGATAATAGGTTTTTTCGTTGGAATTATTCCTCAGATTTTATTTTTGTATTTGTGGCTATAAAATATAAAAAATAAGACCAAGGTTTATGGTTTTCATCTTGACTTCTTCTCCTGAAACTGTTTTAACATCTTTGAATAAAGGATTCAGCCCATAGTAAAAATAAACATTCCAGGTATTGTAGCCTGCTGAAATGTAAGCTCCATACTGAAACCTGTTGAGATCCGGATTATTGTTAATTCTATACGTGTTTTCACCATCATCCAAAACAGATCTGCTGGATAAAACATAACTGAATTTTAAACCGGTATAAATCCTCCAAAACTTATGACTTTCATAAGTAGAATTTCTCCATCTGAATTCAATTGGCACATCGACTAAATATTGCCTGAACTTGTTTGAAACAAATTCATTATAATCGTTTACGGCATATACAAGCCCATCAGCATTTTTAGAAATATTCAGGTTTTGAAAATAATTCTGATACGACAACCCCAAACCTGCGGCAATAGCGACTGTTCTACTTTTATTAATCGGCATATCGCGCAAAATTCCCGCAGAAATTCCCGCAGAGAATTTATCACGCTTGAGGCCTTCAGGCGTGTCTGACAAAAGATTATACGTAACCGAAATATAGAACTGGTCTTCTCTGTACAAAGAATCAATTTTAACAGGTTTGATTTCAGGTTTTTCTACCTGAGAAAAAACAGTAAAAAACGATATCAGAAATAAACAACTAAAAAATAATCGCATAGTGTGCTTGTGTTAAGAGATTTCAAATAAACGTTTTTGGGATTATTTATTTGACACACAAATATACTATAATGATTGTTTATGAAGGGCTGCAATGCTAATTATTCCGTTTTTGCCTTACATTAAAATATTCTGTTGCACTATTTTCAATAAAAACCGTTAAAGTCAAACATTTTTATATTTGCTTTTATACCTTTGTATCATAATGAAAAGAAGACAGCTCATAACCGGTTTTTCTTTAGGATTGATGGTATTGTTCTCAATACTGTTTCAGTCTATACATAGTTATGAACATATCTCGCAACAGTTTTCTGAAAAAAAATGTCATCATAATTATAAGGATGCAAATGGCGAAATTACGCATCAGCATCATAACGATGATTCATGTTATATCTGTCATTTTGCTTTTGGAAGCTACATAAACCCTGAAAAAATTGCATTTCAGTTTTTCAGCCATCAGCACGAAATTCCTTATTTCTTTGGATTTTCAGAAAGTATCATTTCCTTTTCCGGAAGCCTTTACACTCTTCGCGGGCCACCTTTAGCTATAGTCTCTTAAGTTTTCGATTATCCGAAAAAACACCGTTTTTACTGAATTCTAACTCAGTTAAGTTTTCTGGTTTTCATTAATATGGAAATTCAGCAGACTTAACAGATCTTTTTGATTCGGTTTAAAAGAAAAAAATCATTTAACTATAGCAATCATTTTCAATGAAAAAAATAATAATTGCCCTTATTTTAGGGTTCACGGGCATTCTTTCAGCTCAAAACTCGGTTTCAGGAACTGTTACCGATAATCAAAATCAGCCATTACCTGGCGTTTCGGTTTACACTCCCGAATTACATAAAGGAACCACAACAGACGAAAACGGAAAATATGAATTAAAGAATCTTCCAAACGGAAATTTACGACTTACTTTTTCTTATGTAGGCTATGCCAATCAAAATAAAACCATTGTTAAACTGGCAAAAGAAAACACATTAGACATTATACTTTTAGAATCCATTTTAGAAATGGATGAAGTCGTGGTTTCTACTCCTTTTAACAAACTCCAATCGCAAAACGTGATGAAAATTGATCACGAAAGCATTAAAACATTACAGCAAAAAGGGACTTCAACCTTAATCGAAGGACTGGCGACAATTCCTGGAGTTTCTCAGATTTCTACAGGAACTTCTATTGGAAAGCCTGTAATTCGCGGATTGAGCGGAAATCGTGTTTTGGTTTATTCTCAGGGTGTCCGCATCGAAAACCAGCAGTTTGGAGACGAACATGGATTAGGGTTAAATGATGCCGGAATCGAAAGTGTCGAGGTAATCAAAGGACCAGCTTCTTTATTGTACGGCTCTGATGCTTTGGGAGGCGTTCTATATTTCAATCCTGAGAAATTTGCTGATGCAGGTGATTTCAAAGCTAATTTCAGCCAAAAATACTTTACCAATACACAGGGAAGTAATTCATCTATCGGATTAAAAACTTCTACAGACAGCTGGAAATTTCTTGCCCGTGGAAGCTTCAACACACATTCTGATTATAAAATTGCCGATGGCGACCGTGTGACCAATTCACGCTATAATGAAACTGACTTTAAAACCGGAATAGGGTACAGCAACTCGACTTTTTCAAGTGTTTTACGTTACAATTACAATAAACTGGATATCGGAATTCCCGAGGATGGAATCGCTGAGCAATCTTCAAGCAAAGACACCCAGTTTCCAAGACAGGGAATTTTCAATCATTTATTGAGTTTAAACAATGTCATCTTTTTTGAAAATTCTAAACTGGATGTTGATTTGGGCTACATCTCTAATGACAGAAGCGAATTTGAAGACAGCAATGACGCTGCTCTTAGAATGAAACTGAATACTTTCAATTATAATGCAAAATACCATTTCCCAAAATTCGGAAAAATCGAAACTATTTTAGGGGTTCAGGGAATGCATCAGACAAACAAAAATTCTGGCGAAGAATACCTGATTCCTGATGCGACAACAAACGATTTTGGAATATTTGGAACGGCGAATTATGAATGGAATAACAGTGTGCTGCAAGCCGGATTACGTTTTGACAACCGAAACGTGACTTCTGAAGCACACGGAATACAAGGTGAAGAAGGTTCTTTTGAAGCTTTAGACCGCTCATTTGACAGCTTTAATGCTTCATTAGGATATAAAACAAAATTAGCAGAACCACTGACACTTCGTTTAAACGTAGCTACCGGATTCAGAGCGCCAAACTTAGCAGAATTAACGTCAAACGGTGTTCATGAAGGAACAAATCGTTACGAAATTGGAAATGCAAATTTGAAAACAGAACAAAATGTTCAGACAGATTTAAACTTAGAATATAAAAATTCTCATTTTGAGTTTTTCGTAAACGGATTTTACAACCACGTAAACCATTACATCTACACTTCGCCAACTGGAGAAATTCGTGATGACAATGATGTTTTTGCTTATGTTCAGGATAATGCTAAATTATTTGGTGGCGAAGCCGGACTGCATTTTCATCCGCATCCATTAGACTGGCTTCATTTTGAAACCAGTTTTGAAACCGTAACCGGTAAAAAAGACAATGATGATTACCTGCCTTTAATTCCGGCAAACAATTGGAATAACACGTTAAGAACCGAATTTAATATTAAAAACTGGTTAAGCGAAGGTTTTGCTTCATTAAATGTTTCTTCGACTTTTGATCAGGATAATGTGAGTGGCTTTGAAACTGCTTCAAAAGGATATACTTTGGTCAATTTAGGTTTTGGAGGGACAGTAAAATTAGGTAAAACTGCTTTTGATGTAAATCTTAACGGAAATAATTTATTCGATAAAAAATATATTGCGCACCTTTCTAGATTGAAAACAGACGGAATCCCAAATATTGGGCGAAATATTGTTTTGGGTGTGAATTTCAATCTGTAACATTTTTTAAACCATATAAGTTATATAAGTTCATTTAATTTAAGCCTGCTTACATTTACTTATATAACTTATATGGTTTAAATTACTTTCATAACAAAAAGTGCTATTTTTGCTACAACTGTTAATCAAAAACTATGAAAAAAACTTTTTTAATAATGGCTATTACAACTGCAGGAATTTCATTTGCGCAAAATAAGATACAATACCCGGAAACTAAAAAAGGAGAAACTGTTGATGTTTATTTTGACACCAAAGTAGCTGATCCTTACCGTTGGCTTGAAGATGATAAATCAGACGAAACTGCCGCATGGGTAAAAGCAGAAAACGAAGTAACTTATGGATATTTAGATAAAATTCCATTTCGTGAAGAGCTTAAAAAACGAATGGAAAAACTTTGGAACTATGAAAAAATAGGTGCTCCTTTTAAAGAAGGAAAATTTACCTATTATTTTAAAAACAATGGCCTTCAGAATCAGTCTGTTGTTTATAGAAAAGACCAAAGTGGGAAAGAAGAAGTGTTCTTAGATCCGAATACCTTTTCGAAAGACGGAACCACTTCACTTGGTGGATTAGATTTTTCAAAAGACGGATCAAAAGCGGCTTATTCCATTTCTGAAGGAGGAAGCGACTGGAGAAAAGTAATTATAATTGATGCGCTTTCGAAAAAAGTATTGGAAGACACTTTGGTTGATGTAAAATTCAGCGGTATTGCGTGGTATAAAAATGAGGGTTTTTATTACTCAAGTTATGATAAACCAAAAGGAAGCGAATTATCTGCCAAAACGGATCATCACAAATTGTATTTCCACAAGTTGGGAACTTCCCAAAAAGAAGATAAAGTGATTTTTGGAGCCGATCATAAGAGAAGATATGTTGGAGGCTACGTCACTGAAGACAATAATTATCTGGTAATTACAGCAGCCAATTCGACTTACGGAAATGAATTGTACATTAAAGACCTTACCAAACCAAACAGACCGGTTATTACCATTGTTGATAATTTTAACAGTGACAATTCTATTATAGAAAACGAAGGAAGTAAATTGTTCATCGAAACAGACCTTGATGCCCCTAATAAACGTGTTATAACGGTTGATTTCAGCAATCCAAAACCAGAAAACTGGAAAGATTTCATTAAAGAAACCAATGATATTTTATCTCCTTCAACGGGTGGCGGATACTTTTTTGCCAATTATACAAAAGATGCTGTTTCGTTTGTACAGCAATATGATTATAACGGAAAATTAATTCGTGAAATCAAACTTCCTGCTGTGGGATCTGCAGGCGGATTTGGCGGTAAAAAAGAGGAAAAGATTTTATACTACAGCTTTACCAATTATACCACTCCGGGAAGTATTTATTCTTTTGAACCAAAATCTGGAAAATCTGAAATTTATCAAAAGCCAAAAGTAGATTTCAAAAGTGAAGACTACGAATCGAAACAAGTTTTCTATACTTCAAAAGATGGCACAAAAGTTCCGATGATTATTACGTATAAAAAAGGAACAAAATTAGACGGTAAAAACCCAACGATTCTTTACGGTTATGGCGGTTTCAATATTAGCTTGACTCCGGCTTTCAGTATTTCAAATGCAGTCTGGTTAGAAAATGGAGGTATTTACGCTGTTGCCAATTTAAGAGGAGGCGGTGAATACGGAAAAAAATGGCACGATGCCGGAACCAAATTGCAAAAGCAAAATGTATTTGACGATTTTATCGCTGCTGCGGAATATCTGATTGCTCAAAAATATACCACCTCAGATTACTTAGCAATTCGTGGAGGCTCAAACGGAGGCTTACTAGTCGGTGCAACTATGACACAGCGCCCTGATTTGTTCAAAGTAGCATTGCCTGCAGTTGGCGTTATGGATATGCTGCGTTACCATACTTTTACTGCAGGAGCAGGCTGGGCTTACGACTACGGAACTGCTCAGGATGACAAAGAAATGTTCGAATACTTAAAAGGATATTCTCCGGTTCACAACGTTAAAAAAGGAACGCATTATCCTGCTACAATGGTCACTACCGGAGATCATGATGATCGTGTGGTTCCGGCGCACAGTTTTAAATTCGCTGCTGAACTTCAGGACAAACAAACTGGAGATAATCCGGTTTTGATTCGTATTGATGTAAAAGCAGGTCATGGCGCAGGAAAATCTGTTGCAGCTACAATTCAGGAAAACGTAGATATTCAGGCATTCACGCTTTATAATATGGGTTTTACAACTTTGCCTAAAAAGTAAATAGGTTGATTTTATTAGCCACGACCCGAGCGATAGCGAATAGACGAAGCAATACACAGATTATTTTGTGAATTTGTGGCTTTATTTTTTATTTCACGCAGATTCCGCAGATTTAGGAAGATATAAGTCGATTTAATTAATAAAAAATCTGCTCAAATCTTTTTAAATCTGCGTGAAAAAATAATTCGTGAATTGCTACACCTATTCGCTATCGCTCGGCTGTAGCTAACTTTTTTCCCTTAAATTTGAAAAACTTAAAAAACAAACAATGAAAATTATAAAATGGGGAATCATAGGCTGTGGAAATGTAACTGAAGTCAAAAGCGGTCCGGCATTTCAGAAAGCCCCCAACTCAGCTTTGGTTGCCGTCATGCGAAGAGATGCAGTACTTGCCGAAGATTATGCCAAACGCCATGACGTCCCAAAATGGTATTCAAATGCAGAAGATTTAATTAACGATCCTGAAGTTGATGCCGTTTATATTGCGACTCCACCATCTTCACATAAAGAATATACGATTATGTGTGCCAAAGCCGGAAAACCGGTTTATGTTGAAAAACCTATGGCGCTGACATTTGAAGAATGCAACGAAATGATTAATGCCTGCAAGGAACACAATATTCCATTGTTTGTGGCCTATTACAGAAGGGCTTTACCTCGTTTTTTAAAAATCAAACAAATAATAGACGAAGGAAAATTAGGAAACATACGGCATGTAAACTGTGTTTTGTACCATCCTTTTGAAGAACGTTATGACGATGAAATCAATCTCCCGTGGACAGTTTTACCACACATTTCAGGAGGTGGAATCTTTGTTGATCTGGCTTGCCATACTTTGGATTTTCTGGATTTTGTTTTAGGTCCGATAAAGTCTGTACGTGGACATGCGACTTCTCAATTACAAGCCTATCCTGCCGAAGATTCGGTTTCAATGTCTTTTCTATTCGAAAACGGCATTCACGGAACGGGAATTTGGAATTTCGCCAGTTTTGAACGTTATGATGTTACCGAAATTGTAGGCGACAAAGGCAAAATAGCCTTTTCAACTTTTGGAGAAGATCCAATCCTTGTTGAATATGCAAATGGAGACAAAGAAACCATTACAATCGAAAATCCGCTTCATATCCAGCAGCCTTTTATTGAAACTGTTATCTCCGACCTTTTAGGAAACGGTACTTCACCATCAAAAGGAATTTCGGGAGCCAGAACTTCCTGGGTTATTGATGAGGTTTTAAAGGAATTTAGAAATTCAAAATAAAACTCTGTCATTTCGACGAAAGGAGAAATCACACGCGAAATTTCGCAAAGTGAATTGTCAATCTTTGTCGAATTACTAGTGTGATTTCTCCTTTCGTCGAAATGACAAAAAAATGCAAAAAAGAGGATATTCGAAAAAATATCCTCTTTTTTTGTAAATTATTAGAAGTGTAAAATTACAGACTGTATCTAAGTCCAAAAGTCAAACCTACACCAGAAATTCCAACGTAAGAACTAATATCATCAGTCGCTTTAGTATTGTCAAAACCAGCTGAATTAGTTACTTTACTATTAGAACTTGTAGTTAATTTATCTACATAATTTGTATGAATTGCAGAGTACGAAGCGTCTGGTCTAAAAGTAGATGCCGTATGTAATTTATCTACTCCATTTTCAGTAAAAACAGTAGTTTCTTTTGTTTTTCCATGAACTGTAAAGTTACGGTATTCGATTTCAGCAAATAATGCCAGTTTTTTACCCAATTTATATGAACTTCCAATCGCAGCCATAAAACCAAGAGTTGGATTAGGTTTTACAACATCCTCAGCATATGTTTTTGCTACTGTTGTTCTGGTTGGTGCTACAGTATAATACTCACGATTCGTTTCAATAGTTAAATCTCCGTGAATTGGAACTATAACTCCTACTTTTGTATAAGGCTCAAAACCTCTCGTTTCTCCTAAAAATAATACTAATGAAGGAGATAAATCCCAAGCTCTTATTTTCCCGACAGCATCTCCTGTTACGAAAATATTTGTTGGTGAAGTAGCCACTAAACGATTTGTAGTTTCAACCATCAATTTATCAGCACTGGAGTAATAATTAATTCCCATTTCAACTCCTAAACGACTTGAAAAACGATAACCCGCAGTTAATCCTGAACGAAAACCTTCTCCAAATGAGCCATGATTCGTTTCTCTTGAAACTAATGTTGTTCCATCTGAAGCATAAACATCCGTATTAGGCAATTGACCATTTACAATTGGAAACTCCGTCGCGGCTGTCTGAATGAAGTAAGAACCTCCCAATTTAAAATACCAGCTTTCTTGTTTTTCTGGTGTTTCCGTTTGCGCTATTGTGGTCATCGAGCAAATCATTAATCCGATTAAAAATAAATGCTTTTTCATAATTTTCTTTATTAATTTGACACAAACATAAAATAAATTACATTCGTTTTTTTACAGCGTTCACACACTGTTTTATCATAATTGTTAATTTACAAATTAATACACAAAGAATCTATTATGCATGCATAATTTTAACCAAAAAAGCACTTTATCAATTAAATTTTAACTGTTAAATTTTTAGTTGAGTTTAAAATTAACCTGCATTTTTTCTAATTCCTGCAGCAATTCTGTCGAAATTTTAACTTTAAGCCTTCTGCTTGGCATTGTCAGTTTGGTTACTACTTTTATTTCTTCAACTTCTGTTACTTCTTTTATTTTGGTATCTTCAAGAGCTACATCTCCATCATCATTTTCATCTGTAAAAACGGTGTCGTCTGCTTCTTCAAACTCATTTGCTGTTTCAACCTCAACCAGGCGCTTAATTTTTTCAAGTTCCATGATTTCAAAAGAAACGGAATTATCTCCCTTATTTTGACTGAATAAATGACTTAGTTTATGGATAAATTCGGTTTGCAAATCTTTGATATTCAGTAGTAAAATCAACTTTTTAGCAAATGCTTCTAACACATCCTGTAACTGTCTTATTTCAACAAACTGCAATCTCGGCTCCGATTTTTTACCGGTATCATGATTGACCCAGCCGTCTTTAATCAATACCTTAATATGGGCAAAATTATTCTGAATCAGAAAATGGCGAAATTTAAGGTACTCTTCATTAAATATCCGGAACTCATAACTTTCATCATAGCCTTCCAGAGTGAACATCGCCCACCCTTTTCCGTTTTTAGAAACTCGGTGCTGTACATTATTAATAATTCCGGCAAAAGTCAAGTTTTTACCTACATATTGTTCCATACTTTTCAATGCTTCCAGTCTCGCATTGCAGAAGTATTTCATTTCAAATTTAAAATCATCAAGCGGATGTCCGGAAATATAGATTCCGACAACTTCTTTTTCTTTAGCCAGTTTTTCCATCGTGCTCCAGTCTTCGCAAGGAGGCACAACAGGTTCTGCAATTTGTACTTCGCTGGTTTCTCCGAACAAACTTACCTGAGATGAATTTTCGTTTTCCTGAAACTTCGATCCGTATCGCATTGCTTTTTCGTAGAATGTAATCCCGTCGCCATCATCATGAAAATATTGAGCTCTTGTTGTTCCTTCAAAACAATCAAATCCTCCCGCTAATGCTAAATTCTCTATGGCTTTTTTATTGGCGGCACGCAAATCAATTCGCTTCGCCAGATCAAAAATCGATTTATATCTTCCGTCTTTCCTGCTTTCTACAATTGTTTCTACAGCACCCTGACCTACTCCTTTAATAGCTCCCATTCCGAAACGTACCGCATAATCATCATTAACGGTAAATTTATAGTACGATTCATTTACACAAGGCCCTAAAACCCGTAGTCCCATACGTTTACATTCTTCCATAAAAAACGAAACCTGTTTGATATCGTTCATGTTGTTGGAAAGTACCGCTGCCATATATTCTGCAGGATAATGTGCTTTTAAATACGCAGTTTGATACGCAATCCACGCATAACAAGTCGAGTGCGATTTGTTGAAGGCATAACTCGCAAAAGCCTCCCAGTCTTTCCAGATTTTCTCCAGAATTTTGGCATCGTGACCTTTTGCAGAAGCCTGTTCAACAAACTTTGGCTTCATTTTATCCAGTACGTCCTTTTGTTTCTTACCCATCGCTTTACGCAAAACATCGGCCTCACCCTTTGTAAATCCTGCCAAAGACTGAGACAAAAGCATTACCTGCTCCTGGTAAACGGTAATTCCGTAAGTTTCTGATAAATATTCGGCGCAGGCATCTAAATCGTATTTGATTTCCTCATCACCATTTTTTCTTCTAACGAAAGACGGAATATACTCTAAAGGTCCTGGTCGATATAAGGCGTTCATCGCAATTAAATCTCCAAATACCGTAGGTTTCAGATCTTTCATGTATTTCTGCATCCCGGGTGACTCGTACTGGAAGATTCCAACAGTTTCACCCCTTTGGAAAAGCGCATACGTTTCAGGATCATCAATCGGAAAAGTATCTGGATCCAGTTCGATTCCTGTTCTGTACTTTACCAGCTTTACAGTATCTTTTATCAGGGTAAGGGTCTTCAAACCCAGGAAGTCCATTTTCAGCAATCCGGCACTTTCTGCAACTGAGTTATCAAACTGCGTTACATATAAATCGGAATCTTTTGCTGTGGTTACCGGAACATAATTGGTAATATCCGATGGTGTAATGATTACCCCACAGGCGTGAATTCCGGTGTTACGCATCGAACCCTCCAGAATTTTTGCCTGCTGAATGGTTTCTCCTGCCAAATCGTCTTCATTGGCAATGCCAATTAATTCCTTAACCCGGTCAAATTCTTCTGATGATTTCAGCGCTTTTTTAACTTCATCTTCACTCTCAGAAATAAAACGTGCCAAATTCCACTTCCCTGGCATCATCGCCGGAATCAGTTTCGCAATTCTGTCGGCTTCAAATAAAGGCAGATCCAGTACACGCGCCGTGTCACGAATCGCTGATTTGGTTGCCATTTTACCATACGTGATAATCTGTGCCACCTGTTTTTGACCGTATTTATTGATCACGTATTCCATTACACGTCCTCGACCCTCATCATCAAAGTCGATATCAATATCGGGCATCGATACACGGTCAGGATTTAAGAAACGCTCAAAAAGTAAGTCATATTTAATCGGGTCAATATTGGTAATTCCGAGACAATAGGCAACTGCAGATCCAGCTGCAGAACCACGCCCAGGCCCTACCGAAACGTCCATTTTTCTGGCTTCGGCAATGAAATCCTGCACAATCAGAAAGTACCCCGGATATCCTGAATTTGAAATTGTCATCAACTCAAAATCCAGACGTTCCTGAATCGATTCGGTGATTTCGCCGTATCTTCTTTTGGCACCTTCCATGGTAAGATGACGCAAATACGCATTCTCACCCCGAACCCCATTGTCTTTTTCATCTTCGGGATCAACAAATTCTTCCGGAATTTCGAATTTCGGAAGCAATACATCCCGGTAAAGAGAATAGATTTCTACTTTATCGACAATTTCCTGAATGTTGATAATCGCTTCCGGCAAATCGGCAAAAAGGTTTTTCATCTCCTCCTGCGACTTAAAATAATATTCCTGATTTGGAAGTCCATAACGGTAACCACGACCACGACCAATTGGTGTTGCTTGTTTTTCACCGTCTTTTACACACAATAAAATGTCGTGTGCGTTAGCATCCTCTTTATTTAAATAATAGGTATTATTGGTCGCAATTAGTTTTACATTGTGTTTCTGAGAAAACGCAATCAGGGTTTTATTGACACGGTTTTCGTCTTCCTGATGGTGTCGCATAACTTCCAGATAGAAATCTTCACCAAACTGTTCTTTCCACCAAATCAAAGCTTCTTCGGCCTGGTTTTCACCAATGTTCAGAATTTTACTTGGAATTTCCCCGTATAAATTCCCGGACAAGACCATGATATCGCCTTTGTATTGTTCTACTATTGTGCGGTCAATCCTCGGGACATAATAAAATCCATCTGTATAGGCAATCGAAGCCATTTTGGCCAGGTTGTGATATCCGGCTTTATTTTTGGCTAATAAAACAACCTGATACCCGTTGTCTTTTTTGCTTTTGTCTAAATGGTTTTCGCAAATATTGAACTCACAACCTACGATTGGTTTAATTTCAGTTTCGGTTGGTTCCTCTCCGGCTTCAGCCAAAGCTTTGTTTTTTGCAGAAGCCCCTTTGTTGTGGTTCATCACAGCGCTCACAAAATGGAAAGCTCCCATCATATTTCCGGTATCTGTCATGGCAACAGCCGGCATTCTGCTTTTGGCTGTAGCCGAAACAATATTCCCAATTCCGATAGTTGACTGCAAAACCGAAAACTGCGTATGATTATGCAAATGCGCAAATTTTGCCGCCTTAAAATCGGCTTGATCTTCTTCTGAAACAACTGTTTCCCTTCCTTCTCCAACCAGAGTTTTAAGCTGTTCCCGGATTTTATCAGAAGCTGCTTTTAAATTGATGTGCTTTAAACCAATAAGCTGAAATGGCTGCGGATTTCTTTGCTGAAAATCTTTGAAATATTCTTTCGGAACGTCTAATTCTTCTTTGGTAAAAACTTCTCTTCTTACCAATTCTAAGAAACAACGGGTAGTTGCCTCAACGTCGGCAGTTGCGTTATGGGCTTCCGCGAAAGGAACGTTGAATAAATATTCGTGTAATTCTGTTAACGTAGGAAGCTTAAATTTTCCTCCACGACCTCCGGGAAGCTTTAACAACGAAGCGGTAACCTCAGTACAGGTATCCAGAACCGGCATCGAACTCATTGGAGACTCAACTCCCATTCTATGAAATTCGGCTCCCATAATATTAACATCAAAACCTAAATTCTGTCCAACGATAAATTTGGTTTTGGTTAAAGCAATATTGAATTTCTCTAAAACTTCGGCCAGCGTGATTCCGTCAGCTTCTGCCAATTCGGTAGAAATTCCGTGAATACGTTCAGCATCATACGGAATATTAAATCCGTCCGGTCTTACCAGATAATCCTGATGTTCGATCAGCTGTCCCATTTCGTCGTGTAGCTGCCACGCAATCTGAATACAGCGGGGCCAGTTATCAGAATCGGTAATGGGTGCATCCCAACGTTTTGGTAATCCGGTTGTTTCGGTATCGAATATTAAGTACATAGTTGTTATTGAGGTAGTTGCAAATTTTAAAAAAGAAAAAATCTGAACTTCAAAATTAGTCTTTTTTTAGAGGATAATAAAGGGAAGTTATGAACAAAAACTTATAAAAAATTGAAACAAAGCCACACATTGAATAGGATTAACACATATTTCCAATAGATCAAAAAAAACTGCTTCAAGGTTATGAAGCAGCTTTTTTTACAACAATTTAAGATCTAAGCAATAATTGGTTTCTTATTTATCTTTTTGGTTCTGTTTTTTTCAGCACAAATCCAATTTGATTCTTTTTGATAATGATGTATTTTATTTTTATTTAAAGGATCCATAACCATGAGATAAATCCATTCATTATCTAACAAGTTTTTAAGGTGTTCATTTCTGGAAAGAATATCGTTTACCCTCGCTGGCGGCGCTTGAATGATAACCGACAATCGTAAAGGCTGGTGATACATTTCATCGTCAGATTCCATTACAGACTGCAACGGAAGCCCGATTTTTACATCACCTCCATTGCCTTGTACGACACCAAATTTCCCTGTAATATTATGAGTTATTTTTGATCCTCCACCAAAAACAGCGTTATCAACAGTAGAAAAATAGTAGTGATTATTGATCCATTGTGTAACCACCATCGGCCCTTGCATGATAGCTTCGAGGGCTTTCCCAGAGGAATCTGTCTCCCAATTATAAGAATGAAGAAAACATCTTCCGCCTAAATTATTATTTTTAGTTAAATCTCGTGGACCTACAATAAAACCAGCATTTTTTGCCAAGCCCCATTCTGGTCTTGTTTCACCCCAATCACTCGCTTTTTTCTGTGCGAGGGCAACACTATTCGCTACCACCCCTAATCGTTCCTGAGTAGCAGTTTGCTGTGCTTTGGCCAGACTTATTTTTAACTGTTGTACTGCTTTTTGTTGCAAACTTGAAACTTCGGAGTCAAACAATACAATTTCATCTGTAGTGGTGTTGTGTTCTGCCCCGATAAAAATGGTCGTTGCCGGAATTTCGATACTGTGATTGTCTTTCAAAAATTGCTGCACTTCTGGTAAATTTGCGATTTTAGCCAGCATTCTTGCATTATGTCTGCCAGGGCTAGCCGCACAAGCACCGCAATCTAAACTCGAACCAAAAGCATTGTTTGCAGAGTGACTTCCGTGCCCAACAAAAACAATAATCGGTGCAAACTCCTGTAAACCCAATAAATCAAAAGCGGATTTTACAACAGCGGCTTTCTCTTGCAAAGAAATAGTTGATGCTGCATTTTCATGACTGCATATTTTTGTAATATGAGGTTCGTAAATGGCTTCATGATGTGCTGTCTGGCTCTTTTTTAATCGATAAAAATATTCAGGGAACAAGGTTCTCATTATCAGGGATATTCCATAAATAAAACCAGATCCCTCAACATACCCAAAGGCAGACGGAAGCATATTTTTCATTCTTTTTAGAAAATATTCTGCAAAATTTGCGACATCATTTTTTTGCTGATATGTCTTTAGTTCTGCTATTTTATCTGGTTTTTCGGACTCAGAAACATGATAAGCCGAATTTAAAATAGGAGGACATGATTTACGGGTTATCCCATCATTTAGATTTTCATAATCCATTGCGATACCAAAAAAACCTGCATAGCCGTATGTCTCATAATTCCCCTTGTTTTCAATATTCCTGCGTATTAACTCTGACCTTGTATCAATACAGAAAACCATTTGTGCATCAGGAATTTGATTTTTATCTGATGTTCGTGATTTGTTTATATTCTGAATTTTCAGTTGTTTTTCAAGTTCACTTTGCCAACTTTTCTCCCATGCTTTTAACCAAATATACTGCAGTTTTTGGATATAGTAGGACTCCGAGGAGTCTATCTTTTCAGGTTTAATAGCCACTTTTATCTTTTGTGCCAGCCAAAGTCGAACCCCTAAATAGTCTTGCAAGTTGATCGGAAAAACCTCCTCCCATAAAGAGTTAGATGAACTTCTGTAATTTATATAACCAGTCCAACCAGGCAATGCCGCCAAATGATAAACGCATATTTCCTGAAATTCTGCCTCCGTATAGTCATTTAAAACCTTTACCAGCACTTCAAGACTTGTTTCAGGTATTGCTGTAATCGTTATTTTAGGAATATCTGTATCGTATATTGCTAATTTGCGCCATGCTTTGTAAAATCCTTCTGTTTTATTAGGCATCTCCCATTCTGCCAAGCCCTCATCCATAAAAAAGGAGAGCCACTTTGCCATAATGCGATCTAAATCATGGTTGTTATTGATCTCTGCTACTGTTTTAGTAAATTCCATTTGCTTCAAATATTCCTCAGGAGATGCTAAAAATTCATTTTCCTTTAGAAGATCACAAAGCATTTTTTTGTTAATTTCACCTCTTTCCAGTGCTTGCCTAAATACGGCTGCCTCCGGATAAACTTTCGCATTAAATAATTGACCAGCCTTTTTAACCGCCTCCTGAAAATGAAGTTGTTCATAACCCACTAATGGGTTTGAAGTTACAAACGAATACAAAGGCCAAGTTTTCCCTATCGTTTTTGCTGCTTCTGCTATGCTTTTTTGAATAATTGAATTCATTACAGTGATTTAGATTTATACATTAAAACCGTTTTTTTGTAAGGTTGAGAAATGTTCAACAATTTTACATACAAGGCTGGATATTTTCGATACACCCCTAATTTCATTATAAAAAAGCCTGTTAAAAACACCATCCCAAACAGCACTTCGACCCAAGATAGAGGCAATGAAACCTCGATCAGAGGCATGCCTTCCATCAATGTTGTAACAATATTATAAACCAGTGTATAGGACAGTATGCCAAAAACAAACAAAACAGGGGGTAAAAATGCTTTTTGACTACTACTCAAACTTTTCTCTTTAACAATGTTATAGGTGGCCTGCCCCACTGTTATTGCGACGATAAGCGTTAAAAAGATACCGCTATTCAATCCGAACCCCTTTCCGGTTAAGTAAGCAAACATAAAAGCTCCCAGAACACCAAATACAAGGACAATTACAGCCTGAAAAGGTTTGATTTTAATATGTATTGTTCTTTGCGATTTAGAATTTCCAATCTCTTCACCTGCTGACAAAAACAGATATGCTTTGTAAAATCCGTGAAGAATTAAATGAACAACAGCCGCATTAAAAAAACCCAAACCACACTGCATAATCATAAAGCCCATTTGGGCAATTGTAGAACAGGCTAATTTTTGCTTCACATTTACCTGGAGAAGTTTTGTAAACTGCGCAATAATAGCAGTTAGCCCTCCAATAATAAATAAAACAATCAGTGTATTTGATGCTAATAAAACCGTTGAAAATATCGTTAATAAAATTCCGGAACCATTAACAAATCCCGCATGCATTAAAGCCGATGCTGGTGTAGGTGCAGTCATGGCTGAAAGAAGCCAACGATGAAAAGGATATATTGCTGACTGAATAATTGCAGCACTAATGATACACAAGCCTGTTAGTAAAGTGATATATGGTGGTAAATTATCCAATTTTGACAACATACCGCTTAACGTAAAATCACCTGTTTGAAAAGCTAGTAAGAACACCCCTATGCATAAAAAAAAACTTCCTGTTGTAAAATATCCTAATGCAAATTTTGAAGCTGCCCGTGCTTCAGCCCATCGGGAATCGATACCTATCAATTGAGACATGCCCCACCCCATTAAACACCACATCAGTACAAAAAGCACTGCGTGGTTTGCCATTACAAAAACTACAATAGAACCCGTAAATCCTAAAGAAAGTAAAGAAAATTTTGTGTGATACTTAAATCCTCTTAGGTATTTTTTAGCATAACTGCTGATAAGGGCGCTAAAAAAAAGCACTACCGTCCAGATAAGCAGGGTAAAGCCATTGACTCTTAAAATATTTCTATAGTTCCATTCAGAAATATTTGGGTAATAACATACTAAATAAGCCAAACCCCCAAAAAACATTCCCCACAACAAATAATTTATCGCCTTGTTAAGCACTTGAGCTGACTGATTTATTATTCTCATTTTTTTATTTTTTATACAATTTTTATACTACAGCAATTTCAAGAACCCCATTTATAACTATGTTTTTATTCAGGTAACCTGCATCAGTTATAAATGCTTTGGCTATTTGCTTTTGATTTTCGAGTTCCTTAACCCGGACTTCTAGCTCTCCTGAATCATTTTTATGATTTTGCTCCCAATTTTGAAATCTTTGTTTATGATGAAAATTTATTTTTTCATCTATCAAAGACATTAAAACAACCAAAGCTTCCGAAGGAGTAAATTCTCCTTTTACTAATTGAATTTCCTGAGTGATTTTGTCATTTTTAATAAATCCATTTGTTTCCATAAATAGCCTTTTTATAATTAAACTTATTATTTGCTGCAAAGGTTATTTATTATATTCATAAATTTTTATTTATATTTGTAATGAAATACATAAATAAAATTTATGAATTATACTTTACATCAACTTCAGATATTCTTAAAAATTTCACAAACTCAAAGTATCACAAAGGCTTCCGAAGAGTTGCATCTTACTCAACCGGCTGTATCGATACAACTAAAAAACTTACAAGATCAGTTTCCTATTCCTCTCACAGAAGTCGTAGGCAGAAAATTATATATCACAGAATTTGGAAAAGAAATTGCACAGGCTGCAGAAAGAATATTAAATGAAGCAAACGCTATAAACTATAAAACCTTAAACTATCAGGGGCAGCTTTCAGGGAGACTAAAAATATCTATTGTTTCTACCGGCAAATATGTAATGCCTTATTTTTTATCAGAATTTATAAAACAAAACCCCGGAGTAGAACTTATCATTGATGTAACAAACAAATCAGGAGTGCTAAAAAGTTTAGAGTTAAACGAAGTAGATTTTGCACTAGTTTCGGTTCTGCCAAAAAAATTAAAAATCACAAAAGTAGAATTAATGCAAAATAGCCTGTACTTTGTTGGAAGTAGTGAGTTAAAAATAAAAAACAATGACCAAAAAAGCTTATTCGAAAACACCCCAATAATTTACCGGGAACAAGGTTCTGCTACTCGAAATGCTATGGAAAATTTTATTACCGCTAATAAATTTTCTGTGCAGAAAAAAATAGAACTTACCTCTAACGAAGCAGTAAAACAGGCCGTAATATCTGGACTGGGATGTTCAATCATGCCTTTGATTGGCATAAAAAACGAATTAAAAAACAATGACCTAAAAATCATAAATGTTAAAGGGCTTCCTATTGTTACAACATGGAATTTAATATCGCTTTCATCCAAAAAATCTTCTCCGATCGCACTTGCCTATCTTGACTTTATTAGTTCTAAAAAGGAAGAAATTATTCGTTCAAATTTTTCATGGATAAAGAATTATTGATTTTTCATCCATGAAAATCGATTTAAATTGACAGCAACTTAACAAAAAACTATCTTGAATAAAAATCGAATATGCAATTAAATATGAGATGTCTTTTAAGTTAATGAAAATGTAATATTCCAAAAAATGCAAAAAAACATTCTTTGAACTTCGTAATATTTATGACAAATAAAAACACCTTTTAAGGAATCTATTCTGCTTAGAATTGAAAAATAATCACTTTTGAACAAGTCAAAATCAAAAACAAAATTTTATTAATTATTACTATTTTTACTCTAATTGTTAAATTTTTTAAACATAAACTGCTTTTTTTACAACACAATAGTAATAAATTTGCAAATTATAAAAACAAACACATATAAAAATAATAGCCTCTAAAAAAGAAAATAAAAGTGGTAATAACAAGGAGATACTCAAACTAAAAATAAAAAAATCTTTTTTAGTTATAAGCAGAATTCTTTTTGGGTATCGTATATAATGAAATATTGAAATTGACGACTTTGTATCTTTTTTTACTTTTGTTTTGCTATTATATGAACAGGAATGCTGTGATTATATCAATTACAATTAAAAAAAATAAAAAATGAGTAAGACATTATTTGACAAAGTATGGGATTCACACGTTGTGCGTAAAATTGAAGATGGACCGGATGTGTTTTTTATTGACCGTCATTTTATCCATGAAGTTACGAGTCCTGTTGCTTTTTTAGGATTAAAATCAAGAGGCGTTAACGTTTTATACCCAGAACGTACTTTTGCTACTGCTGACCACAACACACCAACCATAAACCAACATTTACCAGTTCAGGATCCGCTTTCTGCAAACCAGCTAAAAGCACTTGAAGACAATGCAAACGAATACGGCATTTCACACTGGGGATTAGGTCACCAAAAAAATGGAATCGTACACGTAGTGGGACCTGAAAACGGAATTACTTTGCCAGGTGCTACTATTGTATGCGGGGATTCACATACATCTACTCATGGTGCTTTTGGAGCTATCGCTTTTGGTATCGGAACATCTGAGGTTGAAATGGTGCTTTCTACTCAGTGTATTATGCAGCCTAAACCAAAGAAAATGCGTATTAACGTAAACGGACAACTTAGTAAAGGAGTTGGACCAAAAGACGTGGCGCTTTATATTATTGCGCAGTTAACTACTTCAGGAGGAACTGGTTACTTCGTTGAATACGCTGGTGATGTTTTTGAAAACATGACTATGGAAGGCCGTATGACAGTTTGCAACTTAAGTATCGAAATGGGTGCACGCGGAGGAATGATTGCTCCTGACCAGACTACTTTCGATTTCTTAGAAGGAAGACTTTACGCTCCAAAAGGAGAAGCCTGGACTAAAGCTGTTGAATACTGGAAAACACTTAAAACCGATGCTGATGCTGTTTTTGATGCTGAATTAAACATTAAAGCGGAAGATATCGAACCAATGATTACTTACGGTACTAACCCTGGAATGGGAATTGGTATTACAAAACATATTCCGAACGCTAAAGAAGTCGAAGGCGGTGAGGAAACGTACAAAAAATCTTTAGCTTACATGGGCTTCAACGAAGATGATGTAATGATAGGTAAACAAATCGATTACGTTTTCTTAGGAAGCTGTACTAACGGACGTATTGAAGATTTTAGAGCTTTCGCTGAAATTGTAAAAGGAAGAAAAAAAGCAGATAATGTTACAGCTTGGTTAGTTCCAGGTTCTCACGTTGTGGAAGCGCAGATTAAAGAAGAAGGAATTTTAGATATTTTGACAGAAGCTGGTTTCGTATTACGTCAGCCTGGGTGTTCTGCCTGTTTAGCAATGAACGACGATAAAGTTCCTGCTGGAAAATATGCAGTAAGTACTTCAAACAGAAACTTTGAAGGTCGTCAGGGTCCTGGTTCCAGAACGCTTTTAGCAAGTCCAATTATGGCTGCTGCCGCTGCTGTTACAGGAAAACTAACAGATCCGAGAGAGCTTTTTTAAAGATTTAAGAATGAAGATTAACGATTTTTGACCCGAGCGAAAGCGAACTGGCGAAGCATTTCAGATTTCGATAAACTTCATTAAAAAATCTTCTAAAATTTCAATTTACATTTTACAAAAAAACATTAACGATTATAATTTTAAGATACAACAACAAATCTAAAATCAGAAATCGTTAATCAAAAATCAAAAATCAAAATGGCATACGATAAATTTACTATACTTAGCAGCAGTGCAGTGCCACTGCCAATTGAAAACGTTGATACAGATCAAATCATCCCGGCTCGTTTCCTGAAAGCTACAAAACGTGAAGGTTTTGGAGACAACCTTTTCAGAGACTGGAGATACAATGGAGGCGATACTCCAAAAGCAGATTTCGTTTTAAACAATCCAACTTACAGTGGAAAAATCCTTGTAGGAGGAAAAAACTTCGGTTCTGGATCTTCTAGAGAGCATGCTGCATGGGCAGTTTACGATTACGGATTCCGCGCTGTTGTTTCTAGTTTCTTTGCTGACATCTTCAAAGGAAACTGTTTAAATATTGGTGTTTTACCAGTACAAATCAGTCCTGAATTTTTGGAAAACATTTTCAAAGCTATCGAAGCTGATCCAAAAGCAGAATTAGAAATCAATCTTCCGGCTCAGACTATTACTTTATTGTCAACTGGGGAGCAGGAATCATTCGATATCAACGGTTACAAAAAAAATAATCTGATGAATGGTTTTGACGATATTGATTATTTACAAAATATAAAGGAAGAAATTAAGGCTTTTGCTGACAAGCTTCCTTACTAAACACAACCAACTCAAAGGCAGTTACGCAAGTTGCAACCCTAAAGTTGGACTTCGTAACTGCTTTTTACAATTTTCAAAATCGATTCGATAACTATCAAATCATAAAAAAGTCATCTCATATTTAATGGAAAAAAGAAAAATTGAAATAATGGATACAACGCTCCGTGACGGTGAACAAACCTCAGGAGTATCTTTTTCTGCTGCAGAAAAACTAACCATTGCACAATTGTTGTTGGAGGAATTAAATATTGACAGAATCGAAATTGCCTCAGCGCGTGTGAGCGAAGGTGAATTTCAGGCCGTAAAAGGCATTACTTCATGGGCTGAAGAAAAAGGATATATTGACAGAATTGAAGTCCTGACATTTGTTGATGGCGGTGTTTCAATTGACTGGATGAAAAATGCGGGTGCAAAAGTACAGAATTTACTGACCAAAGGTTCAATGAATCATTTAACGCATCAATTAAAAAAAACGCCTGAACAGCATTTTTCTGAAATCTCCCAAATTATTGCTTTAGCAAAAGAAAATAATATTGAAACCAATGTATATCTCGAAGACTGGAGCAACGGAATGCGAAATTCTCCTGAATATGTTTTTCAATTCTTAGATTTCTTAGCGACCCAGCCCATTAAAAGAGTATTGCTACCGGATACTTTAGGAGTATTAATTCCATCTTTAACATTTGAATTTATTTCGAAAATAAAAGCAAAATACCCACAGATTCATTTTGATTTTCATGCACATAACGATTACGATTTAAGTGTTGCCAATGTAATGGAGGCTATAAAAGCCGGTATTAACGGACTTCACGTAACCGTAAACGGAATGGGTGAACGTGCCGGAAATGCACCACTTGAAAGCACTGTTGCCGTAATCAATGATTATCTCCCGGAAGTAAAAATCAATATTAAAGAAACGTCTTTATATTCTGTAAGCAAACTGGTTGAAACTTTTACAGGATACAGAATCCCGGCCAACAAACCAATTGTTGGTGACAATGTTTTTACACAAACTGCCGGAATCCATGCAGATGGTGACAACAAAAATAATCTATACTTTAACGACTTACTTCCGGAGCGCTTTGGAAGAAAAAGAAAGTATGCTTTAGGAAAAACTTCAGGCAAAGCTAATATCGAAAAGAATCTTCAGGAATTAGGTTTGAAATTAAACAATGAAGATTTAAAACTGGTGACCCAGAGAATTATAGAATTAGGCGACAAAAAAGAAACCGTAACTAAGGAAGATTTGCCATATATTATTTCAGATGTTCTGGACAGCCATACATATGAGGAAAAAATTAAAATTGAATCTTATATTTTAGTTCACTCGAAAGGAATGCGACCTTCAACAACTTTGTGCTTAAAATTTGGAGATGAAATTATAGAAGAAAATGCGCAGGGAGACGGTCAGTTTGATGCTTTTATGAATGCGCTAACCAAAATTTACAAAAGCAAAAAACTAACACTTCCGAAATTGATTGACTATGCAGTTCGAATCCCACCCGGAAGTAGTTCTGACGCTTTATGCGAAACCATTATCACCTGGGTAAACAACGGGAAGGAATTCAAAACCCGCGGATTAGATTCGGATCAGACCGTTGCAGCCATTATTGCCACTCAAAAAATGCTGAATGTGATTACTCAGTAAAATTTAAATAATAATCAAATAGTAAATAAACCCATAATATCAATAAAATGAAATTTAACATAGCCCTTTTAGCCGGAGACGGAATCGGACCAGAAGTAATTGATCAGGCAGTAAAAGTATCAGATGCAGTTGCAAAAAAATTTGGACATGAAATCACCTGGAAACCAGCTTTAACAGGTGCTGCTGCGATTGATGCAGTAGGAGAGCCTTATCCGGATGCTACACACGAAATTTGTAAAAATGCTGATGCTGTTCTTTTTGGAGCAATTGGCCATCCTAAATATGATAACGATCCTTCTGCTCCAGTACGTCCGGAACAAGGTTTGTTAAAAATGCGTAAAGCATTAGGCTTGTTCGCAAACGTAAGACCAACTTTTACATTCCCTTCATTATTAGACAAATCTCCATTGAAAAGAGAAAGAATTGAAGGAACTGATTTGGTTTTCTTAAGAGAATTAACCGGAGGTATTTACTTTGGTGAAAAAGGAAGAAAAGATAACGGAGATACCGCCTTTGACAACTGTGTTTACACAAGAGAAGAAGTACAGCGTTTAGCCAAAAAAGGTTTCGAATTAGCCATGACCCGTTCTAAAAAATTATGTTGTGTGGACAAAGCAAACGTTTTGGAAACGTCACGTTTATGGAGAGAAACAGTTCAGGCTATGGAAAAAGATTATCCAGAAGTGGAAGTAAGTTATGAATTTGTTGATGCAGTTGCCATGCGTTTGGTTCAATGGCCAAACTCTTACGATGTATTGATTACAGAGAACTTATTTGGAGACATCTTAACAGATGAAGCATCTGTAATTTCTGGTTCAATGGGATTAATGCCTTCTGCCTCTATGGGAGCTGAAGTATCTTTGTTTGAGCCTATTCACGGTTCTTACCCACAAGCTACAGGATTAAATATTGCAAATCCAATGGCTACTGTTTTATCTGCTGCTATGATGTTCGAAAACTTCGGATTAATGGAAGAAGGAAAAGCAATGAGAGATGCTGTAAACAAAGCTTTAGAAGCTGGAGTAGTTACTGAAGATCTTGCGGATGGAGGAAAAGCATACGGTACTAAAGAAGTTGGTGACTGGTTAGCCGCGAATATATAATTTTGTTTCAAGTTTTATTTGTTTCAAGTTTCAAGTTTCAAGTTAGAAAAACCTGAAACTTGGAACCTGAAATAAAAAAAGGGATAAACTTTCGTTTATCCCTTTTATATATTTAGAAAAAAATATTAATATCCTCCTCTGTTTCCACCACGGTCGTTTCCGCCACGGTTGTTTCCGTAACCTCCGCGAGAATCACCCCCACGGCTGTTATTGAAGCTTCTTCTTTCACCTTCAGGTTTTGGTTCAGATTTATTAACCACAATTGTACGACCTGAAACGACAGCTCCGTTCAATTCATCAATTGCTTTTTGAGCTTCCGCATCATTTGGCATTTCAACAAAACCAAATCCTTTGCTTCTTCCGGTAAATTTATCAGTAATGATTTTAACTGAATCTACTGTTCCGTAAGCCTCGAAAGACTCTCTTAAATCTGCTTCCTCAATACTGAATGGAAGGCTTCCCACAAAAATGTTCATATATACTTATTTATAATAATGTCACAAATGTAGCTTTATTTTTCTGTAATCTACTACAGATTAGTTTATTTATGTTTTTATTTTGATTTTAAAACCAAAAATTTAAAAAAAAAACAAAAAACGGATGAATTTTATTGCATTTATATTTAATGCATTTTTGGACATACAATTCAGAAAAAAATTATATCTTTGCGCCCTTAATTAACAGAGGTCGAGTACCTCACAATTTAATCAATAAGATTATGTCAGTAAAAATTAGATTACAAAGACACGGTAAAAAAGGAAAACCTTTTTACTGGGTTGTAGCTGCAGATGCACGCTCAAAAAGAGATGGTAAATACTTAGAGAAAATTGGTACTTACAATCCAAACACAAACCCGGCAACTGTTGAGTTAAACCTTGACAGCGCAGTTAAATGGTTACACAATGGTGCACAGCCAACGGATACTGCAAGAGCTATCCTTTCTTACAAAGGTGCTTTATTGAAACACCACCTTGATGGAGGAGTTCGTAAAGGTGCTTTAACTCAAGAGCAGGCAGATGCTAAATTAACTGCTTGGTTAGAAGCAAAAGCTGGAAAAGTTGACGCTAAAAAAGAAGGTTTATCTAAAGCTAAAGCTGATGTTAAAGCTAAAGCTTTAAAAGCTGAGCAGGCAGTAAATGCTAAACGTGTTGCTGATGCTGCTGCTGCACAAGCTGAAGCTGAGGCTGCACAAGTTGCTGAGTCTGCTGAAGAAGTTGCTGAAGTTGAAGCTGCAACTGAAGAAGCTCCGGCTACTGAAGAGAATAACGAAACAACTGAAGCATAATTTTTAGGTAGCGATAATGCGTAAAGAAGATTGTTTTTATTTAGGTAAAATCGCTAAAAAATTTAGTTTCAAAGGTGAAGTTCTGATCTATCTGGACACAGACGAACCTGAGTTATACGAAAATCTGGAATCAGTGTTTGTTGAACACAACAAACATCTGGTTCCTTTTTTTATTGAAACAAGCTCTTTACACAAAAACGATTTTCTAAGAGTTCGTTTTGAAGATGTAAATACCGAAGAAGATGCAGATGCCTTAGTTGGAAATGCGATCTATCTTCCTTTAACTATGCTGCCAAAACTTTCAGGCAACAAGTTTTACTTCCACGAAGTTATTGGTTTTGAAATAGAAGACCAGCGTTTAGGTGTTTTCGGAAAAATAACTTCTATTAATGATTCTTCTGCACAACCTCTTTTCGAAGTTTTAAATGGTGAAGTAGAAATCTTAATTCCAATGATCGATCATTTTCTTGTAAAAATTGATCGCGAAAACAAAAAAGTGATCATGAACCTTCCTGAAGGATTGGTAGAGATGTACCTTTAAAATTAAATTCCAAATTTTTTAAATTCCAATTTCCAATCTTAAGATAGAAATTCTAATATTTTAAATTGTAAAAATATTTGCAACTTAAAAAAATGGGAGAAAAAACTTATTTTTTTATGTTTTGCCCTATATTTACTTTCTAAAGAAATTAAATAATTGGAATTTTGATACTGAATAAACCTTATGATTTGGAAGAAAGGACTTTCTTGTTTGCAAAAGAATGTCGAATATATTAGAACTTTATCAAAAACTATATCAAATATTGAAGACGAAAAACAATTAGTGAGGTCTTCTGGTTCTATTGGAGCAAATCACATTGAGGCAAATGAAAAATTAGGAGATAAAGATTTAATTTTCAGATTGAAAATCGCCCGAAAATAAGCTAAAGAATCTAAACTCTGGTTACGACTATTACATGAATTAAATTCGGATCAAAGAATATATTATCATATTCCTTACTATTCGAAGTAAAAGAATTAAGAAAATTCTATCAGCCATAATCACAAAAACAACTAAGTCGTTAATTGATATTTTAATCATACTTTTGCAACTCAAAACTATATAATTTTAATCCTTTTACAATTAGAATTTGGAATTTCATTTTTAGAATTTTCCTTTTCAGGATTGGAAATTGGAATTTTAAAAAATTGGAATTTAATCTTTATGTTTTCATTCAAACAATTCTCTGTTCAGCAAGACAAAACCGCTATGAAAGTAGGAACAGATGGTGTTTTACTGGGTGCCTGGACTCCTATTCATCATAATCCGTTTAGTGTTTTAGATATTGGTGCCGGAACCGGAATTATTGCTTTGATGCTCGCACAGCGAACTAATGCCCAACAAATTGATGCACTTGAAATTGATGAGGATGCCTATGAGCAAGCTGTAGAAAATTTTGAAAACTCACCATGGGGAGATAGGCTTTTTTGCTTTCATGCCGGATTGGATGAATTTATTGAAGAACCGGAAGATGAATACGATTTGATTATTTCAAATCCTCCATTTTACTCTGAAGATTATAAAACCGAAAACGAACAACGCGATTTAGCCCGTTTTCAGGATGCAATGCCATTTGAAGAATTGGTTGAAGCAGCCGACCTTTTACTTTCAGAAAACGGAATATTTGCTGTGATTCTCCCATTTAAAGAAGAAGAAAAATTTATAGGGTTAGCCAAAGAAGCCGAATTATACCCAACTAAAATTACCCGTGTAAAAGGAAATCCAACTTCAGAAATCAAACGCAGTTTATTGGCTTTTAGCCGTAACGAAAATCAAGAAACCGAAATCGATGAATTAATTATCGAAGTTGATAGACATGTATATACCGAGGATTATATTAAATTGACAAAAGATTTTTACCTTAAAATGTAATCCTGATTTTTATCTTTAGGTCATCCAAATGCTATTAAAAATCTATTCCTAGCTTTTTAAACAGTTAAAATAAGTTAAGGATTTATTTTTACAACAATAACTATTAGTTTTGTTATATTTCTTTATGTAGATTTGTAGTAATAAAACTATCGTACCATGAGACCCGATTTATTTCAAGCACCCGATTATTACAACCTTGATGATTTATTAACAGACGAACACAAATTGGTTCGCGAGTCTGCACGTGCATGGGTAAAGCGTGAAGTTTCTCCTATCATCGAAGAATATGCCCAAAAAGCCGAGTTCCCTAAACAAATCATAAAGGGTCTTGGAGAAATTGGCGGCTTTGGTCCCTATATTCCTGTTGAATATGGTGGTGCTGGTCTGGACCAAATTTCATACGGTTTAATTATGCAGGAAATTGAGCGAGGTGATTCCGGCGTACGATCTACCTCATCTGTGCAGTCTTCTTTAGTTATGTATCCTATCTGGAAATACGGAAACGAAGAACAACGCCTGAAATATTTGCCAAAACTGGCAACGGGAGAACTTATGGGATGTTTTGGTTTAACCGAACCTGACCACGGCTCTGATCCCGGAAGCATGATTACCAATTTTAAGGACATGGGCGATCATTATCTTCTAAATGGTGCCAAAATGTGGATTTCAAATGCTCCATTTGCAGATATTGCTGTCGTTTGGGCGAAAAATGAAGAAGGAAGAATTCACGGATTAATTGTAGAACGTGGCATGGAAGGGTTTTCAACTCCAGAAACCCATAACAAATGGTCGCTTCGCGCATCATCTACAGGTGAGTTAATTTTTGACAACGTGAAAGTTCCTAAAGAAAATCTGTTGCCAAATAAATCCGGATTAGGTGCACCGCTTGGCTGTTTAGATTCTGCACGATATGGAATTGCCTGGGGAGCAATAGGAGCAGCAATGGACTGCTATGACACCGCTTTGCGTTATGCAAAAGAAAGAATCCAGTTTGGAAAACCGATTGGAGGTACTCAATTACAACAGAAAAAACTGGCCGAAATGATTACTGAAATTACAAAAGCACAATTATTAACCTGGAGATTAGGTGTTTTAAGAAACGAAGGAAAAGCAACAACAGCCCAGATCTCAATGGCAAAGCGAAACAATGTCGATATGGCCATTAACATTGCACGTGAGGCCAGACAAATGCTGGGCGGAATGGGAATTACAGGTGAATATTCGATTATGCGTCACATGATGAATCTCGAAAGCGTCATTACATACGAAGGCACACACGACATTCATTTACTGATTACCGGAATGGATGTAACCGGAATTTCAGCATTCAAATAATAACACTCTATTAAAATATATTGAAAATCAATAGGAAAAGCTTCTTCTAATCGGGAAGCTTTTTTATATTTACCAAAAATACCACCACATATGAATATTGAAACCATCAACAATAGTATCAATCCTCAAAAGGAAATGCTTTTACAGCATTCATTGTACAATAAAATTCAAAGCATTGATGACTTGCATCATTTTTTGGAAAGTCATGTCTTTGCGGTCTGGGATTTTATGTCATTATTGAAGGCTTTACAGTCTAAACTTACCTGTACAACTACACCTTGGTTTCCAACAAAAAACCCTGAAACCCGATATCTAATTAACGAAATTGTTCTTGCTGAAGAAACTGACCTCACTATTGACGGAAGAAGACAAAGTCATTATGAAATGTACTTTGAAGCTATGGAAGCATGTGGTGCCGACACAACAGCAATCAATAAATTTTTATCCGAAGTAAATTCGCTTCATAATATTTTTGTGGCTATCAAGCAAAGTTCTTTACATCCGGATGTTAAATCATTTTTAGATTTTACGTTTAGAGTGATTGAACAGGGAAAACCACATGAAATCGCTGCTGCTTTTACTTTTGGAAGAGAAGATCTGATTCCGGGAATGTTTACCGAAATCCTGAAAAACTTTCAAAAAAACCTTCCGGATACTGATTTAAGCAAACTATTGTATTATTTCGAAAGACACATCGAACTCGATGCAGATGAACACGGACCAATGGCCATGCAAATGATTACAGATTTATGTGGAGAGGATGCCCAAAAATGGAAAGAAGTTGAAGAAATTTCTATTCTTGCCCTGGAAAAAAGAATCGGACTCTGGAACGCCATCGAAGAAGAAATTTCGATGAAAACTGAAATGGTATAAAACCATAATTCCTTTTTTAACGTAACTATTTGTTTCGAAATGATGCCAAATCTAATTTATTCAAATTATGAAACCACAGTTCAAACAAATAGTTATTGTTTTAGTTTCTATATTTCTTTTGAGTTGCAGCACTGAAGAAAATCCTTCAGAAACGGCTGTTATTCCAGAACCTGTTGCACCGCCAACAACAGTCCCTAATCCGGATATTCCAAACGGTCCCATTTCTAAATCAATACATTATTTAGCGCTAGGCGATAGTTACACCATTGGACAAAGCGTCTGCGAAACCTGCCGATTTCCGGAACAGCTCAAAACGAAATTAAAAGCATTTTATACAGAAACCAACTTTTCGCTACAAGTTATTGCCACAACCGGATGGACAACAACCCATTTAATCTCAGCCATAATCCAGCAAAAACCCGAATCCAATTATGATTTGGTGACATTATTAATTGGAGTAAATAACCAATATCAAAGCAAAGATTTTTCTGTTTATGAAAAAGAATTTCCGGAGTTGGTAACCAAAGCCATTTCACTGGCAAAAGGCGACAAAAAAAACGTAATGGTAGTTTCGATTCCCGACTATGCTTACACTCCGTATGCGAAAAATTTGAGCGATAGCCAAAAAGCAAAAATCTCAACAGAAATCAATCAGTACAACACCTTTGCAGAGAATTACTGCCAAACAAATGCAATAATTTTTATAAACATTACTGATATTACCAGACAAGGCCTAAGCAATCCAAATCTGGTCGCTTCAGATGGGCTGCATCCTTCAGAATTAGCCTATTCTTTATTTGTTGAACGCCTTTTACCCAAAGCCAAAGCAATATTGCAGGATTAGACATTTAATTATTTTCAGGCAGCAAAAATTTGGTTTTCAAAACACCTTTAGTCCCGCTATCCATTTTATCTTTTGTGGCGAACCCCGCCACAAAAGGATATCATTTCTATCGGGGCTGGATTAGAGGTTTTGGTTTTTAAAACATCCTTTGAAGAATTAATATCGTAAATAGAAAAAACAAAATTCATTACAACTTCATACTCCATGTTCCTTTTCCCGGACGAAAAACTATCGGAAAGATACCATACAAAAAAATAATTTTTCTTTTAAAAAACCATTTTCCACTTATTTCTGTTTTGTCATTCGACAATATTCCTTCACAATAAAGCGTTGGATGTTTTTCATCCAGCGTCTTCCTGTCGCCATTTTCATAGATCAGATCACGTTTTGGCATCCGTTTTTTAAAATGAATCTTATTTTTGAAAACTTTCCCAACAACATTACCTATTTCTGCCATTCCACCGGTCGAAACGTCATCCTGTACTTTTCCCTGAAAATCTACTCCATTGAAAGCATCAATTTCTATTGTGAAATTTGTTTTTTCGAAACCTATAGCCTTTTGAGTTCTTTCATTATCAAACTTATAATAACCCTTCCAGTGTCCAATCATCTTTATATTTATTATATTATTAATTCAAAATAGTTCATCTCAATTTCTTAGACTTCCAAATAAAACCATCAAGCAAATAATGCGTAAACTGTGGCACACTCAAAAGCGGAACCAGTATAAAGTGCCAGCCCGAGAAGTCAAAATTACTGACGGAAATATTTTCATTCCACACAAAAAACTCCCAAAGAAATTCTTCTGAAAAAGCAATTATCAATAAAATCAGTCCATAAATAAATACGGCATTGTAATTTTTCAAAAAGCCAAAAACTACTGAACCGTTATCAACTTTGCTTTCAACTTCTCTAAAATAAACCAACGCCATATACGGAATTCCGTGTGAGACTACATTAAGCAAAGTAAAAACAAGATCATCATTAAAATAGACAATTCCGAAATACCAGGACAATGCTGTTCCCAAGATAATACTGTTTTTCGGAACATTAAAAAAGTTGTTTTTAACTGAAATAATCGCAGTTCGCACCATATACAACAATAAAATACTAATGTAAATCCAAAACAGTATTTCTAATAAAGCCTGATTCTCAAAATGAAAAAACTCATCTTCAACAAACCAGTTAAATTTTCTATTGGAAGATAGAAACCAAAACAACATCGGGTAAACGGTTGCTACATAAATTGTCAGATTATCAATTATAGCTGAACCCCTTATTTTTTCTTCGTTACGGGCATACAAACGCATAAAACCATATTGCTGTCTTATAAAATGAAAGACGGCAACATACGCCAGAAAAGACCAAAAAACCAGACTTCCAAAAGAAAACAAAATCATGCTTATCACAAAACAAACAATCGGCAGGAGAATTAGCAGTTTCTTCTTTTTCTGAAATTCATCTGCAACAAAATACGTTTTAAACAAAGTCGCATAAACATGAGCTACATCGATAAAAACAATTAGAAAAAGCCAGGTATAAAAAGAATAATCATTTTCGATTTCAGTTATGTAATCCTGAAAAACAAAAATTATTGCCAGCACAAAAAATGACGGACCGATGATAAACAGTAAATCTGTTTTGGCTCTATGAATCCAGGGTTGCATCATTTAAAATTTGGTTTACAGCATTAATTCCCTGGTGAAAAGCTTCTTCAAAAATGGAGATTCCGGATAAATCTGTGTGGGCAAAATAAATTCGGTTTTCGATATTTTTTGCCGCATTCTCTTTGGCTTTGCCAAAAATAAAATCAGGTACGGGCGAAATCATTCCATGACCTAAAATAAAAACTTCCATTTCTTCGGTATATTCTTCGATATCCTGATGTGCAATTTTCAGATCATCAAAAACAACCTGTTTCCAATATTCTTTGTCTTTTTTATAGATTTCTTTTCGGGTTTTCTTCAAATCACCTGATGAAAAACTATAATAATAGGTAATAACTTTTTTCTCCTGAACCTGATTTAGCGTCTGATGTTGCGCATACACGTAGCCCAAACCTTTGGCTCCATAAATTACATTATCCCACGAAAGCGGAAAACTGAAATTGTCTGACAAATCATTTACTGTTAAAGTCGCCAGAAGCCAGGGTGCATAATGAAATCTCTTTGTGAATTCTTTACGGTTTTTTACCAAATACTGATTAACAAACTGCGGTGTTGCCATAATAACTTTGTCTGCCATGATTTCTACTGAAATTTTTTTAACATCATCAAATGCTTTGGCAACGACTTTATTGTTTTTGACTTTTATCTCATAAACCAAGTGGTTTTTTAAAGTTTTCTTTTCAGTGTATTTTTTAAGATGACCGGCTAATCTGGCATTCCCTTCTGGCCAGGTTAAAACGCTGTCGTTTTTATCAGTAACCGAATCCTGTTTTCTTCCGGCGAAATAATGAATTCCGGCCCAGGCAGAAACGAATTCAATTCCCAGACCAAAGTCATCTTTGCAGCAATAATCTATATAATTGAATAAAGGTTTCGATTTGAAATTATGTTTTTCAAACCATTGCTGCATCGTTATTTTATCCAGATTGCGGGCATTTTCATCTTCCGAAGACAGATGAATCGGAATATCAAATACGTATTTCTGATCTGCTCCTTTCGCTGTTCTGAATGCATCCATTTTCTTAAAGAATCGTATAAATTCCTTATCATCTCCAACCGAATTTCCTTCTTTTGGAACCACGCCTTCCTGCCAGTTATTTTTGTAAAACAATCTTTCGTCAGGCGCAAAAGTTAATTGTAGTTCGTCGAAAACCGGAAGACCTTTTTCGTTATAACCGATGATGATTTTTTCTTCCTCCAGAAAGTTCAGAAGCTCTTTATCAGCAAAATTGGGAAGAGGCAGATAATGCGCTCCCAATGGATATTTTGAATATTTATTTTGGCTGTTTGAAGAGTTTCCGCCCAAATGATCTGCCATTTCAAGAAGCAAAAAATCTGATATCCCTTTTTTATGAAACTGGCGGGCTGCACTCAGGCCCGAAATTCCTCCTCCGACAATCAAATACGGAATCTGAATCTGCGCTGTCGGCTTCGGAAAATCCTTAATCCATAAACGATGTCCCAAAAGATGGTTGGTTCCTGATAAACGAATCATCAGAATAGCTATTTTATCGGAACAAAACTGTAAAAACGGAATTAAAAGCAATGAAGCTCCAATTCCTTTTATGAAATTTCGTCTTCCTTTATTACAATTTTCCCCACTCTTCATCAAAATAGCGCACTAAAATCTGGTTATCCAAACGATTGATTTCTATTTGGTTTGAAATCATATCATTGGTAAAATAATTGAAACGGTCGAACTGATAATTGTAGAATTTCAATCCGGAAACTTGTCTTTTTACATCATTAAAAGTGGTTCCAAAACCGTTTATGGCAATCGTATAACCCCATTCTCCAAAAGAAGGAACATAGGCATGATATGCATCAACCTGAGGAAAAACCTGCATGACTGTTTTATTGATACACCAAAATGATTTCGGAGCAAAATAAGGCGAAGTAGTCTGAATGACGACGGCTGCATCAGGCACTAAAATCGTTTTTATAGTTTGATAAAAATTCAGGGAATACAATTTACCTAAACTATAATTCGATGGGTCCGGAAAATCTATAATCGCAACGTCAAACCTTTCAGTACAACTTTTTGCCCAAATGTAAGCATCGGCATTAATCACTGTAACCTTTGGATGATGTAAAGCGTTTTTATTGAATCCCTTCAAAACCGTATTGGTTTTAAAAAGCTTGGTCATTCCTTCATCCAGATCGACCAGAGTTACTTTTTGAACCTCTTTGTATTTCAATATTTCACGAACGGCCAATCCGTCTCCACCGCCTAAAACCAAAACGTTTTTTACGTCCTTCGCCATTGACATGGCGGGATGAACCAAAGCTTCGTGATAACGGTATTCATCAGCAGAACTAAACTGCAGATTGTTGTTTAAATACAATCGATAATCACTTTTGTTATGCGTTAAAACAATTCGCTGATACGGAGTTGTATTCGTATAAATAATATTTTCTCCATACAATTTGCCTTCTGTATAAGCTAAAATTGAATCTGAAAAAACAAAAACGCTTAGCAAAAGCAGAAATGAAAAAATAGCTTTTACTCTTAAGAAATAAGGCTTTTTTAATTCTTTTTTCAAAAGAAAACATAAAACAATGGCAATGCTCACATTGATCATTCCGAAGAAAAGTGATGTTCCCATGATGCCTAATTTTGGCACTAAAACCAACGGAAACAATATCGATGCCAGCAAAGCCCCGATATAATCAAACGTAAAAACATTCGAAACCAGATCTTTGAATTCGACTCTGTCTTTTAAAATATTCATTAAAAGCGGAATCTCCAATCCAACCAGAAAACCGGTTACAAAAACAAATAAATACAAGATAAACTGAAAGGACGCAACGCTTTCGAACAGTAAAAACAAAACTACTGAACTCAATCCGCCAATCAGTCCAACCAATATCTCGATCTCAACAAAAGTATTGAGCAGATTTTTGTGAAAAAACTTAGAAAAAAAGGAGCCGATACCCATCGAAAACAGGTAAACTCCTATGATAAATGAAAATTGCTTTACTGAATCGCCCAATAAATAACTCGCCAGCGTTCCTGCAACCAATTCGTAAATGAGTCCGCAGGTAGCGATTATAAATACGGCAAACAGTAAAAGAAATTCAAACCTGAGAAACTTTTTACCCATGAATTGCGGCACTAATAATCATTGAAATTCCAATGATAAAAGCTGCCAGAACAATCGCTACAGCAACATTATTTTTTTCTACAACTTCTTTCCATGTGCTTTCCGGAGTCAGTTTTTCGATGATAAAATATCCGATTAATAAAATGACTATTCCTAAAAAAGAATAAATGACCGAATTAACTATTGGCTGTGCGTGTATAAATTCCATATTGTAAAATTTTATTTGTGATAAAAACGGTTATAAGATGTACGGCTTCCCGTTGATTTGTAAGTCTCAGTAGATTCGCAGTCGCAAATACGGTTTCCTGCTACGGCAAAATAGATATAAACCCCAAAGCAAAAAAATCCAATTGCCAATGGAGCCCAGTTGTTGGTAAAGAAATCCGAAATTCTTTTCATAGTAACTTATTCGTATGTAGAGTAAGAGCTGTCTGCCCATCTCTCTTTTTCAAATTGATTTTTAAAAAAACGTATGATGAAGAAAATTACAACCATACCGATAATTACGATCCACGCATTTCGGTTTGATGGTTCATTCCAAACCACATTTACGTGCATTTCACTGTTAGAAAGATCTTCCGGTGCTTTCATTGGTGTGATCAAAAGATGATATTTCCCTCCTTTTACGCCGCAAATATTAAATTTCTCAGACTGACTTCCTTCTGTCCAGGATTCCCCATCCGAATAACCATAGTAATACTCTATGTCTTTGTTGGCGTAAATTTCGTCATTCGTATCTTCATTAACTAATGCAACATTTAAGTTTGCCCATGAATTATTAACACCCGTTGAAACCTTAATCGTCAGCGGAGCCGAAGCACCATTAAGTACAAATGACGGACTGGTAACTTCTTTGTTATCAAATTCGCTGAATTTAATTGTGCTGTTAAAAACATTCTGTTCCACCTGATCTCTATAGATATACCAGTTTGCGGTTATGATCAGCAAAGCAAAAAGGCAAAAAATAACAGCTGTATTTCTAAGATCAAAACGGTAGGGCTGAATCATGCTGACTCCTGACTGATACGGCAGCGTGATTCCCGGAAAAGCTTTCTTTATTTCGCCTTTTCTGACATACTCTCCATGAAAAGCCGTTTGCACATTATTCATTTTTTCTACCGAAACAATGTATGGAGGATTTATAAATTCAGCAAGATGTGCTAGTTTATTAACCGGAATCTCAAAATCAAAAAATCCCTGCGCATTCACTATTTCAGCATCTGAGTGTTCGAATAAATCATAATCGTTACCATCATAATTCAGAACTTTTGTGCGTTTTTTTAAATCATCAATCTTTTCCATTTCGGTAAGCATCATCCAATGCCCGTTTGAAAGCGACAAATAAAGAAACTCTTTGGCTTCATTTTGCAGAATAAACTCTGTCCATCTATAATCAGGATGTACTTTTTTTCTCAAAATACCGGTCACTTTATATTGGCTTCCTTTTAAAAAACCAGTATCGCCAATAGCCAGCGGAATAACCTCTGATTCCTCTTTATATTGTGACTTTCTGCGAAATTTACCTTCATCGTCAGCCACATACAAGCTTCGGCAATTTGGACAGACAAAATTGAGTACTTCAAAACCAACCTCTAATTCGGTTTCTGTATTACAATCGTAGCAAGGAATTTTCATGCTTTATCGGTTAATTTCAAAATCCTTAATAATTTTCGCTTCAAAATAAGCAATATAATCGGCCACTACACTGCGCACCTTCTGCGAGTTATCCTGAAGATAATTACACAAATAAACGTCTAAAGTGAGCTGATTGTATTCTGGCCAGGTGTGTATACAAATATGGGATTCCTTAAGGCAAAACGAAATGGTAAAACTGCTGTTTTCAAAATCATGTACTACTACTCCAACCTTCTCCAAACTGTACTTTTCTAAAATAGAATTTGTTACAGTAACAAAATCAGTACTTGCTGTAAGTTTCTCTTTTTTATCGACATGTAAGGTAACCAGTTTATGCAGTCCCGGCGAATAAGGAGGTAAATCCATTCCATTATTTATATAACTCAGGTGCCAAATATATACTATTTTTTCTAATAAAATAATGCAAAAATAGATTTCTGGAATCATTTATCGATTCACGAACCACGACTATGTAATTGCTGTCTTTTTGAATTTTCAGGCAGCAGAAATCTGGTTTTCAAAACACCTTTAGTCCCGCTATCCACTATATCTTTTGTGGTGAACCCCGCCACAAAAGGATATCATTTCTATCGGGGCTGATAGATTATTTATAGTTTTCAAAATCAACATCCATTTTTTTAAACAATTCTGATTGTTTTCTGCCATAATAAAAACAAATCCTCAAATATCTTTTAAAAAGGTAAATTTCCCAAATTGTGAATCAAATTCAAACGTAACTTCATCATTCATCCACAAATCCGTTACATCGCTCAACTTTGGATTTATTTCAGCGATTGCAACAATAAAATCAGAAAAAAAAGGTCTCTTTTTCTACTCCATCAAAAATTTCAATCAAAAGTTTTTTGGATTTGTAACTGGGACGACAATAATATTTATACATGGTAATTCATTTTGGCAAATGGTAAAGTATCAATAAATCTTCCGGGTTTGATAAGAGATGTTAATCATTAAAAAACATATCGATAAAGTTCAGAAATTTTGAAAGTATTGTATCTCCGACAGTTGCCCTCTGTAGAATGGAAGGCTGGTTTTCTAAAACAGAAACCACTTCTTGTTTTGTAGGGATACGTTGCGAAAACAAATAGTCTTCTGTTAACTTTTGTAGCTTTTCTGCATTTAGTTTTTCATCAGCAACAAACTGGTTAAAGGCTTTTTGCTTTTCGATTAGCATAAATTCGTTATAACCTTCCTCAATATTGGTTTCATCAATCAATGGCAGGTTCTCTTCAATAAACCGTTCTATTAATTCGCGTTTGCTTCTTAATTTTGTATCTCCGGAAACTAAATCCAGAATCTCTTTTCGTTTTTTCTCTTTTTCTTCAAAAGTTACTCCTTTCAGTTTGGCCAGTAAACTTAAAATATAAGTCACAGTAATATCATCACGGTGAATTAATTCCAGCTCAAAATCGACTTCATTTAAAATTGAGGTTTTGTTCTTTTTCCCACGGTCTGATAACTCCAAATATTTGGATTTATACTCATTGAACTCTTGTTCTTCTAAATCAATATCTTCAAAAGTAAAATCAACAAACGAACTGATAATGTTTTTTAATCGGATGACTTCTCTAAATGCCTTTACAAATTCCAGTTCCTCTTCTTCTGTATACAAATCATCAACTGATTCAAAAGTCGGCACAATACTTTTTAATTTCTCGTAAGCTTCATTTATATCTTCTACATATTTCTCATACGGCTGTAAAATAATAATTTCCTTGGCATTTTTATCTGAGAATAAAGCAATCGCTTCATCAGTAGCTTTTTTAAGATTTCTAAAAACTACAATATTTCCTTGCGATTTTTTATCGCCCAAAATTCGATTGGTTCTGGAATAGGCCTGAATTAGTCCATGATATTTTAAATTTTTATCTACAAACAAAGTATTCAGGGATTTGCTGTCAAAACCGGTCAAAAACATATTGACAACAAAAAGCAAATCAACTTGTTTAGCCCTTACTTTTTGGGCAATATCTTTGTAATAACCGTAAAAAGATTCACTGCTTTTGGTGTTCCAGTTCGATCCGAAAGTTTTATTGTATTCTTCAATGTATCTTTCCAATCGGTCTCTTTTATGAAAAGAAAGATAATCTTCCTGTCTATCTGCAACATTTTCAAAATCCTGCTCATCAAAATCAGCGACGTCACTTATCATTCCATCATTGGCTCCAAAGCTAAATATAGTTGCAGTTTTAAAATCGTGTTTACCTTCTTTTTTAAGCTTTAAAAACAAATCATAATACTTGATCAACATTTCAACGCTGCTCACACAGAACATTGCCGTAAAGGTTTTGTTCTGGGTTTTAACCGGATGCTGTTGTATAATGTAATTCGCAATTTTTTCAATACGCTCACTGCTTTCCATCAGTTCCTGTGTATCGATTGCTTCCACATCAATATCTATTTCGTTTTGCGAATTTTGTTTCTCTTTATATCGCCCAACATATTCTACAGAGAAACGCAATACATTTTCATCTTTTATCGCATCTGTAATTACATAACTGTGCAATTGTTCTCCAAACAAACTTGCTGTAGTTTGATTCTGTCTGTTTTTTGATAAAGCATTATCCGCAAAAATGGGTGTTCCGGTAAAACCGAACATCTGGTAATTCTCAAAATACTGCGTAATTCCTTTATGGGTATCGCCAAACTGACTTCGATGGCATTCATCAAAAATAAAAACGATCTTTTTATCCTTTAGCTTGTCCATCGTTTTAAGATGGTGTTCGCGTGTTATGGCATTGTACAACTTTTGAATTGTTGTTACTATTAATTTATTGTTGCTGTCATTAAACTGGCGAACCAGATTTTTTGTATTATTTGTCGGGTCAATACAATCCGGCTTAAAAGCGTTAAACTCTTTTGCGGTCTGATAATCCAGATCTTGTCTGTCAACGCAGAAAACTACTTTATCTACTTTTGGCAATTGTGATAATATCTGACTGGCTTTAAAAGAAGTCAATGTTTTTCCAGAACCTGTTGTATGCCAGATGTAACCGTTTTTATTCGAATTTTTTACTCTGTCAATGATTCGTTCTACTGCATAAAACTGGTATGGACGCAAAACCATCAGCATTTTGTCAGTATCATGCAAGACAATATATTTTGTAATCATTTTTGACAAATGACATTTTTCTAAAAAGACATTTGCAAAATCTTCCAGTTTCGAGATGCGTTTGTTGTTATCATCTGTCCAGTAAAATGTCTGCTTGAAATCCGGCTTTTTGTTTCCGAAATTGCTGAAATATTTAGTATTGACTCCGTTGCTGATGATAAACAGCTGTACAAAATTGAACAAACCTGTATTGGCTGAAAAGGAATGTTTTTGATAACGATCAATCTGGTTGTACGCTTCTTTTAATTCGAGTCCGGTTTTCTTTAATTCGATTTGCACCAAAGGCAGACCATTAATCAAAACCGTAACATCGTAACGGTTTTTATACGTTCCTTCAACCGTTATTTGATTCGTAACCTGATATTCATTCTGACACCAGAAATCCATATTCAGGAATTCGATATAAACCAATTCGTTGGCTTCGTTTCTAAAAGCAAATTTATCCCGAAGTAATAATGCCTTCTCAAAAACATTATTAGACTTAGTAAGATGATTTAAAATTTGTTTGAAATCACTTTCCGAAAACACTTTGTTGTTGTGTTTCTCTAATTGATTTTTAAGATTCACCAGCAAATCAGCTTCATCTAAAATGGTTACTTTTTCGTAACCGTTTGATGTTAGCTGATTTATTAAATTTTGCTCTAAAATAAATTCAGATTGTGATGTCATTTGTCAAAGTTGTTAATAAGTTTGTCATTTTGTTGACAAACACATTCTTTATTTTGTATATTTGCGCCGAGTTCATTTCTCATTGTGAGAAAAGGAAATCGAGAAACGCAAGCCTAGATGCTCTGCGTTTTTTGTTTTTATAACACTTCTGTTAATTTTTTTCTGTATTTCTTTTTTATTTTATCCCGCTGAGCATCTTTACCCTGAATATAGTGCGCTGATAGTAAAAAATAAACATTCTTATTTACTCTTGGCTCAAAAACAATAACATATTTCTCCTCTTCGTCATACAAATAAGTTCGCAATCCTTCCGATTCTTTAACTGTAAAAAACAACATATTGTTTGGCTTTTTACCATCAATATGATGTTTTACCCAATGTAATCTTTTAGAGCGTTCCTTTTCATATTCTCTCTGTCCTGTTTTATAATCAATTTTCACAGTGGTAAGATGTCTAAACAATGTTTCCATTTCAATTACGCCATCTTGAGGACAGGGAATTACTTGTCTTCCGTTAAAATGAATTGGCTGACTATTGGTGAAATCCCGATCGAAAACATTTTTCAAAGACTTTTTTCTTTCGGGTTCAGATAATCCCAAAATATCCAAATGGTCGTTGTATCTTTTTAGTAAATTTAAAGGCATATTATCTTAGTTCAATAAAAAATAAGTTGAGTTTTGCGGAATAATTTGTTTTGTCAAGCTGGTCTTTGCAATTATGCCTTATTTTATCAATAATCTGAACTTTGGCTAAATTAATCTTAGCATCATTATTATGTAAATACGATATCGCTCCCATCATAAAATCAGTGATTTGCATGATGATACTTTCATGCGAGCGAATATTTTGAACATTTCTAAAAACACCAAACTTGGTATTCAAAACCTCTTTTAACTTATTTACTTTGTAGGCACTTAAAGTGTCTTTTATATCTAAATATACATTGTAATTAAAGGTCGTATTAATATTATGATTCAACAATGAGTAATACATTCTGTAATAAAAATCATCATACGACATGTTGAAAGCATCTGCATTGATTTTTGACTTCTGTACTCCCACGCATCTAAATTGCAAATCAGTAGCAAAAAAATAATCTACAAGCTCCAGATAAAAACGAAGTTTCGATTTTGAAACTTTACTCCATTTAATCTCTCCATAAAAACGATGCTTTTTTTTAAGCTCATTAATTTGAGCTGTATGAAATTTAACCTGGTTATAGGCTACACTCGTAGAACCTAAAAACATATATTTTTTATGATCGTTTTCGATGTGACAGCTTTCATCACAATAGATATTAAATGTTTTACTCATAAATTATTTTTTCTGTTTTAAAAGGAAACCGGATTGTGATGTCATTCAATTGCAAATTAATTTTTCATTCGTAATTCATAATTACGTTCGATTTCTTTTATTTCTTCTTCTGTGAGAGCAGAAAATTCTTTTTCGATTGCTCTTTTTGAAAACTTTCCGCCATTTTGTTCCAGAAATCGAATCAATAATGCAACCATTTTATCCGGCATTTGAAACTCATCATCCAGATAACTTTTCATTTCATCGTATTTTTGAAGATACGTTACTTCTTGCGGAATCACATTTTCAATAGTATCATTTACACAATCGTATAAAAACTCTGCTTGTTTTGTGGCATCAAAATAACGGTAAAAATCGATGGTGTCATTTAAAACTTCAATATTGTTAGATTTTGTTTTTTTCCATTCTATAAAATCAAGCAGTGGATGAGAATACGCTTCCAGTGCCTTTCGATAATCATCAATATGATTTAAAATAGAAGCCGAAACAGGAAAAATAATGCCCTGATGCGTAAATTTCATTTTAGATAAAATATGATGGATTAAATAACGATGAATTCTCCCATTTCCATCAACGTAAGGATGAATAAACACAAAACCAAAAGCTATTGCCGAAGCTGACAAAACGGGATCAAAATTGGATTCTTCGAGCTTTACAGACGTCGCAATCAATCCATCAATCAGTTTTTCGATATCTTCCTTTTTTGCCGAAATATGTTCCGGAATGGGTTCGCCTGTTGTACGGTCGTGTTCACCTACAAAACCGCCTTCTTTTCTAAAACCCATTGCTATAAAACGGCTGTTTTCGATTACGATTTGCTGTAAACGCAATAATTCGTCTTTATCTAAAGATTTTGCACCTGCCTGACCAATCGCTTTTCCCCAGCGTACGGCACGATTTACGGTCGGATTTTCGCCTTCGATTGTAAAGGATGCTTTTGAATCTTTCAGCAATAAAAATGCCGAAGCTCGTTGTAAAACATCTTTATGAAAGGCTTTTAAATAAGTATCTTTTTTTTGGGAAAGATTTTCTTCGATGTAATTTTTTAGTTTGTCTGTTTTAAAAATTAACGGACAAAAATCTACTGTTCCCGGTAGATTATTTTTAATACGATGACGGCTGGAATTAACAGAATTGGATAACCCAAACTGAATATCTTCATCTATTAACGGAATAAAGTTTTTAATTGTCAAGTCCGGAATATCCAACTGTGCCTGCAAAAGCCATTCATACAAAAACCAAATTTTTCGACTGTATTGCCCAGTTGGCTCTGCCTGGATTAGATTTGTTATTTCTTCTTTAGAAATTTTTTCAAACAATTTTTTAAAGAACAATAAGTTTATGCCTTCATACTTTAAAGCAAAAACGAGATGTTTGTATAAAGTATCTTCAAAACTGTTTCTTGAAGAAAACACTTTCCAATCCTTAGTTTCATAACTTCTTCTTTTTAAACTAATAATCGCTACTTTGCCAGGTAATGGCAGGTTTAATTTTAAACCTTCGATAAGGGCTGCATAACCCGCTAGTGTTCCTTCTTCCGGAGCTTTAAGCCCGTGAAATAGGGTAACCTGAATTGAAAAACGACTATTATGCATACTAATATTGAAAGATAATTAATTCAAATATAGTGGAAAAACAGGTATATCAATGGAATAAAAGGTTTTTTTTGGGTTTGTTTTGGAAAAATAGGTGTTTCCGCATTTAAGGAAAAATAGGTTTTTATTTGGAAAAACAGGTTAAAAATCACTATTCATTGACAGAAACAGGTTTTTAAAAACGAATACTCCTTCATTTGAAATATTCAAATTACTGCAATTGGAAACAACAAATAAAAATCTGACACGTCAAGATAGGTAACGGATTTTATGGTTTGACAGACTTTACAAAAATCAAACGCATTTCATAAAAAACGAACGCGATTTAATGTTTTATCTAAAAAATACACGCTCAATTTTATCTAAATAGTCACGTAATCCTTTATTATTTTTCAGCATATTTGACCATCGCCTGAGCGAAGTATTTAAATACCGTTAGTTCTCCTGAATCGACCGACATAGAAACACCTCCTAACGGAAAATAACCTTCTTTGATTTTATTTAAGACTTCAAGCCGTAAATTCTCTTTTGATTCAAATTCCACAATAATGTAATCTGCAATTTTTTTGTTCTCCATATTATTTTTTTTTAAACAAACATTTGCTGTAACAACCCTTTTTTATATTCCTGCGTATCTTCTATTTGTGTTGCCACCAAAGCTATTTTTTCATCTATTGCGGAAAGAAAATTGGCGATTTTGGTTTGTTCTTTTAAACAAGGAACATCAATTATCATATCTTTAATATGGCTATAATATAAATGAACAATTGTTATCCCTTGGGCATAACTAGCAATTTCCTCTTTTTTATGATTTGATAAATAATATGCGTAAAATACACTGTTGACATTTTTAAAACTTCTTAAAACTGTAATATCTCCCCCAATCAAAATATTTTCAAAACCTAATGCCGTTACATTAGCTAAATCAATTCCAGAAGTAGTCGTTGATGAAGGAATTAACAAATCTCCTTTTTCAGAATTAAGACCTTCATTGGAATTTGTTTTACTAATTACGTTAAAAATTACTTCCCTATATTTAGTATATAATTCTCCGTATAATATACATTTATTTTTTCCATTCGCTTCTAATTTATCTTTAGATAAGCCGTTTCCTTTTTTGTAATCGAAAACTTCACTAAGTATATTCTTATTCCACTCCTCAAAATCTTTCCCATTATCATCTTTAAACCTCACTTCCTGATTAAAGATTTTTTGCATCATGCCTTTTTTATAGTCTTCTAAAAGGGCTTTTTTTTCTTTTAATAAATTGATTTTTTCATCTATGGAGGAAAGGAAATTGGCGATTTTGGTTTGTTCATGGAATAGAGGAACTGACAATTTAACATTCAACAAAATATTCTGAGAGATATTTGTTTGAGAAGTTGCTAAACCACTTGATTTACTTACTATTTGATTTTTGATATTTTCAAGAGATAGTAAAATAGAAATAAATTTGCTGGAATAATTTTCATTAGTTCTTAGTCTAATCAATTTATCGGATAGCATCAATTTTGGTCGAACTCTATCAACATGAACGGAAACTCCAACTCTATTAGTCGGGCCTGCTCTTGTTATTAAAATATCATTTGCAACTACTTCTATATTTTCTTTTGGCTTAAGTTTTATTGGTAACTTTTTATTTTCATTTTCATTAAAGCCTTCCCAAACTACGGAAGTTGTTTTTAGCACTCCCCATTCATTTATATCTGACGAATAATCTTCACATTGAGGGCTCCATCCTGAATCAATAGATTTTATTGTATCACTTAATTTCTTTAGTTTCCAATCCCCTGCAAACTCCGGAAACCGCAATTTTGGCTGTAATTTTTCCATCTTAAAAAGGCGTTTTTATATTCAATTCTTTACAAAAAGAAGCAATAGTCTTGTCCACAGTTTCCATTTTACTGTCAATACTTTTCAGTTTATCAGCAATGGCATTTACATCTATGCTTTCGGCTTCTTCAAAAGTATTTACATATCTTGGGATATTCAGGTTATAATCGTTGGCTTTTACTTGTTCTAAAGTTGCCACGTTTGAGTATTTCTCGATTACAGCACGTGATTGGTAGGTTTCGACAATTTTATTAATATGTTCTTCGCGCAGTACATTTTGGTTTTTTACTTTTTCAAAATTGTTGCTGGCATCGATAAATAAAATATCATCCGGGTTTTCTTTGCATTTTTTAAAAACCAAAATACAAGTCGGGATACTCGTGCCGTAAAACAAATTGGCCGGAAGACCAATAATAGCATCAATATAATTGCGGTCTTCGATTAAAAACTTACGAATATGGCCTTCGGCAGCACCACGAAACAAAACGCCGTGCGGTGCAATACACGCCATGATTCCGTTATCGTCCAGATGGTGCACCATGTGCTGTATAAAAGCAAAATCGGCTTTGGTTGCCGGTGCCAATCTTCCGTATTGCGAAAAACGTTCTTCATTAGAAAATAAAGGATTGGCACTCCATTTTGCAGAAAACGGAGGATTGGCTACAATAGCTTCAAATTTCAAGCCTTCATGCTGTGGTCTTTCAAGCGTATCCTCGTGTTTAATGTCAAATTTATGATAATTGACATCATGCAGAATCATGTTCATTCGGGCCAAATTGTACGTGGTACGGTTTTGTTCCTGTCCGTAAAAATGCCCTACATCCTCCACCTCCTTAGCTACGCGAAGCAACAACGAACCACTCCCGCAAGTTGGGTCATAAACTGATTTTAATTTACTTTTTTTAGTAGTTACAATTTTTGCCAAGATACTTGAAACCTGCTGAGGCGTATAAAATTCTCCTGCTTTTTGCCCTGCACCTGCTGCAAACTGTGCAATTAGATATTCGTAAGCATCACCCAGAACATCACCTTCGGTATTATCTAAATCGAAATCAATTGCATCAAGTGAGGTTAAGATTTTGACGATAACATCATTCCGGTCTTTAGTGGTTCTCCCTATTTTGGTTGAGTTCAAATCGATATCATAAAAAAGCTGGTCAAAGTCGTCCTGACTTTCAGAACCCATGGTGCTTTTTTCGATGTTGCTTAAAACTGCTGCTAAATCTTCTAAAATAAATGTGCTTTGTATCTGCTCTTCATCATCCTGATTGATGACTTTTGCGTTTCCTTTTTTTGCCAGATTACTAAACAACTCTGATGGTTTCAGGAAATAGCCTAAAGCATCTACCGTAGCATCTTTTAAAGCTTCTAAAATTTGTTTTCCGTGTTCGCTTTCTTCATCAATTTCAGCAAAAATCAAATTGTCCGGCTCTAAAAATTCATTGGCTTTTTTCTCCAGTTTCTCCGAAAGATATTTGTAAAAAATAAAACCTAATATGTAATCCTGAAATTGGTTGGCACTGATTTTTCCACGTAAAATATCGGCAATGGCCCAAAGTTTTTGTTCTAGCAGTTTTTTTTGATCCTCAGACATTTTGTTGTAATTTGGTAATTGGGGAAAGTTATAAAAAAACCCCGAAATAAGGATTTCGAGGTTTCATCTATTTTAAATTAAATCTGCAGAGAGGAAGGGATTCGAACCCTCGATACAGTTACCCATATACTAGCTTTCCAGGCTAGCTCCTTCAACCACTCGGACACCTCTCTATTTTGGTTTGCAAATAACATGAAAAAAAATGAGTTAGAAAAGCATTTTTTATAAAATCCTCTCAATACTTGACTTATTTATTTGCTAAAGCGAAATTTCACCACGCAAGGCCGTTTCAAAAATGGTTTTAAATTCATTTTGCGGAATCGTAACCGTGTGCCCCAATAAATACATCAATTTGGTGATGGCCGCTTCCGTTGTAATATCTTTTCCGGAAATCACGCCCAGAGATTTCAAGGCTGTACTAGTTTCGTATTGCCCCATATTGACGCTTCCGCCGGAACATTGTGTTACGTTGACAATATGCATTCCATTCTGAATTGCTTTTTCGATCAAATTTAAAAACCAGTCTTCGGTTGGTGCATTTCCGGAGCCGTAAGTTTCCAGAACAACTCCTTTTAAATCTTTAGTCGCTAAAATGGAAGCCAGAACAGTTTCGCTCATCCCGGGAAACATTTTTATAATGACGACATGATTGTTCAGGTTTTTATGCACAATCAGTTTTGCATCGGTTTTTATGGGAAGAAATAAATGTCTGTTTAATTTTAGATGTACTCCTGATTCTACCAGTTCAGGATAGTTAGGTGCCGTAAAAGCCCTGAAATGTTCGGCATTTACTTTTGAGGTACGGTTTCCGCGGTATAATTTATATTCGAAATACAGACAAACTTCAGTTATCACAGGTTTTCCTTCTTCCTGAAGCGAAGCAATCTGAATGGCTGTAATCAGGTTTTCTTTCGCATCGGTACGCAGATCGCCAATTGGCAATTGCGAGCCGGTGAACACAACAGGCTTGGCTAAATTTTCGAGCATAAAACTCAATGCCGAAGCCGAATACGACATCGTATCCGAACCGTGAAGCACTACAAATCCGTCAAACGTACTATAATTTCCCTCAATGATTGTGGCAATTTTGGCCCACATTTGAGGATTCATATTCGAAGAATCAATTGGGTTTTCAAACGAAACCGTTTCGATTTCGCAGTCCAGTTGTTTTATTTCGGGAATATTTTTAAGCAGTTTTCCGAAATCAAACGCTTTAAGCGCCCCTGTTTCAAAGTCCTTGCTCATTCCGATGGTCCCACCGGTATAAATTAAGAGTATTTTAGCTTTAGAAGGCATCCTGATATTTCAATTTATTCACGACCGGATTGGCATACATAGCCAAAAATCCTTGTCTGGCAACACCATTGTCCGTCCCTATTCTCTTTTCTAAACGACGCTCAAAAAGCTGTTTTTCACTTTCTTTATATAAATGAGTGTACTGATTGGTTTCGTTTAAAATATCGTAAGCAATAAAATTGGTTGGCCATAATTGGTAATTCTGTAAAATCGAATCATCAATCGTTTGTGCCAAAGCCTGAATCTGTTTGTTTGAATTATCGTTTTCAGCCACAATCTGATCGATTTCAGCATCCAGAACATCTCCAACAGAAATATGAATTCTTTTTTTGGTCCCCATAATACCACTTAAAATGGTCATGAAATCCTCATTTTTATCTTTTACGTACACCTCGTTATTAGCTTCTGCCATTAATTGCGGCATTTTCAACACATCGGTCGGATCGTATTCGTATGAAATGGATACCGGAACAATCTTTAATTTTTTGAAATAATCCATCGGGTTTGCTTCATCAGAACCCATAGCGATCATTTTTAAAACACCCGGATTGGTTTCGTCATTACCGTCTTTGGTACGGCCTTCTCTTTGTGCGATCCAAACCGAACGGTTTTCACGAAGCAATAACTGCCCCATATATTCTGCCAGTAATTTTGAACTTTGCAGCATTTCTCTTGGCGTTAAACCTCTCAGAACTAAAAAGTTCCTGTTCAGTTTTGCGAGGGTGCTCAAAAATGCTTTTTTAACTAAATTATCACCAATTGCAGAGGCTGTCATGACCAAACCGTGTTCAAAAAGACAAACATTCAGTAAAGTGGTATCCAGCAAAATATCGCGGTGATTGGATATAAATAAATAAGGCGTGTTTTTTTCTAACTTTTCAAAACCCGAAGTCGTAAGTCCTTCTGAACTTTTTTCGAGTACTTTTTGAATGGTCTGATAAATAAAATTGCATTGAAAATCACGGATTGAATGTGTTTTCTTCAATTGCTCTTTCCAGACTTCATCGTTTAATTCCGGAAAAGTAAAATTCATCATGGTTTTCATCATCGGATGATTGGCAACTCCATGAAGTGCTTCATTTACTTCAGAATCATAAAATGGTCGAATAGCGTCAAATTTCTGCATTATAATTATCAATTTAGGTGGGCAAAAGAACAAAAAAAAAATTAAAGTATCGTAATCGGCATATTAAATCCCGAAAACGTCTTTAGAGTTTTGCGTTGTTGCTGCTGCAATTTCTGTATCTGAAAGGTCGTAAATTTCGGCCAGTTTTGCAATTACATTCGTTAAATAACTGCTTTCGTTGCGTTTACCTCTGTACGGAATGGGCGCGAGGTAAGGTGAATCAGTTTCCAGAACGATATGTTTCATATCAATTTGGCGTAAGAATTGGTCGATTTTTCCGTTTTTAAAAGTCACTACTCCACCTATTCCTAATTTCATATTGTACGAAATAGCCTGAAGTGCCTGCTCGTAGCTTCCGGTGAAACAATGAAAAATACCAAATAAATCTGCTGATTTTTCTTCTTCCAGAATTTCAAAAACTTCATCAAAAGCGTCGCGGCAATGAATCACGATGGGTAATTTATATTGTTTGGCTAATTGAATTTGTCTTCTAAAAGCAATTTGCTGTTCTTTTAAATGCGTTTTATCCCAATATAAATCGATGCCAATTTCGCCAACCGCGTAAAATTTTCGTTTTGAAAGCTCTTTTTCAACATGTTGCAGCTCATCGAGATAGTTATCTTTCACGTAAGTGGGATGCAAACCCATCATCAGGAAAACATGATCCGGATACTTTTGCTCCAGATCATACATCGACTGTGTGGCTGCAGCATCAATAGCGGGAATAAAAAAACGGGTTACTCCTGCGTTTATGGCTCTTTGCATCATTTCATCACGATCCTGATCAAACTCTTCAGAATATAAATGGGTGTGTGTATCGGTAATAATGGGTGTTGAATTCAAGGGTATGATTTTAAAATTGTCAAAATTACGACAATAATAAATGAATAGCAATTTCAGGATTTGGGATAGAAGTTTGACGAATCTTTTATGCGTCTTTTTGTCATTTCGACCAAAGGGAGAAATCACACTCGTAAATCGACAAAGATTGGCAAATTTCTTTGTGGAGTTTCTTGTGTGATTTCTCCTCCGTCGAAATGACAAATAAATACTATTTCCCGGTTTCGATAAAAACCAAAGCACGATCTAAAACCTCATCTTTTCCTTCCTGAATTCCTTTGATGGTTGGTTTTACTTCAATATCAGGAACAATTCCGATTCTTTGTGTTTCTCTTTTGTCTGGATAAAAAACACCAATTCCAGAAAAACCAGTATGAAATGCTTTAAAATCAAATTCGAATACATTTCCATCTGATCCGGCTGTCTGACTGCCAATAATAGTTGTATTGCCTGCAGTTTGAAAACACATAGCTGTCCATTCTGACTGACTTACAGAATCTTCGTTAAGTAGCACAATCACTTTTCCTTTGTAATTATTTTTATTATCAAATCCCGCATTTGTTCCATTTGTCCAGAAATATTTTCCGGGATAATTCAAATTAGGTATAAATGACAAATTTCTTTTCTTCAGGATTTAAAAAATCTGAAATTTCTTTCCATGTATTTTGCGGATAATTTCTCATATCAAAAACAATTGCCTTTGTAGATTTTAAAGCTTCAATCATATCCGGAATATTTTTTGGTTTAAGAACTCCCATATTAACGTAGCCAATATTATTGTCCAGAAGTTTGAATTTATCCTTCTTTTTCATAGCTCCTTTTTTATATTCGTTTCGATGAGAATCATGATAATTAAACCAATTCATTTCTTTTATTTCCGACTTTCCATCTTTCAGAAACTCCACTTTCACCTTTTCAGAATCAGAGGTAAGGATTGAATTTACAACTTTATTTAAAAACGAAGCTCCGTTTGAGGCACTAATCAAATCTCTATTTTCATCAGTATAATTCTTAATCGTTTTGTCATTTATTTTGGTAATAACATCTCCCCTTTTAATGTTATAGGCTTCTGCAAGACTATCACCTAAAATCTCGGTAACGACCAATTTATCATCTATTATTTTACCTGTTGCCGGAAAATAAACCAGTTTTTTCACAGTGGCAAATATTGGATAGATATGAAACATGACATGACCATCATTTAGATTCGTTGACATTCTTTTCACTGCTGATAAAAACTCTTCATCATTTTTAGCATCTAAAATAATTGGTAAAATTTGTTTTAAAATTTTATCCCATTTTTGATCCATTACATATTTGTATGGAAAAAAATATTCTATAACATTCCAATATGCAAATAACATTAAGATTCTGAAACCTTTATTATTATAGTCAAGACTAAAGTAATTTTTCAAGTTTTTAAAACCATCGAAATCAGGTCCAAATTCTTCATTTGTTTGATATCTATTCTCTTCAATAAATTTCAATTTCTTCGAAAGTTTTTTTGAAAATACTTTATTGTTATTGAACCAGCTTAAATCAAAGTTTTTATCAAAAAATTCAATCTCTTTTGATACAGCAATCGGAGCAACTTCTTTCACCTGTCCAAGTTCGTCAATCCAGTTTTCGAGAATTAGAGAGAACTCTTCTTTAGTTTGTGCTTTTTCTATTTTAGGTAATTTTTCCAAAAGCTGATTGTCCCAATTCACTTCTCCGCCGGCAACTTTCGGGTGGTAATATTTTAAGAAACCCCATACTTTACAGGTTGCAGCCAATTTTTCTGTTTCGGTAATTTTGGCATAGCCGATAGTAATTTGTAAAAATAGAATAAGAAGAGTTAAAGTAATTTTCTGCATTTCATAATGGCTAAGGTTGTAGATAGTTTCTGGTTAAATTTATAAAATACAAAAATAGAATATAGAAAAAAACTAAACTCGATTTTGTATGAACTTTTTAGCAACAAAAAAAAGATTCGCAAAGCATTTTAAAGCTCTGCGAATCTCTGTGAAATTCTCCGTGCATCTCTGCGAAATAACTTAATCCAAAGCATCCAAAAGTTCCTGAACCTCATCATAGTCTTCATAATCCTGAGAAATGGTCTGCAGGATTTGCTTACAGCCTTTATAATCTTTTTGCTTTAATTTGAGTAAAGCCAGATTCCAAAGCGCTTTTTCTTTGTAAACAGAATTTCCTGATTTCAATTCATTAAAAACTGCTTCTGCTTTTTGATATTCAATGGTTTGCAATAAAGAAACACCATAATAATATTGAATTTCAGCCGTTTTGTTGTTTTTAAGAATAGCCTCAAAAAACGGAACCGCTTCTTTGAACTTTCTGTCATTAAAAGCTTTTTCGGCCTGTATCAAATTTGAATTGGCATTACTTCTTTCTGTAAAATGAGCCTGTTCTGGATGGTTATAATCATTAAAAGACGGATTCTGGTTGTAGTCAAAAAAGAGCAATCCAAATAAAATGGCTACAGATGCCGCCGCCGCGTAATACCATGGACGCATCATAATCACTTTTGGCTCCTCTTTATTGAAATGTTTATCTGCAATATTGGACAGGTTTTCTTTAAACGCTTGTCTTTCCTGCTCATGCCCAAATTTATTTTCCAGTTGTACGTGAATCTCTTTGAACGTTCTGAATTCAGCGGCAAATTCCGGATTTTCTGAAAGTTGTCTTTCAAAACTGTTTCTTTCTTCAACAGTCATTTCTCCCTGCAGATACTGATCAAATAATAGGTAGCGTTCTTCGTTCATGACTTTAATTATTTTTAAGAGATTTAAAATTTTTTGCTTCCTGAATCCATTGTGTCAGCTGTCCGATACATAACGATTTCTTTTTACGGACATAACCGTACGTTACGTTTAGCTTTTCGGCAACTTCCTCCATCGATTTAATGGCAAAACTCAGTTTTAGCACCTCCTGGCATTTATCTCCTAATTTCTGGAACATCGTATCAAAAAGTTGCTGTTTTTCATCAAATTGTTCGGTTTCTTCAACCAATTCGAGAGCAGATTCATTGATAGATGCAAAATCTTCATTAATTGTTACCCCTTTATTCGAAGTTTTTTTCAATTCGTTAAGCCATTTCCTTTTACACAACAAAAAGAAGTAAGCATCAAATGGACAAGTAAGCTGTAATGTATTGGCTTTGGCCTGATTAAAAAGCAACATCATGATTTCCTGAACCACATCCTGAGCCTGATCCTTGTCTCCTGAATTGTTCATGATATAGAAAACCACTTTTGGAACTGAATTTTTATAGATAGACCGGATTATAGCCGAATCATTTGCAGCAATTCCTTCAATATATTTCTGGTCGGGATGCATTTTACTTTTTTCCATAATTGAAATTATTAGCTAAAGTAAAAAAAAGAATCTGAAAAAAATTACAGAAACAGGGGTAACAATCCTAAAAACAAATTGATATAAGGCAAATAGAAGGTTATTTAGAATTAAAAAATCAAATAGAAATGGGAAGTTATCAATTTACAACTGAGAAAGATTTTGCCAAGTTCCAGCAGACGCTGTCAAACAAGATTCGCAACGGATTTATCGTAATTGAAAAAAATGATAAACTCCCTTATGTGGTTTTATCCAAAGAAAAAAAACAAATCGATTCTTCCCTGCATTTGACTTTGGTTTTTGCTACACTGGGGCTTTGGTCCATTGTCTGGATTTATTTGATCATTAATCTTTCAAGAAAAAAACAAATCCTGGTTGCACTCGATGAAGACGGAAATGTTTTTGAAGAAAAATGCTTTTCCAAATAAACTTCAAAAAAAATAAAAAACAGAGGTAACAATTTTAAAAGCCTGTTGATATAGTCATATAAAAACGAATAAAAAATAAATTTTGAAAACAAGGGTAACAATATCAAACCCGAATTGATATAAGGATATAAAAATTAAATTAACAACCCGAATCTGAAAACCAACTGATAAAGATCAGCTCAGATTTATAAAAATTAGAAATCATGAATACAAATTTTAGAAAAATCGGATTATTATTTTTAGCATTAGCAGCCTTTGCAAGTTGTGATGACAGCGAAGGAGATAACAAAGTTACACCACCCTCAGCATCAGAATTTGCAGCGGTAAGAGACAACGCTTTGGCAGGAAAAACACAACATTTTACAGCAACAGCCGGAGACGGAACAATTACGATAACCTCTGCAAAAGGTGTAAAGCTAAACATTAACGGAAACTGTCTTACCAAAAACGGAAATGCTGTAACCGGAACAATTGACATTGAATTTGTTGAACTTTTTGATAAAGGAAGTATGCTCGTAACTAACAAACCCACTATGGGATTGATGGCTGACGGAAAGAAAAATCTTTTAATATCTGGCGGTGAATTCTTTATCAAAGCAACACAAGGCGGTGTTGCACTTCAGACTTCCTGCTCAATGAGTATGATTGTTCCAACAACTTTGACAGGCGGACTGGACAACACTATGACATTGTGGACCGGTGTAATTGATGAAGCAGAAGAACTTGTGTGGAGAGAAGCCAAAGCCGGTGCTGACGGCGCTAATGGTAAAGGCGGTGTACAGGGCGAAGGAAATAATTATTATGTAACTTTTGGCAACTTTGGCTGGACAAATGTTGACCGATTCTACAGCGATCCAAGACCGAAAACTACTATTTTAGTAGATGCTCCTGAAGGCTATGATAATAACAATTGTGCAATTTACCTGTCTTATGATGGCGAAGGAACAAACGCACTGGCAAAACTTGATACTTACACGGCAGCAGGTTTATTCAGCGAACATTACGGACAAATTCCTGTTGGTTTAGCCTGTCACATCATTTTTGCGACAGAAGATAACGGTCAATGGCGTTATGCTATTAAAGGCGTAACAATTGCTGCCAATCAAACCTACAGCTTTACTTTGGCTGAAACAACAGTAGGTTCAGAAGCTCAACTCGTAGCAGCGATCAATGCTATTCAGTAACTTATAAAATACTTTTTTAAGAAAAAGTGGTGATTTGCTCATCACTTTTTTTTACATTTAATGCTGTTTTAAACTAACTCTGATGATTTTCAGAAGCTAATCCTGCTGTCCGCTGTATCTTTTTCTGTCTAAAGAAGCCAGAAAAAGGATGCCGCTCCCATCAGGGCTAAAAAACCTCCTCGACCATGAAAAAACTTTTATGCTGTTTCATTATTCTTTCATCAGCAATGGTGTTTGCGCAAACCAAAGTAAAAGACACCATCACCCGAAGAGCAAATATCAGCTATATTCAGAAAGGCAATTCGGTAACTTTTAGACCCGAAACACCGCCATTAATTCCGATTGCAGGTGCTCCAAAACCAAGCTATTCTTATTTATGGGAACTTGGAGACGGACATTACAGCAAAGAAGCCGAACCAAAACACGTTTATAAAAACAAAGGCAATTATACCGCCAGACTTGCTGTAACCAACAATTACGACAACGGAAAACCTCCGGCAACACGCCCAAAAAAAGTGGCTGTAAACGATATTACCGACACAGATTATAAAGACATCGCATCCATTGCCGACCAAAACGGATTCTCCATCCTAAAAAACTGCGACCCCATTCCAGAACAGGAAATGGTAGTTGTAGTCAGTTATCAAAATCTGGAAAATTATGTTGCCAATGGCAAGCTCTATCTTTTTTATAACGAAAAGCAATTCAAAAACAACAATTTCGAATTGTCCGATTTCAGGACCTATGCCGGCGAACGTGACGTAAAAGAAAATACCGTAGCTTCAGTTGATGATCTCGATGATACTAAATCCTATCTCGCTTCTACGGAAAACACTATAAAATTCAAAAAATATAAAAACACAACGACAGAAGAAGATTTAGAAGCCAGCTTAAAAGAAGCACATACACTTTATCATAATGTTTCGATTCTGGAATTTGACGATGCCAATCCAAACGAAACACGCAATGTTTTTTACACCTTCAAAACCACTCCCGAAATGATCAAAGACACCAGTGCAACAGTTACCATGCGCGGGATTTTTGTACCCAATCGAAGTTTTAAAAATCATAAAGTAAAAAACCTCGAAATGGAAATCGTAACCTCTCATGATCCCAACAAAATGGGTTCAAATGGAAGTTTTATGAATTACAGACTGGTTCGGTTTAAAAGAGTGAAATTCAAAACCCGTTTTCAAAATAACGGTGAAGGCCCGGCAAGAAAAATTCGCTTAGAAACTGATATTCCGGACATGTTCGACAAAAAAACATTTCAGATTGAAGGGATGTATCCTGAATGTCCGATTTGTCCAAAAGGTGAAGAACCAACCGTAAGCTGTCTGGATACCATCATCACAAAAAAACAAATCATTTTTACGTTTAAGAATATTTACCTCCCGGGGACTGAACAAAAAAACGTCCAGGAAAAAGACAGCACCAAAGGTTTTGTACGTTATTCAATGAAATTCAGTGAAGACTTTCATAAAGTAAAAACCAAAAGCCGGACTTCGATTATTTTTGATAAAAACGAACCTATCATAACCAATTACGCCACTACCCGATTTTTACCGGGAATTTCAATTGGCGCAAAAGCGGGATATAATTTTTATCCAGATCTTGACAAATCAACCAGTTATTTTGTAGGCGCTACTATTTCTCCTTATAAAGCCTATCGTTTTTACTGGCAGGCAGAATGGGTAAATGCGTTAAACCAGTACAATAGCGCAGTTAATGTCGTAAATGATTTTAACACAAATGCAAATGGTACGAGGCGGCTAATACGAACCACAACTGCAACAGAAAACAAAAATATTAACTGGGAAGTCCCTGTTTTGATTCGGTATAACATTAATAATTATATCGGGATTGGTGCCGGAATTCAGGCTAATATCAATGTTGCATCAGAGCAGCATCAGGATATCAAAATAGAAACTTTTGAAAATGAGAAAGAATTTTTTTTAATAGATACGAAAACAACAAATAACACTGTCAAAAACTCTTTTACTGATATCAAAACAGGTCTTTTATTCGATTTAACAGCTGGTTTCGCCAGAATCGGACCAAGTTTAGGTGCACGTTATGTCATCAACTTTGAACAGGATTTTAATTATTTTCAGGTGTATGGGATTTGGAGGTTTTAAAAGTTATTCCGCAGAGTTTCGCAAAGATTTTTCACAGAGATACACAAAATCTATTTTTAATTCTTTGTGAAACTTTGCGAAAACTTCGTGAATCTCTGTGAAACAAAACACGCAAAAAATTACATGAACTTATATCACTTATATGGTTTAATCTTTCTTTTTGTTAACGTGAATGTTTTTGGACAAAATCCCGAAGACAAAATATACAATGTCATAGATATTTTTGTTGCAAACCCTTCCGTGAAAGCGCTGCAAAACTTAACCAATACCGAAGCTGCTTTCTGGAGAAATCCCAAACCAAAAACCAAAGATGAGTTATTAGCCATAGTCATCTTAAACTGCAACAAAGCCTATTATCAAAATCAGTTTGGACAGACACATAATGCAGTTTCAGGTTATGAAAAAGCCTGGCAAATCTATCTGAAATATAAACTTAAAGATTACGACATTATTGAATATTGCCTGAAACCTTTGGGAAATTTATACACCGTTTTGGGCGATTATGACAGTGCCGAAAATACTATAAAACAATATTATTTTATTGCAAATCTCGAAAAAAACGAGCCACAAAAAATAGCAGCAATTCTGAATTTATCGAATGTTTATCAGAATTCGGGGAAGATCCCAATGGCAATTGAACTTTTGGAAAATACTTTAAAAACTGAAAAATTATCGAATTCCCAAAAAGGTATTTTGCTGAATAATTTAGGAAACAATTACTGGCTGGGTTCAAAACAACTATTATCGATTAAAAATTCGAATAACAAAGCCGAGAAATCTTTTCAATCTTCTATAAAGTATCTTAAAAACGAAAAAGAACAATCTGAAACTTTGTCTAATTCTTATCGAAATCTGGCTTCGATGAACAGGCAATGGCAACGATTTGATGTAGCCCATTCTTATATGCAAAAAGCTGAAAAGTTATTTTTAGAATCCAAAAATCAACAGCCACGAAAATTGGCAAAATTATATTATGAAAAAGCTTTGCTCCTTTTTGACGAAAGAAGATATGAGGAAAGTTCAAAGCAGATCTTGACTGTGTTTGAAATTTTAATTCCGAATTATAATTCTAAGAACCTTGTCCCAAATCAAAACCAATTATATGCAGAAACTGTTTTGATAGATGCAATCGATTTACAGGCAGAAATTCTACAGCTTAACCAGCCCAAAAAAGCATTAAAAGCTTTTGAACTTTCCTTTTACATTGAAGATTTATTGATGAATTCACTGGTTTATGAAAACTCAAAAATCATATCGCAATGGCGATCCCGAAACCGAACTGAAAAATGCATTTCGATTTATAAAAAATTATATGAAAAAGAAGGGAAAACTGAATATATAAAAGAGGCTTTTCAATTATCTGAAAGAACTAAAGCCGGAATTTTAAAAAGTTATCGTTCGAATATTAAAAACGCTTCCATAGAAGAAAAACAGCTTTTACAGGAATTTCAAAATTTTAATAATGCCATTTTAAAAGAACAGCAAAAGGGAGAATTAGCCGATATTTCGAAAATCAATACTCTTATTAAAAAACAAAATGAACTGACACTTTCGCTGAAGAAAATCCAGACTGGAAATACAGATTATATTCCGGAAAATTGTGATTTAAAAGCGCTGTTTTCAAAATTAGAAAATGACAAAGCGGTGATGGTTTATTATTTTATGGGAGCTGAAAAATTGTATTATTTTACATTATGTAATGGCAGCATCAGTCTCAATTCTCTTTATGTAAACCACACAGGAATATTTGAGATTGTTCATTTTATAGATTATTTCAACAATGCTGATAATATTACCAATAATATTTCAGGTTATAATCATTCTGGAAAAAAAGTGTATGATTTGTTAAAATTACCTAGCAACTCGGTTTATCAAAACCTCATCGTTGCTCCTGATGGTATTTTAAATTTTCTTCCGTTTGAAGCCTTGATTACACAAGAATCAAATACAACAAATTTTGCTAAAATGCATTATTTGCTGAATGATTTCAGGATTGCTTATACTACTTCGGCGAATATTTATCTGAATTCAAAACCCTTTTCAAAATCAGAAAAAACAGTTTTAGGCGTTTTTCCGGTTTTCGAAAAAACGGCTTTTGAGTTGCGTTATTCAAAGAAAGAATTAGCATCTATCAGAAGTAACTTTAAAGGCAAATATTTAGAAAATGCTGATGCCCGTTTTGATAATTTTAAAAATAACATTTCCAATTATTCGATCCTGCATTTAAGCACGCATGCTTCTTCAGGCGATATGGAAACTCCGGCAAGCATCAAATTTTATGATCAGGAAATTTTATATTCAGAATTGTACAACCTCAACATCAATCCGGATTTAGTGGTTTTAAGTGCCTGCGAAACCGGAATCGGAAAACTCTATAAAGCCGAAGGAGCGATGAGTGTTGCAAGAGGTTTTCAGTTTGCAGGAGCACAGAATCTGTTATTTTCTTTATGGAAAGTAAACGATTATACCACATCGGTCTTTATGACTGATTTCTATAAAAATATCAAAAATAAGCAAACTTACTTTGAAGCCACTGCCAATGCAAAACTTGATTTCTTAAATGACAAAACAATTCCAAACGCTAAAAAATCTCCTTATTACTGGAGTTCGTTTGTCTATTACGGCTCTATTTCTCCAGAAGAAAAATCAGCCTATTATATCTGGTCCATCATTAGTTTATTGGCTGTAATTGGTTTATTTTTGGTTTTCAATCACGATCGAAAATGGAAAATCTTCACGAGGTTCTCAAAAAAGAGAAATACAAAAAAATAAAATTCAAAGTTACCAAAACCCAGCATTTATCTATCAAAGCCAAGATCAATGGCGTTTCCGGAACTTTTATTTTAGACACCGGCGCCTCAAATTCCTGCGTAGGTTTTGAAAGCATCGAAAAATTCGAATTAACTTCAAAAAAATCCAAAACCAAAGCGGCCGGCGCCGGCGGAACCGGAATGAAAACACAAATTTCAAAACACAATACACTGCAGCTCGGTTCCTGGAAAAATACTGATTTTAGTCTGGTTATTTTTGACCTTTCGCATGTTAACGAAGCGCTAAGACAGTACAAAGCAAAACCGGTTCATGGCATTATTGGCGCTGATGTTTTGCTGGAAGGAAAAGCGATTATTGATTATTATAATCATTATTTGTATTTGAAGTAACTTTCAAAACTCCAAACCATTAAATTTTGAATGTTCCCAGATGTAAAGTCTTATATTCATCCGAATAAACATGAATTTCATAACCATCCGAAAGATTTCTCGACCAAACTAACTTATTTACTGAGATAAAATAATTATACCATTTTCTTTCCCCTAAAATTTTAAGGTTAAGTTTATTAGTTCCTACAGCTTTTAATATTTTATTTTCTATTATCATACCATTAATTTGAGAATTCAAAAAACAAATGTTTTAGAACCTTTTGAGAATGTTTTGTCTCAAATATTTTATGATTATCAATAAACTTACTTTTATGTAGGATCATTTCAGAGTCATTTTTACATGAACTAATTTTAGCATTTACTTTGTCAATGATATTTTCTAATGAACCATTTACAATGTAGCCCAACATACAACCATTTTTTTCTTTAAAATGTCCTGTCAGAAATCTATCAATACCTTTAGTAATATATTCTTTCTGTTGTTGAGAAGCATTTACTTTGCTTCCGTTTGATTTATTCCATTGTGAAGAAGAAATATTTTTTGCTTCAATGATATAATTTAACCTTATTTCGTTTGACCAAACATTATGAAATCTAATATCAATTGGATTTGCTTCGTCTGCTGATTTCAAACCATTATCAATTTCATCATCCTCCAATTCTTCTTCTTTTGTAATAATCATTTCATATTTTAAAGCTACATCGCACTTATTCATTAAACTTACTAAATGAGAGGAAAAAGTTTTCTCTTCCCAATCTTTTGAATATGACTTATTCTTTATAGAATCATTATATGATTTAACCAAAACTGTTAAACATTTCGATTCAAAGCTTTCATTTACTTTCTGTATTATAAAATTGCTTTTAGCCATTCCCGTTAGCTATTTCAACTAATAAAGATTTACAATCCTCCATAGCAGCAGTTTGACTCCAAAAACGTCTTTGATTTGGTTTTATGATATAAACATCATTATTATCATAATAGTTTAGTTTTTTTCTAAAATATAAATTTTGAGCTTCTTCTTCCCAAAGTTTTTCATCTAAAATTTTTAACTCTTTATATATATCTTCTTTTGATTCGAAAACAGGTTTTTCTTCATTCCCAAATGATATTTTAACTAAATACAATGGGCAATTTCTATTGATATCATAAATTGTTGCAGACGCTTTTAAATCAACATCATCCAACCAATTATTTAGTCCTTTTGTTAATCTATTACTATAAATATTGATTTCATTAACTGGTAAAACAGCTTTAGAATTTTCTTTCTTTTCAAACAAATCCAAACTATAATCAAGCGTATCTTTAATTATAATTTGCTCATCTTCTGTCAATTTAAGAATATCATTAAAAATGATTTGATCAATTTGTTTTTCTAAATGAAGAATATCCGTTTTTGAACCATTCTGTTCATCAGATTTTTTTATAGCGAAAATTTTATCAAATAAATTTACTAAAGTGAATTTAACATTTTCATTTATTGTATATGGTAAAGTAAGAAACTCATTTTTCATAATTTGTTCCCGTTCTATTCCATAGGAAGAAATAGTTAAGAAAAGCAAATATGAGCTAATTTTAGAATTTAGCAATGCTGTTAATGCTTTTAAATAATCTTCATTCTTATCTAAAGAATAAAACCCATATACCCCATCTCTAAAAGTACAAATCTCATCTAAATAAGAAGCACAAATTTGATTGTCATTCAACCCTTTTTTTAACATCAAATGAGGTGAAAAATACGCATCTAAATCTCCTAATCTTCTGAAAATATTTATATTTTGAAGTTTAACATCTTCTTTTAAAAAATTGTCAATCCCATAAAATAATTTCGCTTTAATGGTTTTAATTGAAGAATTAATACCTTTTAAATTAGAGCTATTAGATGTAAATCTTTCTATATAATCAGCATCTAAATATTTATTTTCTGAGATAAATATATTTTCCTTAGGCTTGTCTTTTTTGTTTGTCAATAATTGAAACCCTACACCATTTTTAATATTATTCTTTCGTAAATCACTTTTTAACGATTTATTTTTAAACAATTTTTCAATTAACTCAAAATCAAAATAACTTCCCCACATTGCTATTTTCCAGATTTTAGTATCTTTCTTTTCGCATTCAATCCTTGGTAAATGCTTTTCATCTGATGAATCAACAACAATTCCTTCTAGAACATCATTTTTAATGTAAGTTTTAGGAGCATAATAAGTAATTGTATCCTTTGGATTCTCTGGGTCTTCTTTTTGATAAAAAATAATACTTATTGGACCAACGGCTGAGCCAAAAAGTTGTCCGCCAGAAAATTTTGGAGCTTTCCTTAGAATTGAAAAATTATATATTTTTTCAACATAATTTTCATTGAACAACCACTGTCTAAAATTTTGATAAGTTCCACCTGTATTCGTTAAAACTTTAGTATTGAAAATTAAAGCAATTTCACCTTTTGGTGCTAATAAAGGAGCTTTGTGCATAAATGGCAAAACCATTTCTTGAGCAAAATTTTGTTTTTTACAATAATTTATAATTGATGGTAATAACTTTTTTGTCCCAAATGGGGGATTTCCAACTACTAATTGAAAATTTTGCAATTCTGATATTTCAAAATCAGAGATAGTATCTCTTTTAAAAAGATTATACCCCTGTTCATTTAAAGTTGAGTCCTCTGGATCGTTTATTAAATAAGGAAATTTAATATTCCCATTCCACCAACCTGTCTTTGGGTCTAGATTGTCCAACAACGCTAAATACAAACTAAATGCCGCAACTTTAATTGATTTTGGTTCAATTTCAATCCCGAAAATATTATCTTTTAGAATCTTTACTAGGATATCGAAATCCGTTAACTTTTTTTGGTATTTGTTTTCATAACGTTTTACTAAACGCTTAAAACTTTGAACCAAAAATATTCCTGAACCACAACTTGGGTCAAGTGTTTTTATATTATAATTTGTTTCGTCATTTTTGGTAGATAATTTTTCATTAAGAATTAATTCAACCAATGATGGCGGTGTATAGAAAGTCCCTGAATCCTTTTTACCTTTCTGATCTAATTCAGATAAAAAGTTTTCATAAATCTCACTTAATAACTCAATTCGAATAATACTAAAGTCAAATAATCTCCAATTTTCATAAAATTCTAATTGCTTACTATTACTATAGCCATTTGTAAAACATTTTTTTATCAGTTCCAAATGTTCGAAAGTAACGATCTCCTTTTCATTTTCTTCAACTGTAAAAAGACTTCCATTAAAGTCCTCCGCTAATTTTTTGAATAACTCATAAGTATGATTAGGATCATGGAGAATTTCAAAATAAGATTTTGCATCAAGGTTAAACTGTTCGTAAAAATCCTTGGAAGTTGCGCCTCTATCTTCTAAATACAAAAGAAACAAAGAACGCATAACCAATTTATGAATCAATTCCTTGTCTTTTAATCCAAATTTTTCGAGTTCTTTGGAAACATTAACTAAACTTTGAATTAAATATTTATCTACTCTATTTTGAAGATTTATTTTTTTCTTTATCTCATTCGCTTCGACTGAAGACCAAATAAAACCAGTATCAATAGCAATCCTTGAAAAAAGATTATTTAATGTTATAAGCTTTGATTTATCTGTTTCATCACAAGAAAAAAGTTCAAGATTTTGAAGTTCTTTTTCGAAATTAATTTTTTCGTCATTTACATTATATCCAAATGGTTTTTCAGAACAATTATAAATTCTGATTTCAGTTTTAGTATAAACATATAAAAATAAAACTTTTTGAAAATTCCAACAAGTATGTTGAATTTCAGCAATCAATTTTAATGTTTGTAAATCAAAAGACTCTACTTCTTTTAAGAAAAGAGCGGGCTGTCCTTCATTTGCATACACTTTAATGTTTCCAAATTTCCCAATATCAAAAATCTTAATATCAATTTCCTTGCAATCCTTTGCAAAGTCATGAAAATCGAGTTGTTGAAAAATGGAATTTGACATTATTTGGGTTTTAAACAAAAATATGATTTAAAAAAATATTTCCGTATATATACGGAAAAATATATCAAGAATGATATGAACAAAAAAAATCTCGTTTACAGAAATAAACGAGATTTTTTAAAATATATTTTTAGAATGTATTACAACTCCAATGCTCTTTTAGCATCTCCGTTCATCAATAATTCTACTGGATTTTCTAAAGCTTCTTTAACAGCCACTAAGAAACCAACTGACTCACGTCCATCGATAATTCTGTGGTCATAAGAAAGAGCTACGTACATCATTGGGTGAATTTCAACTTTACCGTTTACAGCGATTGGACGCTCGATAATGTTGTGCATTCCTAAGATTCCAGACTGTGGAGGGTTGATAATTGGAGTAGACAACATAGATCCGAAAACACCACCATTTGTAATTGTGAAAGTTCCTCCAGTCATATCGTCAACAGTGATTTGCCCGTCACGTGCTCTTAAAGCCAGTCTTTTGATTTCAGCTTCGATGCCACGGAAAGTTAAGTTCTCAGCATTACGAACAACAGGAACCATTAATCCTTTTGGCCCGGAAACTGCAATAGAAATATCACAGAAATCGTAGTTGATTTTGTAATCACCATCCATCATTGAGTTAACATCTGGATATAATTGTAACGCTCTTGTAACTGCTTTTGTAAAGAATGACATAAAACCTAAACCAAGACCTCCATGCTTAGCCTTGAATGCATCTTTGTATTCGTTACGAATGTTGTTGATTGGTGTCATGTTTACTTCGTTGAAAGTAGTCAGCATAGCCGTTTCATTTTTAGCTGAAACTAATCTTTCTGCTACTTTACGACGCAACATAGATAATTTTACACGCTCAGTTCCACGGCTTCCTCCAGTTGGAGTTCCCATAGAAGGTACTGCATTTACAGCATCATCTTTAGTGATTCTTCCACCTTTACCTGTTCCTGAAACTGATGCAGGAGCGATATTTTTCTCGTCTAATATTTTTCTTGCTGCCGGAGAAGGAGTTCCTGCTGCATAGCTTGTTGCTGCCGGAGCCTGAACTGGTTCTGCTTTTGGAGCCTCAGCTTTTACTTCTGTTTTTGGAGCTTCAGCCTTAGGAGCCTCTGCTGCTGGTGCAGCTGCTGAACCATCTGGTTTTGCAGCGCTTGTGTCAATTAAACAAACTATAGCCCCTACTGCTACTGTATCGCCTTCTTCCGCTTTTAGCGTAATTATTCCGCTCATTTCAGCAGGCAATTCAAGAGTAGCTTTGTCTGAATCAACTTCAGCAATCGCCTGATCTTTTTCTACATAATCGCCGTCTTTTACTAACCAAGTTGCAATTTCAACTTCTTTTATTGACTCCCCTGGTGATGGGACTTTCATTTCTAAAATCATCTTTGTTTTTGTTTAAGGTTTTTATGGTTTCACGTTTCACATTTCAGGTCATTAAACTTGAAACTTGAAACATAAAACTTGAAACATTTTTTTATCTGAATAAATTTTTATCGAATACCATTCTGATTGCATCTGCATGACGGCGTTTTGCACGTGTATAACTTCCGGCTGCCGGAGCAGAATATGCTTTTAATGAAGCTAATCTCCATTTTACAAGATCAAAGTTCATTAACATAAAGCTGTAAGCTCCCATGTTTTTAGGTTCTTCCTGTGCCCAAACGTAATCATCTGCTTTTGGATATTTTGCAATGATTTCTTTGATTTGATCAACAGGGAAAGGGAATAATTGCTCGATACGAACAACTGCAACGTCATTTCTTCCGTTGTTTTCTCTTTCAGCAACAATATCGTAGTAGAATTTACCTGTACAGAAAACTAAAGTTTTAACTTTCTTTTTATCTACTGTACTGTCATCAATAGTTTCCTGAAAACTTCCATTTGCTAATTCATCTACTGAAGAAACGCATCTTGGATCACGCAATAAACTTTTTGGAGAGAAAACTACCAAAGGTTTACGGAAATTCGTTTTCATTTGTCTTCTCAACAGGTGGAAGAAGTTTGCTGGTGTTGTACAATCAGCAACATACATATTGTGTCTTGCACAAAGCTGTAAATAACGTTCCATTCTTGCTGAAGAGTGCTCAGCCCCCTGCCCTTCATATCCGTGTGGCAATAATAAAACAATACCGTTTTGGTTGTTCCACTTATCTTCACCACAAGAAATATACTGGTCAATCATAATTTGTGCTCCATTAGAGAAATCTCCAAATTGTGCTTCCCAGATTGTTAAAGATTTCGGGTTTGCCAAAGCATAACCGTAATCAAATCCTAAAACTCCGTATTCTGATAAAAGAGAGTTGAATACACCAAAGTTTCCTTTCTTATTTTCGATGCTGTTCAATAAAATTACTTCTTCTTCAGAATCTTCAACTTTAACCACAGCATGACGGTGAGAGAAGGTACCACGCTCCACATCCTGACCTGAAATTCTGACATCAAATCCTTCTGTTAAAAGAGAACCGTAAGCTAAAGCCTCTGCTGTTCCCCAGTCAAGTGTATTATTGTCGTAACCAACTTTTCTATCAGATACAATTTTATTGATTTTGTTAATAAATTTTTTATCAGAAGGTAAAGTAGAAATGGTATTGATAATAGAATCCAGCCCTTCTTTAGGGAAAGTAGTATCCACTTTTTTCAACATTACATCATCAGAAACCTGTTGGAAACCTTTCCATTCATTTTGCATGAACGGAGTAATAATTGTTAATGCTTTTTTACGGGATGCTTCTAAATTTTGTTCAAGATCAGCTTTGTATTCTTTCTCAATTGTATTTACATAATTGGCATCAATAACGCTTTCTGATAAAAGCTTTTCAGCATAAATATCTCTCGGATTTTGATGTTTTGCAATGATTTTATATAAAACCGGCTGTGTAAAACGAGGCTCATCACCTTCGTTATGACCGTATTTTCTGTATCCTAATAAATCGATAAATACGTCACGTCCAAATTCCATTCTGTAATCTAATGCAAAAGATACTGCGTGTACAACAGCTTCTGCATCATCTGCATTTACATGTAATACAGGCGAAAGGGTTACTTTTGCAACATCTGTACAATACGTTGATGAACGGGCGTCTAAATAGTTTGTTGTAAACCCAACCTGATTGTTGATTACGATATGAATGGTACCTCCGGTTTTATAACCGTCTAATTGTGCCATCTGGATGATTTCATAAAGCAAACCTTGTCCTGCAATTGCTGCATCTCCGTGAACGGCGATTGGTAATACTTTTGAGAAATCATCAGCGTAATATTTATCTTGTTTTGCTCTTGTGATTCCTTCAATTACTGCTCCAACCGTTTCTAAGTGCGAAGGGTTTGGCGCCAAATTGATATTGATGCTTTTTCCTGATCTTGTTTTTTTGTCGGCAGTAAGACCTAAATGATACTTTACGTCGCCGTCAAAATATTCCTGATCGTAATCTTTACCGTCAAATTCGCTAAAGATATCCTGAGTAGATTTTCCGAAGATGTTTGCCAAAACGTTCAAACGACCACGATGTGCCATTCCCATTACAAACTGCTCTACTCCTTTTTCAGCTGCTTTTTCGATTAGGGCATCCAAAGCAGGAATAATGGTTTCACCACCCTCTAATGAAAATCGTTTTTGACCTACATATTTAGTATGCAAAAAGTTTTCGAAAGAAACGGCTTCATTTAATTTATTAAGAATAGTTTGTTTTTCCTCTATTGAGAAATTAGGCTGATTGTTGTTCACACCTAATTTATCCTGAATCCATTTCACAACACCAGGGTTCCTGATGTACATATATTCAACACCAATATGCTGGCAGTAAATTGCTTTAAGACGGGCAATGATATCCTGCAGAGAGCAAGGAGCAACACCAATAACCTTTGCAGCATCAAAAACTGTAGAAAGATCAGCAGTTGTTAGTCCAAAGTTTTCAATATCCAAAGTTGGCGATGAAGTTCTGCGATCACGAACCGGATTTGTTTTAGTAAACAAATGACCACGTGTGCGATAGCCATCAATTAATTTTAAAACGTTAAATTCTTTTTGTAATTTTTCAGAAACTTTACTGTAATCTGTGTTATCGCCAGTTGTTACATACTCAACAATCTGCTGCACAGGATTTTCGTCATTGTAAGTAGTCATTCCAAAGTCAAAACCCTGAAAAAAACTTCTCCAGCTTGGCTCAACGCTGTCTGGATTAACTAAATATTGATCGTATAATTGTGCAAAAAACTCGGTATGCGCTGCATTTAGAAATGAAAACCTATCCATAATATTTGAGTGAATATACTTTTTGTTATATAGAAAGGCAAAAGTACAACAAACGATATTATTTAAATGATTTTTTTACGTACTTTTACGTAAAAATTTGTTAAAAATAGCGCAAACTATGAAGAAAATTCATCTTTCAATCGTTTTCAAGTCATTTTTTGTGATTTTGATTAGCCTTTTTTCAAATCTTATAATTGCGCAGGAAGAAAACAATGTAATCGATAACAATCAAGATTTTTGGCAAAAAGTTCAGTTTGGTGGCGGATTGGGTCTTGGATTTGGTTCCGGATATACTGATATTTCCGTAATGCCGAGTGCCATTTATAACATCAACGAAATTGTAGCTGTTGGTGCCGGACTGCAATTTGGTTACCTTTCTTCTAAAAATTACTATAGTTCCTATGTTTACGGGGGAAGTATTATAGGCTTAGTAAATCCAATTCCTGAAGTTCAGCTTTCTGTCGAGCTTGAACAAGTACGTGTAAACACCGATTATAAAGCAACCAATGTAAATCCTGCTTTTTCTGATAATTACTGGAATACAGCTTTGTTTTTAGGAGCCGGTTACAGATCCGGAAGCGTAACCATAGGCGGTCGTTATGATGTTCTATTTAACAGCAAAAGAAGCCTTTACGGATCTGCATTTATGCCTTTTGTGAGGGTTTATTTTTAAGTTTCTGAAGTTATCAATTAAAGTTCATAATCATGATTAAAATAAATTATAAAATTCAATTTGTACTTTTTGCCATTTGCTTATTCTTTATTGGTTTAGGTATGTTTCAAACGTTAGATCAAGGTTTAAAAAAAGGTATTGATCTTTTTTGGCAAATTTCTCACTTTGTTCCATTTGTTATGGGAGCGATTATTTTTGGTGCTAATATATTCACTAAACGCATTGAAAAGTTCAGATAGGTGAATTATTAATTATCTAAAAATGGATTTTTTTTATCAATTGACTGAGAGATTCACCGCTAATAACAAAGTTAAGAACTGTAAATTGAAATATTCAGAGGAATACATTTTACACACTCATCCATATTTTTTGCTAAATAAAGCCTAAAAAATTATAGCATTGTGATAACTCAATAATTTATTTGTAGAAATTCCGAAACCAAACCTTCTGCCATTCTCTCTTTAAAATTAAAAAGGAAACCTGTTCAGCAAGACCAACTAAATCTGATCCGTCAAGCTGTTTGATTTCGTTTTCCGGAACATCAATTATGTAGAGCAAATTCAGATATTCAGCAAATTTATACTGAATCATTCGGTAGATTTTTTCGTGAAGCTGGATTTTTAATTCGTCCGGAGTGATGCTCAGCGGAAAATCAATTCCTTCATTTGCCAGATTAAAATCTTTATTGAGCTGCTCAATTAACTTCATGTATAAAGAATCTTTTTGAGCTTCTTCGAACAATAAATCGGTATTTAACGGCGAAACATACATAGGTTTTATAATTTCAAAATTCAAATTCAATGGCAAAAATCAATGATCATTTCAAAAATTTAATTCAATTACAATCTATATTGGTTTTTAATTTTCAGTAATCTACTATTTTAGACAAAAGGACATCCCCGCCTGCATAGAAAAATACAGCCCCCATGGGCGGATTGGCAGCCGGTATCAATCCAAAGGTTTTGGGCACCCATTTCCAGCATTGAAAATAAGTCCCCACAAGCTCAATAAATATAGCACAAAGGGCAATGAAATAATATAAATTCTGCCATTTTTTTCTCTTTAGGATCAAAAAGAAAAAAACTCCAAAGAGTAATGAGAAAATATCTTTGAGAAATATTCCAACAGTTAAAAACAGTAATGCAAATCCAATTGCAAAATATTTTCGAAGAAGATTATCGTTTTTAACCGCCCATTGTGTATGAGCAAAAACATAACCTGAAGCATAAACAATGGCATGCCCTAAAGGTACATATAATGGAATAACCCTTGTCCTGTAATGATACATCCCAAGTAAAGTGCAAAAAATCAGTTCTCCTATATAAGACAAAAAAACCATTACGAACATGAGTTTCCTCAGATAAGAACCTGAAAACCAAAAAAATAACAAAAAATAAAGTATCACTAAAACATTTGTGATTTGCCTGCCGTCAAAATAATTTTCATTAAAAGAAACACTGTCAATCCCTAAAGCAAAAAGAGTAAAAAGAAGAAAAGATACGGCAAAAAAAAGCTGCATTTGCGCATTTTCATTTCTGTCGGTAAAAAATTTGTTTATTAAGGCATCCATCATTTGAATATTAAACCTTTCTGCCCATTAGATTTTCGCCAAAAGTCTTCAGGATCTTTTTCTTTTCTGCGCTGATATCCATTTTTTCAAGGGTTTCAAAGGCCTTAAAAGTGTACATTTCTATGGCTTTTTGAGTAGCTTCTGATGCACCTGATTCGTTAAAAATCGCTTTGGCCTTTTCTATTTTATCAGTGTTTTGATCCAGCTGTAAAGTGAATAATTTTTGCAATTCTGCCGCTTTTTCAGGAGCAGAGAACTCTATTGCTTTTAAGTACAAATAGGTTTTTTTATTTTCGATAATATCTCCACCTACTTGTTTTCCAAAAGTTTCCGGATCTCCAAAAGCGTCTAAATAATCATCCTGGAGCTGAAAGGCCAATCCTAAATTCAGTCCGAAATCATAAATTAAATCGGCTTCTCTTCCAGAAGTTTTTGCTACAATTGCCCCCATTTTCATGGCAGCCGCAACCAAAACAGCTGTTTTATACTCAATCATTTTCATATATTCAGGAATAGTAACATCTGAGCGTGACTCAAAATCTACATCCCATTGCTGACCTTCACATACTTCCAGTGCCGTTTTACTGAAAAGCTTTGCTAAATCCCTGAAAATTTCCGGTTCGTATTGCTCAAAGTATTGATACGCCAGGATAAGCATGGCATCTCCGGATAGAATTCCCGTATTAATATTCCATTTTTCATGCACGGTTTCTTTTCCTCTTCGCAAGGGTGCATCATCCATGATATCATCATGAACCAAAGAGAAGTTATGAAAAACCTCTACCGCCATTGCAGCGGGAAGAGCTGTTTGATAATCGGCATCAAAAACTTCCGAAGCCATTAAAGTTAGTATTGGACGCATCCGTTTTCCGCCAAGTCCTAAAATATATTCAATAGGTTCATAAAGGTTTTGAGGCTCTTTGCTAATGTTTTGGCTTTTTAGATAATTAATAAAAAAATCCTGATACTGGCTAATATGGTGCATAAAATGAAAATCTGATTAACGAGCTCAAAGATACAATTCAAATGTGAAATTATTACGGTCAAAAATTTAATTCCTTAAGAGGATTTAAATCTTATTTATCCATGCTGCTTTGAACTTCTAAAAATTATTTTAAAAAAACATGGAAACTTTTTTGGTGTTTTAAGTTTCCTTTTTATATTTGCACCGGAAACTTAAAACACCAAAAAAGTTTCCGATAAGAAACAGGCAATTTACAAATCAAGTATTTATGAAAACAACATGGACTTTAGATTCAAGCCAGTCGGATGTTTTAATTAAAATGAGACATTCGATTATTGCTTATTTAGGAGGAACTACAAATAAATTTGACGGTTATGTAAACATAGAAGACAATGAAATTGAAGATGCATCTGTTGAGTTTTCATTAGACATAAACAACAAAAATGACAGTTTTCAACAAATTGATTCTAACTTACAGTTAAATGATTTTTTTAACGTGAATGAGCATCCGATTATCCGTTTCAAATCGACATCTTTTCAAAAAGTGAATCATAATATCAATTTTTTTAAAGGTGATTTAACCATAAAAGATGTGACAAAAGTAGTAGAACTTGATGCAGAATTTATTGGAGTTAACACTTATAATGGGGAGAAAAAGGTCGCTTTTGAAATTAAAGGAGATATTAAACGCGAGGATTTTGGTCTGGATTATAATTCATTTAATCACAATGGAGGTTTAGCTCTTGGAAGAGATATCAAGCTGATTGCAAATTTAGAATTCAGTATATAAATCTTAGTCCAAAATAATTTGGCGTAAAATTATTACAATTATAACGGAAACTTTTTATTTGACTTTAGTTTCCTTTTTATATTTGTAATGCAATTTGAAAGTAAAATGAAAGAGAAAATTATTTCAAAAGCAAGTGAATTATTTTTGAAACTAGGTTTCAAAAGCATCACAATGGATGACATCGCTAGCGAAATGTGCATTTCTAAAAAAACTATTTATAAATACTTCTGTAACAAAGAGGTGTTGATAGAACAAAGTATTGAAGTGTTGCATAAAGAGGTACATCAAAGCATTGATGAAATAGTAAGAAAAGATTACAATGCTATTGAAGAAAATTTTGAAATTCGAAAAATGTTCAAAGAAATGTTCAATACCGGAGAAACCTCTCCAATGTATCAGTTAAAAAAACATTACTCTGAAACCTACAACAAACTAGTTAACAGAGAGATAAACGAATGCAATACATTTTTTAAGCAAAATATCGAAAAAGGAATCCGAGAAGGATTTTACCGATCAGAAATACCCATAGATAAATATGTGAAATTTTATTACACATTGATCTTTGAGATAAATGGAAATACGATTTCTGAAAAAGAGGCACAAGATTTAGAATTAGAAGCACTTGAATACCACACCAGAGCAATGTCGACTCCCTTAGGGATTCTAGAATTAGAAAAACAACTTAAAAAAATTACCAATTAATCGTCAATCTATAAACTATATGAAACAAATAATTCTACTATTTTTGTGTACAATTGGTCTGTCGGCCAATGCACAAGTCACAACCTTAACCCTAAAAGATGCTGTAACGTATGCGCTTCAGAATAAAGCCGACGCAAAAAAAGCAAAATTGGAGGTTGAAAACAGCCAATACCAGATTCAGGAGGCTCGCTCTCGTGCACTACCACAAATTTCTGCAAATGGTAATTTAACATATAATCCTGTCCTCCAGACAACGGTTATTGACGGAGCCGCATTTAATGCTCCTGGCACTACAATTCAGGCCGCTTTTGGTCAAAAATGGACATCAACTGCAGGAGTTTCGTTAACTCAGGCTTTATTTGACCTTTCCGTTTTTACTGGTTTGAAAGCAGCAAAATCAACCCGCCAGTTTTATCAGATCAATGACCAGTTAACAGAAGAGCAGGTCATTGAAAGAGTAGCTAACAACTATTATCAGGTATATGTTCAACGCCAGAAACTAATTTTACTGGACAGTAATTATGTTAATACAACAAAAGTTCGAGACATTATTAAAGGACAGTTTGATAACGGACTGGCAAAAAAAATTGACTTAGACAGGGTAAATGTAAAACTATCAAACATTAGCACACAGCGCCAGCAAATTTTGAACGCAGTACAATTACAGGAAAATGCTTTAAAGTTTTATATTGGTATGCCTATGGAAACGCAAATTGAGATTCCACAATCTGAATTTGAAGTGACCCCAGCAGCTTTAAGTGAGGCTCCTAATACCGCAAACAGAACAGAATATTTGCTTTTGAAAAAACAGGAAGAGTTATTGATGTTCCAAAAAAAATCTGTTGAAGCTGAATATTACCCTACCCTTTCTTTATCTGCAGGATATAATTATATAGGACAGGGGCCTGAAATGCCCTGGTTTGCTAAACCTGCTGATGGCGTTTACTGGTCAGATTACTCTTCAATCGGATTAAATTTGAGAGTACCCATTTTTACAGGATTCGGAACCCGCTCTAGAGTAAGACAAGCTGATGTAAAAATCAGAACGCTACAGGAAAACATTAAAGATACACAGCTTTCCTTAGACCTAGAATATAAAAATGCAAAGACCCAAATAGAGAATAGTTTAATTACAATAGAAAATCAAAGAAAAAATATGACTTTGGCAGGAGAGATCCTGAGTAATACCAAAAACAATTATCTACAGGGACTTGCATCATTAACTGACTTATTAGATGCTGAAAATGCATCGATAGAAGCACAAAACAATTATACGGCAGCTATATTAGATTACAAATTAGCTGAAGTAGCACTAATTAAATCAAAAGGCGAACTAAAAACTCTTATTAAATAACTAATTACAATGAAGAAAATAATTATAACAATCGTAATCATAGCCATAGCCTTTTTCGGGATTAGCTTTATTTTAAATAAAAACAAATCAGAAAATGAGGCTAAGACAGCAATCGTAGCCGAGAAAAACGCTGCTGTTTCTGTAAAAGTGGCAACAGTAAAAACAGAAAATGTTAATCTTGGATTTACTGCTAACGGAAATTTTATGCCAATCCAGGAATTAACTTTCTCTGCTGAAAAATCAGGAAAAGTAATCCGCGTTCTTGTAAAAGAAGGAGATTACGTAAGAGTTGGCCAGACTTTATTAACCATGAGAGGCGATGCAATTAATGTAAGTGCACAACAGGCTCAGGCAGTTTATCAAAATGCAAAATCAGATTATGTAAGATATGAAAATGCTTTTAAAACGGGTGGTGTTACGAAACAGCAATTAGATCAGGCAAAATTAGCTTTAGCAAATGCTGAATCTAGTTTAAAACAAGCCAATATAAATGTGGGAGATACTAAAGTTAAAGCTCCAATTAACGGATTTATCAATAAAAAATATATCGAACCGGGATCTATTTTGACAGGAATGCCTGCAACGGCTTTGTTTGACATTGTAAATGTTTCTAAATTAAAATTAACGGTTACAGTAAACGAAAGCCAGGTTGCAAGCTTAAAATTAGGAAACACAGTAAACATTACTACAAGTGTTTATCCTGATAAAACATTCTCCGGAAAAATTACTTTCATTGCTGCTAAAGCAGATGCTTCATTAAACTTTCCCGTGGAAATTGAAATTACAAACAATGCTAATAACGACTTGAAAGCAGGTATGTACGGAACGGCAAATTTTGGTTCGAACAACCAAAAACAAAACCTAAAGGTAGTGCCAAGAAATGCTTTTGTCGGAAGTGTAAGCAGTAACGAGATCTTCGTTGTTGAAAATAACGTAGCAAAATTGAAAAAAGTAGTTGCTGGAAGAATCTTAGGAGACAAAGTTGAAATTATTAACGGCTTGAATGATGGAGAAACTGTAATTATTACAGGTCAAATCAACTTACAAGACGGAAATACAGTAGAAATTATTAAATAAAAGTAATTAGTGATTCAGAGATTAGTCCTTAGCCCTTGGTTTTTAGCGCCTTGAATTAGGTAATATTAAAACGGGGAACTAAAAACTAAGGACTAATAAAAAACTAAGAACTTAATAAAAAGACATATGAAATTAGCCGAAATATCCATAAAACGTCCGTCGTTAGTAATTGTATTGTTTACAATTCTGATTCTAGGTGGATTGTTCAGCTACAGCCAATTAGGCTACGAGCTGATTCCAAAATTCGAAACCAATACTATAACGATTTCAACTGTATATGCGGGAGCCTCGCCAAGTGAGATTGAAAATACCGTTACCAAGAAAATAGAAGACGCAATTGCATCTCTGGAAAATATCAAAAAAATCGATTCGAAATCTTACGAGTCTCTTTCGGTTGTATCGATTACATTGACTTCAAATGCCAATGTTGATATTTCGATGAACGATGCGCAACGTAAAATTAATGCTATTTTAAGCGACTTGCCAGACGATGCAGACCCTCCTTCATTGACTAAGTTCTCTTTGAGTGACTTACCTATTATGACACTAGGTGCAAATGGTAAAATGGATGAAGCAGCTTTTTATGATTTGATCGATAAAAAAATTGCACCGGTTTTATCTCGTGTACAAGGAGTCGCACAGGTAAACATTATTGGTGGTCAGGAGCGTGAGATTCAGGTAAATCTTGATGCAGTTAAAATGCAAGGATATGGGCTTTCTGTTCCTCAGATTCAGCAAACTATTTTGACTTCGAATCTGGATTTCCCAACGGGTAACATCCAAACTCGTAACCAAAAAATCTTAATCCGTTTAGCGGGTAAATATAAAAATGTTGAAGAGTTAAGAAACTTAGTTGTCTCTTCTCAAAACGGAATTCAGATTCGTTTAGGTGATATTGCTGACGTTCAGGATACTCAAAAAATTGCAGAGAAAATTGCACGTGTTAATCAAAAAAGTGCCATTGTACTCCAAATTGTAAAACAATCAGATGCAAATGCCGTTGCGGTAAGTGAGCAGTTGATTAAAACAATTAAAACTTTAGAGAACGATTACAAATCGGCTCAATTAAAACTGGAAGTAGCGAAAGACAGTACAGTCTTTACCCTTGAAGCAGCAGACTCTGTTGTACACGATTTATTAATTGCGGTTATTCTGGTAGCCTTTGTAATGTTATTCTTCTTGCATAGTATTAGAAATTCATTGATTGTAATGGTATCGATCCCAGCATCTTTGATTGCAACATTTATCGGAATCTATTTATTAGGCTATACGCTTAACTTAATGTCTTTACTTGGTTTATCTCTTGTTGTTGGTATTCTTGTGGATGACGCTATCGTGGTATTGGAGAATATTTACCGACACATGGAAATGGGTAAAAGTCGAATTCGTGCGTCATATGATGGTACTGCCGAAATTGGTGCAACCGTAACTTCGATTACATTAGTGATTGTAGTAGTATTCTTGCCAATTGCCATGAGTACAGGTTTAGTATCAAACATTATTACACAATTCTGTGTTACGGTAATTATTTCTACGATGTTCTCGTTATTGGCTTCGTTTACCATTATTCCATGGTTGTCTTCACGTTTTGGAAAATTAGAGCATATTGAAGGTAAAAATCTTTTCGGAAAAGTTATTCTTGGTTTCGAAAGCTATTTAACTCGTTTTACTGACTGGGTATCAAACTTATTAAACTGGTGTTTAGACCACTATATTAAAACAATGGTTGTTATTGTGGTGATGTTCTTTGGATCGATCTTCTGGTTAATGGGAGGTGGATATATTGGAGGAGAGTTCTTCGCATCATCTGATAGTGGTGAGTTCTTAGTTCAGATTGAGATGCCAAAAGATGCTTCTTTAGAACAGACTAACTTTATGACGCAAAAAGCAGAAGCTTTCTTAAAAGGAGAAAAATATGTTTTCAGCCAGATTACAACTGTAGGACAAACCAGTGAAGGCTTAGGAGCTTCTCAGGCAACTGCTTATAAGGCTGAGATCGATGTTAAAATGATCGAGCAAAAAGACCGTACAGATGATGCAAATGTTTACGCAGCTAAAATAAAACGAAAATTAGAGAAAATATTAGTTGGTGCAAAAGTTAAAACGGTTCCTGTAGGTATCTTAGGTACTGCCGAGGATGCGACTTTAGGTTTAATTGTAACAGGTCCGAACGTAGAAAGTGCAATGAAATTTGCTAAACTTGCCGAAGCTGAATTACGTACTATTCCTGGAACAACTGAGATTAAATTAACCGTTGAGGACGGAAATCCAGAGATCAACGTTCAGGTTGACAGAGACAAAATGGCTGCTTTAGGATTAACACTTCAAACTGTTGGTCTAACCATGCAGACAGCATATAGCGGTAATACTGACGGTAAATTTAGAGCTGGAGAATACGAGTATGATATTAACATCAAATACAACGAATTTGATAGAAAAAACATAACAGACGTTAGTAACTTGATTTTCATAAACAATGCAGGTCAGCAAATTAAATTAAACCAATTTGCTACCATTACTGAAGGATCTGGACCAAGTAAATTAGAGCGTAGAGATAAAACGGCTTCTGTAACTGTACAAGGTCAAAACGTTGGGGTACCGGCAGGAACAATCGTTCAGCAATGGCAAGAAAAATTAGATAAATTAGAAAAACCAACTGGAGTTAACTACATCTGGGGTGGTGACCAAGAGAACCAATCAGAAGGATTTGGTACTTTAGGAATCGCATTATTGGCAGCTATTATTTTGGTTTACTTAGTAATGGTTGGATTATATGACAGTTTTGTTCACCCATTTGTCGTATTGTTCGCTATTCCGCTTTCGTTCATTGGAGTTTTATTCGCTTTAGCTTTAACAAACAATACGTTGAACATCTTTACCATCTTAGGGATAATAATGTTGATTGGTCTGGTGTGTAAGAATGCGATCATGCTTGTGGACTATACGAATCAGCGAAGAGCGGCTGGAGAAACAATTAGAAAAGCATTAATCCAGGCAAATCACGCTCGTTTGCGCCCAATCCTGATGACAACAATTGCGATGGTATTTGGTATGTTCCCGATTGCATTAGCATCTGGTGCTGGAGCTGAATGGAAAAACGGATTAGCATGGGTTATAATTGGAGGTTTGATTTCATCATTATTCCTTACTTTGATTGTGGTACCAGTTATCTACGATATTATGGAGAAAATTATCCGTAAATTCTCTAAAGGAGAAAAAATCGATTACGAAGCCGAAATGGTTGCTGATTATGACCATACTGAATTAAGCGAAGACGGTTTTAACCCTAAACATACGCATTAATTAATTGTTGATTTGATTTAAACCTGAAAAACCTGTTCATTCATTTGAGCAGGTTTTTCGCATTTATAGCACATACTTCTTTTTTTCTTATTTGGAATAAATAAAAATAATTTGTTTTGTATTATTTCAAGACTTAAATTTGCACTATCAAAAACAATTCTAAATAAGATGACAATAAGATTTACAATACCTCTATTAAGTTTATTCTTTATTTTGGTAGCAGGTACTAATACTTTGGCACAACAAAAGGTAACGATCAAAGGAAAAATTACTTTAATTAACAATGAAGTTCCTGATAATATATCTGTCATTTTAAAAGGCACCCGCTTGGGTACAGTTACAGACGAAAATGGAAATTATAAAATAAAAAATGTAAAACCTGGATCTTATATCATAAAAGTATCAGGTGTGGGCTATTCTACTAAAGAAAAAAACATCATTATCAATGAAGGTGAAGAACTTATTGAAAACTTCACCATCTCTACTAACTCGGAAGAATTAACTGAAGTAGTTATTAATGCCGGTAAAACAAATCATTTTGCCCGAAAAGAAAATCAGCAGGTATCCAGGCTACCTCTTAAAAATCTTGAAAATCCACAAGTCTATACAACAATAACTGGCGAAGTCTTAAAAGAACAGGTAGTAACTAATTTTGATGACGCTTTAAAAAATGCTCCGGGTGTAACGCAGCTTTGGGCTTCAACAGGTCGTGGCGGCGATGGCGGAGGTTATTATGCTTTAAGAGGTTTTCCTGTTCAGCCTACAATGGTTAACGGATTACCTGGTTTAACAAACGGAAGTTTAGACCCTGCAAATGTTGACAAAATCGAAATCATCAGAGGACCATCCGGAACCTTATTTGGAAGCAGCTTAATCTCATACGGAGGATTAATCAATACTACTACAAAAAAACCGTACAAAACATTTGGAGGGGAAATAGATTACACTGTTGGAAGTTATGGGTTAAACCGTGCTACTGTTGATCTAAACACACCTTTAAACGACAAAAAAACTTTAAATTTCAGAGTAAACTCAGCATACAATAAACAAAATAGTTTTCAGGATGCAGGTTTTAGAGAATCATTTTTTATTGCTCCATCATTATCTTACGAAGTAAATGATAAATTATCATTCTTAGTACAAACTGAATTTATGAGTAATGAATCTACAAATCCAACAATGTTATTTTTAGATAGAGGAGCTCCTTTAAGAGTTCATAATATTGAGGAACTAAAATATGATAACAACCGCTCTTATACCAGTGATGAACTAACAATTAAAACACCTTCTTTTAATATTCAGGCTCAGATGAATTATAAACTTTCTGACCAGTGGACATCACAAACCGTTTTCTCAAATAGTACAGCAAAATCAGATGGAAATTATGCCTATTTGTATGAAGTAACAAATACAAAAAATCCTTCTTTAATTCCACTGGTATCCAAAATAACTGATGGAATTGTTCTCTATCGTCAATTTAGTTACCAGGACAATGAAAATAAAAGTACTGATGTACAACAAAACTTTATTGGTGATTTCAAAATAGGAAGTTGGAGAAACAGACTGGTTGTTGGTTTAGATTATTATAAAAGAACAGCTGCAGACTATAGTTCGGGTTATTTTGGTAATGGATTCATTTATATAGGAGATGATTTGGCTTCTTTCAATGCTGTTTTTGGTCCTTCAAACGGAGACACAGGTGATTTGACTAAAGAAGGGTCTGATGCAATTGTAGGTAATAGCCAAAGAAATAATAGTAAAACTAAGCAAGAAGTTTACAGTGCCTATTTTTCAGATGTATTAAACATTCTTCCCAATTTATCAGCTATGGTTAGTTTGCGTGCCGATCGTTTTATGAATGCTGATAATGACGCATACAATCAAACCGCTTTTTCTCCAAAATTCGGAATTGTATTTCAGCCCATTTTAGATGAGGTATCCGTTTTTGCTAATTACATGAACGGATTTTCTAACGTAAGTCCTTCTGCTGATGTCAATGGTTCTGTTACAACACTACGAACATTTGGCCCTGAGCATGCAAATCAATTCGAAGTAGGAACAAAACTGAATCTCTTCAAAGAGAAATTTTATGCTACTGTTAGTTACTACGACATTAAGGTAACAGACAAAGTTTATGGCGTTAAACCTAATGCTAATGATGTGACTTATTATCAGGATGGAGCTCAGAAAAACAAAGGTGTAGAAGTTGAAATTGTTGCCAATCCTGTTAATGGTTTAAATATTATTGCCGGATACAGCTATAATGAAGCCATTTTAACAAAAGGAGATCCTGACTTTGTGGGATTCAGATCTGAAGATGCAGGGCCTAGAAATCTGGCAAACCTTTGGGCCAGCTACAAATTTACAAGCGGTATCCTAAGAGGTTTTGGTTTAGGTTTTGGAGGAAATTATGTTAGTGACAATATGATTATGAATAGAGCTACTGCAGGAACATTTACAATTCCGGAATACACTGTTTTAAATTCATCTTTGTTTTATAATACTGAAAAATTTGGCGTAACAGTTAAACTAAACAACATTGCAAACAAAGAAATTTACGACGGATGGTCAACTGTTCATCCTAAAGATCCAAGAGCAGTTGCTGCAAGTTTCTCTTATAAATTTTAATTAAATAAAAAACACCTTTCTTAATTAGGAAAGGTGTTTTTAAATTCATAAATCATGATAACAACAGCAAGTCTTATCGTTTTTTTAGCTTTTTATACCTTATATTATACTTCGAAAAAAGCTGTTCTATCCTATGATTTAGGTTTCGAAAAATGGATGCAGAAAAATCCAAAACAAACCAAAATCACCGGATTAGTTTTACTTTTGGCCGCTTATGGTTTTTGGATTTTTACAAAATCTTTCGGCTGTGGCACTTTACTGTTTTTCATTCAGCTTATGACAGTAGGGAGTTTAATTGTAGTATTGACTCCGTTAAAAAAAATAAGTCGCTCATCTTTATTGATTCTTTTTATAACAATCGGTTTATTAGAATTTTATTACTCCTAATTATGCCTGCAAATCCAAAATACTTAACACAATCAAAGTGGCAACGGTTTGCCAAAATTACTGCTGCTATTCTGGGCGGTTATTTTGTTACGGTCACTTTTCATCTGGCCTTAGCCTCCTGGTTTAACAGGGCAAATATACTTATCACAATGGCGTTTAGTGGCTTCATTCTTTGGGTAGCGCTAATGGTCATTGCTTTTTTAGCCAAAAATGGATGGAAAATCTGGATGGTTTATATATTGCTTTCCCTCACTTTCTCTCTTCTAATATATCTGGGACAAACCTTTTAATACAACCGCACAATAACCCATGAGTAATCGTAATTATAATATTTATTTTCATACACACACAGTAAGCGGAATCGTTATCAGTGTTGTTCTTTTTGTGATTTTTTTTGCCGGTTCTTTTTCTTTCTTCAGGGACGAAATAATCAATTGGGAAAAAAATGAATCAGCTTCTATTTCACGCGAAATTGATTTAAACTATGATGCTGCCTTAAAAAAACTCGATAAAGAATACATTTTACACGGACGAAATATTACTATTTCCAAACACAGCAACGAAAGAAGGGTAAACCTTTATGCAGAAGGAACCAAAGACACCTTGGCTCCGGCCAAACAAAAAGAAGGAAGTTTTTTTTATTTAGATACTAAAAATTATAAAACATCAACCTACGAAGATTCCTATTCTCTTGGAGAGTTTTTGTATCGTTTGCATTTCCTTGCACAGATTCCATATCCTGTAGGATATTATCTCTCTGGTTTTATTGCACTGTTTTTCTTATTCGCAATAGTAACAGGCGTTTTACTACACTGGAAAAAAATTGTTTCAAATTTTTATGTTTTCCGTCCTAAAGAAAAGCTTAAAACATTATGGACAGATGCTCATACAGCATTAGGAATGATTGGAATGCCTTTCCAGTTTGTATATGCGGTGACGGGTGCTTTTTTTATGATCAAACTTTTAATCGTTGCGCCAGCTGTAATGGCACTCTATAAAGGAGATCAGGACAAATTATATAAAGAACTTGAATATAAAGACCCTGAATTTAAGTTTGATAATAAAAAATTGGCAGTCCCTTTTAGCATCAATCAGTTAGTTTCAAAAGCAAAAAGCAACTGGAAGGATTTTGAAATTAACCGCATCATGATTCAGAATTATGGTGACACAAATATGCATCTTATCGTTGAGGGTGAATTAGTAAGCACTAAAAAATTTACGGGAATCGGAAAAGTAGTTTACCGCATTGCTGATGGAAAAGAAATCGCAAGGAAAAACCCCGAAACACAAAACCATTATTTAGATATTGTAAAAAATGTTTTATACCGTATTCATTTTGGTGATTATGGTGGTTATGCACTTAAAATAGTAAGCTTTGTTTTAGGAATCATAACGTGTTTCGTGATTATTTCAGGCGTTATGATCTGGTTAATTGCGAGGGATAAAAAAAACATGCCTGAGAAGAAACGTCGCTTCAATGAAGCTGTTGTACATATTTATCTGGCCATTTGCCTGAGTATGTATCCCATTACGGCATTGGCTTTCATTGCATCTAAATTATTTTATCCTTTAACTCAGCCTAATTTATACAGTATCTATTTTATTGGATGGCTATTACTTACAATCTTTTTCATTATCAAAAAGAATAATGCTTTTACTAACAAATGGTGCTTAATTTCAGGAAGCATTTTAGGCTTTTTGATTCCGATTACAAATGGATTCATTACCGGAAACTGGTTTTGGAATTCTTTCCTGCAAAATCGGATTCAGATTTTCTTTATTGATGTTTTCTGGATTATTCTGGCATCAATTACACTATATGCTGCTTTTTCATTAAAAACAAAAAAAGGAGAAAATTGAATTCAATTTTCTCCTTTTTCAATTAACTGAAATTGTATTAATTCATATGCGCAATAACTTTTTCTTCTAAATTCTTAACAGAATTAATTTTGCTGTTTGAATAATCCACCTGACAAATGTTTTTGTCATTAAAATAAATCCATTTACCCGTTTTTAATCCGTTCGTGTATTCTGCGATAGCTTTTTTATTTCCATTTTCATCATAAGATACCCAGACACCATCTAATTTACCCTCTTTAAAAAAACCTTCTTGTTGTACTTTACCGTTTTCATAATAATAAGTAGCTCTTACTTTATTTCCAACAGCTTCTAATTCAGGTTTTGTCTCTTGTGCAACTAAAATTCCAGAGAACAATATTGCAACTAAAATTACACACTTTTTCATATCTTTAGGTTTCTTTTGGTTATTAATGTTATCAAATCTTTATCAAATATAATTAATAGTTTACATTAAAAAAACTTTTGCTTAACAATTTGATAACATTGAGTAAAAACTTAACATTGGAAATCATCCGGATATAAAAAAACCAACGCTGAAGCATTGGTTTTACTGATATTTTTAAAAAATAGCTAAAATTACGATAACGTTGTAATTTGAAAGAATTATTTCAATAAAGCATCTAATTGTGTTTGTAATTCTGGTGATGATGGCCTATCGGCATCAGGGTTTACAATGTTACCCTTTGGATCAATCAATATAAATCTTGGGATTGACGTTACACCATAACTTGTTACAAACTCAGATTCCCAATCCTTATCTGCAAATAACTGAATTCCGCCTAAATTTTTATCAGCTACAAATTTTTTCCATTTCTCATTGTCCTTTGCTTTGTCGATTGAGATACTCACAAATTCAATATTTTTTCCATGGTATTTCTCTTCAATTTTTTGCAAAAAAGGAATTTCAGCCCTGCATGGTCCGCACCATGTTGCCCAAAGGTCTATGTAAACGTATTTACCTTTTAAATCTGAAAGTTTTGTTTTTCCTCCTTTATAATTCTCATAATCAAAATCAGGTGAAGACTTTCCTTTAAGCTTATTTGTTTTTGCATTACTTTCATAAGCCTGAGCTGCATATTGATGAAATTGTGAGAACGCATTTTTTACCGCAGTTTGAAATTCTGCATCATATTTTCCTTTTTCCAGCGTTCCATTATCCCACTTTTTCTTTGCTTCCAAAAGTGCAGCAAATTCTGCTTCGTCTTTAGTAAAAGCTTCATTTTGAAATTTTTCATTATTTAAAGAGTAAAGTGCCAGAAAATTACTTTCGTCAACACCTTTACCTTTATATACAATCGTTTCATCAAATTGTTTCGCATCCATCGTCAAATTTATTTCCGAATCTGGCTTTAAATATAAACTCGAAACTTCATGACCATCTGAAAATTGATAAAATCCCTTTGGAGCTTCAAAAGTGGCGGTAAAAACACCTTTTTTATCAATTGGAATAATTTGTGTAAAATTATTTGCGCCACGAATAACTAAGGTATCGCTATTTCTATTCGCAATTTTAGCCGTAAATTTAATTTGATTCTTTGTTTGGGCATCAACGTTAAAAACGCTCAGCATAATCAAAGCAAAAAGAATAACTTTTTTCATAATTGACAATTTATTTAGAATAGACCAAATCTAAAGAAATTATAGGTGAGAAAATTAATCGTTAACAAAATATTTAAAATTAATCCACATCAGATTATCACTTTACTATTTTAATTTGAATTTTGTGTTTACTTTTGCAGTCTAAAATTTTGATCAATGTATAGAAGTCATAATTGTGGCGAGTTAAATGCCTCAAATATTAATACCGAAGTTACACTTGCAGGCTGGGTTCAGAAATCACGCGATAAAGGATTTATGAATTGGGTTGATTTACGTGACCGTTACGGAATTACACAGCTTATTTTCGACGAAAGCCGTACGGATATAACCGTTTTTGAATTAGCTAAAACGCTGGGAAGAGAATTTGTAATTCAGGTAAAAGGAACTGTAATTGAGCGTGAAGCAAAAAACAAAAATATCCCGACTGGTGAAATTGAAATTTTAGTTTCTGAATTAACTATTTTAAACACTGCACTTACTCCTCCATTCACCATTGAAGACGAAACAGACGGTGGAGAAGATATACGAATGAAATATCGTTATTTGGATATCCGAAGAAATCCGGTAAAAAACAGTTTATTATTCCGTCATAAAGTGGCAATGGAAGTTCGTAAATATTTATCTGATTTAGATTTCTGCGAAGTTGAAACTCCTTATTTAATTAAATCAACTCCAGAAGGAGCAAGGGATTTCGTTGTACCAAGCCGTATGAACGAAGGTCAGTTTTATGCTTTGCCGCAATCTCCACAAACTTTCAAACAGCTTTTGATGGTGGGTGGAATGGATAAATATTTCCAAATCGTGAAATGTTTCCGTGACGAAGATTTACGTGCAGACCGTCAGCCTGAGTTTACACAAATCGATTGCGAAATGGCGTTTGTGGAGCAAGAAGATATTTTGAATGTTTTTGAAGGTCTGACAAGACATCTATTAAAAGAAATAAAAGGCATTGAAGTAGATAAATTCCCAAGAATAACCTACGACTATGCCATGAAAACATACGGAAACGACAAACCAGACATTCGTTTCGGAATGAAATTTGGAGAATTAAACGAATTTGCACAGCACAAAGAATTCCCTGTATTCAACACAGCTGAATTAGTTGTCGGAATTGCGGTTCCAGGAGCCGGAAATTATACCCGTAAAGAAATCGACGGGCTAATTGACTGGGTTAAGCGTCCGCAAGTGGGAGCATCCGGAATGGTTTACGTAAAATGTAACGAAGACGGAACTTATAAATCATCTGTAGATAAATTCTACGACCAGGATGATTTGGCAAACTGGGCAAAAGCAACAGAAGCCAATTCTGGAGATATGATTTTTGTACTTTCTGGTCCAGCCAATAAAACACGTGCTCAGCTTTCAGCTCTTCGTATGGAATTAGCAACTCGTTTAGGATTACGTAATCCTGAAGAATTTGCGCCTCTTTGGGTTGTAGATTTTCCATTATTGGAACTTGATGAAGAAAGCGAACGTTACCACGCCATGCACCATCCATTTACTTCTCCAAAACCAGAAGATATGGCTTTGTTAGAAACAGAACCCGGAAAAGTCCGTGCAAACGCATATGATATGGTATTGAATGGAAACGAAATTGGCGGTGGATCTATTCGTATCCATGATAAGGCAACACAACAGTTAATGTTCAAATATTTAGGTTTTACGGAAGAAGAAGCAAAAGCTCAATTTGGTTTCTTAATGGATGCATTCCAGTTTGGAGCACCGCCACACGGAGGTTTAGCTTTTGGCCTGGACAGATTAGTAGCTATTTTGGGTGGACAAGAAACGATTAGAGATTTTATTGCTTTTCCTAAAAACAATTCAGGTCGTGATGTAATGATTGATGCACCTGCAGCTATTGACGATTCGCAACTACAGGAATTATCAATTAAACTGGATTTAAAATAATTTAATACAACTTAAAATTCTAAGAGTGGCAGATTTTTGCCACTCTTTTTTTTATTTTTCTAAAATTATTATAAGAATTTGAAAAAAACTGATTTTTAATAAGTAGTCCGTTTATTACAATAAAATAAGGATGCAAATTGCTTTATTTGTAATAAATGTATCAAAATTTAAAAAAAATCACATGAATTTTAATATATCTAAAGCACAGAAATCACTGTAAATCAATAATTTTTACAAAAAATTAACACCCTAGTGTCTTTTGTATTAGTTAATATATTACATTTGCTTTATTATAAATTATTATTACAATTACAATGCGTACAGGTACAGTAAAATTTTTCAATGAGTCTAAAGGTTATGGATTCATTACAGACGAAGAAACAGGAAAAGACATCTTCGTTCACGCTTCAGGAATTAACGCGGAAGAATTACGCGAAGGTGACCGTGTAAGCTACGAAGAAGAAGAAGGAAGAAAAGGGAAAGTTGCTGCTAAAGTAGCAGTAATCTAAGAAAAATATAGCAATTTATTTTTTTTGCCTCTGAATGGTTAAACGTTTCGATTTATTTCGAAACGTTTTTTTTTGCATACTTGTTAAAAAAATGCAAAACTCTGACCTATTATTTATAATCAATAAAAATTACATACAAACCATATTACACACTATCTTAAATGATTTTTTAGTTTGTGATTTACAGAGTTGAAAGCTATCTTTGTGACTATTTTTAAGTAAAAACCTAAGTTTTATGCAATCTGATCAATACAGTTATCTTCCTATCTTAATGCAGCTTATACTGGCTGTTGGTTTTGTTGTGGGAACTATCATTATTTCTGGAAAATTAGGTCCAAGAAGAACGTCTGAAACAAAAGATAAAAACTTCGAATGTGGGATCGAATCAGTTGGTAACGCCCGTATTCCGTTTTCAGTAAAATATTTTCTTGTTGCCATTTTATTTGTTCTCTTTGACGTAGAAGTGATTTTCCTTTACCCATGGGCAGTAAACTTTAAGGATTTAGGAATTGAAGGAATGCTGAAAATGATTGTTTTTATGGCATTGCTTTTAGTTGGCTTTTTCTATATTATCAAAAAGAAAGCTTTAGACTGGGAATAAGAAACATTGATTCTAAATTATAAATGCTGAATTATAATTATCTGAACAATCAAAATTTATAATTCAAAATTCAAAATAACAAAAATGAGTGATTCAAATGTAAATATGGTTGCCCCTCCGGAAGGTGTTGTTGGTGAAGGTTTCTTTGCCACAAAACTAAATGATGTTGTTGGTCTGGCACGAGCGAATTCTCTATGGCCATTGCCTTTCGCAACTTCCTGCTGCGGAATCGAATTTATGGCAACTATGGCATCACATTATGATTTGGCACGATTTGGTTCTGAACGCGTGAGTTTTTCTCCTCGTCAGGCTGATATGCTAATGGTAATGGGAACGATTTCAAAAAAAATGGCTCCGATTTTAAGACAGGTTTACGAGCAAATGTCTGAACCTCGCTGGGTAATTGCTGTTGGAGCCTGTGCTTCATCTGGCGGAATTTTTGACACTTACTCTGTTTTACAAGGAATTGACAAGGTTATTCCGGTTGATGTTTATGTGCCGGGATGTCCTCCAAGACCGGAACAAATCGTTGACGGCGTAATGAAACTTCAGGAATTGGTAAAAAACGAATCTGTGAGACGAAGAAGCTCTCCGGAATACCAGGAATTATTAGCTTCCTATAATATCTCATAAAATGGCTTTAGAAAATACACTGATCCAGGATAAACTTGTACAAACATTCAATAATGATGTTTTCAACTTTCGTGAAGAAAGAGATATTTTTACTTTAGAAGCTTCAGCTGATAAAATTACAGCCCTGATTCTTTTCCTGAAAAATGACGCTGATTTACGTTTCCACTTTTTAACTGATTTATGTGGTGTTCACTATCCGGATAACGAATCAGAACGTCAGTTTGCTATTGTATATCATCTGCACAACTGGTATGAAAATAAACGCATCAGGATTAAAGTATATCTTAATGGCGAAAAACCAGAAATCAAAACCATTTCAAATATTTTCTTAAGTTCAAACTGGATGGAAAGAGAAACATACGATTTCTTTGGCATAAACTTTATTGGTCATCCTCAATTAAAACGTATTTTGAATATGGATGAAATGGTCTCTTTTCCTATGAGAAAAGAATTCCCAATGGAAGACAGCGGAAGAACGGATAAAGACGACAGGTTCTTTGGAAGAACAACAACAAATTGCTAAAAAAATAAATAATTCAACATTATAAAATGTCAGAACTATTATTATCACCAGAGCATCGATATGCTAAAATAATAAAGGACAAACTAAATGAAGACGGAAGCGAGCTTTCGGTACTGAATTTAGGCCCTACTCACCCGGCTACACACGGTATTTTTCAAAATATCCTGTTGATGGATGGTGAAAGAATTCTGGAAGCGGAACCCACTATTGGTTACATTCACAGGGCATTCGAAAAAATTGCTGAGAACCGTCCTTTTTATCAAATTACCCCTCTTACAGACCGTATGAACTATTGCTCCTCTCCTATTAATAATATGGGATGGTGGATGACATTAGAAAAATTATTAGGTATTGAAGTTCCAAAAAGAGCTCAATATTTAAGAGTTATCGTTATGGAGCTCGCTCGTATTACAGACCACTTAATCTGTAACTCGATTTTGGGTGTTGATACTGGTGCTTATACCGGTTTCTTATACGTTTTTCAATTTAGAGAAAAAATCTACGAAATCTACGAAGAAATTTGCGGAGCTCGTTTGACAACCAATATGGGAAGAATCGGTGGATTTGAAAGAGACTGGTCGCCGGAAGCTTTCAAAAAATTAGATACTTTCCTTCAAGAATTTCCAGTTGCATGGAAAGAATTCGAAAACTTATTCGAGAGAAACAGAATTTTTATTGACAGAACTGTAAACGTAGGCGCAATCTCAGCAGAGAAAGCAATGGCTTACGGATTTACAGGTCCAAACTTGCGTGCCGCAGGAGTTGATTATGACGTTCGTGTCGCTCAGCCTTACTCATCTTACGAAGATTTCGATTTTATTGTTCCTGTTGGAAAATCAGGAGATACTTATGATCGTTTCTGTGTTCGTAATGCAGAGGTTTGGGAAAGTTTAAGCATTATTCGTCAGGCTTTGGACAAAATGCCTCCAGGAAACGAATATCATGCAGAAGTACCTGATTATTACTTGCCTCCAAAAGAAGATGTATATACTTCAATGGAATCCTTGATTTATCACTTTAAAATTGTAATGGGAGAAGTTCCTGTACCAGTTGCAGAAATTTACCATCCGGTTGAAGGAGGAAATGGAGAAATCGGATTTTATTTAGTGACAGACGGAAGCAGAACTCCATACAGATTACATTTCAGAAGACCTTGTTTTATTTATTACCAGGCTTATCCTGAATTAATTAAAGGTGCTTTATTATCTGATGCAATTGTCATTTTATCAAGTTTAAATGTAATTGCCGGAGAATTAGATGCATAAAATGAATTGTAAATTTTGAATTGTAAATTATAAATGCTTCAAACATTTAAAATTTAAAATTTAAAGTTCAAAATAATAAAAAATGGAACGTAAACATTACAAACAAGAAATAAACATGACTGAGGCATTGATGAACCGCATCAATGAACTGATTAGTCATTATCCTGAAGGAAAACAAAAATCAGCTTTATTGCCTGTTTTACATGAAGTTCAGGATGCGCATAACAACTGGCTTAGTATTGAACTTCAGGATAAAGTGGCTGAGATTCTTCAGATAAAGCCAATTGAGGTTTATGAAGTGGTTACTTTTTATACCATGTTCAACCAAAAACCAATTGGGAAATATATGTTTGAGTTTTGCCAGACTTCTTGCTGCTGTTTAAACGGTGCCGAAAATTTAATGGATTATACTTCCGAAAAATTAGGCATCAAAATGGGTGAAACAACTCCCGACGGAATGTTTACCATTGCCGGAGTGGAATGTTTAGGTGCCTGTGGATACGCTCCTATGATGCAGCTGGGCGATTTCTACAAAGAAAAACTGACAGAAGACAAAATCGATCAGTTAATCGCTGATTGCAGAGATGATAAAATAATATTACACGATAAATAAGATGTCAAAAAAAATATTATTAGACAAAATCAATATTCCCGGTATTAAGACCTACGAAGTATATCGTCAAAACGGTGGTTATGCTTCTGTGGAAAAAGCCTTAAAAACGCTTACGCCTGACGAAGTTGTTGAAGAAGTAAAAAAATCAGGTATTCGTGGTCGTGGTGGAGCTGGTTTCCCGGCGGGAATGAAATGGAGTTTTATCGATAAAAAATCAGGAAAACCAAGACATTTGGTATGCAATGCCGACGAATCTGAGCCAGGAACTTTCAAAGATCGTTATTTGATGGAATTTATTCCTCACTTATTAATTGAGGGAATGATTACTTCCAGTTTTGCTCTTGGAGCAAACCTGTCCTACATCTACATTCGTGGAGAATACATGTGGGTTTTCAAAATTTTGGAAAAAGCAATTAACGAAGCAAGAGCTGCAGGTTGGTTAGGAAAAAATATATTAGGTACAGGTTACGATTTGGATTTATATGTTCACTGTGGAGCGGGAGCTTATATTTGTGGAGAAGAAACTGCACTTATTGAATCACTGGAAGGAAAAAGAGGAAATCCTCGTATTAAACCGCCTTTCCCAGCTGTTTCAGGTCTTTGGGCAAACCCAACGGTTGTAAACAACGTTGAGACTATTGCCGCAGTGCCTTGGATCATTAATAATTCTGGTGATGAGTATGCTAAAATTGGTCTTGGCCGTTCAACTGGAACGAAATTAATTTCTGCTTCAGGAAACATTAAAAACCCTGGTGTTTACGAAATAGAATTAGGCTTAAGCGTTGATGAATTCATGAATTCTGATGAATATCTGGGAGGAATGTCTACAAGCAGGCCTTTAAAAGCTTTGGTTCCGGGTGGTTCATCTGTGCCTATTTTACCGGCAGAACTGATTTTCAAAACAGCAAATGGTGAAGATCGTTTAATGACTTACGAATCTTTAAGTGATGGTGGCTTTGCAACCGGATCTATGTTAGGTTCTGGTGGTTTTATTGTTTACGATGACAGGGCTTGTATCGTAAGAAATACCTGGAATTTTGCACGTTTTTATCACCATGAATCCTGCGGACAATGTACACCTTGCCGTGAAGGAACAGGATGGCTGGAAAAAATATTATGGAGAATTGAAAACGGTCAGGGCCGTGAAGAGGATATCGAATTATTATGGAGCATTCAAAGTAAAATCGAGGGTAACACAATTTGCCCGCTAGGCGACGCAGCTTCCTGGCCAGTAGCAGCAGCTATTCGTCATTTTAGAGATGAGTTTGAATACCATGTTCGTTTTCCTGAAAAAATAAAACACAGAGATCATTTTGTTGCTGAACCGTTTTCACAAGTGAAACATTTGGTAGGCAAACAGACAGTTTAAAAATATAGTTTCAAGTTTCATGTTTTTTTGGTTTCAAGTCTAAATAACCTGAAACTTTAAACCTGAAACTAAAAAAACAAATTAAAGAGATGAAAGTAACCATAGACGGTCAAAGTATTGACGTAGAGCCAGGAACTACCATCCTGCAGGCTGCACGTATGATTGGAGGAGATCTGGTTCCGCCAGCCATGTGTTATTACTCCAAACTAAAAGGGAGCGGTGGAAAATGCCGTTGCTGTTTAGTTGAAGTTTCAAAAGGAAGTGAAGCTGACCCAAGACCAATGCCAAAATTGATGGCATCTTGTGTAACAGGCTGCATGGACGGAATGGAAGTGAACAGTAAATCTTCTGCAAGAGTAACAGAAGCCCGTAAATCTGTTACAGAATTTTTATTGATCAATCACCCATTAGACTGCCCGATTTGCGATCAGGCAGGAGAATGTGATTTGCAGAATTTAAGTTTCGAACACGGAAATCCAAAATCGCGTTACATCGAAGAAAAAAGAACATTTGAACCGGAAGATATCGGTCCGAATATTCAACTCCATATGAACCGTTGTATTTTATGTCAAAGATGCGTACAAGTTGCAGATCAATTGACAGACAACAGAGTTCACGGCGTATTAGATCGTGGAGATCACGCTAATATTTCAACCGGAATCTCAAAAGCAATCGACAATGAATTCTCCGGAAACATGATTGACGTTTGCCCGGTTGGTGCTTTAACAGATAAGACTTTCCGTTTCAAATCAAGAGTCTGGTTCAACAAACCTTACAATGCACACAGAGAATGTACAACTCCGGGATGCTGCGGAAAAACAACTGTTTGGATGTTTGGAGGCGAAATTCAGCGTGTAACGGGTCGTAAAGACGAGTACCATGAAGTGGAAGAATTTATCTGTAATTCTTGTCGTTTTGACCATAAAAACGTTAATGACTGGGTTATTGAGGGACCAAGAGAATTTGAAAAAGATTCTGTTATCAACCAAAACAACTATACTCAAAAATTAGAGAAAGTAGAAATCAACACAGAAAAAAATATCCTAATGGGTAGAGATGTTGACCGTAAAAAAATCAGTATGGCTGAAATTCCATTGGACACTAACAACCAAAATTCATAACGATGGTAGATAGTGCATTTATTATAGAAAAAAGCGTTGTTATTGTAGTAGTTTTTGCCATAACGATGATTATGGCGATGTATTCTACCTGGGCTGAGCGAAAAGTTGCTGCTTTTTTACAGGACCGTGTGGGGCCAAACCGTGCAGGGTGGGGAGGATTATTACAGCCTCTTGCTGATGGTTTAAAATTATTTTCGAAAGAAGAATTTTTCCCGAATACACCCAATAAATTTTTATTCGTTGTAGGACCTGCCATTGCGATGAGTACTGCTTTGATGACCAGTGCAGTTATTCCGTGGGGAGACAGATTACATCTTTTTGGAAGAGATATTTTATTACAGGCTACCGATATTAACATTGCGTTATTATACTTCTTTGGCGTTGTTTCCGTTGGAGTTTACGGTATCATGATTGGTGGATGGGCTTCTAATAATAAATTCTCTTTGATGGGAGCTGTTCGTGCCGCTTCGCAAATGGTTTCTTACGAAGTTGCCATGGGATTATCGATGATTGCTTTGTTAATGATGACCGGAACTTTAAGTTTAAAAGAAATCTCTGAGCAACAGGCCGGAATGAACTGGAATGTTTTTTATCAGCCTTTATCATTTTTGATTTTCCTTATTTGTGCCTTTGCAGAAACCAACAGAACACCTTTTGATTTGGCAGAATGTGAATCGGAGTTGATTGGTGGTTACCATACTGAATATTCCTCAATGAAAATGGGATTCTATCTATTTGCTGAATATGCCAATATGTTTATCTCTGCAACTATTATTTCTGTATTGTTTTTTGGAGGGTACAACTATCCTGGAATGCAGTGGATGGTCGAAAATGTAGGTGTCAACGCAGCCAACATAGTAGGAATAGCGGTTTTATTTGCTAAAATATGTTTCTGGATCTTTTTCTATATGTGGGTTCGCTGGACGATTCCGAGATTTAGATATGACCAGTTAATGAATTTGGGATGGCGAATTTTGATTCCGCTTTCAATTGCAAATATTATAGTAACGGGAATTGTAATTTTAAGACACGATCTGGCTGCTTTCTTAGGATTCTAAGAACCGTAATGCCCTAGCCCTGATAGCAGCGGCATCCTTTTATGGTGGGGTTCACCATAAAAGATATAGCGGATAGCAGGATTAGCTACTAAATAAAAAACGAAATAGATTGGATTTGGCCTAATCATCAAATTGAATCATAAATTATACTTTAAATGTCAATAGAAACTATATCATTATCGGGTAGAAAAAAAGTGGTCTCTAACAAAGAGATGACTTTTTGGGAGCGATTGTATCTTGTGGCGATTGTAAAAGGTTTATTTATTACTATTAAACACTTTTTCAAGAAAAAAGCTACTATTCATTACCCGGAACAAGTGCGTGAAATGAGTCCTGTTTACCGTGGTCAGCATATGCTGAAACGTGACGAACAGGGTCGTGAAAACTGTACTGCCTGCGGTTTATGTGCGTTATCATGCCCGGCTGAAGCAATTACAATGAAAGCAGCCGAGCGTAAAGCTGATGAAAAGCATTTGTACAGAGAAGAAAAATATGCTGAAATTTACGAAATCAATATGCTTCGTTGCATTTTCTGTGGTTTATGTGAAGAAGCCTGTCCAAAAGACGCTATTTACCTGACACAGTCAAAAGTGTTGGTACCATCAAGCTACGAAAGAGAAGATTTCATTTTTGGAAAAGACAGATTAGTGATGCCGTTGGAAATGGCAATCAAAAATGCTCAACTTAATAATGCTAACTAAATGATACATATTCCTGATTTTGCAAATGCAACTACTGTACAAGTTATATTTTGTTTCTTAGCGTTTATCACGGTAATCACTGCCTTTTTGACCATTTTTAGCCGAAACCCAATTCATAGCGCTATTTATTTAGTGATTTGTTTTTTCTCAATTGCTGGTCATTATTTATTATTAAATGCTCAGTTTTTGGCTATCGTACATATTATTGTCTACTCGGGGGCTATTATGATTCTGTTCCTGTTTACAATCATGTTGATGAATCTGAACGAACGCCATCAGGTACACAAACCAAGGATTACGCGTCTGGGTGCGATTGTTTCTTTCTGTCTAATTGTTATTGTATTAATTACTATTTTCATTAACTCAAAACCAATTGTTGGCGAATATGATTCCTCAGGAGAGGATTTCCAATCGATTAAAGTTTTAGGTAAAATATTGCTGAACGAATATATGGTTCCGTTTGAATTTGCTTCTGTTTTGCTTTTAGTGGCCATGATTGGAACAGTATTATTGTCTAAAAAAGAAAAATTAAATAAATAATGGGTAATATATTAAATCAAATAGGTATAGAAAACTACATCTTTTTAAGTGTTGTACTTTTTTGTATTGGTATTTTTGGTGTATTGTACAGACGAAATGCTATTATCGTTTTCATGTCTATCGAAATCATGCTAAATGCAGTAAACCTTTTATTTGTGGCTTTTTCAACCTACCATCAGGATGCACAAGGACAGGTTTTTGTGTTCTTTTCGATGGCAGTTGCAGCGGCTGAAGTTGCTGTAGGATTGGCTATTTTAGTTTCGATCTTTAGAAATTTAGGTTCGATTAGTATCGATAATTTAAAAAATTTAAAAGGATAAATGGAAATGAATACCAATTTAGCTTTACTATTAGTACTTACTCCTTTTCTAGGATTTTTAATTAATGTTTTCTTTGGAAAAAGCTTAGGCAAGGCAGTTTCAGGAGCAATCGGAACTGTGGCTGTAGCAATTTCTTTTATCGTTACCCTCGTACTTTTTAATCAAATTACATCAACCGGAAAAGCGATAGAAGTTACTTTATTTGACTGGATTCAGATTAGTAACTTAAAAATCAATCTTGGGTTTTTATTAGATCAATTGTCTGTTCTTTGGTTATTGTTCGTAACCGGAATCGGATCTTTGATTCACTTATACTCTATCAGTTACATGCATGATGACGAAAACATGCACAAATTCTTTTCTTATTTGAATTTGTTTGTTTTCTTTATGATTACACTTGTAATTGGAAGCAACTTATTAGTGCTGTTTATCGGATGGGAAGGTGTTGGACTTTGTTCTTACCTATTAATTGGATTCTGGCATAAAAATCAGGATTACAATGATGCTGCTAAAAAAGCTTTCATCATGAACAGAATTGGAGATTTAGGTCTTTTAATTGGAATCTTCCTATTAGGATATTATTGTAATACTCTCGATTATAAATTAATGTATGAAAGCATTCATTATAGAGCTACTTTAACTGAAGAATCCTTTACAATTTTACCTTTAGCTGCTTTATCCTTGTTTATTGGAGCTTGTGGTAAATCTGCTCAAATTCCGTTATACACCTGGTTACCAGATGCGATGGCTGGACCAACTCCGGTTTCTGCTTTGATTCACGCTGCAACAATGGTAACTGCTGGTATCTTCATGGTAACGAGATTAAATTTCGTATTTGATTTAGCGCCAGATGTTCAAACTGTAATTGCTGTTATTGGTGCTATCACTTCATTAGTTGCCGCTACAATCGGATTAGTTCAAACGGATATCAAAAAAGTATTGGCTTACTCTACCGTTTCACAATTAGGTTTAATGTTTTTGGCATTAGGATTTGGAGCATATGAAGTAGCTGTTTTTCATGTAATCACACACGCTTTTTTTAAAGCTTGTTTGTTCCTTGGATCAGGATCTGTTATTCATGGGTTGCACGGAGAGCAGGATATGCGTAAAATGGGTGGATTGCGTAAAGCAATGCCAATTACCTTCTGGACGATGCTGATTTCTTCATTAGCCATTTCAGGTGTTCCATTCTTCTCAGGATTCTTTTCAAAGGATGAAATCTTATTGACAGCTTTCCACCACAGTATTCCATTATATGTTGTTGGATCTGTTGCTTCAATTATGACGGCTTTCTATATGTTCCGTTTAATGTTCTTAACTTTCTTTAAAGATTTCAGAGGAACTGAAGAACAAAAACATCATTTACACGAAAGCGGTTCCTTAATTACTATTCCGCTTATCATCCTGGCTATTTTAGCAGCTTTTGGAGGATTAATTAGTTTACCTGGACACAGTTGGTTAAATGAATATCTTGCTCCGCTTTTCACGAAAGTGGCCGGTGAAGAACATCATTTAGGCGCAACAGAATATACTCTTATGGGAGTTGCAGTTGTTGGAGGATTATTAGGAATCTTAATTGCTTACATTAAATACTTTAAACAGGATAATGTCCCAGAATCTGATGAAAATATTACAGGTTTAAGCAAAGTTTTGTACAACAAATATTATGTAGATGAAATCTATGATGCCCTATTTGTTCGTTCTGTAAACGGATTATCGAGATTCTTCAGAGACTATATAGAAACTGGCTTATCTACACTTGTTTTCGGATTAGGAAAAATAACAAATGAATTAGCTTTTCAGGGTAAAAAAATACAAACCGGAAGTATTGGATTATATCTTTTTGTTTTCGTATTAGGTCTTTGCGCCATTGTATCTTATATCTTTTTAGCTCAATAATATTATTACTATGAACGTTTCTACTATATTAATTATACTTTTAATTGGTGCCTTTGCCACTTATTTTTCTGGTGACAAACTAGCTTCAAAAGTTGCTTTTCTTTTTAGTTTAGCGGCTTTAGGATGTTCAATTGTATTATTGAATAATTATAATGCTGGCGAAAATATCAGCGTAATTAACAGCTGGATTACGCAACCGAAAATTTCTTTCGCTTTGAATGCTGACGGACTAGGACTTGCAATGGTTTTATTAACTCTGGCATTAACTCCCATAATCATCTTTTCTTCTTTTGGAAATGAATATAAAAATGCTAAAAGTTTTTATGGACTGATTTTGTTCATGGCGTTTGCCATGACAGGAACTTTCTTAGCTGCTGACGGTCTTTTGTATTATATTTTCTGGGAGTTAGCTTTAATTCCAATTTACTTCATTGCTCTTATCTGGGGTAACGGAGATACTGACGAACGCAGAAAAGCTGTGGTTAAATTCTTTATTTATACACTTGCCGGTTCGCTATTCATGCTAACCGCTTTCATTTATTTGTCTCAAAAAGCAAATGGAAGTTTCTTAATTGAAGATTTATATAAAGTTGAATTATCTGCCTGTGAGCAATTCTGGATTTTCTTAGCTTTCTTTTTAGCTTATGCTATTAAAATTCCAATTATTCCTTTCCACACCTGGCAGGCAAATGTATACCAAAAAGCACCTACTGTTGGAACTATGCTTTTATCAGGTATTATGCTTAAAATGGGATTGTACAGTGTAATTCGCTGGCAATTGCCGATAGCACCAATCGCTGCAAAAGAATATCTGAATATTTTTATTGGTTTAGGAATTGCAGGTGTTATCTACGGATCAATCGTAGCTTTAAGACAAAAAGATTTAAAGAAACTATTAGCATACTCATCTCTTGCCCACGTTGGATTAATTGCTGCAGGAACTTACACTTTAACCCTTGATGGTCTTCGCGGAGCCGTTCTGCAAATGATTGCTCACGGTTTTGTCGTTGTTGGTTTATTCTACGCTGCTGAAGTAATTTTCAAAAGATTTGAAACAAGAAACATTTCAGAATTGGGAGGAATTCGCACTCAGTCTCCTAAATTTACCTCTATGTTTTTAATTCTGGTTTTAGCATCTGTTGCTTTGCCTGGAACATTTAATTTCGTGGGAGAATTTACGGTATTATACAGTCTTTCTCAAATCAATATCTGGTTTGCTGTTTTGGGCGGCACTACTATTATTTTAGGAGCTTACTATATGCTAAGAATGTTCCAGCATGTTATGTTAGGTGAAACCAATTCTAAGACTTTTGCAGATGTTACGCTTAACGAAGGAATTTCATTTGCTGTAATCATAGCTGTTTTATTATTTTTTGGTTTCTATTCAAAACCAATTACAGATCTGATTACACCAAGTTTAGAAACAATTTTAAACGTTATCAATAAAAAGTAAGATTTTAGAATGAGGATTAATGATTTTTGATTTCGGATTTTTCTGTTGATTAGAAAGTTAAACTCAAAAAAGTAAAAATATATTTTAAATAAAATAAATTAGGGGCGTTTTAGATTTCCTAAATCAAAAAAACAAAAATGAATACATTAATAGCTATAACAGGATTAGGTGTTTTCTGCCTATTGTTTGAAATTCTAAATTTTAGAAAAGGCATCATTCCGTTTACCATTTTAGGTTTATTGGGTGTATTGGCCCTTAATTTTTATGAATTTGGATCAACAGAAAGTTACTACTATAACATGATAACAGTGAGTAAATTCTCTACTGCTTTTTCATCATTGTTTATCATCTTAACTATTTTTCTTGTAGCGTTAAGCCATAATTTTTATGAAAACCATCAGACAAAACTTTCTGATTTTATCGCCATAAAAATATTTTTACTAGCAGGAGCTGTTGCGATGGTTTCATTTGGAAACTTAGCGATGTTTTTCCTTGGAATTGAAATTTTGTCTATTGCACTTTATGTACTTGCGGCAAGTGACCGTTTGAATCTGAAAAGTAACGAAGCCGGTATGAAATACTTTTTGATGGGATCATTCGCATCAGGAATTATCTTATTCGGAATCTGCCTAATTTACGGAGCAATGGGAAGTTTCGATTTAGTTGAAATCAGCGAATTTTCTTTATCTGCCGAATTGCCCATCTGGTTTCCTATCGGAATGATTCTGGTAACAATCGGAATGTTATTTAAGATAGCCGCAGTTCCTTTTCATTTTTGGGCTCCGGACGTTTACGAAGGCTCACCTGCCTTAACAACAGCTTTAATGAGTACTTTGGCAAAAGTCGTAGCCATTGCAACTTTATTTAAATTAATTTCTGCTTTAAATTTAATACCGTCTTTAGAAAATCAGAACCATTTACACACTTTCGAGAATATCATAGTGATTATTTCTATCGCTTCTATGACCGTTGGAAACATCATGGCATTGCGTCAGGTAAATGTTAAACGTATGCTTGCTTTCTCAGGAATTTCTCATGCCGGTTTTATGCTAATGACTTTCTTAACTGTAGCTACTTCTGCAGGAGTTTTATTGTATTATACTGCGGCTTATGCTTTGGCTGGGATTGCTGCTTTTAGTGTAATTTTATATGTATGTAAAAATCAGGACAACGAAGATATTACCAACTTTCACGGTTTAGGAAAAACAAATCCGCTTTTAGCAGCAATATTAACCGGTTCCTTATTATCTATGGCCGGGATTCCAATTTTCTCAGGATTTTTTGCCAAACTATTTTTGTTTAATCAGACGATTCAGGCTGGTCATATTATTTTAGTAATAGTAGCCGTTATCAATTCTATCATTAGTGTTGGTTATTATTTCAAACTGATATTGGCTATGTATTCAAAAGAACCAAATCAGGAGCGTACCGGAAAACCATTTCTTATTTATGCTGTAGCTGTTATTTCAATTACTCTTAATATTATTTTAGGTTTATTCCCATCATTAGTTTTAGACTTATTGAATTAAAAACATTCAATCCAATATATCAAATCCATCCCCGCAAGGATGGATTTTTAGTTTTAAGATGAATTTATTCAGAAGAAAAAATCATGTTAAAAAATTTGCAGAAACAATTGAACATCGAAAAAACTACTTATATTTGAGTACAAATAAATGTATTAGAAATATGAACTTCAATTCGAAAAATCCATTTTTAAGCGACAAACGTTTTTCTTCAAACGCTGTTTCTAAAGCCGAAGAAGTGCATCACGCACAAATTATTGATTACAATCAGGATATGACTATATCCGGAACTATCAATAAAACAGCTATTTTATTCTTATTGTTATGTGCCGGAGCAATGCTGACTTGGTGGATGGCATTTAACGGAATGAACGCAATGCTGCCGGCTATTGGTGGTGCTATTGTTGCCTTTATTTTAGTTTTAATTTCAGCATTCAAGCCACAAGCTTCTCCTTATTTAGCTCCTGGTTATGCTTTCTTTGAAGGTCTGTTTATCGGAGGTATTTCTGCCATTTTCGAAGCTAGATTTCCCGGAATCGTCATTAATGCTGTTGGAGCAACTTTAGTTACGTTTTTAGTTTGTCTGGGATTATATAAATTTAAAATTGTAAAAGTAAATGAGCAATTCAGATCTGTAGTTATTGCTGCTACGCTGGCAATTGCAACTTACTATTTAATTTCGTGGATTGTTTCTATGTTTACAAACTACACGCCTGTTCATCATGGAAATTCATTGATGAGTATCGGAATTAGTGTTTTTGTAATCATTGTTGCTGCACTAAACCTATTTTTGGATTTTGACCAAATTGAAAAAGGTGCACAGCAAAGAATGCCAAAATTTATGGAATGGTATGGTGCTATGGGATTGATGATTACCTTAGTTTGGTTGTACATCGAATTCCTTAGATTATTATCAAAATTTGCAAGCAGAGATTAATTTCTTCCCAATAATTTAAAAGCCTTTTTGAAATTCTAAAAAGGCTTTTTTTATGCCGCTTTTTCAAACGCTATAAAATGTGATAAGGCTCCTCTATTATTAAAAACCGGAAAAGCATTAATTTTACATTTATAAGTTTCCCCACTTTTTTTATAATTTAAAAGTGTCTTTTCAAAGGGGATTTGTTTTTCTATAGCAATTTTAATTTCTTTTAAAACTGAAGCTGAAGTCATAGGTCCCTGAAACATTTTTGGAATTTTTCCCAGAATTTCTTTTTCTGTATATCCCGTCATTTTCGTAATTCCTTCAGAAGCAAAAATTATCTTTTGTTCTGAATCTGTAATCAACACAACTTCATCTTTCAAGCGTTCGTTAATTTTTAAATGAGTTATATCCCATTTAAATTTATGGGAAATATTCTTGATTCTTTTTAAGTCGGAAGAAAATGTTTTCAGTTCATTTATCGATTCATAATGAAAATCCCAGCAAAGTATTGGAACTGAATTGGAATTCAGGCGTGCTTGGGATTCATCAAAATTTTTTATATGGTCATTTACAGAATTCATAAAAACAATTTATATTCAAAATTAGTCGAAAATATTTTTAAACACACCTTTTTTTGTATTTAACATGTTTGAATTCATCTAAAAGGCAAATTTCAACTGTACAACTACCGCTTTTTTTTGTTCTGTATTGAGGTTACTCAGGGAAATCCCCAATAATCTTACAGAATCTTTCATTCGTTCCTGATATAGCAGTTCTTCAACAGTTTCCAGGATTAAGCTTTTATCAGAAATAAAATAAGGTAACGTCTTGCTTCTGGTTTGTTGGGTGAAATCACTATATTTAATTTTAAGCGTGACCGTTTTTCCTGAAACGTTGTGTCTTTTCAATCTCTTTTCCAACGAAACAGCTATTTTTTCGAGCTGTTCCAGCATAAAAATTTCTGATGTCAAATTAACATCAAAAGTATGTTCTGATGCAACAGATTTAGTATTTCTTGAAGACTTTACTTCGCTATTATGTATCCCTCTAACAACGTAAAAATAAAACTTACCTGATTTCCCAAAGTGCTTTTCTAAAAACTCGAGCGATTTGTTTTTTAAATCTAATCCTGTAAAAATACCCAATTGGTACATTTTTTCTGTTGTCACTTTCCCAACCCCGTAAAATTTTCTGATTGGCAGTTCTTCTAAAAACGGAATTACCTCATCTGGATTTACCGTCTTCTGGCCATTAGGTTTATTGTAATCACTGGCAATTTTAGCTACAAATTTATTTATAGAAATGCCTGCAGAAGCTGTCAGCCCAACTTCATTTAAAATTCTTAATCGGATTTCCTGAGCCAATAAGGACGCACTTGGATTTCCTTTTTTATTTTGAGTTACATCAAGATAGGCTTCATCAAGCGAAAGCGGTTCAACCATATCCGTGTATTCATGGAAAATTTTATGAATCTTAGACGAAATTTCTTTGTAACGGTCAAAACGAGGCCGGACAAATATAATTTCGGGACAATATTTTTTGGCCAAAACACCACTTATAGCACTTCTCACACCAAATTTTCTGGCTTCATAGCTTGCTGCGGAAACTACTCCCCTATTCTCTGAGCCTCCAACTGCAATAGGTTTTCCACGCAAAGCAGGATCATCCATTTGCTCTACCGAAGCATAAAAAGCATCCATATCGATATGGATTATTTTTCGATAAATTGGAGTTTCAGACATACTACAAATTTAAAGAAGAACTCCTAATATGCGCTATCAAAACCGTTCAAATGTTTTTCAGGAAATTTAAATTTTTATTGGATTCCAAATAAAAATCGTTTTTGAAACTATTAAAACAAACCACCTGCTTTTAAAATATCTCAATAAATTAGATACTTATTTTTAATTATTAAAAAATTAAACAACAAAAAAAATAAAATAAGTTTTTTTATATATGAATAATTGCGAAAAATATTTTTATATATTTGCTATACCAAAACAAATTAGACTATAGATTTTGATAGAAAAAACATTCATTGATATCAAGAAATAAGCACAAATAATAATCGGTAAAGTGAACTTGAAAATCACAATCGGAAAATTAAACATTACGAAAGAAAGGCATGAGTTCTTGAAACAAATCATAATAGAACCGGCATCTCTATAAATATTATCAGAAAACAAAAGGCACGCATGAAATATATGCAAGCATTATGGTTTCATGATGAACTATCTAAACCAAAAAACCAATTGACCAATTAAATCACCTTTACCCGGGTGATTTTTTTTACTTTTGAAATTCGTACTTAAATTGATTAATAAAATGAATGCAGTACACCATAATCTATTCAATTAGTATAACTATAAATTTTCCAATCAGAATCAATAAAATAGGAATAAAGAAGAGAAACATTTGATATAAAAATTCTTGCCAAGTAGATTGTATAGATTCTTTTTCCGTAGAATATTTTGTATAAAAACACAAGTGTCTATTGTACTTTGCTAAAATTCTTTTATCAAATATTTTATAAGCTATTAAATAACATATTGGTCCTAACGATACAAAACAGTTTATCATCTGTTCTTTTGAATCTATATCGTCTAACAGTAATGAAAAAGGCAATAATACCGCAAAAATAAATAATGTTTTGTAAGTTTTACTATTTCTCAATACTCTATGAATTTGCATGATGCTCATGAAACTTGTAAAGAAAAAAGAAATAAAAATTACTATTATTAACATATTTTAGATGTAGTTACGCTGTTCATTATCAACATAAAAATTACTAAATTCTCTAACTTAGCCCCGATAGGACTGGAAATCCTTTTGTGTATCGTTTTTTTACGATACACAAAAGATTGTGAAGGGATAGCGGGATTGATGTTCTGTTGAAACGAAATTATCTGCTTCTAAAAATAAAAAACTATTCTTCAAATAGTTCCATCAATTCAAGTGCGCGTTTTATTGACTTGACATTATCAAAAGTCAGTAACAAACGTAATCCGTTTACGGTTTGTTTTTCTTTCATTTTGCAGAGTGAGCTTTGTTTTTGAACAAAATTTAATACGTTTCTAAACTTAGCCGACTGGTAATAATCAGATTGTTGGTCTGAAACAAAATAACCAATCATTTTGCCTTGTTTAAGCACCAATTTTTCGATTCCGACTCTCGTTACAATCCATTTGATTCGAATACTGTTCAATAAAGCAACGGCAGGTTTTGGCAATGGTCCGAATCGGTCGATTAGTTTTTTCTCGAATTCCTGTAATCCGGCTTCGTCTTTTATCGTGCCTAATTCGTTGTATAAAACTAAACGTTCTGAAACGTTATTAATATATTCATCCGGAAATAAAAGCTCAAAATCGGCATCGATCTGAATGTCTTTTACGTATTCTTTTGTATCAATATTATTCTCTTCCGGATATAAATCTTTGAATTCATTTTCTTTTAATTCTTCGATGGCTTCGTTCATGATTTTTTGGTACGTATCAAAACCAATTTCATTAATGAAACCACTTTGTTCGCCGCCTAATAAATCTCCGGCACCACGAATCTCCAAATCTTTCATGGCAATGTTGAAACCACTTCCGAGTTCGCTGAATTGTTCCAATGCCTGAATACGTTTTCTGGCATCTTCGGTCATGGATGAATACGGCGGACAGATGAAATAACAGAAGGCTTTTTTGTTGCTTCGCCCTACTCTACCACGCATTTGATGCAGATCTGACAATCCAAAATTGTTGGCATTGTTGATGAAAATCGTATTGGCATTTGGAACGTCCAAACCACTTTCGATGATGGTTGTGGCGACTAAAACATCAAAATCTCCATTCATGAAACCTAACATCAATTCCTCTAATTTGGCGCCTTCCATTTGTCCGTGACCAATTCCGACTCTTGCATTTGGCACCAGACGCTGAATCATTCCTGCCACTTCTTTGATATTTTCGATTCGGTTATTAATAAAGAAAACCTGTCCGTTTCGTTGAATTTCATACGAAATCGCATCACGAATAATTTCTTCATTAAAACCAACCACATTCGTTTCGATCGGATAACGATTTGGCGGAGGCGTAGTAATTACCGACAAATCTCGTGCTGCCATTAATGAAAACTGAAGCGTTCTCGGAATTGGCGTCGCTGTTAACGTCAACGTATCGACATTTGCTGCTATCGTTTTTAATTTATCTTTTACGTTTACTCCAAACTTTTGTTCCTCATCGACAATCAATAAACCAAGATCTTTAAAAACCACATTTTTGTTTACCAATTGATGTGTTCCAATAACGATATCTAGTTTTCCATCGGCTAAATCTTTTAAAGTCTGTGCTTTTTGCTTCGCTGTTCTAAATCGGTTTAAGTAACCAATTGTAACTGGCATATCTTTCAAACGTTCGGAAAAAGTTCTATAATGCTGATACGCTAAAATAGTGGTCGGAACCAAAACTGCTACCTGCTTGCTGTTGTCAACCGCTTTAAAGGCAGCACGAATCGCAACTTCCGTTTTACCGAAACCAACATCACCACAAACCAAACGATCCATAGGACGGTCGCTTTCCATATCGGCTTTTACTTCCGCTGTTGATTTCATCTGGTCTGGCGTATCTTCGTAAATAAAAGAACTTTCTAATTCGTTTTGAAGATAACTGTCTGGCGCAAACTGAAACCCTTTTTCTAAACGACGTTTGGCATACAACTGAATCAAATTGAAGGCAATATGTTTGACACGAGCTTTGGTTTTTTGTTTTAAAACCTTCCAGGCGTTCGAACCCAGTTTATAGATTTTCGGAGGTGTTCCGTCTTTTCCGTTGTATTTTGAAATTTTATGCAGCGAGTGAATGCTCACATACACAATATCATTATCGGCATACACCAATTTTATAGCTTCCTGCGTTTTACCTTCCACCTGAATTTTCTGCAGTCCGCCAAACTTCCCGATTCCGTGATCGATATGCGTTACATAATCGCCTACAGAAAGTGCGGTTAATTCTTTTAAAGTGATATTCTGCTTTTTAGAATAACCATTTTTGATATTGAATTTATGATAACGCTCAAAAATCTGATGATCCGTATAAGCCGTTATCTGGTTTTCTTCATCAATGAAACCCTGGTACAAAGGCAATACAATGGTATGATATTGCTTGCGGATATTTTCTGAATTGGCTTCATCTAAACTTTCAAAAATATCGTGAAAACGTTTTGCCTGTGTATCATTCGAACAAAACAAATAATTGATATATCCGTTAAAATGATTTTCGCTTAAATTATTCAGCAATAAATCAAATTGTTTGTTGAAAGATGGCTGAGGCTGAATATGAAATTCGAACTTTTTAGTGGTTTTATAAACGGGTCTTGAAGACAATTCTACAACTGAAAAGTCCAGAGATCTTTTTATAAACGACGTCTGATTTAAAAACAATTGTTCTGGCGTAGCATGTTTTATTTCTTTCGACAATTTTTCAAAAGCTTCTTCTGCCCTTGCGAATTGTTTGTCTAACTGACTGAAAAGGCCGTCTGTATTTTGGATAAAAATTACCGTTTTTTCTGCAATATAATCTAAAAAGCTTTCACGGTTTTCCTGAAAAAGTTTGTTTTCAACATTCGGGATAATCGTTATTTTTTTATGCGCTTCAACCGATAACTGTGTTTCAACATCAAAAGTTCTGATGCTGTCTACTTCGTTTCCAAAAAACTCAATTCGGTAAGGATGATCGTTTGAAAAAGAAAATACATCGACAATTCCTCCACGAACCGAAAATTCTCCCGGTTCTGTAATAAAATCCACTCTTTTGAATTCGTATTCAAATAAAACTTCATTGATAAAATCAATCGAAATTTTATCGTTTAAAGCCACTTTTAAAGTGTTTTTATCGAGTTCCCTTCGTGTAACCACTTTTTCAAAAAGTGCTTCCGGATACGCAACAATTACAGCTGGTTTTTTTCGTGAATTGATTCGGTTTAAAACCTCGGCACGAAGCAAAACATTCGCATTATCAGTTTCATCTACCTGATACGGACGACGGAAAGAGGCAGGGTAAAACAATACATCCTCTTCTCCAATCATTTGTTCCAGATCGTTTAGATAATATGCAGCTTCTTCTTTATTGTCTAAAACAATCAAAAAAGGCAGTTCGGTTTTTTTGAAAACAGACCGGATTATAAATGAAACAGCAGATCCCAACAATCCGCTGATGTTCATTTTTATCTGATTTCCTTCCTGTAAATCTGATGCAATCTGCTGTATTTTTGGCAGATTGTCATACGTAGTATATAAGGCGTTTTTACTCAACTTTAGGCAAATTTTGGTCTATTGGTGGCATCGAATTCGGGATTGCTCGTGCTGTATCTAACATTCTTAAAAAATCGGACTCCCCTTCTTCTTGCGGGATTTTGCTTTTTTCGACAATTTTATCCATCTGTCTTTGTAATGAAACCAGTTCTTTATTGATTTCTCCTATTAGGAAAGTAACTTTTTCATCCGGAATTTTTTGCAAGTGAATGAATAAATCCATCATTTTTACTTTGGTAATCAAAATAGAAATTCGGCTTCTGATTTGTGGCTGATTGAATTGTGCCGGAATATTATCTTTTAATGCCATTGCTTTTTTTGCAATAGCAGCAGATTTTTTTTGAAATGCGCCAATCGTTTTTCGTGGTTTTCCGCCCAGCTCTTTTAAAAATTCGCGCCATTCTTTCCAGTCGGTAACGTTTTTTTCTGAAACTTCATTGATGGGTTCGTCAATAAATGACCATTCTTTATTGATATTATTAAAAATGATTTCTTTCTTTTTTGCCTCTTTTTTATTTTCTGCAAGACGTCTTTCATTTTCATCCTGACAGGAGCTCAGTATAAAAACGAAAAGCAGAGAAAGAGCTATTTTATATTTCATATAGTAAAAATTTATTTTTTAATGCTCTTATATGGTATCACCTTGTTATTTATTGTTGTCTGAACAAACTTTTGTTAATGGCGATTTCACTTGGTAAGACATTAAGCTACAAAGTTACAAGTAAATTTATAATTATGAATTTTGATTTACAACCATTTTATCTAAGTCTACAAAACTTTACCGAAATGGATTAAACAAAAATTAATAATATTTGTTGATAAATTCATAATTTAACAATATAAAAACAACCATTATTTACGAATAAACTATATTTGCTCTTTAAATATATCCAATGAATCCAAAAATATTAATTATTGGCGCTTGTGGTCAAATCGGAACAGAGCTGACTCAGAAACTTCGTAAACTGTACGGAACAGAAAATGTAATTGCTTCTGATATCCGAAAATTAAATACAGATGTGGTTAATTCAGGTCCGTTTGAAGTCATTAATGCTTTGGATTTTAATCAAATTGAGCATCTCGTAGAAGTGCATCACATTACTGACATTTATTTAATGGCCGCTCTTTTATCTGCAACAGCCGAAAAAAATCCTGCTTTTGCGTGGGATTTAAATATGAATTCGCTTTTTCACGTTTTAAATTTAGCGAAAGCAAAAAAGATTCAAAAAATATTCTGGCCCTCCAGTATTGCTGTGTTCGGACCCACAACTCCAAAAGAAAACACACCTCAATACACGATTATGGAACCTTCAACCGTTTACGGAATTAGTAAACAAGCGGGAGAAAGATGGTGCGAATACTACCATAATATTTACGGAGTTGATGTTCGCAGTATTCGTTACCCCGGTTTAATCAGCTGGTCGACTCCTCCGGGCGGCGGTACTACAGATTATGCCGTAGATATTTTTCACAAAGCTATTGCCGATAAAAAATACGAGTGCTTTTTATCTTCTGAAACTAAAATGCCGATGATGTATATGGATGATGCCATTGATGCTACAATTAATATTATGAAGGCTTCTGTTGAAGAAATCAAGATACACTCTTCTTATAATTTAGCTGCTATGAGTTTCACACCAACAGAAATTGCTGCTGAAATCAAAAAACATATTCCGGAATTTGAAATCACCTACAATCCTGATTTCCGCCAGAAAATTGCGGACAGCTGGCCAGCAAGTATTGACGATTCTGATGCCAGAAAAGACTGGGGATGGAATCATAAATTTGATTTAGAATCAATGACCAAAGATATGCTGGAACATTTGAGTTAATTTGAGTTATTCCAAAATTAAAAAATCCCATTTAGAAATACTAAACGGGACTTTTTTATTCTAACTTGAAGATTATTTCACTTCAAAAACATTATTAGCAGGTTTCACATCAGCCATTAATCCGCTTGGATCGATAGTGATTTTTTTGATTGCCATTTTATTTTTATCAATTGTAAAACTATAGTTTGACTGTGCCCAGGCCCAATCTTCCAAAACAGTTCTTTTTTCATTTGGATTAGGGTTTGGTTTAATGAAATTCATCATTCGTAACGGAATATAAAATGTCTCCGAAGTGCCGTCTGTATAATCCACTTTTAAATCAATTGGCATTGGCATTCTTCCAATTCTTTCTAAAGTAACGGTTGTTTTTCCTGAATTATCAGCAACATCTTTTATTCCGTAATCAATTGTATTGGTTGTTTGTGTCCAATCAGTCAGATACCAGTCTAATTCTGCTCCGGAAACTCTTTCAGCCGTTCTTTTGATGTCATTTGGCGTTGGATGTTTGAATTTAAAATCGCTGTAATATCTTTTTAAAGTAGCGTCAACATTCTCTTTTCCGATAACATATTCCAACTGTGAAAGGAAAATACTTCCTTTTATGTATGATGAAATACTGTATGGACGGTTTTCATCATAACGATCACCATGAGTTGTTTGTGGCTGTTCTTTACCAGAATTTACTAAGCTGTAATAAGCCGCATAATTACCTTTAAACGGATTTGCTTCTTTTTTATCTCCTTTTAATTCATTCAAAGCGCTATCTTCAATATAAGTTGTAAAACCTTCATCCATCCAAGGGTGTTTTGATTCGTTTGAAGCTAAAATATGCTGGAACCAAGAGTGTCCTAATTCATGAGTTGCGGTTCCTAAAATTCCGTCAAGAGTTCCGTTTCCTAACATCAGCGTACACATGGCATACTCCATTCCGCCATCTCCACCCTGAATAAAGGAGTATTGTTTGTATGGATAAGCACCAACTCTGTGGTTGTAGTAATCCATAACTTTTACCATTAAAGGTTCTAACTGTTTCCAGTTTGCGGTCGTTTTTTCGTTGTTTTTGTAGAAGAAATGCAAATCGACATCATTTGGCCCTTTTACAATATCATGAGTGTATTCCTTGTCAGCCGCCCAGGTAAAATCATGAACATTTGGCGCGATAAAATGCCAGGTAAGTGTTTTTGTTTTTTTAGGATAAACCACTTTTACTCCTTCATCTTCGTAGCCGTGACCAATTGAGTTTTTATCCTGCAGATATCCTGAACCACCAATCGTGTAGTCTTTATCAATGGTGATTTTTACATCAAAATTACCCCAAACACCGTGAAATTCTCTTGCAATGTAAGGATCTGCGTGCCAGCCTTCAAAATCAAATTCAGCTAATTTTGGGTACCATTGTGACATGGAAAGCTCAACTCCTTCAGAATTATTTCTCCCAGAACGACGAATCTGTACCGGAACCTGTCCATCAAAATCTAAAGTAAAAGTCGATTTAGAATTCGGTAAAATTGGTTTTGCTAAAGTTACTTCTAAGATTGTTCCTGAAACCCTTGTCTGAGCAACGGTACCATCTTGTTTGAAGTTTGTAATTTTTAAATAACCAATTTCATTGGGTTTTAGATTTTCTATTCGGCTTTGTTTTACCTCTTTTCCATCAGTTCCTTTTGTCTTTGTTACCATTCTCCCATCCGGATCTTTTATAAAATGCAAACGGGCATCCATTTCACTTCCCGGCTGGAAAGCGTTTGGAAACAAATGATAAAATACTTTTCGCAAAGTATCTGCAGAATTGTTCGTATAAACCAATTCCTGTTTTCCTTTATACTGATAGTTTTTTACATCCATCGAAACCTCCATTTTATAATCGGCGTGCTGCTGCCAGTATGGGGTGTTTTGTGCAAAAACTGCATTTAAACCAAAACTCAAAAAAGAAAGAAGGACAATTTTTCTCATTACGATATTATTTAAAAAACTACAAGTTTACAAAAGTGATCTTGTAAACTTGTAGTTTGATTATTAAAAACGATAAAATTTATTTTTTTGACATTTTCTCAGCCATCAATAAAGCATTGTAAGCATTAACCATTTTAGCAGTTTTTGATGATTCCGCAGAAGAAACAGCTTCTGGTTTCTCTTCGCCTAAAACCACTTTTTCAGGAAGAGCCACTCCGGATTCCATTAAAATCTTTTTAACCTGAGCCGCTTTTAGCTTTGGATAATAGGAACGAATTAGCGCAGCGACACCGGCAGCATTTGGAGATGCCATTGAAGTTCCCTGCAAATATTTGTATTTATTGTTTGGGATTGTTGCATAAATTTCTTCACCCGGAGCAAAAACATCTACGTTTAATTTTCCAAAGTTAGAAAAGCCGGCTACTACATTTTGACCATACGATTTATTAATAGCTCCAATTGTTATTAGATTGTCTGCAAATTCTTTAACATTATCCTCTGAATCATTTGGATAATTAATATTTTGTTTCTCATCAATATTATAACCATCATTACCAGCTGCATGAACAATCAGCACATCTTTTTTTGATGCATATTTAATGGCATCATACACCCATTGTTTATGTGGTGAGAAGCTTTTTCCGAAACTTCCGTTAATTACTTTTGCGCCATTATCAACTGCATAACGAATTGCCAAAGCTATATCTTTATCGTATTCGTCTCCATCAGGAACCGCTCTTACAGTCAGAATTTCAACATTGTTGGCAACTCCGTCTCCACCTAAATTATTACCACGAACCTGTGCAATAATTCCCGCAACATGGGTTCCGTGTAATGCTTTTTCTTTATCCGGACCAAATACAGTATTGTTTCCGTATTTAGTACTTTTTATATCTTCTGCATTATCACCTAAAACTTTTCTTCCGTCAAAATCTTTATTTAAATTGAAATTCAATTCATCGTAAACATGTTCTCTGTAATCTTCTAATTCTGTTTCCGGATTAAATGTTGGTCCTGCATTGGTAAAAATCTGAGTCATTACCATTTTGCTTCTTGCGACTTTTGGATCAGTAGAAGTAATTGAATTTAAATCTTCGCTTTTATATTCTTTTTTATTTAAAGCTGTTTGTATGGTTTTGTGAACGTCCAGTAAAAAATCGACCTGTTCCTTATCTTTTAAAGCTTTCTCGTATTTTTCAGTATATTGAGCCAGAGCATTTTTATATTGCTCAGAACCGTCATCTCCTTTTTTAACAATACGGGTCATTTCAAGGTTTTCGTTGACAACATCTCCCAGAAAGTTCCATCCGTTAATATCATCAATGTAACCATTTTTATCATCGTCGATTCCATTGCCCGGAATTTCCTTTGGATTTGTCCATATTACTCCCTTTAAATCTTCGTGTTCGATATCAACACCGGAATCTACAACTCCCACGATTACTTTTTTACCTGTTTTACCTTGTAGCAATTCAGCATAAGCCTTATCAACACTCATTCCGGGGATTGAATCGTTGATTAAATCAAGATGGCTCCATCTTTTCAATTCATTTTCAGTAACCGGTGCTTTTTTAACAACAGCTGAAGGAGCTTTTATAAATTCTTTTGGAGCTGAAACCTGCGCTTGCAAAGTGGCGCTGCAGCCTGCTAAAACAAGTAATGCAAAAGCAGATAAATTAAGTGGTTTTATAGTATTCATGTACCTAATTATGTAATATAAGTTAAAGATGGGTCTAAATTATGCTTTTTTGTTACAAAAAACTAACTGTTAACACTGTGTTATGAATTTTGTTTCTGAAATAAATATTTTAAAATTAGCCTAAACAATTATAAACTGGACATATAACATTTATTAAATAAGGAAATGACTTATAATTTGTATCATTGCAAACTGAAACTCTTAATGAAATTTATGAAAACAAAACTACTTTTTATTCTCTTACTTGCCAATTTTTTTATTTATGCACAATCTTCAGATATTCCGGATTATATCCCTTCGGCTGGCCTTCTTGCCTATTATCCATTTAATGGAAATGCAAATGATATCAGCGGAAATGGTTCTCATGGAATTCCTGTGGATGTTGAACAAACCCAAGATAGATTTGGACAGCGCAGGAGCGCTTATTATTTCAATGGAACAAGCAGTAATATCGAAGCCGATGTAAAAAACTATCCTTTGAAAGGAGGATCACGAACCATTACGGGATGGTTTAAAGCTGATATCCCATATGTATCAGAAGAACTTGATTTTTGTCTTTTGAACTATGGAAATGTATCTGACCCGAATTATTGGTTTAAAATTAGTTTTTATCGCAAAGGATATTTAGACATACAATTTGACTCCAAAACTTTTTCATCACAGGACGATTATTTTAACAATGAATGGACATTTTTTGCAATGGTCTTTGATGACCCAACGAACACCTTTTCATTGTATATAAATAATCAATTAAAGTTAAGTGGATCTGCTGATTTGTACACTAATGGGTTTGGAAATCTTTTTAGAATAGGAAAGAATAAATCAAATAATTTCTTTGAAGGTTCTATAGATGATATCGGAATTTGGAATCGTGTTTTAACATCACAGGAAATTACTGCAATATATAATGCCCCAAAACCAATCTTATATACCTTAATTCCTGATCTTAATTTTGAAAACAAATTAATTGAATTGGGCTTTGATGAAGGGATTCCTGACGGAAAAATTCTAAAAGAGAATATCCAATCTCAAATATCTTTGAATGTATCATCAAGTAATATTTCTGATTTAACAGGAATTGAAGATTTTGAAGATTTGAAGTATTTGAGTTGTACGAACAATAATTTGACTACTATTAATCTTTCTAAAAATGACTCATTGAGAGAGTTAAATTGTGCTAATAACAAAATTTCATTATTAAATTTAGAAAAGAACTTAAAATTAGGCAATCTCTTTATATCTGATAACAAGCTATCAAGTCTCAATTTAACCAAAAATGATTCTATATATGCAATACATGCAGAGAGAAATATTTTAACTACTTTAAATGTATCTAAAAATAAAAAATTAACTTATCTTAACATTTCACACAATAAACTTTCTACATTAGATATTTCTGAAAACACATTGCTTAAAATTCTTGATATAAGCTCAAACAACCTGACGAGTTTAAATCTTAAAAATGGTAATAACCAACTTTTAGAAAATTCGGTAAATTTTACAGAAAACCCAAATCTAAGTTGCATTCAGGTTGACGATGCGGAATACTCAAACACTAACTGGGCGACTCTTAAAGATGCAACTGCAACGTATAATACCAATTGCACTGTAGAATACATAGCATTAAAAGACAGCAACTTTGAACAAAAATTAATTGATTTAGGAATTGATACCGATGGTTTAAATGGTAAAATATCCAGTTCAGATATAAGCACAGTTACTTTCTTAAACCTTTCGAACAGTAATATAACAGATTTATCCGGTATTGAGAATTTTACTTCTCTGACAAATTTGGACTGCAGTAACAATCAAATCACAAATTTGGATCTTTCTTACAATCTTCTTCTGGAGACATTGAATGCTTCTTCTAATCAAATTGCATCTCTGGATTTATCTAAAAACAGCAAACTTACTATTGTATATGTTGTATCAAATCCTCTGGTATTTTTGAATCTGCAAAACGGAAATAATACAAATATGATTATACTCAATGTAACAGATAAAAAAACAGCTGCTCCTATCGCAACCTCTTTTCTTGGACTCAATCAGCTTGCCTGTGTTAAAGTAGATGACGCCTCTTTTTCAAATGCCAAATGGTCTAAAATCAAAGAGCCTTCGACGACTTACTCTACAAGTTGTACTTTAGGGATTGAAGATTCTGTTTTTGATAAAGTTGCTATATATCCAAATCCTACCAAAGACGAAGTTAACATTACCAATATTACATTAGACAAAATAACTATCTATAATGTACTAGGACAACTGGTAAAATCTTTTACTTTAAACCCAAATAACGCCGATAATACAATCAGCTTATCCGGATTACCAAAAGGAGTTTATTTTGCATACTTAATAAATAAGGATGCAGCTACTGTTAAAAAAGTAATAGTGGAATAATTGTAATTTTTAAAAACTAAACTATCCCATTTTCTATTAAATGAAAATGGGATTTTTTTTAAGAATATATTTTTTAAAATTACATTAAAAAAATTATTAGGAAAACATCCGGTATTAAATATATTTGTACACCTAAAAAATTATATTTTAACCTATGAAAACAAAATTACTCTCATTACTATTATTCGCAAATTTTGCTATTTATGCTCAATATACCAGTATCCCGGATAATAATTTTGAAAACAAACTGATTGCCCTTGGAATTGATTCCGGAGCACCTGATCATCAGGTACTGACTAGTAGTATTGATAAATTAACTTCTATTGATATTTCAAATAGTTCTATTGTTGACTTAACAGGGATTCAAAATTTCGTATCTTTAAAAGTTTTAATTTGTAACAATAACCCATTAGCAACATTAGATATCTCCAAAAATATCGCTTTGCAATATTTGTATTGCCATTATAACACGTTGACAGCATTAGATTTGTCTATGAATACTGCTTTGAAGTTTTTATATTGCAGATCAAACCAATTAACATCATTAGATCTTTCTAATAACACCGCTTTGGAAAATTTAGATTTTCAATCGAACTCACTGACAACATTGGATCTTTCTAATAATTTCGCTTTAACAGATTTAGGTTGTAGTTTTAACTTATTGACAACATTAAATATTTCTAAGAATAAGGATTTGAAAAATTTACATTGCGATAATAATAAATTAACAACATTGGATGTTTCTAAAAATACTGCTTTAAAAACTTTAGTTTGCGATTATAATCAATTAGCAGCATTAAATACCTCTAAAAATACCGCTTTAACACAATTAACCTGCTCTTCAAATCCGCTAACATCATTAGATATTTCTAATAACACCGCTTTGGTATTTTTACAATGCTTTTATAACCCATTGACAACATTAGATTTGTCTATGAATACTGCTTTACAAAATTTATCTTGTCATTCAGGCTCATTGACAACATTAGATCTTTCTAAAAACATTGCTTTGAAAAGTTTAGATTGTCATTCTAACTCAATAACAGCATTAGATATTTCTAAAAATATCGCTTTGGAGACTTTACATTGTTATTCTAACCAATTGACAAGTCTTAATTTAAAAAACGGAAAGAATACTGTTTTAACAAATTTAAATTGCAAATCGAATTCTACTTTAAGTTGTATAGAGGTAGATGATGTTTCCTATTCAAACACTAACTGGGCAACTTCTAAAGATGCAGCAGCAACTTACAACCTAACTTGCCCAACATTAGGACTATCAGAAATCGGTTTTGAAAAAATAGCTGTTTATCCCAACCCTGTAAAGGGAGAACTACACATTGACAATAGTCCTCTTGAAAAAGCAACTGTATATGATGCATTGGGAAAACTGATTATAAAAACTAAGTTTACTAAAAACAACACTAATAACAATATTAACTTGGCAGGATTACAAAATGGTATTTATTACATTTATTTAGAAAACGAAGGAACAACTATTGTTAAAAAAATTCTAGTCCAATAAAATACAAACTCATTATAAAATTAAAACCATATTTCATTCATTAGAAATATGGTTTTAATATTTTATAAGATATCCTCACAGGTAAAAACTTCTTTTAACCTCACGCCTTTTTCGGTATGCTCAACGGTTATAATCTGGTTATGAGCATCATGCTCTAAAAACAAATAATGATTATGATCTGCGGCAGCATTTAGCATTTTTGCTTTTTCAGGCATTGTCAATAAAGGGCGGGTGTCATATCCCATAACATAAGGAAGCGGAATGTGTCCTGCGGTCGCTAATAAATCGGCACAAAAAACAATCTTTTTATTGCCGTATTGAATATGTGGAATCATTTGCTTTTCGGTATGACCGTCAACATAGTAAATATCAAAATTCAATTCTTTTGAGAAACCGAAATCACTTTCCGGTCTTTCAATAAAATTCAACTGACCACTTTCCTGCATGGGTAAAATATTTTCTGGTAAGAAAGAAGCTTTCTCACGGGCATTTGGCTGTGTTGCCCATTCCCAATGATTTTCATTGGTCCAATATCTCGCATTTCTAAAAGCAGGTTCATATCCTGTTTTATCCGTATTCCATCGAACACTTCCGCCACAATGATCAAAATGAAGGTGCGTCATAAAAACATCGGTAATATCATCTCTGTGAAAACCATATTTTGCTAAAGAATTATCCAAAGAATGTGAACCCCAAAGCGAATAATAGCCAAAAAATTTCTCTGACTGCTTATCGCCCATTCCGGTATCAATCAATATCAGGCGGTTTCCATCCTCGATAAGGAGACAACGAGCCGCAATATCAATTAAATTATTAGCATCTGCAGGATTGGTTTTATTCCAGATTGTTTTGGGTACAACCCCAAACATCGCACCTCCGTCTAATTTAAAATTTCCGGATTCTATGGGATAAAGTTTCATACGTTTAGATTTTCTAAGATGAAACAAAACTAGGAAATACAATTTTTCTATTCCTTAAATTAACAAATATTTTAATAAACTAAAGAATTTTATAGATCTGAATTAAATCTACCCCTTCTAATTATTAAGAATAACCTCAGTATAAACAACTTAAATAACTTATATCTATTTTAACATTTGTTATAATAATGTGAACCGTTATGGAAAAAGGTTTTTAAGTCGTATCTTTGCAGATAATTTCATTTCAACATTGACATACAGCACTTTAATTGTAATAATTTCATTACTATTTTTGAATCATTTAAAAGGAATGTTGAAAAAGATAAATACTATTAAAAATGATAAAAGTTTCTGATACAGCCAAAAAGAAAATCATCGATTTAATGAATGATGATGGTTTTGATGCCGCACATGACTATGTACGTGTAGGAGTAAAAAGCGGCGGATGCTCTGGTTTGTCTTATGATTTAAAATTTGACAAAACCAAAGGAGATGACGATAAAATATTCGTAGACAACGACATACAGATAGCCGTTGAAAAAAAATCATTTCTTTATTTAGCCGGAACAATTTTAGAATTCTCTGGCGGATTAAACGGAAAAGGATTTGTTTTCAACAACCCAAACGCAAGCAGAACCTGCGGATGCGGTGAGTCATTTTCGCTATAAACAATTAAACAATTGCAAAATTTAAAGATTTAATTACAGAAGTGGTTTAATTATTTAAATCCTTCTATTTTGAAATCTTTCAATAAAAAAACAATGAGCAAATACACCGAAGACGATTTAAAAATCGAACTGGAAACCAAAGAATATGAGTACGGATTTTATACCAACATAGAATCTGAAACATTTCCTATTGGGTTAAACGAAGAAATTGTAAGAGCTATTTCTCTTAAAAAAGAAGAACCAGAGTGGATGACCGAATGGCGTATTGAAGCTTTTCGTGCCTGGAAAGAAATGATTGAACCAGAATGGGCAAACGTAAACTACGAAAAACCAGATTTTCAGGCAATTTCATATTATTCAGCTCCAAAAACTGTAGATCCTAATAAAACTTTGGATGATGTTGATCCTGAATTGTTAGAAATGTACAAAAAACTTGGAATTTCTGTTGATGAACAAAAAATGATGAACAATGTCGCTATGGATATTGTGGTCGATTCTGTATCTGTAGCCACTACTTTCAAAAAAACATTGGGAGAAAAGGGCATTATTTTCTGTCCCATTTCTGAAGCTATTAAGGAACATCCGGAATTAGTAAAAAAATATTTAGGTACTGTTGTTCCTCAGAAAGATAACTTCTATGCGGCGCTAAACTCAGCTGTTTTCTCTGATGGAAGTTTCTGTTATATTCCAAAAGGCGTTCGCTGCCCTATGGAACTTTCAACTTATTTCAGAATCAATCAGGCAGGAACCGGACAATTCGAAAGAACTTTAGTTATTGCTGACGAAGGAAGTTACGTTTCTTACCTTGAAGGATGTACAGCGCCAAGCCGTGACGAAAACCAATTGCACGCTGCTGTGGTGGAACTAATCGCTTTGGACGATGCAGAAATTAAATATTCTACCGTTCAAAACTGGTTCCCGGGAAACAAAGAAGGAAAAGGTGGAGTTTACAACTTCGTAACGAAAAGAGGTTTATGCGAAACAAATGCTAAAATTTCCTGGACACAAGTTGAAACAGGTTCTGCTGTAACCTGGAAATATCCTTCTTGTGTATTAAAAGGAGATAATTCGGTGGGAGAATTTTATTCTATTGCTGTTACCAACAATTTCCAACAAGCTGATACCGGGACAAAAATGATCCATTTAGGTAAAAACACTAAATCGACTATTATTTCTAAAGGTATTTCAGCTGGAAAATCACAAAACAGTTACCGCGGATTAGTGCAGATTTCACCAAGAGCTGAGAATGCAAGAAACTTTTCCCAATGTGATTCATTATTAATGGGCAACAATTGTGGCGCACACACTTTCCCTTATATCGAAAGTAAAAATCCATCTGCAAAAATCGAACACGAAGCCACAACAAGTAAAATTGGAGAAGATCAGGTTTTCTATTGCAACCAAAGAGGTATTCCGACTGAAAAAGCGATTGCCTTGATTGTAAACGGTTTCAGTAAAGATGTTTTGAACAAACTCCCGATGGAATTTGCTGTTGAAGCTCAAAAATTATTAGAGATTTCTTTAGAAGGATCTGTGGGATAATTTTTAAACTCATTTGTTATGAATATCACTTTAAAGAATGTAAATAAAAAGGATTTTCCAATTTTTAAATCATTGGCTAAATCTCTTGGTTTTGAAATTGTTGAAGAGAAGGAAAGTCCATACAATCCTGAATTTGTAAAAGAGATTCTTGAAGCAAGGGAAGAACTTAGACAAGGTAAAGGAATAAAAATGACAATAGAAGACATTGACAAACTATGGAAATAGTTTTTTCAAGAAAAGCAGAAAATGATTTAGAGTTTTGGAGTAAATCGGGAAATAAGAAAATTTTAAAGAAAATTTCTGAATTATTGCGAGCAATTCAAGAAAATCCATTTGAAGGAATAGGCAAACCAGAACAATTAAAATATAGTTTATCTGGTGTATGGTCCAGAAGAATTGACCAAGAGCACAGATTAGTTTACGAAATTATAGACGAAAACACAATTGAAATATTAAATATCCTTTCAATGAAAGGACATTACGAATAAATAAACAAGACAATGTTATCAATAAAAAACCTTCACGCCGCAATTGGTGATAAAGAAATCCTTAAGGGAATTAATATAGAAGTTAAAGCTGGAGAAGTTCATGCGATAATGGGGCCAAACGGTTCTGGAAAAAGTACCCTTTCTGCAGTTATCGCAGGAAACGAAAATTATGAAGTTACAGACGGAGAGGTAATTCTTGACGGAGAAGATCTTGCTGATTTAGCTCCTGAAGAGAGAGCACATAAAGGTGTTTTCCTTTCTTTTCAATATCCGGTAGAAATTCCTGGAGTTAGCGTGACTAACTTTATGAAAACGGCCATCAACGAAACTCGTAAAGCAAACGGTCAGGAAGAAATGCCTGCTAACGAAATGTTGAAAGTAATTCGTGAGAAATCTGAATTGTTAGAAATCGACCGTAAATTTTTATCCCGCTCTTTAAATGAAGGTTTTTCCGGAGGAGAGAAAAAAAGAAATGAGATTTTCCAGATGGCCATGTTAGAGCCAAAATTAGCCATCCTTGACGAAACCGATTCTGGTCTTGATATCGATGCCTTAAGAATTGTGGCTAATGGAGTGAACAAATTAAAAAGCGACAAAAACGCTATTATTGTGATCACACACTATCAGCGTTTGTTAGATTATATCGTTCCTGATTTCGTTCACGTTCTTTACAACGGAAGAATTGTAAAATCAGGAGGAAAAGAATTGGCTTACGAATTAGAAGAAAAAGGATACGACTGGATTAAAGCAGAGAATTAATTTGTTTCAAGTTTCATGTTTTTTTTTAGTTTCAAGTTGAGTTATATTTTGTAAGTTTAAACTTAAATTATTTAAACACAAATTATGGCGACAATAACTCGATTTGAGGATTTAGAAATCTGGAAAGAAGCTCGAAGATTAGCAAAAGAAATTCATTTAATTGCAGTTCATACAGAGTTAAGATCAGATCTCAGATTTAAAAATCAAATAAAAGATTCTTCGGGTTCTGTAATGGATAACATTGCAGAAGGTTTTGAAAGAGATGGAAATTTAGAATTTCGACAATTTTTATCTATCGCAAAAGGTTCAGCCGGAGAAACAAGATCTCAATTATATCGCGTTTTTGATTTTGAATATATTTCAGAAGAAAAATTCGAAGCTTTAAAAAAGGATTATGAAAATTTAAGCGGTAAAATAAAAAACTTTATCGCTTATTTAAATAAAAAAGATTTCAAAGGAAATAAGTTTCAGTAGAAAACATGAAACATTAAACCTGAAAAATACGGATTCATAAGGAATTAAGTTCCAACAGGCAACCTGAAACTTGAAACCTGAAACACCGAAGAAAACAACAACGAAAATGGATTTAAAAGAAAAATTAGTATCGTCTTTTATGGCTTTTGAAGAACGTGTTGATGTACATTCAGATTTGCATGACATCCGTACAAATGCTATAAAAAACTTCGAAAATAAAGGTTTCCCGAGCAAAAAAGAAGAAGCCTGGAAATATACATCGTTAAATGCCGTTTTAAAAAATGACTTTACGGTTTTTCCAAAGCAGGAAAATGCAATCGAATTCAATCAGGTAAAAAAATACTTTTTACACGAAATTGACACTTATAAATTAGTTTTTATTGACGGTGTTTTCAGTTCGCATTTGTCTTCTACGACCCACGACGGAATCGATGTTTGTTTGATGTCATCGGCATTGACAAAACCAAAATATAAAATGGTTATTGATACGTACTTCAATCAAATCGCAAGTAAAGATGATAGTTTGACTTCATTGAATACTGCTTTTGCAATTGAGGGCGCGTTTATCAATATCCCAAAGAAAAAAGTAGCGGACAAACCAATTGAGATTATGTATTTCTCAACAGGAAATGAAGCTGCTTTAATGGTTCAGCCAAGAAATTTGATTATTGTGGGTGAAAATTCACATGTTCAAATTATTGAGCGTCACCAAAGCTTGAATGAAAATCCGGTTTTAACGAATTCTGTTACAGAGATATTCGCTCAAAAACGTGCCATTGTTGATTACTACAAAATTCAAAATGATAATAGCGAAGCGAATTTAGTGGATAACACTTATGTTTCGCAACAGCAGGAAAGTCACGCTTACGTTCACACTTTCTCATTTGGAGGAAACATTACACGTAACAACTTAAACTTTTACCATTTCGGAGAAAGATTAACCAGTACGCTAAACGGAATTTCTATCCTGAATGACAAGCAACACGTTGATCATTATACTTTGGTAAACCACGCACAACCAAACTGCGAAAGTTTCCAGGATTATAAAGGAATTTTCTCTGATCGCTCAACAGGAGTTTTCAACGGAAAGGTTTTAGTAGAAAAAGAAGCTCAGAAAACAAATGCTTTCCAAAAAAGTAACAACATTTTATTGAGCGATAAAGCTACAATCAACGCAAAACCGCAATTGGAAATTTTTGCTGATGACGTAAAATGTTCTCATGGGTGTACCGTTGGACAACTAGACGAAACAGCCATGTTCTACATGCAGTCCCGCGGAATCCCGAAAAAAGAAGCAAAGGCTTTATTGATGTACGCATTCTCAAATGCCGTTATCGAAAGCATCAAAATACCGGAATTAAAACAACGAATTACTAAAATCATCGCTACCAAATTAGGCGTGAATTTAGGATTTGATTTGTAAAATTCTATCTTCATAAAAATATAAAACCGACAAATTTAAACTTGTCGGTTTATTTTTTTTGAGATAAATTAGTTTTCAAAAAACTACAACTCAAAACTTTTCCCCTGTTCAGGAAAAATAAATTGCAATCCCAAATCATTTTGAGTTTTCAGCTGTTCCTTAATTTTCACAATGTTTTTAGTAGGCGGTTTCAAATGTGTAATAACTATTTTAAATCCGTTTAAAGAATTTTGACCGGCCATTTTCTCTAATTTATGAAGTTCATCCATCAAATATTTTGGTGTCAGATGTCCAAATAACAACTGATCCGGCTGCTCGTTTGGGAAAGAAACTTCTATAAAAATGCCTTTTAATTGTTTATTCTGAATTAATGGTGCAACCGATGTCCATAGCTCCTTCAGATTATTGCTTTTTTCCACTGCATCGGGACCTGTATCCCCAAGATACAAAACATAATCATCATTATTTCTAATTAAAAAAGCAGTACTCTCATAGGGATTTACATGGCTTAACGGAAAAGTTTTTACAATCATCGTCGTATTGATAATTGAAGTTTCTTCTCTGTTATTTAAAGTCTGAAAATGATACCGTTTAATATGAAAACCTGGTCCTTCATCTCCAAAGTTAGCCCAGGTCTGACCATTAAAATAATGATCTTGCATCATTCTCATGCATTCTTTTGTAGCATAAACCGTTTTTGATGAATCTGCCGGTGAGTTAATTATCAAACCCGAAACATGATCCAAATGGGCGTGTGAAATTAGATATCCTTTAATATATTTTCGTAAAACTTCGCTTGTTGGAACTTTGAATACTTTATTTTCAATGGCTTTTTCGATTCCCGAATTAATGGTTCCCGCATCCAGACAAATGTAATCTTTGGCATTAGAAGGTGCTATTAAATAAGCAGAAAGGTTTTTTTCATCTATTCCTCCCATCACTCCCAAAGGAACAACCTTAAAAAATGACTTTTGAACTTTTTGGGAAAATGAATTAACTGATAGTAAAATCAAACAACCCAAAAGCATTTTTATAATTTTCATACCCATATCTTTATGATACAAATTTCATCAATTAAGATGAATTTAGTTGCTTGTATTTTCGAAAATCCTGTAAAATAACACTAAATTTACTTTGCCCTCCAATAATAAAATTCAATCTTAAAACAATACCTTTACGTAAAAATATAACATTTTAAACTAAAAAAGTTACAATGACAACGATAGCATCTCAATTTGGAATCAATGAAGCCTTGGAGAAACTGGGGATTAAATTTATAAATGAAGGAACATCAACGGGTTTAAATAATTTTTCATCCGGAGAAATTTTAGATAGCTATTCTCCGGTTGACGGAAAATTAATTGCATCTGTAAAAATGTCTACAGCTGAAGACTACGAAAAAGTAATGCAATCAGCAACTGAAGCTTTCAAGACATTTCGTTTGATTCCGGCACCACAACGCGGAGAAATTGTGCGCCAGTTTGGAGAAAAGTTACGTCAAAATAAAGAAGCTCTTGGAAAATTAGTTTCGTATGAAATGGGCAAATCTTTACAGGAAGGTTACGGAGAAGTACAAGAAATGATTGATATTTGTGATTTTGCTGTTGGTCTTTCACGCCAGTTGCACGGATTAACCATGCATTCCGAAAGACCCGGGCATCGCATGTACGAGCAATACCACCCTTTAGGAATTGTCGGAATCATTTCAGCCTTTAATTTCCCTGTTGCCGTTTGGTCCTGGAATACAGCCCTGGCTTGGATTTGCGGGGATGTTTGTGTTTGGAAACCTTCTGAAAAAACACCTCTTTGCGGTATTGCCTGTCAAAATATAATCGCAGAAGTTATTAAAGAAAATAACTTGCCTGAAGGAATTTCATGTCTGATCAATGGTGATTTTACTATTGGCGAATTAATGACAGCTGATAACCGGATTCCTTTAATTTCTGCCACCGGATCTACCAGAATGGGAAAAATAGTGGCTCAGACTGTTGCCGGAAGATTAGGCAAATCATTATTAGAATTAGGAGGAAACAATGCGATTATTGTTACTCCCGATGCAGATATCAAGATGACCGTCATTGGAGCTGTTTTTGGTGCTGTTGGAACTGCCGGCCAGCGTTGTACCTCAACCAGAAGATTAATTATTCACGAAAGTATTTATGACAAAGTAAAAGAGGCTCTTATTGCTGCCTATAAACAATTACGTATCGGAAATCCACTGGACGAAAACAACCATGTAGGACCATTAATTGATATTCATGCTGTAGAAATGTATGCTAAAGCACTGAACAGAGTTGTTGCAGAAGGCGGAACAATTTTAGTTGAAGGCGGTGTACTTTCAGGGGAAGGTTATGAAAGTGGCTGTTATGTAAGACCCGCCATTGCCGAAGCCGAAAATTCATTTGAAATAGTACAACATGAAACCTTTGCACCGGTTTTATATCTGATAAAATATTCGGGCGAAATTGATAATGCTATCGAAAAACAAAATGGTGTAGCACAGGGATTATCATCAGCCATTATGACTAACAACTTACGCGAAGCAGAGCAATTTTTATCAGTTACAGGTTCTGATTGCGGAATCGCAAACGTAAACATAGGGACTTCAGGTGCTGAAATTGGAGGGGCATTTGGAGGCGAAAAAGAAACTGGAGGCGGCAGGGAATCAGGCTCTGATGCCTGGAAAATCTACATGAGACGCCAGACCAATACAATTAATTATACCACAAGTCTCCCGTTGGCACAGGGAATAAAATTTGATTTGTAGATTTAAATGATAAAGGGCTTCCAGATTTTGAAAGCCCTTTATTAGTGAATTTTATTTTTTAATTATTTTTTTGGTTACTGAGCCTTGATCTGTAGTTATTCTTATGAAGTAATTTCCTGTAGCTAAATCACTAACATCAACAGCTTCTTCAGCTACTGAAATATTTTTCACTACTGCTCCTGACAGACTGTATATCATCACATTTTGTACTTTTTGATCTTCAGAAGAAATAAACAATTGATCTGAGACAGGGTTTGGATGTACCGTTAATTTTGAAGCCTGAATATTATCTCCTAAACCTAATGTTGGATAAGTTGTTTTTACATAAAATAAGTTTGCCACATTATATTTTTCTATCAAATGGCTTCCCGCCGGAACAGATAGCGTTATAATCCCTCCTGTACCCGTATAGTTTACATTATCAAATTTAATAGTAGGAGCAGCTTCAACAAATACCAATGTTAATGTACTTGGCTGAGAAGTTGTATAGCTAATTTTCGTACTAGACTCTATCTTTAAACATTGCGTCAATGTTAACCCATCATAACTCACAGTTCCTTTAGTAGTTGAAAGTGATCCAGCAATTGTGTAGAATGTGCTAGTTATTCCAGATGTTGTAAAATTATGTATTTGATCACCTGCAGGAACAACCACAGGAGGTTCACCAATAGTTACACTTCCCGTTACAGTGACAGGAGTACCTAAAGTACCAATTGTTGTAACAGAAAAAGATACATCTGCTGTTGGAGTACCAGTTACTGTAATGGTTTTAGCAGCAGAATCCTTGATAAAATTAATTCCTGATTCAGGCAATCCTTCCACAGTTACATCTGTAGCATCTCCTCCCCAGGTATAAACTATTGATGAAATAGCATTACCATTGGTTACCGTTTGATCATTATTTGAAGTTGAAACTAAAGTCTGAGTATTTACAACCGGAGCTACTTCTCCTTGTACAAGAACTAACTTAGTGGTATACGAGATAAGTCCATTCATTAATACCGCATTCACGTCAGACGAAGTGTCATCTACAGCATTATTAAAAGTATGTTTAAAATCACCTCCTTCTACACGTCCGGAATACAACATTACTTTTGTTTTTGCATCTTCCGGGCTGTCTGGTGTGTAGGTGTACATAATAGCGGGATCGATGTCAAAGTTGTTGTAAGTGTTTGCTCCAAGTTTAGATTTTATAGTATTACTTATCGCCTGTGTTTTGTCTCCAACTTCAATAGCATCAAATTCAATAGGATTAGTTGTCGCATTGTAGGGAACATACCTTGTTTGTCCACTCATTACATTGTTAAACGCTTTTATTGTTCCTCCTGCTTCACCTGAAAAAGTACCTACAGCTCCACCAAATGTGTCAGTCCCTTGTTTAGAAATAAGCATTGGATATTTACAATTTCGGAAGAAATTTGCCTCCATAAATAAAGAAGAACCTAAGGTTGAACCCGCACCATATTTAGAATTTCCATCATAATAATTATTGTAAATATGGGCAGAGTAATAACGTACTCGAGGGTGTCTGGAATCAGAATGATCGTACCAGTTATGATGATATGTAATATATAAATCTGTAGTTTTACCTTCGCTCAAACCTAAAAGATTAGATTTTCCGGAATCCCAAAAATGATTATATGAAAATGTAATATAAGTGGATTTTTTTGCATCTAATGCTCCGTCCCCTTTTGCCTGATCAGCATCACCTCCTTTTGCACCATAAAACAAATCACAATTATGTACCCAGATATAATCATTATCCTGCTGTAAGCCAATATTATCTCCTTCAGACGCGTCAGTCAACATAAACCCAAGATTACGGATTTCTATATTAGTCGAAGTTTTTATCCGAATTCCCCAGCCATTAACAACTGCATCATTTCCTATTCCTTCCATTGTAATTGAGCTTAAGGCATTTCTCTTATTTTCAATTACAATATCTCCATTATACAAGGTAGCGGGATCTGTTATATTTCCAATCAAACGAATCGCCAGAGGACGTTTATCTAATCCCTTTTTAAAACCGTCTAAAATGCCTTGCAAACCAACGTAATTAGTTTTTGTTGTACCATTTGCATTTGTAACTACGCTAAATGCTATTGTATTTTTTGTGTTTTGGGTTATATATAAAACAACAGCATCATTCTTTAGAGTTCCATTAAGGTTATATGCTCCAGGAACACGTCCGTTTGAAAAAGCAAACCCAGAACGGTCATGGGCTAAAACTGTCAAACTTGAAGTTGTCGTTCCAATACTTTCAACACCTACTGTTACAGGTTTTATGGTAAGTGTATAAGATCCTGCCGCAAGTCCCGGCACATCAGCACGAAAATAGGTTCCATAACTACGTATCAGCTGCTCATCAATTTTTTTATTAGTTTCGCCTCCTCCGGTATAATAAACATTATAACTGTCGGCTCCCGCTACAGGTGTCCATTCAACAAAGGCTGATTCCAGCCATCCTGAAGATTTCGTAATTGTTTGCGCTTTCATATTTGATGAGATAAATATGAAAGCCATGTAAAGTAGAATTCTTTTCATAAATGTGGTTTAAGGTAAATAGATTAGATAGTTTATTTTTAAATAATAATAGAAAGTTACAATGTAATCGATTACACTAAAATAAATATTTTCTATTAATATAAAAATTATTTAGCCAAAAAATTACATATAGTGAAAAATACACATCAATAAATTATCACTTAAACAACTAAAACGTTGTAGCTTAAAAACTTTTAACTAACCGAAAACAGTGACCTAACAGGAAAATAGCTTAATCTCAAACTTTAAAATTTACATCCCATAACAAAGAAATTAAACAACAGGGATATTCTTACTTTTAGTGTGCAAATTCTTGCAATTTTAAACTCTTCAATTTTATAATTTTAAGCAAAAAAGATTCAAAATTCTTCCAAATAAAAAGCGGCAGTTTTGAAATTTCAAAACTGCCGCTTTTTATTTTAATTTTAGTATTTACAAATTAAATGAAGCACCAAGGCTAAAAGTAACCTGATTGTTTAAATGATCAAATAAATCATTATCATCACTGTATTTTGCAATTGGAAATCCTAATTCAGTAAATACTCCAAATCCTTCAGTAAAAAAATATCTCCCCCCAACATGGCCTCCGAAATTTTTCAGTCCCAAATTTAAACCCGGGTAAATATCTAATTTTTCATCAATATTAAAAACATTTCCTATGTTCGCATTTATTCTGAATTTTGCATCAAATCGATCTTTGAATCCAGGTTTTTCATTTACATATGGAGTTGTTCCACCATTATAAAAACCAGAAAACTCATTTACTCCTAACAGATAGGAAGCCAAGAAACCATAAGAAATATTTTCTGCCAAACCAAAATCAATAGAACTCTGGATTCCGGATCCACCATCTTGTAAATTGGCTCCAACATTAATTTTTGTATCCCCTTTCCCTTTAAAAGCCTGTTGTGCCTGTACAACTCCGACCAATAGCAAAAATAATAGTGTGATAAATTTTTTCATATATTTTAAAATATTTTTGAGTGCAAAAATAGATTATTGTATTTAATTTCTTCCCCTTTCATTAACATACAACTCATTTAAAGGCTCGCTTTGCCAAAACTCTTTTGTATCAACATTCATTATTGTCAAAGGTCCTTTAAAAGCCGCTCCAGTATCAATGTTCCAAACACAAGCTTTATTCACAGGAACGGTTTCTCCAATACGGCTTACAGGTGTATGCCCTATAAAAATTTCTTTGTACAATGTAAATCTTTTGGGATAATACAGATCGTCTTTTTTCATTTCCGGATCTAAGGAAAGGGCTGTTTCCCATAAAGTTCTGTCCCAGTAAAATAATGTGGGGAAGTACTCATATCCAACACCATTTAAATTTGTAAAACCCGCATGAACAAATAAACGATTTTGGCCATCAAGATGATAATCTTCTAGTGATTCTAAAAATTTTATATGCTCTTGTTTTTGAACTTTATTTAATTTTTCATAAGCCAAAACAGTAGCCTCTCCACCATGCTGATACCAAAGTTCATTGTTTTTTGCATTTTTAAGCCATTCTAATAAGAGTTCATCGTGATTTCCTCTGATGCAAATACAATTTTGCCTGCTTTGAAGATCAATCAAATAATCAATTACCTGTGGCGACTGGCTCCATCCATCAACATAATCCCCAAGAAATATTAAGGTGTCTTTCTCTGTAACTTCAGCCCTTTTCATCACCTGCTCAAGTGCAAGTAAACCACCATGAATATCACCTATAACAAATGTTCTCATCTTTAATCATTTAATATCTTTAATTACAAAAATATAGAAAGACCTGTTTTAAACAAGTAACTTATTAATCTAATTTATATTGCAATTAGCAACAAAAATCCCGACAAATCCCAAACGTAATGTCTAAGTGTTGTCAGGATAATTGAACCTTTTATAAGTTAAACTCCAAGTTTTTTTGCAATCTCAGATGGAATTCCTCCTTTGTTTACCATTAAGGCTGTTGTTTTATATTTTACAAAATTTTTGGTTACAAATAAAAATCCTTTATAATCATTTGTTTCTCCCCATGAATTTTTTACAATATAATATTCTTTTCCAGTCTGATCTTTTGCCAGGCCAATAATATGCATTCCGTGATCATCTGTAGTCTGGTAATTATCGAAAGCAGCCTGACGCATTTCTGGAGTAATTTCAGGTTCGGCTTTTGGACCGTTAAACATGTCGGCTTTTTCTTCAGCTGTCATATCATCATACTTTTTTGTAGCAACATACGCAACACCGTTTTTCCAGCTAAAGCTTTTCTCACTCACATCTGTTGCCCACGCTACAGTATACCCTTTTTTCAAAGCATTGTCAATAACATCTGTCATATCATTCACTTTTACATTATAAACCTGATCAAATGACCAGTTATCAGGTACTGCCAATAATGTTTTTTGGTAATACGGAGCTGTTGTAAATGATGACATCTCAACATAGTCATCAGGATTAATTCCAACAACTTCTTTAGCAAAACTTTGTGGCGTGTAGTTTTTCCCTTTATAGTCAAAATTATCCGGAACTTTCCCTAAGTATGAATCAATTACAGAAGCATAGGCTTTTTCCCAACTCGGTGTCAACTCCCCATTTGGATTTTTAACTACTGCTGTTAATACTCCTTCGATAAGAGCTGCCATTTCTGCAAATTTATTTTTATCTGTTCCGTAATTCAATCCTGTGTACACTTCTCTCGGAACAGTTCCGTATTTCTTGTACATATTAATTACATCATGCAAAGAACCTCCGTCACCTAAAGTAACAGCACCATGCATGCGCACATAATTTTTACCTTTTTCAACATATACATTTCTTGCTGAAAAAATCTGAGACAATTCAACAGGCTGCTTTCCTAAACGAATCATTTCTGACTCTAAAAAAGAATTTGTAGAATAGCTCCAGCAGGTTCCTGAAGAACCCTGCAATTTTACGGAGGTAGTTCCTAAATTAATTACTTCGGTGAATTTAAAGTTTTCCTTGCTTTTATCACTTGCATTTAATTTTAGTGAATTTACTAAAATGTCTTGTGCAAAACAGTTAACTGCTCCAACCAGAAAAACTGAAGCAATCAATACTGACTTGATTGATAATCGATTCATAAATTTTATTTAAAAGATTTAATAAATTAGTAACTACAATTTATATTTTGTTACAAAACAATCAAATTATATGCAATTTGTTAGCATTTATTCCGTTAAATTTTCACTAGACATCATTTAAAATACTTAAAATCAATAATTTAATATTAACAGGCGAAAAACAAATAAAAACATTTTATACAGAAAAGCCACCAAAATGTATTTGGTGGCTTTTATATTTAGCTGTTTTCTAAAAAAAATTACTCAATTTCAGAAACTCTCATGGTATTTACCATTCCTTTGTCTTTGATTGGCATTGCAGCAAGATTAATCAAATAATCTCCTTTTACAGCATATCCTTTTTCTACAGCAATTTTATTTACATCAGTTACTGTATCGTCAGTACTGCTTTCATTATCATAAAAGAATGATTTAACTCCCCATAATAAATTTAATTGCGTTAAAATTCTTCTGTTTGAAGTAAATACCAAAATATGTGCAGATGTAGGTCTCCAGGCTGAAATTTGAAAAGCAGTATAACCGCTATTAGTAAGTGTACAGATTGCTTTTGCCTGAATTGTATTGGCCATCACAGCCGCTTGTTGACAAATTGTTTTAGTAATAAAACGTTTCGTTTTGATTTGCGGTGTATTTTGAGGTACATTAATAAGCGGAGAATTTTCAACAGCCTCGCAAATCTGAGCCATTCTCTGAATCACCTGTACCGGATAATTTCCTGTAGCAGTTTCTCCAGATAACATTACAGCATCAGCTCCGTCCATTACTGAGTTGGCAACATCATTAACTTCAGCTCTTGTTGGTGTCAGACTTGTAATCATTGTTTCCATCATTTGTGTAGCAACGATAACAGGAATTCTGGCAGTTTTAGCTCTGCGGATTAAATCTTTTTGAACCAATGGCACTTCATGAGCAGGAAGTTCAACTCCTAAATCTCCACGAGCCACCATCAAACCATCGCAATAAGCAACAATTCTATCCATATTCTCAAGAGCTTCCGGCATTTCAATTTTAGCAATAATTGGAATTTTAACTTCCGAATGTTTTGCAATTAGCTCCTGTAAGTCTTGTAAATCACGAGGCGTTTTCACAAACGAAAGTGCAATCCAGTCTACTTTTTGCTCAATAGCAAAAATGGCATCTGCAATATCTTTTTCAGTTAAAGCTGGTAATGAAATTTTAGTATTTGGAAGATTGACCCCTTTTTTAGATTTTAACTCCCCACCCTGAATTACCTTAGCAACAACTTCAGTATTTTTATCTGTTGAAACAATTTCAAAAATTAATTTACCATCATCAAGCAAAATACGCTCTCCAACATTTACGTCATTTGGGAAATTTTGATATTTCATAAATGCTTTTTTTGCATTTCCGACAATATCCTCAGCAGTTGTAAAAGTGATTAAATCACCATCATTAACTACAGTTCCTTCTTCCATTACACCAACTCTAAGTTTTGGGCCTTGCAAATCTCCTAGAATTGCCGTAGTATAACCAAATTCTTCGTTTAGTCCTCTAATAATATTTATTTTCTCTTTAACTCCTTCATAGTCTGCATGCGAAAAATTGATTCTGAACACATTAACCCCTGCATCGATCATATCTTTGATAATCTCTCTCGTACTACATGCAGGCCCAAGTGTAGCTACAATTTTGGTTTTCTTGTTTGTAAGCATTTCTTTAAAAAATTAAATTGTTTTTTGATTTTATTTTATTGATATCTACAGCATAAATAGCCGCGATACTCTCAATTGTATTTAGCTTTTGCTGTATTTCTGAAAAGTTTATAGCCTCACCGCTATTATCGATTTTCAGGAAAAAATCTACTTTTTTGAATTCAGGAAGTAAACGAATTGTTGTTGAAATCTCACTATTTTCATTAGAAAACAAATTCTGAAAATCATTTTTACTCACAGAAATGATTTCATTTTTATTCTGAATCAAGTTCCATGAAATGGCTTTCTCAGTATCATAGTAATAGAATCTGGAAAAATTTGTCTCGCCTTCCTTAGTCTGAGCATGAATCTCGTTTTTGCTCTTACTTAAGTTTATCGGAAGCTTTTTATTGATAAAATAAGCCAATCTATAATCTTCTAAAGAAGTATGGATCGCCATTAAATAATAATCAATTTCGTCAAATTCATCTAAATCCAATCTATGAACAGCCATGTCATGAAATATCAAGCTGTAAATATACTATTTCTATCGTAGCTTAAATAGTTAAGAACAGTATGTTTTTGTTAATTTATAAACGAAAACGTTATAGTATTAAATATATCGCACTAATTTGTGTTTTATTTCTTATCCATTTTTTCCTGAAATGCGAAATAAGCACGCTGTGATGCCTTCTCTTCTGCCTTCTTTTTTGAAGTGGCTCGTGCCCTTGCAATTATTTTATCGTCTATACTTAATTTTACTCCAAACAATCGTTGTCCGTCAATGCCGTTATCCTCAAAAATATCATAATGAAAAATTTTCTTTTCTTTCTGACACCATTCAATAACCAAACTTTTATAACTAATTACTTTTCCTTCAAGCCGGGCAATATCGACATAAGGCACAATAACTCTGTTTTGAATAAATTTTTCACAAAAAGAATAGCCCAGATCTAAATAAATTGCACCTATAAGTGCCTCAAAAATATTTCCATGAATATTTTCACCAAAATGCTGAATAGGTACTTTACTCTCTACAAATCGTACTAAATTTAAATCTTTACCTAATTCGTTTAAGTGTTCCCTGCTCACAATTTTAGAGCGCATTTTAGTCAAATACCCCTCGTCTCCGTTAGGCGCTTCGTTATACAAATGCGCAGCTATTACCGAGCTCAGCATAGCATCTCCCAGAAACTCAAGTCGCTCATAATTAATTGGATTTCCTGATTCATCCAATTTATTAGAAGAACGATGTGTAAAAGCTTTCCTGTAAAACCCCAGCGAAACTGGCTGAAAACCAAGAATTTTCTGAATAGTGTCAAAAAAAATCCCGTCTTCTTGAGAACGGGATTTTGAAAATATTTTTTTGATAATATTCATATACAGAAATTAGTCAGCTAATTTTTTAAACAATACACAAGCATTATGTCCTCCAAAACCAAAAGTATTACTCATAGCAACATTTACTTCTCTTTTTTGAGGTTTATTTAAGGTAAGATTTAATGATGGATCAATGTTTTCATCCACCACAGTATGATTTATCGTTGGAGGAACAATACCGTTTTGCATAGCTAAAATAGACGCAATAGCTTCAATAGCTCCCGCAGCACCAAGCAAATGTCCTGTCATTGATTTTGTTGAGTTGATATTGATTGTTTTTGCATGATCGCCAAAAACAGCGCTGATAGCTTTTAGCTCAGCTACATCTCCAAGAGGAGTAGAAGTTCCGTGTGTATTGATATGATCAACATCTTCAGGGTTCATACCGGCATCTCTTAAAGTGTTTTTCATTACTGCAATAACTCCAATTCCTTCAGGATGTGGCGCTGTTAAGTGGTAAGCATCAGATGACATTCCGCCACCACCAATTTCACAGTAAATTTTTGCTCCTCTGGCTTTTGCATGTTCATATTCTTCAAGAACCAAAGCACCTGCACCTTCTCCTAAAACAAAACCATCTCTTGTTGCATCAAAAGGTCTGGAAGCTGTTTCCGGGCTTTCGTTTCTTGTTGAAAGGGCATGCATTGAACTAAAACCTCCCATACCTGCAATTGTAACTGCTGCTTCAGAACCACCTGATACAATAACATCACACATCCCTAAACGGATATAGTTGAAAGCATCAATTAAAGCATTTGCAGAAGAAGCACAAGCCGAAACGGTAGTATAATTAGGCCCCATATAACCATTACGCATCGAAATATGTGCCGGTGCAATATCAGCGATCATTTTAGGAATAAAGAAAGGATTGAATTTTGGAGTTCCGTCACCTTTTGCATAGTACATTACTTCATCCTGGAAAGTTTCTAAACCTCCAATTCCTGCTCCCCAGATAACCCCTACTCTTTGTTTGTCGATATTTTCGTCTGTTAATCCCGCATCTTTAATAGCTTCATCACTCGCTGCAATTGCATACTGAGCAAATTTATCTAATCTACGAGATTCTTTACGGTCCATATAATCCTCAATATTGAAGTTTTTTACTTCACAGGCAAACTTAGTTTTATGTTTCTCTGTATCGTAATACGTTATTGGGGCAGCACCGCTAACTCCATTAATAAGTGCATCCCAATATTCCTGGATATTATTACCGATAGGAGTAAGAGCACCTAATCCTGTTACAACAACTCGCTTTAATGCCATAAATATGTATTTTGTGTCTTAAACAAATAAAACCCATGCTGTCTTAACTGTATTGTTACTTAAGAGCCATGGGAATTACAATATAAATATATCTTTTGGATTGATAATCAATCGAAATTTAATTTTTTAAAATAATAACACCCGATTTCTAATTAAATCAGAATCGGGTGTAATATTATTATTTTTTAGCTTCCTCGATATAAGAAATAGCTTGACCAACAGTAGCAATGTTTTCTGCTTGATCGTCTGGAATCTGAATATCAAATTCTTTTTCGAATTCCATAATAAGCTCAACAGTGTCTAATGAGTCAGCTCCTAAATCATTAGTGAAGCTTGCTTCTGTTACAACTTCGTTTTCGTCAACACCTAATTTGTCTACGATAATCGCTTTTACTCTTGATGCAATGTCTGACATAATCTTTAATTTTAGAATTTAATTTGTTGGCAAAAATAAAAAACTTTATTTTAAAACAACTATTTAGTTAATAAATGTGTCACTAATTTATAAAATTAATTTCAAGAAAGGCGTTTCAATACTATTTATTTTGATTTTTTATTCCGTTTTTTGCATTCTCAAAATAAATTTGACTATGAAAAAAATTATTGTTTTCGCCTCAGGTTCAGGAAGTAACGCAGAAAATATCATTACTTACTTTAAAAAAACTGAAATCGCAAGGGTTGTTTCCGTCTTTACAAATAATGCAAATGCAAAAGTCATTGAAAGGGCAAAAAAACATCAAATTCCAGTCGAAATCTTCTCAAAAAACGAACTTTTAGACCACAATATCTTACAAAAAATACAAAAAATCGACCCGGATTTGATAGTTTTGGCCGGTTTCTTGCTCAAATTTCCTGAGAACATAATTGAACAATACCCTCATAAAATAATCAATATACACCCTGCACTTTTACCTAATTATGGAGGCAAAGGCATGTATGGTATGCACATCCACAGAGCTATAGTCAATAATAAGGAAAAAGAAACAGGGATTTCTATTCATTATGTAAACGAACATTATGATGAAGGTGCTATTATTTTTCAGGCAAATGTTGCCCTGACCAGCCAGGATACTCCTGAAACAGTAGCAGAGAAAATCCATGAATTAGAACAAAAACATTTCCCTGAGATTATTCAAAGGTTATTAAGTGAATAAATACCAATCCAAAATAATTACAATACAAAAATCAATTTTAGATTAGTTTAACCAATCTGAAATCTGAAATACAAAACAATGACTCACGAAGTACACATATATACAGACGGCGCTGCAAAAGGAAATCCCGGTAATGGCGGCTATGGAGTCGTTATGGAATTAGTTGGAACCCCCCATAAAAAAGAGTTTTATGAAGGTTTTCGTTTAACAACAAATAACCGAATGGAACTTTTGGCTGTAATTGTTGGTTTAGAAAAACTGAAAAAGCCAAATATGAAAGTGCTTGTGATTTCAGACTCAAAATATGTTGTCGATTCCGTTGAGAAGAAATGGATTTTGGGCTGGGAAAAAAAGAAATTTGCAGGCAGAAAGAATCCAGATTTATGGAAACGGTTTTTAGTTGTTTACCGCAAACATCAGGTTGATTTTAAATGGATTAAAGGCCATAATAATCATCCTCAAAATGAACGCTGTGATCAATTGGCTGTAATGGCATCGATGCAGCCTAAACTTTCTGTAGACACATATTACGAAACCATTGGATCTAAAGAATAAAAAAACGCATCAAAAATTATTTGATGCGTTTTTTCGTTACTTATTTTTTTTATCCTTCTTTATCAATATCTTTTGCTGTTTTAAAGCCAACCAAAAGTCCAATACCGGCCATTACAAAAATAATTGAAGGGTAAACTGCTCCATCATTTAATGAAGTGTAGGTTGTAATTAACAAAGCAATAAAAATTCCAACACCACTGCCTATTAACAAGAAAGCAAGATTTACGACAAAAATTTTCCAGGCAGAACCGCCTTTCCCTCTTCCTTTTAAAAATATACTGGCATCAACACCTTTTTCGATCAGAGCCAGACGTTCTCTGTTTCTTGTTGAGTAAATAAGATAGACAATCCCAAAGATTGTTGCACAAAAACTAAATGGTACTAATATTTCCGGTCCCATAATTTATATTGTTTTAATTGATTGATACCTCATATGACGATATCTTTTAAATTGAGGTTACAGGTTTTGGTTAAAAATTTCAATTTTTAAATTAAAAACTCCAAAAAATACTGATTTTCAGCTAATTTTAAACATCATTAAAAGCATTTAATTTCAAAATACGAGTCGAAATGATAACAAAATGCATGAACCAATTTATGAATGTAAGTTTTTATCAAAGTTCAATCCTTAAATTATATATGTAAAATATCGAAGTTGGAATTTTGGAAATTTAAAAAGCTGGAATTTATTTTTAAAATTCTTGTAACCTCAAAGAACCAATTGTCGTCCTATATAATATGAGTACAATACCTGATCAACATTATATCGATAAAATCCTTCATGGTGAAACAAGTTCTTTTGCCGCGCTGGTTGACCGTTATAAGGATATGATTTTTACATTGGCCCTTAAAATGGTTAAAAACAGAGAAGAAGCAGAAGAAGTTGCTCAGGACACATTTATCAAAATATATAATTCACTGAGTAAATTTAAAGGCGATTCTAAATTTTCGACCTGGATTTACAAAATAGCATATAACACCTGTTTGGATCGTCTGAAGAAAAGCAAAAAGGATGAAAACAATATTTCGATAGATGAATTTTCGGCACACTTAATTAAAACGATGGACAATGCTTTAAGTGCTTTGGAAGAGAAAGAACGAAAGCAGACGATTCAGAATTGTCTAAATTTATTACCAAGTGACGAGAATTTTCTCCTAACTTTATTTTATTTTGAAGATCAGAGTTTAGAAGAAATAGGTAAAATCATGAATATTAATGCTAATAATGTCAAGGTAAAATTATTTAGAAGCCGACAAAAATTAGCTGTAATTTTGAAAAAGCAATTAGAACCAGAAATAATAGAATGTTATGAAAGAAAATGATAAAGAAATAGAAAATCTAATTGAGAAAATGATGGCCGAAAACACTTTGGAATCGCCATCTGCCGACTTTACATCCAATTTAATGTCACATATTCTTGTGGCTGAAAAAGCAAAAATTAAGCCTTATAAACCTTTGATTTCCGTCTCAACATGGATTTTTATCGGAATTGCTTTGGCTGTTTTGGCTCTTTATAATGTCTTTTTTGCCGGAGCAGAAAATAATATCGAAATTGGAAAATCGTATACCGATAAAATTTCGGCAATTGTTTCCGGGATTCATATTTCTAAAACTACATTGTATGCAATCTTAATTGTTCCTTTTATGATTTTGGTTCAGGTTGGGGTTTTAAAGAATTATTTTGATAAGAAGTATCAGGTGTGAATTATTTAAAAGCATCTTCTCTTTTACTTATGTAATCTTTTCCGATATAGCAATCCACGCTAACATCATATCTATTTAAAAATAAAAAATATTTTATTGTCGAATACCCACCAGTCTTTATAACTGATTTATTCAGTTCTAGTTCATCTTTTCTAATTGATGGTTTCGAATATTTTTTTAAAAATTTATCAAATCCTAAATCTGAATATTCTTTTTGTATAACTGGGTTGAGTTTAAAACTTGCCAGATAAATTCGCTTTTTAAACAATTCTTTATCCAAAACAAAATTTTTGTTTAGAACTGCGCTTAAAAAATCTTCAAAGGATTTAAATTTTTTAAAATAGTATTCTTTATAAAAAAAGAATAATTCATGATTGTTGGTTTTACAAACTTCATTGTTTTTTGTCAAACCATATAAATCCAAGCCCAAATATATGGATGGTAATAATTCCCCATCTTTATATTCCTGCATAACGGATAATTTTTCAATCATATCTTCAGAAAAATTAGGTTCTTTTTTTTCACAAGAAAACAAAAAGCAAAACAGCAATAAAAGTAAAATTTTCTTCATCGTTAGGATTCATATATAAACAAATCTAACTAAAAACATTTAGAAAATATAAGTTGCATTTTAAATCCTAAAAACATATTTTAAGCATTCCTAAAAACCAATTTTAATCAATTCATTTACAAGAGTTTTACCTCGAAATCGTTGTCGTTTTTTTATGAAAATTTTGAGATTGCTAACCGTTGCAATATTGTAACTTATAAAGTATCTTTGCACCTTAATTCGAAATTCATAAAATGAATAAATTATTGATTGTTGGAACGGTTGCTTTCGACGCGATTGAAACTCCTTTCGGAAAAACAGATAAAATATTAGGTGGTGCTGCAACGTACATTGGTTTATCAGCCTCATTTTTCAACCTGCAATCGGCCATAGTTTCTGTAGTTGGCGACGATTTTCCTCAAGAACATTTAGATCTACTAACTTCAAAAAATATCGACATCTCCGGTATCGAAATTGTAAAAGGCGGAAAAACCTTTTTCTGGAGCGGTTTATACCACAACGATCTTAATTCAAGAGACACTTTGGTAACGGAGTTAAATGTTTTAGCTGATTTTCAGCCAAAAGTTCCTCAAAACTATAAAGATGCTGATGTGGTGATGTTAGGAAACTTACACCCGTTAGTACAAAGCAGTGTTTTGGATCAAATGGAGAAAAAACCAAAATTAGTGGTTTTAGACACTATGAACTTTTGGATGGACTGTGCTCTTCCGGAATTACTGGAGGTTATGAAACGTGTTGACGTTATTACAATCAATGACGAAGAAGCAAGACAGCTTTCGGGTGAATACTCATTAGTAAAAGCGGCGGCTAAAATTCAGGAAATGGGACCAAAATACGTTGTGATCAAAAAAGGAGAACACGGTGCGCTTTTATTCCACAACAGAGAAGTATTCTTTGCGCCGGCTTTACCACTGGAAGAAGTTTTTGATCCAACCGGAGCGGGAGATACTTTCGCTGGCGGTTTTTCTGGATTTATTGCGCAAAGTGAAAACATTTCATTTGGAAACATGAAAAACGCAATTATTTACGGCTCAAATTTAGCTTCGTTCTGCGTAGAGAAATTTGGAACCGAGAGGATGGAAACATTAAGTAAAGCCGAAGTAGCGATTCGATTACAACAATTTAAGTCGTTAACTCAGTTTGACATAGAAATATAATGCCTGAGAGCCTCGATAAAACGGGGCTTTTTTATTACGTTAATTTATACACAACTTACAACACACAAAATACAAATACAATGAGCGACGCTTTAAAACACGAATGTGGTATAGCCTTAGTCAGACTTCTTAAACCGCTTGAATATTACAAAGAAAAATACGGAACTGCTTTTTACGGAATCCAGAAGATGTATTTAATGATGGAAAAACAGCACAACCGGGGTCAGGATGGTGCCGGTTTTGCAAGCATCAAATTAGATGTAGAACCTGGCGAACGTTACATCAGCAGGGTTCGTTCAAACCACTCACAGCCTATCCAGGACGTTTTTAAGCAAATCAATGATCGTATCAGCGAAGAACTAAAAGCAAATCCTGAACTAGTAGATAACATGAAAGAGTTAAAAACAAGTATTCCTTATGTTGGAGAATTGTTTTTAGGTCATGTTCGTTACGGAACTTTTGGAAAAAACAGTATCGAAAGCGTTCACCCCTTTTTACGTCAGAGCAACTGGATGCACCGTAATCTGATTTTGGCAGGAAACTTTAATATGACGAATGTTAAAGAACTTTTCCAAAATCTGGTTGAGCTGGGACAACATCCAAAAGAAATGGCAGATACTGTTACAGTAATGGAAAAAATTGGTCACTTTTTAGATAAAGAAGTAATGCAATTGTATCAGGACTGTAAAGCAGAAGGCTATTCAAAAAGAGAAGCCTCACCGGTAATTGCAGAACGTTTGGATATTGCTAAAATATTAGCCCGTTCAGCTAAAAATTTAGATGGAGGTTATGCTATGGCTGGTCTATTAGGCCATGGAGATGCTTTTGTATTTAGAGATCCGGCAGGAATTCGTCCTGCGTATTTTTATCAGGATGACGAAGTGGTTGTTGTAGCTTCAGAAAGACCCGTTATTCAGACTGTATTTAATGTTCCCTTTGAAAATGTTCAGGAAATCAAACCAGGAAACGCATTGATCATCAAGAAAAATGGTAAAATTACAATGAATCAAATCCTGGAGCCAACTGCTTTAAAAGCTTGTTCGTTTGAAAGAATTTATTTCTCAAGAGGAAGCGATGCTGAAATTTATCAGGAGCGTAAAGATTTAGGTAAATTAATTTTACCTGCCGTTCTTAAAGCAATTGACAATGACACAGATAATACTGTTTTCTCTTACATACCCAATACAGCTGAAACCTCTTTTTATGGTTTAGTTGAAGCAGCTCAGGATTTCTTAAATCAGAGAAAAAATAATTACATTTTAGAAAACAGAAATACACTTACAGCTGAAACCCTGCAGGAATTGCTTTCTGTAAAAATACGCACAGAGAAAGTTGCCATTAAAGATGCTAAACTCAGAACCTTTATTACAGAAGACAGCAGCCGTGATGATTTAGTAGCTCACGTTTACGATGTTACTTACGGAGTGATTAAGCCAGAAGATAATCTGGTAATCATTGATGACAGTATTGTTCGTGGTACAACATTAAAAATGAGCATCATTAAAATGATGGATCGATTGAAACCAAAACGTATTGTGATTGTTTCTTCTGCTCCACAAATTCGTTACCCGGATTGCTATGGAATTGACATGGCAAAACTAGAAGGTCTTGTTGCTTTTAGAGCTGCTTTAGATTTACTGAAGGAAAGAAATTTATATCACATTGTTGATGAAGTATATGCAAAATGTAAAGCTCAGGAAAATTTTGCTGACACAGACATTGTAAATTATGTAACAGCAATTTATGATCAATTTACACCTGAAGAAATTTCTGATAGAATTGCAGAGATGTTAAGCTCGCCTGAAATCAATGCTGAAGTGAAAATTATCTTCCAAAGAGTAGAAGATTTACATATTGCCTGTCCGAAAAATCTTGGCGATTGGTATTTCACCGGAAATTACCCAACACCAGGCGGAAATCGTGTTGTAAACAGAGCATTTATTAACTTTTATGAAGGAAAAAACGCAAGGGCATACTAAATAAAAGTTAAAAAATGCATTTCATCGGATTTATTTGCATTTCATCCTGTTTTTTTGGGAAAAGTGCAATGCTAATATATCTTTGATAGACCATAACATTAGTAGGTTAAGTTTATGGTAGATTTGGGGCAAAAAAGGTGGGAGAAATCTCACCTTTTTTATTGGAATAAAGTTAAAGTTAAAAAAACAGTCATTTAGTCGGATAATTATTGCCGTTCATCCTGATTGATAACACATACCTCTATGTATTTCTCTAATCTCCCAATAAATAAAATTCAGTTTTTTAGTAGATTTGGTCAAAAGAACAGAAAAAAATCTTCAATAGTTTAATCGGATATTATTGCCGTTCATCCGATGTTTAACATGAAAACACAATAGCAACAAATTCACTATCTCATAAATTATTTAAGGCATTAAAGAGGATTTACTTTCTCAATTTTTATTGAAATAAACAGCTTGAAGTGTTTTTTATTACTAAATTTCTATACTATTGTCTAAATTTTTAAATTCTCAATCTATGAAATTCTTTAAACAAATTTTCTTTTCTGTATTTCTAAGTTTCTTTTTAGCGAATTGCTCAGGCACTAAATCTGTTAAATCAAAAACAGATGATCAAATTACCAATGAAAAAACGGCAAGCATTATAGAAAACGAAAACTCCTCTGATAAGAAAATCAACCCAGACGGAAGTTCAATCAAAAATGCCATCAAGGTAAATAGTGTGGCCGAAGAATATAAAATTGCGAAAAAACTTTGCCCAAATTGCACTATGAATGGCCAGGCTTTACTAAGCGAGGGCAATAAACATTATGATTTATTAAAGTTAACCAATGAAAAAGGAGAAGAAGTTAAATATTATTTTGACATAAACAGTTTCTTTGGAAAATGGTAAAAAATAAAACCCGATTAATTCAAAATGAACTAATCGGGTTTATTTTTATTTGAAAAAAGATTACTTTTCTAAAGCAAATCTTCTTGCTACTTCTGTCCAGTTGATAACACTGAAGAAAGCTTCAATATAATCCGGTCTTCTGTTTTGGTAGTTTAAGTAGTAAGCATGCTCCCAAACATCCATACCTAAAATTGGGGTTCCACCGCAGCCCACTTCCGGCATTAATGGATTATCCTGATTTGGAGTTCCGCAAACTTCTAATTTTCCTCCTTTTTGAACACATAACCAAGCCCATCCTGAACCAAATTGTGTTGCTCCGGCTTTAGCAAATTTTGCTTTAAACTCTTCGAAAGTTCCGAAAGAAGCTTCAATTGCAGCTAACAAATCACCTGTTGGCAATCCACCGCCGTTTGGAGACATTACAGTCCAGAATAAATTGTGGTTGTAGAAACCTCCACCATTGTTACGAACTGCAGCGTTTGATTTATCTAAGTTGATTAAGATGTTTTCGATAGTTTTTCCTTCTAAATCTGTTCCTTCAATAGCAGCATTTAGGTTTGTTGTATACGCATTATGATGTTTAGTATGGTGGATTTCCATTGTACGCGCATCGATATGTGGTTCTAATGCGTCATAAGCATAAGGTAATTGTGGTAATTCAAAAGCCATGATATATGATTTTATGATTTATATTAATTTATCCAAATTTAAACATTTAACTTTGTAATAGAAAATACTATTTCGTTATAATTTAATTTAATTAATTGATGATTTGTCTTTTTAAGACATAAATACTTGTAAATCTTTATTTTCCATTAAAAGTCGTCATTGTATTTTCTAATCCTGCGGTACCAAAAGATTTTATAATTTCAGATGCAACTTCTAATCTTTCCGGTAATTTTGCTTTTTCTTCTTCATTCCATTCTCCTAAAACATAATCAACCTGTTGTCCTTTTTTGAACTGATCACTAATACCAAACCTAAAACGGGTATATTGCTGTGTATTCAGAACCAAATTGATGTTTTTAAGTCCGTTGTGACCTCCGTCACTTCCTTTTGGCTTGATTCGGATGGTTCCAAAAGACAAGTTTAAATCATCTGTAATGACCAGCACATTTTCTAACGGAATATTTTCTTTATCCATCCAGTATTTTACGGCCTTACCACTAAGATTCATGTACGTATTGGGCTTAAGGAGCAAAAAAGTTCTTCCCTTAAACTTATATTCAGCTAAAGCTCCTAATTTTACGGTTTCAAAAGAAAGGCTTTCTTTTCGGGCTAAAAAATCCAAAACCTTGAACCCGATATTATGTCTTGTGTTTACGTATTCGGCTCCGATATTTCCTAATCCTACGATTAAATATTTTTTACTCACGCTTTTTATATTGTTTTTTTGGTGTTCGTAAACCTCCAGTTCGATTTTCTCCTCTTTTGGTGTTGATAAAAAGAGGCGGTTTATCCATTTTATCATGTTTGCAAAAATAGGGTTAATTGGGGAATTAGGAAATGTGTCAATCAGATAATTTGAAAATTAGACACCTGATTAGCATGTCTTGTTTAACCCCAAATTTCGTGATAAAAGATTTCTCGCAGATTTTTTTCTGATTTCTTTTCTTTTCAAACTTACTCTTCTTTTCTTCCAACCATTAAATTTTTTGTAATCAAAAACTAAATTTCTCGTTAGCCCTGACAGCAGCGGTATCCTTTTTCCGGCTTCTTTAGCCGGGAAAAGATTTAGCGGATGGCAGGAACGTCACGTCTTGAAAAACTTGAAATGTCTGCTCCTAAAAAATAATTTGAGAATATGAGAATATGGAAATTAGATAATTATTTTTTGCGCGACGTTTCGACTTTGCTCATCCTGACATATGGAAACTTAGAGCCTTAGCATCTTAGGAACTCAGAATCTTTAAAACAAAAAAAGCACCAACCTTTCGATTGATGCTTTTTGTATAGAGTGAAAAAAATTATTTTTTCTTTCCTTTTGCAGGAGCTTTTGCAGCTTTTGCAGCTTCCTGAGCAGCTTTCATAGCAGCACGAGAAATTCTTACCTGAGCTACAACAGTATTGTCAGGGTGCATAATTTTGTACTCTGGTTTTCCAACTTTAGTAACATATAATTTGTTACCCATTTCAAGCGGTGTGATGTCAGCCTCAACAAAATCAGGAAGATTTTTAGGTAAAGCTTTAACTTTTAATTTACGTTGGTTTAAACGTAAAACACCTCCCGCAAGAACACCTTTAGATGTACCAACGATTTTCACAGGAACTTCCATTGTGATTTCTTTGTCATCAAATAACTGGAAGAAGTCAATGTGTAAAATTTTGTCAGTTACAGGGTGAACCTGAATATCCTGCAAAATGGCATTGAATGATTTTCCTTTCCCAAGCTCAATCACAACTGTGTGTGCGTTTGGAGTGTAAACCAAGTTTTTGAAAGCCGCAGCTTCTGCTGAGAAGTGTACTGCCTGATTTCCTCCGTATAACACGCAAGGAACCGCTCCAGCATTACGTAAGGCTTTAGTTGCCACTTTGCCCACGCTTTCTCTTTCTGATCCTTTAATTGTAATTGATTTCATTGTAAAAAAATATAGTTATTAAAAAAATATTCTAATTCGTTATGTAGTTAAACTACATTATAAATTTTCCACTTATGGAATTGTTGTGGTGTACCATGTGCATAACTTCTGCAAAAAGAGGTGCACAACTCACTACTCTGATTTTCTTTGACTCTTTTTTTAACGGAATTGAATCTGTAACGATTAATTCAGTTAGTTTAGAGTTTTCAATTTTCTCATACGCCCCTCCTGATAATATTGGGTGTGTACAAATTGCTCTTACGCTTAATGCTCCTTTTTCGATCATAAGGTCTGCTGCTTTCGCCAAAGTGCCTCCTGTATCGATCATATCATCCACTAAGACTACATTACGCCCTTTTACATCACCAATAAGCTCCATAGTATCGATAACGTTGGCTGCTTTTCTTTGTTTGTAACAGATGACTACATCAGATTCTAAAAACTTAGAATATGCATAGGCTCTTTTTGAACCTCCCATGTCAGGTGATGCAATTGTTAAATTTTCAAGACCTAAACTTTCTACATAAGGTAAAAAAATGGTTGAAGCAAATAAATGATCTACCGGTTTTTCAAAGAAGCCCTGAATCTGGTCTGCGTGCAAATCCATTGTCATTACTCTTGTCGCTCCCGCAGCACTCAATAAATTGGCCACTAATTTTGCTCCAATCGGAACTCTTGGTTTGTCTTTTCTATCCTGTCTTGCCCAGCCAAAATAAGGCATTACAGCTGTAATATGTCTTGCCGATGCACGTTTTGCAGCATCAATCATCAATAACAATTCCATCAGATTATCTGCTGTTGGAAAAGTGGAACAAACGATAAAAACGCGCAAACCTCTTATTGATTCTTCGTAAGATGGCTGAAATTCTCCATCACTATACGTTGACATCGTTACTTTCCCTAACGGAATTCCGTACTCTTTTGCAATTTTTTCTGCAAGATAAACACTTTGTGAACAAGCAAAAATTTTAGCTTCTGGTTCTAGGTGCGACATTATAATTTGTTGTTTTATTCCTTAGTTTCTATAGAGTACCGGCTAAATTTATTTTTTAGCCAAATTCCTGTATCTGCCTCGGATGTAGTTAGTTGTGTGTGCTTCGTTTTAACGAGGTGCAAATTTATAAAATTTATTGGAGACTGAAAGGAAATTTTCGAGTATTTTTAGTAGAACTTTTAATTTTATTTTTTACATTTGCACCGTGTTAAAGGAATAAGCACATCATCTCTTATTCTATTGCGTTAAAATAATCAAATTTTGATTATTTTTCGTCTGCTAAGCCCGGATGGCGGAATTGGTAGACGCGCTGGTCTCAAACACCTGTGGGAAACCGTGCCGGTTCGACTCCGGCTCCGGGTACAAAACCTCTTCTTAACGGAAGAGGTTTTTTTTGGTTTTAATCAACTTCTAACGGATCAAAGCAAAAACCTGTGGGGATGCAAAAATTAAGCATAAATATTAGTTAGCCTAAAAAGGAAGTATTCTATATTTCTAACACCTCTAAATTTTGATCTAAATGCTTTTATTTTAGCATTGAATGATTCTGCAGAAGCATTAGTACTTCTGTTATCAAAATAATTTAAGATGGTTTGATAATGATTCATAATTGTACGAGAGATTGTACCGAAAGACTTAAATCCAGATTGATCTACTTTTTCATGCCATCTGGCTAATTTTGCAAAACCAATGATTTTATCAGTTGTATTCTCAAAGATGCCACGGAGCTCTTGAGTTAGATTGTATCCTTTTTGAATATCAGGATATAACTCAAATAGTAAGGCAGCACGTTCTATTTGATTTTGAGTCCATTTCGATTTGGATTTATACAAGAAATAGCGACTCCTCGCTAGTAATTGCTTAAGGGTATCCCCATTTGAAAGTGTTTTAGATTCGAAATTTACTTTTGACTTTTTGGCTTTTTCAATAGCATCATTTTCTTGATCAATGGCTTGCCAACGATATTTAATCCTGATTTCCTGCAGGGCTTCTGCAGCTAGCTTTTGAACATGGAATCGGTCTGTAACTCGAGTGGCATTAGCAAAACACTTTTTAGCTATCAATCCCATATTCCCGGCCATATCCTGAGTAATTTCCTTGACTAGATTCCGCTGTTTAAGAGGAATTTTTTCAATAACGCCAATAACTGTTTCTGCTTTAGTTCCTGCAATCATAGCTACTATAGTTCCTTTTCTACCTTTACCGGATTTGTTGGTTAAAATAGTATAGAGTTCGCCATTTGAAAGTGAGGTTTCGTCTATTGATAAACGCTTTCCAATATTTTGTGGAAAAAGAAGCCATTTTTTAGCATGTGATATTTGATCCCAAACTTTGAAATCACTTAGAAAATCTTTGTATTGACATTGCAGGTTTCTACCAGAAACTCCATAGAAAGAGGCAATGGTATTACAATCATTTGGACTGGAATCTATTGATCTCTTTTAAAAAAGACGCAAACTCCTGGGTTACACGAGTTCCGTCTGCTACTAAATTCCAATCTCTAAAAACGATCTTTCGAGTATCTTCATTAAGCCATCTTCTGCGAGTGATGTGAAGATATACTTGGTGTCCACGGATAGGAAAATCCTGAACCGTTATCTCTTCGAAGAATCCTTTTGAGCTTAATTTTGATTCTCTGTATTCTTTAGGTATCGAATTAATCTCTTTTAAATACAGATGGAGTGTTTCATCTTTCTTTTTATAAGAAGTAAGTTCGAAGTAGTCTACTATTATCTCAGGTAATAACAACTTAAGGATATCGATAAAAGAATCTTGCATTGGGGGATAGATTAAACATACAAATATCTAGATTTTAATATTTCCCCACAACAATATGTTATGATCCCTTCTAACTTACCGCATTTAATGGATCAAAGCAAAAACCTGCTTTGGTTGATTCAGTAGCTTTACCCGCCTTCTTTCATCGGGTGTTCCGTCAGGTGTTATTGGTTTTGGACCCGGCTTAATTGCTTGAACTTTTTCCATAATTAAATTTTTTAAATTAATATTTATAACAAATAACTTGATTTAAAATACACTCTTAATATGGAAAACCATAACCTCTTTTTTTCTTTCGATTAAAACTTCAAAAACCATTACTCTTAAACTTAAATTCAGCACTTCAACGACTTTAATAGTACTTCAACGCCAATATAAAAGACAAACAACACATAATCAGTATCTTTATACGTAATTTCACTGCTGTTCTCAACTTTTATTTAATTATCATGAAAGCTTATGCGATACATCTTATAGTAATTGCAGGTGTTTTTTCTCTGAATAGTTTTGGTCAGGTAAATGAGGTAATTACCAATGCCGATATTCGAAAAGCACCCTTAAAATTTGACGACAAATCCGACGAAGATCTTGTTATAGAATCGTATTGCGTCGAAGAAGTAATCAATCTCGCTGTCGGAAAAAAAAGAATCACGACATACGAAGTCTCAAAACTCGACATGGTCAACACCTACGATTTAGGACCCAATAACACCAGAACCGTAACAGCCATATACCGAAAAGCACATGTTAAAGCTACTGAACCTGTCGCACCCTCAAAAATAATAACTGTCAAAACCGACAAAACCATTCAGCCGATAAACATTAAGACAACCGTTCCTGCATATAGTAAAGACTCCGTAAGCATTAATGTTTTAAACATATACACTAATGTTGTAGACAAAGGATACAAATCAGCAGACATGCTTAAAAAGGTCGCAGATAAATTTTATTTTGAAAATGATTTTGAAGCAGCGACTAAATACTACTCAGAACTATTTAGTCTTGAAGAAAATTCAGAACCTGTATATTATTTACGATGTGCCAAATCCCTGAAAGCAATCAATCAAACGAAAAAAGCTGAGGAGATGATTAAATTGTTTGAAAGTAAAAATACAGCCGTAGCAGTATCCAAAAATTAGAATCTGTATAAACAAAAAAAAGACTATCAAAAAATGATAGTCTTTTTTTAAGCTCCCCCTCTTGGGCTCGAACCAAGGACCCTCTGATTAACAGTCAGATGCTCTAACCAACTGAGCTAAGGAGGAATCACCTTAAAGGTCAATATGTTTGCTAAAAAAAGTTGCTCCCCCTCTTGGGCTCGAACCAAGGACCCTCTGATTAACAGTCAGATGCTCTAACCAACTGAGCTAAGGAGGAAGTTATTGCTCTTTTTAGCGAGTGCAAATATAGATGATTTTTTAGTTTCTCAAAAATATTTTAACTCTTTTTAAAAAATATTTTTTTTACTTGACAATTGCCTTGTAAATATCGTTTCCATTTGCAAACAAAAGCAGTGTGATAAGTAGAACGAAACCAACCATTTGGGCGTTCTCAAGGAATTTATCGCTCGGTTTTTTACCACTAATAATTTCGTACAATAAAAACATCACATGACCTCCGTCAAGGGCCGGAATTGGCAATAAATTCATTACGCCAAGCATAATTGATAATAAAGCAGTGATTGACCAGAAAGCTTCCCAGCTCCAAGTGTCTGGAAAAACATTAAAAATTGAAGCAAAACCACCTACTTCTTTATAAGCTTCTGTTTTAGGATTGAATATCGTTTTAAGCTGACCTGCATATTCAACCAATCCGTTTGCTCCTGTTCTAATTCCAATTGGAATAGATTCTGCAAAAGTATATTGCTCACGATTAATTTTATAAAGATTCAATTTTTCAAGATTAGAATAAGTCAATCTATGAGGATACTCTATTCCTGCCTGAGATTTATTATTGAACTTTATGGTTGTCTGAATGATTTTATTATCCCTTTTTATTGTTACAGGAACAGTTTCTCCTTTAAATTTTTTAAACTGTGAAGATACTTCATCCGCATATTTTAGAGAAACCCCATTTACGTGAGTTATGATATCAGCTTTTTGTAAATTTTTGGTGTTAGGAGAGCCTTTCTGGAATCCACTAACCACAAACGGAATTCTCATTTCTACTAAAGAATGTTTTACTCCAGAGTTACTAATCTTATTAATGATGTTAATAGGAAACTTAATCGTTTTTGTTTCGTTGTTTCTCTCTACCGTGACTTCTTTCCCCATGTATAAGTTCTTAGCGATATCATTGTAACGATCCATTTTCTTTCCGTTAACAGCAATAATTTTATCTCCCGTTTGTATTCCTGCCTTTTCAATTGCAGGATTGGTTACCCAAATACCATCTTTCAAATCCGCATTAGCCACATACGTATCACCGTAAACAAATGCCATACCTATATATATAATAAAAGCAAGAATAAAGTTTACCGTAACCCCTCCCAACATAATAATCAAACGCTGCCATGCCGGTTTCGAACGAAATTCCCATGGTTGAGGAGGAAGAGCCATTTGCTCTTTGTCCATACTCTCGTCTATCATTCCGGAGATTTTTACATACCCTCCAAGCGGAAGCCATCCAATTCCGTAAACGGTTTCTCCTATTTGTTTTTTAAACAAGGAATATTTAACATCAAAAAATAAATAAAATTTTTCGACTCTGGTTTTAAATAATTTAGCAGGAATAAAATGCCCTAATTCGTGAAGAATAATAAGTAATGATAAACTCAATAGAAATTGAGAGAGCTTGATAACTATATCCATTTTGTAATTTTAGTTCGTAATTTAACGCACAAAAGTAACGTTTTCTATTTTAATTTGAGAGCGCAATATAATACATAAGGCTTTAAATGTTTGTTAATAATTGCTGTTGCCTTAATATTTTAAATTTTAGATTATTTTTATTAGTAACGTATTGCCATTTTATGTTACAAATATGTAGTAAGGTTATTTATACTGAATTATAACTATTTTACATTACAATTATTTGTGAAACTATAAACCCTAAGAGCATTGATAAAAATTTTACAGTATTTATTTATTATTCGTTTTAGAAAACTTGTTTCTAAAGATGACAATATTGCCATATTTTTAATTATACTGCTTTATTTTACTACAGCTTTCATCGTTTTTAAAAACTATACGTACTTCCAAAATTATATTTTATTATTTTTTTTTGATATTGTCGGTTATCATTTGCAAAGATCCGATATCGAAATTCTGAAATTGAAGAAAAATTACAAGGTCATACTATTTTTAGAATACCTCATTTATTCCCTCCCATTTCATTTGGTTTTATTATTCAAAAAAGAATTCCTGCTCATTGCGGCTATTTTTATATTCAATATCCTTTTAATACACACACCAAAATCAAATTCTAAAACCATTCGATATCCTTTTCATTTATTTAATGTCTATTGGCACATCTGTTTCAGGCAATACAAATTAATCTATCTATTTCCATTTTTAGCGGTCTTAATTTATGCTGCATCTGAATATGAAAATGAAAATCTAATTTATTTTGTTATACTGATTTTAGCTCTAATTGGTTGTCTGCCCTCTTTTGAGAGAGAGAAAACAGAAGAAATAAAACGTAATCCTTTTAAAGCCGAAAAATATTTATGGTTCCAATTAAAGAACCAAATAATCAATACCTTTTATATTATAATTCCAGTTTTTATAGTGCTGTGTTTCTTACAGCAATGGGAGCAGTTGCTGTTATTCGGAATCGTTTTTATCCCTCCGGCTCTAAACATAATTTTAAAATATATACATTTCCATAATAATTTAACTCACCAAATTGTTTTTGCACTATTTGTTCCCTCTATCTTTTTTTTGTTTGGAATACCACTAGTAGCAATCCCTTTTATGTATAAAAAAGCCATTAAAAATTTAAAAGTCATTAAATATGCTGACCATTCAAATTGATCAAAAAAAATACGGCAATGTGTCTATATTAGAAGATATAAAAATTAAGATTGAAAAGCCTGGAATTTATGGAGTGGCTGGTAAAAATGGTCAAGGGAAAACGACATTTTTTAAATGCATTTTAGGTCTTGAACAATTTAAAGGAAGTTGCTTTCTTAATCATGAAAAACTTTTACTTCAAAATGCTGGCTGGGCGCCAACGGAACCTCCAATTTATGACGAACTTACCGCCAAAGAATTTTATGACTTTTATGCACATTTGTTAGATCTGAATACACTCATTTTTAATAAAATATTTGAAGTCCCGGAAAAGCAGTTAATCCGCGGATTTTCTACAGGAATGAAAAAGAAAACCTATTTAAATGCCGTCTTTCAAAAAAAATTTCCGATTTATATCTTAGACGAACCTTTTAATGGATTGGATTTAGAATCGAATTATTTATTAATGAACTATATTAGGGAAATTTCAAATACAAGCATTATCTTTATTTCATCCCATATTTTGGAAATTCTTTATAAAGAGTGTGATAAAATTTTTCTACTGAAAGACAAGAAAATTACTGAATTTGATAAGGATGATTTTTTCGAAATAGAAGATAAGCTTTTCAGGTAATGCTGTAAAGCACTATTTTGTTGAAATATTTGTAATTAACAAACATTTGGATTTCTATTTTTAAGAAGATGCTTTAACTTTACTTTTTCATGACTTTACCCAATTGCTAGCTCAAACACATTAAAAGTTACATCGCTATGGATTCATTATTGTTTTCTTCACTTACTATAAAAAATATCACCTTAAAAAACAGAATTGTCATTTCGCCAATGTGTCAATATTCGTCAGTTAACGGATTTGCAAACGACTGGCATCTGGTTCATTTAGGAAGCCGTGCCAGCGGAGGTGCCGGACTAATTATTCAGGAAGCCACAGCGGTTTCTCCTGAAGCCAGAATTTCTCCTGCAGATCTTGGGATTTGGAAAGATGAACATATCGAAAAACTAAAACAGATTAATGGATTTATAGTTTCACAAAATTCAGTTCCAGGAATTCAATTGGCTCATGCCGGGAGAAAAGCAAGTGTTGCTGCCCCGTGGGAAGGAAATAAAAAGTTAGATTTCGCTCATTGCGGATGGCAGACGGTTGCGCCAAGTGCCGTTCCGTATCATGAAAACGAGCCATTTCTTCCGGAAGCTTTGGATAAAAACGGAATACAAAAAGTAATTTCTGATTTTAAGGCTGCTGCTAAAAGAGCCGTTGAAGCCGGTTATCAGGTTCTCGAAATCCATGCCGCACACGGTTATTTGTTACATCAGTTTCTGTCGCCTTTAACGAATGTCAGAACCGATGAATATGGTGGAAGTTTCGAAAACAGAATCCGCTTTACATTAGAAATCATAGAAGCCGTTCAGACCGAATGGCCTTCAAATTTGCCCTTATTCGTTCGGATTTCAGTTACAGACTGGGCAGAAAACGGCTGGAATCCAGAAGAATCGGTACAGCTTTCTAAACTATTAAAAGAAAAAGGAGTAGATTTAATCGATGTTTCGTCCGGAGGATTAGTTTCACATCAAAAAATCACACTTAGACCAGGCTATCAGGTTCCTTTCGCAGAAAAAGTAAAAAAGGAAGCCGGTATTTTAACCGGAGCAGTTGGTTTGATTACAGACGCACAACAAGCAGAAGAAATTTTGAATAATAGCCAGGCGGATTTGATTTTATTCGCCAGAGAATCACTCAGAAACCCGAACATGCCTTTGGATTTTGCCAGAGAATTAAACGATACTATTCAATGGCCAAAACAATACGAAAGAGCTAAACTTTAAATATTAGCAGCAGCGAAAACACTAAAATAAAACTAATGCAAAAAATAAAAACAGCACTTTTATCATACGGAATGTCTGGAAAAGTTTTTCACGCTCCTTTTTTAGATCTTCATCCCAGTTTTGAATTATTAGGTTCTTGGGAAAGAAGCAAAAAACTAATTCAGGAAGATTATCCGACAGTAAAAAGTTATCCTTCAATTGATGAATTATTGGCAGACGATGTCAATTTGGTCATTGTAAACACACCTGTCGGGACACATTTTGAATATGCTAAAAAAGTACTTTTGGCAGGAAAGCATGCCATTGTTGAAAAAGCATTTACCACAACCGTAGCTGAAGCCGAAGAACTAGCTCAAATTGCCCAGGAAAAAGGTTTGAAACTTGCTGTTTTTCAAAACAGAAGATGGGACAGTGATTTTAAAACAATTCAGAAAGTAATCAAGGACGGCATTTTGGGAGATCTGGTCGAAGCCGAATTTCATTTTGACAGATACAATCCTATATTAAGTCCAAAACTGCATAAAGAAACTGTAAACGACGGAGCGGGAATCCTTAAAGATTTAGGTCCGCATTTAATCGATCAGGCCGTTTGTCTGTTTGGTTCGCCAAAATCGGTTTTTGGAGATATTCGCTATACAAGAGAAAACTCACTAGTAGATGACTGGATTGATTTGTTATTGATTTATGAAGATTTCAGAGTGCGTTTAAAAGCAGGCTATTTTGTGAGAGAAGCTAATCCTTCCTACACCATACATGGTAAAAAAGGTTCTTTCTTAAAACAGCGCGGTGATGTACAGGAAGACGAACTCAAAATAGGTAAAAAACCAAACCGTGACTCCTGGGGGACAGAATTAGACGGTTTTGAAGGACTTTTGCATACTGAAATTGATGGAAAACCAATCCGTAAAAAAATTAAAACACTTCAGGGCAATTATTTTGAATATTTTGATGGTGTTTATGATGCCATTGCCAATAATAAACCAGAGCCTGTTACCGCTCAGGATGGTATAAAAATAATGCAGGTTATTGAAGCTGCAATTGCGAGCAATCTACAGAAAAAGATTATTGATTTGTAATCAAAACATCTCGTTATGAAAAACAAAAAAGAATTGTTAGAGGAAGAGCGTGAACAGCTGCTTAAAACGCTAAAAAAACGTTTTGAAAAAAATAAAACCCGTCACGAAAATCTGGTTTGGGATAACGTACAAATAAAGCTGGAATCTCATCCTGAAAAATTATGGTCTCTGAATGAAATGGAGAAAACCGGAGGCGAACCGGATGTGGTTTCTTTCGATGAAAAAACAAACGAATACATTTTTTATGACCGTTCGGCTGAAAGTCCAAAAGGACGAAGAAGTCTTTGTTACGATAACGAAGCTCAGGAATCCAGAAAAGAACATAAGCCTGAAAATAATGTTATTGACATGGCTGCCACAATGGGTATTGAACTACTCGATGAAGAACAATACAGAGCATTACAGCAACTTGGAAAATTTGACGAAAAAACGTCGAGCTGGATTCAAACCCCTGCGGAGATTAGAAAACTGGGCGGAGCTCTTTTTGCTGATTTTCGTTATAATACCGTATTTGTGTATCACAATGGTGCTCAGTCGTATTATGCGGCAAGAGGTTTTCGGGGAGCATTACTAGTTTAAAATTCACAATTTATAAACAATAACGTTGTATATGTAATAAACAATTCGTTGTTCTTTATCTTTAAAATAGGAATTCTATACCTTTGTATACAAATTTAAAATGCATTTCTGTGATAGATTTCAATCCATTAGCTTTATTCCAGACCAAAGGAAAAATCAAAAAAGTCTATCGTGAGGCAAAAGCTTCCTATTTAAACAGAATTCGTTTTGCCGTTAGCATGTTTTATTTTGGAATGGGTTTAAGTTTTGCCACCTGGGCAAGCAGAATTCCGGATATTAAAACGTCTTTGCATTTAAGTGAAGCCGAATTAGGTTCTGTTCTTTTTGCGCTTCCTGTCGGGCAATTGATTATTATGCCTTTTTCGGGAAAAATGGTGACTAAATTTGGGAGTCACCGCATTTTGATTTTCTCCTTAATTATGTATGTTTTCAGTCTTACCAATTTAGGTCTGGCTGCAAGTGCTTTTCAGCTTTCCATGGGCTTATTTACCTTTGGTATATTCGGAAATTTAGCCAACATTGCCGTGAATACTCAGGGAGTTTACACTGAAACTCTTTTCAAAAAAAACATCATGTCTTCTTTTCATGGCATGTGGAGTTTTGCAGGCTTTACCGGTGCATTGGTGGGCTTAGGAATGCTCTCTCTTCACCTAAATCCTTATCAGCATTTTTTAATTGTAGGCGCTATTGTAGTACTAATGATTGTTTTTAATTTTAAATTTTTAGTTAAAGCGAAAGAAAAAATTAAACCCAAAAAAGAAGAGAAAAGATTATTTACCAAACCCGATACTTCCTTATTATGGCTGGGCATAATTGGATTTTGCAGCATGGCAAGCGAAGGTGTCATGTTTGACTGGAGCGGTATCTATTTTAAAGATATTGTAAAAGCTCCCGGTGCTTTGGTAATCTTAGGATACACTTCCTTCATGATTATGATGGCCAGCGGAAGATTTATCGGAGATGCCATGAATAATAAATTTGGCCGAAAAAGCGTCATGCAAATTAGCGGCTGTATGATTTCACTTGGTCTTTTTACCGCAGTTTTCTTTCCCTATATTATTCCTAGTACCATTGCTTTTATGATTGTTGGTTTGGGCGTTTCTACTATAGTTCCAACTGTCTATAGCCTTGCTGGTAAAAATCAGAGTGTTTCTGCCGGAGAAGCCTTAACTATTGTTTCAAGTGTGAGCTTTCTTGGCTTTTTGATGGGGCCTCCTGTCATTGGATATATTGCAGAAACCTTCGGACTTCAGTTTTCCTTTGCCTTTATCGGAATATTTGGAATTTTAATTGCTTTTATGGTTTCGAAAATCAAAATAGCAGCGTAAATCTAAAAATCACTAATTACGGCTAAAACAAAATGTTTTTACTTTGTCAAAAAATTTAACAGGAAAAAATAAATAAAGTTGTTTTTTATATTACCTTTGTAGTGTAATTCATACTTAATTTAAACTTATTTTTTGTTTGGAAAATTAAAATACCACTAATTATCTACTTTTCAAACATTTGCATTTCCAAACTCAATTTGATTTTTTTGACTGAAATTTTCTGAAATTCAAAAGTTTCAGTCAAAAAAGACTTACACCCTTTTCTTGTAAAAAAGAAGAGGGTTTTTTTAATAAATTCGGTTTACATGCACAAAAAATTACTCGTTCTTATACTCCTTTTTATTTTTAAAACTGCTTCAGCCCAAAAAAAAGAAACTATTTTTTCAGGGCTTGTTATCGATTCTAAAACTAAGAATCCTTTAGAAAATGCAGTCGTTAGTATCCAAAATTCAGCTTTAATGCAGCTGACCCAAAATGATGGAACTTTCGAATTGCATTCTGCTCTGCCTGGCGAACAGCTACTTTTAGTACACAGTCAGGGCTACAGAGATTTACTTATGAAAATAAATGCAAATGCTGGTCAAAAAGTAAATCTCGGCATCTTATTGTTAGAAGAAGACCAAACCGAAAATCTTCAAACCACAATTATTTCACTTTTAGAAAGTGATCTGAACGAAGATAACAGTTCGTCAGAAACTACCTCCGGACTTTTACAATCATCAAAAGATGCATTTTTGCAGGCGGCAGCATTCAATTGGGGACAAGCCCGATTTAGTGTACGCGGATTAGACAGTGAAAATGCAACGATGATGCTCAATGGTGTTAAAATGAATAAAATTTACGACGGAAGACCACAATGGAATAATTGGGGAGGCTTAAATGACGTGCTCAGAAACCAGGAATTTACGATTGGTTCCGCCCCTTCTGATTATACTTTTGGTGGAATTTTGGGAACCCAGCAAATTTTTACTCAGGCATCGGCATATAGAAAAGGAACCCGAATATCGTTTTCAGGAACTAATACCAATTACAACTGGAGAACAATGATTACCTATGCTTCGGGCATGAAATCTTCCGGCTGGGCGTATGTATTTTCGGTGGGAAAACGCTGGGCTGAGGAAGGTTATTTTGAAGGGACAGATTATGATGCTAATTCTCTTTTCGTAAGTATTGAGAAAAAATTAAACCCAAAACATTCCTTAAATTTTACCGGTTTTTACACGCCAAATGCACGTGGAAAAAATTCGCCAAATACAAATGAAGTTATCGAATTAAAATCAGAAAAATACAACTCCTATTGGGGATATCAAAATGGCAAAAAACGAAATACAAGAGTAAAAAATGTCGAAGAACCTTTGCTAATGCTGAATCATTATTTTAAGATTAATGACCATAGTAACCTAACATCAGCCATTATGTATCAGTTTGGGAAAGTCGGCAACAGCAATATTGATTTTCAAAACGCAGACAGTCCTGACCCAACTTATTACAGAAAATTGCCGAGTTATTTTACCTCTCTTTATTCTGCTGACAACGGAGAATTCTCAGGAACATATACTCCTGATTATGAAAATGCAGCAATAAGTAAAACATTGTTTTTACAAAATTCACAAATCAACTGGGATTCAATGTACAGAGCGAATCAGAAACCTATAACTAATTCTGATGGAAGCATTACAGGATATGAACCTTCAAAAAGTAATTATGTATTGTATGAAGACAGAACCGATGACAAAACTTTAGCTGTAAATTCAAACCTCAACACCCAGCTTTCAGAAAATCTATTTTTTAGCGGAGGAATACTTTTTAAGAATCTAAAATCGCATAATTTTCAGCATCTTCTCGATTTATTAGGCGGTACATATTTTGAGGATATTGATTCCTTTTATAAAGGAGATCAATCGCAATCAGATCTAAAAAACCCAGATCGTCAGGTAAAAACCGGCGATCCTTACGGTTATAATTTTAACTTTTATGCTACAACAGCGGAAGCTTTTACACAGTTTAGATTTGTGTACAGAAAAGTTGATTTCTATCTTGGAAATTCATTTTCTACTTCAAAATACCAGAGAGAAGGTTTGTATCAAAATGGTATTTATCCGGAAAGTTCATTCGGCAAAAGCCAAAAAGTAAATTTTGAAAATTTCGGATTCAAAGGCGGACTTAACTATAAAATTTCAGGAAAACAATGGTTGTTTTTTAGTGGAATGTATCAAACCAAAGCCCCTTCTCTCCGAAATACTTTTTCTAATTCAAGACTAAACAATTCCATTGTAAACGGAATCGAAAATGAAACCCTAAGTAGTGCTGATCTCAATTATGTTTACCACTCACCAAAACTTAAAATGCGTATTTCCGGTTATTATTCGCTAATTAAAAATACCACAAAAACATCCTTTTTTTATGCCGAAGGGATTTTTGATGATGGAGCGGGCTATGATAATACGGATGCTTTTGTAAGTCAAACATTAATCAATTTAGACAAGAAAAACATTGGAGCTGAGTTAAGTCTGGAGTATCCAGTTTCGTCTACTCTTAAAACTGTCTTCTCAGCTGCTTACGGAAATTATATTTATAATAGCAATCCAAATGTTTCGATTACCAACGATGCAAATGCGGCCGTTGCTGATGCGGAAACAACTTTTGATTTTGGCAAATCATTACTCAAAAACTACAAGCAATCCGGAATGCCACAGCAGGCATTTTCATTCGGAATGGAATATCATGATCCTAAACTCTGGTGGCTCTCTGCGAATATTAATTACATCACAGACCGTTACATCGATGTTTCGCCAATTACAAGAACATCACGATTTTATCTCAATCCGGCAAATGGTTTCAATTTTCCGGAAGCTTCAGAAGAACGAGCCAAAATGTTGCTTAAACAGGAAAAATTAAATCCTGTCACGCTCTTAAATATGACAGGCGGAAAGTCCTGGCGTATTCATAAGACTACAATAGGGCTTTTTGCCAGCATCAATAATGTCCTTGATTTTAAGTATAAAACCGGGGGATTTGAACAGGCAAGAAATTCCAATTTTAGAGAATTGAATCAGGATGTTTCCAGCGGAACACCTTCTTTCGGTCCAAAATATTTTTATGGCTACGGGAGAACTTATTTCGTAAACCTGACCATCAATTTATAATTTAAAAAACTTTTTCCAAATGAAAAACAACTATAAAAACCTTGTCCTGTTATTATTTGTATTCCTTTTTTGCAATTGTAATGAAGATGTTGCTGTTCCAAAATTAGAATGTACACAACCAGATTTAAAAATAAACAGAACAGTTGAAGATGTCATGAAAACAGCTACCATTACCGCAACAAAATATGTTTATGATGATGTAATTGAAGCTTATGTGGTTTCAAGTGATGAAAACGGAAATTTTTTCAAAATCCTGTATCTTCAGACCTTGGCAACAGAAACCAAACCGGCAGTAGGTTTTAGTGTGGCTGTGGATGCGACAAATACGTACATTGATTACCGTGTTGGAAATAAAGTGTATATAAAATTAAAAGATCAGTTTACCGATTTATTTTACGGCGGAATGCGGATTGGAAGTTTGTACGAAGGCAATTCTGGAAGCGCATCTGTTGGAAGAATTCCCCAAAATGATTATAAAAATGTGCTACATGCTTCGTGTAAGATACTTAATGAAGATGAATTAGTGAATCCAATTTCTATTGAAAAAGCGTTGGACGACAGCAAACTAAACACACTTATAGAATTATCCGATGTCCAGTTTTTGGAAGCTGCCATTGGCCGTCATTATTTTGAAGAAGCCAATAATGTTGGGGGCTCTACGAATTGGAGTTTGAGAGATAAATCCGGAAATCAGATTATTTTCAGGACGAGCAGTTTTGCCGATTTTTCGACCCATTTAGTTCCGGAAGGAAGCGGAAAAGTACGTGGAATTTTAACCAAATATGGTTCCGATTATCAATTAATGGTACGCTCTGAAAAAGATGTTGTCATGGATGGAAAAAGTAATGTCCCGTTTTTTACTGAAGATTTTCAAACGGTTACCAATAATGTCAATTTTGCATTACCAGACTGGAGCAATATTGTAGAAAAAGCTTCAAAATTATGGAGAACTATGGTTTCTGCCGGAAACGGATATGCCGAGTTTAATACCACCAGCACAACAGCCGCTGAGAATGTTGCATGGCTGATAACTCCCAAAATTAATCTGACGAATTATAAAAATACCGTATTGTCTTTTAGAAGTGCACAACACGACTTAAAAGTTGATTCGCCTTTAAATGCTTTAGAAGTTTATATCTCAACTAATTTTGACGGATCAAACGTAGAAAAAGCTACGTGGATAAAATTAAATGCCAAAATAGCATCACTTTCTACACCAACACGCCAGTTCATTAGTTCAGGAGGGATTGATTTATCTGCTTATTCCGGAAATATCAATATTGCATTTAAATATACCGGATCCGGAAAAGACAAGACACTTAACGGAGCATTTATGGTAGATGATGTAAAAATGTTTGGAGAAAAATAAGTTCCCAAAAATAATATAATACAATGATTTACAGTAATAAAATTGTAATAAAAATCCAATTGTTGTGTTTTTAAGTTGTTTGATTGTTAAAATTTAATAGAATTTTGTATTTTGGTCATCCCAAATTAAAACTTCTTATGAAAAAAATCTACCTGCTAGCCATTCTTACAATGGTTTTTACCGGTTTGCTGCACAGTCAGGACAATCCGGTTCGATTGAAACAAATTAACATCGTAAAAACAAATTATCAAAATTCTAAAGACGGTGAAATTGTAAACAAAACAGTTGTTTTTAAAGATGGAAAAATCGAAACCATCACTACCTCAGATGTTATTCAGAAATTCTTTTATAACAAAAACGGATTACTGGATATGACTGTAAAAGATAAGATAGGAAGTGACTGGAAAGAAGTTACCAATTATACTTATGACGCAGACAACAACATTATAAAATTTGTAAATAAGTATCATGAAGGTAATGATTATATAACGAAAACCGTAACTTTTTCTTATGATGGAGCAAGGATAAAAGCCATAACAAAGAAGAGTACCAATCATCAGAATGTACTGGAAGATATTGAATACATTGTTGAGAACGGCATCATCGTTAGACGTACCTCACGTGACAGAAACAAAGCCATTATCGGTAAAATTGAATATGTGTATGTGAACGACAATGTATCAAAACACAAAGGTTTGGTAGGAGACAAAATATCCAAAACCTATACTTTTGATGATAAAAAATCGGTAGATCAGTTAATCGTTCAGAATTTATTTGGCGATAATTACAAAGTTATTGTACCCATGATTTCGTATCATGAAAGTGAATTTAGCTTCGAATCCATATCGTATAATAATGAAGTTAACTTTAGTCCTACTTCAACAGCTTTAGTTGCTGTAAGCAGAAAGTACAAATACAACAAACTGAATTTCCCGATCTCATGTTCTCAAATTGAGGAAAACGGAATTGTAAAAACGGAGAAAACGTTTATTTACGAATAAAAACTCTATTCTCTGATATCCTTTAAAACCATTTAGAAAAGTAAATTTCTAAATGGTTTTTATTTTTTAGAGACTATAACAATTTCTTAAATAGAACTTAAAAACTAAATTCTATAAGTATTCTATTTACAAATCATTAAATTTGCAGCTTATTCAAAGCTATGTTAGAAAAAGAAGTAATAAATTTTGAAAGAACAGCCATCGTTGGTATTGTGACTCAAAATCAAAGTGAAGAGAAACTACAAGAATATCTGGACGAATTAGAGTTTTTAACTTTTACGGCCGGCGGAGAAGTGATTAAACGCTTTTCGCAAAAAATGGAACGCCCAAACCCTAAAACTTTTGTGGGTACCGGAAAAATAGATGAAATCAATCTTTTTGTAAAAGAAAACGCCATATCGACTGTTATTTTTGATGATGAATTAACCCCTTCACAGCAAAAGAACATTTCACGAATTATTGACTGCAAAATCCTGGACAGAACCAATCTGATTCTGGATATTTTTGCACAAAGAGCCGAAACATCCTATGCAAGAACTCAGGTAGAACTGGCACAATGTCAATATTTACTGCCAAGACTTTCGGGTTTATGGACACACCTTGAGCGTCAAAAAGGAGGTATTGGTATGCGTGGTCCGGGAGAAACTGAGATTGAAACCGACAGACGTATTGTTCGTGATCGTATTTCGTTACTCAAAGACAAAATCAAAACCATCGATAAGCAAATGAGCATTCAGCGCAGCAATCGTGGTGCGATGGTACGTGTCGCCTTAGTAGGTTATACGAATGTGGGAAAATCGACTTTGATGAATGCGATTGGAAAAAGTGATGTTTTTGTTGAAAATAAACTATTCGCAACTTTAGATACAACAGTTCGAAAAGTGGTCATTAAAAACCTGCCCTTTTTACTTTCCGACACTGTAGGTTTTATTCGAAAACTACCTACACAGCTGGTTGACTCTTTTAAAAGTACGCTTGATGAAGTTCGTGAAGCCGATTTGCTTTTGCACGTTGTAGACATCTCGCACCCGGATTTTGAAGATCATATCGAATCTGTAAATCAGACTTTACTGGAAATCAAAAGTAATGACAAACCAACTATTATGGTTTTTAATAAAATTGATGCCTACAAACATCTGACCATTGACGATGATGATTTGATTACCGAAAAAACCAGAAGACATTACACTCTTGAGGAGTGGAAACAAACCTGGATGAGTAATGTTGGCCAGAATAAAGCGTTGTTTATTTCGGCTACACAAAAAGAAAATTTTGAGGAGTTCAGAGAAATTGTTTATGAAGCGGTCCGTCAAATTCACATTACGAGATTTCCTTATAATAAATTCCTGTATCCGGATTACAAGGATGCGGTTGAGAAGGAGGAGGAATAAATTTCTGAGAAAATTGAATAAAAAAATCCCTTTTGGTTTTCAAAAGGGATTTTTGTTAGCATCAAAACGTCTTGTACTCAACGCCATTTTTATCAGCATAAGGCAATAACAATTTCATGACGCTTTCATATTTTTTATCCAGCAATATGCCTTTGGTATCGTCTAGTTTTCTGCTGGCATTATTGATTTCTTCCTCCGTTTTACCTTCATCAATCATTTTAGCGATTATTACAAAATCTGTTTTTTGTATTTCATCGGCATATTGAAACAAATCTAAAGCGGCTTTTACGATAGGTTTGGCTTCTTCCTCAACCTTTAGTTTTTTGATTTTTTTGATGTCCTCCTTGAACGTATTTCCATACCAATAGTTTATAGACTCTACACACGTGCCAGGACGCATAGATTTATTATCCGTTGTCGGCACTTGTAAACTGCCATTTATTTTTTGTTGATAAAACTCTTTAAATAAGCGTTCAAAACTTTTAGGAATTTTATTTGCATTAAGACCAATGACCTCAAAAACCTGATTCGGACTATCATTTAGCAGGTTACAAGAAGAAACAATAGCCGACAAAAAAAGGACAAAAATAATTTTAAGTTTCATCTTATTACTGGTTTTGGGTTTTCGCCTTTTTTATAACTGAAGACTGCAATTTTTCAATTTTCATTAAAACAAAATTTTCATACGCATGCTGTTTTGTTTCGCTTTTTTTACCTGAACTAAAACTTTCACTTATGATGTAGCTTTTTATAAACTGGCTTTTTTTGCTCCCAAAGCATAATACCAACTTCCCATTTCTGAGTGTACAAAAATGACAATTTCTTCCAGTTTCATGATTTTTCTTTTAGCCCTTAACGGACTGTTTTTGAAAACCGCATTTTCTTTTGCATCAAAAGTATACCTTATTTTACTTCCTATTTGTATATCATAAAGACTATGTAATACAAAATAACCCATCAAGATATAAATTGCCCATCGCATTGCTTCATCAAGCCGATGATCAAAAAACGATAAAATCAAAATACCGGCAATAATACCCGCTAAAAACCACCATGACATAACAAGTGATGGCTTTTTGGGGCATAAAGAAAACGTATAGAATGTTTCTTCAATATTATATTTTTCCTGAATGTTCATCTGTATTTATAATTTCCTGAATTTCGTTAAGTAAATTTTGCATCGATCTGGCTGTAAATCCCTGTGCGATACCGCTGCATTGTTCTTTGCCATTTTTCATATAATACAAATTCAAAGAAACATTTATGGTGAAAAAATACTGAGTGGTTCGTACGACTTCAAAATTGACAAAATCACTGAGCGGAATCCGAACAGGCGGAAGAATCAGGGCATTTTTGATGAGGATTTCTTTTTGGTCCATATCGATCACAACGTGATTTATAAAAACGGAAATCAGACATAAAATAGTCAAAATTCCAAAAATCCAGATCATCGCTGTGTTATTTATCAATACGCCTGCAAAAGCGAATGCTGCCATTCCGAAAACTACAATGAGACCAAAACCGTATTGTCTTTTCATGACATACTGGTTTCCGTTTTTTGTGAATTTTTGTAATGCTTCCATAGTTATTCCACTTTTACCCCATCAATAATCAGTGTAGCAGCTACTATTGACATATACGAGCTGGTATAATCTGCAGTCAATTGATCGCTTAAAGAATCTATGTTTGCTTTTGTAAATTCTAATTTCCTAGAAGGCATTTTACCGTAAGAATCCACCATTGTGATGTATCCGTCGAGCCCGTTTTTATTGGTCATAAAAGCTTTTAATAACGCCACATTCTGCCTCTCAAAATCTAGAGAAAAATAATAATTCTTTGTCTGCTCTTTTTTTTCAGTACCATCAGTCGTGGTAACATTATTTGTTGAAGTTGTAAAAGAAAATGTCGCAGAACGAACTGGCGCTACAATAGTTTTATTTCCGTCCTTTACCGTGATTTCTATTTTAACACGTTTTTCTTCCTGTTGTCCGTAACTCAGTGTGGTCAAAAAACAAAAGGCTATTAGTATTAATGTAAACTTTTTCTTATTCATGATTTAGATTTTATTTAAAAAATATTTATAGCAAGATTACCATTTAGTAAACCTCAGAACAATTCGGAATTGGTATATGGCAGGGTTAGATTTTTATTTGGTGAGAGTGGCAGGTTATTAGTAAAATAAAGGTTTATGACCAATTTAGAACGCTATTTGCAAATCAGTTTTTCTACCTGAAAATGTTTGGTCAGTAATCAGACAATTTGTACTTTCCCTCAGTAATATCGATATCTATGCACTTCAAATCAATGTTTTTGCCTTTAAAAAACGTCAATTTAAAATCTATTTTTTTTCTGTTGCTATTTCTTTTTTTGGGGATTTCAGCCCATGCGCAAAAAGCTTCTGCTACTGAAAACCTGGCTGTTTATGGATATTCTAAACGTTTCTCAGATACAGCTTCCTGCAAAAAAATGCTGCAGCTGGCATTAGATCAGGCAAAAAAGAAAAACAGTATAGAGGACAAAATTATTTGCTATTCGTATTTAGCTTTAACCCAAAAACGGTTATTGCATTTAAAACAATTTTCGCATTATGCCGACAGTGCCTATTATTTATCAGGCAAAACCAATAAAATAAGACCGAAAGCGTATGCATTCCTTGCTATGGGATCGTTAAAATCCTATATTGATGAGAAACCGCAGGCGTTAAAATATCTTTTGGCTTCCTATAAGCTTTTTGCAAAAGCAAAGGCTCCTGATCAGTGTTCTAAAATTGCTGCCGATATATCCTATCTTTTTTATCCGGCGTCACCAGCCAAAGTCGAAAAATATGCCCGGGAAGCTTTATATCATGCTGCTAAAGCGGGTGATGCTGAAAGTATGCTGCACGCCCGCCTTGCTTTTGGAAGCTACTTAACTGATAATCTTGAAACGTCAGACAGTGCCGAATGGCAGAAAGCAATAACTTTTTTTAACGAAACGGTTGATTTTACTGAAAAACATGCCAGCTCAATAGTAAGCAAAAGCAATATTGGAATTGCATATATCAATCTGGCCGATCTTTATTCTAAAGGGCCAAAACCTATTGATGAAAAAGCATTTTTGAAAAACCTGGAAAAAGCAACCGTTATTGCGAAACAATATAATATCAGAATCATTTACCGAAGTGCCATAGGGCTTAAGGGATTTTATTTTACAGAAAAAGGGGATTATGCCAAAGCTGAATTGTTATTTATTGAAGGAATAAAATACCAAAAAAGCCTTCCTTATACAGATAATTACCTTTTAGCTGCTTTTTACAATTCCCTCAAAGACGTTGCGGCGAAACGAAAAGATTTTGAAGCCTATTATAATTATGATGCAGAATATGTTAAATACAATGAGTTAAAATATGATGAATCAGCTCAAAAAGTATTGCAAAATGCTGATGTACGTTATGAATCTTCAAAAAAAATAGAGCGCATCAAACAACTGGAACTCGAAAACCAGTTGGTACAAAAAAACAAATTATTGGGTTACGGAATTGCCGGTGTTTTACTGATTGGATTAGTGTTTATGTTTCGTTCCTATTATTATCGTCAGCGTTATTACCAGAAGCGTGAAGATTTCCTGAAACAGGAACAGTCCAATACCGAACTTAAAGTACAGTTGATGGAAAAAGAAACAATAGAAAATCTCTCTGTACGTCTTGCTATGGAAAGAAGATTGCTGCGTTCTCAAATGGATCCGCATTTTATTTTTAATGCTTTAGGAAATATCCAAAGCATGATTCTTCAAAAAGATACGCTTCCAGCCGTTTCTTATCTGAATAAATTTGCCAAACTGACACGTCAGGTTTTGGAACAATCACGTAAAGAAACCATTTCGCTTGACGAAGAAATCAATACTTTGAAAAATTATATTGAACTGCAGCAATTGCGCCTTAATAATGGTTTCGAATATGTAATTGAATGCGATGAAACTGTTGAAACCGATGTTCTTATACCACCATTATTGATCCAGCCTTTTATAGAAAACGCCGTTGAACATGGACTGAAACCTCAGGTGAAAGAAATTAAAGGTTTGATTACCATTCATTTTACACAACACACAGATGAAAAAAACCTGATCTGTACCATTAAAGATAACGGCATCGGTTTAGCGGCTTCCCGAAAACTGAAACTAAAAGACAATCACGAATCATTGTCTACCAAAATTACAGACGAAAGGTTAAGCAAAATGCAGAAAGAAAATCCGTATGCAGGATTTGAGGTTCGGGAACGGGATGCAAACGACGGACCAGGTTGTATCGTTATTTTAAACATTCCAATACTATAATACAATGTACAAAACTATTATTATTGAAGATGAACAGCGCCTTAGGGAAGCTTTATCGATAATGCTCGAAATGACAGCTCCAGATGAAATTCAGGTTGTGGCTTACGCCGAAAGCGTTGAAGAAGCCGTAAAACTCATTGACCGTTTAAAACCAGATCTGGTTTTTATGGACATCATGCTGAGAGATGGAACCGGTTTTGATGTGCTTCAGCAAATTATTTTTAATTCCTTTCACTTGATTTTTACAACCGCGTACGAACAGCATGCCATTAATGCTTTTAAATACAGCGCTATCGATTATCTTTTAAAACCCATTGATCCGGAAGAACTGAAAACGGCTATAGACCGTATTGCAATTTTACAGGAAAGAGTTCTGGAAAAACAACAGCTGAGCGAATTACAGATCAACCTTTCTAAAACACCAGACAGGATTATTCTACCAACGCAGGAAGCAATGTATGTGGTAAAGCTCGAGCAAATTATAAGATGTGAAACGTCCGGATCTTACACGACTTTTTTTCTTACGGACGGCAGAAAAATTATGGTTTCCAAGCCACTCAAAAATTATGAGGATCTGCTGGAACCACCGGCGTTTTTCAGGATTCATCAGTCCCATTTAATAAACGTAAACTGTATTGTAAGTTACTCCCGTGAAGGAATGGTTCAGATGAATGATAAATCTTTTGTACCTATTTCAAGAGGAAAAAAAGAACCTTTTTTTAAACTGATGAAAGATGAAATTTAATCTTTAATACGTAATACCAGTTTAAAGAAACTAAATACCAACCGGAAGCAGCAGAAGACAAAGTACGGGTTTTGACTTACCATAGTTACTAGTATTTTTGATCTAGTAAATAACTATAACATGAACAATAAAACCCTGTCTATCTTAAGCTACATCACTATTATTGGCTGGATTGTAGCTTTTGTAAAAAGTAAAGATTTAAACCCAAAAAGCGATTTGGTAACCTACCATCTGAAACAAGGCTTTGGAATCTTTTTAGTTTCTTTCGCCGTAAACATTATTCTTTCTGTGGTTATTGCAACTGTGACTTCATTGTATTTCCTAAGCTACATTGGCTATGCCATTTTTATCTTATGGATTTTTGGCATCATCAACGCTGCCAACGAACAGAAAAAACCAATTCCGGTGATTGGAAAAATTTTTGAAGATAAATTTGGTTTTATAAACTAATAGCAAATTATCTTTTTTAGCTGACGTTTTTATTTTTGGAAAAGTAGAAAATGATTCTCAACAATCTTGGTTTTCACGCTAGGAGTAGTTGGGAATCTTTCTTTTTATTGTAACAAAAATTAAAATTTGATAAAAAACCGATTGTTCTTAATTAGCCACGACAGCAGCGACATCCTTTGCTTGCCTTCTTTATGGCAAGCAAAGATATAGCGAATGGCGGGACATCATGCTATTGTAAAAACCAATTGTACTGCTCCAGAGTTTGATTAAAATCCGAAATTAACTCCTAAACCAAAAACCTGTCTGGTCTGGAATCCGCGAAAAGCATTGTCATCATAAATAGCCTGAAATGAAAAGTTTGCCGACAGATATTTGTTTACTTTCATGATGATATTCAGCGAGTAATCCATATCGACATTTTGAGGATCTTCTAAATAATTAGAATAAAGATTCAGCGTATTCTCTGCAGTTACATTCGTCATAATTGCAAGTTTGTAATAAACCGAAGTGTAAAAACCTAATTCGTATCTCATGCTTTTACCCTGATCGACACCAAAATAAGAACCGTCAACATATCCAATTCCGGAAGTGTACGCACTGTCAACAAACGTAAATTTTGAGGTTAACGGTGCAAAGTTGATTTTTAAATTGGCATCTTTTGTCCAATAGATACCGGGACCGGTTGTAAAATAACCCGGAGACATGAACTTAGTACTTTCTGTTCTGATTTCTTTTCCGTTTGCATCCTGACTGTAAATATAACCAGTAGTAAATTGGGTTCTAAAATTTACAAAATACGAATAGTACCAATCACCAAAAGCTCTTTTTCCTACGATTGAATTGAATTCAAGACGGTCATCTGTCTTTTTGGCGAAATCAGCCGTTTTGGTTTGCAAAAGTCCATAAGAAGCTAAAACTTTATTATCCCAGGTAAGGTCGCCTTTTTTATAATTGAAATCATAGTTGATTCCTAACGTCCCTGAGAAACTGTCCTCACCTCCTGCAATCCAGTTATTAAAACTCGACTGATTTAATAAAAGCGATACGGTTCCTTTTGTTTTCCAGCCTTCGCCTTCAATAGTATCGTTTATTTTTTTGACCACTTTTTCGGTATTCTGAATTAATTCCTTTTCGGTATTTTGAGCCTGAACAAATGTAAAGTTCGCTAAAACGAAGAGTAATAAAGCTATCTTTCTCATGGTTGTTTAGTTTAGTCTATTAACAAATATAACGCTAAAAACGCTAAAGGTCCAGAGTTTATTGGCTTATAAAAAGTTATTTTTTAGATTCTTTGTATAAAGGTACCGCAGAACAAGCCTCTCCGTACATGATGCTTCTGGCAAAAGGCTGTAAATAGGTTGTTGCCAAAATATAAGCACGCATAGGCACAGGTTTTCTGGAACAGCCTTTTACGATTACGGGTTTGTTTTTGTAAACAGAATAATCGATTTTGCTTAAAATTTCTTCGTATAAACTGCTATCTAAATCTTCTATGGTTCCGTTGACAGTTTTTTTGGCAAATGGTGCTAAATGCACACTTACCAAAATCAATGCCCAGGCTGGTATTATGGCATCGGTACTGCAATGTACCGCCACATACTGATCCTGATATTGTGTCCAGTCGTGATTTTTAAGATGTTCTCTGAAATCTTTTTCTTTCAATAAAAATCCTTCCAAAAGCCATTGCGAAATATCAAGCTGCACACGCATTCCTTTTGGGTAATAATCCTCTAAATCAAAAACTTCTAAAGCACTATTGGCAACTTTATTGATAATTTCTTCCATGTGAAAAGTTTAGTTTCAGGTTTCAGGTTTCAAGTTGTGTTGGAACGTGAAACCTGAAACCTGAAACAAAATAATTAAAGCATTCCTAATTCTAATTTTGCTTCCTCGCTCATTAAATCCTTACTCCATGGCGGATCAAAAGTAATCTCAACATCGACATCTTTTACGTTTTCGATGGTTTTTACTTTTTCTTCTACCTCTCTTGGCAGACTTTCAGCAACCGGACAATTTGGAGATGTTAAGGTCATCAGGATTTTTACTTCGTAATCCGTATTTACCATTACGTCGTAAATTAATCCTAATTCGTAAATATCTACAGGGATTTCAGGATCGTAAATCGTTTTTAAAACTTTTACAATTGATTCTCCTAATTCGTTTGTGTCTATTTCTTGTTCCATTTTATTTGTTTTTTCTTTTTTTCCACCATATAAGTGATATAAGTACATTTAAATGCAATCTTATAATTGTTATAGTGTATTTTTATATTAAAGTTAATATAAGTAAACTTAAATTTTCTTACATAACTTATGTTTTAAATTCATTTAATCTTCGAGCCAGCGATATAATTCGTTGACGTATGTTTTTTGGCCTTCGTGATAAATATTTGTAACGTTAAAGTTTATCATTAGCCCTATTGGAGACTTTAAAAGTTTCATATAAGACATTAATTTGGCAATATGAACTGGAATAATTTGATCAACAGATTTTAATTCAAGAACTAAACAATTTTCTATGAATAAATCACATCTTAAATCTGATTCCAATACCAACCCCTTATATTCAACCGGAATAATCAACTCAGATTGAAAATTAATTCCTCTTAAAGATAATTCTCTTATCAGGCACTGATGATAAATGTTTTCTAAAAGTCCTGCACCAATATTTTTATGAACTTCAATCGCTGCTCCATTAACCTGATAAATTAAATCAGTCAAATATTTCTTTGTTATCATGTAATTTTTTCACAATAATAAGAAATAAAAAAGAACGATAAAACTTACTTTTTTATTTTTACTTTATAAGTTCATTTAAATACTGTAATCTTATATGATTTTTTCTTCTTCACTAAGTTCAGTAAACACAAAGCTTATATTTTCTAATATGAACTTATATGGTTCCAAAAAAATTAGTTTTTGTTTTTTGAATCAAATGCCAAAGCGTACATTTTTATGTTTTTTATCATTGAGACCAAACCGTTGGCGCGGGTGGCTGATAAATGTTCTTTTAAACCGATTTCGTCTATAAATTCTGTATCCGCATTTATGATATCAGATGCTTTTTGATTCGAGAAAGCGCGAATTAAAATGGCGATTATTCCTTTGGTCAAAATCGCATCACTGTCTGCGGTGAACACAATTTTATCGTCTTGTTGTTCTCCCTGAAGCCATACTTTCGACTGACAGCCTTTGATTAAATTTTCGTCGGTTTTGTATTCTTCTTTAATTAACGGAAGACTTTTTCCTAATTCGATGATGTATTCATAACGCTGCATCCAGTCATCAAACATCGAGAATTCATCTATTATTTCGTCTTGTATTTCTTTAATTGTCATAATTATTCTTTAGCAAAATCAGTCAGCAAATTTACCAGTTTTTCAATTTCCTTTGGAGGAAAACCATTGTCAAAACCTGGAGTTTCGTAGGTTTTCTGATTTTGGGTTATTTTTAGATTCCCAATCGCAGCACCATCGTAAAAACGCTTTTCGGTTGGCGCCTTTAAAGTAGGAATACTTTCTACATTTATTTTTTCAAATTCGGCTATAATTTTATCCCAATCTGTTTTTTTGATTGTATTTTCTACAGCTTGCGCATCTCTTTTACTGGTTACTGAAACCGTTTGGTTTTGTACCACTATCTTTTTATAATAGCCTCTCGACATAGCCGAATACTCAATCACTGTCGATGTCATATCTGATTTTTTTTGGCTTGAACAACCTGTCATCATAAAAATAGTTAGCAATAAAAAAGATACAGTTCTCATAAAATGAAATTTTAGCTTAACATTGTTTTTGCTTTTTTAACCGCCTCAACCATTTCATCGATTTCTTCTTTGGTGTTGTAAAAAGAAAACGAAGCACGAATGGTTCCGGGAATACAGAAGAAATTCATAATTGGCTGCGCACAATGATGTCCGGTACGAACTGCAATTCCTAATTTGTCAATTATCGAACCAATATCATACGGGTGAATCCCATCAATATTAAACGAAACTACCGAAGCTTTATTTTTTCCGTTTCCGTAAATTCTCAGACCTTCAATTTCAAGCAAACGTTTTGTAGCGTGTTCCAGTAATTTTTTTTCCTGAAGCTGAATATTTCCAAAACCAATGTTGTTTAAATAATCAACGGCGGTTCCTAAAACGATTCCACCAGCGATATTTGGAGTTCCGGCTTCGAATTTATGAGGCAGGTCGGCATACGTTGTCTTCTCGAAAGTTACCTCTTTAATCATCTCGCCACCGCCCTGATAAGGAGGAAGTTTATTTAGCCACGCTTCTTTTCCGTATAAAATTCCGGTTCCGGTTGGTCCGCACATTTTATGCCCTGAAAAAGCGTAAAAATCGCAATCTAAATCCTGAACATCCGGTTTCAAATGCGGAACGGCCTGTGCACCATCAATTAAAACGGCAGCTCCAACTGCATGTGCTTTTGCAATCATCTCCTTAACCGGATTGATTACTCCTAAAGCATTCGAAATATGATTTACCGTAACAATTTTTGTTTTCTCAGATAATAACGATTCGTATTCGCTGATGATCAGCTCGCCTTCTTCATTGATCGGAATCACTTTAAGCACGGCTCCTGTTTTTTCGCATAACATCTGCCATGGCACAATATTGCTGTGGTGTTCCAGAGAAGAAACCAAAACTTCATCACCCGGTTTTAAAATCGAAGCAAAACCGTTGGCTACTAAATTGATTCCGTGTGTTGTTCCCGAAGTAAATAAAACTTCATGAGAAAATTTGGCATTAATATGATGTTGCAATTTTACTCGTGAAATTTCATACGCATCAGTCGCTAACTGACTTAATGTATGGACTCCACGGTGAATATTGGCGTTTATTTCCTGATAATATTTCGCTTCGGCATCAATAACAACCTGCGGTTTTTGCGAGGTTGCCCCATTGTCGAAATATATTAATGGTTTTCCGTTTACTTTTTCAGAAAGTATCGGAAAATCAGCTCTTATTTTTTGAATATCCAGCATAATTTATTTAGAAAAATTCTAAGTACAAAAGTACTAAAACTAAATTGTTTTATCCGCCAATTCTATAATTTCCTTTTATAGCACTATTATATTTACATTGAAATATTGATTAATCATTACGCTTAATTATTTTAACACAGAAGAACATAGATTTTGTAAGTGTAAAAAAGGCGTTTCACTTATTAAAAAACATAGCTCTGTGTAGAGAAATAAGTTTCTCTTTTATATTCTTTTTTACAAATAAAACTATGTTTTTCTATGTGTTTAATTAGAAATTTATGATTCAACCGTAACGACTAAAATATTGACTTTAAATTATTTATCTTGCATAAAAAACAGCTGTATCTGAATATGAAAAAAATTCTCAAATTACTTGGTATTCTTCTGCTTTTAATAATTCTGTATTTCGGATTTACAACTTATCCGAAACTGGATTTAATTTCGGGCTTTTCAGCCAAAAGCATTGCTTCGGGACATTTTTTAGATAATCGTTCAAAAGAATTAATCGAAAAAACCGACAACGATATTAATCTGATTGACCTTGCAACCAATAAGATCGATGAAGCGGGAAAATTTGCCACTTCGTCTGTTTATGGCTTGAAAGAACGAAAAGCAATTTACCGTGAAGGTTTGGGTGCGACATTAATTAATGATGATTTTGATGTTTCGAAACCTTATTTGCTTCCCAAAAGAGCTAAATCGAAAACATTGCCTTTCCCTTATGGAAATATTGATCCGAAAGACACTATTTTTTCGAATATTGATTATACCCAATTACAAAAAACAATTGACAACGCATTCGATAAATCGGGTGGAAAATTAAAACGAACGCGTGCTGTTGTAGTGTTATACAAAAACAAACTGATTGCAGAAAAATACGATACTGGTTTTACGAAAGACAGCAGGATTTTAGGCTGGTCGATGACAAAAAGTATTACCAGTTCTGCTTTTGGAGTTTTGGCGAAACAAGGAAAAATAGATATTTATAAACCGGCTCCTGTCGCAGAATGGCAAAATGACGAACGTAAAAACATTACTATTAACGATTTGCTGCATATGAATTCAGGTTTGGAGTGGGAAGAAAATTACAGTACGATCTGCGATGCAACCAAAATGCTTTTTCTGGCTGAAGATATGGGTAAAGTACAGTTGGACAAGCCCGCTCAGTTTAAGCCCAACACGCATTGGAATTACTCTTCGGGAACGACCAATTTATTGTCTTTGATTTTGAGAAGGCAGTTCAAAACACAGCAGGAATACCTTGATTTTTGGTACAGCGCCGTGATTGACAAAATCGGAATGAGTTCGATGATTGTCGAACAAGACATGACCGGGACTTTTGTGGGTTCATCATACGGATGGGCGACAGCGCGCGACTGGTCAAAATTTGGATTGCTGTATTTAAATAAAGGCAATTGGAACGGCGAACAAATTTTGGATGAAAGCTGGGTAAAATACACCGCAACTCCAACGAATACTTCGGAAGGAAAATACGGCGCACAGTTTTGGCTCAACGCCGGCGGAAAATTCCCGGACGCTCCCCGCGACATGTTTTACTGCAACGGTTATCAGGGACAAATGGTTGCTATTATTCCGTCAAAGGACATGGTAATTGTGAGAATGGGATTGAAGGAAGATCCTGCTTTTGATTTTAATGGGTTTTTGAAAGGGATTATTGGGAGTGTGAAATAAAAAAATGTAATATATTTCATTCTTTTTAATATATTAGTCAAAAATTCATTTGTGAAAGTATTTGAAAACATATATTTTATCGGCGGGATTCATGGTGTGGGAAAAGGAACTATTTGTAAAGAAATAGCATCTAAGACTAGATTAATACATATAACTGCAAGTCAAGTTTTAAAATGGGAAGAAATTAGCGATAGCGATAATAAACTTGTAAAAGATATTAATTCATCACAAGACCGATTAATCAAAAACTTGAAAAATCTAATTAAAAAAGATGAAATATATCTTCTTGATGGTCACTTTTGTTTATTAAATTCAGATAGCATTCCATGTAGAATCAATGAAGATACTTTTGATCAAATTAATCCAAAAGCAATAACAATTGTAATTGATGATGTTGAAAAAATTGCAAAAAGATTAAAATCACGAGATGGTAAAATTTATAATATTCAAATTTTGAATGAATTGCAAGAAATGGAAATAGAATATGCAAAATGTCTTTCAGATAAATATTCAATTCCTTACATCGAAATAAAAGACGGAAATTATAATCAACTAATGGAAAATATTTGATGAAAATTTTACTAGATACTAATATCATTATCCATAGAGAAGCAAGTAAAATATATAAACCTGAAATTGGACAACTTTTCAAATGGATTGATAATCTTAAATATTCAAAATATATTCATCCCTTAACAGTTGAAGAATTAGAAAGATATAAAGATCCGAATGCTCTTGACACAATGAGTATTAAAATTGAAAGCTATAATTTACTTAAAAATCAAGCTCCTTTAGGAGAAGAAATATTAAAAGTCAGTAAAAAAATTGACAATCAGGATAACGACTTAAATGATACTCAAATTCTTAATGAAGTTTATGAAAGCAGAGTCGATATTTTAATTTCTGAAGATAAAAAAATACACTATAAAGCAAAGCTTCTTGGAATAGAAAATAAAGTTTTTAAAATTCAAAGTTTTTTAGAAAAAGTAATATCTGAAAATCCGGAATTAGTTGATTATAAAGTTTTATCAGTAGAAAAAGTTGATTTTGCGAAAGTGAATATAAGGGATCAGTTCTTTGATAGCTTTAGGGAGGATTATGATGAATTCGACAAGTGGTTTAATAAAAAAGCAGATGATATTTGTTATGTCTGCTATAGTGATAATCAATTAACCGCTTTTTTATTTATAAAACGAGAACATGAAAATGAGAATTATTCTAATATTTCTCCAGTTTTTCAACCTAAAAAGAGATTGAAAATTGGCACATTTAAAGTAACTGCGAACGGTTATAAGATAGGTGAAAGATTTTTAAAAATAATTTTTGATAATGCTCTACAATATAGGGTTGATGAAATATATGTTACAATTTTTGATAAAAGAGAAGAACAAGAAAGATTAATAGATTTATTAAAGTTATGGGGGTTTAATCATTTTGGCATAAAATCCACTCATAACGGTGATGAGCAAGTTTATGTTAGGACTTTCAATAGAAAATTAATTAATGTTGACAATCCAAAATTGACATTCCCTTTTTTTTCACGACTCCAAAATATTTTTATTGTTCCCATTTATCCGGAATATCATACAGAATTGTTTCCAGATTCGATATTGAATAACCAGTCTCCAAAAGATTTCATTGAAAACTACCCTCATAGAAATGCTTTAAGTAAAGTATACATTTCACGTTCCTATGAAAAAAATTTGAAAACTGGTGATATTATAGTTTTTTATATGACAGGTGGAAAATATAAAGGAGTAGCTACAACATTAGGAATAGTTGAATCATCTGTTTTAAATATTGAAACTGAAGAAGAGTTTCTTTTGTTATGCAGAAAAAGAAGTGTTTTTTCAAACGAAGAATTATCTAAACATTGGAATCATAATCCTGCAAACACACCTTTTATTGTTAATTTTCTATATACATACTCATTTAGAAAAAGACCTAACCTTGAATGGTTAGTTAATAATGGAATTATATCGAGCTATGAAAATGTTCCAAGGGGATTTTCTAAAATAACTGTTGAGCAATTTGATAAAGTTTTAAGGTATGCTTATGAATAAAAATCTTTAAAGATTTTTTAAAAATGCGATATTTGCAATTAATAAATTATGTGTTATTGTGTTTCATAACATCTAAATCAATATTTAATTATGAAAGTAGTACTATCAATCAAGCCCCAATTTGCAAATAAAATATTTGATGGGACAAAAAAATTTGAATTCAGAAAAGCTATTTTCAAAAACCAAAATGTTACTTCAGTTCTGGTTTATGCTTCTTCTCCTGTTCAAAAAGTAATTGGCGAATTTGAAATAGCCGAAATATTTAATTTAGATTTAAAAACTCTTTGGGATAAAACAAAAGAACATTCAGGAATAACTGAAGAGTATTTTTATGAGTATTTTGAAAATAGAGAACAAGGTTTCGCTATTAAAATTAAGAATAAAAAGAGATTTGAAAATCCTAAATGTTTAAAAACAGATTATAATTTGACTCCTCCTCAATCATTTGCATACTGGTCTAATGAATAATACGATATGTTGTTTTAGCCCCGATAGAAGTGGAAATCCTTTTGCTTTTTTCTTTAGAAAGCAAAAGATTGCAACGGATAGCGGGAAATAGCTCCTAAAAAAACCGATACACTTAATAAAAGTCTATCGGTTTTTTTTATAAGTCTTGTGAAAAATTATTTCTTAGCCACAAACCTCGGATCAGATTCCATAATGGCTCCGCAATTATCACAGGTTCTTAGTTCTTCTGAATTGTAGAAATGTTCAAAATGAGGGAGAAAATCTTTTTCGATATTGTGCAGTTCAAAAAACACTTCATATAATTTATGGTTACAGTTGTCGCAATGCCAAAGCAATCCATCTGTGTAGCCTAATCCGGCACGTTTTCGCTCGATAACCAAACCAATAGAACCCTCAGAACGAACTGGAGAATGCGGCACTTTAGCGGGATTCAGATACATATCGCCTGGATTCAGAATCATTTCTTTACGCTCGCCTTCTTCCTGAATTACTACTTTTATATTGCCTTCCAGCTGGTAAAAAAGCTCTTCGGTTTCGTTATAATGATAGTCTTTTCGGGCATTTGGACCTGCTACGATCATGACAATATAGTCACCGGAGTCAACATATAAATTTTTATTTCCAACAGGCGGTTTCAGTAAATGACGGTTTTCGTCTATCCATTTAGTCAGGTTGAAAGGTTTTGCTATGGCCATTTTTTAAAGGTTCTAAGATTCTGAGATGCTAAGGTAACGAAAATTTGTAGAGACTAACTGCAATGTGTTTATGGATCTACATTTCTTTTATCAGATAAATATATACCGGAAAATGGTCACTGAAACCGACTTCATTTGTACTGTGCCGCAGCGGATATCCTTTGTATTTTCCTGAATTTTGGATGAGATACGGTTTATTGAAAATTCCGGCTTTCCAGAATTTAAACGATGAAAAATCAGGTTTTATAAGTGATTCCGTTATGATAATTTGATCGAAAATATCCCAGGAATCCTGAAAAGCTGTTGTTCCCATACCGCGTTTTGCCATTTCTTCAAAGGGATTGTAAGTGCCAAATTCGGGAACTTCAGACTTTTTGGCTTTTGCCCCCAAAGCCACTTTTATACTTTTATTATAAGGACCGTCATTTAAATCGCCCATTGTAATCACTTTTGCATTTGGATTAATTTGCTGCAAGGAATCGATTATTCTTCGGTTTAATTTCCCGGCTGCTTCGCGATATTCGCTTGTGGCTTTTTCTCCTCCGGAACGCGACGGCCAGTGATTGACAATGATACTGATCTCTTCTCCTTCTAAAAAACCGGTTATCAAAAGCTGATCCCGGGTAAAAACACGGTTGTTTTGAACTGTCTTCGTTGTTTCTTCATCAGGTGATTCTTCATTTTTTTCTTCTTCTTCTACCATTTTATTTTTCAATATATATAAAGGTATATTTGAAAAAGTCACCGGTTTAAAATACTTTTTCTGATACAATAAAGCCACATCTATTCCTCGTTTATCCGGCGAATCAAAATGGATGATTCCGTAATCAAAAGACAATAATTTGGGCTGTTTGACTAAGTCTTCCAGAACGTCTCTGTTTTCAATTTCCGAACCTCCAATCAAAACAGGCGCGTTTGGATTTTCGGGTTTACCAATTTCTGAGATGACTTTAGAAAGGTTCTGCAGCTTCTGATTATATTTTTCTGTTGTCCAGTTTTGCGTTCCGTTTGGTGTCCATTCATTATCATTGGTGTAAATATCATCAATCGTGTCAAAAAGATTTTCGAAATTGTAAAAAGCTACAGTGTGAATGCTATATTTTTTAGCCTGACCAAATGCTGTAATAGAAAACAAGAAAATAAAACAAATTCTAAGTATAATGATTCGCATAAAATGATTTTTTTAATCGCTGAAATTAATTAAATTTTACATTTGTAAGAAATTTCAATTAATTTTATTTTTTTAAATCTTTATCTTTGTTATAAATAAATTCCAAAAGCCAAAAAGAAAATGAATACAAGCAGGTTCCTTCTTATAAACAACCCTTTTGCTTTTTGCAAATTCGTATTCCTTATTTTTGCTTTACAATCCTTTACCTGTCAATCCCAACAAAACATGATAACACCACCTTATTTACAAAAAGGAGATACTGTAGCTCTTTTGGCAACAGCCCGAAAAAACATAGATGATAATTTAAAGCCTACCATAGATTTGCTAAAAAGCTGGGGACTAGAAGCCGTAATTGGAAGTTCAATTGGTCTGGATTACCATCAATTGGCCGGAACAGACGAACAGCGCGCTGCCGATTTTCAAAAACAAATGGATAATCCGAATATAAAAGCAATCTGGTGTGTACGTGGCGGTTACGGAACTGTGAGAATGTTAGATTTATTGGATTTTTCGAAATTCAAGCAGCATCCTAAATGGGTTATTGGTTTTAGTGATGTGACGGTTTTGCATAATCATCTGAATACGATGGGTTATAAATCGATTCATGGTGTGATGCCGGTTACGATTCCGCGTGCTACTCCGGCAGCTATCAGTTCGATGAAATCGGCTTTGTTTGGTGAGCCTTTGTCTTACTCGGTTGTTCCACATCCTATGAACCGTTTTGGTCAGGGAACAGGAGAATTGGTGGGTGGAAATCTTTCTATTTTGTACAGTTTGTTGGGATCACCATCGGCAATTGACTGTAAAGACAAAATTTTATTTATTGAAGATTTAGACGAATACCTGTATCATATTGATCGTATGATGATGAATTTACGTCGAAACGGCTGTATCGAAAACCTGAAAGGAATTATTATTGGCGGTATGACCAAAATGAAAGACAATGAAGTTCCTTGGGGGAAAAATGCACTTGAAATTATTGACGATGTGACTAAAAAATACAATATTCCGGTAATTTTTAATTTTCCGGCCGGGCATATTCAGGATAATCGTGCTCTGGTTATGGGAAGTACGATTTCTATTGAAGTGAATGCTTCCGGGAGTACTGTTGTTTTTAAGTAAAAAAAGTTAAAAGTTATTGTTTTTTGTAATGCAAGAAATAAAATTATACAAATCGTTATATAAAGCCATCATTTTACTTTTGGGAAGTACAGCATTCGTAGTGATTGGTTTTTTCATCAAAGCTGAAAATCCTTTTATTGCATGGTTATGTATTGGTTTCTTTGGATTAGGAATTTTCGTTGGATTATTCAATCTGTTTGACAGGAGACCACAAATCATAATTAATGAATTTGGTATTTATGATAGAAATACACTTAAGGATTTTATTAATTGGGAATTAATTTATGACGCATATTTGATTAATATAAGAAGCCAGAAATTTGTTTGTCTAGTTATTGATGAAAAATATAGGCCATCTAATAATAAAAATAAATGGTACAAACTGGCAGCTAAATTAAACGAAGAAATTGGTGCGCAAGAAATGAATATTTCTCTAGGTCACATTGACATCAATGCTGAACGATTTCTTGAGTTCATTTTAAAGATGAACGGTGGAGAGGTTGAAATTAGATCAAAACTATTAGAAGATGGAATTAAAATATTCAACATTTAACTCCAAAAAATGGCTGAACACAACGAACTAGGAAAAAAAGGTGAAGATTTAGCCGTTGAATTTCTGTTACAAAACGACTATAAAATTCTAGAAAGAAACTGGGTTTTTCAAAAAGCCGAAATTGATATTCTCGCTAAAAAAGATAATTTTCTGGCTGTAATTGAAGTTAAGACAAGATCGAATTTAGATTTCGGTTTGCCGCAGGATTTTGTGAAACCCAAAAAGATTCAGCTTCTCATAAAGGCAGTAAATGCCTACATAAACGATAGGGAAAAAGATTTTGAAGACGATTTAGAAATTCGTTTTGACATCATTGCTATCCATAAAAGTCAGGAATCATTTGCTATTGAGCATCTTACTGACGCTTTTTATCATTTTTAACATATTTTTTTATTGTTATATTTGTAACAAATTGTTTTTTAATTTATCTTTGCAGAGATTTATAACATCACAAACAACCAAACTAACACAATTACGTTACCAAAAACAATTAAAAGATTATGAAAACCGTTTCTTCGATTGTAGAAAATTACATCAAAACCAAGCCATTTTTACTGAATGCACTCTCCTTGGGAATTATCAACCTGACTTCTTTGTCCCGTAACATCATGACCGAACTGGAAAGCGAATTCGGTAAAGAAGTAAAACAAGGAGCTGTAGTAATGTCCCTAAAAAGACTAACAGAAGAATTAGATTTTAAACTGAACCATAAAATCAATAAGGTCATTAAAAACATTGGTGAAATTACGGTTCGTTCTGAATTGACAGATTACACTTTTGCAGCTTCAGACTCTGTTTTAAACAAACAAGCCGATTTGATTTCTGATATTAATGTGCTTTCTGATATTTTTTATACCTCATCACGTGGCGTAAACGAAACCAATATCGTAGTAAGCAGCAGTATCAATCATTTAGTTGAAAAACACTTTATCCGCGAAAAACTGATTCAGAAATTGGATAATCTGGCTTCTATTACCGTAAAATTACCAAAAGAAAATATCGTTGTACCGGGAATTTATTATTTCATTTTTCAGCGTTTAGCCTGGGAAGGAATTATTATCAATGAGGTAATTTCGACTTCTAATGAATTTACGATCCTTGTAGGAGAAGAACAAGTTGATGTTGCTTTTAAAGTAATCAAAGACTTAAAAAATTAATTTCTTTCGAGAAAACCTCAAATCAAAAAAAAAGAAAAACACAAGATAATATATGAAGAGGCTGTTCGACAGTCTCTTTTTTTTTATGCCGTTTCGCAGGATGCATTATGCAGAACAGGAAAATTACAGGAGTTGGCTATAAAACACAATTGATTCGCTTTTATATGCAAATCTAAAGCTTCCTGAATTTTATCCGGATTTGCAATTTTCACTTTTGGATGTAAACGAACCTCAGTAAAACGGCCGCTTCCATCAGGAGCGACTTCAAGAATTGCTTCGGCATTATCAGTATATTCTAAAACTTCTATTCCGTTTTGGGAACACACATATAAATACGACATCATGTGGCAGGAAACCAGGCTGCTTAAAAGCAAATCTTCGGGATTGTATAATTCGGGATCTCCTTTGAAGGCTTTTGCGGCTGAAATGTTTAAAATTGGTTTTCCTTCGATTGTAATTTGATGACTTTTGCTGTAGAATTTTCGTCCTGATTGTTCCTGATTTTTGTTGGAAGTCCAGTTTATTGCTGCTTTGAAGAGGTGTTTGAAGGGCATTTTATTTCAAATTTAATTAAATTTTAGTCCCAAAATTACCACAATTTTGTTGATTCAACATATTTCATGCATTATCACAAAACTTTTGCAATATTCTGATCCACCATTGAAAATCCTCATATCTGTTTTAAATTCAGGTATTTATACGCTATTCTTATATTGTTATTTTTAAGAAATTTCCTAAAACAAAACTGTTATGAAATGTATAAGTCTAAATATATTTAAAAAACAGTACGCTTTTTGAAATAATCAATAAACAAATAGGATGGATTTTAAACAAAAACTAAAAAAATTGGGATCAAAACCTGACCTGATTCTCATCATAACTGATGAACAACGGGCAACCCAGCATTTTCCACCAGGATGGGAAGAGCAAAACCTTCAGACGCTTACATTTCTTAAGAAAAATGGCTTTAGTTTTGACAGGGCTTTTTGCAACACTTGTATGTGTTCTCCCAGTCGTACAACTTTGTTCACAGGTATTTATCCTGCAAAACATGGTGTAAGCCAAACACTTACAGAAGGTGGTTTATTATCTCCTCAGGAGCCCACACTTAGTACTTCTTTGCCTAATATAATGAATACGCTTTGGGCAGACGGCTATGATGTGCAATACCGTGGTAAATGGCACATGAGTAAAGGAGTGGCTCCAAACGGGACCAAAACAAATTATGAAGACCTTACCGCAGCCGATATTTCCTTGTATGGTGCTATGGGCTGGGTAGCTCCTGATGCGGGAGAAGATGTTAACCCACTTAATTTTGGCGGTGGATTTGCGAATCATGATGCTAAATATACTGCAGAAGCTATTGCCTATTTAAAGCAAGTAAAACAGAAACGCAAAAATGGTCATCATCAGCCTTACCTCTTGGTATTGTCTCTTGTAAATCCGCACGATGTTCTTGCCTATCCCAAAACAGCCGGAACTTCTGGATATTATCCCGAAAGCTGGTTAAAAAGAGAGGTTGGACTACCGGATACTGTTGATGAAGATTTGCTTCTTAATAAAAAACCAATGGTGCAGGAACAGATTTTATTAAATATGGCTGTTAGTTTAGGTGAAATTAATTCTACGGAAGACAAACTAAATTATATCAACTTTTATGCATCTCTTTTAACTAAAGTAGATAAAGAGATTGGTTTTTTTATTGATGAATTATATAAAGAAGATTTAAACGGTGAAAGGTTGGCAGATACTGCTATTGTAACCTTTACATCGGATCATGGTGAAATGGGATTAGCACATGGTGGATTGCGTCAAAAAACTTTTGTAGCTTATGAAGAAGCCCTGCGTGTACCTCTGGTCATTTCAAACCCAATTTTGTTTGATAAGCCTGAAGAACAAAATTCGATGAACTTAGCCACGCTTGCTGATATTATGCCTACTTTCTTAGAATTAGCCAATGTTTCAAATCCGCCTGATGGACTTGCCGGAACCAGTTTACTTCCAATTATTGAAGACGGAAAACCAATACAAGACAGTATCCTGTTTACTTATGATGATATAAAGGCAGGATCAAATAGTAATTGGAACATTGTAAAAGCGGCCAATCGTATTCGCTGTATTAGAACTGAAAAGTGGAAATATGCCTATTATTTTGATGCCTTTAATGCCTATTTTCAGCAATATGAACTATATGATTTGGTCAATGATCCTTCAGAATACACTAATCTTGCTTATAATCCTGATTACGATGCAATTAAACAGGAATTAGCAAAACAATTACATGATCTCGAAATTGCAAAGTTAAGAGTAAACACTCCTTCATCTTAAACAGTGAATAAGAATCAAATAGTATAGCAGAATAAATATTTTTTCATAAAATACCAACATTATGTCACATACAAGAAGTAATACAATCGTACAAGGGGTTAATTATATCCCTTTTAACTATCCCTCATTAGGCCTAACATCAAGACACACTATAATTGAAGGCATCAGAGCCGTATCCGGATCACAGCATGAAGTCTATATTTCTGGGGGACTGGTTGGTGTTGATTTGCCTCAGGAAGTACAGACTGAAGTCAAAAACATCTGGCAGGGATTTATTTATAAAGGCAAACTGGAAGATGCAAACAAGCTCGAAAACTGGCATCTGCTGCATTATAAACTCGAAGATGATGACGATGATATTGTTTTCAATACTTCCTGTTATGGGCCAAACAATGGCGAAAATGGTACTATAGAAATTGTGGGGGCATATATTAAAAGTTCAAGTCCAAAAAATAATCTTGGTTTTTATTATAACGGCCCCATAGATGGCAGCGGTACCTGGCGAACTGTAACACCTAATAACGGAAATAACAAAAATGTATTCATGCACAGTGTTATGGGCGGGCTGGCTGTAGGAAATTACCAATCTGATGCAGCAGATGAAAATACGATTAATGTTAATGCCTTTGTTTATGATATCAAAACGCAAGAATGTATCGACTTTATTATAGACGATTTAAATGCTCCTACCTTATATGGTATTTGGCATAATGGAGGCAACAGCTACACTATGGCCGGAGGTAATTCAGCCCGTAAAATTGGAGATACCGTATCACAAGCCTTTCTGGTTGACTATGATTCCAGCACCAAAACATTCAACAACTTGCAATTCTTTAGCTATCATAACGAAATCACTCCTACAGTAAATGTGCATTTTGAAGGCATCACTATAAACAAAACCAATGATGGGTACAACATGCCCAGTGATTGGTCAAAAGGCGCTAAAGAAGGCGCTTCATTCGTTACAGTGAAGCGAAACAAAAACGGAACTTTTGGTCTGGCTGAATGGAAAGATATTGCTTATCCCGGAGATGATGTAAAAATAACGAGCGCCAATACTGTTTATTTAGATAATGTACTGGGTATTTATGTTTCAAAAAGCAGCGACGAAACAGAAACGGTAATCTCTTCATATTGTGCTACTATTACAGATTAAAATAAAGAAACCCCGAAAGCATTTTACTTTCGGGGTTTTTTAAAATTAACCAATGCTCCAAAACCGTTTCAATTAGTTTTTTTAACAGTTTAATTAATTTCGGAAACAGATTTTTTGGAATAGTGTCAAAACACACCGTGTTTTTATTTTTTATAAAATTTTCTTCCTGATGGTTCCTGATTTTGGCTGGAAGTCCAATTTATTGCTGCTTTGAAAAAATGTTTCATTTGCTATTGTTTACTTTTGCTAAGTTAAAATTTTATGTGGTAAAGAATTAATCTGGCAAAGGCGAAGAGGCGCAAATTTTTGCCCCAATCTTGTCATTTCGACGAAGGAGAAAATTTGCGACATTTTTACGGCATTGTTGTCAGGCTAGTGGGTTTGTTGGGTTGTTTTAAAAAAACCACAGCAGTTCTAAACACAAGCGAATCATTTACAATTGAGCTAAAATCCTTATGATTACATAAAACGGAAGAATAATCAATCCTATATAAAAAATGTTTTTCCCATGAACTCTGTCTTTTTCATCATAAGAATACACTTTTTGTCCATTTGGTAGAGACTTTTTCGAAGTCCATAAGGAATAACCAATTAAAATACCTAAAAAACCACCAAGTACTGCAAAAACGTAACCTGCAATAATCCACGATTTCTGATTCTCTTCCGGTTTAGCTAATAATTCTATCCGCTGTTTTTTCAAAGCTTTGAGTAGTTCTGTATCAACAGATTTGCCTCTTTGTATTAAGATTTTTTGCGCCAGCTTATAATCGAATTCATTCCACTCATCTGCTTTTAAAAGTATTTCATACAATTCATCATCTGTAAAACTGAATAGGTAGTGGTCTTTATCAACCTCATCAATTAGGTTTTCGGCATTCTCATCAAGAATCTTTTCTGCTTTTTCAAAATCTGCTAACTGTATTTTTATTTCATATTGATTTTGTAAAGTACTTCCCGAAAATGAAGAATCTACAGACGGAATATTATCTGCTATTTCTGTAGCAATGTTATTCTGGTTTAATAAACTTTCAAGATCTTTGACTTGTTCTAATGTTGGATATTTTCTGAATACCGAGTAATTTTCATTCATATACTTTAGCTTTGGAAATTTTCTATTATATTTTTTAATTCTTTTAAGTCCTCAGGAAGTGAATTAAGCACAATTTCTTTATTTAATTCTGTCACAATTTCAGATTCAATTCTACAAAAAGTACGATTGCATTCTTTATAGAAATGAAATTTTAAGTTATCTAAATTAGGATTTCCTACATATAGTATGTTTTCAAAATAATACTTTTCAGAATTATATTTTATTGACAATCTAAACAAAGTTGGATCTCTTGGAAAATCAACAGCAACAACATTTTGGTTTTCAAAAAGAGTAAAGATTGTTAAATTCCAAGTTCCTTGTGTAAATTGAATCTTCAAATCATTACTATATTCTCCACTAACAATAACTTTCATGTTTAGTTTTTTATTGGGTTAAAAATCATATCAAATATAAGAAAGTAATATGCAAACCAATCTTGTTAAAAATTGATTTAAAATGTCAAAAAAAATTATTTCAAGTAACAAAAAAACCCCGAAATCAAAACTTTCGAGGTTTTTTGAACTAACAAAACTGATTTAAAACTTATTTTTTAACTGAAAACTTAAATGTTGTTTTCGTTTTATAATTTTCGCCAGGGTTTAAAACTGTCGTTGGAAAGTCTTTATGGTTTGGAGAATCCGGGTAATGTTCTGTTTCTAAACAGAAACCTGTTCTTTGTGCATAGGTTCCGCCGTTGCGCATTGGTAAAGTTCCGTCAAGGAAATTCCCTGAGTAAAACTGAATTCCAGGTTCGTCTGTAGTCATTTCTAAGACTCTTCCACTGGCAGGGTGGTAAACCGATGCAATGATCGTTTTTCCTTTTTCAGGATTGTTCAGTACCCAGCAGTGGTCATATCCTTTTCCTCTTATTAATTGTTCATCTTTAGCATCGATATCTTTTCCAATTAATTTTGGTTTTCTGAAATCGAAAGGTGTATTGGCTACATCCTGTAATTCTCCTGTTGGAATCAGGGTAGCATCTATAGGAACAATTTTATCTGCATTCAAAGTCAGTTCATGATCTAAAATCGTTTTAGAGAAATCACCTGATAAGTTAAAATAGGTATGCTGTGTCAGGTTGACAACGGTCTTTTTATCTGTAGTTGCTTCGTAAAGTACTTCCAGTTCGTTGTTTTTTGTTAACGTATAGGTTACAATCACTTTTAAGTTTCCAGGGTAGCCTTCTTCCATATCTTTGCTTAAATACGATAATTTCAAGACTGCTGCTTCGCCTGATTTCGCTTCTTCTGCTTTCCATACAGCTCTAAAAAAACCTTCCGGTCCTCCGTGCAGTGCATTTGGAGCATTATTGATTGCTAATGTATATTCTTTACCATCTAATGTAAATTTACCTTTTGCAATTCGGTTTCCAAAACGTCCGATTAAAGCGCCAAAAAACGGATTAGGTTTCATGTATTGTTCCAGTGAATTAAATCCTGTCACTACATTTTCAGAAACGCCATCTTTGTTTGGTACTTTTAAGTCTGTGATAATACCACCAAAAGTGATGATATCGACTTCCATTCCGTTTTGGTTTTTCAGCTTGTAGCTTTCAATTTTTTCTCCTTTTGGAGTGGTTCCGTAATCTGATTTTACAATTGTTACAGAATCTTTTGTGTTTTGAGTTGTGTTCGAATCCATTTTTTTATCGCTTTTACATTGAACAGAAAGTGCTGCCAAACCGATTATCGTAATTCCGAAAGCACAACGTTTTAATACATTCATAAATACTGGTTTTTTTAAGTTAGTAAAGTCTTAAAGCCGAAAGTCTTAAAGCCAATTGATCAAAGTTAACCAATCTTTATGACTTTATGACCTTCGACTTTGGACCAGATTATAATCCGTGCTGAAACGTATGGTAGTACGCTTCGTTGGCATTAATTTTATCTTTGAAATCTCTGATAGTGGTTTTTTCATCAATCACTAATAATTCAATTCCGGCGATATCTGCAAAATCCTCCATAAATTCAGTTGTAACTGCCTGGCTGTAAACCGTATGGTGTGCACCTCCCGCTAAAATCCATGCTGTTGCTGCAATATCAAGATTTGGTTTGCAATCCCACAATACACGTGCAACCGGTAATTTTGGTAATTCAGCCATTGGTTTAACCGCAACCACTTCGTTTACAATTAAACGGAAACGGTTCCCCATATCCACTAATGAAACGTTGATAGCTTCTCCTGCAGGTGAGTTGAATACCAAACGAGCCGGATCTTCTTTTCCTCCAATTCCTAAAGGATGCACTTCGCAAGACGCTTTTCCGTCAGCAATAGATGGACAAATTTCCAACATGTGCGATCCCAAAACATATGATTTTTGAGGTGTAAAGTGGTACGTGTAATCTTCCATGAAAGAAGTTCCTCCTTCAAGACCAACGTTCATTACTTTTAATGCACGAACCATTGCAGCTGTTTTCCAGTCTCCTTCTCCACCAAAACCATAACCGTCAGCCATTAATCTTTGTGTCGCGATTCCCGGCAATTGTTTCCATGCCCCAAGGTTTTCAAAAGTATCTGTAAAAGCTCCAAAACCGCCTTCTTCAAGGAAAGCTCTTAAACCTAATTCGATTTTTGCTGCTTCTACTAATGAGCTTCTTTGCGCTCCGCCTTCTTTTAACGAATCTGTTAAGTTATAAGAAGCCTCGTAAACTGCCAATAAATCATTTAATTCCTTATCTGTAACTTTCTCAATATGCTTCGTAACATCTGAAGAATCATATCCGTTAACCGACATTCCGAAACGAATTTGAGCTTCCACTTTATCTCCTTCAGTAACGGCAACTTCACGCATATTGTCTCCAATACGGGCTACTTTCAGGTTTTGAAGTTCGTCCCATCCTAAAGCTACTCTTGTCCAGATTCCTAATTTTTTCTGAACTCTTTCGTCTTCCCAGTGTCCTACAACGACTTTACGTTTTTTACGCATTCTGGACATGATAAAACCAAATTCACGATCTCCGTGAGCTGACTGGTTGAGGTTCATGAAATCCATATCGATAGATCCCCATGGAATTTCAGCATTGTATTGTGTATGCAAGTGACATAATGGTTTTTTCAAAATACTCAATCCGCCAATCCACATTTTTGCAGGTGAAAAAGTATGCATCCAGGTAATAAGCCCGATACAGTTTTTCGTTGTGTTTGCCGCCAGACAGACATCTAAAATCTGAGCCGGAGATTTTACTACATCCTTATAAACTACTTTTACAGGAATTTGAGACGATTCTCCTAATCCTTTTGCAATTATCTGAGAATGTTCTGCTACTTTTCTTAGTGTTTCTTCACCGTATAATTCCTGGCTTCCTACTACAAACCATACTTCTTTTTGAGAGATATCTATCATTTTGTTATTTTTTGTTTCAAGTTTCAGGTTTCAAGTTTGCTTCTCCTTTTCGATCAGGACTGTCTATTCAAGTTTTTGAAATACTGAAAATCTTTGTTATTTATTATTTGTTTTATTTCTTTTAAGTTTCAGATTCCAAGTTCAGCGTTCCAACAACATGAAACTAAAAAAACATGAAACCTGAAACTAAATTTTTTTACTGTCCGTAATACGAATCTTTTCCGTGTTTACGATTGTAATGTTTCTTTATCAATGAATCTTTCAGTCTTGGTGCATTTGGGTTTATTTGTAAAGTCAGGTACGCCATTTCGGCAACTACTTCCAAAACTTTACTGTTATAAACCGCTTTTGCTGCATTTTTCCCCCAGGCAAACGGACCGTGGTTTCCAATTAGAACCATTTCTACTTCTTCGTAGGAAAGATTTTTTTCTTTGAAACAATCCAAAATCTGAATTCCGGTATTGTGTTCGTAATTTCCTTCGATAAGCGAATCTGCCATTGGCGGAGCGCACGGAATATCAGCCGTAAGGTGATCGGCATGAGTTGTCCCAAAGATTGGAATATCTCGCTGAGCTTGTGCCCAGGCAACTGAATAGGTTGCGTGTGTATGTGCAACGCCTCCAATGTTAGGCCAGTTTTTGTATAAATATGCATGCGTTTTAGTATCTGATGACGGACGCATAGTTCCTTCGATAATATTGTTGTCAAAATCAACAATCACAATATCTTCCGGTTTTAAATCTTCGTAAGGGACACCGCTTGGCTTAATGGCAAAAACACCATTTTCTCTATCGACTGCGCTTACGTTTCCAAAAGTATATACCACCAGATTCAATGCATTTAACTGCATGTTGGCTTCGTAACATTCCTGTTTTAAATCTTTATAAAGAGAACTCATTTTCTGTAATTTTAATAGATGGATCTGCATAACTGCTTAATTGATCGTATGCTAAAAGTAATTTGTTGTAAGCAGCCACTTTTTCAGGTTCCGGGGTGTATTCACTTTCAAAAGGACTTCCCATTTTTTGGCTGGCTTCAATTACATTTGGATAAATTCCGGAAGCAACAGCAGCATAAATTGCAGCTCCCAAAGCCGGAGCCTGATCTGAGAGGGCAACTTTTATTGGTTTGTTTAAAACGTTGGCCAGAGTTTGCATGATAAAAGGAGATTTTCTTGCAACCCCACCAATACCGATAACACTGTCAATTTTCACACCTTCTTCTTCAAAACGATCCACGATTTTTTTAGATCCAAAACAGATTGCGTTCACTAAAGCTTTAAAAATATGAGGCGCTTTTGATCCTAAGGATAAGTTTGAAATAGCGCTTTTTATTTCCTGATTTGCATCCGGAGTTCTGCGTCCGTTGATCCAGTCTAAAGCGGTTGGCACACTTTCAGATAATGGAATCTTTTCAGCTTCTTTTGTTAATTCTACGATTAATTTATCGCTGAATTCTTCTCTTAATTGTTCTTTTTGTGCTTCATCCAAAATTGATGAAGAACTCAATAATTGTTCTGTTGGCCACATAAGCAATTCTTTGTACCATGCCAGTAAATCTCCAAAAGCAGATTGACCTGCTTCAAGACCAATATAACCCGGGATCACAGATCCGTCAACCTGACCACAAATTCCACGAACGTTTTTTGTACCTACCTCATCATAAGAACCAACCAGAATATCGCAGGTTGAAGTTCCCATTACACGAACCAAAGTGTTTTCGCCAATTTTAGCTCCAACAGCTCCAGAGTGCGCATCAAAAGTTCCAACAGCTACAACAGTATCTGTCGTAAGCCCCAAACGGTCTGCCCATTCTTTGCTCAATTTTCCGGCAACTAAATCTGAAGTATAGGTTTCATCGTATAAATTGCCACGAAGTGCAGCTAAATACGGATGTAGTTTTTCTAAGAATTCAACAGGAGGAAGTCCGTTCCAGTCCTGGTGCCACATAGCTTTGTGCCCTGCAGCACAACGGCTTCTTTTGAATGTTTTTAAATCTTTATCCTCAATTAATAAATAAGTCATTAAATCGCAGTGTTCCAACCAGGTGTGTGCTGCATTTCGAACTGCTTCATCTTCTCTGGCAATGTGCAGGATTTTTGCCCAAAACCATTCAGATGAATAAATGCCACCTACATATTTTGTTACATTTTCTCCGCCCCAGCTTACGGCCAGTTCGTTGATTTCGTTTGCTTCATTTATGGCAGTATGATCTTTCCATAACACCATCATTGCATTTGGATTTTCCTCAAAACCTTTTGTCAAAGCTAATGGAATTCCATCTTTTGTAATCGGTACAGGAGAAGACCCAGTGGTATCAATACAAATACCTTTTATTGCAGCAGGATCAACTTTACTTTCCTTAACAACATTTTGAATGGTAATTTCCAGTCCTTCAATATGATCCAGAGGATGCTGACGAAACTGATTTATAGAAGCGTCACAATATTGTTTGTTTTTCCATCTTTTATAATGAGAAACATTTGATGCCAGTTCCTGTCCATTTTCAGTGTCTATAAGCACTGCACGAACAGAATCTGTTCCGTAATCTAATCCTATAACATAGTTTTTCATTTCAAATTCATTTAATGACGACAAATATAATATAATTACCCTATAAGTGTACAAAAAACACTTAATAAAATTAGCTTACTATTTTTTATAATAATTTTATCAATTACATCATATTATATAGAGCTATTTTCCTTCTAAAACAACCACTGAGAAAGGAGGAATAGTAATTTCCAGTTTTCCTTTTTTGTCTTCAAAGCCTTTAAAAACAGTTGGCACAATTTTATTTGGTGTATCGAAAGAGTTGTAATCCTGCAGTTTTGAAGATGTAATTACCGATCCTGTGAAATTTTTAACTCCCAGATCTTTTATATCTATTTCAATTTTATTTTTATTTTTTGAATCGACATTTACTAAAGAAATATGAACTGCTCCATTTTTATCTTTTGAAGCCGATGCCGATACTGCCGGAAGGCTTTCTCCATTAACTGTATATAAAGGCGATTGAAAACTTACGGGCAATAATTTTGCATCCTGATGAACCGCATATAATTTCATGACATGATACGTTGGTGTTGTAATCATTTTAGCTTTATCAGTCAGAATTACAGCCTGTAAAACATTCACGCACTGTGCTAAGTTTGCCATGCGCACCCTGTCAGCATGATTATTGAAAATATTAAGCGTTGCTCCGGCCAAAACGGCATCTCTCATCGTATTTTGCTGATATAAAAATCCCGGATTTGTTCCTTTTTCTACATCATACCATCCGCCCCATTCGTCCACCAGCATGGCTACTTTTTTCTCTGGATCATATTTATCCATTATGGCGGCATGTTTGGTAACCAGTTCTTCCATTTTCAAAGCAGATTTCATAGTTTGAAAATATTGTAATTCTGTAAAATCTACTCCGTCACCTTTTTTATTCCAGTCGATTACAGCATAGTGGTGTACACCCAAACCGCCCAGCATATTAAGAGGAATGTTTTTCATCATGACTTCAGTCCAGTTGTAATCTGAACCATTAGAACCTGATGCAATACGGGTAATCCCTCCGGTATTTTCCCAATCCGACATGAAAGTGGCAAATTTTCTATATTCTCCGGCATAATATTCCGCAGTCATATTTCCACCGCAGCCCCATGCTTCATTTCCGATTCCCCAAAATTTAACTTTCCATGGCTCTGTTCTTCCGTTTTTTCTGCGTAAATCACTCATCGGACTTGTACCGCTAAAGTTGGTGTATTGTACCCAGTCTGCTAATTCCTGAACAGTTCCGCTTCCTACATTTCCTGACAAGTATGGCTCAGCTCCAAGAACTTCACACATATTCAAAAAATCATGAGTTCCAAAACTATTATCTTCAGTCACACCTCCCCACCATTTATTTACAATTGTTGGTCTTTGTTCTTTAGGACCAATTCCGTCTTTCCAGTGGTAGGTATCGGCAAAACAGCCTCCCGGCCATCTTAAGTTTGGAATTTTTAAATCTTTTAAGGCCGAAATAATGTCATTTCGAACTCCCTTAGTATTGGGTATTTTCGAAGAATCACCCACAAAAAATCCTCCGTAAATGCATCTTCCTAAATGTTCTGCAAAATGGCCATAGATATTTTTATTGATAGTTGGTGAACCAGCATCATTTTTTATAGTGATGATTGTGGTTTGGTTTTGCGCAGAAATCGTTTGTAAACAAAGTGTAACAAATAGAAATAGAAAGTTTTTTTTCATGGTTTTCATGGTTTTTAGTTTTTTAGCACTATGGCTGTTAACCTATATTCCTAACTTTTGAATATTAATCTAAAAAATACTCATTAAGTGTCTTTTTAACATTTGTAAATTTAAATAAAAAAAAGACTTAAAAACAAATTGATATGGCAAAATAACTGTCAAATTAAAGCATATTTCATAATTTAAGTTCAAACTAAACACTCAAATGTTAATTTTTATTCTAAAAACGCAACCGGTAGCGTAAATTTTTTATGAATAAAGATAATTTTGGAGAAAAATGTAACTGATTACATAAAAATCTAGTTTTAATAATTTTATGCCTCTTGTAAGAAATTAAAAAGATGTATTTTATAAATTTTAATCAAAAAGGCTTTGTTATTAATGAGATTGCCTCAAACATCACACTAAATAATTATGGATTAAAATATTACAAACAACTATAATAATTACTACTTTTAATTCGACCATAATGAATTAAGTGTTACAGCTACATTAATAAATTATGAAACCTATCAGGAAGTTTATATATTTACTCCCAAATTACATTATATGTTAAATAGTTATAGTTCTGCGGATAAGGTTTTATTAGCAGTCGATTGTATCATTTTTGGTTTCGATCATCAGGGATTAAAAATCCTTTTAATTAAAAGAGATTTTGAACCTGAAAGAGGAAAATGGTCTTTAATTGGCGGATTCTTAAAACGTGATGAAATATTAGACAATGCCGCTATTCGTATTTTGAGTACCTATACCGGGCTGCAGGATATTTATATGGAACAGCTGCATGCCTATAGCGAAATAGATCGTGACCCGGTTGAAAGGACTATATCTGTATCTTATTATGCACTCATTAATATTGAAAACCATAATACAGAACTCATTAAAAACTATCATGCAGAATGGTTTAGCGTTGTGGATGCCCCTAACCTTATTTTTGACCACAACGAAATGGTTAAGCATGCCATCAAAAGGTTACGCTACAGAACTTCGATAAAACCAATTGGATTCGAATTGCTTCCGGAAAAATTCACCATGCGACAATTGCTTGAATTGTATGAAGCAATTTTAAGCAAAGAATTAGACAAACGTAACTTTATCAGTAAAATCAATTCTTTGGAAATTTTAAATAAACTGGATGAAAAAGACATGCAGTCTTCCAGAAAAGGATCTTATTTATATACGTTCAATAAAGAAAAATATGAAGAAAAATTACTTAATGATTTTGTACTGAATTTATAAACTATAAATTTTAGATAGAGTCTGCATTGTCATAAATTTGATGTTTGTATTTAAAAAATAAGTATCTACTTCGTAGAATTCTTTTTCAACAACTGATGAAACATCAAAAGGAATATTTATCCTTCCTCTGTGCACCAGACCTCCACCGCATGTTTTATATCTGGGTAGCATTTCTTTCTCGATTATGACAGTCGTAATTCCGCTTTTCGATAATTCAAAAGCTACAGAAGCTCCGGTAGAACCGCTTCCTATGATGGCTACATCGAATACTTTGATTTTTTTTCCAAAACTACAAGGAATCATGGTAGAAAACAAAATTTCGATTGTGTTCTGATTGTGGTTAAACTTGTTTCTTTTAATTCAACAGAATCTTAAAGTGAATTTCGCATAATCAACGACGACTTGTTTTCTATTTGTTCGTTTTTGCCTTTTAGAACCATATCAGCCAATATTTTACCCATATCCTCAAAATGGGTCGAAATGGTAGCAATTCCGTTTGCCACGACTTTTTTCAGGGAAGTTTCGTTATATGAAATAATACCAAAATCAGTTCCTAATTTAAGATTATGGTTTCTGGCATTTTCGATCACTCCAACCAAATCCCTATCATTTGGAATCACATATAAATCTCCTATTTCGATTTCATGATCAGTGAACTGTGTGATGATTTCGTAGTTAAAATTATATTTTGTACAAAAATTTTCAAATCCGGTTTTCATTCCTAACGGCTCTCGGAAACCGGGGAAAATTAAAATCAGTTTTTTGTATTTGCCCAGTCTTGATTTTCCTTTTAAAAGCCCTTCAAAAATATCTTTTTGGTGGTTTTGATAAATGGCAGGATACATTTTTAAGTCGGCATTGGTCTGATCCAGAATAATCACTTCGTTTACTGGTAGGGTTTTTATGGTCTCAACTATACCGGTCAGATTGGTCGGCATGATGATATATTGGGTATAATTACCATTACTGTCATTGATGAGTTTTTTGAAGACCGGCACATTGAAATGATGGAAAAAAATATCGACCTGAACGTTTTTTCCAATACTTTTTAAAAACGAGTTATAGATGTCTTCTTTAAAAATATTAAGTTCATCAAAAAGCAAAAAAATCTTCTGTTTGATACTGGTTTCAATACTTTTAACGTAATAGCCCTTGCCCGGAATAGCATAAATTATCCCTCTTTTTTTAAGTTCGTCGTAGGCTTGGAGCACGGTATCACGAGATAAGGAAAATGCCAGGCATACTTTGTTTACAGAAGGAAGCCTGTCCCCTTTTTTCAGCTTTTCTTCATCAATTGCTTTTTCAACTGAAAGAATTATCTGTTTATATTTTGGCAGCCCCAGATTATTTTGGATTGAAATGATACTCATAGAAAAAGATTTTTTTTGGCAATATACAAAAAACTGGTAGGTACTGGTATACAACAATCCAAAATAAATATAATTTTGAATTTTCACTTTTGACAAAAATAACATGAAATTAAAACATATATCGCATTTACAAGATTACTCTAATTGCAAATTGTTTGGTTTAGCTTCTGATAATGAAGAAATTTATTGCTTTGAACTGACCAATAAAAATGGAATGAGAGTACAGCTTACGAACTATGGTGCGACTGTAACTTCATTAAAAATTCCTGTAGCAGATGGAAAACTGACAGATGTCGTTTTAGGCTTTGACAATCCCCAAGACTATATAGCATCTTATAATTTGCCAAGTGCGCCCTATTTTGGTACAACCGTAGGACGTTATGCCGGGCGTATCAGCAAAGGACGTTTTACTTTAAATGATAAAACATTTCAACTGGCGGGAAACAATAACGGAAATGCCTTGCACGGAGGAAATACTGGTTTTGGTCAAAAAATATGGAATGTCACTCCTTTAACAGACCAGTCGGTCACTTTTCATCTGATCAGTGAAAATTTAGAAGAAAACTATCCTGGGGAATTACAGGTTTTTTTAACCTATACCTTAACCGAAGAAAACGAATTAAAACTCGAATATAAAGCAACGACTACAGAAGACACCATTATAAATTTAACACATCATAGTTATTTCAACCTTAATGGTCATGATTCGGACGTACTGGATCAGGAAATGTTTATCGACGCGGATACCATACTGGATACCAATAACGAAAGTATTCCAACTGGAAAATTTATTGCTCTCGAAGGCCATGATTTCGATTTCAGAAAAAGAAAAAACTGTCCTGCTTCTATTGACAATTCGTTTATAATTAATTCAGATGCAACAATCGCAGCACAATTATTCAGTACAAAAAACAATTTAAAGATGAGCGTTTATACGGATCAGCCGAGCGTTCATATTTATGTAGGCGGAAATTGTTTTGATCTTCTGAAAGGAAAAGAAAATGCAAATTATACTCCCGTAAGCGGAATATGTTTTGAAACCCAAAATTTTCCTGATGCTCCAAATCACAGTCATTTTCCTAATGCTGTCTTAAAAAAGGGAGACGAATACCAGCAGACTACCATTTATAAATTTGAACATATAAATTAAAATTATACCAACAATTCAGAAAATTAAAAATAATGAACGAGATTTTAATACAGAATACAACTGCTTTTTTTGAGAAATCTTTCGGGAAAACTCCTCAAAAAATTGTCCTTTCTCCGGGAAGAATTAATATTATCGGCGAACATGTCGATTATAATGACGGTTATGTTTTACCTGCTGCAATTGATAAGATTATCTGTTTTGCCTTCGAAAAAAGTAATTCGAAAACCTCAAAAATTATCGCTATTGATCTTAATGAAGAATTTGAGGTCGATCTGACTCAGGAAATCAAATTAAGCGATGTAGTGTGGACAAATTATATTCTTGGGGTTATCAAACAATTGCAGGACAATGGTTTTTCTTTCGAAGGTTTCAACTGTGTTTTCAGCAGTAACATTCCGGTTGGTTCGGGATTATCATCATCTGCTGCTTTAGAATGCGGAATGATTTTCGGTATCAAAGAATTATTCGGTTTGAAAATTGAGAAAGTAGATGTTGCTCTGATGGGGCAAAAAGCAGAACACTGGGTTGGGATCAATTGCGGTATTATGGATCAGTTTTCAAGCGTTCACGGACTTGAAAACAAGGTAATCAAATTAGACTGCAACACGTTGGAATTTGAATATCACAATGCTGATTTCAAAGATTATTCACTGGTTTTGTTTGACAGTAATGTAAAACACTCGCTTTTTACATCTGAATACAACAACAGAAGACTGGAGTGTGAAGAAGGACTTTCGATCATCAAAAATCATTTTCCGGAAATCAAAACGTTCAGAGACTGTAGTGAAGAACAGGTTTTAAGCCTGAAGGATAAAATGTCTGAAGTTGTTTTTAAAAGAGTCCATTTTGTTGTAAAAGAAATTTTGCGTGTTACTCAGGCTTGTGAGGCTCTGGATAACGGAAATATTGAGCTTTTAGGACAGCTGCTTTTCGATACCCATGACGGATTATCAAAAGATTATGAGGTTAGTTGTCCTGAATTGGATTTCATCGTAGAACAGGCTAAAAAAGAAGAAAGTGTAATCGGATCCCGATTAATGGGCGGCGGTTTTGGAGGCTGTGCGATTACTTTAATCAAAAAAGGAAACGAAAACAGAGTCAAAGAAGCATTTACAAGCCTTTATTTTGATACATTTGGAATTGATTTAAAAATTTATGATGTGAAAGTCTCAAACGGAACATCACTTTATACAAATTAAGAATGAGAAATTTTGATATTAACGAAGATCCGCACAGACGTTACAATCCATTACTAAACGAATGGGTTTTGGTTTCACCTCATCGTGCAAAACGCCCATGGCAGGGTCAAAATGAAGCCATTTCAACAGAAAAATTACCTGAATACGACCCTACTTGTTATTTATGCCCGGGAAATGTTCGTGCTAATGGTGTAAATAACCCGAATTACGACAGTTCATTTGTTTTTGAAAATGATTTTGCCGCTATGAAGCAGGATGAAATCATGTATGAAGACGACATTAAACAAACTTTTTTTAAGGCACAGCCTGAAAGAGGGATTTCGAGAGTGGTTTGTTTTTCGCCAAGACATGATCTTACATTACCTGAAATGGAAGTTGAGGGGATTGAAAATATCATTCGTACCTGGCAAAAAGAATATACCGATTTAGGCAATATTGACTACATCAACCACGTCCAGATTTTTGAAAACAAAGGAAGCGTTATGGGCTGCAGCAACCCGCATCCGCACGGTCAAATATGGGCACAGTCATCCTTGCCAACACAGGTTGAAAAAACCCAAAAAAACCTAAAAGATTATTTTATTAAAAACAACCGCAATCTTTTACAGGATTATCTTAAGGCTGAATTAATTAAAGAAGAACGCATTGTAATCGAAAACGATCATTTTGCAGCATTAGTTCCGTTTTGGGCAATCTGGCCGTATGAGACCATGATCATCAGCAAAAGACATATTACCAAAATCACTGATTTTACAGCAGATGAAGTTACTGCTTATGCCACTATCTTAAAACAGCTTACGACAAAATACGATAATCTTTTTAGCACTTCATTCCCTTATTCTTCAGGAATTCATCAGTCTCCTACAGACGGCGGAAAACATGAAGAATGGCAATTTCACATGCATTTTTATCCGCCCTTATTGCGTTCTGCTACTGTAAAAAAATTCATGGTAGGATATGAAATGTTAGGCGAATCTCAGCGAGATATCACTCCTGAAAAAAGTGCTGCCATTTTAAGAGAGCAATCAGATATACACTATAAAAACAAATAAGATGAAAATAGTTGTTACAGGAGGATTAGGTTTTATTGGTTCTCACACCGTTGTAGAATTACAAAACGAAAATTTCGAAGTAATTGTTATAGACAATCTTTCTAACTCTTCAATTGAAGTTTTAGATGGTATCGAAAGAATTACAGGGAAAAAACCACTTTTTGAACAAATTGATGTAAGAGATAAAGCAGCCGTTCAGGATTTCTTCAAAAAATATAGTGATGTTTCAGGCGTTATTCATTTTGCAGCATCCAAAGCTGTGGGAGAAAGCGTTCAGAATCCTTTACTGTATTACGAAAATAACATAAATTCTTTGGTTTATATACTTCAGGAACTGCAGCAAAAACCGGAAGCAAACTTTATTTTCAGTTCGTCCTGTACCGTTTACGGTCAGGCTGAAAAGATGCCAATTGCAGAATCTACTTCAATCCAGCCGGCAATGTCTCCTTATGGAAATACCAAACAAATTGGTGAGGAAATTATTACCGATGTGACTAAAGTGAGCAATCTTAACGCTATATTATTACGCTACTTTAATCCGATTGGTGCACATCCATCAAACGAAATTGGTGAATTACCACTTGGAGTTCCGCAAAACTTAGTACCCTTTATCACACAAACAGGCGTTGGGTTACGTAAAGAATTATCCGTTTATGGAAATGACTACCCTACTCCTGACGGAACCTGCGTACGTGATTATATTCATGTGGTAGATCTGGCAAAAGCACATGTTATTGCCATGCAAAGATTGGTAAACAAAACCAATACAGAAAAACTGGAGATTTTCAATTTAGGAACCGGAAAAGGAAGTTCTGTTTTAGAAGTAATTAAGGCATTCGAAAAAGCAAGCGGGCAAAAATTACCTTATAAAATTGTAGCCCGAAGAGAAGGTGATGTAACAGAAGCGTATGCAAATACAGACAAAGCCAATAATATTCTGGGCTGGAAAACGCAATTGAGTCTTGACGACGCCATTGCAAGCGCCTGGAAATGGGAACAAAAAATCAGAAAGCAATAATTCTGAAAGAAAATATACAAATCGTATCTTTTTGTTACAAATGTAAAAAATACATTTATTTGTGTTGTCCGTAACTATTTTTACTTTATTTTTGATTTTAGATTTTCGATTTGCTAAAAAAATAGCAGAATTAAAATACATATCGTATTTTTTTCAAATTAAAAGAATAAATTACTTAGTTTCGCAACCACTATCAACTATTTTTGACATTGATAAACTTTAAAACTATCAAAAATCACTTAATATTAATTTAAAATATTACTAACAAATGAGCCAGAACCTTGCTTTTGCAGATTATGCAGTATTTATTATCTATTTTCTTGTCGTATCCATTTACGGATATGTCATTTATCGCAAACGCGAAAAAAACGAACACGATGCCAAGGCTTATTTCCTTGCAGAAGGAACCCTTACATGGTGGGCGATTGGAGCTTCATTAATTGCTTCAAATATTTCAGCAGAACAATTTATCGGAATGAGTGGCGAGGGCTTTTTCCTTGGAATTGCAGTTGCTGCTTATGAGTGGATTGCCGCTATCGCTCTTATCATAGTTGCCGTTTGGTTTATCCCGGTATATCTGAAAAATAAGATCTATACGATGCCACAATTCTTAAAAACACGTTATAATGAATCTACGGCCTTAATCATGGCAGTTTTCTGGTTGTTTTTATATGTTTTTGTAAACCTTACTTCTATTTTATATTTAGGAGCAGTTGCCATTAACGGATTAGCAGGTGGTGAGTATCTGCATGTTATCATGATTGGTCTGGCTGTTTTTGCTTTAATCATCTCTTTAGGAGGTATGAAAGTGGTTGCTTACACCGATGTAATCCAGGTGGCGGTTTTAATTATTGGAGGTTTGGTTACTTCTTACATCGCATTAACTGTTGTAGCAGAAAGTTTTGGTTTCGGAAAAGACGCTCTTGCCGGTTTCAACTTGTTGATGGAAAAAGCGCCGGAACATTTCAAAATGATTATTCCTGAGCCAACAGCTACTTCTACGCAAAATGAAATTGACAAATACCTTACTTTCCCTGGAATGATGTCTTATTTAGCAGGTATCTGGATTATCAATCTTAACTACTGGGGATGTAACCAGTACATCACGCAAAGAGCATTAGGTGCTGATTTGCAAACTGCCCGTACAGGTATTTTATTTGCAGGTTTCTTAAAATTATTAATGCCTGTTATCGTAATGTTACCGGGTATTGCAGCTTATGTTTTATACCAAAATGGTGATCTGCCACAATTGGTTGGCGGAAAAGACGGAGCTTACTCAGCCATGTTAACATTCTTACCTACAGGTCTTAAAGGATTATCTGTTGCAGCCTTAACAGCCGCTATCGTAGCTTCATTAGCTGGTAAAGTAAACAGTATTTCTACTATTTATACCTTAGACGTTCACAAAAAATACATTCAGAAAAATGCCAGTGACAGACATCAGGTAAACATTGGTAGATATGCCGTTTTCGCAGCGATGCTTTTAGCTGTTTTATTTACATGGAATGACGTTCTTGGAATTGGTGGTGTTGGTGGATTCACATACATCCAAAAATATACAGGATTTATTAGCCCTGGAGTATTTGCTATGTTCGTTTTAGGTATGTTCTGGAAAAGAACTACCGGAGCTGCAGCTATTGTAGGTGTAATTTTAGGATTTGTATTATCAGTTTTATTTAATGAATATGCACCGGCTTTATTCGGAAACGAAACTTTATTATACACAGCTTATAAAAATGCTAAAGGAATTTACGAAATTCCATTCCACATCTGTATGGGATTATCATTCTTCTTTACAACACTTGTAATGGTTGCAATGAGTTTTGCAGGACCAAAAGTGAACCCTAAAGCTTTCGAAACTGAGCCAGGAATGTTCTCTGTAAAACCACAGACAACTGTTTTAATTGTCATTACTTTATTAGTTATCGTAGCTTTATACGTTAAGTTCTGGTAAAATATAGTATATAATAAATTGCATAGAAGACTGCTTTAAAAGGCAGTCTTTTTTTATATATATCTTTTAAGAAATTGAAAGAAAAAAACTCCCCCAATGTCAAAAATAGTTGTCTTACAGCCCCGAAACTTCTTATACAGATTATTTAAACTATACTCTTAAAAAAGACATTACTCTAACCACTATCGTTACAAAATTAGACATTACCAATTATATCCTTAAAGCTTACCATACTAAACTTTGTCCTTTCTAATGACGAAAGAGAAAAGCGGTGTAAAAAGTAGTTTTTCATAAATCTTCTTTCAAAATATCTTTCAACAATATAAAAATCAGTAACTTATATGGAGTAACGCTTTATACCCTAAAAAAACTGATCAGAAATGAATATCATAAAACAGGAGATTAAGAATGCTTTGCTTAAAAAAAACTGATGTTTGATGATAAAAACGAGTTTTCAAGCATTTATGTTGACAAAAAATAAAGAACACAAAATGGATTAATGTCCATTTTTTTACATCCCAAAGTAAACTGAATTTTGAATCCGGATATCTTTTTTATGCAGTTTTTACTAATTTACTTTTATACAAATCAAATTCATAACTGAAAATATCAAGTACAAGTTCATGGCTTAACTCCGGATGGCAGAAATAGGAGCCTTCTTCTAATACCCTGTCCGGAAAACTATCTGAAAATTTACCACAAATGCTCAGATTATTAATCACTACAAATTTCAAATTATCGTTTGTCATTTTTATTTTGAAATATCCATACAGATTATCACTGTATTCAACAGATAAAATTTCGAAGATAAAATTCGTTAATGCTCCTTTTTTGTCTGAGAAATAACCTATATTTCCTAAACTTTCATTTTTTATTATTGCCATAATGATTGAATGATTTTTTGGTTGATAACTTGATTATTAATCTTATTGAGATTGTATACTCCTTTTTTCTAAAATCTGTTACAGCTTCTAAGTTTAAAATGAATCTGTAATTTCATTTTTAGAAATGCTGATAATAGGTTATGTTTTTTTGCTGAAAATTTCTTTTCTGCGCAACGTAATCCTGGTTTCTTCGTATAATCTTTTTTGATACAATTCAATTATCGTTTCTTCAATATCGATATTGGTATTTCTGCCATTAAAAACATGAGTAATGTAAGAATTGCTAAATGGAAGCCCCTTTTTGTTCCATATTTCTTTCTCTTCTAAAAGCTTTTTAACCTCTTTTGAGTAGCCTGTTTTAAAGACTTTCTTCATTTTATTCCTTTGTTTGGCTGTAATCATAGATAAGTATTATTAGAATCATATAATTATTGTATTTTTACTACGATTTTACTACGAAGTAACTACTTCAAATATATATCATTTATTAATATATTGTATCATTTTTAATACAAAAATTTAAAAAAAATGCAAACAGAAGGCGAGAGATTACGCTACTACATTGAAAGCAAGGAAGTTAACCTTAGGCAGTTCTGTATAGAAAATGATATATTATATACCTCTTTACACCCAATTTTGACCAATTCCAGAGCATTGGGAATGAATATTTTGAAGAAAATTATGCAGGTTTATCCTAATTTAAATATAAATTGGGTTTTAACGGGCATGGGTGATATGGAAATTACAGAAGAAAATATATTACGTGATCCAAACTCAGTTTATCAAAATTTAGATCCAGGGTATGAGGCTTTCTTAAAATACTTTGATAAAGAAGCCACTACTGATAAAATTGTTGCTATTATCGAAAAGAAATTAGAGGATAAGAAAAAGAAGTAATTTAAAGGAATGTATTTAAGACTCTTTTACCCTTTTATACTTAAATTAAATTTTTCTGAATTAAGTTCTCTTTTTAAATCGGAATTATAACTTGGATATATATTGAAGAATTGCATTTTTAATTTAGTGCTAAGTAAACAGTTTACTGAATTACACAATCGCTTACTGAATTCAAAAATGAAAAAAACATTCACAATTTTAAATCAATAAGATTTTAGGATTGAGCATTATCTTCAATAAATATTAGAGCCTGTTTAAATTTTATTCAATAAATGTTTAATAGCTGCTAATTTGACTACGTTTTCAGCAGAATCAATTAATAGTTCATAATTTCTGCATAATCTTCTATCGTTGTCAAACCATGCAAATGTTCTCTCTACCACCCATCTTTTGTGTGTAGGCTTGAAGCCTGATTTTTTATCATCCGACCTCATAACTACTTGAATTATATAGCCAAAATTGTTTTTAATTTGTTCTATAATTTCACCTCTATAGCCTCCATCGGCAAGGATAACTTTTACAGAACAAAGTAAATCCTTTAGGGTTCTGATCAATAAAAATACTGCTTTGCTATCATGAATACTCGCTACCGTTACCATAATGGCTAATAAAAAGCCATTTTTATCAACGACAACGTGTCGTTTTATACCTTTTATTTTTTTATTCCCATCAAAACTTTTTAAAGAACGATTATTTCCCCAACGAACGCTTTGGCTATCCATTATTCCTAAACTGGGTTCTGCATTTTGTCCTTTTTTACTACGGACTCCTTCTCTTAACTTCGAAAGTAATAAATCAAAATAATCTAAATCAGCCCATTTTGAATAGTAATAATAAACAAGCTGCCATTTTGGAAAATTACTAGGTAGCATTCGCCACTGACAACCACTCTTAATAAGGTAGTTGATCGCATTCCAGATGAAACGCAAGCTGTGTTTACGTTTTCTATCACCTAATTCTAATGTTTTTTTTATAAATTGCCACTGAGTTTCTGTTAAATCGGTTGGATACATCTTATTTGTAGTTTGGTAGCACAAAAAGAATAATTCCAATCGGTTTCTTTAACTCATAAAGACTTTTTTTTACATTTTTAAACAGGCTCTTAAAATCTAAATAAATTTTGGATTTAGACAAAAGAGTACAATTGCTGACTTACTAAAATTGTAGCCTCATAACCCTGTGGAAGTTACTTTAACTCATATACTGACATACTGTTAAGTAATTATTACCCAATTACCCAACAATCAGTTTCTTATTTTTATTAAAAATCAATTAGCAATAGCCGTTAACTAAGATTCTTGTATTAACACGCAGCAAAAGGAGGAATTTAATAATTCCGTTTTTTAACTCATTTTTATTTAAAAAAAAAATAAAGATTTGTATTGTTAATTAAAATATAAATTATACTATTGTAAATAACAAATTACAATTTATTATTAGTATAATTCATTAAAATATTATAAGAATTAATTTATGAGATTACTATATGCTACACTTTCATTTCTCTTTTTTAGTATAATCTATGGACAGCAACAATCTTCAAATTATGTTAATTTACCAGTTACACCAGAAGCTGCTGCCTTAGCTAAAATGGTAAATTATCCAGTAAATCATAATACAGGCGTTCCAAATATTAATATCCCCTTTTATGAGATTAAGGTTGGAAATCTCAAATTACCTATTACATTGAATTATCATGCTGGTGGTTTTAAGATAAACGAAAAATCTACCCGAACAGGTTTGGGGTGGTCATTAAGTTGTGATCTTCAGATTACACAATCTATTAATGGACTAAATGATTTGCATCCTGGAGGTTATATAGTTAATAATTTATTGAAATCTTACATTCCTAGTTATTATCCATATACCCCCAATGAATCTTATTTTTATGGTTCAGATGCAGTCGCAATGGATCGTGCTTATAATTTGGCTAACGGTGATTTTGATGGCATGCCTGACAAATTTAATTATCAATTATTAGAAAAAACAGGGTCATTTTATTTTCAAAAAAACGATTCAGGAACAGGATATTCTATAATTACAGTACCTTATAGCAATATTAAAATTACATACGAATCCGGAGGTGTTTTTAAAATTATTGACACAGACGGAACCATTTATTACTTTGGAACTTCAGGGTTAGGTGATGTTACTTACCTCAATTTAAGAAAAAAAGAACTTACTAAAGATTATGTAACCTCTTGGAAATGTGACAGGGTTATAAGCAATAATAAAGTCGATGAAATTATTTTTAATTATATTAATAAAACAGATGTAACATATCAATCATTTGATGATAAAATAGAGTTCTATAATAATCCATCTCCATTTATAGGACTTGGTAGAGATCCATATTATGGATCAATGGAAAGTCCTATAAATAACATCGTTTATTATGATAATTTGATGGCTACCGTTCCCTTCCATCAAATTTCTTCCCCAAAGTATAAAGTTTATCATTGGAACAAATCGGTATTACATGTGCCTTATTTAGCTTCCTCAAGCAATCAGAATCTTACGGATAAAACGTATTTAAAAAATGAATCTAACTCGTCTTTTTCAGTAGTTAAAGGAATTTCTATTTCAGAGATTAATTTTAGAGGAGGGAAAGTAGTTTTTAATGGGGCAGATAAACTAAATTCTATCGAAGTTTTGGATGATAAAAACAATGAGATTAAATCGCTTAGTTTATTTCAATCCGCTACAACGACATCATCACAGATTGTTGACAAAACAAATTATTTAGATTCTTTACATGTAAGAAATAGCGGTAATACTTTTGAACGATACGTATTATTTTACAATAATAAATTTAATTATGGAAATCATTTAAAAGGGCATGATGTTTTTGGATACCCAAATGAATCTACTTCGGTTTATTCTAATAATACAAATAACGATGATTTAAGTATGCCTAAGAAAAATATATTAATGACTCAGTTTTTTCTGCCGGAATATGACAACACAAATGTTTATGCTACAAATAAAAATGTATCTATAGGAGGTAATAGTAATTGGAATGAAACACCAAATGAAGAAGCAATAAAAAAAGGTATTTTAAGACAGATTATATATCCCACTGGAGGTTCAGTAAATTTTGATTTTGAGACCAATAAATATCAAGAAGAGATGCATACAAATTTATTGAATTACTCTCAAAAACTTCCTTTATTAGGAGGTGGATTGAGAATTAGAAGTATTAATTATCTGGATGCAAATTCAACTTCACCTTCAAAACAAGTATACTTTCGTTATGGTGATTTAGAAGAGGGAACAGGTCTTTTAATTTCTCGTCCTCAGCTAACTACAGACCCTGATTCCTATTATTATGGTATTGAAAATTATGAACAAATTATAAGTTATTTACAGAATATTTCAGGTAGATATTTCTCTAATTGTGATACATCCAGCTGTATGGTTTCGTTCACCAAAGAAACAAAAACAACCTATTCTTCTGCTTCTTCATTAAATTATACTTATCCAAATGGAGCTCCAATATATTATACAAAAGTTACTGAGTATGAACAGGATTTGGGAAAACAAACAGGCAAAACAGTACATACATATTATAAACCAGACGAATTTTATAGTACTGATTATCCTTTTATAAATAGAAATTTAGTGCAAGAAACTAATATTCCCTATCTAAAAACCGACTGGATGATGGGGCAACAAAAATCTAAAGAAATATATAAATACGATCCTAAGAGTGGCTTTAAGTCTGTTTATAAAAAAAGTTTTGAGTATATTAAATATTTAAGACCTCAAGGATTAAGAGTAGTTTATTCTTTTTTTAAGTATTTTTATCAATTACAAAGCACCTATACAGGAAGCACAAGAGATCTTTATAATTTAGATTATCCCAATAATTTTATTAAAGGAGAATATGCACTTCCCATGGGAGTTATGTTATTAAGTAAAGAAAAAGAAGACTGGTTTGAAAACACAGGAACTAAGTCAATATCAACCTCATATTTTTATGACAAATTACCATTTGTAGAGCCTTCCAGAATTCTTACACAAAATTCCAAAGGAGAAAGTATAGAAACATCACATAAATATGCTTATGATTTTGATGGTGTTTATGACGAAATGGAAAATGCCAACATGATAAGTCCTTTGATTGAAGAGATTACCCGAAATATTACTAAAAATAAAGAATTATCTAGGAAGAAAACAAATTTTGAAAAAATTCCTGCTGGCTTGAATTTTTTTGCTCCCAAAACAGTTCAAAGTTCGGTAAAAGGAGGAGTATTAGAAACCGATACTACAATTGATCAATATGATCAGTTTGGAAATGTTTTACAGTTAAGAGGCCGAGATGAAATTCCTGTTTCTTATTTATGGGGCTATCATGATATCTATCCTGTTGCTGAACTTAAAAATGTATCTTATGCCGGTATTCCTTCTACTTATAAATCAAATATTGAAATAAGTGATCCCGTTAATGATACTTCCTTAATTAATTTTTTAAAAGGATTGAGAAATACATTTAATGAACCAGGTCAAGCTATTAATACATACACTTATAAAAGACAAGTAGGAGTAACAAGCATAACTGATACAAAAGACCTTACTCAATATTTTGATTATGACTCAATTGGAAGACTTAAGAATATAAAAGACAATAATCTAAAAATAGTAAAATCAATTAATTATAATATTAAGAATTTTAAAATTATAAACTTTAACAATTATTATAATATTCCGATGATGCGAAGTATAGATTACAATTGCGAAACGGGACTTTTTAATAATTACATTATACCAGGCGGTAAGTACAATCAAGCATCCAGTGAAAGTTCTAATAATAATGCACTAAATATTCTGAATAATTTGGGAAATAATGGGGCTAATTTTAATAATGATTGTTTACCAAATTTACCCTATGCCAGTTTAGAACTAGCGAGTTCACTTTACAATTTAAATCAGCCAGATAATCTAAGAAATTACCCTAATAAAATAGAAGTTGATTTTATTCAAGAAGGGTCAATCGTTGCAACACAAAAAATTAACATAACAGATCCTTTTACTAATTCAGTTATCACAAAGATTTTTCTACCACATGGTACTTATCAATTAAGTTTCAGAATAGACCCCACAGCTAAATATCAACAGGGTTATTTACCAGATATTTCAGTTACAACAGTAGAAAATAACAATAAGCAATATTTGTTTACAGGAGGTTCTTTCACTTTTGAGCAACAGAAACATTATAAAATATATGTAGCTAATTTTCCTAGATAAAAAACTTCTTTAATCCTTCAAGTATTTATATAAATGTAATTTGCTTTTTATTACAAAATTAAGGCTGGAGAATAGTAACAAAATGAAACAATGATTTATAAAAGGTTGTTTATAAAATTATAAATGCGAAAAATAATGAACTTTAATAAAAGAATTGAGTTTTTAATTATAGTACTTTTGGTATTATTATCTACGAATACAGTTGTAGCCCAGACTAATGAAAACTATATTCATACAGTTGTACCTCAGGAAGGAGCAACTGATATAGCAACACTTGCAACGTCTCAAAAAATAGAAGCTATAAGTTATTTTGACGGATTAGGTAGACCTAAGCAAAATATAGCTGTAAGAGCAGGGGTAAAAAGTGATGGAACCCCTATAGATATTATAACCCATATAGAGTATGATGCGTTTGGCAGACAAGTGAAAGAGTATTTACCATATACAGATGCAGGAAGTAGTGGTGCGTTTAGAGTAGGAGATATTAATACTTTGACTAAAAGTTTTTACAATACAAATAAATATGAAAACACACTTAATCCTTATTCTGAAAAAGAATTTGAAGCCTCACCCCTCAATCGTATACTCAAACAAGCCGCTCCAGGTAATGATTGGGCTCTAAAATCAGATTCAAATGGAGATGGCAGCATTTGTTTTGATTATAACTCACTTTCTTATAATTCAAGTGTTTGTGTAGAATATAGAAATTCCGTTCAGAGTGGCACAACAGATTGGAGGTTTAGTTGTTATTATTCAAGTTATTATGGTTATGGATCTTCAGATTGCACGACATTTAGAAATGCTAATCCATTGCCTCCAATGGGAAATAATACTGCAGATCATACTATAAAACTTCAATACCAAACCAATACTAATGCCGATCAGGTAAGACGTTTTGGAGTTTCTTTCATAGTTGGAAACACAGAAAATCCGTACCTTGAAGACGAAGGTATTTATGATCCTGCACAATTATACAAAACTGTTACAAAAGATGAAAACTGGCAGGCCAACCAGACTTACCCTAACGACCATACAACAGAAGAATTTAAAGACAATCAAGGCAATGTTGTTTTAAAAAGGACTTTTGATGCAGGAAAGTGGCTTGATACTTATTATGTATATGACGATTACGGGAATTTGACTTATGTACTGCCTCCTAAACTTTTAACCTACGGTTCAATAATTCAGCCCAATATTGGTCAATCTTATTACGCTGATTCCGATTATCAAGGTATTTCTATTTTTAATGATGAAATGTATGCTGAAATTGCTTTATCTCAAAATTCAGGTATTCTAAGCTATCGTTTTTATACATACGGATTTACTCCTGGTTCTTTATTGAGGTCAGGAAAAATTGCAACCTTGGACTTCAATCCTGATTTGCCTAACATATCGTTGGGAAATATTATAGCATTCGACATAAATGGGAGTTCAGTTGTAGTTGGTACCGCTTATATTCAGGATGGCGATTTATATTTTTCTTCAAACGGAGTGAGCGTTTATCCAGATGAAAATGGTGAGCTTTTATTCAATAAAAGTTTAAACCTTTCGGATTTTCAGGCTACTTATACCCCGGCATTAGACAGAAGCACTCTGGATGATTTGATCTATCAATACCGTTATGACAAACGCAACCGTCTTATAGAAAAGAAGCTTCCGGGCAAAGGATGGGAATACATAGTATATGACAAACTTGACAGGCCTGTTTTAACGCAGGATGCCAATTTAAGAACGTCAAAAAAATGGTTATTTACCAAGTATGATGTTTTCAACAGGCCTGTTTATACCGGTGAATACATAAATATTGTAAAAACAGCTCGCGCAGATGTACAGCTCTTGGCAGATGCAGGGACAGCCTTATCTGAATCAAAACAAACCGTTAACAGTATCAATGGAACTACGGTATATTATAGTAATAATGTTTTTCCTAACACAACTGATATTAATCTGTTAACCATTAATTATTATGATGATTATAGCTTTGATTTAAGCGGAGGCGGCCCGGCAACATCCTATAATGTTACGCCAATCACCAATGCCAAAGGCCTTGCCACAGGAAGCAAAATCCGTGTCTTGGATACCACTAGCTGGATAACCAGCCTGAATTATTATGATGCTAAAAGCAGGCTTGTGTACAGCTACAGCAAGAACGACTATCTGGGCACTACCAGCACGCTTAAAAGCCAGTTTAATTTTATAGGTGAGACTTTGGCAACTACAGCTACACATCTCAGAAACGGTGTTACTACCACTGTAGTAGACAATTTTACCTATGATCATTCAGGGAGGATTACTGATCATACACAGGCTATCAATGGAGCCACTATACCTGAAGTTATTGTATCGAATACCTATGACGAGCTGGGACAATTAATCAGCAAAAAAGTCGGAGGAAAAACCCCTCAGGGATTGCAAAAAGTAGATTACGCCTATAATATCAGAGGATGGCTTAAAAGTATCAACGATCCCAATAGCCTGAATCAGGATAATGATCTGTTTGGTTTTGGGTTAAACTATAATACGATAGTAAACCCTTCACTTGCTTCCTATTACCAAAACAAGCCCTTGTACAATGGCAATATTAGCAGCACTTCCTGGAAAACAAATAATCTTAATTCCGTCCTTAAACAATATAATTATACATATGATGCGGTAAACAGATTGAGAGGAGCAAGCTATCTTGAAAATAATGTCTCCAATTCTAAATTTGATGAAAGTATTTCAGAATACGACCGTAATGGAAATATTATGAATTTGTCACGTAATATGCAACGTCCAGGAGGCTCAGATTCATTTATTATAGATTACCTAACCTACACATATGATAAAGGCAACAGATTAATAAAAGTCGATGATAATCCATGGTTTACAGCATACAGTGATGAAGGTTTTAAAGATACCAACAAAGGAAGCAATGATTACAGTTATGATGACAATGGCAATATGACTGTTGATAAGAATAAAGCAATCACAAATATTTTTTACAACCATCTCAACCTGCCTGTTAAAATATTATTCAATACCGGAAAAAGTATTGATTATGTATATGATGCTACTGGTGTAAAACAAAGTAAAAAAGTAATAAACTTGGTTACTACTACAACAGATTATGCAGGAGGGTTTCAGTATGTAAACAATGTCCTGAAGTTTTTCCCGCAGCCTGAAGGTTATGTAGAATATAATTCAGGAAATTTTAATTATATTTATCAGTACAAAGACCATTTGGGCAATATCCGTTTGAGTTATGCAGACAGCAATAATGATGGGATAATAGCTCCTCCTGTAGCTAATATTTATCAGACCTTATGGGAAGATGGTTTTGAAAGTGATACAGGTTGGAGTAATGTTGATTCAGAGATTTCTCATCCTCTATTAAATTTTGACACTACTGTCAAACATTCGGGAAATCGTTCAGCACGGATAACTATGGATCGTAGCAGTAATGGTGATGGAAGAGCGGTTCAAAGCAATCAATGGATTGCTATAAATAATACAGAAGAAACATTCTATCGTATTTCAGGGTGGATATTTATTCAAAATGCAGCTCAATTTACTCGTGGGATATTAAGTCTTGAAATGAAAACGGGTGATGCCAATCCCATTACTCAAAGAGAGTTTGTTAATGTTGATAATAGTGGACAATGGATTTTTGTACAAAAACAAATTTTAGTACCAGCCAGTTTTAAATATTTAAATTTGCTATTAAGTCTTGAAACTTCAAACGCTGATTTTACCGTAAGGAGTGCATGGTATGATGACTTGAAAATAGAAAAAGTAATACCTAATTCTCAAAATGAGATTATATCAGAAAGCAGCTATTACCCATTTGGATTGGAACACAATACAGGCAATAATGTTGTTACATCTACCAGTGCCGGTTATAAGTATCGCTATAACGGAAAAGAACTGCAAGACGATCTAGAGCTTGGGATGTATGATTATTTATTTCGACAATATATGCCAGATTTGGGTCGATTTACAGCAATAGACCCGATGGCAGATTTTGTCAATTATCAATCACCGTATGTGTTTAGCGACAACAGTCCTATAATGAATATCGATGATGACGGATTAGGGATTCTTAATGTCATTGGTAACCTGTTCAGAAGACTTAGAAATGGTATCATTGATATAGCTTGTAATTCTTGTAATCCTCATAGAGAAGAAGACCTAATCACATCTTGGAAAAATCCTGATTTTGGATGGTATGTATCTAACAAAGGAAGTTCTAGAAGATATGAAAAAAATGATAATACTGAAGAAGGAAAAGGAAGAAACCCTGTTGAAGGAATTGATTTAGCCCCTGTTGGGATAACAACAGGCGGTAATGGTATTGAGTCGCCTGAGATTAATATTCCAACAAGACATATTGCATCGCCTTCATCGCGAAGACGCCCACCTATTCCAATAATTGGAAATAGAGCAATAGTGAGCTTTAATAGAGCTATTGAATTTGAAAATAGTTCAACTAAACTAAATACTCCTCATACAGAGAAAACCTTACGAGATTTAATAAAAACACTAGTAGATTATCCACAATTAATTGTTTCTATTTCAGCGAATGTAGCAATAAAAACAGACATGCCTCTTACTCGAGATACGGGAGTTAGAATGGATGGGAAAGACGCTACGATTGGCGATTTACAGTCGGCAAGAGCTAAATCAATTCAACGATTTTTAATAAAAAGAGGAGTGAATCCAAAACAAATATTAATTAAGGATGGCAAAATAAAAACGGATGGTAGTAATCCAGATGCAACTTTTAATTTGATTAATACTAAGAAGTGATATTATGTGTAAAAATTTATTACTCTTTATTTGTCTTTTGTTTATATGTTGCTCAATAAATGTCTTTAAAGAAAGTAAAAATCACAACTTTAAGGAAGATATTGACAGGATTTTATGGTCAAGTAAAAGAAAATTGGTTTGGGATGATTTTAGAGGAATTCCAGATACAAGTAGAACAAATATAGGAGCATTAACGAGTTCAAAAATTGAAATTACTGAAAATGATGTACTAAATGGCATTCCAAAATATGTGGTACAATGTTATTTTGTTAAAAGTAAATCTTGGACAACGGTAAGTGATGCATCCTCTTTATTACATGAACAATTACATTTTGATATTGATGAGCTTTTCACAAGAAAAATTAGAAAAGCATTCGATAGTTTAAATATAAAAAAAGTTAAAGACTATCAAATTTATGATAATGTTTATATTTTTTATGGCGAAAAATGTGAAGCTTACCAAAAACTATATGACAATCAAGTTTATTTTAATGATAATCAGCAAGAAAAATGGATGAAGAAAGTTGGGGCTGAATTATTAAGATTGAAGAAATACGAATATATTCCTGAAGAGTAAAAAAACCGACCGCTCGGATATGTCAACGCAACGTCAGCGCAGATTTGCAATCATAAGTATTTTGAAACCTCAAAGTTATTATATTTGAGTCTAAAACAGACTTATGAAATTAGAAGAAGTTTTAGAATATATTCCGAAAGGAGAATTAGAGAAACTATCACTCGCTTATAATGTTAATATAACATATTGAAGGATTAAGGATCATTTTGTATACATAAGTTTTGTTACTGATGCTTATTCTATAAAGATTGTTGGATATCATTTAGGCGATAATTTACAAACCGCAGAAACAATTCAAGCCTTACAAATCGCAATATCTAATCTTTCACAAGAAAATAAAAATGAATTGCAATTAATACATCATTCCGATAGAGGCACACAATATTGCAGTAATGAATATGTAAACTTTTTTTAGGACGAGACAGACAACTCTGGAGCTTGCTTATAGCGAGTGCCTACTTAAATTAAAAGATAAATCGTAGCGTTTGTAACGCGGTTAAAACAACAAAGCCACTTTAATAACGGAGTGGCTTTAGTTTCTAGAATATCTTAAATTTCTCCAACTTCAACGGTTGCCATCTTTTTTACACCTTTTTAATCACATAAGTCACCATTCCCCAAATAATAAGCTGATTTTCTTCAGTAACTTTTATGGGGCTGTAATCTGGATTTTCGGGCATGAGGTACAAACAGTCTTTTTCGACCTGAATGCGTTTTACGGTAAACTCGCCATCGATAAAACAAATCGCAATTTTATTGTTTTGCGGTTCCAGGCTTCGGTCAACTACCAAAACATCTTTATCGCTGATACCCGCATCGATCATCGAATTGCCTTTGACCCGGATATAAAAAGTAGCCAGCGGATTTTCGCTTAGTTCTTTGTTCAGGTCAATACTCGTTTCCATAAAATCAGCTGCGGGCGACGGAAAACCAGCCGAAACACCCTCATGGATATAAGAAATCCTGATGTCACTTTCGAAATCAGGCTCAAAAAAGGTCAGTTTTTGTTCTTTTTTTACAGACATTTTACTTCCAGAAGTTTACTAAAATCGGTTGTATATTTAGGAGACAAATGATTCTGGTTCATATCCCAGGTCAATTTAAGGTTTTGCGAAGCCAGTTTTACTTTCCGGTTTCCTATTTTAGTGTTCAGCTGGTCCATTACTTTCATTAAAGCCAGATGCTTTGGATTTTCTTCTTCAAACAACTGAAACTGCTTTTTATCCTCATCAATCAATTCGGTCACTATAACGCCAGCTTTTTTAAAGCGGATTCCTTCGTTTCCTTTGTGTAATTTCTTCAGTATTTCGATGGCGGTATTCGAAATAGTCAAAGTTGAATTAGTAGCATACGGCAGTGTTATAGCCATATTAAAATAATATTGGGATGATTTTACCGAATGTTTATCAATCACCAGCATAACTATAATAGTATGGCAGCAGGAATTTTGTTTACGTAATTTTTCGGCACAAACAGAGGCAAAAGTAACAATACGCTCACGCAGCAAATCAAAATCGGAAATTTGTTTAGGGAAACTTCTTGTCGTTGCAATACTCTTTTTCTGTTCCGGCAAAGGTTCTAAATCCAAAACCGATTTGCCTTCGAGTTCATATTTCAGGCGAAGACCAATCACCCCCATTTCTTTCTTAATCCAGGCTTCGTGCACAGGATCAATAAAATCGAGAGCTGTATTAATATTTCGAAGTTTAGCTTTCTTTTTGGTACGGTGACCAATGCCCCAGACATCTTCAATCTTAGTCCATTTCAAAGCCTTGATCCGTTTTTCGTCAGTATCGATTACATAAACACCTTTAGTTCTGTCTTGAAATTCTTTTGCAATTTTGTTGGCTAATTTTGACAAGGCCTTCGTTTCGGCAAAGCCAATACAAACCGGAAGCCCAAGCCATTTTTGAATACGCGATTTCATTTGCAGCCCGTAATCCTGATAATCCACAACATGCAAACCATCAAAATTCAGAAAAGCTTCATCAATACTGTAAATCTCGACATTCGGGGTAAACTGTCTCAAAATTTCCATCACACGATTGCTCAGGTCTCCATATAAAGGATAATTCGACGAAAACAACTTGACATTTTTTTCTTTAATCAATTCCCTGATCTTGAATGCCGGAGCACCCATAGGAACGCCAACAGCTTTAGCCTCGTTACTGCGCGAAATCACACAGCCATCATTATTCGATAATATCGCAACAGGTTTTCCGTTGAATTCCGGCTGGAAAACACGTTCACATGAAGCATAAAAATTATTACAATCGACTAAAGCATACATGTTGCAAAATTACGCAATAGTGTAATATGCATTTTGATTAGGAAAGTTAAATTTTCATGCCTCACCATGTAAAACATTAAAATACAACAACATAACCCTTAACCTTTCATTAGAAATTAAAAAATAATCTTATTAAAAAATATTAATAGAAATCTCCAAAAAACTGGTTGTTATTTAAAAAAATATTTACATTTGAAATCTAAACTAATTCCTTAATTATGAAAAAAATACTATTCGCATTGTTATTCGTTTCAGGATTTACATTTGCTCAGGACATGAACGTTGTAAATGGAAATTTTGATTTTTTAAAAACCCAAAAAGAAGTTAACGTAGAATTTGATTATAGTTCCTTCACTATGATGAAAGAAAATAAAACTGAAAAACAGTATGTAGAAGAAAGAACTGCCGAGCTAAATGAAAAACACAAAGGCAATGGTAACATCTGGCAAAAAAAATGGAATTCTTCTAAAGAATTAATCTGGACTCCAAAATTTTTGGAATTAATGAATGTTGTATTGCAAAAAGAAAAAAAAGACCTGACCTTTCAGGAAGGACTAACAACACCTTATACGCTGATCGTAAAAACTACATGGATATATCCGGGCTGGGATGTCTCAATTATGAAACAGCCTGCAAAGGTTTCGACCAATTTAAAGTTTGTTGAAACAGCTAACAAATCAAATGTCTTACTCGAAATTACAAGTGAAGAAGCACCAGGAGATCAATGGGGAAGCAATTTTAGCAATGAATCAAGAATTGGCGAAGGATATGCTAAAACAGCAAAATCACTTGCCAAACTAATTGCAAAGAAAGCCTACAAATAATAATAGTAAAACAAAGCCCTGACTATTCAGGGCTTTGTTCTTTTTGCATATTGAGTAAATAAGCCATATTTTTAATAACGTGGTCATGTTTCTTAACAAACGGATTTTCTTCGTTCCAGACATAACCAGCCAAAACGGAACATATTTTTTCTTTCACCTCCGGATTTTCAGGCTGATGAAAAAACAGCGTCTGAAGATTTCCTGTGTACCATTCCTGTACATAAGTAGTAAAAACAGCAATACCGCGCTTCATGTATTGCGTAAATTCAACTTCCCAGTCAACAGGAATTCCCTGTGATTCTTTTAGGTATAATTTGGCTGCCAGCATTCCGGACTCCGTTGCAAAAGCAACTCCCGATGAAAACACCGGATCCAAAAATTCGGAACTGTTTCCTGTTAAGGCAAAACCATCTCCGTACATTTTTTTTACGGCTCTTGAATAATTTTCCAGTTTTACAGGTTCGAATAAAAATTCGGTTCCTTTAAATCTTTTGATATAATAATCGGATTTCTGAATGGCATTTCGCAAAGCCTCGGCGTTATCTTTATTTTCTGAAAGCGAATTGATAAAATCGGTTGGTCCCACAACTCCTAAACTGGTATTTCCATTTGAAAACGGAATTACCCAAAGCCAGACTTCGGTTTCCAAAATGTCGAATGAAATCTGTGTTCCCTCCTCGCCTTCTTCTCTGTTGATATCTTTTACGTGTGTAAAAATAGACGAATGCGGATCTAGTTTCGAAGGTGTATCCAAATCTAAAAGCCTTGGCAGAACACGTCCGTAACCGCTGGAATCAATAATAAATTTGGCATGGATTTCTTTCAGGTTTCCGTCTTTATCTTTTACGATTGTCTTAGAATTTTTCCCTTCAAAGGAAACTTCCAAAACCTCCGTTTCAAATTCCAGATCAATACCTTTTCGGATTACCTCCTGCGCCATCGTGTTATCAAAATCTGCTCTTGGCACCTGCCAGGTCCAGTCCCAGCCTTCGCCAAATTTCTGGCTGAAATCAAAAACACAAATTTCTTCTCCTCTTATAAAACGGGCTCCAAGTTTTTTTTCAAAATTCATGGCATCTAAACTCTCAAACAGTTCAGCCTCTGCAAAATGGTCCATAACCCTAGGGATAAGACTCTCTCCAACAACCAGTCTTGGAAACTTTGTTTTTTCGACCACTTTTATCTTAACACCGTTCATATGGAGATAAGATGCCGAAACACATCCTGATGGTCCTGCCCCAATGATTAAAACGTCTACAAACTCCTTTGTCATAATAAAAATGTTCTAATTTATTAACTTACATTTGCCTCATCAAAATAACTACATTTATTTTGATAAATAAAATTAAATTAGCGCAATCAAAACGAGTTTAATGAATACAATTAATGAATATTTAAGTTTAGCCGAATTTGAGGCTATTATATTTGGAAACCAGAAAGTTATCATTAGTGATTTGGTACTAAACCGCATTAGTGAAAGCTTTAGTTTCTTAAAAGAATTTTCTGGAAACAAAGTAATATACGGTGTAAATACGGGCTTTGGTCCTATGGCCCAGTATCGAATTAAAGAGTCTGACCAGATTCAGCTGCAATATAATTTAATCCGAAGCCACTCATCAGGAACAGGAAAACCTTTAAGTCCTGTTTGCGCAAAAGCAGCCATTTTAGCGCGTTTAAACTCATTATCATTAGGAAATTCCGGTGTTCATCCTTCCGTTATTCACTTAATGGCTGAATTGATCAATAGAGATATTACCCCTTTAATTTTCGAACATGGTGGTGTGGGTGCAAGCGGAGATTTAGTGCAGTTATCACATTTAGCTTTAGTTTTAATTGGCGAAGGCGAGGTTTTTTATAAAGGAGAAAGAAGACCAACTCCCGAAGTCTTTGAAATTGAAGGACTAAAACCAATTCAGGTAGAGATCAGGGAAGGGCTTGCATTAATCAACGGAACTTCGGTAATGACCGGAATTGGTGTTGTAAATGTGCATTATGCCAATAAATTATTGGACTGGTCATTAAAAGCTTCTTGTGCCATAAACGAATTGGTTCAGGCGTATGATGATCATTTCTCAGAAGAACTGAACCAGACCAAACGTCATAAAGGACAACAGGAAGTAGCTTTAAAAATGCGCCAAAACCTTTCTGACAGTACCTTAATCCGTAAAAGAGAAGACCATTTATATTCCGGTGAAAATACCGAAGAAATCTTCAAAGAAAAAGTTCAGGAGTATTATTCTTTAAGATGCGTGCCTCAGATTTTGGGACCGGTTTTAGAAACCATTAATAACGTAGCTTCTATTTTAGAAGACGAATTTAACTCGGCAAACGACAACCCAATTATAGATGTAAAAAACCAGCACGTTTATCACGGAGGAAATTTCCACGGAGATTATATTTCGCTTGAAATGGATAAACTGAAAATCGTGATTACCAAATTAACGATGCTGGCAGAACGTCAATTAAATTATTTATTAAATTCAAAAATTAACGAATTACTGCCTCCGTTTGTAAATTTAGGCACCTTAGGATTTAATTTTGGTATGCAGGGCGTTCAGTTCGTGGCAACCTCAACTACTGCCGAAAGCCAGATGTTATCCAACCCGATGTATGTTCACAGTATCCCAAACAACAACGATAATCAGGATATTGTAAGCATGGGAACCAACTCGGCTGTAATTACTTCAAAAGTTATCGAAAATGCGTTTGAAGTATTGGCAATCGAATTAATCACCATTGTTCAGGCCATTGATTACTTAGAACAGAAAGATAAAATTTCATCTGTTTCTAAAAAATGGTATGATGATGTTCGAAAAATAATTCCAACATTTAAGGAAGATCAGGTCATGTATCCTTTTGTTCAGCAAGTAAAAGATTATCTAATCAACAGTTAATATGCTATACCTAATTTAGTGTATTTAAAATTTTATGCCCAACGAGTTTAACTTTTATATTTTTAAATATTGAATTTTAAAATCATGAAAAAAGTATTTATTTTTTTGTTACTGGCAGGTATTCAGTTTGTTAATAGTCAGGAACTGGCATTAGTTAAAAAGAATTCAAAAATTGGATATCTCGCCAAAGACGGTTCTTTTAAAATTGAGCCTCAGTACAAGTCTGCCAAAAGTTTTTCTGAAGGTCTGGCGGCTGTAGAAAAAGATGGAAAATGGGGTTTTATTGATACAAAAGGAAACTGGGTAATTCCGGCAGATTTCAAAAATGCCAAAGATTTTAACAGTGGAATTGCCATCGTACAAAAAGATAAAGACTGGGTTTATATTAATACAAAAGGAGAAGTCTTAAAAGCACCTGCTTCTGAAAAATTGTATGATTTTAATGACGGCATAGCTTTTATAAAACAAGGAAACAAAGTTGGGTTAATCAATTCCAAAATGGCTGTTGTTTTAGAACCAAAATACGATCAGATCAAACCCTTTGAAAACGGTTATGCCAGAGTTGAACTAAACAAAAACTGGGGAATTATAAATACTGCCGGAAAAGAATTAGTTGAACCCGCTTATAATGAAATTGGAAATTATTTCAAAAACACAACCTGGGTTAGAAAAGATAAAACTTTCGGAATCATAAGCAACGGGAAATTTATTCCGGTTGATGGCGCTGAAAAAATCTGGGATTTTGAAATACAGGATTTGACATTTGCCAAAAAAAACGGAAAAATTGGATTTATTGATCTAAAAGGAAATTGGGTTATTCTGCCAATATATGATAAAGCAAAAGCTTTTTCGAAAAATCTGGCACCTGTATTGGTAGGTTCAAAATGGGGTTATATTAATCCAAAAGCAGAATTTGTAATTCCGCCAACATACAGTGATGCAGAAGTTTTCGGCTCTAATGGTCTGGCTCCTGTAAAAGAAAGCAACTGGGGATTCATTAATGAAAGTGGAAAATTAGTCATCCCAACCCAATACGGCATTACTGCAAATGGAATAGCAGCCCTGTTTGTTCAGCAGGACAAGGGATTCATTGATGGTCTCGCAAGAGTAAAAAATGAAGGGAAATGGGGATTTCTAAAACCTGACGGAACCGTATTAAGCAATCAGTGGTTTGAAAATGCTGAACTATTTTCTAAATCCGCTGAAAGAAATGTCCTGGCTGAAAAACCTAAAACGGAAAATTCCCCAGGAAAATCAGCTCCCAAAAAAAAGAAGTAATAATTAATCTCTGTGGCAAAAAAATAAAATGCCACATAAATGAAATCGCCACTAATGGAAATAGTTGAAAAAAATTTTAGTTAAAAGGCGATACCATTTATGACCTATAAAAAATTAAATCTACATAAATGAAATCGCCACTAATGGAAATAGTTGAAAAACAATTTAGTTAAAAGGCGATACCATTTATGACCTATAAAAAATTAAATCTACATAAATGAAATGTGTATTAGTAACCGGTGGTTCAAGAGGAATTGGTAGCGCTATTTGTAAAAAATTAGCTGTCGAATCTAATTATCATATTCTGATCAATTATAATTCGAATAAAACTGCAGCCGAAGAAACACTTCAGGAAGTACAAAAACTAGGCGCAACCGGAGAAATTCTGGGATTTGACGTCTCTAATTTTGAAGAAGTACAAGTTGTTTTAACAAAATGGCAGGAAGCCAATCCAGAAGCGATTGTTGAAGCGATTGTAAATAACGCCGGAATTACAAAAGACGGCCTTTTTATGTGGATGACTCCCGAAGACTGGAATGGTGTTATCAATACAAGTCTAAACGGATTTTTTAATGTAACACAATTTTTCATTCAGAAGATGCTTCGCAATAAATATGGCCGAATCGTAAATATGGTTTCTGTTTCCGGAGTAAAAGGAACAGCAGGACAAACCAACTATTCTGCTGCAAAAGGTGCCATTGTTGCGGCTACAAAAGCGCTGGCTCAGGAAGTAGCAAAACGTAACATTACTGTAAATGCAGTTGCACCGGGTTTCATCAGAACAGATATGACGAGTGAACTGGATGAAAAAGAATTATTGAAACTAATTCCGGTGAATCGTTTTGGCGAAGCAGAGGAAGTTGCTGATTTGGTAAGCTTTTTGATTTCAAAAAAATCGAGCTATATTACCGGCGAAATTATCAATATAAACGGTGGAATATATTCTTAAAAAATTACTTTAAAAGAAGATGAACAGGAGAGTTGTAATTACTGGAATGGGAATTTATTCCTGCATCGGAACTTCACTTGAAGAAGTTAAAGATTCCTTGTATAAAGGAAAATCCGGTATTCAGTTTGATGCTGAAAGAAAAGAATTTGGTTTCCAGTCTGCATTGACCGGAATGGTACCAAAACCGGATCTGAAAAATTTACTGAACCGAAGACAGCGTATGAGCATTGGTGAAGAAACCGAATATGCTTATATGGCCACTATCGAAGCATTGAAAAATGCTAATATTGACGATGCTTTTTTCGAAAATCATGAAGTTGGCATTATGTACGGAAACGACAGCGTTTCTAAAGCGATTATCGATGCTACAGATATTGTTCGCGAGAAAAAAGATACTGCGCTAATTGGTTCGGGAGCGATTTTCAAATCCATGAATTCTACGGTTACCATGAACCTTTCAACGATTTTTAAAATTCGTGGTATAAATTTAACTGTAAGTGCAGCCTGTGCGAGTGGTTCTCATTCTATTGGCCTGGCTTATTTTTTAATCAAAAGCGGTTTTCAGGATATCATAATTACCGGAGGTGCACAGGAAATCAACAAATATGCGATGAGCAGTTTTGACGGTTTGGGCGTTTTTTCGAATAGAGAAAGTGATCCTGAAAAAGCGTCAAGACCTTTTGATTCAGACCGTGACGGATTAATTCCGAGTGGCGGCGGTGCGACTTTAATTTTAGAAAGTTACGAATCTGCCATCGCAAGGGGTGCCACCATTATTGCAGAAGTTTCTGGTTACGGATTTTCATCTAACGGAGGCCATATTTCTACTCCAAATGTAGAAGGGCCGGCTACCGCAATGCAAAGAGCACTTGAAGACGCAAACCTAAAAGCCTCAGATATTGAGTATATAAATGCACATGCCACCTCAACTCCTGTTGGTGATGCAAACGAAGCTAAAGCCATATTTGAAGTTTTTGGCGAGAAAAATCCTCCCGTAAGTTCAACAAAATCAATGACCGGACACGAATGCTGGATGGCGGGCGCCAGTGAAATAATCTATTCTATTTTAATGATGCAGCACGATTTCATTGCTCCGAACATCAATTTGGAAAACCCTGATGAATATGCCTCAAAATTAAATTTAGTTAAAAGTACGTTAAACAAAAAATTTGATATATTTTTGTCCAATTCTTTCGGGTTCGGAGGAACCAATTCTGCATTGGTGGTTAAAAAGTTTAAATAAAAAATGAATAAAGAAGAGATTATAGCACGAATTAATGGTTTTTTGGTTGATGAATTTGAAGTTGACAATGACGAAATTGAACCAGATGCTAATTTAAAGGATACACTTGGGCTGGATAGTTTAGATTACGTTGATTTAGTCGTTTCAATCGAATCGAACTTTGGTGTTAAACTGGTTGAAGTGGATTTCGTCGGAATTGCTACTTTTCAAAATTTTTATGACCTTATCGAATCTAAATTAAAAGCTAAAATTGATTAATGAGTCAATGGGATGGCAAATCAAAAGGAACAGTTTTAGGCTATAGAATATTCGTTTTTTTAATTCAGAAAGCGGGTGTTAAATCAGCTTATTTTTTACTCTGTTTTGTCGCTTCTTACTACTTTTTGTTTCTAAGAAAAAGCAATCGGGCTATTTTTTATTATTTCAGAGAGAGGCTTCGCTATTCGTATTTCCGGTCAAAAAAAATGGTTTTCAAAAGCTATTATACTTTTGGCCAGACCATTATTGACAAAGTTTCTATTTCTGCCGGTCTGCGAAATAAATTCACCTATGAATTTGACGGAATCGAAATTCTGAAAAGGCTTTTAGCCGAAAAAAAAGGCGGTGTTTTAATCAGCGCCCATATTGGAAATTTTGAAATTGCAGAACATTTTTTTGGGGATATCGATTTTGATTTTCAAATCAACTTGGTAACTACCGATTTAGAACATTCGGCAATTAAGAATTATCTCGAAAGCGTTACTCAAAAATCTGCTGTAAAATTCATCATCATCAAAGAAGATCTCTCGCATATTTTTGAGATTAATGCCGCTTTGGCCAATAACGAATTAGTCTGCTTTACCGGTGATCGCTATTTTGAAGGTACCAAATCTCTTTCTGAAACTATTTTAGGAAAAGAAGCTAATTTTCCTGCAGGTCCATTTTTAATTGCTTCCCGATTAAAAGTGCCTGTTGTTTTTGTATATGTAATGAAAGAGCCAAACCTTCATTATCATCTGTACGCCAGAGAAGCTATAGTAAAACATCGTGACGAAAAAGGATTATTGAAAGAATATGTAAAAAGTGTGGAAACCATTTTGCAAAAATATCCTTTGCAATGGTTCAATTATTTTGATTTTTGGAATGATTTGAAAGCATAAAAATCCATGTCAATAAATTTACTATTTTTGCCTGCAACCTAAGGTAAAACCAAAATGAAAAATGTCCTTGTTATTTTTTATTCTCAGTCCGGACAATTAAAGTCGATTGCGCAAAATATTGCTAAACCCTTCTTAAATTCAGATGAAATAAAAGTAACTTTTCATGAAATACAATTAGAAAAGCCTTTTCCTTTTCCGTGGGACAAAGACTCCTTTTTTGATGCTTTTCCAGAGTCTTTTTTACAGATTCCGACAGCATTAAAACCAGTTCCGGAAGAAATTTTAAACACAAAATTTGATTTGGTTTTATTTCACTATCAGGTTTGGTATTTATCGCCTTCCATTCCGATAAATTCTTTTTTGCGAAGTGAAGAAGGAAAAAAAATCCTGAATAATACACCTGTAGTTACCATCAGTGGTTCCCGCAATATGTGGCTTATGGCTCAGGAAAAAATTAAGATTCTGCTAAAAGAAGCAAATGCAAATTTGGTTGGAAATGTAGCTTTGGTCGATCGAGTTGGAAATTTAATCAGTGTGATTACAATTGTAGAATGGATGTTTTCAGGAGTAAAAAAGAAATATCTAGGCTTTTTTCCCTTACCAGGGGTTTCAGAAAAAGATATTCAGGAATCCACAAAATTTGGAGATATCATTATTTCACATTTCAGTCAGAACAAATTAAATGAGTTACAGTCCAAATTAGTAACTGCTGATGCTGTACGGATTAGCCCTTATTTAGTGACCGTTGATAAAACAGCCAACAAAATTTTTAATAAGTGGTCGAATTTTATTTATAAGAATCCTAAAAAGAGAAAACAGCTTCTCAAAATATTTTATATTTATTTATTCTTAGCGATATGGTTAATCTCGCCAATAGTGTATATATTGCACCTCGTTAGCTATCCTTTTAAGCTAGAAACCATAAAAAAACAAACTCAATATTATCAGGGAGTTTAGAAGAGATTTAGATTATGTTTGAAGTATACATTACAAAAGCTGCAAAATATTTGCCAAATGAAGCCATTTCTAATGATGAAATGGAAGCCTATTTAGGACTTATCAACGATACTGCTTCTAAAGCAAGACGTATTATTTTGCGTAATAATAAAATTCAAAGCCGATATTATGCTGTTGATAAATCTGGGAAAAGCACTCACAGCAATGCCGAATTAACTAGAAATGCGATTTTACCGTTATTCGACGAAAATTTTACACCTCAGGATTTAGAAGTACTTTCGTGCGGAACCTCAACTCCGGATATTTTTCTGCCTTCTCACGCTGCAATGGTTCATGGTCTGTTAAAAAATAAATCGGTAGAACTTAACTCTTCAACCGGAGTTTGCTGTGCCGGGATGAACTCACTTAAATTTGGTTTTCTTTCAGTACGATCTGGAAATTCTAAAAATGCCATCTGTACAGGATCTGAAAAAGTTTCGACCTGGCTGAATGCTCAAAAATACAATCACGAAGCCGAAAATTTAAAAAGTCTTGAAGAACAGCCAATTATTGCTTTCAAAAAAGATTTTTTACGCTGGATGCTTTCTGATGGAGCTGGTGCTTTATTATTAGAAAACCAGCCTAAAGGAGACCTCTCTTTACGAATAGAATGGATGGAAGCTTTTTCGTATGCTTACGAATTAGAAACCTGTATGTATGCTGGAGGAGACAAATTGGAAAACGGCGAAATTAAAGGCTGGAGTGATTATGCTCCAGAACAATGGTTAAACGAATCCGTTTTCTCAATTAAACAAGACGTAAAATTATTAGATGAATTTATCCTTAGCAAAGGTGCAGAAAGCATGAAAGAGGCAATGGATAAAAACAACATCAAATCTGAAGATATTAACTATTTCATTCCTCACGTTTCTTCAAACTTTTTTGTTGAAGGTTTAAAGAAAGGGTTAACAGAAAAAGGAATCGGAATGAGTGACGAAAAATGGTTCATGAATCTTTCAAGAGTGGGTAACGTAGGTTCTGCCTCAATTTACCTGGCTTTAGAAGAATTAATGAATTCAGGAAACCTAAAAAAAGGAGAACACATTCTTTTATCAGTTCCTGAAAGCGGAAGATTTTCTTTCGCCTATGCTTATTTAACAGTTTGCTAATAGAAACAATGGCTTTTGTAGAAAAAGAAATGGTAGAAAATTTATTACCTCAAAAGTTCCCTTTTGTTATGGTCGACGCTATGCATTCTTATACTGAAACTTCTTTGGTTTCAGGTTTAAAAATCAAAAGCGATAATGTTTTTGCATCCAATTCTGTTTTTCTGGAAGCAGGTTTAATAGAACACATGGCTCAGTCAGTGGCCTTACACACCGGTTATCAGTTTTTTTTAAGAAACGAAACTGCTCCAACAGGATACATCGGTTCTATCAAAGAAATTCAAATAAAAAAACTGCCAGAAATCAACGATTCGATTCAGTCAACGGTAACAATTCTTCAGGAATTTGCCGGAATCACTTTGGTAGATGTTGTGACAACATTAAATAATGAAGAAATCGCAAGCGGTCAGATGAAAACCGTTTTAGCCAAATAAAAATTATGGAAACAGGAGTTGACATTCAGAATTACTTACCTCATCGGGCTCCAATGCTGATGGTTGATTTGATTCTAGAAATTGATGCCAACTTCGTAGAAACCGAATTTTTAATCAAAGAAGATAATATTTTTGTAGATAATGGCATTTTTACAGAAGCCGGATTAATCGAAAATACGGCGCAGACCTGTTCGTCTATTGTTGGAAAAAAATATTTTTTTGACGAAAACGGAACTGAAAATGAGAACGTAAATGTAATAGGATTTATCAGCGCTTTAAAAAATGTAAAAATCCATTCGCTGCCAAAAACAGAAGAAACCATAATTACCCGAGCCAATTTAGTTTCTAAGTTCGCAGGCGACGATTACACTTTATGCACGATGAGTTGTCAAAGTTCTGTCGAAGAACAGATACTCTTAGAATGCGAAATTAACTTGTTTATTCAAAAAACAGTTTCGGTTTCGTAACAATTCCACTTGAAAATAATAACTAGGTAATGGAAAAAGATAAAGTACCTCAGGATCAAAGTAATTTAACGAAAAACAATGTTAAAGAACTCTTGTACGCAACAGATGAAAATGGCAACTATACCACAACCTTAAGTACAGGCTGGGAACCCAAAACAATTGCTCTTTCAAATTCTATTGACGAAATAAACGAGCGTATTGCCGAGGCCAGACAACAGGTTATAAATGGCGAAGCAAGTCCAATTGTGTATTTTATGGAAGTCAACAAAATGGATCTTACCATTTTATCAAGCTATGTAGGATTTTGGAAATGGCGCGTAAAAAGACATTTTAAACCCAGTATTTTTGCCAAACTAAACGACAAAATCCTAAAAAAATATGCAGATACTTTTGAAGTATCAATCGAAGATTTAAAAAACAGCATTACCAAATAAATGGAAGTAACTTTCACACATCATCAATCTGCTCATTGCGAGAATGGAGTAGCGTCGAATCTGCTAAAAAACAGCGGACTAAACATCAGCGAACCGATGGTTTTTGGTATTGGCTCAGGATTATTTTTTGTATATCTGCCATTTATAAAAGTCAATTATGCACCCGCAATTAGTTATAGAACTTTGCCAGGACAGATTTTCAATAAAGTAGCCAACCGATTAAATTTAAAAATAAAAAGACAAAAATTTTCTTCTGTATCAAATGCCAATAAAGCTTTAGATGAAAATTTAAAAAATAATATTCCAACCGGTTTACAAGTTGGTGTATATCATTTGAGTTATTTTCCAGACGAATATCGTTTTCACTTCAACGCACATAATTTAGTCGTTTACGGAAAAACCGATAAAGATTATTTAGTGAGTGATCCCGTTATGGAAACAGTTACGACTTTAACACACGAAGAATTAGATAAAGTACGTTTCGCAAAAGGAGCTTTTGCACCTCGCGGACAAATGTATTATCCAATCCAGATTCCAAAAGACATTGATTTAAAAAGTGCCATCCTAAAAGGAATCAAAAATACGTGTCGGGATATGCTGGCTCCAGTGCCAATTATTGGAGTTAAAGGAATCAAATTTGTTTCGAAACAAATTAGAAAATGGCCTATAAAACACGGAACTAAAAAAGCCAATCATTACCTGGCACAAATGGTTCGGATGCAGGAAGAAATAGGAACCGGAGGCGGAGGTTTCCGTTTTATTTATGCCGCATTTTTACAGGAAGCTTCGGTTGTTTTAGGTAATGAAGAACTAAAAGAACTTTCTAAAGAAATGACAAAAATCGGGGACTCATGGCGTGATTTCGCTGTTGAAGCGTCACGCATTTATAAAAACAGAAGTGTCAAAGAAGATGCCTACAACACTATTGCCGATGAACTTTTGGACATTGCCAACCGTGAAGAAATCTTTTTTAAAAAACTAAAAAAAGCGATCAGCTAATTATATTTTGCAGTCTATCATTCAAATAAAATCCCTTTCGAAAAAGTACAAAAATGCAGAAATGTATTCTTTGAATGACGTTTCGCTAAATATAAATGAAGGACAGATTTTTGGCTTGCTGGGCCCAAACGGCGCCGGAAAAACCACTTTGATTTCCATGCTCTGCGGATTGGTAAAACCAACATCAGGACATTTTACAATTGATGGTTTAGACTATCAGCACCATGCTTCAAAAATTAAAAAAATAATTGGTGTTGTTCCTCAAGAATATGCTTTGTACCCAACTTTAACTGCAAGAGAAAATCTGCTTTATTTTGGAAGCATGTACGGCTTGAAAGGTTCTGATTTAAAAGATGAAGTAATCGAAACATTAGATCTTTTAGGTTTATTGAAATTTGCCGATAAACAAGTTCAGACTTTTTCGGGCGGAATGAAACGCCGTGTTAATCTAATTGCCGGAATTCTTCACAAACCAAAAGTATTGTTTTTAGACGAACCAACAGTTGGTGTCGATGTGCATTCTAAAACAGCGATTATTGATTATTTAAAAGTGCTGAATCAAAACGGAACTACGATTATTTATACCTCGCATCATTTGGCTGAAGCCGAAGATCTATGCACCAATATTGCCATTTTAGATCAAGGTCAGATTTACGCACAAGACACTCCATCTGTGTTAATTGAATCTGTAAAAGATGCCCGAAATCTTGAAGATGTTTTTATTTCATTAACCGGTAAAGCGTTGAGAGATGGTATATAAAATTTGGATGTCGGTAGTAAAAGAATTCCTTTTGCTAAAAAGAGATTTAGGTGGACTGATTATTTTATTCATCATGCCTCTGGTTTTGGTCGTTGCCGTAACCTTAATTCAGGACAGCACTTTTAAAGCCGTAACCGATTCTAAACTTCAGATTCTTTTGGTTGATAATGATAAAGGATCTGTATCGAAAACCGTTTTTGAAAATTTAGAAAAAAGCAACTATTTTACTGTTGTAACACAAATTGACAATAAGTCGATTACCGAAGAAATTGCCAGAGAAAATGTGTACAGAGGGAAATTTCAACTCGCAATTGTAATTCCAGAAAACTTAAGTTCTGATCTTCAGGCAAAAGTCGAGCAGAATGTAGAAAAAATTGTGAGCCATTTAGGTTTGACAGACATTACTTCAACTGCCGAACCTCAACGTATCATTAAACAAAAAGAAGTCAAACTGTATTTTGACCCAGCGGTTCAGATGAGTTTTAAAAATGCTGTCATGAGTTCGATTGACAAAATGATTTCGCAGATTGAAACCAAATCGATTTATTCGACTTTTCAAAAACAATTAGGAGAAGAAACCATCGATTTTGAGCAAAAAAACTTTATTACTTTCAAAGAAATAATACCGAGAATTAATAACAAAGAAGTACTGCCAAATTCGGTTCAGCATAACGTTCCGGCCTGGACCCTTTTTGCGATCTTTTTTATTGTCATTCCGTTATCCATTAATATTGTAAAAGAAAAATCGCAAGGCACTTTTGTCCGGTTAAGAACCAATCCGGTTTCTAATTTAGTGGTGATTATTGGCAAAACCATCACCTACTCGATCATTTGTATGATTCAGTTTTACATGATGGTTGCCGTTGCTGTATTCTTATTTCCATCCATCGGATTACCTTCATTAAATATCGAAGGACATTTCTTTTTGACCAGTGTTGTCGCCTTATTTTCAGGTTTTGCTGCCATCGGATTCGGAATTTTATTAGGAACTGTCGCCAGTACGCAGGAACAATCTGCTCCTTTTGGCGCAACAAGTGTCATTATTTTAGCAGCCATTGGAGGTGTTTGGGTTCCTGTTTTTGCCATGCCAAAAATCATGCAATATATCGCAAAATCTTCTCCAATGAACTGGGGATTAGAGGCATTTTACAACGTTTTACTTCGTAATAGCTCTTTTTTCGAAATCATTCCACAGATAACTTTATTATTTTTGTTTTTCATTATTACCACTTCCATCGCATTATTTTATGATAAAAAGAAAAGAGCAGTTTAAAGAAGCTACAGATCTAACCGTTTCTCACGAAATCAGGATTCGTTTTAACGAAACAGATCCGCTTGGAATCGTCTGGCATGGCCATTATATTACGTATTTCGAAGATGGACGTGAAGCCTTTGGACGTCACCACGGGCTTACCTATTTAGATATTGCTGCAACAGGTTACACAACGCCAATTGTAAAATCATCCTGCGAACATAAATTGTCCCTGCGTTACGGCGACGTGGTAACCATTGAAACAACCGTTGTAGAAACACCAGCCGCAAAAATAATTTACCGTTTTAAAATTATTGATGCAAAAGGAGAAGTTGCCTGTACCGGCGAAACGACCCAGGTTTTTTTAGATAAAGACGGAAATTTAATGCTGACCAATCCTCCTTTTTATGAAGAGTGGAAACGAAAAGTGGGATTGTTGAAATAAAATACGGATTGCACGAATTAGCACAAATAAAAATCTGCTAGATCTGCGTGCTAAAAAATTAAACACATAGAATCATAGAATTTAAAAGTGAATAAAAGAATCAAATAAAATCTAGATTTTACACATAGCGATATGTTATTTTTGTCATTTCGAGGAACGAGAAATCACACTTGAAACTCCGTATGCTAAATCAATCTTTGTAGAGGTTACTTACAAAGATTCCTCCTTCGTCGGAATGACAAGATTATGATAACTATGTTCTATGTGTTGAGAAAAAATATACCTACAAGGTTTTAAAACATTGCAGGAAATGAAACAATAAAATGATAAGAGAAATATACATTACAGAAACAAATTGCATCACACCTTTAGGTTTTGATGTTGAATCTAATATCGAAGCCATTCTTCGTGGCGATTCCGGAATTCAGCTTCATAATGCTATTTCTTTGATGCCAAATCCGTTTTATGCTTCGATTATTTCTGATGAAAAAATAAAGAGTGCTTTTTCAAAAATCAGCGCTGAGACAAAATATTCCCGTTTAGAGAAAATGATGATTTTGGCTTTAGAGCCGATTATCAAAAATTCAAATGTTGAATTAAATTCAAAAACCGCTTTTATCCTTTCAACCACAAAAGGAAATGTAACCGCTTTAGCAAATGATTCTGAAGAAAGTTTCAACAACGCACATTTAGATGTTTTAGCAAAAAACGTTGCCGATTTCTTCGGATTCCAAACACAACCCATTGTCGTTTCAAATGCCTGCGTTTCCGGAATTTTAGCCGTTTCAGTTGCCAAAAGAATGATTCAATCTGAACTTTACGACAACATTTTTGTAGTGGCGGGCGACGAAGTTTCAGAATTTGTTTTGTCTGGTTTTAATGCTTTTCAGGCGATGAGCGAGTTCCCATGTAAACCGTATTCTAAAAACAGAACCGGAGTAAGTTTAGGCGAAGCAACAGCAGCTGTTTTAGTTTCGGCGAATCCGGCTACTGCTAAAATAAAAGTAATTGGCGACAGTTCAATAAACGATGCAAATCATATTTCTGGTCCGTCAAGAACAGGTGAAGGTTTGTTTAGAAGTATTCAGAATGCTTTGAAAGAAGCTCATATTGAAGCCCATAAATTAGATTATATTTCAGCGCATGGAACCGCAACTCCGTTTAACGACGAAATGGAAGCGATTGCTTTAAATCGTTTAGGTTTACAAAATGTTCCGGTAAATAGTTTAAAAGGATTTTACGGTCATACTTTAGGCGCTTCGGGATTATTGGAAACGGTAATTGCCATTGAATCAGCTAATCGAAATATACTTTTTGAATCGAAAGGTTTTGATGAAATTGGTGTTAGTGAAGCTGTAAATGTGATTGAGAAAAATCACGAAAAGAATATTGATTGTTTTTTGAAAACAGCTTCTGGATTTGGGGGATGTAATACTGCGGTAGTTTTTGAGAAAGTGAAACACGAATTGCACTAATTTTCACGAATTAAAATTGGTATTAAATAAATGAAACTATCAAAATTCATATTTATAATTCTAGTGCTACTTTCCTTTTTTGAATGTAAAAAGAAAGAAGTACCTGAATCTGAATTTGAAAAAGATGTCTTTAATAGTGTGTTTGTCGAAATTGTAGATTCTATTTATATGGATAGAAGAATTATGTATCCGCCTCCAAATCCAAGAATAGTAGATTTTAAAAAAAATATCAGAGATACTACAGGATATCAAGATGAATTAAAGAAATATTGGCGGGAACAAGACAGTATTAAAAATGACAAACATCGAATTTTAATTAGTGTTCATGATTTTGTGGTAAGCAACGGAATTAATGATAGTAAATTTGATTTAACCCCTTTTAAAAACAACAAAAAATTTGATTTCCAATATGCTTCAAAATTTCCCGATCAGATATATTGGGACGTAAATGACAAAAAAAGCAAAATGCCTGTTGGTACTATTACCGTTCATAAAATTTATTTCAATAAAACTAAAACAACAGGAACTTTGGAAGCAAGTGCATCATGTGGAGGAGGAAAATGTGGACAAGGATTTGAAATTACGATTGAAAACAAATCTGGGAAATGGCATATTACCAAAATTGTTAAGACTTGGATTTCGTAAAAAATAAAACATCAATTACACTAATGCTCACAAATTAATTAGTGTAATTTTTAAACCTGAAATAATTTGTGCCAATTGGCGAAATTCGTGTTAAACAAAATAAATGACTCAAAACAAAACCTACATACAATCCTACATCACCATCCAAAACAACGAAATTGTTTTGAACGGAACTTCTATATTCAAAACTGAACCAACCGATTTTGCAGATTTCGCCAAACAAGCCTATCGCAATTTTGAAATGCAGTACCCAAAATTTTTCAAAATGGATGCGTTGAGCAAACTGGCTTTTTTAGGATCAGAACTACTTTTGAGTCCGATAACCTCAACCGAGCAGGAAAATAATATCGCTTTGGTTTTGGCGAATAAATCATCAAGTTTAGATACCGATGTAAAATATCAGGAATCTATTTCAGACAAAGAAAACTATTATCCGAGTCCGGCAGTTTTTGTTTATACGCTGCCTAATATTTGCCTCGGCGAAATAAGTATTCGTCATCAGCTGAAAAGTGAGAATTCTTTCTTTATATTTGATGCCTTTAATGGCGAATTTATGTCGAATTATTCTAACACTCTTTTGAATACGAATAAGGCAGATACGGTTTTATGCGGATGGGTAGAATTTTTCAATGACAATTATAAAGCTTTTCTTTGCACAATAGATACCAAAGAAAATACTGAATACAAAAACGAAACAATCAATACATTATACCATAAATAAATAATCATGGAAGCATTAAAAGCAGAATTAAAAAATAAAATCATTACGACTCTAAACCTTGAAGATATCGCTGTCGAAGATATTGCAGATAATGATCCTTTGTTTGGGGACGGTTTAGGTTTAGACTCCATTGATGCACTTGAATTGATCGTGATTTTAGATAAAGATTACGGAATTAAATTAGTAGATCCGAAAGAAGGAAAATCTATTTTCCAATCTATCGAAACTATGGCAGCGTATATCAGCGCTAATAGAACGAAGTAAGACTTCTTAGACTCACTTAGATTTTTAGACTTCTTAGACAATGTTTTCCAAAAATCTAAGAAGTCTAATATCTAAAATTCTAAGCCAGTCTAAAAAAATCTAAGAAGTCTAAAATTCTAACAATCTAAGAAGTCTAAAAATGAAAGGTGTTGCAATAACGGGAATGGGAATTATCTCTGCAATCGGGAATTCGGTTGAGGAGAATTATCTTTCGTTGATCGAAAATAAAATTGGCATTTCACGTATTCAAAATATCCCAACGGTTCACGCCGATGTGATCAAAGTGGGTGAAATCAAAAAAACCAATGAAGAACTCGTTGCCGAATTACAGCTTTCTGAAAATAATAATTTTTCGAGAACCGCTATGATTGGCACTCTGGCAGCCAAACAAGCTGTTGAAAATGCTGGCATTACCGCTATCAATGAATTTAGAACCGGATTGATTTCGGCTACCAGCGTAGGCGGAATGGACATGACGGAGAAGCATTACTACGATTATTTCGAAAAACCAGAACTAGTTAAATACATTACCTGTAATGACGGTGGTGATGTTGCTGAAAAAATTGCTGAGGAATTAGGTTTAAAAGGAATGGTAACAACCATAAGTACCGCTTGTTCATCTGCCGCTAATTCTATTATGTTGGGAGCAAGATTAATCAAAACGGGAAAATTAGATCGTGTCATTGTGGGCGGAGCCGATGCTTTGGCAAAATTTACGATCAACGGATTTAAAACGCTGATGATTTTATCTGATGATTACAACAAACCTTTTGATAATACCAGAAAAGGACTAAATCTTGGAGAAGCTGCTGCTTTTTTAGTTTTAGAATCAGATGAAATTGTAGCCAAACAAAATAAAAAGGTGCTGGCAAGAGTTTCTGGTTACGGAAATGCAAACGATGCTTTCCATCAGACTGCGTCTTCCGAAAATGGAGATGGAGCCTATCTGGCAATGAAAAAAGCGTTTAAAGTTTCGGGCTTAAAACCTTCTGAAATTGATTACATCAACGTACACGGAACAGCAACACCAAACAACGATTTGTCTGAAGGAAGAGCTTTGCTTCGAATTTATGAAGATGAAAAAGTTCCGGATTTCAGTTCTACAAAACCTTATACAGGACATACATTAGCAGCGGCAGCAGCGATTGAAGCCGTTTATAGTGTTTTGGCAATTCAGAATAATGTGGTGTATCCGAATTTGAATTTTGACGTTCCGATGGAAGAATTTGATTTGAAACCGCAGACTTCATTAAAAAATAAAACTATCGAACATGTTCTGTCTAATTCTTTCGGATTTGGTGGAAACTGTTCAACCCTTATATTTTCAAAAAGCTGATGACAAAAAAAACATACATAAATGGAGTAGGCTGTATTTCGACTCAAAAAACATTTGATACTGTTTTTTTGGAAGAGGCCAATGTAAATCACGATGAAAATGTACTGGCAATTGTTACGCCAGCTTACAAAGAATATATTTCGCCAGCTGCAAGCCGCAGAATGGCAAAAGGAGTGAAAAACGGAATCGTTGCTTCTGTTTTAGCAATGAAAGATGCTAATATTGAAAACGTTGATGCCATCATCACCGGAACAGGTTTGGGTTGTATCGAAGATTCTGAAAAATTCCTGAAAAGCATTTTAGATAATAACGAAGAATTCCTGACTCCTACTTCTTTTATTCAATCGACTCACAATACCGTGGGTGCACAAATTGCACTTTTACAGCAATGTAATGGCTATAATTTCACCTATGTAAACGGTGCTGTTTCTTTTGAATCTGCGCTTATTGATGCGAAAATGCAAATTGAAGAAGAGGAAGCTAATTCAATTTTAGTGGGCGGCGTTGATGAAAATGGCGATTATACCACTGCCCTTTTCAAACTAAACGGGCGCATTAAACAAGACAATCAGGCTCCTTATAATGTTTTGAATTCTAATACAAGCGGTGCAGTTTACGGAGAAGGTGCCAGTTTTTTTGTTTTAGAAAATAAAAGAAAAGACAATACATACGCTGAAATTTTAGATGTTACTATTGTAAATACTTTAGAAGAAAATGAAGTTGAATCTGCAATTGTATCATTTCTCAAATACAATAATTTAGAAATTTCAGATATTGACGCACTGATTTTAGGCTTTGACGGAAATGTGAATTTCGAAAATTATTATAAAAATATTTCTGAAAATGCTTTCGCAAAAACACCTCAGCTATATTACAAGCATTTGAGCGGCGAATATGATACGGCCTCGGCTTTTGCTTTTTGGATGGCGTCTAAAATTTTAAAAACACAGGAAATTCCGGAAATCATAAAAGTTAATGCTGTCGAAAAATCAAGCTATAAAACGATTTTATTATACAATCAATTAAACGGAAAAAACCATAGTTTTACGCTGCTGTCAAAATGATAACGCATAGAAACATCTCAATATTTTTTATCTTTTTATTGCTTGTATTGTTTCTTCTGAATCTTTATAGTGCAGTAAATTTGTGGTGGTTTTTTGTTATAATTTTGATCTGGATGGGAATAAATGCTTTTGGTTCTGCCCGAATTTCTTCAAATTATCACGTAAAAGCGTTTTGCAGTAATCCTTTAGAAACAGAAAAAAAAATAGCCCTTACTTTTGATGATGGTCCAAGCGTTTATACTTCGGAAGTTTTAGAACTTCTGAAAAAATACAATGCCAAAGCGACTTTTTTCTGCATTGGAAAAAATATAGAAACACATCCTGATATTCTTCAAAAAGTAATTGACGAAGGTCATTTAGTTGGAAATCATTCGTACAGCCATTCAAAATTTTTTGATTTTTATAATGCAAAAAAAATAGCAGACGAACTTCAAAAAACAGATGCACTTCTGGAAAAATTCACCTCTAAAAAAATAAAATTCTTTCGCCCGCCTTACGGAGTCACGACACCTTCGATTCGAAGAGCTTTAAAAGTTACCGGACATAAAACAATTGGCTGGAATATTCGTTCGCTTGACGGCGGAACAAAAAACCAGGAATTGATTTTGAATCGAATTATAAAACGGGTTTCTCCCGGCGGAATTGTACTTTTGCACGATACCGGCGAACACTCTGTTTTGGTATTGGAACAGTTTTTGCGATTTTTACAGCAAAATAATTATCAGGTCGTTTCGATTGAAGAACTTTTGAATCTAAAAGCTTATGAAATTGAACGTGGATAAAACGGATTTTTATAATCCTTTTAATCTGTGATCCCGGTAATTATCGGGAGTGTCCAAAAATTTAAAGCCCTCTTTTAAAAAATATGAAACCTAAAATAGCACTACTCATTCTATTCATTTCGGGAAATTTGTTCGCACAGGAACAAAAAATGACCGATTCCGAAATTGTGTCTTTTAAGCAAGACGTAAATATCGTAGCAAAAAAAATCAAATCTCTAAGCACTGATTTTGTGCAATACAAACATTTGGATTTTTTGTCTAAAGACATTGAAACTTCAGGAAAAATGTTTTTTAAAGAACCTGCGCTATTGTCCTGGCAATATAAAAAACCATACAATTACAGCATTATTTTCAAAAACGGGAAAATCCTGATTAACGACGAAGGAAAAAAAAGTGCCGTTGATATAGGAAACAGCAAAATCTTTGGCCGAATCAATAAACTGATTGTGGGAAGCGTAAGCGGAAATATGTTTGACGACAAAGAATTTATAATTTCGTATTTTAAATTAAAAGGGCAAAATCTGGCGAAGTTCATTCCGAAAGACGCTACTTTGAAAAAATATATCAAACAAATCGAACTGACTTTCGACAAAGAAGAAGCCACTGTGGTTCAGGTAAAATTATTGGAATCATCTGACGATTATACCCGAATTGTATTAAAAAATAAAGTGATCAATGCAAAAATCGACGATTCAGTTTTTACTAATTAATTGCTTTTTGGCAATTAATTTAATTTCTTGTGGCTCGGTCACCAAAAATTATACACCCAAAAAATTAGATAAAACAGCTATTGAAGTTCCTTATTTTTCTGATTCAAAAACCGATTATGTTTACAAAACCAATATTACGGTTTACGGTCACGAAATGTCCGGAATTTTCATCGCCAAAAAAATAAATGATACCACGCACCGTGTTGTTTTTACAACTGAATTTGGAAACAAATTAATGGATTTTGAAATTTCTGAAAACAATTTTAAAGTCAATTCAATAGTTTCTGAACTGGACCGAAAAATCCTGATCAATACCTTAGAAGAAGATTTTCGACTCCTTCTTAAAAACAAATATTTGATTCAGGAACAATTCGAAAACGAGGAAAATAACATTTATAAATCGGCAGATGGGAAACGTGACAATTACCTTTTCTTCTCCAAAAAAGATCAAAAATTAGACAAAGTAGTCCGTTCTTCTAAAACAAAAGATAAAATAACAATTACTTTTACTTTAGAAAACGATATTTTTGCTAAAAAAGTAGTCATTTTACATCAAAATATAAAATTGAAAATTGAACTAAATTATTTTAAATCAGAGGAAAAATCAAATTAACTTAAATCATATACACATGAAAAAAGTAACCTTAATTGCATTCGTTTTATTTATAGGACTGATAACATCACAAGCACAAGTAAAAGTAAGCCCAGGACTTCGAGGCGGTCTTAATCTTTCAACACTGTCTAATATCGAAGGTAATAGTTACAATTCTAATTTTTACATTGGTGGATTAGCAAGTATAAAATTCAATAAATATTTCACATTACAACCTGAACTAAGTTATTCCAAACAAGGAACCGACGCCGTTTATTTTGATTATGATAACAACGGAAATTATCAAACATTTGATACTACTTATGATTTAGATTATGTTTCATTGGATGTTGTGGCAAAATTTCATTTTGGAGGAGGAGGTTTTCATCTTCTGGGGGGACCATTTTTTGATTTAAAAACTAATGACAATTTTAACTACTCAAGTGATTTAGTTGATTTTGATATGGGAATCATTGCGGGCGTTGGTTATACTTTACCAAATGGCCTGACCTTTGAAGCGAGAATCAAACAAGGATTTGTAGATATTTATGGATATGACGGAGTTGATGATGACTATTATTATGACGAAATAATTTTAAATCAGGTCTTCCAGCTTGGTATCAGTTATACTTTTAAAATGTAATAATGTATAAAAAGAAATCAACGATTGCCGTATTCCTTTTTTTTGCAATCCTAAACATACAGGCTCAGGTAATTTTTAAACCAGGTTTAAGAGGAGGACTAAGTCTTTCGACCATTTCAGAAATGCATGCGAATTACAGATCCAATTTTTATATTGGCGGTTTTGGCGAAATAAACTTAACCAAAAAATATGCACTTCAGCCTGAAATAGGTTATATAAAACAAGGATCAAACAACGTTGCACGAAATTATTATGATCCAGTAACAGAAACCGATAAAGTTACATACGAGGATTTAAAATTGGATTATTTATCTTGTTCACTGATAAACAAATTTACCATGGGACAAGGTTTTCAGATTTTGTTTGGACCTTCTTTAGATTTTCGTTTAAAAGATAATCTAGTTCTAAGAAAAAATTATAATGACCTTGCTTTTAATTTAGGTCTAGGATATCGCATGCCTTCTGGGCTTGCTTTTGATATTCGTTTTAAAAAAGGCTTTCTGGATATTCTGGATAGTGATTATTACACCAACGATTCTAATAATGATTATTTCTTTGGTGATTACAATACAAATGTCAATTTTCAAATGGGAGTTTCCTATTCTTTTAACGTAAAATAAAATATGAATATTAAAAATTTAGTAATCATTGCATTAACTTTTTTTGCATTTACAACAATACAAGCTCAGGTAACTTTTAGACCAGGTATTCAAGCTGGAGTTAATCTTTCTAAATTAACTAATACTGATTTAGGCAACAAAACAGATTTTTATATTGGTGCTTTTGGAGCTTTAAAATTGGGAAAAGTTTATACTCTACAGCCTGAAATAACATATTCAAGACAAGGGGGAAAAGGGAATGCAAGTATGGGAACTACAAGTACTTATATTCCGGAAACAAACTCCTATATAACAACTTACGATAGCGGAACTGTAGATGCTTCTTTACAATATATTTCTGCGTTGACTATAAATAAATTCAATTTTAGTGACGATTTTTATTTCTTAGCCGGACCTTTTGCTGATATTTTGATTGCAGATGATATTAAAGTAAATCCTCAATCTAAGGAATATAATTTTAACAAAGGACAGGATATTGATTTTGGAATTATTGGTGGATTAGGATACAACTTAAAAAACGGTATCGCATTTGAAGCAAGAGTAAAAAAAGGAATTCTGAATTCTTTTACTAATTATTATGACGAAAACGGTGACAGCAATAACTTAGTGTTTCAATTTGGTGTCGCATATACATTTGGAAAAAAATAAAATATGGTTTTAAAAGACTTTTATAAAATACTTTCGGAAGAAAAAATATCCGATTCGAAACATATTATTACGATTCTGATCAATGACAAACATGAAGTTTTCAAAGGTCATTTTCCGGGAAACCCAATTATGCCTGGTGTTTGCATGATTCAGATTATTAAAGAACTGACGGAGAAAATCACGAAGGAGACTTTAATGATTCAGACGCTTTCAAATGTAAAATTTATGGCGCTCATAAATCCTGAAAGCACTCCGGAATTACGCCTGGAACTTGATATTGCAACAACTGAAGACGATTTGGTAAAAGTAAAAAACACGACTTACTTTAACGACACTACTGCTCTTAAATTGAGTAATGTGTACAAAAAAATATAATTATGAAACTATTACTGACATTACTTATATGGGTAAGTTTTGCCGGAACGCCAGACTTGGCTTCCATCCGCAAAATGTATGCTGACGTCACAAAATCTGAAAATAATGCTAAAGAATTTGTAACAAAACTTGCAGGCATTTCAAATAATGATGATAAAATTTTAGTGGCTTACAAAGCAGCTTCTATTCTACTGGAATCAAAATTTGAAAAAAAACTTGGCCAAAAAATGGAGCGTTTTAAAGAAGGCGCAAAATTACTTGAAGCCACAATAAAAAGTGATCCCAGTAATATCGAAATGCGAATGATCAGACTGAGCATTCAGGAAGATGTTCCGGGAATTACGGGCTACAAGAAAAATATTAAAGAAGATAAAAAATTCATCACAACGTATTATGCTGCACAGGGTGTGGCTTTGAAAGATTATCTGAAAGACTTTGTTTTGCAATCTAAAAGTTTCTCTGAAAAAGAAAAACAATTTGTAAAATAAAGCTCAAAAAACGCTACATGAAATCACAGCAGGAAATACTTAATCGAACTACGTTTTGCGTTATTGTGCCAACGTACAATAACCAAAAAACACTAAAAAAAGTACTGGATTCTGTTTTAAATTTTACTCAGGATGTTATTGTGGTTAATGATGGCTCGACAGATAAAACTTTCACCATTTTAAAGCAATATCCGCAGCTTACGCAAATTCATCATCCTAAAAATTTAGGAAAAGGACGAGCACTTAGAAACGGTTTTCGAAAAGCAATCGAAATGAAATTCGAATATGCTATCACGATCGATTCTGACGGACAGCATTTCGCTTCCGATATTCCAAATTTTATTACTGCCATTCAGGAAGAACCCAATTCACTGTTGATTGGAAGCCGGAATATGACACAGGAAAACGTGCCGAAAAAAAGCAGTTTTGGAAATAAATTTTCGAACTTCTGGTTTAAGTTTGAAACCGGAATTAAACTTGACGATACGCAATCCGGTTTCAGATTATATCCTTTGAGGTGGCTTCCTAAACGATTTTATACCAATAAATTTGAATTTGAAATTGAAGTTATTGTACGTGCTGCATGGAAAGGAATTACAGTAAAAAACATTCCGATTCAGGTTTTGTACGATCCTGCAGAACGTGTTTCTCATTTTCGCCCGTTTCGTGACTTTACCAGAATCAGTATTTTAAATACCGTTTTGGTAACAAATGCGCTCCTTTATATCAAACCAAGGGATTTTTTCAGAAGAGCAAAAAAAAAAGGGTTTAAAAAATTCTTTCTAGAGGATATTTTAGAAAGCAAGGATTCGAATTTTAAAAAATCTGCTGCAATTGCTTTAGGAATTTTTATTGGTCTTTCGCCTTTTTGGGGATTTCAGACTATTTTGCTTTTTACTTTCGCAGCCTTGTTCAGACTCAACAAAGTCATTGCTTTTTTAACCTCCAATGTTAGTTTTCCTCCTTTCATTCCTTTTATTATCTACGGTTCTCTAAAAATAGGAAGCATTTTTGTCCCGTCTGATGCGCCACTATTCTTGGACAGTTCGATGACGTTTGACGATATTCAGAAAAATGCCGCACAATATATCGTAGGAAGTCTTATTTTAGCATCCGTTTCGGCTTTATTAGCTGGCTTAATAAGTTATTTACTTTTAACCGCTTTTACTAAGAAACGTACAGAATAAAATTCTATGTCAATTCGCCATGAATTCACAAATTAATACAATTTATTCAAAATAAATTCGTGAATTTGTGGCTGAAAAATTTAAGCGATAATCATGCATCAATACTTCTACGCCATTCATTTGTTTGTAAACCGAAGAAAATCACTATCGGTTTTTTTGGCTGTGCTGATGCTTTTTATTTTCGGTTTTTTTGCTTCTCAAATCAAATTTGAAGAAGACATAACCAAATTGATTCCCACAAATGACAAAGCTGATGTTACGGCAAAAGTTTTAAAACAATTAAATTTTGCAGACAAAACTACTGTGATTTTCAAACTCGAAAAAAACGGTTCAGAAGAGGATTTGAAAGAAATGGCGACTGCCTTTTCAGATAGTGTTTCTAAATCATGTAAACCGTACATTACCGGAATCCAGGGAAAAATTGACGAAGAAAATATCCAGGAAACTATCGATTTTGTTTACAATAATCTGCCGCTTTTTTTAGATGATCAAGATTATGCTTCCATCCAAAAGAAATTGCAGAAAGACAGTATTGCAGCAACCGTTCAGGCAAATTACAAATCCATTATTTCGCCTTCGGGATTTATAACAAAAGATTTTATTTTGCAGGATCCGATTGGGATTTCGTTTATCGCTTTAAAAAAATTACAGCAGTTAAATATTGGTGATGATTTTACGCTCGACAATGGTTTTGTGATGACCAAAGACAAAAAGAAATTACTGCTTTTTATTACCTCAGATATTTCATCCAGCGAAACCGAAAAAAACACACTTTTTGCCGAAAAACTAAAATCGATTCAGAAAAATTTAAATCAGCAGTTTAAAGGAAAAACTTCCGTCAGTTATTTTGGATCAGCTCTAATTGCAGTTGCCAATGCTACTCAGATTAAAAGCGACATTGTCCTGACGACAACCATCGCCATGATTACACTGATGCTGATATTAATTTTATTTTACCAAAAAATAGTAATTCCGCTGATTATTTTTATTCCGACAATATTTGGCGGTTTGTTTGCCGTTGCCTTTTTGTATTTTGTAAAAGAACAGATTTCTGCGATCTCACTCGGAATCGGATCTATTTTATTAGGAATCACGATTGATTATTCGCTGCACATCCTTACGCATTACAAACACAACAGCGACATCAAAACATTGTATAAAGATATCACGATGCCAGTGATTATGAGCAGTTCGACTACGGCTGTTGCCTTTTTATGTCTGCTTTTTGTAAAATCAGATGCATTGAATGATCTCGGAATTTTCGCTGCCGTCATCGTTATGGCATCTGCGTTTTTCTCACTTCTGATTGTTCCTCATTTATACAAACCCAAAGAAAATAATTCTGAACATAAGAAAAATGTAATCGATAAGCTGGCTCATTTCTCCTTTCATAACAATAAATTTTTGATTGGATTTTGTGTCATAATTACGATTGTCTGCTTTTTTACTTATGACAATGTTGGTTTTAATAACGATTTGTCGCAATTAAATTTTGTTCCAAAGGAAATCAAAGCTGCCGAGAAACAACTGGAAGAAAGTACAAGCCTGACTTCAAAAACGATTTATTTGGCTTCGTACGGAAAAAGTATGGAAGAAGTCTTGCAGCACAACAGCCAGCTTTTTGCTGATTTAGCAAAAGAAAAACAGGAGAAGAAAATATTGAATTTCAGTTCTGTGGGCGGAATCATGCTTTCGCAGAAAGAACAGCTTCAAAAAATTCAAAAGTGGAATTCGTTTTGGAATGCCAGTAAAAAACAGTTTTTACAATCTCAATTAATTGCCGAAGGTTCCAAGATTGGATTCAAGCCAGCCACATACAATCTTTTTTTCGATCATTTAAATGTTGATTTCAAACCCATTTCTGCTTCAGCTTATTTAAAAATTCAGGCGCTTCAATTAAAAGAATTTGTAACCGAAAAAAATGGTTTTTATACGATTTCGACTTTGGTGAAAGTTTCTCCGGAACAGCGGGATAGTTTTGTAAAATCGGCTTCCGCCAAAGAAAACCTGATTGCAATTGACCGTCAGCAAATGAATGAAACCTTTTTCAGCACTTTGAAAACCGATTTCAATTCGCTTGTCAATTATTCCTTTATCGCCGTCATTTTAATTCTGTTTTTCTTTTTCCGGAGAATCGAATTGGTAATTGTCAGCTGTATTCCGATAGCTTTAACCGGAATTGTGACAGCAGGAATTATGGGGATTTTTGGCATTCAGATGAATATTTTCAGCATGATCGTCTGCACTTTGATTTTTGGTCACGGAGTTGATTTTAGTATTTTCATGACGAGCGCACTTCAAAAAGAATATACTACCGGAAAAAATGAAATCGCTATTTACAGAACATCCATTATTTTAGCTGTAATCACGACAATTTTAGGAATCGGAGCCATGATATTTGCCAAGCATCCGGCACTAACTTCGATTTCATCGGTTTCATTAATTGGGGTTTTTGCTGCACTGATTATTACATTCATCTTCTACCCGATTCTCTTTAAACTTTTTATATCAAACCGTTCAAAAAACGGAAATCCACCTTTCGCACTACGCAGTTTTTTAAATGGTATTATATCCTTCTTTTACTATGGACTTGGCGGAATTTTAATGTCCCTTTACTGTTTGTTTATTATGCCGATTCTTCCAATAAAGGAAAAATCAAAAATGACCGGATTCCGCTTTGTGATTTCAAAATTTATGAAATCCGTTTTGTATTCCAATCCGTTTGTGGTCAAAAAAGTGATTAATTCTTTTCATGAAAATTTCGAAAAACCAGCCATAATTATTGCCAATCATGCCTCATTTTTAGATACTCTGACAATCGGAATGCTGACTCCAAAAGTCATTTATTTAGTAAATGACTGGGTGTACAACTCCTTGTTTTTTGGCCCAATTGTTAAAAAAGCAGGTTTTTACCCCGTTTCAAAAGGGCTTGAAAACGGCGTTGAGCATTTGCGCCAAAAAGCAAAAGAAGGGTATTCGATCATCATTTTTCCTGAAGGAACACGTTCTGAAAGCAATCAGATTAAACGTTTTCACAAAGGTGCTTTTTATCTGGCCGAAGAACTGAATTTAGACATTCTTCCTATTTTAATTCATGGTGTTTCGGAAGTCTTGCCAAAAGGCGATTTTATAATTTATGACGGCAGTATTACCATTTCTATTTTAGAAAGAATAAGTCCTGAAAATGATTCTTTCGGAAAGAATTATGCAGAAAGAACCAAACAAATCAGCAGCTTCTTTAAAACGGAATTCAACAAAATCCGTCAGGAAATCGAAGGGCCGGATTATTTCAAAAAAATGCTGATTCACAGTTATGATTACAAAGAAATTGAAGTCGTAAAAAGTGTAAAAGAAAATCTGAAAACACAGCTCGAAACCTATTATCATCTAAACCGGTACATTTCGGCGAAAGCCAAAATAGTGCATTTAGCCAATGATTACGGGCAATTAGATGTTTTACTCACTTTACAGGAACCCCAACGAAAAATTCATTCGTTTATTTCTGATGAAGAAAAAAGAGAGGTTGCCAAAACCAATTACATCGCACAAAAAAGAAAAGTTGATTATGTATCCCAACTGGAATCATCAGTTGCAAATCAGTATGAACTTCTTTTAATTTCTGACGAAAGTTATAATGAAAATCCTGAAAAAATCGTCTCAAAATTTTCTTCTGTAATTTTGATATATTGCCTGCATTATAAAACAAAGCTTATAGCTTCTGGATTTAAGATTGTTTCAGAAGAAAACGGTATCTCGTTATTAAATAAAAATTAATGAAAGAGCAATACGACATAGTAATTGTAGGCAGCGGTTTAGGCGGATTGGTCTCGGCGATCATTCTGGCTAAAGAAGGCTACAGCGTTTGTGTGCTCGAAAAGAACAATCAGTACGGCGGAAATCTTCAGACTTTTGTTCGGGATAAAACGATTTTTGATACCGGCATTCATTACATCGGAGGTTTGGGTGAAGGCCAGAATCTGCATCAGTACTTTAAATATCTGGGCATTATCGATAAACTAAAACTGAAGCAATTAGACGAAAATGCTTTCGACATTATTACTTTTGAAGACGATAATATCGAGTATCCGCATGCACAGGGTTATGATAATTTTGTTCGTCAATTAGTTAAATCTTTCCCCGAAGAAAAAGAGAATATTGAGAAATATTGTCAAAGTTTAAAAGAAGTTTGCGGTTCTTTTCCGCTCTATAATTTAGAATGGGAAGGAAAATATGAAGATGAAATTTTAAGGCTCAACGCAAAAGAAACGATTGATTCCTTTACCCAAAATGAAAAACTAAAAGCCGTTCTGGCAGGTTCAAATTTTCTGTATGCCGGTCTTCCGGATAAGTCTCCGTTTTATGTTCATGCCCTGATTGTAAATTCGTATATTGAAAGTTCATGGCGCTGTATCAACGGCGGAAGCCAGATTACCAAACAGCTTTTGAAACAGCTTAAAAAATACGGCGGCGAATTTTATAAATACAAAGAAGTTACCCATTTTGATGTCGAAAATCACAAAGTGAATTCGGTTAAAATAAAAGACGGGACAAAGGTTTCCGGAAAACTCTTTATATCGAATATTGAACCCAAAACAACTTTGAAAATGGCAGGAGAAGAGAACTTCAGAAAGCCATTTTTCAACCGGATTCAAAACCTTGAAGGCGTTCTTTCAGCTTTTAGTCTGTATGTGGTTTTTAAGCCCGAGACCTTCAAATACATCAACCACAATTATTATCATTTTAAAAATAGCGATCAAGTGTGGACAGCGCATGAATACGATGAAAATTCATGGCCAAAAATGTATATGGCTTCTATGAATGCTTCCAGACATGACGAAATCTGGGCTGATGGAATGACGTTTATCACGTATATGAAATTTGATGATGTACTGCCCTGGGCAAATACTTTTAATACAACTGTCGAAAAAAATAAACGTGGTGAAAGCTATGAAGAGTTCAAATCCAGAAAAGCAGCTAAATTTTTGGATGAAATCGAAATAAAATTTCCGGGAATCAGGGAATGTATTCAGTCTGTTTATACCTCAAGTCCGCTCTCTTACCGCGATTATATTGGCGGTGATAAAGGTAATATGTACGGCTATGTCAAAGATTCCGACAATCCGATGAAAACGTTGATTCCGTCAAAAACCAAATTAGACAATTTGTATCTCACGGGTCAGAGCATCAGCATGCACGGGGTTTTGGGCGTAACAATTGGAGCCGTTGTAACCTGCTCTGAAATTGTTGGTAAAGAATATTTAATTACTAAAATCAATCAGGCTTAATTGTGATGAAAAACGGTATTTTATATCTTTTACTCATTGGTTTTTTAGGAACTCTGGTTTCCTGTGGCACAGCAAAATCAAAAAAACATCTGCCTGATATTTCCGGTTATAACGCGACAAAACCAGTGGTTACAAAACGTTCTGACAGCTCTTTTATTTCGGGAAATAATTCATTTTCAAAAAACAAACAAGGACTTTGGGAATTATATGTGGAAGGTGATCCGTTGGAAATTGGACTTACAACCGGAGCATTGTCAGATTCGCTTTTGCATAAACAACAACGTATTTTTTTCTCTAAAATAACAGATATTGTCCCTTCAAAATTTCAGCAGAAAATACTGCGTCATTTTTTGAGTTGGTTCAACAGAAAATTATATCTGAATGTTCCTGAAGAATACCAGACAGAGATTTACGGCGTTTCGCAATATACTTCCCCTGAATTTGACAACATTGCACCGCAATATCAGCGTGGTTTATACCTGCACGCCGCACACGATATTGGGCATGCTTTACAGGATTTGGCATTGGTTGGCTGTTCGTCTTTTGCTGCATGGAATGAAAAATCGGAAGACGGAAATTTGATTCTGGGACGCAATTTTGATTTTTATGTGAATGACGCTTTCGCAGAAAATAAAATCATTGCTTTTGTAAAACCGAAGGAGGGTCATAATTTTATGATGGTTACCTGGCCCGGAATGATAGGAACCGTTTCCGGAATGAACCAGCAAGGTCTGACTGTTACTATTAATGCTTCAAAATCTAAAATTCCACTGGTTGCCAAAACACCGATTTCGATTCTGACCCGTGAAATTTTACAGCACGCTCAAAATATTGACGAAGCGATTGCCATTGCCAAAAAAAGAAAGGTATTTGTTTCTGAATCTATTATGGTGGGAAGTGCCAATGATAACAAAGCCATTTTAATTGAAGTTTCTCCAAAAAAAATGGATGTTTACAACGTGCCAAATACCAATCAGTTAATCTGTTCGAATCATTTTCAGGGAGAAGCATTTAAGGATGATAAGCGAAATCAGGAACAAATTGTAAACAGTCATTCTGAATACCGATTCGAAAGAATGCAGGAACTTTTATCAGAAAATAAAAAGATCAATCCGCAGATTGCTTCTGAAATTCTCAGGGATAAAAACGGTTTAAATAATCTTCCTTTGGGTTACGGCAATGAAAAAGCTTTGAATCAGTTAATGGCGCATCACGGAGTTATTTTTAAACCAAAAGAAAAACTGGTTTGGGTCTCGGCAAATCCGTATCAATTGGGCGAATTTGTCTGTTACAATCTGGATACTGTTTTTAATAGCAAAAAAACGAATGCGGGAATTTCATTCCAACAGGAAAATCTAAACCTTACCAGAGATCCTTTCATTAAAACAGAAGCTTTTCAAAACTATAAAAAGTTTAAAATTGAAGATCATCAGATGGATTTATCTCTGAAAAATGAAGAAACAATTTCTACTGAATTCATTCAAAATTATCAATCATTAAACCCTGATTATTGGGTTGTGTATTACAAAGCTGGATTGTACTTTTACCAAAAAAAAGAATTTCAGCAGGCTCGGGTAAATTTTGAAAAAGCACTGACCAAAGAAATTACTACCGCTCCTGAAAAAGCAGAAATTGAAAAATATTTAAAAAAACTCAAAAGAAAATTACAATGATTCCGGCAATAGAAAAAAAATCTTTAGAGGAAATTAAAATTTTTCAGGAACAAAAATTAGCTGAACTTTTAGCTTATATCAGTGAGAATTCTCCGTTTTATAAAAGACTTTTCGCAGGTCAGAATATTGATGTTTCGAAAGTGAAAACGCTGGAAGATTTACCATTTTTACCTGTTACTACTAAAGAAGATTTACAACAATATAACGATGATTTTTTGTGTGTGCCGCAGCATAAAATTATCGATTACGCTTCAACTTCCGGGACTTTGGGCGATCCGGTAACTTTTGGGTTAACCGATTCTGACTTAGACAGACTAGCTTACAACGAAGCCATTTCTTTTGCCTGCGCAGGAATTAAAGAAGGCGATATCGTTCAGTTAATGACCACAATCGACAGAAAATTTATGGCCGGTCTGGCTTATTTTTTGGGTCTTCGAAAATTGAAAGTTGGCGTTATCCGTGTGGGAGCCGGAATTCCGGAAATGCAGTGGGATTCGATTTTAAAATACAATCCGAGTTATTTGATTACCGTTCCTTCTTTTCTTTTGAAATTAATCGAATACGCCGAAATCCACGGTATCGATTATCATAATTCGAGTATAAAAGGCGCTATCTGTATTGGAGAATCCTTAAGAGAACAGGATTTTTCAATGAATATTTTATCGAAAAAAATTACGGATAAATGGAATATTAAGTTGTTTTCGACTTATGCTTCTACCGAAATGAGTACTGCCTTTACGGAATGTGAACAAGGGAAAGGCGGTCATCATCATCCGGAACTAATTATTGTTGAAGTCTTAGACGAAAATAATATGCCGGTTAAAAACGGTGAAACGGGCGAGCTTACTTTTACGACTTTAGGAATTGAAGCCATGCCTTTGTTACGTTTTAAAACCGGAGACATTGTGCAGCTTCACGATGAACCTTGTGCATGCGGAAGAAACACTTTCCGTGTTGGACCGGTTGTAGGACGGAAGAAACAAATGATTAAATACAAAGGAACGACGCTTTATCCTCCAGCAATGAATGATGTTTTGAGCAGTTTTGACACTATCGAAAATCATTTAATTGAAATTTCAACCAACGATTTAGGTACGGATGAAATTCTGATAAAAATTGCTGCTAAAAACCAAACTCCGGAATTTCTTCAGGAAATTAAAGATCACTTCAGAGCCAAATTAAGAGTAACGCCAAAATTAGAATTTGTTCCAAAAGAAATTCTTAATCCTTTGGTTTTTAATCCAATGAGCCGAAAACCCATTCGTTTTTTTGATTATCGATAATATCATATTGATTTTTTTCACCATATAAGTAATATAAGTCCATATAAAACTTTGCGCAAAACTAAAATGAACTTATATTACTTATATGGTTTAACTTCAACCCTTTGAACCTCATTATTAATGTTTTGCTGTGAATTGAACTAAATGTTGTAATTTTGCAAAAAATAGTGAATATGGTCAAGATTGGCAACATAGAATTACCCGAATTTCCTTTATTACTCGCACCGATGGAAGACGTAAGCGATCCTCCGTTTCGCAGATTATGCAAAACGCACGGAGCTGACATGATGTATTCTGAATTTATTTCATCAGAAGGATTGATTCGTGATGCTATAAAAAGCCGAATGAAGCTGGATATTTTTGATTACGAACGCCCTGTCGGGATTCAGATTTTTGGCGGTGATGAAGAAGCAATGGAAATGTCGTCTAAAATTGTTTCAACCGTAAAACCGGATTTAGTGGATATCAATTTTGGATGTCCGGTAAAAAAAGTAGTTTGCAGAGGCGCCGGTGCCGGGGTTTTGAAAGATGTAGATTTAATGGTTCGTTTGACACAAGCCGTTATCAAAGGAACTAACTTGCCTGTTACAGTAAAAACACGTTTGGGCTGGGATGAAAATTCAATTAATATTGATGAAGTGGCAGAAAGACTTCAGGATATTGGTGTTCAGGCTTTGACCATTCATGCCAGAACCCGTGCCCAAATGTACAAAGGTCATTCTGACTGGTCTCATATTGCACGTGTAAAAAACAACCCAAGAATTACAATGCCTATTTTCGGAAACGGTGATATCGATAGTCCCGAAAAGGCATTACGATATAAAAACGAATATGGAATCGACGGAATCATGATTGGCCGTGCTGCGATTGGTTACCCGTGGATTTTTAACGAGATCAAACATTTCTTTAAAACCGGAGAACATTTGCCTGCTCCAACGGTTATTGATCGTGTTGAAGCAGCCAGAAATCATTTGCAATGGTCAATGGACTGGAAAGGCGAACGTTTGGGAATTGTAGAAATGCGTCGTCACTACACCAATTATTTCAAAGGAATTCACTCTTTTAAAGAATTCAAACAAAAACTAGTTACTACTGATGAACCTGAAAATTTATTCGCGATTATGAAAGAAATTGAACAGGTTTATGCGGGATATGAATTTGTTTAAAATAAAAAAAAAGACCTCCGTAACTGAATGTCTTTCATTTTTATTATACCTGAACCCGTTTCCACTTTCCTCTTTTATAGAAAAAGATTCCAGCTAAAGTAATCGCAGTTTCAGCAACCGGAATGGCAATAAAAACCCCCGTTGGTCCCATATTGAAATGCTTGGCCAAAACAAAGGCAAGCGGAATTTGAAACAACCAAAACCCGAAGAAATTGATTCCGGTTGGTGTCCAGGTATCTCCTGCCCCGTTGAACGTATTAATCAAAACCATTCCGATTCCGTAGAAAACAAATCCGGCACTCATAATTTGTAAAGCTTGAGTAGCGAATGTTCTAACCATTTCGTCGTTTGTAAAAAAAGAAACAATGTATTTGCCAAAACACAATGAAATAATCATAATAGTGGCCATAAAAATCACATTGTATTTCGCAGTCGTAAAAACTGATCTTTCGGCACGCTCAATTTGTTTGGCACCAAGATTTTGTCCCACCAAAGTTGCCGCAGTATTACTCAATCCCCAGGCAGGAAGGATAAAAAACATCATAATTCTAAGTGCTGTCTGATAGCCTGCTGAACCATGATCGCCTCCCGTCGTGGCTACTAATTGAGCTAAAAAAATCCAGCTGCAGGACGCAATTACAAATTGTAAAATTCCGGGAGCTGCAATTTTTACTAACGCTCTTATTTGTGTAAAATCCGGAACGAAGTATGAAATTTTGATTTTTAAAATTCCATTTCCTGAAAATAAATGATAGATTTGATACAAAACCCCAATACTTCTCCCACATGTTGTAGCTAATGCGGCACCAACCAAACCAAAAGCGGGAACCGGTCCTAAACCGTTAATTAAAATTGGACATAAAATAATGTTACAGATATTGGCAATCCAAAGACTTTTCATGGCAATTGCTGCATTTCCGGCGCCGCGAAAAATTCCGTTTATCAGGAACAAAAGCATGATGCATAAACTGGAACCAATCATGATTTGCGTAAATCGGTAACCGTGCTCTGCTGATTCTAATGAGGAACCCATTAAAATCAAAATATCTTTCGCATACATAATTCCGAAAATACTCAGTAAGCTATTAACTGCAAAAGCAATAATAATCGCCTGCATTCCGGCCTTTGCAGCTGCTATGGGATCTTTTTCTCCAATACGTCTTGCCACAACTGCTGTCGCCGCCATACTCATTCCGATGGCAAGCGAATAAATAACCGTCAATACCGATTCGGTTAAACCAACAGTCTGAATCGCAAAACTGCTGTTTTCCAAATGTCCGACAAAATATAAATCTACTAAAGCAAAAACGGATTCCATCATCATTTCCAAAACCATTGGTATAGCCAGCAGAATTACTGCTTTCTTGATGCTTCCGGATGTGTAATCAAAGGATTCGTCGCCTTTCAGGGCTTGTTTTAATGTGATAAAAATTTTAGAAAATAGATTTTTCTTTATAGTTGTTTCTGTCATGATATTTTAGGATAAATGATAAAATTGGTTCAGATGTAGTAATCTGAACTGAAAAGTAAAAAGCGTAAGTATCCTAAATTATTCTAAAAATAAAATATAGGATTAGGCAGAAACTATCATATACTGTAGATTTTTGAGGCGGTAAATATAAGTAATTTTTAGGAAGAAATATTTATTTGACTTTTCAATATCTCAATAAGTTCATCTTTTTCTTTAATCCGTAATTCATATTGTTGTATAAGTTTTTCATGAATTAAAATAGTATTATTTAGAGCAGTAACTCTCTCATCAAATAAGTCAGATATTGATGTTTCTAATAGTATCGAAAGTTTTATTATCTCATTAGTTATAAATGGTATTTCTCCCTTTTCTCTCCTAGTGTATTGAGACTGATTTAAATCCAATTCATGAGCAATATAATCCTGAGAAAGCTTTTTTATTTCCCTAATGAGCTTAACTTTTTGGTGTAACTGCATTTCTAAATTATTTAGCAATTATGTTTTAATCACATAATAAATGTTATTATCACATTTAAAGATCTGAAATTAATTCTTTTTTTTGAAAGAAAAAAATTACTCTTAACAATAAGATGGTAGCTATAAATAAAAATTTCTTTAAAACGACATTATTAGCTATAATTCTTATTATAAGTCTTGTCTTAAATCATAACTCTGATTTTTGGATTGGTCGTGAATATGTTTATTATCAGCTATTTCTTTTAATACTATTTTCAGGATCCTTGTTTACTTTCTCAAAAGAACCATTACAACTTGGCAAAACTGATTTTGCTGTAATTGTTATTCTTTTATATTCAGCAATTTCAAGAAGTTTACGCTTAGGGTCAATAAATGAAATTCATGTCATAAGTACGTTTTCACTCATTATTTATTACATATCATTAAAGAAAATTCGTTTAAAGTACGAGGAAATTAATACCTATTATGATTATGTTACTTTTATCGGAGTACTGCTTAGCATTTATTGTATACTTCAGTACAACGGTATTATCGAACGAACAAATTATTATTGGCAAGTAACTGGTAATTTTCCTAATCCGGGACCATTAGGTGGCTTCATCGCTATAATTTTATCACTGGCATGTTGTCAATTATCACAAAAAATCATTCTAAAAAAACCTTTAAGATTAATACTTTATTTACTTGCCGTTTTTTTAATGTTTTTTGTACTTATACTTAGTGCTTCCAGAGCTGCAATGTTAGCTGCAGTTGTCACAATTGTCAGTATAATAAGTTATTTTACTTTCAAAAAATGGGGATATTTTAAATACTTTTTGTTTTCTTCAATACCTCTTCTTTTATTCATTTTTTACAGTAAAGGAACTGATTCTGTTTATGGACGATTACTGATCTGGAAAATTTCCTTTCTTTCATTTCTAAAAAATCCATTAACAGGTGTTGGTTATAATTTTTTTAATGTTGAATATATTAATTCGCAGGCTGATTATTTTTCTAAAGGTGGTACTACAAAAGAAATTCTACTGGCCGGAGCAAGTTCACAGGCATTCAACGAATTTTTAAAATTCATTCTTGAAAACGGATTATTAGGAATTATTATAATTGTTATTGCAGGTATATGGATATTTAAATCTAAACAGTCACTACTCAGTAATCAAAAAGATGACTTTACCTTAGCATCATTTTCTGTTTATTTATCATTTGTTGTTTTTGCTTTCTTTTCTTTTCCTCTGCAATTTTTTCCCTTCAAATTAATTTTATTGAATCAAATTGCTTTAAGAAATTACAATCCTTCAAATCTTCAAATTAAGTTAAATGAAAACTTCAAAAAAGCAGCATTTTGTTTAATTGCCGCATTATTAATTCTCCTAACTAACTTTCAATACAAAGGATTTCATGCCTCGAAGAGTGCAAGCGAATTAGAATATACTAGTCCTGATTCCAGCAAAACTCTTTATGAATATGCAGAAAAACGATTAAATAATGATGGTAATTTTTTATTGCGTTATGGCAATTTTCTTGAAGATACAGATATAGATAGCGCCTTATGTTTATATGAAAAAGCAAAAAAAATAAATAATCTACCTATACTTTATAGTAAAACAGCAAATCTTTATGAAAAAAAGCAAAATTATAAAAGTGCAGAAAACAATCTTTTGAAATTACATTTTATACAGCCTCATTTGTTTAAACCGCAGGAAAAATTATTAGAATTCTACATAAGAAACAATGATCTAAAAAATGCCGGATTTTATGCTAATAAAATTTTAAAAACGCCTGTAAAAATTAAAAGCAAAAAAGTTTTTCTTATAAAGCTAAAAGCAAAAAAATATTTAATCCATTCTATTTACTAACATTAACCAACAAACTATGAAAAAACATTTTTTTTATACGATTGCATTACTTCTATTTTTAAACGTATCTTGTGTCAGCGAGAAAATTGAAACACCAGAAGCCAATGCTAGCTACATTGCTGAAAAAGTCTGGGTATATGATGGAGATAATACAGTTCTAAAAGGGGTAATACAAGAATTAAAAAATAGTAAAAAGAGAGAACAACTAGAAAGAAGGTTGTTAAAAAATGAGGTATTGTGGAAGAATGCTGAATTTTTAGTCATTGAAGATAAGAAAAGAATTTTGGTGCCTTTTTTAAGTATCGATAAAGAAAACATAATTGGTTTTTTTGCTTTATACAGAGACTCTAAAGGAAAAATACAATATGATATGACTGTTCGCAGCGATGTATTTAACAAAAATATAAAACTTCCATTTTGGGATTCTAATATTTGGGTTGGTTATTTTAAAGCGTATGACAGAACAATATTAGGGAAGAAAAACGGAAATCCCGGCGTTATGCGTAAAGCTGCTTCAAAGGAAAAATTAGATGCAATGACATCAAGACTTGTATGTTATTATACTTCTCCATATGAATCATGCGTAACTGTGGGTGGCGGAGGAGGAGACTGCGATGGAGGTACTGGCGAAGGCTGGTCAGATTGTGGCGGCGGCGGTGGAGGTTCATATACGGTTTGCACAACCTATTATAACTATGAGTGTTTTGATATTCCTGATGATCCAAATCCTAATCCAAATCCAGAAGATCCCGGTTCTGGAGGTGGGGATGGCTCTGGTGATGCTGCAGATACAATTGAAGAAACAATTAATGATACAATGCTTGATGATTGTCCAAAAAATATTTTAAATACAGTAAAAAATGCAACTGTTTGTGATATAGCCGAAGTCTTAAAAAAACTGGGCGATACTAATATAATATATAATACCACTTTTAAATCTCAGGCTACTCCAAACGGAACACCTGCACAAACTATTCGCGATTCAAAGTTTAATTATACTATTTACATTAGTACTGATTTTGAAGATAAAACTCAATTGTTTATTGCTGCAAATATGTTTCATGAACTAGTACATGCCTATTTTATGAGTCTTTTTGATGATTATTACAATACAAATCCTCCAAATTCAAACGCCTACAATGATTTTTCTTATTTATTTAATTACTATGTCACATTAAACAGACCTTCTTCTATAAATCCCGTTGATATTCATCATCAACAAATGGCTACAGATTATTCGGATGCAATTGCAAGAGCATTACAAGAGTATCAAACTGGAACACCAGTTTCCCAAGGGGCTACTCCTTCCCAGACTTATTCCGATTTGGCATGGGGGGGATTAATTGGAACTCCGGTTTTTGACTCTCTTTTTCCTGTTGGAAGCTCTGACAGACAAAGAATAATAAACCGGTATGCTGCTGAACAAACGGGTCACCCAATTGGTGAAGGAACTCCTCAAGCACAATATCAAATTTCAACACCTTGTAATTAATCCTATTATGAATAAAAAAATTTATCTCTTTTTAAGTGCTCTATTATTTTCCTGTTCTGCACAAAAAAATAATACTAAAATAGATCCAATCGAAATTCCAGTAGAATCCAGCCTGAATAAAGTCGAAAATGATATTGTAAATGATTTTTTAGCTGCTGAATTAAAAAAAGACCGGTATATAAACTATAAAGATTTTGAAATTACCATTATAGAAGAAGCGTTAAAAAAAATTAAAGCTGTCGAAAGTTATTCTTATTCCTATAATGAAAGAATAGCTATGAATAAAAACAATAAAGTCAGTAAAATGGAAAGCATCTATTTTCTGGACAGTTTACAAATAAAAAAAATGGAACTAGAATTAAAAGATGAACCCATTTATCATTGGAAAATTTCTGACTTCACAAAAACAAAGGTAAAATTACTTAAAACCGAAGAATTGAGAAAAATAATAAATTCCGGCTCCTATACTAATCCTCCTTATAGATTAATAATACAATTGTCCAGACCGTTAATCATCGATACTGATAAGGCTTTAATTAGTTTCGATATTGGAAATAGTCAATTTGGGTATGGTGGAATAAATCATTTTACAGCTTTAGTAAAAAAAGTAAATAACAAATGGGAACAGAACGGATATTATTTTGATGGTGTTTTCTATTAAAATTTATAAAATTCAAAATTATATTATTCGACATAGATTGTTTTTTATTAAAAACAGTCTATGTCACTTTATATTAGAATATGAAATTACATCATTTAATTCTGCTTCTTTATATAGTAAGAAGCTACGATCATTCTTTTGCTCAGATAAAGAATTCTTTAAATAAGGCTGGAAATAATGCGCAGGAAATTGAAACTGTTATTAAACATTACAAGAAGCAAAATGATGATGAAAAACTAAAAGCAGCCTATTTTTTAATTGCAAACATGGATAAAAAAGGCACCTACATCAATGATTTAGTAGATGATAAAGGAATTCCTGTAGGTTTTAATATTTCCAATTTTAAAAATGAAAATGAAGAAAAAAAATGGTTGGATTCGGTAACAAATGTCAAAGGAAAACTTCACGAGTATGAAAATTTCATACCTGATTTAAAACATATTAGTGCTCAATTCCTAATCAATAATATAGACAGGGCATTTGAAGTAAAACAAAAAAGTCCATTTTGTAAAGGGATAACCGATGCTGATTTTTATGAATACATTTTACTCTGCTGCGCAAAAAGGTGACTTAAATACAAACCAACATACAACTCAAGAAAACATTAATTTTGTTAACTCTTTAAGGAATAATTTTCCTGGCTTATATGATTATTATTATGACAGATATCATCCAACATGGAATCATGATTTAATGGCTCAGCATTATCGTTCTACTATTGCAGATATAGCCCAAGAATTTGATAATAGTACTTTTTCTAGACAAGTCTACGAAGATTTAGCTTGGGCTGGTTTGAGAACACTAGAAGGGAATGTAAACTCTGTCGCATGGGATAATTTGAGTACTGTTGAGCAACAAAGAATATTATCAAATTTAACAAACATATTTCACAATGGAACTTCAAATTGTAATTAAATGAGAAAAATACTTTTATTAATGATAATGGTTTCAAATTTTGTTTTTTCACAAAACAAAGACTATTATACACTCGAAAAAAAAGGGAATAAATATCCCAAAATAGTTAGATATGTATTTTTAAATAATGGCGATAAAATCATTCAAGATAGAAATATAATTTTTTTTAATATTAAAAATCAAAGATTTAAATACATTAAAAACTATCACAAAACAGATACTTGCTCATTTTCTTCATTAAAAAAAATCAAAATAATAACAATCGATCAATTAATTAAAGATGAATATAAGGAGCATTTAAAGAGAACCAAAGAAAATAACTTAAAAATTCCTGCTCCATTAAATCATTATAACTCTAAAGTTTTTATAATAGAAAAAGTATCCTCAGAAAAAATTATTAAATATGAAGTTGAGTGGATTTACTCTATTGATTAAAAATTATTATAAAATAAAACTTGAAGAATTTTTTAAATATAATACTTAAGATATAAAGAAGATGAAAGTCCAAACTTAGGTTTGGTGCTTTTATTCGTTAATCATTCATAAAAAGATTATAGATTTCCTATTAAGCACAATATCAAATTTCAACACCTTGTTATTAATATCATGAATAAAAAAATTTATATCTTTTTATCTGCCTTATTATTTTCTTGTTCTATACAAAAAGATAATAATAATAAAATATATCCAATCAAAACTTCAACAGAATCCAGAGGATTATGGTAAAGATGTGGATGGTAATTGCACATTTATTAACAAAAACAAATTATGTGGAACATATAAATTCAAAACTATTGGCAATGGATATGTAGTAAACATAGCTGGTTTAGGGTTTACTGCTAATAGCCCAAGTGGCGATAGAGTTATCGCAGAATTAGGAGTAGTTTGCGTTACCATTCCAAAATATAATTTCCCAATTGCACAATCTTCAGCTAAGTTTAATGCTGCCTGGACTAGTACAATGAATGAAGTAATGACTTATTTAAATAACACTACTGGAATTGTTAATCCAACTCCAACAGTTCTTAAGGGCCTTATAAAAGAATTTTTAACTAATAATTTAAATTATGTTTCAGGTTTTGGTTCAGGAGTATCTATTAATACAGGAGGCTGTAATGGTGTTCCATATTCAAATGCTGTTTATTGCCAATAATATATGATTATGTTTGAAAAAAATCTAAAAATCGATTTCGATAATCTTTTGCCAGAATATCCTAAAGTTTCCCATTGTATAAAAAAGTATTATCCCATAGGGATAACAAGGGAAAACAAAGATTATTTTGATTATTCTGGCATTAAAGAATTAAATGCAATTATTGAAAAAAACATACTAGACGATGATTATTATAAGAAAGAATGGGACGAAGGATTCATAAATGAACTGAAATTAAAATTAAATTTTCAGGATATTCGTGGTACAACAGCAGGTTTAGTTCCTAATTTTTCAGGATGTATTACCTTAGAAAAAACCTTAGAAAGTAGAACAGAATTACATTTTTATAAAAGCTTAATAGGAAATTATTTTACTATCGAAATTTTAGAAAATATCCATTCTAAGGAAATCTCTCATCCGATTTTTGGTAATCGAAAAATTTGGGCTATCGAAAGTATAATTACTTCCCCAATTGGAAAATATGAATTTTTCTTTCGTATAGTTTACCAATCTATTATTGAGAAATATAAAGATGTACAATTTCTGCCTTATATTTTTGATTTATATAAAGTGAACCTTTTGGATGTACCATATAAATCCGATGGAGAGGAAGTAACCATTGCTGGAGCGTTCTTTCAAAAATATTCTTCTTACAATGATTCTATTAATATAATTGGAGATATTAAATATAAAATTGATGAATTAAAATAATTAATAAAATGAGTGCCAAATTTTAGGTTTGGCACTTTTAAAATTATAGAATTTTATCTATTAACAATAACTATCGTCTCAAATTCAATTCAAAGTTTTATCTAATTTAAATCAAAAACTATGAAACGATTTTTCTTAACATTACTAATATTAACGTCATTCTCCTATAGATCCATAAGTCAAAATAAAACTATCGAAGGGAGTTTATACATAAAGTTAATTGATGTTCAAAATCTATTTGACGAATTGTCAGAAGAACAGTTAAATCAAATCAATCAGTACATTGATAACCCAAATACAATATTATCAGACGAAGAAAATAAATTAACCAATCACTACAAATTTTTGTTGCAAACTAAATTACTGAAAAAACCTCATTTCAAATTAAAAATGAATTCTGGTGAAATAGTAAATGTTTATACTGACGAAACAGAATATTTAAAACTAAAAAATAAATTAACTGGTTTTGATAAGTATGAACAACAAATAAATGTAATATTTAAAGGAATGAAAAAATCTGATGGCTTTTTTGATGAAGCCCTGTATTATGCTAATCAAATAACTTCTGTTGAAAAGATTACAGGAGAAACCGATTGGAAAAAATAAAATTCAAAGAAATTATAGTATTTAATATAGATTGTTTACAATTAAACAGTCTATGTCATTTTATAGCAAAAACTATGAAAATATCTAATTTAGTTCTAGTCGTTCTTCTTATTTCAGCATTCGAACCTTGTACTGCACAAACAAAAAGTTTCTCCATAGCAGGAGAGAATTCAGAAGAGCTTGAAAAAGTCATTAAACACTTTAAAAAAAAGGGTGATGATGAAAAATTAAAATCAGCGTACTTCTTAATTTCAAACATGAAGAATAAAGGAACCTATATCAATGACTTAGTAGACAGTCATGGGATATCTGTAGGCTTTAATATTTCGAATTTTAAAAATGAAAACGAAGAGAAAAAATGGTTAGATTCAGTTACATCCGTCAGAGGAAAACTTCACGAATATGAAAATTTCTTACCGGATGTAAAAAATATTAGTGCTCAATTTCTAATCAATAATATCGACAGGGCATTTGAAGTAAAACAAAAAAGTCCTTTTTGCAAAGGTATATCTGATGCTGATTTTTATGAATATATTTTACCTTACAGAGTTAATACTGAAAAATTAGAATTCTGGAGAGACTCTGTTTTAAATGATTTTTCAAAAGAACAAATAGACTCGATTTACAACTTTTCAACGGTTTTGGCTGCCACAAATTATGTAGATAAAATATACCAGAAACGCTTTAAATTTGGAGAAAGACGTTATTTTAAGGAAAAGAAAGTCAGGTCTTATTCCGAATTGATAAAAGACAAAGAAGGTAAATGCAATGACATGTGCAATCTTGTTGTTTTAGCATTACGGGCACTCGGAATTCCAAGTGGCTTTGATAGCATTAAATATAAAAGGGCATCTAATGATGTTGGACATGAATGGTGTTTTGTAAAAGATATAAAGACGGACAAGAACTATCCTTTTGATGCTTTGTCTAATAATGGTCCGGGTTTTTTTAATTTACCTTATAAAAATGCTCCGAAAGTACTTCGTAAGCAATTTACAATTGTTACTGATAATTCCATACAAAATCAGGAAATTACAATTTATCCTGATTTTTTTAACAGCAATTTTCTGGATGTAACAACAGAATATTTTGAAACTACAAATGTCGCCATCCCTCTTGAAAAAAAATATCAGGAACCTTTGTACTTAAGCATATGGCATAAAGGATGGTGGAAACCTATAGCTTATTTTTATGATCCAAATCAATTGATTGCTAGATTCAATAATGTTTCTAAAGATAATTTATATTGTCTCACAAAGTATCGTTTTTCTACAATTGAACAAGTAAATGAGCCTTTTATAGTCAATAAATTTGGCGAAATTAAATATTGCAATTCAACAGAATTAAAAAAAGAGATTTCTTTGAATTCATATCAAAATAAGGAATTGAAAAAAGCAAAAAATAATACCGAGATCTTAGATTTTGATACTCAGCAGAAAATTTGTCGTAAAGTTGTTGAAGAAGATGTTAAAAAAGATGAATGGCAAAATTTTTCAGAAGTAAGCCTGAAAACGAATACACTTTATTTACTTGTAGATGATGCTACTAAAACACAAAAAGTCTTTATGTTAAAAAATGATGGCAGTGTTGATTGGTATTAGAACATAATTAATCCAGCAACTTTTTGCTTACACGGCTGCTGGCAATTAAGGAAGCTACAAATCCAAGAATAACAATAGTTGCCATTACGATAAGGACATTTTCGAATGAGAAAACAACAGGATAAGCCAAAGTTGGGGTTATCATAATCAGTTCATATTGTTGCTGTAGCAGTACTAAAATCATACCCAGGACAAGACCGATTATACCTGCAAAAACGCTTAACAAAGTTCCCTGAAGCAAAAATATTTTTCGAAGATGATTAATTTCGGTACCTAAATTGAAAAGGGTTTTTAAGTTCCCTTTCTTTTCTAAAATCATCATAATTAAAGCCCCTACCAAATTAAAAAGTGCTACAATGATGACAAGCGTAAAAATCAGATAAACAACAATATTTTCGGTATTGAGCATTTTATACAAAGACTCATTAAGTTGTGCCCTGTTTTTTATGGTAATTTTATTTTTGAAAATGGTCTGGAGCTGAGAACGTATCGCTTTCTCATCAGCATTTGGTTTGAGTTTCAATTCGACCCCCGAAATCTGATTTGGCTTATACATCAATAATTCCTGAGCCAGACCTAAATCTGCAAAAATATATTTAGAATCGAGTTCTTCACTAATGGAATAAATTCCGACAGGCAGGACATCAGTTTTATTGAAAGCCTCTTCTGGATTTTCGATTGCTCCTTTTCCTGGTTTTGGCGCAAATACCTGCAACGGATTTTCGAAGTCCAGAATCCCCATAGAAAAATCTTGTGAAATTCCATATCCAACTACAACCTGATAGCTGTCAGGCTTTAGCCATTGCCCATTAAAAAGCTTTTTTTTGATATCGTTTACAACCGGATAAAGGCTGTCAACCCCTTTTAAATAGGTAACCTGCTGTTTGTCTTTAAATAAAAACAAAACACGTTCTTCGATAATTTTGGTGTATGAAGCAACTCCTTCTATTTTTCTGATTTGATTTTCATCTTCGGATGTAATCAAAAATGACTTACCGTAAGTACTGGTCAATTTTAAATCAGGGTCAATTTCATTGGTAAAGGAAAGACTGAAAACTTTTAATCCGCTAAAAACGGATAAAACCACAAACAAAGCCATAGTACCAACAATAATTCCGAGACTGGCAATTGCATTGATGATATTGATAGCGTTATTTTTACTGATGCTAAAAAGATAACGTTTGGCTATGTAGAGAGGGAAATTCAACTTAGGATTTTCTTCTTTTTTCTAAAAGATCACGGTTTTCGATTGGGTTCTCTTTGCCTGCTAGAGCATTGTCAATTTTTTCGATATAATCTAAAGAATCATCAATAAAAAAGACCAAATTAGGAACACGGCGTAATTGTAAACGCACACGTTGCGATAAATCATGTTTTATTAAAGTTGTATTCGATTTTATGGCCTCTAGCGTTTCTTTTGCTTTCTCCTGCGGAAAAATGCTCAAATATACTGTTGCCACAGATAAATCTGTTGTAACACTTACTTTGGATACCGAAATTACTAAATTACTAATTCCGTTTTTTCTCACTTCACCCTGCAAAATATCAACCAAATCTTTTTGGATGACACCGCCTATTTTTTTCTGTCTGTTTGTTTCCATAATGCAAAAATACTATTTTTAAATTCAATCGTATAATTTCATATTCAACATTCAAATGATTTTTATACGATTGATTCTTCTTCCATGAAATTTGATTCATTAGATACTAAAGTTAAAAATCTTTTTTTCAGTTAAAAAATCATCCTAAATATTTTTAGCGAATATCAAATCTCAAAAAAAGACAGCCTTAAAAAAGAAAATTTCCAAAATTAAAACCTCAAAAAAAGAATCTGATATAAATTATAAAATTATTATTAAAAACAGCAATAAAAGACTAAAAAAGTTGTATTTTGGATTAAAAAAGTAAACAATTTTCATTAAAACAATTAAAATTATACTTATTTAATAATTAAAGCATGGCAAAATTAGCACCTAATTTAAATCATAACGGTTGGGATGAAATGTTTTCAAATAAAGGCATTCGGGATTCTTACCGTCAGGTTTTTCAAACTTTACAAGGTTTGAATCATAAAACTTTGACCAGTAAACAAAAACAGGCTTCTGATTTATTCATGAATCAGGGAATTACTTTTACAGTTTATAGTGATGATGAGAATGGAATTGAACGAATATTTCCGTTTGATATTATTCCGAGAATCATCACACAACAAGACTGGCTAGAAATAGAATCAGGAATCAAACAACGTTTATTGGCGTTAAACTTATTTTTGGAAGATATTTATAATGATCAGCAAATTATAAAAGATGGAATTATTCCAGCGGGATTAATTGCCTCATGCCCGCATTATATTCAGGAAGTCCAGGGTATAAAAGTACCCCATAATATCCACGTACACATTGCCGGAATCGATTTGATCAGGGGAGCAAAGGGAGAATTTTATGTCCTTGAAGATAATTTACGATGCCCAAGCGGTGTAAGTTATATGCTGGAAAACCGCGAAATTACAAAACGTATTTTTCCGGATATGCTTTCGTCAAATCATGTGAGTATGGTAAGCAATTATCCGATGATTTTTCACAGTATTCTTGTTTCACTTTCACCCCGAAATGTTTCGAATCCAAATGTCGTTTTGCTAACGCCCGGAGTTTATAATTCTGCCTATTATGAACATAGTTACCTGGCACGCCAAATGGGAATTCCGCTTGTTGAAGGCCGGGATTTAGTAGTTAACAATAGTAAAGTGTACATGAAAACCACTTCGGGCTTACAACAGGTTGATGTCATTTACAGACGTTTAGATGATGAATATCTGGATCCTTTGGTTTTTAAACCAGACAGTGCTCTTGGTGTTCCGGGTTTAATTAGTGCTTATCGTCAGGGAAATGTAGCGTTGGTTAATGCCGTAGGAAACGGAGTCGCAGATGATAAAGCGATTTATGCTTATGTTCCGGATATGATTAAATATTATATGAACGAAGAACCAATTTTGAAAAATGTTCCGACATATCGTATGGAAAATTTAGACGAACGCGAACATGTTTTTGCCAACATGGAAAGTATGGTTATAAAAGAAACCAACCAAAGTGGCGGCTATGGAATGATCATGGGAAACAAAGCAACTCCGGAAGAAATGGACGAAGCTAAAATTGCGATCACCAGCAATCCGCGAAATTTTATAGCGCAGCCTATTATTCAGCTCAGCACAGTTCCGTGTCTGATTGACGGACAGCTTAAATTACGTCATGTCGATTTAAGACCATATGCCTTGTGCGGTCCTAAAGGAGTTCAGATTGTTCCTGGAGGTCTAACGCGTGTCGCCCTTACAGAAGGTTCTCTAGTTGTAAATTCATCTCAGGGTGGCGGAAGCAAGGACACCTGGGTTATTAAATAATATAAATATTCAAAATAAAAGATATGCTTAGTAGAGTTGCTGATGGAATGTTTTGGCTCAACCGATACATGGAAAGAACTGACGGAATGTTACTTACTTTAAACACTTCCTATATTTTATCCTTCGATAAAGAAATCAATGATTCCCAGGGCTATAAGCCTCTCCTGGAATATTATACGAGCTTGTCACAAGCCAAAATTCATTCTATACAATATGATACTCCTCATGTGTTGAAATATATAATTTGTGATAACCAGAATGACAACTCTGTAAAAAACTTAGTCATAAAAGCAAGAGAAAATGCCCGAGGCTCTCAGGATAAAATTACCAAAGAATTGTGGGAACACATTAATTCGATGTATCATTTTATGAACTCCCCTGATTTGCCAAAAAAACTCGAAACCTCTGATGCCTTAAGCGTAATCACAAAACTCAATAAGGACTTACTGCTCTACAACGGAATCCTTCAGGTTACTATGCCGCGCGGTTTAGGCTGGTGTTTTTCGAGTATTGGCAAACATATCGAAAGATGCCTGCAGACCATATCAATGACTCAGGCTTACTTTGCTCCCATCCATTATAATCTTGAAGGCGAGGAAGATTTGATGTATTGGCGACGATTATTACTGTCCCTTTCCGGATATGAATTATACCTAAAAAGTTACAGTAATATTTCTCATAACAGAAAAGTGGTGCATCAGGTAATTTTTAATATGGATTTTGCGCACTCTGTTATCTACACCCTGGATTTCATTAATACTTACTTAGATTGTTTATTTAAAAATACTCATTTAAGCGAAGCACGAACATTAATGAACCAGTTTGGCCGTTTAAAAAGTTATATTGAATTTACAGATTATCAACATTTAACCAATCAGGAACTCGAGGAAGTTTTGCGAAATACCAAAAACCAGTTAATTCAGTTTTCAACCGATTTTTCAAAATTATTCTTTTCTTACACCTAACTATATGGCACTTTTCAAAATAGTTCACATTACTAAATACCAATATAATTATCCCATAAAAGAAAGTATAAACGAAATCCGTTTGTTCCCGCATCATTTTGATAATCAGGAAGTATTACAATACCAGCTTTTAATAACACATGCACCAAATGTTGATATTTCTCAGGATTATTATGGAAACCGTGTTGGAAATTTTAATGTTTTAGAAAGTCATACCGAAATGACTATTGAATCCAGAATGCTGGTTCGGGTAAATCATTCGCTTAAAATTCCGCAAATAGATTCCACTTCCGTAAAAGATATCCAGGCAGAAAAAGAAAAAAGCATCTTATTATTGCGCCTCTGCTACATTGATAAAATCGAAAAACAGGCAGAAATTGAAAGCATATTAGAAAAAATAGACCCCGAAAATAAATCTATAATTGAAATTGCGCAACAATGCAATGCCTATGTTTTTGAAAACTTTACGTACACGAAAGGAATTACCAATATTGAAACAACAGTTGATGAAATTTTAATGCTTAAAAAAGGGGTTTGTCAGGATTTTGCCCATATTCTGCTACATCTTTTACGTACAGCAGGTATTCCTTCCCGATATGTGAGCGGTTATATTTGCCCCAATGAAAGTGGCCTTAGAGGCGAAGGTGCTACCCATGCATGGGTAGAAGTTTATACTCCAACTCAGGGGTGGTTAGGCTTAGACCCAACCAATAATATCTGGACAATGGACAATCATGTGCGTCTTTCAACAGGCCGGAATTTTGGTGATTGTACACCTGTAAAAGGCACTTTTAAAGGACTTGCAAGACAAACGCTCTCTGTTTGTGTATCTATAGGCTATGAAGACGGAAGACAATTTGAAGAAATAAATGATGTAAAGCTACAGGAAGTTTCCTCAAAAGTTGAAGAGCAATTAAACTATATGGATCAATTGCAACAACAACAATAACAATTGTGATTTCAAGCTTCAAATTGAATGGCAATGTAAATACAAAAAAAGGAGCTTCAATTGAGCTCCTTTTATTTTTATCTGTTTTGTAACCACCCTTCAGGATTGTTATTTGATGTGTTTTGAAGAATCAAAAACTTGATTACCGTTTTACCCGTATCACCACTGGTTCTTACTTTACCAATACTTTGTTTAATACTTACCTTATCCCCTTTATTTACAAAAACCTGACTCAGGTTTTGATAAACTGTAAAGTAATCTCCGTGCTGAATCATAACTGCCCTGTTAATTGGCGATAATACCATGATACTTGAAACTTCACCTTCAAATACGGCACGTGCAGTAGCTCCGGCTTCAGTTGTAATTTCGACTCCTGAATTATGAACCGTTAAAGAGGGATAAAGAGGGTGCGGCTGATCTCCATATCCTAACGAAATAAATCCTTTTTCTACAGGCCATGGTAATTTTCCTCGGTTTGCCTTAAAATCAGCAGCCAGAATTTTACCTTCAGGTGTCAATGCAATTTTTGATGACGAAACAGGAGCTTTTGATGTAGTTGAACCCGGGTTTTCCTTTGCTCTTTCTAACGCAGCTTTTCTGTTTGCTTCAGCAATTGCTTCGCGAATCAAACGATCGATTTGTCTGTCAATTCTTTTCGATTCCTGTTGTTTGCTTTTGGTATCAGCAATAATTTTATTTTTATCTTTTTTAATCGAATTTACCAGCTTTTGCTGTTCTTTCTTTTCAATTTCCAGACTTTGCTTTTCCTTTTGATTTTCTGCAATAATTTTTTTCTTTGTTTGTCGCTGACTGTCAAGTTTAGCATTATATTCGACTAATTCTGCTGTTTTAGACTGAATTTCTAAACCTTGATTTTTTCTAAAATTGGTATACTGCTTTAAATATTGTGCTCTTTTATAGGCCTGTAAAAAACTATCCGAAGACAAAATAAACATAGCACGGCTTTGCTCAGATCGGCTTTTATATGATTTCAAAATCATCTTAGCATAATCTTCTTTTAGCACAGCTAATTCCCTTTTTAGTTTATTAACTTTTAGCTGATTTATGTACATATCATTTCCTAAAAGTCTTTCCTGCTTAGAAGTTGTATTAATTAATTTCTCCTTCAGTTTTATTTTATTAGCCTGAATCAGATACTCATTTACAGCAGACTTCTCCTTTTTTCGAACTGACTGCAGCATTTTTTCATTATCACGAATTTCCTGCTGAATCTGCGCTTTTCGCTGCTCCAGTTTTTCTTGTTGCGAGTCCTGTGCCCACACAAAAGCTGTGGTGCATATAAAAATTAGGCTTAGGAAAAATTTTGGCATTTTTAATGTTCTTTTTGCAAATTTAGTTAATTATAACCTTTTTATAACCACTTGGTACACTATATGGAAAAGAAAGTTCTTCATTAAACGAGATTGTATTATAATTTAAATTAATATCGGTCTTTCCTTTAGGCTGGATTGCATTAATTTCAATACTGGTTGGAAGTGTTCCCTGATTAAAAACCTTGTTATCAGAATATTTAATTTCTAACATTCTATTTTCTGAAGATTGCGAAATTTGTTCTTTTTGAAGCAAATATTTTTCAGGCTCCAAAAAGAAAGTCTTTTTCAGATTTGTGCTTTTTTCATCTTCTAAACGAATTAGGTTTTCTACAATCGTCTGTACATATTTTCCTTTTCTTAAGTCATCCAGAGTTTCCCCCACTAATAAATTCTGAACTTTACTGTAATCCAGTTCGGTTCCCAGCCATTTGCTTAAACTTGTAAAATCACCTTCATAATACGTACTGTTTATTTTTTCGTAATAACTTACTGTAGTTGGAGTAATCAAAGCTTTTGCCATTGTGATCCCAAGAAAACGGACACTTACTAAAATCTGCTTATCTTTTTCAATTTTAATTTCGGCTGTAACATTCTGACTTTGTTTTTCATCCACATATTTCGCACTCGCTTTTATGTATAATGTGGAGAAATCTAATTTATTTTCATAATGTTTTTCTACCGCTTTATTATCCTTTTTTATCGGTGTTTCCGTATTACTGTTTTGTACCGCAACCGCTTTTGATTTACAGGAAATCATAAAAACTGTCAGGAATAGTATTGCTATATATTTTTTCATCTTTACTTTTTTTGTTTTAATAACTCATTTGCTTTCAAAAAGTATTCCTCTTTTTTCTTAACATCTCCCAATCCATTATATGCCTCGCCTAACTGAATATTAAAATTTGCTTCCATCTTTTTGTCCTCAACTACATAATCAAGTCCCATTTCTAAAACGGTTTTTGCATTCTTAAATTGCTTTAACTGATTACTTCCTAATCCTGCATAATAATAAAATTGCGGCTGGCTTGGATAAACTTCAATCAACATCATCGCCCTTTGGGTCATTGGCTCAAATTGCCTTGCCTGAAAATACGCTTCAAGCAAAAGCAAATTTGTATCACGATCTTTATCTGAATTGGCACTTAAATGTTTTTCATAATATTTAATCGCGTTCTCGAATTGGTTTTTACTGTGATAAAATTTTCCAATTTCTTTAGCAACATCTACATTTGGATCGTTGTCAAAATAGCCAATCGCTATCTCTAAATCAGATGCATATTGCGGATTTTTATTCACATAAATTAAAAATTCATTAAGTGTTCTGTGCTTAATTTTAGAATCTATTTTTGGACTCGATAAAATAAAATTCATTGCTTTTATCGCCTTTTCTGCCTGGTTTTGATCTAAATATCCTTTAAACAAACTCACCTGCGCCCACTCTGAGTTCGGAATTTCCCTGGCCAGCTGCTTTGAAACATCCAAAGCTTTATCGGTTTCTGCTGTTTTAGAATATAATAAAATCAGGTTAACATAATTAGATTCTTCTTTAGGATGTTGTTTGATCTGACTAATTAAATTATCTATTTCGGTATTTTGAAATTTACCCTGAGATAAAATCTGTTGTTTATATCTTTCTCTGTCTTCCGATTTTCCATATTTGTCATTCATCTCATTGATTGCCAAAAGTGCTTTTTCAAACTCGTTGGTAATCATATATAATGAAATCAGATCATCTTTATATTCTTCATCAAACGGAATAATTTTCTGAATTGTTTCAATTGCCAGAGTATAATTTTTGGTTTCGAAACTTACATCATAAACACCTAACCAGTACCATTTGTTCTTTGGGTCAATCTGAATCGCTTTCTCAAATGCATTTTGAGCATTCTGATAATCTTTTAATTTTAAATAATTTTTACCCAATTCAAAATAAGCAACGGCATCATTTGGTTTGAGCTTAATGCATTTTTCTAAAGACATAATTGCCTTATCATAATTTTCAATTCCTTTCTGTTTTAATGATTCATAAAAAGAGTCCTCATATTCGTCTGTAGCCATAGCAATATCTTCAGGTTCTGTTTGCGCCATAACCATAGTAGAATTGCCAAGCAAAACGAAAAATAAAATTACTAACACTCTCTTTTTCATCATTTACATAATTTTATTTTAAATTACTATTTTATTCAAAAACGGAATAATCACCAATACTGATACTTTTAAATTTTCCATCATAACTCACATGATTTCCGATCATTGCATTATCCAAATCAGCATTTTTTATTTGGGAATAGGTTTGTACCAAACTGTTTTTTATGGAGCTATCCGTAACATGACATCCTTTTCCTAACGAAACATTTGGACCCACAGTTGCATTTTTTAATACTACATTTTGTCCAATGTAACAAGGTGGAATAATAGTTGAATTTTCTAAAGTCACATTATAATCGACTAAACGCTCCCCATCATTATGCAGAAAACCAAGCATTCTGGTATTTGTTTCAACCGTCACATCTTTATTACCACAATCCATCCATTCATCAACGCTTCCTGTTTTGAAAATTTTTCCGTTTGCCATCATGGCTTTAATACCATCGTTGATCTGATATTCACCGCCATTTTGAATATTATTATCCAAAACGCCCTGAAGTTCTTTTTTCAGATCGCCAACTTCTTTGAAATAGTAAATTCCGATAACCGCCAAATCACTAACAAATTCTTTTGGCTTTTCTACCAATTCTATAATTTCATTATTGTCGTTTAATTTTACTACACCAAATGCTTCCGGCTGATCCACTTGTTTGACCCAGATTACGGAATCAGCAGCCGGATCCAGTTCAAAATCTGCTCTGATTAAAGTATCTGCATAAGCAATTACAGCCGGTCCTGATAAGGAATCCTTTGCACACATAATCGCATGACCGGTTCCTAATGGTAAATCCTGACGATAAATAGATGCTTTTGCCCCTAGTCCTTTGGCTAAATCCTGTAAACTTGACACAACATCATCACCAAAAAAAGCTTCGTCTCCTAAAATAAAGGCAACTTCTTCAATGGGTTGTTTTAATATTTTGGCAATATCTTCAACCAGACGATGAACAATTGATTTTCCTGCCACAGGAATTAATGGTTTTGGAACAGTTAAAGTATGAGGTCGTAATCTCGATCCGCGACCTGCCATTGGAACGATTATTTTCATTTTTTGTGTTTATTTTTATGGTGAGACTTAAAAAATCTCCTTGGTTTGGTTGAAAATTTTAAAGGTAAAGCTGCAAAGTCATTTAGTTGAAAATGATACAGTTTTTTAGAGTAATAATACAGTTTACTGAAACTATTTCACACCTGTACTTCCGAAACCACCAGCTCCTCTTGAAGTTTCAGAAAGTTCCTCAACTTCAATCCACTCTGCCCTTTCATGTTTGGCAATGATCAATTGTGCAATTCGTTCTCCGTTTTCGATTACAAAGTCCTCGTTTGATAAATTTACTAAAATTACGCCTATTTCACCTCTGTAATCAGCATCTACAGTTCCGGGAGAATTCAAAACCGTAACCCCTTTTTTAGCCGCCAGACCGCTTCTTGGTCTGACCTGGGCTTCGTAACCAATAGGCAACTCAATAAAAAGACCGGTTTTTACAATTGTTCTTTCTAATGGTTTTAAAATTATTGGTTCAGTTAAATTGGCACGTAAATCCATTCCTGCCGAAGCAATTGTTTCATAATTTGGTAAGTCGTGTTGCGATTTATTAATAATTTGTATTTTCATTTTTTATTTTAAAATTTAAGGCATCATTTTTTATTCATAATTCCTTTGATTGTGTCTTTTTCATTATGATAGACAAAATAAATAAATCCAAGCAATAACGGAATTCCTACAAAATAATTTTCTCTAAACCAGTAAAAAGAAATAGCTGAAAATACAATTGAAATTCCAAGATAAGCTCCAATTTTATTCATATCATAAGGTATTGGATAATATTTGTTTCCTAAGATATATGAAATAAGCATCATACTTCCGTAAGCTGAAATAGTGGCAATTGCTGATCCGTAATAACTGTATTTTGGAATTAATAAATAATTTAAAAACAATGTTACAATGGCACCAACTATAGAAATGTATGCCCCTATTCTTGTTTTATCTGTCAATTTATACCAAACAGATAAATTGTTGTATATTCCCAGAAAAAAATTGGCCAGAATAATTAGAGGAACAACTTTCATTGCTTCCCAATACGATTTATTATCCAGCAAAAGAAGTTTTAGAATATCTGCAAAAACAATAACTCCCAATAAAATGAGCGATCCTAAAATCACAAAATATTTCGTGATAACTGCATAAGTTTGAGGAGCATTTTCATTTTTTGCATGACTAAAAAAGAAAGGTTCTATTCCGAGTCTGAATGCTGTGGCAAACAAAACCATAAATAATCCTAACTTATAACAAGCCGAATAAGCTCCAACTTCTGACTTCGCTAAATTTTCCGGCAATAAATAGCCTAATAAAATTTTATCAAAATGTTCATTAACCGCAAATGCAATTCCGGCAACAAGAATTGGCAACCCATATTTCATCATTTTTTTCCAAAGTGCAGGATCAAATCTTCTTCCTAGTGAAAGATAATTTGGAGAAAGAACAATAAATGTGGCTAAACTTGCTAAAAGATTTGCAATGAAAATATAGGCAATCTGAAAATTTTCAATATATAGATTATCCCACACAGAATTAGGATTATCTGTTGCCAGTTTTGGTAAATAAAGTAAGAAAAATATATTCAGCAAGAGATTTATAACAACATTTCCAATTTTAATAGCTGCGTAAACCATTGGTCGCTGATTGGCTCTAAGTTTAGAAAATGGTATTAAAACCAAAGCATCCAGAACTAAAATCCAAACAGAATAGGTAACATATTGCGTATCAACTTCTGCCCAGTTTGCAAGTGTGTTTCTAAAGATTAACGCTCCGAATAAAAACCCAATTGAAGTCCAAAATACTGATATCGTTGCCGTTGCAATTACATTTTTCTTGTCATCTTCGGCGCTGTAAAATCTAAAAAAAGCAGTTTCCATTCCATAGGAAAGAATCACATTAAAGAAAACCATCCAGGACAAAACAATCGAAACTTCGCCATATTCAGCTGTAGGTAAAATACCTGTATATAATCTGACTAATAAAAAACTGAGCATTCGTGGCAAAACGGTTGCTAATCCATAAATTGCAGTTTGTTTGAATAGATTTTTATATAATCCCAAAATAATTAGTAATAAAGTTCGAAAAACAAAAATAACCAATTCTTTGGTTTTATTGGTGTTTTTAACGAATCAATAAAAAAACTTCACAACAATTTTAATGAATTAATTTTTCTCATTCAAGCTTAGACTAAATGAAAACCTTTTTAGTCATAATAATTATATGTGCTTCCAAAATTTACTGTGAAAGCATCAAATTTGTGAACACACAACTGAAATCATTAAGAAAATAAGCTCTGTTTTGATAAGCTGATATTTAGTAAGAAAATCTTAAACAAATTTTTTTCTAGATAATTCAGGTTAAAAAAACTTATACATGTGAAATATATAACTAGGATAAGAAAATTATATAACATTTTTCCTGACTTATCATCATAAATTTGTCTCATAGGGATTGAGAAAGCTAAATACAACCCTTATAAAAAAGGAAGCACTGGGACTGATAAAGCTTGTTTGTTCCCATAAAAGACAAAGCAAAAGGGATTGATTCTGCTGTATTGTAACCCTATAAAAACAGAGCACTGGGACTAATAAAGCTAGTTTGTTCCCATAAAAGACAAAGCACTGGGATTGATTCTGCTGAAATGTAACCCTTAAAAAAACAGAGCACTGGGACTAATAAAGCTAGTTTGTTCCCATAAAAGACAAAGCACTACAGAGAATAATCTGTCAATTGTTATAAAATGGTATTGATTCTCAATTTTTTGGGGAAGTTGAGGATCACCATTTTATAGTTAATAAAAATAAATTAAAACTATATATTAAAAGAGCCAACAATGAAAGTTGGCTCTTTTGTTTTTATTTTAATGTCCCGTCCTGAAATAGCGATACACAAAAACAATCGTTATGGAAGAATACAGCAATTATGTAAAGCGCACCCAGCGAGATTACAGCATGTCCTTAAAACTTCAAATCGTTAGAGAAGTTGAGCAAGGTAGTTCATCAATTACCCAAATTAGAAAACAATATGGTATTCAAAGCCATGCTACAGTTCTGGGCTGGTTACGAAAATTTGGTAACTTTGATTGGGAAAACCAATCCCCTTTGAATATGGCAAAGTCACCCGAACAAAAAATTATGGAACTTGAAGCCCAAGTCAAGCTATTAGAAAAACAAAAGGCTTTTTTAGAACGACAAGCTTACGTTGCAGATAAAAAAGCAATCTTGTTTGACATGATGATTGATTTAGCTGAGAAAGAATATCATATCGATATCCGAAAAAACTCTGCACCCGAACAATCGCCCGCTTTAAAGCAAAAGAACAAAAAACAGTAGCGTTTACCTGTTATTTGTTCGGGATAGACAGACAGGTTTATTATCGAAAGACTAGAAGAATAGCATCCAAACAAAACAAAGCCAAAGAAGTGATTTTGATGGTGAATAATATCAGGAAGACAATGCCTAGAATAGGTGCTCGAAAACTATATTATCTTTTGTTGGATAAACTTCAATTAATGAAAATTGGAAGAGATAAGTTCTTTGATATACTCAGAGCCAATCATTTATTGATACATTCTAAACGAAGTTATCATGTAACGACTAACTCACATCATCGATTTAATAAACATCAAAATCGAATTCTAGATTTAGAAATTAACAGACCAGAGCAAGTTTGGGTCTCTGATATAACCTATATAGGAAAAAGAGATAATCCTTGCTATTTAAGCTTAGTCACAGATGCTTATTCTAAAAAGATTATGGGATATTATGTCGCCGATAACATGAACACAGAAAGCAGTTTGAAGGCTTTTAAAATGGCTCTTAAACACAGAAACAACAAAAACTTACCATTGATACATCACTCAGACAGAGGGATTCAATATTGTGCTAATGACTATCAAAAGCAGCTTAATAAAAATAAAATTCTATGTAGTATGACAAAAAACTCTGACCCTTATGAAAATGCAGTGGCAGAAAGGATTAATGGTATTTTAAAACAGGAATTTAGGGTTGACAAATACAACCAAAAAGCAGAAATCATGCAAAAAATTGTAAAAGAAGCTATTGATATCTATAATGAAATCAGACCTCATTATTCTAATTACATGCTTACTCCAAATCAGATGCATAACCAAAACAAAATTAAAATGAGAACCTATAAAACAAAAAACAGTAGCAAACCTGAGCTTGCTACTGTCTAAAATTGTACTTTTATTTTTTATTAATCCTGTATCACTTTTTCAGGACTAGACATAAGTTCTATAAAAAAGATGAGAACAAACCTGGGATAGTATTGTTTATAATTAAAATTTACTATAATTTTAAAAAAGTCTTTCTACTCATCTCTACCATATAATGTATCTCAAATACAATTATTAAGTAGTTCAACCAACATAGAACATACAAAATCAATAACTTATACCTCATAATTAGTATAAATAACAAAATTGAAAAAATCACTAAATGTGGGTATTGTGGTTTTGATAATATAATCAAATATTTGTAATACTAAAAAAGTAAATCTTTTTTATAAAAAATAAGGGATTGATACAGCTGATATGTAACCCTCAAAAAAACAAAGCATTTGGTTGATGAAGCTATTTTGTACCATAAAACAAAGCATAGTAGGAATGATACAGCTGATATGTAACCTATAAAAAAACAGAGCTTGGGATAATTTAGCTATTTGTACCCTAAAAACAAAGCACGGGATTGATTAAAGCTAATAGGTAACCCTTAAAAAAACAAAGCAAAGGGATTGTAAGAGCTGAAACACAACCCTCTAAAAAAAGTAAGCATCGGGTTGATAAAGCTAGTTTGTTCCCATAAAAACAAAGCACAGGGATTGTAAGAGCTGAAACACAACCCTCTAAAAAAGTAAGCATCGGGTTGATAAAGCTAGTTTGTTCCCATAAAAACAAAGCACAGGGATTGTAAGAGCTGAAACACAACCCTCTAAAAAAAGTAAGCATCGGGTTGATAAAGCTAGTTTGTTCCCATAAAAACAAAGCACAGGGATTGTAAGAGCTGAAACACAACCCTCTAAAAAAAGTAAGCATCGGGTTGATAAAGCTAGTTTGTTCCCATAAAAACAAAGCACAGGGATTGTAAGAGCTGAATATAACCCTTTAAAAAGTGAGCATTGGGATTAATAAAGCTAGTTTGTTCCCATAAAAACAAAGCAAAAGTGGGTTAATCCACTTGAACTCTTTAAAATGGTACTGATTCTTGGGGAAAAGAATTCTCCAGAATCACCATTTTAAAATCTAATTTAAGAATAGTGGGGAATTCTTAAATACAAAAAAAGAGCCTGCATTTGATTGCAGGCTCTTTTTTGTATATAATTTTGAATATTTATTATCCATTCAAGGCTTCTGCACCACCAACAATTTCTAAGATTTCATTAGTAATAGCCGCCTGACGTGCTTTATTATAAGTCAATTTTAATTGATTTCTTAATGCTGTTGCGTTGTCAGTTGCTTTGTGCATTGCTGTCATACGTGCTCCGTGTTCTGAAGCAAAAGAATCACGAATACCTTTGTATAATTGTGTTTTTAATGATTTTGGAATCAAAGTCAAAACAATTTCTTCTTTTGAAGGCTCGAAAATATAATCTCCAGCAGAAACTGATTCGTCAGATTTAATTGGAGCTAGAGGCAAAAACTGTTCAACCTGAACAATTTGAGTTGCAGCATTTTTAAACTGATTATAAACCAATTCAATTCTATCGTACTCTCCAGATAAGAATCTTTCAGTCAAATTATCTGCAATTGACGCAACGTTATCAAAAGTTAAATGATCAAAAATTGCATTATGATGACCATGAACTTTATGTGTTTTAGCCAAAACATCGTTCCCTTTTTTACCTATAGGAAAAACATCAACCTGTTTCCCTGCGTAAAATTCAGTACGGTTTTTGATTTCTTTAATTACATTTGAATTGAATGCACCACATAAACCTCTATTAGAAGTTATTGCTACAAGCAATACTTTTTTTACTTCACGTTGTGTTGTGTAATCTCCTCCAACTTCACCATCAAGTGTAGCAGAAAGATTTTGCAGTAACTCTGTTAATTTCTCGGCATAAGGGCGCATTGCCGTGATTGCATCTTGTGCTTTCTTGAGCTTTGCAGCAGAAACCATTTTCATAGCCGATGTAATCTGCATCGTTGATGAAACGGAAGTAATTCTATTACGGATTTCCTTTAAATTTGCCATCTATTAATTAGAAAATGTGACAATTTGAAAATTAGATAATTAGAAGAATGTTAAGCCATTTTCTAATTATCTAATTTACGAATTATCTTATTAGTTATATTTTGCTGAAACTTCTTTTGCTGCTTTTTCAATAACATCAGTAATGTTATCATCTAATTTACCAGCTTTCAATGCGTTAAGCGTATCTTTATGTTTGCTGTTTAAGTAAGAGATGAAATCTGCTTCAAATTCTTTTACTTTATTTACAGGAACGTTTTTCAATAAGTTTTTAGATCCTGCATAAATAATCGCTACTTGGTTTTCAACAGGATAAGGATCATTCAAACCTTGCTTTAAGATTTCAACGTTTCTTTTTCCTTTTTCAATTACGTTTAAAGTAACAGAATCAAGATCAGAACCAAATTTAGCGAAAGCTTCTAATTCACGGAATTGAGCCTGGTCTAATTTTAAAGTTCCAGAAACTTTTTTCATTGATTTAATTTGAGCATTACCTCCAACACGAGATACAGAGATACCTACGTTAATTGCAGGACGAACCCCTGAGTTGAACAAATCTCCATCAAGGAAAATCTGACCATCTGTAATCGAGATTACGTTTGTTGGGATGTATGCAGAAACGTCACCAGCCTGAGTTTCGATAATTGGTAAAGCAGTTAAAGAACCACCACCTTTTACAATAGGTTTAATAGAATCTGGTAAATCGTTCATGTTTTTAGCAATTCCATCGTCAGCAATTACTTTACAAGCACGCTCTAATAAACGAGAGTGTAAGTAGAAAACGTCTCCAGGGTAAGCCTCACGTCCCGGTGGTCTTCTCAATAAAAGAGAAACCTCACGGTAAGCAACAGCTTGTTTAGATAAATCATCATACACAATAAGTGCAGGACGACCTGAATCTCTAAAGTACTCTCCAATTGCAGCACCTGCGAAAGGAGCGTAAACTTGCATTGGAGCTGGATCAGAAGCATTTGCAGCAACAATAACTGTATAAGCCATTGCTCCTTTTTCTTCTAACATTTTAGCGATTCCTGCTACAGTTGAAGCTTTTTGTCCAATTGCAACATATATACAAAATACAGGTTTTCCTGCATCGTAAAATTCTTTTTGATTTAAGATGGTATCGATACAAACGGTTGATTTACCTGTTTGACGGTCACCGATTACAAGCTCACGCTGTCCACGTCCAACCGGGATCATAGCATCTACTGCCTTAACTCCAGTTTGTAATGGCTCAGTTACCGGCTGACGGAAAATTACACCAGGTGCTTTTCTTTCCAAAGGCATTTCGTATAAATCACCACCAATTGGCCCTTTTCCATCAATTGGAAAACCAAGAGTGTTAACTACACGTCCTACCATTTGCTCACCTACTTTAAGAGAAGCAATACGTTGGGTTCTTTTTGCTGTTGATCCTTCTTTAATACCTGTTGATGGTCCTAAAAGTACCACACCTACGTTGTCTTCTTCAAGGTTCAATACAATAGCTTCAAGTCCGTTTTCAAATTCAACCAACTCACCATATTGTACATTAGATAACCCGTAAACACGAGCAATACCATCCCCAACCTGAAGTACTGTTCCTACTTCCTCTAGCGTAGCACCAGATTCAAAACCTTCTACTTGCTTTCTTAATATTGCTGAAATTTCAGCAGGTTTGATTTCCGCCATCTTAATTTATAATTTAGACACTTTTTGTGTTATAAAACTAATTACTTAACTCTCTCTTTAAAACTTGTAATCTGTTTGCAACAGAAGCGTTGTACTGCTGATCACCTATTCTTAAAATAAATCCTCCAATAATTGCCGGATCTACTATATTTTCAATCGTTATTTTTTTATCTGATAAAGTTGCAATTTTAGCTAAAACTTTAGCTTCTAAATCTGCGTCCATTGGGATTGCTGTCGTAACTTTTGCTACTTCTATTCCGTTGCCTTTATCAAATAATTTAGTATATTCTAATGCAATTGCATCCAGAATTTCAAATCTTTTGTTTTCGAATAATAAACGAAATAAACCTTTGGTTACATCATTTACATTTGCAAAAACTTCCAAAAGAGCACTTTCTTTAACTTCAACCCTTGTAGTTGGGTTTTGAATAAAATCACTCAATTCTGAATTTGTATCAATCGTCGAGGCGATTAATTTCATATCGTTATTAACAGCTTCGGCAACACCTTTAGAGTTTGCTAAGTCCAGAATTGCTTTTGCATAACGAATTGCTGCTCTTGTACTTGCCATAATATTAGTTTAGCTTTACGTCACCTAACATTTTCTCAACCAGTTTAGTTTGAGATTCTTTGTTAGATAATTCTTCTTTCAATAATTTTTCAGCAATGCTTAATGATAAGGTTGAAACCTGAGATTTCAATTCTGCCATTGCAGCATTTTTTTCACTTTCAATAGCCGCTTTAGCCTGCTCGATCATTTTTTGACCAGCCTCTTGTGCTTCGCTTTTAGAATCAGCAATCATTTTCTCTTTCATTTCGCGAGCTTCTTTTAGCATCGCATCACGTTCTGCACGAGCTTCATTTAGTATTCTTTGATTGTCAGCTTGTAAATTTTGCATTTCCTGTCTTGCATTTTCAGCAGAAAGCAATGCATCTTTTATCCCTTGCTCTCTTTGATTTACTGCATCAAGAATTGGTTTCCATGCGAATTTTTTCAACAAAAGAATTAATCCAACAAAAATGATTATTTGCCAGAAAAACAAACCGAACTCAAACTGATTTATTAACTTTTCCATTATATATGATTATAAATTTTAATTGATGTCTCTAAAATTGCATTTCTTAAAAACAATTTTTTAATGTTTTAATTTAAACAATAGTTACAACCAACCGTTGTAACTATTGCTTTTGTTTTAATTAAGCAGCGAATAACGCAGCAAAACCAATACCTTCAATAAGTGCAGCAGCGATAAGCATAGCTGTTTGGATTTTTCCTGAAGCTTCTGGCTGACGAGCGATAGCGTCCATTGCTGAACCACCGATTCTACCAATTCCTAATGCTGCTCCGATTACGATTAATCCTGCTCCAACGATATTTGGAATTTCCATAATATATAAATTAAAAATTAAACATTCAATTTTGATTTTTACATCCTGATGCGTTTAGATTTTAGATGATAATCTGAAATTCAAATTATAAAATCTAAAATTTAGTGATGAGCTTCCTCTTCGTGATGATGCTCTTCTACTGCTGAACCAAAATAAAGTGCAGACAGCATGGTAAAAATATAGGCTTGTAAAAATGCTACCAGAATTTCAAGTATAGAAAGTACGAATGACAATCCAAAAGACAGACTGCTTCCAATCCAGCTTTTAAAAATAAACATTAATCCAATGATACTCATTAAAACGATATGTCCAGCAAAGATATTAGCGTACAAACGAATCATTAACGAGAATGGTTTGATAAAAACACCTAATAATTCAATTGGTGCCAAAATAATTCTCATTGGTTTTGGCACTCCTGGCATCCAGAAAATATGACCCCAATAATTTTTATTTGCTGTAAGATTTGTAATTAAAAACGTAAGGATTGCTAAAGAAAAAGTAATTGTCAAATTACCGGTAGCATTTATCCCTAGTGGAGTTAATCCGAAAATATTTAAAAACAATACAAAGAAAAAGATTGTCAATAAATAACTCATGTATTTTTTATAGTGTTTCTCTCCAATGTTTGGAATAGCGACTTCGTCACGAATGTAAACTACCAATGGTTCGAAGATTCTTCCAACACCAGAAGCAATCCCTCCATTTTTAGCATATGATTTAGCTAAACTTGAAAATAACCAAAACATCAATAAAGCTGCTGCAAAAATAGAAACTACTGTTTTTGTAATTGAAAAATCTAAAGGACGAACATTTGTTGGATGACCTGTTTTCTCATCTTCAGTAATTGTTCCTTCAGCATCTGTTTTGTATATTTTACCATCATGATGATTAATTACATAATAGTTACCATTTGATTCTGCTACTGAATGTCCGTGATTAAATTTTGAAGAAGAAAAAACTTGAAGACCATTATCCCAAATAATTACAGGTAATGGAAAACCATAATATTTACCCGTTTCATCATCCTGAGTTAAAGTAAAATCATGTGAGTCTAAAACGTGGTGACCAATAAATGCTTTAATCTTAGATTTAACATCTGTCGGTTCTGCGTGATGTTCTTCTGAAACAGCTCCATGAGCTTCTTCAGTTTGAACATGCGCTGAGTCTTTTTCAATATTTGAAAAGCCCATTAGTGGAAGACAAGCTACTAAAGCTGCAAGAATAAATCTGAGTGGTTTGTTTGAAATCACCATATCGTGGAAAATCTTATTTTTACGTTTCTAAAATTTGGTGCAAAGGTACATTTTTTATTAATATTAAAAAGGATATAAAAAATTATTTTTGAACCTTATTATACAGAATTGCTGTTTTAAAGCTTTTTATTTAATAATCCGACAGTTAAAAGCGTCTGAAATAACAAAAACAAAATAAATGTTATAAAAAAGTTGCTTTTTTCAACAGTTACGTTATGAATTTTATCTGATAAAATCGGCTTCAATATTAAATAGGACAAAAGCATTTGAATAAAAGTTCCTAACATAAAAAACATTCCTATGCTGTCAAATTTGTCTTTTTTAAACTTTAATATGATAACTAGTAATATCGTCGCAAATAATGAAAAGATTAAATACAAAATTTCCAAGGTATAATGAAAATTATTATCGTTAACTTTTAAAAAATAAAAAACCGCCTTATGTATTATATAGGTAAAGAAGGTTAAAAAAAATAAATATAAAAGAGGTCTGTAATTTCTTAAAAGCATTTCAAAATAATTTTATGCAAAGATGCACTATTTATTTATAGCGAAATTACTTTGTTTTATTGATTTCGTTTACCTGGCGAATAACATTATATAATGCAATACCCACACCAACCATAACTAATATCTTATTGTAGTAGACTTTTGGACTTGGATGGTTTTCATCAAGCCACGTTCCTAAGTAAGAAAACAAAAAAATAATGACCCCCATTTGAAAAGGAATATTCATAAGAGCCAGCCATTTGTTTCTTTTATTGTTATTAGGTTCCTTTTCCATCTTCTAGCATTATTACCTGATTTGAATGAGCAAGCATTGTACAAGTTGCTGTAAAGTCAGCTCCGGGTTCAATAGACAATTTTCCAACTGCTACTTCTCCATGAATACGTGCAGTGGCTTTTATATTAAGAACTTCTAAGACTTTTAGTTTTCCCTGGAATTCTCCTTCGATGTCTGCATTATGACAAATGATTTCCCCTTTTATAACACCTGATGGTCCAATAACTAATTTTCCCTGTGAGGTAAAATTTCCAATTAATTCTCCATCCAGTCGAAAATCTGCTTTAGAAACTATATCACCTATAATAGAAGTTCCTTCAACAATTCTGTTGGTTTTTCCTAAAAGTTCTGTGCCGCTTTTTTTTGCTTTTTCAAACATAATTATGGAATTTTTGACGCTAAGTAAGTCTGAAGGTTTTTCTTCATCTGAACTATTTTGTAATTTTCACTTGAAATAATAATGAACGGATGTGAAATTTTATATTTTTCATCATCTCTCAAAACCCCTGCAACATCTCTGGCATAAGCTTCAGATTTTATACCGTGAATTGCAAAAAAGCTTTCAGTCCTGTTATATTTATCAAAAGAAGTGGTTAATCTTTCAAAATTTTCAATTAATAAAAAAACCTTAATCGCTTCTTCAATTTTTTTGGCTGTTTTAGTATCATTTTTATTTACCAAATATAAAATCTTCCAGCTTTTCCCGTCTGTTGTAAAATCAAGTTTTTCAAGTATTGGAATTTGCTTTTCTAAAATTTCACGTGCAGATTTGCCTTCTTCACTATTCGGGTAATTATCAGCTACCTCTTCCATGCTTTTTTTATAGGTCGCCAAACCATTCACTTTTCCTAATGTATTGGCTTTTAACAATTCAAATTTCGAAACAATCTCATCTCCGGAATATTGATTTATTAAATTGTCTATGTTGTCCAGCACTTCATCAAACTGTTCCTGTTGAAATAATTTATACCATTTTTCATATTCCTTTTCAGGTGATAAATTTGAGCCATTTTCAGGATTTGTATTGTTTAAAATTTGGGCATATCTCGAATTTGGGTAATTCGCAGTAATATCAGACTTTATCCTTTCAGCTCTTGCAGGATTTGTAATCTGGTAAATTTTATACAAATTGTACATCGATGGTAAAATCCATTTTTCTTCCGGATTATTACGAAGCAATTGCTCAAATTTACTGCTGGCCAAATCGTATTCCTTAAATTTTTCTTTGTAAATTAATCCTAACTGATAGTAGGCAAAATTTCGTTCTTTTCCAATACTATCCATGGCAACCTGAGTTGTGGGAAGTTGTTTTTCGTAAAAATCTGTTGTGTATTTTTCGATCACTATTAAATCTTTCAAAGCATTTATAGAATCGTATTTCATACTTATCGAATCTGTCAACGCTGTATTGTCATTTGACTTTGAAGCAGATAATCTCCAGTTTCCTTTTAATGCCCTGTTGCCCCACATTTTTTTGAACTGTAATTTTCCGTAAGCAACTGTTGATGGATTATAGAAATAAAAAGCACTAGCAGCATCATTTTCGGATGGCGGATTGAAAGCTCCGGGCATAGCTACAGGCGAATTATTTCCTGCTGACTGATGATTTACAGCTTCTGGTGTATTGTTAGAATTTGTATTTTGTTCAATATTTGCTAATCGTTCTTTTTCCTTTTCTTCTAAAATTCGTTTTGCTTCATCTTTCTTTTTTAATTCTGCAATATAATTTTCGAAATAGGTTCTTCTTTCGTCATCCGGTAAGGATTTGACTTTAATGATACTGTCATTTCGTTTTGCAATTCCTTCGTATTTGATAACGTTATCTAAGTTTTTTCGGTTTTTTTCGATAAAAGCAAATTCTCTCGTTTTCGGGTTTAATTTTACCAATGTACTATCATAATATTTGGCAGCCATTGTATAATCTGTAGCTTTAAAATACATATTTCCTATATTTCTGTACGTTGAAGCTACCAAATAAGAATCTTTAGATTTTCTGGCCAAGGATTTATTATAAAATTCCAGTGCATTTTCCTGCTGTCTCTTTTTATCATAAAAAACACCCATTTCAAAAAACAGGATGTCATAATAAGGTCTGTTCTCCCGATCATTAACCAGCTTATTATAGGTCTTTAAAAACAGGGTATCATTACCACTTTCATAATCAAACATTTGTGCTTTTTTTGCATAAGCCTGCATCATATATTTTCGGTCAGCCCTACGGTTCATGTCGATTACGCTGTTATAAAAATAAATGGCACTGTCTCTTTTTTCTGCTTCCTGATACATCTGACCCAGAATAAAACGATAACGGGCTCTGTCTTCGTTTATTCTTGAAAATTTTTCAGCCACCTTAAGTCTGGTAACGGCACTGTCTTTTTGTTCAAGATTTAAAAAAGCCTCCGCCAGTAAAGCATTTGCATCTGAAAATGTCTGTTTTTTTAAATCTGTATTTTTTAATAAAAGTTTGATGTTTTTTATCGCAATGGCGTCATTTCCTAAACGCATATTGGTTTTTTCACGCCAGATTTTAGCGGTATAAATATTACTGCTATTCGGATATTTGTATAAAATATAATTAAATGCTTCAAGGGCAGGAATGAAGCGCTGGTCATAATATCGTGCTTTTCCGAGCATTAGATAGGCCTCATCAATCTGGGTATTTTTCTCCCTCCCGCCAATATTCATTGAATGTTTCTGAATCGCTTTTGTTGCTTTAGTTTCGGCTAATTCAAAATCCGGATTTTTGGTTTTTTCTTTTTCAGAAAGATCATCATTGATTTGCATTTTTTCAATTGGAAGCATTTCCCAAAAATTATCCTGATCATTGCCTTTTATTGTTGCCAGTCCTTTGTCTAAAGCGATTCCGCCATTATACAAAATATTATACTTTGTACTTAAAGCATGAGAATTCCTGGCCAAAAAAGTGTCTCTTTTGGTAGAACAGGCTATCAAAAAAAATATAAAAACAAAAGGAAAACTATATTTGAGGGTATTCTTTTTCAATAGAAAAGAGTTTAAATCAATTAACTTCTAAAAAGGCATTTTAGTATAAGACTGGTAAAAATACGCTTCTTTTTGAAATATCGAAATTTAAACGGCAAAAAACGATTCCAGCTCCTGCAACGTCTCTTTTGAGGTTTGAATATCTTTTACAATTTCACCTTTGTTCAACGCTACAATTCTGTCGCAAACCTCAACAGTATGTTGTAAATCATGGCTGGAAACGAGAACGGTAATATTTGGATTGTCGGCCAGCTCTTTTATAATTTTTTTTAATCGGCTTACAGTTGTCGGATCTAAATTGGCAAAAGGCTCGTCCAGAATAATCACTTCAGGATTACCAATAAGTGTTGCTATAATGCCTACTTTCTTTTGATTTCCTTTTGATAGATCACGCAGGTATTTTTTGTTTTTAAGAATTTCTCCATTAAAAAATTCTTCGTACTGTGCCAATAGAGCATCTACATCAGCTTTATTCTGATTTCGCAAATCGCCGATAAAATAAAAATATTCTTCGGGAGTTAAATAACCAATCAGGAAACTCTCATCTAAAAAGGAACCTGTAAACGATTTCCAGTTTTCGCTTGTATTGACCTGAATATTATTACTTGTAATGTGCCCTGTAGAAGGCTGAATGAGGTCTAATAATAAACTAAAAAAAGTAGTTTTTCCTGCTCCGTTATTTCCCACTAATCCAAAACTTTGACCTTTTGGAATTTCAAGATTTTGTATGTTTAAAACTGTTGTTCCGTTATATATTTTTGAAAGCTGATTTACTTGTATCATGGCAATTTTAGATTTTTGAATTAAGATTTTATATTGTCAATTAAGGCTAATTATCTAATTGACAGATTTTCAAATTGACTAATTAGTTCTTCTGTTTGTAAGCTTGAATCGTGCTGTATTTCTCGATTTTGTATCTTTTTTCAATGATAGAAAAAACGGTATTTCTAAATACAAAACCTAAAACTCCGGCTCCTGCAACCAAGACAAGTCCTAATATTTTATCTCCGAAATGAAGTCCGATCCAATACAATAACAATGGGAGCAATAATTTTGGCAGCGTAAGCAACATAGCACTTATATTGAATGCTTTTTTATCACCAAAGGCACCACCGGCATTGCTTAAATCGATTGGCGTTTTGGTAAATGCGCCTCCAAGAAGTACCAAATGTGAGTTGACTCCAATATTGTAAACTGCACCGGCTACAATTGTCAGATAAATTTCCAATCCGTAAAAAAGATAGAATGATGCCAAAATAGTAGAAATAAACGTTGCAATAACAATGAGCCACCATTTTGAGGTAATGTATCCTCGATATGGAATATTCTGTGTCATCATTAATTGGTAATAAGAACTATCCCAGCTTGGTACAAACTGCCCAAAAACAAATAAAAATCCACCCGAAACAAATATTCCGGCAAAAATGTGCATAATAGCAGGCTGATGTGTATTTCCAAAAAAGATCAAACCATAAAACAAAAAGAGAATACTCATGAAAATGGTCGTTTTTGATCTTTTGTTTCTTTTGATGAGCTTGATATCATTTTTAAGAAATGTCCCTAAAGTTCCAAATTGATTTAACCAGACAAGATTTTCTGTAGTAGCAATATCTTCTTTTTTTGAAAGTCCGGCATCCAGAAATAAATTATTCTGAAAGTATCTGAATGTAAAAAAATACAACCCAATTAAAACCAAAACTGGGATTAAAAACAGTACTTTTGTTTCATAAAATCCCTGAAAAACAGGTCCTGAAAAGATAGTAATATCAAATAATTCATAATATTGTGCTGCTCCTAAAGCCAAGGTAATTGCTAGGAAAACAACAAATAATTTGTCAATATTATTCAAAATAATATTCAAAAAATTATTGATGTAAACTATCGAAAAAGCAGCTACAAGCCAAAAAAGAATGCTCACAACATCATAGCCTTCAATAATCAGTACTATAGAAAAAGGAACAAAAAAGAGCGCATGTGCCCAGTTAAAAAATGACACTGCTGTTTTACCCAGAGAAAAATGGACTATAGTAGGTTTATTAAAAGGCAGAACCAGTAATGGTTTGATATTTAAAACCGGAATGGCCTGCATCAGCAAACGAACAACTAAATCGAACAAAAAGTAATAAATTAAAAATTTGTTGATGGTTACCAAAGGTTCAAGATTCATTTTTTTGAGTATATAAAATGACCCTACTCCCATTCCGATAAAAATGATGGAAAAATAGACCATTAAAAAACCTATCAAAATTTTCATTGCCAGATTTGCACCAAATGATGCTGATCTGGTAAAGGCCTTCCATTCGAGATAAATAAACTTTTTAATCATGGTTGTTTGGTTTTCAGTTTTGTAGTAAGAGATCAAATTTAGCGAAACGTTACAAAAAAAGTTAAAAAAAATAATTTAGTACCTTTGAATTAACTGCTGTTTGCTACTTTTGCATAAAATATCATATCATGCCTTCATTCTTAAAACTCATAATTAAAGAGGTAAAACGCGAAACTAAAGATGCTGTTTCCATCCTTTTTAATGTTCCCGAAGAACTAAAACCGGACTATCAATTTATTGCCGGACAATATATAAACCTAAAATTAACCCTTGACAATCAGGAAATTCGTCGTGCTTATTCTATCTGTTCTGCACCAGACAGTGGTGATTTAAGAATTGCCGTAAAGGCAGTTAAAAATGGGGTTTTCTCGCAATTTGCCAACACCAAATTAAAAGCAGGCGATGTTCTTGAAGTGGGACAGCCAGAAGGAAAATTTACGTTTGAACCAGATCCTGAAAGACAAAAAAACTACGCAGCTTTTGTTGCCGGAAGCGGAATTACTCCTGTACTTTCTATCATAAAATCGGTTTTAAAAAGTGAACCAAAAAGTTCATTTGTTTTAGTTTACGGAAATAAAACTCCGGAAGAAACTATTTTTCATCAGGAACTTCACGATTTACAATTGCAATACGTAGGACGCTTATTTGTACATTATGTATTTAGCCAGGCTAAAGCCGAAAATGCTTTGTTTGGAAGAATCGATAAATCGGCGGTAAATTTTGTGCTGAACAACAAGCACAAGGAATTACAATTTGATAAATTCTATTTGTGCGGACCGGAAGAAATGATCAATACGGTTTCCGGAATTTTAAAAGAAAAGAACGTAAAAGACTCCGCTATTAAGTTTGAACTTTTTACCTCTTCTTCGCAGGAAAATGAAATCAAAACTTCTCTGGAAGGACATACGAAAATCACTGTTTTGGTTGATGATGACGAAGTTACTTTTGAAATGTCTCAAAAACAAACCATTCTGGATGCGGCCTTAAAACAGGGGATCGATGCTCCATATTCCTGCCAGGGCGGAATTTGCAGCAGCTGTCTTTGCCGTATAACACAGGGTAGTGCCGAAATGACAAAAAACTCAATCTTAACGGATAAAGAAATTGCTGATGGTTTGGTACTTAGCTGTCAGGCACATCCAACTTCTGAAACTATTTATGTGGATTTTGATGATGTATAATTGTTAAAATTCCAAACTGGAAAAAATTTAATATTAAATTCCAAATTCTAACGTTACAATGGTTCGTTTGAATTTGGAATTTTTATTTGATTCTATTTTCTAAAGTAGAATTTCAATTTAAAAATATCAAAAATGGCATTAATATTTTTGAAAATTTTTAAAATATATCCCTAGAATTTAGTAAATTAGTAGAATCTACAAGACTGATACATTTTTTATCTTTGATGATAGATTTTGTAAGCCTTCATTTAATTGTCACATTTTTATAACATTAAATATCATGGCCACGCATCATTATCTTCGACTAACTTTTATTTTACTTTTTGTTGTAACTTCTTTAGTTTGTATTTACTTCATAATTAAAAAAAGGAAAGAAAAAAAAGCTCCTAAACTACTTTCACCAGAAAAATATAATTCTTCAATTATTGGAGGAATGAAAGAAATAACAGCTTCTGATAGTTTTTTCAATATTTGGCCGTATGTAAGTGAATTAAAAGCGGCTAAAATTTTATCTAAAAAGATAAAAGAATCTGAACTGGTGCATAAAGTTTACAGAAATTCAACTGAAGATTTTGAGCACATTTTACTGGCTACAGAAAAAGAAAATCATTTTGTAGAAATTGTTGTCGATAAAAACAAAAAGAAAGTATTGGGATATCTTTTTCTAAGTTTATAATGAAAAATTTTAGCTAAAGCTGAAATTCTACTAAACCACTATGGACTTGAAATCATAGATCTAGTTGAGAAATCACTTCTTCTGGAGAAATCGTTCCCATTGCATTTTCATAACCTTCTACAATTTTGTTTCCATAAACCGAAGTAGGCAATTTTGGATACCGCTTTCGATCTGCAGTTAAGGCGTTATCTAAACTTTGGTTGAATGGTAAAAATCCGGCGTACGGATGTGTTGCCCCCCATAGCGTAACTACTTTTACGCCCAGCATGGCAGCAATATGGGCATTTCCGGAATCCATAGAAAGCATGACATTCAGATTACTTATCAATTGTAATTCCTGTTGAAATTTAATTTTTCCTGCTACGTTTATCACATTTTCAAATGGTTTTGAAAGTGAATCTAAAATCTCAATTTCCTTCTTTCCGCCTCCAAAAAGTAATATGGTCTGATCTTTATTTTCGGCTAATTTTGAAATTACTTCCTGCATTAAATCCAGCGGATAAACTTTAGAATCGTATTGGGCAAAAGGAGCAATTCCTATTAATTTTTGATAATTCCCGCCAATTAAATCTGTAATTTCAGCGCTTAAAATAGCCTTTTCAGGAAACTCAGGATTTGATAAATCTAAGGGAAAACCCAGTTCTTCAAATACTTTTTTGTGCCTTTCAAACATCGTTGGCAATTGTTTGAAGATCTTGTTTTCAGCACGGGTTAACTGTTTTTTTCCTTCACGGCCTTTATCAACGGTTGCTCTTTTTTTTCCGCTTAAAGCGAAAAGTAAACTCACGACCTTAGATCGTAAAACATTATGAAGATCTGCAAAGGCATCAATTTGAAGTTTTTTCAAATCCCTGAATAATCTCAAAAGTCCAGGAAATCCTTTGTGTCTCTCTTTTTCATCAAAAGGAAAAAAATCGAGATTCTGAATTCCTTCAAAAAAAGGTTTAAAAAAGGGACGTGAAACAACGGTTACTTTTATCGTAGGATATTGTTTTACAAAAGCGCGTAAAACAGGAACCGTCATGGCGACATCTCCCATTGCGGATAGTCTCATGACGGCTATATGTTTAATTTGGGTGGACAATTTTTCTTAGTTTAAAATTAAAAAGTGGTGGAATATTCTAAAAAAGTGTGGTTTTTTGGCCATTCTTTGGCCATTTCATTTTTTTAAAAAACCTTAATATCAGCCTATTAGAGGAGGTTTATTAACAAAAAAGCGTAGTTTTTAACAATTTAGCTCTTTTTTCTTGGTCCTTTTTTGGCCATTTCATTTTCTTTGCTTTGTTTTTTAATCATCTCTTTCATTCCAATATTAATAGCTTCTGAAATTACTTCTATCCTTTTAATGTAATCATCACTCAGTTTATAAGTTGGAGCAGATTCTCCTTGTTGTTCAAGTGTTTGATTTAAAACTAGTTTATCCACCCTAGATCTCACTTGCTTTCTTGATAATTTATCTTCAAAAAGACCTACAAAATCTTTCATTTTTGCTTTACCTTCCTTAGATAGAAACTGTAAAATTGTATTTAATACTTGAGCATCATCAATTTCTTGAAGATTATAATATTTAGCTTTCTCATCTGTAAACTCATAATAATCCTTAGATAAAATATAAAAGATTGCATTTGTTTTTCCTCGTTTTTCAATTAGTTTTTTCTGTAAAAGCTGATCTACTTGTTCCGAATCTAATTCACTTTTCTGAATCCCGTTTTTAATTTTATTTAAAGTAACTATTTCAAGTACTGAAAGTTTATCATTTGCTGCGAGCTCTTTTTGTATAGAATCAATAAATAAAGCAAATGCCCTATCTTCTATTATAGCAGATAATTTAAGACTTACTTGAAAATTATCTGATTTCGAATAATCTGGTTCTGCTTTTCCCTCTGAAAGAGTATTATAATATATTTTATCAACACCTTGTCCTGAACGTTCAACGATTCCTGTTTTTTGTAAAATATCAGCTAATAATCTATTTCTAGGAGTGCTTGGAATCTTTATTAAATTTTCTAAAGTTACTCCAGCTGGAAAACCTCCAGCATTGATTACATCAAGTCTTTGAGGAAACTGTTTAATTACGATTTCAGAAGTTCTCCTATAGTCACGATGTGATATTGCATTATTAATAGATTCACGAATTACTTCTTCATTAAAATAAGGAATATTGAAAATATAAGCTCCATCTTGAATAGGAAAACTTCCATTTCTTAAATTAATGGTTTTCCACAATTCATCTATTAAGATAAAAAAAGGATCTACAAATTCTATCCTATTATCAAAAGGAATTTGGCTTTCGGAATTTCTATATTCCAACATCACTTTTGTTTGTGGTAATCTTTCTTGAAGGATTTCTTTTTTTGCTAAAAGAATTAAAGCTGCATTGGTTAATTTACCATTTTTTAAAAGTTCTAGATCAGAAAGAATCTGCTCGTTGGGTAATAACTTAAACTGTGGATTGTTTTGTTTTATTGAATATTTTTCTTTCAATAAATTTATAGCCTTCTCATCTAAATCAGAAATTTGTAAGCCTTCACATATTTGTTGGGAAAAATCAGGTTCTTGTTCTTGAATGATTTTTAAATAAAACTCATCTGACATTGGCTTCAATTCCTCGCCAACTCTCATTAAAGCAACATCTTCAAATTTAAAGACCTTTCCTGCTGGTCTACACGGAATTTCTATTACTAAGACTCTTTTAGAATCTTCATAAAGCTCATATATTTTTGGACGAATTCCAGTATCAGTATATATTTTAGATTCAAGTTCACCTATTGAACCCAAACTCTGCTGAGTACCAACTACTTTATGGGGGTAATTATCAGTCATTCCAATAACCAAATATCCTCCACCTTCATTACATAAAGCGGTAACATATCCTAAAATACATCTTCTTCTATCACTAGGTTTAGGTTTATAACCACCATCGTAGGATATGTTACCTCCTTCTCCCTTTTTGAATTCAACTTTGTCTTCTGACTCTTTGAGTTTTTTTAATATTTCAATTGTTATCATAGACAAAATAATAATCTAAAAATTTTATTTTTTATTTTGATATAAAACCGGATTTAGTTCATCGTCGTTGTACATTTTCATTTGTTTGTACACTTTCATAAATTTTTCTCCATTTTCGATATCCGTCAATAATTCTTCAATTGCTGTAGACAAATCTGTTCTTTGCTCTAAAAGAATATTTAGTTTTTCCTGACATTTATCTCTGTGCTCCTGAGTAGCTTCAGCACGTGTAGCTTCTTCATACATGTGATAAATTTTTAATGCCAAAATTGATAATCTGTCAAATGCCCAGGCAGGGCTTTCAGAATTAATTTTTGCTCCATCTTTAGCTTTTATATGACTGTATTTCTGTAAAAAGTAACTATCGATATATTCTACCATATCAGTTCTTTCCTGATTTGAAGCATCAATTTTTCTTTTTAAAGTTAAAGCTGCTACAGGATCAATTTGCGGATCACGGATAATATCTTCATAATGCCATTGAACAGTATCAATCCAGTTTTTCAAATACAATAAATGCTCGAATTTATCCTTTGGAAAAGGATTGTTTATTGGTTGGTCAACACTATCAAACTCATGATAATCTTTGATGCTTTGTTCGAAAACTGAATATGCTAATTTTGAAAACATGTATTTATTTTTTAGAGTTACAAAGATACTTTTTATACTTTTATAGTTAGATAAAAAACCTTTAATTTTTCATTTCAAGTCATAAGCATTGATAATTCTAAAAATTTATTATGAAAATCCATTATATCTCTGAAAATAACAGCATACTAAATCACTTTTTAGGACAAATCAGAAACGTAACTATTCAGAATGATAGTATGCGTTTTCGAAGAAATATAGAACGGATTGGTGAAATTATGGCGTATGAACTGAGCAAAGTTTTACCTTATAAAAATGTTGAAATTCAAACTCCGCTTGGTATAAAAAAAACAACTGAAATCGAAACTGATTTGGTTTTATGTCCCATTTTAAGAGCCGGATTACCGCTTCATAACGGTTTTTTAAATTATTTTGACCATGCAGAAAACAGCTTTGTTTCGGCCAGCAGGCATCACCCGAATAATGATGATGAGTTTGAAATTTTAGTTGAATATCAGGCAATTTCCAACCTAAACGATAAAACAGTTTTACTTCTTGATCCAATGCTGGCAACTGGCCAGTCTATAGTCGCAGTTCATAAAAAATTAGTTGAGAATGCTATTCCAAAGGAAATTCATATTGCAGTTGTTATTGCTGCACCAGAAGGAGTTGACTACCTTGAAAAAAATCTGCCTGAGAACTGTCATTTATGGATTGCTGCCCTGGACGAAAAATTAAACGAGAAAAATTATATTGTTCCCGGTCTTGGCGATGCCGGTGATCTTGCTTACGGAAACAAATTATAGCTGAGAGAAAAACGTAAACAAACTGCAGCAGATAAGGACATAGAATGTAATTTCCCTATTTAGTTTTTGCTGCATATATTCAACACTACTCGATGCCATAATGGTCAAAGGAGTAATACTAAACAACAATAAATCATTGCTTTTGTCTGGCGAAAGAATGAAAACAAATATCGCTATAAAAAAACAGGCAACCACTTTTTTGTATGAAGTATGGACAATCTGCGGTCTGTTTGACAAGGTTGATAGTATTGAAACCACAAAAAATAAAACTACTGCAACATAAATTGAGAATGCCCCATTTTCATAATTATTTTTAAAATAATCAATCCTTAAATCGATAAATGCCCTGTCCTGAATAAATTTTATAGCATCAAAATTGAAAATCAAGGATACCGTTAAAAACAATAAAGCAACTGCAAAAAAGGCAATAAAAGGTAAAACCCAATTTCTATAATCCCTAGAAACGTGAAAAATAATGGATATAAAAACCAAAATCAGGAAAAGAATACACCAAAACTGAAATAACGAAGCCACTAAAATCCAAAAAGAAGCATCGAATATTTTTTCTTTTGAAGCCTTTAAAGATTGTAAAGAAATTAATCTGCGAAGTGCCAGCAACAGAAAAAAATTAGCATAAATGACATTTGCGTTATGGAATATCGTTGGGAAAAATAATAGCAGCAGTAAATAGAATAATATCGCATATCCGTTATCTTTACTGAGTCCATTTTTTTTAACAATGAAATTTATCAGAAAAAAAGAAGCCAGTACAAAACAGAATAAACTTATTTTCTGAAACACTAAAAAATAAGAACTCATCCATGATGGTTCCTGAATTTGATACATAAAAAAGAAAACCAGTATTAAAATTACAACCAAAGAATAATTTAATGGTGTAGATTTTTTAAAAACACTTGTTATCATAAGGATATTTTATACTTTTGTGATTGTAAAGATACTACTTGTTTAAAATGAAAAACCGAACGAGTGGAAAAAAGATTGAATAAATCTAATTTTATCTGCAAGACATTACACAACAATAAATAACATATAATTTTTAAAATTATGACAGCTTTTTTCGAAGGAATTCAATACTTATTCGTTAACATTTTGTTTGCTCCTCTTGACTTTTTACGTCGTTTGGAATTAATTACATGGTTTGGTGCAAACACTATTAACTGGATTTTTATGATCATCTGTGCATGCGCAATCGTTTATTGGATTAAACAATTACGTATTTTTGATGATGCGGGAACAGAAAACCAGGATACAACAGCTCATTCATTTTTAAAATAAAACCAAACCCTTTAATTAAAAAGGGTCTGTTAATTATTTTTAGATTAAATCAAAACCGATATCTTTTCTAAAATACATCTTATCAAAGCTTAGTTTATCTATGTTTTGGTAAGATTTTTTTATGGCCTCCTGAAAATTATCTCCGTAAGATGTTATTGCAATTACACGTCCTCCATTAGTAACGACATTTTCTCCATCTAATTTTGTTCCTGCGTGAAAAACAATTGAATCTTGGATACTCTCTAGTCCGGAAATTACTTTTCCTTTTTCGAAATCTTCAGGATATCCGCCAGAAACTACCATTACAGTTGTGGCACTTCTTGGATCAACCTCTAAATTAAAGTCTCCTAATTTCTGATCTGCAACAGATAAAAATAATTCAACTAAGTCAGATTTTAATCTCGGAACCACAACTTCAGTTTCAGGATCTCCCATTCTAACGTTGTACTCAATAACAATTGGTTCGTTTTTCACGTTAATTAAACCAATGAAAACAAAACCTTTATATTCGATTCCGTCTTTTTGGAAACCTTCTATTGTTGGTTTTACGATACGAGTTTCTATTTTTTCCATTAAAACGGCATCTACGTAAGGAACTGGAGAAACTGCTCCCATTCCACCTGTGTTTAAACCGGTATCTCCTTCTCCAATTCTTTTGTAATCTTTTGCAGTTGGAAGAATTTTATAGCTTTTTCCATCTGTTAAAACGAAACAGCTTAATTCAATTCCGTCCAAAAATTCTTCAATAACTACTTTCGAACTTGCTGTACCGAATTTTGCATGAACCAGCATGTTTCTCAATTCAGTCTTAGCTTCTTCAAGGTTCTGAATAATCAAAACGCCTTTTCCTGCTGCTAATCCGTCTGCTTTCAAAACGTAAGGCGGCTGCAATGTTTCCAGAAATTTACATCCCTCTTCAACCGTTTCTGCTGTAAAACTGTCATAAGCTGCAGTTGGAATGTTGTGTTTCATCAGGAATTCTTTTGCGAATTCTTTGCTTCCTTCTAATTGTGCCCCAAGTTTTGATGGTCCAATAACTGGAATATGTCTTAAACTTTCATCATTTTTAAAATAATCGTAAATACCTTTTACCAATGGATCTTCAGGTCCTACAACTACTAAACTTATATTTTCTTTAAGTACTAAGGCTTTTACTGCTTCAAAATCTGTTGCAGATATTGCTACGTTTTCAGCAATTGCAGCAGTTCCTGCGTTTCCAGGTACTACAAAAAGTTTTTCGCAAAGCGGACTCTGTGTCATTTTCCATGCAAATGCATGCTCTCTTCCGCCTGATCCCAATAATAAAATTGTCATGGTCTAGTTGTATTTAGTTGTGGTGCAAAAATAATTGCTTTTGAACGTAAAAAATAATTAAATCTTTAAAAAGTTGTTGGTTCTGCACTGTTAGTAATTCGTAAACATTATTTTTGACGAAAATTATTCCGATAAATGATTCGCCTTTTTGACATTTCACTTCAGTTAAATGGTTTTCCGATAAAGGAAGCCAAAACCGAATTGGATAAAATTGTTCATTTTTCTGATGAGGAGTTTGCCGTTTTTCTTCAAAATAAAAAAAAAGAAATTGTTGATTTTCATCTAAAAAACAACTCTTTTTACAAGGAATTAGCTGGAAATACAACTGCTGAAAACTGGGAAAATCTTCCTGTTTTAAACAAACAAAATCTACAAAAACCTCTGGAAGAAAGAATTTCAAAAAGCTATTCTAAAAAATCCGTTTACCTCAATAAGACGTCTGGATCCAGCGGAACTCCTTTTGTTTTTGCCAAAGATAAATATTCCCACGCCTTAACCTGGGCTTCCAATATGATGCGTTTCGGCTGGTTCGGTATCGATTTTAATCATTCGTATCAGGCACGTTTTTATGGCATTCCGATGGATTTTATTGGATATCACAAAGAACGTTTCAAAGATTTTTTAACACACCGTTATCGCTTTCCTGTTTTTGATTTATCTGATAATGTTTTGGAAAAATTTCTAAAAAAATTCAGAAGAAAAAAATTCGATTATATTAACGGTTATACGAGTTCTATTGTACTGTTTGCCAAATTTTTAGAACAAAAAAATATTGTTTTAAATGAAATATGTCCAACTTTGAAAGCCTGTTTTGTTACTTCTGAAATGCTTTTCGAAATGGATAAAAAGTTATTGGAAAAACAATTTGGTATTCCGATTATCAGCGAATATGGTGCTTCTGAACTTGATTTGATTGCTTTTGAAAATCCGCAGGGAAAATGGCAGGTAAATGCTGAAACACTTTTTGTCGAAATCTTAGACGAAAACAATAATCCTGTTCCACATGGAACAGAAGGTAAAATTGTAATTACCTCTTTATTCAATAAAGCAAATCCTTTTATTCGATATGAAATTGGTGATATTGGAATTCTGGACGAAAAAAGCACCCCACAAAAACCAATTCTGAAAAAACTGATTGGAAGAACCAATGATGTTGCCATTTTGCCAAGTGGTAAAAAATCGCCTGGCCTGACATTTTATTATGTAACCAAAAGCATTATTGAAGATGATGGAAATGTTAAAGAATTCATTATCAAACAAACCAAATTAGACACCTTTGAAGTAGAGTATGTTTCTGAAAAAGAATTAGTTTCAGAACAAATTCAAAAAATAAAAGAAGCAATTGATTTGTATTTAGAACCAAATCTAAATTTCACTTTCACAAGAAAAACAGTTTTAGAAAGAACTAATCGCGGTAAACTAAAACAGTTTAAATCTTTTTTATAATATAAATAAAATCTTACATTTGTTTTTTTAATTAAAAACTTATGAACGATCATTCTGTACTTTCTGAGGAAACAATTTCTAATAAAATATATTTTATTCGCGGACAAAAAGTGATGCTTGATTTTGATTTAGCTTTGCTCTACGAAGTTGAAACCAAAAGATTAAATGAACAAGTAAAAAGGAATTTAAATCGATTTCCCGAAGATTTTATGTTTCAACTGACTGAAAATGAATATAATTCTTCAAGGTCGCAATTTGCGACCTTGAAGAATGGAAGAGGTTCTAACTTAAAATATCTTCCTTATGCTTTTACAGAACATGGCGTTTTAATGCTATCAAGCGTCCTAAAAAGCGACAAAGCAATCCAAACCAATATCCAAATTATGAGGATATTTACGAAAGTTAGACAAATGCTTTTGGATACAACTGAAATTAAAGTCGATATACTTCAGATTCAAAAGAAGTTAGAGAATCATGATAAAAATATAGAATTGGTATTTTCTTATTTGGATGAATTAACTGAGAAAAAAGAAAATGACAAGGAAAGAGTAAAAATTGGATATAAAAAATAATACTTCAAAGTCAGTTTGCGATAGGTTGATTTAAATCTTCTTTATATATTGTTGTTTTACAATCAACTGTGTATACAAAAACCGAATCATTAGCAAAACCGAAAACACAAAATTATGCCCGTGAAATTCTCTGTAAACATCAAAATTGTGTTTAATGAGTTTGAATTTAGAAGAAGAAACAGATTCTTTTCTGATTCTGTAAAAAGCCAAAGGTTCCGGAACTGGTTTGGCTATTTGAATCTCTTTCAAAATGGTCAGCCAAATTCTCCAGTCTTGTCTTTTTTGAGAAGTTTCCAGAATAATTTTCCCGAAATAATCTGCATCGTAAATGGCTGTTAAATTACCTACATAATTGCAGAAAAATAATTGTTTATAAGTCAGCGGATTGGGTGATTCTACCCTTCTTTTCAAATCATTTCCTTCTTCGTCTATAGAATCATAAAAACTAAAAGTAAAATGCAAATTATTCGTTTTTAAAAACTGAATCTGCTTTTCTAATTTCTTGGAAAACCATACATCATCGGCATCCAAATAAGCAATATATTTTCCGGTTGCTTTTTCTAAAGCGGCATTTCTCGCAAAACCGTTTCCCCGATTTTCCGGTAATTTGAAGAGTTTTATCCGGTTGTCCTGCTTGGCAAATTCCTCAATTATGGCAACCGTATTATCTGTTGAAGCGTCATCTGCCAGAATCATTTCCCAGTTTTGATAACTTTGATTTACAACTGACAGCAAGGTTTCCCGAATGTATTTTTCGGCATTATATGTGGGTGTTATGATAGAAACAAACTCACTCATCAATATGCTTTTTCATCACCTTTAATAATATGGTAAATCGTAATTATAATAATTTTCAAATCTAATAAGATTGACCAGTTTTCGATATAAAAAATATCATATTTTACACGATTTATAATATCATAATCGGTTTCAATTTCGCCACGAAAACCTTTTACCTGAGCTAAACCGGTAATACCCGGTTTTATAAAATGGCGTACCATAAATTTATCTACTTTAAGTATATATTCCTTATTATAGCTTACTATGTGCGGTCTTGGTCCGACTACTGACATTTCTCCAATCAAAACATTAAAAAACTGAGGCAGCTCATCAATACTGGTTTTTCGAATAAACCTACCAATTTTTGTAACTCTTGGATCGTTTTTAGAAACCTGATTTGAATAATCATTATTACTCATTTTCATAGAACGGAACTTGTAACAATCAAATTCTTTGTTGTTAAGTCCATTTCGTTTTTGTCTGATTAAAACAGGTCCTTTTGACTCAAGTTTTATTAAAATTCCTAAAACTGGCAACACCCAGGAAAGAAATCCGATAATGATAATTATTGAAAAAACAACATCAAAAGTTCGTTTCATCATCTTGTACAAATGCTCATCCAGTTTAATACTTCTAAGAGCAATTACAGGTATGTAATCGTAATATTCTAAAATGAAATTTCTAAAAAATATCTGATTGTCATCTGGAATAAATTTCAATGTTTTCAGATTACTGTCTGCAAAGTCTATAATTTCGTTTATTTGATCTTGTGACAAACCTATAATCGAACAATACATTTCATCCATGTTTTTATTAAGGACAAATTCGAACATTTGTTCAATATGATTCGTTTTTACTTTTTCAAATTCAAAAACATGAATTAGTTCATATCCATAATCCGGATTCTCAGTAAAGAAATGTTTTAAAGGAGAAATACTTTTTTTGTTTCCTAAAAGAACAACCCGTCTATGATTTCCTCCAAACACAACTCTGTAAGTCTGCAGAAAGTAGTAGATTGAAAACTTGATGAATAAGATAAGAATAAAAATAAACCATAAATAAAACAACAAGGTTTTAAAACTGGTATGTTTTGCATAAAAGAAGGCCAGGGCAAAAACTACAAAACCGAATAAGCTGGCTTGCTTTAAAGCACAATTTAAAATTGTTATCACTTTAGTATAACGATATACTTCGTAAAACCCTAATTGCGAAGCAATACCGATCCAGCCAATATTTAGTACGGCTAAAAATAAAAACTGATCTACAGGAAAATGCGCAATATAAGCTGCAAAAAAATTGATAATAATCAAATCAATCAAATAAGAGAACGGACGGATATAGCCTGAATATTTTCCTGTTTTTGTCCGCATTTATTTTATATAATTTGAAAAATCTTTATGCTCTTCTTTTAAAAGTTCTTCTTTTGAAAGTGATTTAAAATAATCATACGTAATTTTCATTCCTTCGGCTCGGCTTACTTTAGCTTCCCAGCCTAATAATTCTTTTGCTTTTGAAGTATCCGGCTGGCGCTGCAAAGGATCGTTTATAGGTAATGGATGATACACTACTTTTTGGCTGGTTCCGGTAAGCTTAATAATTTCTTCCGCAAAATCTTTGATGGTGATTTCATCGGGATTTCCAATATTAACCGGATACACATAATCTGAATGTAACAATCTGTAAATTCCTTCTACCTGATCGTCAACATAACAAAAAGAACGTGTCTGCATTCCGTCCCCAAAAATAGTCAAATCTTCTCCGCGAATTGCCTGCCCTATAAAAGCAGGAATTACACGTCCGTCATTTAGTCGCATTCTTGGTCCGTACGTATTAAAAATACGTACAATTCTGGTTTCTACACGATGAAAAGTATGGTACGCCATGGTTATAGATTCCTGAAAGCGTTTGGCTTCATCATAAACTCCTCTTGGTCCAATCGTATTTACATTTCCATAATATTCTTCTGTCTGCGGATGAACCAGAGGATCTCCATATACCTCTGAAGTAGAAGCTATTAAAATTCTTGCCCTTTTTACACGTGCCAATCCTAATAAATTATGGGTTCCTAATGATCCTACTTTTAAAGTCTGAATTGGAATTTTTAAATAATCAATTGGGCTAGCCGGTGAAGCAAAATGTAAAATATAATCTAATTCGCCAGAAATGTGAACAAATTTTGTAATGTCATGATGATAAAATTCAAAGTGCTCTAATTTGAACAAATGTTCAATATTTTTAAGATCGCCCGTAATCAGATTATCCATTCCAATAACATAATAACCTTCCTTGATAAATCTGTCGCATAAATGTGATCCTAAAAATCCTGCTGCACCTGTAATAAGTATTCTTTTCATATTAATTTGTTTCCTGAAGCAAATTTACTTTTTTCTTTTTTATAAGATAAATTTAACTTTTTTGTTTTTCTGTGCTGATTGAATTTGTTCCAAGCTGATTATTTAAATTTAAAATTTGTTCCAGAATTTTAATTGTAATTAAATACGTTGGCTTTACTCCTGTTGTACCTAAACCGCCTGAAGCCAATGTACTCCCAGTTTCCAACGGATTATCCGATGCGTAATATGCATATCTAACCTTTATATCATGCGGCACACTTTTTCTGATTTTTGATGCCGACTGTATGGCTTTCTGATAATAAGAACCTTCCATTTCAAGACCAATCACGCCCCAGGTCGATTCGTGAAAAAATTTCAACAAATCCCTGTTTTGCAATGAGGTTCCTAAAACTGTTACCATTGCGCCTTCATAAACTGCAATATCATTTCCTTCAAACATAGCGCCTGTCAGTTCGTTTTCGAAGAAATAATTATCGGCAGTTCCTTCGTTTATATGCGCTGACGGAATCATGATATCTCCCTTTCCGCCTTCGAGAATTCCGGCTTTACCCATTATTGAAACCGATTTTACATTCAATAACGTTTCTTTTTTATAAGGTTTCAAAAGTTCGTCTATGGTTTCATAAGCCTGCTCGCCAAAAGCATAATCCATTACGATTATAACCGGCTTTTCCTCTCCTACATTTGCATACGAAAATGCCGTTTTTGACCAGTCAATTTTGGCTGTATCAAAAATCTGCACATCGATATTTGTCCCGGATGTGTCAGGCAAAGAAATCATTCCGTTTTTCAAGGCTAATTCTTCCACTAAACTTCTGGTATCTTTGGCTGTAGATTTACTCAATTCTTCATAAATAAAGAAATCCGATTTGTCTTTAAATTTCGTTTTCAACAGCGGCGTTGCAAAGATTGAATTCATAACACTATGCATATTCGCACTAATTACATGAATTGGTCTTTTTAAAAGATTATTCTCCTTTAAAACTTCCTTGATGTTGGTGGCCCAGATTTCACCATGGATGTGATGCCCTAAACGTTCTCTTAAAACAGGACTGAAAGTTATAGTTCTTTTATTGTTATCGATCACTTCTTCTATGGCTAATTTCCCAAGCCAGTAGATGACATGCAGAAAACGATCTGGTGCATTTTCTGAACCAAAAGCATCATAAATATCCAAAACTTCTTCGAATGTCCTGGCTAAAATATTAGCGGCATGCGAAATTGCTTTTTCTTTTTCTGTCTGAGACAATTTTTTAGTTTGAAGTATGGCTTGTTCCAGTTTAAGCCAGTCACGTGAAACTTCTCCTCCGTCATCTATTAAAACCCTGTTTTTGATTTTATGAGATTCGATGAAAATAAAAGTCAAATGTGTCAGGATATCGTAAATATCTGAACGACCGCGCGTGATCTCAACATTCATTTGTTCCTCATCAATTCGGTAACAGTTTCTTCTTCTTTTTGGAGGAACAATTGGCTGAAAATGCGATTTTGAATAACCTTCGTCTGAAGTTAAATTGATGAACCGACATTGTTCGATTCCTATTGGAAGTCGTTCAATAACGTACAAAAGTCCATTTAACTCAACTTTTTCCTCGGCTATATTTCCATAAATTTCAGGACGTAACGCCAGTAATGATTCTCTTAAACTATCGCCGGAAACACCCATTGGTTTGTAAAAACCACGGTTGAATAAATGGCGCATAGTGATGTACATTTTTTCTATAGCTGCAGATGATTCCTGAGCTCTTGATCTGGATATATGTTTGGTTTCTTTCATTTTTCTTAATCTTTCATTGAATCAAAAAATCTTTTCAAACCACTTATTGTTTGATGAAAACTTTCAGATTTATTATTATCAATATCTATAAAAGGCGCTATCTTTTTTGCACCTCCTACCTTTTGAAACTCCGGTAATATTTTTTTCAATTCATCTGAAGCATTGCAATTATCAGGAATTCTAAATTTAGATTTATTTAAATAGTTTTGATATTTAAAACTCGGGTAAGCTTTATTAACAGCTAAAAAATCACCTATATACCAGGATTCCAGTTCCTTGCAAATTATCCTGACTAATTTTGGACAATCCCCATTTTCAGTACAAAGATTTAATAACTTTTTTTTAAGAACTTTACAATCAGAACTATCTTGATCTTGCATAATAATAACTCCTGATGTTTCATGTTTCCAATTACTTAAAAACTTAACTTTCGATGGAATATTTTTCTGCAAATCGCTTTTTCCTTCAAAACTTCTTATAAAATAATTTTCATTTAAACACCATTTTTCATCAAGAATATTTGGCAATAAAATGGTTAAAAATTCCTTCATTGATGGTTCCTCAACTAATATTTCTATTCTAGCCATATATTAATTTTTAGGACCACTACCAATAAAGTAACCTTGTTTCCATAAGTACCCCAGTTTATCTCCATCATTAAACAAATTAGTAATTACTTCATCATCTGATGCTCTTTTAATATTTGTGTATCCTTTTTCTTTATTTAACCAAAAAAGCTCTTCTAATTCTAAAGCATTTACAAAATCTGGTGAATGTGATGATATAAATACTTGACCTCCTCTATTTGCATAATCTCTAAATTCTTCTGCTAATTCAACCAAAAGTTCGTGATGTAAATAATTTTCAGGTTCTTCTATACATAACAAAGGATGTGGTTTAGGATCATTAAGTAAAACTAAATAAGCAAACATTTTAATAGTTCCATCAGATACAAATCTTGAAATAAAAGGATCCTTAAAGCTACCATCGCTAAATTGTAAAACTATTCGTCCATCAATGGTTTCTGTAGCTTCAACTTTATCAATTCCTGGTACTCTTTCTTTCATTTTATTCAAAATTTTCTGAAAAGTATCTGGGTAATTTTCATAAATAAATTTGGTTACCTGAGCTAAATTATTTCCTGAAGTTGATAAATGCTCACTTAAACCTGTATCTTCTATATTTTGAGCCTCTTGAATTTGAAAATTAGATACATACCAATTTTCTAATAATCTTCGAAAGGAGCTGATCGCATTAAACTTTTGAAATTGTCCTAATCCCTTTATTGCTAAAATATCTGGAGAATCTAAAGTTTGTTCCTCTCTCTGTTCTTTAAATTCTTGTTTTGCGCTTTCAAATTCACTCTCGTTAACAATTGCATTTCCTTTTCCATAAGTAAATTCCAAAAACCTATATGGTCTCCCTCTATTTCCTCTTCTGTAGCTTAGTACTTCTTTAGAAACTACAGGCATATTCCTTTCTCCTAAACAAACTGAAAGCTCATAGGTAATTAATGGTTGTTTTTTACCATCAATATCAGGGTTTCTAAATTTAATTTCGATTTCAATATCTCCTGTTCCATTCCTTGAATAAACTTCTTTATATCCTCCTCTTTTATTAAGTGCCGTTTTTACATTACTTTTTAATGCATCGCTTAAAAAACCAAAAACTTCAAAAAGTGTAGATTTTCCAGCTCCATTCGCACCAAGAAATACACACATATTTGGTAAATCTCTGATTTCGGTATCTTGATAAACTTTGAAATTTTTTATTCTTATTTTCTCGATTTTCATTTTTATAACTTTTATTTAAATATAATTCAAATTTCATAAAGAATTATATTTAAGAGTTTAATTACAAATCTAATTTTATTTTAACCTATTATTCATTTCAAATTATCCGCAATCTTTCTGTCATTTGATAATCTCGGAATTTTATTTTGTCCCCCTAATTTTCCTTGTGATTTCATATATTCCTGAAATCCGTTTTTTGAAACTTTTGTTACAACCACCTTCTGAAGAACATTTCCGGTAATTAGATCATCGTAGTAAATGTTTTGTTTTCGCATTGAATCGTCAATTGCTTCGGCGAAAGCCTGCATATTTTCAGGTTCTTTTTCAAATTCAATCAACCATTCGTGATAAGGCAATCCGCTGGCTGGCGTGATTTGCGGAGCAACGGTAAATTCGTTTATTACGATATTGGTTCCTGCAGTTGCTTCTTTCATTGCATTTTCGACTTCATTGGCAATTACGTGTTCTCCAAAAGCCGAAATATAATGTTTGATGCGTCCGGAAACAATAACGCGATAAGGCGCTAAAGAAGTAAACTGAACGGTATCGCCAATGTTATAGCCCCAAAGTCCGGCATTTGTAGAAACTATTAATACATAATTTACACCAGTTTCAACTTCGCCAATGGTATATCTTTTTGGGTTTTGGGTAAAAAATTCATCAGCTTTTATAAACTCATAAAAAATACCTGAGTTCAGCAACAAAAGCATTCCTTTTTCTTTTTGTGAATCCTGATAAGCAAAAAAACCTTCCGAAGCCGGAAATAGCTCAATGCTGTCTACCTTCTTGCCTATCATCTGCTCAAATTTTGCACGGTAAGGTTCATAATTAACGCCTCCATAAATGAACAGATTAAAGTTTTTGAAGATTTCGCTAATTTTTTTTCCACCGCTTTTCTCCTGCAATTTTTCAAAATACATCTGTACCCAAGACGGAATTCCTGAAATTACAGACATATCTTCTTTAATCGTTTCATCAACAATAGCATTTACTTTGGTTTCCCAGTCTTCGATGCAGTTCGTTTCCCAGGATGGCATTCTGTTTCTCTGCAGATATTTCGGAACAAAGTGCGCCACAATTCCGGAAAGTCTTCCAAAATTTATTCCGTGTTTTTCAGTCAAAATCGGACTTCCTTGCAAAAAGATCATTTTTCCATCTACAAAATTCGCATTTCCGGTTTCGTTAATATAATGCAAAATAGCATTCCGCGCCGCATTAATATGAGATGGCATTGATTCTTTGGTAAGCGGAATATATTTGGCTCCGGATGTTGTCCCTGAAGTTTTGGCAAAATAAATGGGTTTGCCTTTCCAAAGAATATTTTCCTGACCTGATTTTACTTTTTCTATATACGATTTTAAATCTTCATAATCCCGAATTGGAACATTCTTTTGAAAGTCTGCAATTGTTTTTATTTCATCAAAATGATGGTCTTTCCCAAATTCAGTTGCTTTGGCACTTTCGATCAGATCTTTAAAAACTTTCAGTTGAGTTTCAACCGGTTTATCAGACCAGGAAAGTGTTTGTTTGTATATTTTTCTGGCAAAAATTTTTGCTGCTATTGACTTAATTGACATTTTGTGCGGTATTATTTCTTTTTGTTTGGTTTTCCACCTGACTCCTTCTCTATCCTGGCAACCTCTTCGCGGAGTTTGATTTCTTGTTCTGAGGCATTCATATTGGTTTTAGAAATTTCCTCAGAATCAGCCAAAATAGAATCTTTATTGAATTTGGAATATTCTAATTCACCGTTTAATACCTTTTGAATGGATTTGATATAAGCCTCATTTTTCTTAAGAGAATTCGTCAGTGAATCTGATTTTATAGCCAGTTGCAAAGCATTCTTTTTTAACTCAGAAGAAGAATATCCCGGAATAAATTCACGCAAAGGTGTAAAAGCAATTATATAAGTAGTGATCAGTATTAAGAATATTCCGCCTAAAGAAAAAACAACAAAAACATTCATGAGGTTAAGTTTAAACGAAAAAATTTCTTCAAATGTATCTTCATTCAAAATAACCAATCGGTTTTTGGTGAATAATTTTTTCCTTAAATTATGTTTTTTCCTTGACATTACAGTGATTTATACTCGCAAATATAACAATTAATGGTTTTAAATCCTGCTGAAGAAATTTGCATAAAACTATTTAATTTAGTATTTTATAAAATATTTAACGCTGCTCAAAACAAATATTTTAGCACAAAAACTATTGTTCTCCGTATATTTCTATACCTTTGCTCAAATATTAGAACAATTTGCTTCGGCATTAAATATACAATCATGGGAAGATTAGGTCTTACAGAAATCCTTGTTATAGTAGGTATTGTGTTGTTACTTTTTGGAGGTAAAAAAATTCCAGAATTAATGAAAGGTTTAGGAAGCGGTATTAAAGAATTTAAAAACGCTGCCAAAGACGATCAGTCTGCTGTTAAAAAACAGGAAGAAGAAGTTAAATAAGACGCTGCAAAGTGTTCTTTTTTTAGAATCCCAACTGAAACTACTATGGTTTTAGTTGGGATTTTTTGTGTTTAAATTATAACTGCTTTGGTAACATAAATTTCAATTTTTTAGAATACTAACTAAATAGGAATTATGATTCTTTTTTTATTTATATAAAAAATCTTACTTTTATAGTCCCTAAATTTATATAAATATGAAAAACCTATTTCTATTGGTGATTATTTTTCTATGTTATGAAAATTATTCACAAACAAAACCCTTCCCTGCCAATATTGTTTTTAATAATGGCTTAATGGCAACGAACAAAAATAGTCTGGATGCCTCCAATAATTATGATACATGGAAAACCAATTTTACAGAAGCCTGTAGTAATGGCAGATACAGAGTAAAATTTGATAATTCCTGGGAGACCGTTTCGGAAGGAATTGCATATGGAATGTTGCTAAGTGTTTACAAAGCCGATAAAACTCTTTTTGACGGACTCTGGTTGTATTACAAAGACAATGTAAACAGCAATAAAGTTATGAACTGGAAAATTAACGGCTGCTCCGGAATCATAGGACAAAATGGAGCAACCGACGCCGAACTTGATGCTGCTTTTGCCCTGATTATTGCTGATTACCAATGGGGAAGTACCGGAACCATCAATTATAAAAACGATGCTAATACTTTGATTGCTGCTATTAAAACCCACGAAGTTGAAACCAATACTTTTGTTCTAAAACCAGGCGATGCTTTTGGCGGAAGCCAGATTACAAACCCATCTTACTTCTCTCCGGCTTATTATAGGGCTTTTGGTGTTTTTACCAATGATACTTCTTTTTGGAATTCAGTTGCAGCTAAATCTTATACCATCATTAATAATAATTTAACGCAAAATAATGCTGTTGGCGGACTAGTTTCTGATTGGTGCGAAGCTTCCGGAGCATATTCTTCTCAAGCCGGAGGTTATGCTAATGCAGGAAAATTGTACACTTACGATGCAGCCAGAACACCTTGGCGAATTGCTGTAGATTATGTTTGGTACGGAACTGCCGAAGCCAAAACGTATGCTAAAAAATCATCCGATTTTGTTCGTGTTAATCTTGGCGGAACTGCGAATATTAAAGACGGTTACAATCAAAACGGAACCGTAAGTGGTCAATGGCACAATGCTACATTCGTAGGCGCTTTTGCCTGCGCTGCAATGGCAGGTGAAAATCAAGCACATTTAGATGCTTCTTATACCGATTTAAAAAACCTCAACGAGCCGAACAGCTATTTTAATCATACCTTAAAAACATTATACTCTTTTTTATTAACAGGTAATTTTTATCTGCCTCCGAGTGCAACTTTATCCAATAATGATTTTGATGTTGAAAAATCTACAGTCTCGCTTTACCCAAATCCGAGCGCTGATCGGATCACAATTAGTGCACCTCAGCAATCGACTATTTCAGTAATTTCTCCTTCTGGAAGTGTTATTCACCAACAAAAAACAACTTCAGAAAACACCGAAATCAATTTAGCCAATCAAGCGTCTGGCGTTTATTTTGTAAAAATATCCAATGATGATTTTAAAAGTGTTACTAAAAAAGTGATTTTAAAATAATCTTGAACATAGAAACTCCCAAATTATAGATTTTAATTTGGGAGTTTTATTTTGTTAAGAATTATAACATTTAAGTCTAGATTTTCTCATTTCAAAAAATTATTTTTGTAAAATGGGTAAAGTTCAAAAAAATGAATTTTTAATCGATGTACTTAAGGAACTAGATTTTTTTAGTTCTGATTTATCCGTTGAAAATGATTTTCCAGAAATTATTTTTACTAAAAATCCCCCATCTAATCTTCGACCAAAACATACTATTGCCCTTGAATTTGCTTCGGTTTTAGAAGCAGATGCAGTCTATTTCAAATATTATGATGATAATAGAGATTGTGTAGCTCAAGTTTATTTTTATGATAATCAAAATTCTAAATATGATAAAAGTAAAATTGCCGAAATTCACAGGAATGTTTATAGCAGTAGTCAAGTAGCATTAATAGCTATAATTGATAAAATTAGCATAACTCTTTTCGATACTCGAAAACCAGTCCATGTAGAAAATGAAAATACCATAACTAACGATGAATGTGTAATTCAAAGACCATATTCATTAGAAAATGAATTAAATATTTTATCAAATTATTTTAATGCAAAAAAATTAAATAGTGGTGATTTTTGGGAGTCAAATGAAACTTCAATACATTTTAGAAATAATACTTCTGCTTATGAAGAACTTGTCAAATCTTTGTCTTTTATTAGAAAAAGCTTTCATGAAGTTTTTCAAAGTTTTGATAATTTCAAAAATAATCCAAAAGATGCAAATGACTTTGCAGATGAAATATTATTTAAATGCATCTTAATTAAATATCTCGAAGAAAATGGATTAGAAGAAGCGCAAGAATTTTATAAAAAAAATGATCTTCCTAACTCATTAAATGAAATCTTAGAGGCTAATAAATTAAGTATCCTTTTAGATAAACTCGATTTTCATTTTAATGGAAATGTATTTTTTATCGAAAATGAAAGAAAAAATCTTTTAAATGAATTAGATTTAACATCTCTTGCAAGTTGTTTAGAAGGAAAATTTGGAAGTAATTCAAACCTCTATCTATGGAAAATGTATTCTTTCAAACATATTCCTATTGAACTAATCAGTAATTTTTATGAAGAATTTATTCCTAAAGATAAAGAAAATTCAGGGACTGTCTATACTCCAAGTCATTTAGTTAATTTGCTAATTGATGAATGTTTACCTTTATCTAACAAAGAAGAAGATTTAATATATAATGTAAGATTGGCTGATGTAAGTTGTGGAAGTGGAATATTTATTACAACAGCTTTCAAACGATTAGTACAACGCTGGAGAGTAAAAAACAGAAATAAAAAAACAGGAGAATTAGCAACTCCTAACTTAAAAATCGTTAAGAAAATTTTATCTGATAATATTTTTGGTGTTGACTTACATCCTACTTCAGTTAAACTAACTAAATTCAGTCTTCAATTAGCTTTATGTCAATTAGTTCCTAATAAAGAATTATGGACTTGGAATGAAGATAAGATCTTTAAAGATTTACAAAATATTAATATTCATAACAAAGATTTTTTTGATTTTCTCGTCGAAAATAAATCTTTTCATAATAGCCTAGATTTAATAATTGGAAATCCTCCTTTTCAAGGAATTGGAGAAAAAAAATATAAAGAATATATTAAAAAACTTAAAAGCATTGATTTTGAATTTGGCATAGAAATTCCTAGAAAACAAGTAGCATTGATGTTTCTAAAAACAAGTCCTATTTTACTAAATGAAAATGGTAAAATATGTTTTATTCAAAAATCTACATCTTTTCTATACAATAAAGAATTTAAAGCAATTGAGTTTAAAAATAATTTTTTTAGCACATTTCATGTATCACAAATTATTGATTTTACTCTTTTAAAAGACTGTTTATTTGAAAATGCAACGGTGGAAACTTGTGCTGTTTTTTATACTAAAAAACAAATAGATGATTATAATACTCTATACATAGTTTCCAGACTATTAAAAAACACAAAAGAAGGATTATCCTTTGAATTTGATTATTATGATTTTCATGAGATCCCTAAAAAAATAATTTTGGAGGATTTAAAAAATAATTTGTGGAGATGCTATTTGTTGTTTGGAAATAGATTAACTCATTTAGTTAATAAATTAGCGCAAGAGAATTATTCTCAAGTTAGTCTAATAAATTATTTAGAAAAGCATCTTAAAATAGAAAAAGAAAGATTTGGAGAGGGTTATAAAAGAATTTGTAAATCAACTGAAAAACCACAAAAAGCCACTTTTCTAAATAATCAATTTGGGATTGAGGCAAAATCAATTAATTATAATGAAATAAATCTACTTAGAATTGATGAAAATGCTCAATTCGATAGAATTCGAAATGAAAAGCTTTTTTCTGCTCCATTAATTGTAATAAAAGAAGAGATTGATAAAAATAAAATACCAATGTTTTTGAGAACTGAAAATACTCCTTTTGACTCAAGAATTATTGGTATTAGTGCACCTTCGTCTAAAGAAAATGAGCTTAAAAAACTTTTCAATATTCTTAAAAAGAATGAAGAAATTTATTCTCTTCTTTCAATATCAACCAGTCCTCAATTTTATTTTAGAGGAAAAACTGCAATTCAAAAAGCTGATATAAATAATTGGACAATTCCATTAGAAGGAGATGAAATTAATCTTTCTTTCTCAGAAAAAATTATAATGGATGATGTTTTAGATTATATCTATCCTTCATGGTATAAAGGAGAAAAAGCGGTAATAAATAAAAATGAAGCATCCCATAATGACTTGCTAGCTTTTGCCGGCATTTTGAATCAATCATTTAATTCCATTTATAAAAAAAAATCTAAAGAACAAGTTTTAAAGAAAATCCGTCATGGAAAAACATTCTATGCTTTAGAGTTCGAATATGGCGAAAACATTGAATATGAAGGTGTTTTTGAAAATGAGGTTGATATCAATAGTTTAATAATTAATGAATTTTCAACTAATTCAATTACTAAAAGAGTAATGCGTATTTATCGACCAAATTCTATCTTTTTGATAAAACCAAAAAATCTTAGATACTGGTTAAAATCTATAGCATTGAGAGATGCGGATGACATTTTCGATGATATGATAAAAAATGGATATTAATGCAAAAACCTTCTAATAGTTATAATAAACCATTTTTTAATAACATTGACACTAATACATATGTCAATGAAGTAATCTTATTTATCGAAAATAGAATTTCTCATTTTCCACAATTTTTAAAAAATTCTTCTAGTCTACAAAACTTATCTCAAACAATTGAAGGAGAAGATTTAATCACTGAAAACTTATGTGATTTTTTTACTGCACATGAAAAAAATTATACTTATCAATTCGAAAAACAAGATAATTATTTTTTTCAATTTAGAAATCAATCAAGAGGAATAGGACATAGATCAAATGACTGTGGTATTATCTTAGCTAATACTAGAGGAAGCTTAGGAAAGATATTAGTAATAGAAGCTAAAAGACTTCCAACACCAGGCAATATTAGAGAAAAAGAATATGTTCAAGGAAATTTAGGTGGTATAGAAAGATTTAAAAAAGAAGTTCATTCTCAAGAAATTCCAAGTAATCTAGCAATAATGGTTGGATATATTCAAGGACAAAATCCAAGTCACTGGTATAAAAAAGTTAATGAATGGGTCAATGAACAAATTGTAAAAAGTTCAAATCCTAATATTTCTTGGTTAGAAGAAGATCAATTAACTATAGATTCAAATTTTACTTCTAATGAAATTATTACAAAGTACAATTCAGTTCATTCCAGAATTAAACTAGAAAAAATTAAATTAAATCACTATTGGATAGTTCTAAACTAAAACTCCCAAATTAAAATATTTAACTTGGGAGTTTTTTATTATTCCAGTTTTGGAATTTGGAATTTTAATATTGTAATTTTTACAAAACCATCGTTAACTGAATCCTCTTTCTATCCTCATCAACCTCAGTAACCTTCACATCAACATGCTGATGTAATTTTACAACTTCATTTACATCGCTCACAAATCCGGCTTTCAATTGCGAAATATGGACCAGTCCGCTTTCCTTGATTCCGATATCCACAAAACAGCCAAAATTGGTAATGTTGTTTACAATTCCCGGTAAAATCATTCCGGTTTTCAAATCTTTGATTGATTTTACATTCGCATCAAACTCAAAAACCTTTGCCGACTTTCTTGGGTCTAATCCGGGCTTTTCAAGCTCTTTAATGATATCTTTCAGGGTCAATAAACCAATTTCAGGTGTTACATATTTTTCGGGCTTAATAAGCGCTGTTTTCTCTTTATTTGCAATTAATTCATTCAAAGAAATATTCAAATCCTTCGCCATCTTTTCAACAACCGGATAAGCCTCTGGATGCACTGCCGAATTATCCAGCGGATTTTTAGCATTTGTAATTCTAATAAACGCTGCTCCCTGCTGATAGGCTTTATCTCCTAAACGAGGCACTTTTTTCAATTGCTTTCTGTCTTCAAACGGCCCGTTTTCAGAACGGTATTGTACAATGTTTTCGGCCAGCTTCTCCCCGATTCCACTCACATAACTTAGCAAATGTTTACTGGCAGTGTTGATGTTAATTCCAACCGAGTTCACGCAGCGAATTACGGTATTATCTAATTCTTCTTTTAACTTGGTCTGGTCAACATCATGCTGATACTGCCCTACTCCAATCGCTTTCGGATCGATTTTTACCAACTCTGCCAACGGATCTGAAAGCCGTCTTCCGATAGAAACAGAACCACGAACCGTAACATCATAATTAGGAAATTCTTCTCTCGCAATTTTTGATGCCGAATAAACAGAAGCTCCGGCTTCTGAAACCACAAAAACCTGAATCGGTTTATCGAACGCAATTTTTTTGATGAAAAATTCGGTTTCTCTCGAAGCAGTTCCGTTTCCTATAGAAATAGCATCGATGTTATACGAATTTACCATTGAACGGATTTTTTTGATCGCCATTGTCTCCTCATTTTGAGGCGCATGGGGATAAATGGTTTCGTTGTATAATAAATCGCCTTTTTCATCCAGACAAACTACTTTACAACCACTTCTAAATCCCGGATCAATCGCTAAGATTCTTTTTTCTCCCAACGGCGGTGCTAATAATAATTGTCCTAAATTGTTAGCAAAAACCTGAATAGAATTGGCATCAGCTTTTGCTTTTGCTTCCTGTAAAGTCTCATTTCCAATCGCCGGATTTAATAAACGTTTATAGCTGTCTTCTATAGCCAGTTGTAAATGTGCTGTTGAATTATTCTGCTTTTTAATGATAATCTCATCAATAACATCATAAGCTTCGTCAATATCTACATCTATTTTTAATTTTATATAACCTTCATTTTCCGCACGAAGCATAGCTAATAACCGGTGTGCCGGAGCTTTTGTTAAAGGCTCTTCCCAATCAAAATACTGACTGAATTTTTGTGCGCCCTCTTCCTCTGCTTTCTTTTTTACAACCTTCGTAGCAATTGTGGCTTTTCGCTGAAATAATCTTCGAAGCTGTTTACGAACATAAATATTTTCGTTAATCCATTCTGCAACGATATCTCTCGCACCTTGAATAGCTGCTTCTTCATTAATCACATTTTCATTTAAATATTGAGTCGAAATAAAATCGAAATCAGAATCGCTTTCAGACATCATTAATTTGGCCAATGGCTCCAATCCGAATTCACGAGCAACGTCTGCTTTTGTTTTTTTCTTCTTTTTGTATGGTAGGTAAAAATCTTCTATTTCTTGTAAATCAAAGCTTTCTTCAATTTTTTTCTTCAATTCTGGCGAAAGTGCTTTTTGCTCTTCTATCGATTTTAAAATAGCCTCTTTACGTTTGATCAGGGTATCGTATTCTTTCTGCAGTTTAGCAATCTGTTCAATAACAGTTTCATCAAGATTTCCCGTTGCATCTTTTCGGTAACGTGAGATAAACGGAATTGTACAATCTTCCTCTAGTAATTTTACTGTGTTTTGAATGTTTATTGGAGCCGTGTTAACGGACTTAGCGATGAATTGTATATTAGTCATTTTATATTATCTAATAATGAATGTTTAATTTTAAAGACCTTAAAAATCTCTTTATTTCTTTGGTCTCAATACTACTGATGCTTTTGTAAAATCCGAAGAAGCGTTGATTATATTTCTGTATTCCTGATAGATTTCTTTTGGGTAATTAATAGAATTGTAAATCTCAAAAACCTCAACAATTAATTGATTTCCTTCTACTTTAACGGATGATTTGAAGGAACAATTTTTGGTTTCATCTCCACTTGTTTTCTTATCGATTTCCAAATCCTTAAAACTTTCTACCTCATAACCATTAGGAATATTAAAAATTATTTTGTGTTTGAAAGTTTTAGCATATCTTAGATCCACATCCCATTTTCTATCTGTTTCCTGATATAAATTTGCTTGTTTACCAATCATTTTACCTAGGTTTACCAAAACCAGATTTCCAGCATTTTCAGTTAAAGATTCACTGGCTTCAGCTTTTACTATTATATGGTAAGGAGTATTGGTATAATTGTATTTGAACTCTTGGTTTTCAAAACTATAATTTTTTATTTTTATATCGAAATCCTCGCCAAATATTCTTTTCCGGATAAATTCCTCTACTTTTTTTTCGTCTTCATTTTCTTTGATGTATTTCACCCAATTTCTATTTAACTGTCCATCATACCCAGTATAAGAAAATGTTTTTTCTATAGTTGCCGTTGTCAGGTCTTCTGAAAATGAGACAGTACTTTGTGATTCGTTCACAGTAAATTCAGCAGGAGCAATTGGAAAAATTAATTGATAATTTTCTTTAAGTGCAGGATAATATGTTCTGCCTACTGAACCCTGAAGTTCGTAAGCCGGATAACCGTAGCACAAATATTTCTCATAAGGAGATAGAAATTTTTTAGTTTCAGGAATGTAATACATGAATTCATGAGATAGCGGTACAACAAATTTTTCGGTGTGAACCTCTCCATCAAAACGCGACATTCCAACGACCACTTTGTAGGGAATTTTTAATTCTTTGAGCGTAAATCCATATAAGTCAAAAATATCACTTGCTGTTAATTTTTGCTTGCCGTTATTTAAATTCGTGATTTTTTGAGCTGTTTCTCCTCTACTTATAAAATCAAAATTCGTTTTTATGTATTCATCAATTTTAATTAATTTTTCTTCGGTTGATTCACTACCAATATTTAATTTTTCAATAAATTCTCTGGCCTGGGCTTTCTTAAAATATTGAAAAGACGGTTTAGCAAGATATTTTGGTAAAAAATAATTCCAATTATAAATGTCCATTCCTGGAGTTGAAACCATGTAAATTAACTTCACTAAATTCTTTAAGTTTTGTGCATTCGATTCTTCTTTATAGGCAGGAATATTAATAGCTGTTGATGTTGATCTGTTGTTTACCTCACTTTCTTTAAACTCTGACGAAGCAAAAATCTCAAATTTTACACCTTCCTGAGTGTGTATAAATTCTGCGAGCAAAACCGGAATATCTTTCTGGAAAATTTCAACCCCATAAGCAGATGGATTTTCTTTTATAATAAAATAATATTCCAAAATATCGCCTGCTTCTACACCTTCAAAAACAATTGATTTTACTTTGTCTATCTCTGTTTCAATAATTTTATCCTGAGGTATTATTTTTATTTCTCCGCTAGGTTTTATGATACGGGCATGAAAATCTCGAACATTACGAATATATCCGTTGTCTTGGGCTTTAATCTTATTGTAATTGTTTATTTCCTCGGCTTTATTAATTTTAATAGCAAAGTGATTCATTCCAAAAGTTGCATAAGCATAAGCTCCAACTCTTGTATGTATCCAGCGTTTGTCAAACAAAACTACTGCTGGCTGGTCTTTATATTCAGCCGGAATTTCATTAAAGCTTGGTTTTTCATCCCAGCTATAACTTTTTATTTCCTGAGCATAACTTTGAAAGAAGAATAACAAGATCAAAATTAGAGCTATTTTTTTCATTATTTTGAAAGAATTATGGATTGATTGTATTGTTTATTTAATGTTTTTATAAAAGAATTCCAAAGGATAAAATCTTTGTTATCCAGTAGTAATTTTTTGGATTCTATCTTTTGAGACACTTTAATGGTGTTTTTGAGAACTTTGTATTCAATATCAAAGCTTCCCAAATCGTTTTCAGTTTTTGCATTTTCAGGCATAAATTCTACTTTATAATCCAATGGTAACTGATACTCATACTGGATTTCATAAACATAAGCAAAATCATTTTCTATAGAAAGTTTTCTTTTTTCTACATCAATCAGGCTTTCTTTTAAAGGAAAAAGCAATAGCGGTTTTAATAATAATTTGCCGTTGACATCTTTGATACCATTTTCTAATTTTAATTTAAAATTTGCTTTTGAAGGCAATTCCTGATAATCATTTTTTTGTAATTCCTGAATATCCAAAAGTATCTTCTGATTATTTGAAGTGATGATATCTTTCCATATTTCATTTTCTTTTTGACTATAAACAGAAAGATGATTCAATAAATAACTCTTTTTAAAACCTGATACAGTTGCACTTGCGTCTCCCACAATGTTATAATTTTCCAGATTCAATTTCATTTGAATTGTGGTTTTGTTACTGTTGGATGCAACTTCTGTAACCTTTTCTATTTTAAATTCATTTTCTGATTTTCCTATGAGAGCCTCCTTTCCCTGAATAAAAGCGGAAGGAAACAAAAACGGACAAAATTTATCAGTAGCATCCATAAAATAACTTTTACCGTCTATAACTACATTGGTAATCATATGATTGTCTACCTGCGGTGTGGGAACATCCTCATACGTATATGGCTTCTGGCGTGTTCCAATCCAGGTTAAATTAGAATTCAATTGAGCATATCTGAACATTTCATTTAAAAGATTTGCCATATCCTTACAATCCCCATATAATTTTTGAAAAACATCTGATGCCTCTCTGGGAATAAAACCTCCCATTCCGTCCTCAAATGCAACATAATGCACATTTTGCTGTACCCATTGATAAATAGCTTTTGCTTTTTCAAAATCAGTTTTTTTATCTTTTATCAACTCCAGAGTTTTGTACTTCAAAGCCGTCTGATCCGTTTTATTGATATCTTTTGTGATGGAATAATACCATTGATATAATTTTTCCGGCGTTCCTAATAACGTTTCTTTTTTGCCATCTGTTTCATAACTTTTGATATAAAAAATAATGTGTGGCATAAAATACAAGAAACCTGGCATATCTGCTTCTCCTTCAAATTCAGGAATATCATTGCCCTCCCAGGTATAAATATCAAAATTTCCTTCCTTAGTTTTACTAAAAGTTATTTTATCCTGATATTTTCCAAAGAGTTTATAGCCAATTTCAATAGAAGAATGGCATCGAATCTGAAGTTTTGCAGTTTCAGTTTTTAAAGGATTTTGAAATCGAAAACTTGATAAAAAACGAGGTTGTTTGAGCTTTGTTTTATAAGAGAATTCAATTCGGGAATCGTCTTCCACCTTAGGCATCACAAAATATTTATATTTATGGTCACTCTTGTAAATGTTTTCATTTTCGGCATCGATTGTAGCAATAGAATAAGAACTTAAATCCGTTCTTTTATTGGTTTTTGTAATATAAGTGGATCCCTTTATATTTGAAATTTCACTAAAACTGTCAAAAGGAATTCTAATAGCATATTCATGAGTATTTTTACTTTTTGAAATTGCTCTGCTTTCATTTACAAAAGTTTCAATTTCGAGGGACTTTCCAGAATTTATTACAACAGTTTCACTGCTGTAAACTATTTTTGATTTTTCCTGTGAGTGCAATTGAAAATAAAATAAAAACAGTACAATATATTTTTTCATTGAATTTGATTTGGGGTAAAAAATAAAAACATTTTTACTTTTATAATATTATCGCTTCTTATTAGAATATCTAAACTAATAATCGTGTTCGGGAGATATTTTGTTAATACTTTTTTGATTTTTTCGATCAGCTAAAATAATATCTTTGTTTTTAATTTTGGCAAAATGAAATTTTTATTACTGTATTTTTTAATTATAAATTTTGCTACCCTTATCATAGCGGGGTATGACAAATACTCAGCTACCAAAAATAAACGCAGAACTCCAGAAAACACACTTTTTTCAATGGCTCTTTTTGGAGGTTCCGTCGGTTTGCTGGTTGCTATGTTATGGTTCAGACACAAAACGAGTAAACCATTTTTTATCCTAAAATTTTCAGCTATCGTATTTATCCAGCTAGTAATCGCTGTCCTTATAGTTGTTTATGATAACAATGTTGCTTCGATACCTTTTTTATCCAGATAACTTGATGAAATTAAGGTTGTATTGAAAATGTATAATAAATTGAAATTAAATTTATTATAAAAAAAACCGAGCAGATTTTTAATCGACTCGGTTTACCATTTTATAAGGTGCGCAGCACCCAATTTTGGAGGTTTTTAAGAACAAGCAATCTTATTAACTCTGTTTTGGTGTCTTCCTCCTTCAAATTCAGTATTCAGAAAAGTTTCAACCATTTCAACCGCTTGTTCAATTGAAGTAAAGCGTGCCGGAATACTGATAATGTTAGCATCATTATGTAAGCGTACCAAAACTGCAATTTCTTTTGTCCAGCATAAACCGGCTCTTACTTTCGGGTGTTTATTAACAGTCATTGCAATT